>JAZDEG010000030.1:0-166845 GCA_043809085.1 Pseudomonadota bacterium | reverse complement strand
TATCTTGCCGCAAAGAGCGGTGAACTAAAGGTAAAAAACCCATATTTTCAAGGTGTTACTTGAGTTTTGAAGGCAGTCTCGATTAAGTGAGGGACATGACAACTCAGGCAGAGGTGAAAAGTTCTGTTATTTTAGATAGTTAGACGATAAAGATTTTGTGGAAACCCTCAAGAAATTAAAAACAAGTCACCCTGTAGGACTTTTCCTACAGACTCGTTAGCTGCACAATTATGAATATCAGCAATTAAATCAAAATGAAATTTCTTTTTTACATATCCATTTCATCTTTTATATTTCTAGTATTCATAGCTTTAACCTACGACAAGACAGTTACTCCATCTTTAAAATTCATCAAGAAACACTTCAAAACAGCAAAGAAATATTCCATACAATTTATTGGCCATGTATTCAAATATCTGGATGAAAACAAATGGCCAAGAATTACTCTTTGTGTACTACTGGGAATATTGTTTTTATCAATAAAATATGTGGAATACAACAATCTTAGTCCATCAGGAAAAGCGGCTATTGCCCAGGGTATTGCCTGGTTTTTAATATTTGATGGTTTATTATTCTTTATACTTTTCCCCTTCATTGTAGTGTTATTGGTTGTAGGGCCATTAATATACCATTACAAAAAAAACAGCTAACCAAGCGGTCGAGTTCGACGCGATAAACGCATGCGCGTTTACCCGCGTCTCACCGCAAGCGTTGGGCATCTTGAGGAACACGCCATGGAACCACGCATTAGCCTGATTACGCTTGGTGTCTCCGATCTGGTAAGAGCTACTCGGTTCTACGCAAAGTGTCTCGGCCTACCCCGGATCGAAACCCCTCCGTCGGTCACTTTTTTTGAGCTTGGGAAGACATGGCTCGCTCTTTGGTCATGGGAAAGTTTGGCCGCCGATGCAGGTCTTTCGCCGCAGGGCTCTGGATTTCGCGGCTTTGCTCTTGCGCACAATGTCCGCTCTCCGGCTGAAGTAGATGCATTGCTTGAGCGTGTTGCCGCGTTCGGTGCCAAAGTCACGAAGAAGGGGCAACCCACGGACTGGGGCGGCTACTCTGGGTACTTCACTGACCTAGACGGCTTTCTGTGGGAGGTCGCGCACAATCCGAGTTTTCCTCATGTGTAGCCCGATGCCCAACCCATCATTCCACCGGACCTTGCGCATAAAGCCGCGCAAGGCCGGAGACTTCATAGAGGTGCAACCATGAGAAAATCAATCGCGGAATCAATAACAAAGACAATAAAGGATCTTAATAAAAGTGGTGTGGTAGACGAAATCACAATGAAAAATATTGAAAATCTCTGTCTGCCTGATGTTCAAGAGTATACACCCGAAAAAATCATTTCTATCCGAAAAAAGTTCAAACTGAGCCAGGCAGCATTAGCTTCAGTTTTTAACATCAGCCCATCGACTGTTCAGAAATGGGAAAGAGGCAACAAAAAACCCACCGGTGCCGCTCAAAAATTGTTAGACATAATTGATAAAAAAGGGCTTCAAGCGTTTGTGTGATCGTCCAAGATGTTAAGCTGTAAGCAAACAAAATTTGGTGGCTTTTTAGGTGGCTTTTGGTGGCTGAAAACGGTTTTGTGAGGTCGTGAAACCCTTGTAAATACGGAGATTGTGCGCTAAAAAACGGCCTGTCACGCCGGAGGTCGCGAGTTCGAGTCTCGTCGGCCCCGCCAGGTATAGTCAGGGATTGCGGGTGACAACGCAATCCCTTTTTTTTGTTTTCTCAGATGTCCTCTTTGCCTCAGGCCTCGTATAACCAGTTGTTGAACTCATCAAGGAAATTATCCTTAAGCATGTTTTTCTGGCTCGACAGGGAGTATAAGGGTATTTTTTTATCTTCCTGGTCTATCGCTTGATGGGCAAGAGGGAGACTAAATGGTGTGAGTCTCGGATGTTTTTCCATGGTTTCCCTGATCCGATGCATCATTTGACGGGCTGCGGGTATGTCATTATCCTCGCGGGAATTGAATGAATCTTCTCTCGTTCGCTGTTCCATGTTTCTCGCATCAAGGAAATCCTTTATCTGTTGCCATTGTGCCTGCAACATTTCAGCGTATTTCATTTCCTCCGTGTAAGCTTCGTCTATAATCGACTTTATCTCGGCAAAGTTTTCCGCAAGCTTTTCTCCAAATGAGTCAGATGTAGACAAAGGATGATATCCTGTCAACTGGGAGGCCGACCATTTTTCCTGATAATTGAAAGAAGCAGAAAGCTGGGCAATGGATCCCATGTCGCCTATTGTCAGTGCCTCTTCCGTTGCCTTTCCCAAATTGCCATTGTAAAAATGTCCGGCAATGGAGGAAAGGTCGTTTAACAGGTCGGCAATATCAGCCAGTTCCACCTCGTTAAGATCTCCCGTTACAGAAAGATTGAACGAGTTTACGTTGATCTGGGAGTTAGTGAAGTTCATGCCCTGCTGCAAAGGTGAGGACCATTTTTCGGCACTCTGTGAAGAGGAGTACTCTGCGAAATGGGAAATAGTAACCATATCCCCTTCAGCAGTTGTTATTGCGATATTGGCCTCGCTACTCCGGGCAAGTGATTCCCTGTAGCTGGCAAGTCCTTTTTCATTTGGCGAGGGGAGGCGGTAATTTTGGAAGCAGGAGGGGGTGGTGGTATTGTTGATGGGATTTGTCATGACTTTTCTCCGCAGGCTGGTTTTATTCATTTATGGGTATAAATGACTAATCGGCAGCCGCGGAGAAATCTTTATTTTTTTATGGGATCCTTAAGTGTCGCTTTGATAGATTTTTTGCAACCGTTGCAGACGTTTTTTTACGCCATCGGGCAATTTTATGTTGTACCTTTCCACATACTCGGCAGCCATGCGATGAGTGTTGAAGATAGGGCAGTTCAATTGCAGGTTGCAGATGCACTTATCAATATATTTTGAGTGCTGATCAACATTGTAGAATGTTGCCAGAATTTCAGGGAAAATTTCGTAAAATGAATCAGAATCCTGTTCATAGAGGAGTGTGTTAGGCGATTCACTGAGACTGGCATCGTCTATGGCGGACTCGAAGCCGAATTTCCACCCGGTCCGACCCTCATGATATCCTTCAACCCACCAGCCGTCCATGGTACTGATGTTGGGGATGCCGTTCAATGCGGCCTTCATGCCGCTGGTGCCGCTGGCCTCAAGAGGGCGTTTTGGGCTGTTGAGCCAGGCGTGGACACCTGAGACCATCATTTTTGCAATCTTCATGTCATAACCTGGGATAAAGATCAACTTGGCCAGGCCTTTACTTTTGATATACAGGTCCTCCTGAATATCAAGCACAAGTTTGATGATCGACTTGCCCGGTTCGTCGGAAGGGTGGGCCTTGCCGGCATATATGAAGTTGACTGGAAAATTGTTTCTGACAATGATGTCGGCAAGTGTCGCTATATCGTCGAAAATAAGATCAGCTCGTTTATAGGTTGAGAATCTTCTTGCAAAACCTATGGTGAAAACATCCGGATTGAGCTCATGGACACCATCGTCGAGATTGGATAGATAATTTGGCGGATCAATCCATGTTTCATGCATCTGCTTGCGGTGCAAGGCAAGCATTTCGTTGATATAGTTGATTAATTTAATGGTGTCTTGTTCCCAGGCCTGTTCGAATGATTTACGGAAAATTTCCGAAGAAAGAAGAATACCGGCATTGATAAAGACGGAAGGATCTTCCCTCCAGTTTTTCAGCTCTGTGAAATTGTCATAAAGCGCTGCCTTTGCATCACTAATCCATGTCAGATGGTGGACACCATTCGTAATGGCGCTTATTTTGTCGGCAAACTGGGGAAATTGTTTGCGGGTTACTTCCTTGTGAAGTCTGCTGACGCTGTTGGTGGCGCGATTGACACGCATGGCAAGGGCTGTGAAATTATACTGGTTGGGGTTTTCTTCGTCCTGGGCGAGCAGATGTAAAATTTTGCCGCAAAATGCATGACCGATCTGGCTGATAATGCTTTTTTCAAAACGGTCATGTCCCGCCTTGACCGGTGTATGGATGGTGAAAACGATATTTTTGGCAGCATGTTCCGCAGCCAGCAAGATATCGGCATCGGTCGCCTTGGCTTGGTAGTCTTTGCCCACTTTTTCCATGAGTCGCTCGGCAATAAGACTCAAAACGAGGATGACACCATGCTGTTCATTGAGATGGAATGTGTTGTTGGTCAGACCGAGTTTTTTCTTTACAGCGACAATTGAGGCGCCAAGCAGTCTCCGCTGAACTGCTTTTGCCTGATCTGAAACACTTTCGTAAAGTCTCTGGGATACCTGTCTGATAAATTCAGGTGAAGAAGGGACGCTGAAGTCAAGCAAGATTTCCGGTACAAAAAAATCAAGGTTGGAGTTCACCTCCATTTTCATCCAGAGTCTCGCAATGGCCAGTATTTCCCGGTCCTTTTCGTCATAAAATGGGACTTCGATCTCCAAGGGCAGGTCTGGAAAATCAGGATTTTTCATGAGGTAGAGCGTTGGTGTATTTTCCGGAGACCAATCTGTTGCTGTCGATATCTGGCCAAGGCGAGAATCGACAAGTTGGGAAAAATAGCCTTTACGATAAAGAAGGGAAACCGCGATCGACGGAATCTTGAGGTCGGCAAAGCTTTTTAAGGTATCTCCTGCCAGAATACCCAGTCCGCCACTGTAATTAGGAATTTTATCTGGACCATGGAGGAAAAGTTTTGAAAAATGACGCATCACATTTGATGACGTTTTGTCGATTGCCGTTTGCTGGAGTCTTGTTTTGATCGGATGATAAACGTCTCTGTCGGCACCGATTTCCATGGAAATATAGATTACGGAGTTACCGTCAGGAGAGGTGAGGTTATTCCAGACGGTGTCGAGTGTTTTTTGAGTTATTCCGAAAAATGTTCCCCATCGGTTGGTTGCGATATAGTTATTCATTAATATTGTTAGTCCTTTGTTGCAAAATGAATCAGAATGATAAAGTTGAATAATATTTTTTACCTAATCGATAAATTTTGCAAGAAAATTAAAGAAGAGAAGTGTATAATATAAGAATTGTTGTTTGAACTTTTTGTAGAAGGAGGGTAGTATGAATAATTAAAGTTCAAGTTTAAAAAAATATTGAATTTTTATTTTTATTTACTATAAGTTGTTATAGCCTGAAAAAATATTTTTTTGCAGGTTTTTTTTTATTCTGAACTTCAGTGTTTTTTTGTCGAGAAAGGAGGCAAAATGATGAAGGTGAAACATGTTCGGATGTTGGCAGTAGGTTCTTTAATGTTGTCAGTGGTTTTCCTCTCCGGTGGTTGTGCCAAAAAGGCAGTCCCCACCGAGGAAGCACCGGTTGCACCAGTTGAAAAACCGCGGGTTGATGTTGGCGACAGGATGGGGAGTGATGAATCACTTGATTCCAATCCTTACTCCGCCGCTAATGCAAAAATTTCCGAAGGAAGAACCCACGGTCCCATGCTTCCCGTTTATTTCGATTTTGACAAATCGGATATTCGTGATGATCAGAAATCAAGGATAGAGGGAAATGGGGATTTCCTCAGAGCATATCCTACCGTTCAGATCAGTGTCGAGGGCAACTGTGACGAAAGAGGCACCAATGAGTACAACATGGCTCTTGGTGAGCGCAGGGCTCAGCAGGCAAAGAAATATCTCGTTAATCTTGGAGTTGACGAGGCCCGCTTGAACACAGTGAGCTATGGCGAGGAAAAACCGCTTCTTTATGGCCATGATGAATATTCATGGGCCCAGAATCGTCGCGATGATTTTGTAATTCGCTAAGAATCCCTTGTAGTGCCCACCGAAAGCCGGGAAGACTGCTGTCAGTCATTCCCGGCTTTTTTGTATAGCGTACAATGTAACTTTCTGTATTATTAATGACGTTGATTTCGTGTGGATAACATAATATTCACCAATATTCGTTTATTTCTACTGATGCCATAAATTCTTCTGTAAACCGATCCGGACTTCCCGATAAATTCCTCATTATTCCCGTTGATTGTCGAAAATATTATGGGTTGTTTCTTTTAAGAATACAAAAGAGTTGAATGAGCATGTAGGTCAGAAAATTGTTATCTTAATAAAGAGCTGCAATATCTCCCGGTGCAAGCCGGAGTTGCATGCTGAATCAGGAGTGAGCCATGAAACTGTATCGAACTGTTCATTTTTTCTTTGTCGTCAGTTTGTTTTGCCTTTTTTTTATTCCGGGCCAGGCTTTTTCTGCGGATAAAATAAAGGTCGCTACTATAAGTCTGCAGGAAGTTCTCACCCAATCAAAAGCAGGACAAGAGGCCCAGAAACAACTGGAAGCCAAAGTTCAGGAATTTCAGGATAAATTCGGCAAGGAACAGTCAACCCTTGAAGGTTTGGGTGAAGAAATAGAAAAGAAACGTTCCGTCTGGGGCCGTGAAATTCTTGAACAAAAAGAACGCGACTACCAGATGAAGATGAGAGAATTTAAACTGAAAACAGATGATGCCCAGTTTGAATTGAAACAACTCGAAAAGAAAATCATGGAGCCGATTTTGAAAGATCTCCATGAACTGATTACCGAATATGGGAAGAAGGAAAACTACCTTCTTATATTTGAAAATACTCGAAAGGGTTTAAGCTCAAGAACAGGACTTCTCTATGCGGATGAATCAACCGATATCACCCCGCAAATTCTGAAGTTGCTCGACAAGAAATAAAAATTTAATTTACCCGATTTTTCACTGCCGGCCATGGCAGAAAAAGTATAAAAGCCATGGCCGGCAGTGAAAAAATGAAGCTTAGTCCGAAGAAAAACCCGTAACCGCACCAGTCCACCAGAAATCCGCTGAAAGAGCCCGCATAGACGCCGGAAACACTCATCAGTCCTGTCCCGATGGCATAATGTGCAGCCTTGAAATTTTCTTTGCACAGTCCCATGAGAAAGGTCATGAGCACCGCTGTTCCAAGCCCCCCCGCCAGATAGTCAAAAGAGGCAACCCCGCAGGCAAGGAGAATGTCTGATGAAGAAACAGCCCCCCCCGATGTTATCTCCATTCCACCCTGTCCGTAGCCGATCAGATGAAAGGCAAGCGCCATATAGGTTATATTAGTCAGGTTCTGGGCCATCAGAAAAGGCCAGATCATTTTTTTTAATGTATAGCGGGAGATAAGCCATCCGCCTGTCATGGCGCCGATAATGGAACATGGTAACCCCACCGCACCGGTGATCCAGCCGTAATGTCCTTTCAAACCCGCATCAATAAAAAAAGGGCCAGCCATGGCGGACAGCATGAATTCCCCGATGCGTACGGAAACGATAAATAATATGATGACACCAATCCTTTCCTGATCGATAAAAGATATGAAGGCTCTCCCGAAAATGGAATCAGGTTTTTCCTTGATGCGCGCAACCATTTTGTCGCGCATCAAAACAAGAATCGACAGGGATAACAGGAGAAACACCCCGACCAGATTGGCCAAAGGCAGACTGACGAGAAAAATGCGTATTTTTTCGACGAAAAGGATTGCCGAGAGAATCGATAGGCCGACAAGTAGAAAGATGATGTGTGGGGTGAAGATGAGGTTTGTTACAAGTGTTTTTATGCTTGTTTTTTCTTTTTCGCAAGCAGGTAGAAAGGTGTAATGGAAAAAAAAGAGAAGTGCGAGAATGAAGGTCGACGCGATAAAAGCAATTGACCATCCGCTGCGAGCCCCCAAAGTGAGAATAACCCCACTGCCGAACATCATGGCTACCCTGTAGGCCATTACCCGATATCCGACAAATTTTGCCTGACCCGAATGGTCAAGGGCTTCAAGGTAGTAACCGTCTATGGCAGTGTCGTGGGTTGAGGCAATAAAACTTGCCGCAAAAAAAAGCAGGGCTACAAGAGGCAGCGCCCATGCTTGTTCAGCCGATATGGAAATCAGTATAAAAAAGACAACCAGGATCCCCTGGGTGAGCAGGAGCCATTTCTTTTTTGTACCGAATGAATCAAGATAAGGAGCCCAAAGAAATTTAAAGATCCACGCCAGGCCAAAAAGGGAAGTCAGTCCTGTTGCTTCAAGGCTGACACCGCTTGACCGGAAAAAGAAAGTGGAAATGGTTCGAATGAGGGAATAGGGGAATCCTTCGGCAAAATAGGTGGTAAAGGCCCAGAGAAATGGAGGAATTGGGCGGTCGATGAACCTGTTTTTGATTCCGGAAAGCATTTAAGCCAATACCAGTGCCGGATTGCCGTCGGTATTGTCTCTTTTCAATGTTTTCCGGTATACCTGACTGTGCAATGAAATGATCACTTGCCGACAAGCTCCAAGGCGTTGCTGATGATGGCCGGGGTATCAATTTTTACAATATGGCGTAAAACATCCTGGGGACCGTGTTCGATGAAACGATCAGGAATGCCGAGAATACGCACCTGAAGGCTGTAAATTCCCTTTCTGGCGAAAAGCTCCAGCACGCCACTGCCGAAACCGCCTTTTTTAACATTGTCTTCAATGGTGATAACCTTGCCTGTTTTTTCCGCCCAGAGGCAGATGAGTTCCGCATCGAGGGGGTTGACAAAGCGAGGATTGATGACAGCGGCGTTGATGCCGATCTTGTAAAGCCCTTCCGCTGCTTCTAGCGCAGGATAAACACGGTTGCCGACGGGAAGAAGAAGCACATCGTCCCCCTCCCGGAGAAGTTCACCTTTACCGAAAGGGATTTTGCCGGGCTCAGGTGTTAATTCAACTCCCTCGCCGTTGCCACGGCAGTAGCGCACAGCAGTGGGACAGGGCATGAAGATGGCGGTATGCAGCATGTCGCGCAGTTCAGCCTCGTCTTTGGGCGCCATGATAACCATATTGGGGATGTTGCGCAAAAAAGAGAGATCAAAAACCCCATGGTGGGTTGGCCCGTCATCACCGACAAGTCCTCCCCGGTCAATGGCAAAAGTAACCGGCAGATTAGGCAGACAGACATCATGGATTACCTGATCCAGGGAACGCTGCATGAAAGTTGAATAGATAGCCACCACGGGAAGAATACCCTCAATGGCGAGACCGGCTGCAAAAGTAACAGCATGTTGTTCGGCGATTCCTACATCAAAGAATCTGTCTGGAAATGTTTCAGCAAATTTGGTCAGACCTGTACCGGCCGGCATAGCAGCGGTGATGGCCGCGACGCGTGGATCCTTCTCGGCTATTTCCACTATGGTATCGCCAAAAACCTTGGTGTAGGAGGGAGCGACCGCTTTTGTCGACAACGGCTGGCCGGTTTCAATGTCAAACGGGCCGACTCCGTGGTATGAGCCGGGATTTTTTTCAGCTGGTCCATAGCCTTTTCCCTTTGTGGTTATGACATGGATCAGAACCGGGCCTTTGCTGAAGTCTCGGACGTTGCGGAAAGTGGCAATCAGATTCTCAAGTTTGTGACCGGGAATAGGGCCGATGTATTCGAATTTCAGCGCCTCAAAAAGCATGCCCGGCGTAAAAAAACTCTTCAGACTTTCCTCGCTTTTTTTGAGCACCTGGAGAATGTTTTCACCGACATTGTGAAAATGTTTGAGAAACTGGCTGAGATCCTGTTTGGCGCGAACCATGGCGCGCCCCGTCAATTTGCGGCTGAGAAAACTGGAAAGAGCACCGACATTGGGGGATATGGACATTTCGTTGTCATTCAGTATGACGATCAAGTCCTTGTCCAGGTGGCCTGCCTGGTTTAGGCCCTCAAAGGCCATTCCCCCGGTCATGGAACCGTCGCCGATAACTGCGATGGTTTTATTAGCAGTCCCCTTGAGATGATTGGCTATGCTGATGCCAAGGCCGGCTGATATCGATGTGCTGCTGTGGCCGGTGTCAAAGACATCATACTCACTCTCCTCTCGTTTGGGGAAACCGCTGATGCCCTGATGCTGGCGGAGGGTATGGAAAGAATCCCTGCGTCCGGTGATCAGTTTATGGGCGTATGCCTGATGGCCGACATCCCATATCAATTTGTCATCCGGCGTGTTGAAAATATAATGGATGGCCAGAGTCAGCTCGACCACGCCGAGGCAAGGTGCAAGATGACCGCCGACCCGTGAAACCGTCTGGATGATTTCTCCGCGGATTTCACGCGCCAGCTGGGCAAGATCTTCTTCGGCCAGATTTCTGAGATCAACAGGAGAGTTTATTGTTGAAAGAATGGTTTTGTCAGCAATCATTTTTTTCTATCATAAATATATCGAGCCAGTTCGCGGAGAGGTTCCGCCTCATGGTCAAAGGAAGACAAGGCATCAACCGCGCTGTGAATCGCCTCCCTGGCCAACTGTCGTGTTTTTTCGACTCCGAAGAAGGAGGGATATGTTGCCTTGTTCTGCTCCGCATCCGATCCGGCCGCTTTGCCCAGCTGTTCTGTCGTTCCCTCAACATTCAGCAGATCATCGACGATCTGGAAGGCAAGCCCGATTTGTCTGCCATAGGAAGTAAGAGCCTCAAACTGCTCATCATCAGCGTGTCCGATGATGGCACCTGTCTGAACCGAAGCGGTGATCAGCGCCCCTGTTTTGCAGCTGTGCAGATACTGCAGGGTGGAAAACGGAATCGATTTCCCCTCTGAAGCCATATCAAGGGACTGACCGCCCACCATGCCCTGGGGGCCTATGGCCCTGGCGATGATATTGACAATGCGTAATCTGTCATTGCTGGGCAGGCTGTCCATGCCTGGTGCGGAAAGTAGCTCAAAGGCAAAGGAAAAAAGTCCGTCACCGGCGAGGATGGCGCCGGCCTCACCATAAATCATGTGGTTTGTAGGTTTTCCGCGTCTGAGTTCGTCATCGTCCATGGCCGGCAGATCATCGTGAATGAGTGAATAGGTGTGAATACATTCAAGGCTGCAGGCCAGGGGAAGATAAGGAGAAGGGTCAACATGCAGCGCTTCGCTTGCAGCCAGACAGAGAACCGGACGGATCCGTTTTCCCCCGGCAAAAAGCGAATAACGCATGGCCGCGATGTGATCTGCCAGCAAGCCTTCAGGTTGCAGCATGAGCCGTTCCAGTCCCTGCTCAACCTGTACTCTTTTTTCGTGAAGATAATCCTTGATGTTCACTTACAAATTCTCTTCTGACAGGTCGTTTTCAGGGTCAAAGGGAACGCGGTTGAACGCACCGTTTTTTCTGAGCAGGATATCTATCTGTTTCTGTGATTCATCCAGTTTCTGATTGCAGAGCTGGACAAGCTTCATGCCTTCCTCGAATTTTTTCAGGGACATGTCCAGACCGAGCTCCCCTTCTTCAAGCTCTCTGGTTATTTCTTCCAGGCGAGTTAAAGCTGATTCGAAATTTTTTTTGGCCATGGTCTGATGAACGTGGTATTTAAGCTGAATTGATGACGAAACACTGTTGCTTCGTAAATAGTTATTGCACCGAGTTTCGGCAACGATACATCATGAGATCATCGTCAACGGTAAGCCGGCCCAACCTTTTTCAGCGATACCGGTGAACAGAGACGGCATCGCTGAAAAAAAATCTGTAAACAAAACAGAACTGATATATTTAACACCCTTGTTGGTAGAACGCAAGAATGAGCGACACCTTTCAGAAAAAAGCCGGACACGGTGAACAGTTTCTTCCCCTTTTTGTAGAGTGGCTCACTGTTGAGAAAGGATATTCTCTTCACACCGTTACTAATTACCGGAGAGACATAGAAGAGTTTTTTTCATTTGCCGGTGACAGTGTCGATGTTATCGCGCCTGCTGCCCAATTCGTCCGTTCTTTTGTCTATCATTTGAACACCAGATGCAAATCATCTTCCGTTGCCAGAAAACTATCAGCCCTTCGGACCTTCTTCCGTTTTCTGATTAAGGAAAATCTGGCTGCCGCCGATCCTTTCTCCACTGTCTCCATGCCGAAACAGGGGCGCTATATTCCTGTTTTTCTTACAGTTGATGAAGTTTTCACCCTGCTTGAAGAGCCCGGTAGCCGCGATACATTTTTTTTAAGAGACCGGGCTGTTCTCGAACTCCTCTATTCCACCGGAATACGAGTTTCCGAGCTTGCCGGATTAAATATCGACAGGGTTGATTTTCATGGGGGAATGGTTAGGGTAAGGGGCAAGGGAAACAAGGAGAGGCTCGTTCCCATGGGTGAGCCGGCTGTCGACATGATCCAGTCCTATCTGCCCGAGAGGCAGCAGCTCCTTGTTAACCGGGAAAAGCGCGGAAGAAAAACCGATGGGAAACCCCTTTTCGTCAACAACAGGGGAGGACGGCTCACCACGAGAAGCGTGGAGCGGATCGTTAGTTATTATGCCTCACGCGCCGGGATAGCGGCCCAGGTCACTCCTCATTCCCTGCGTCATTCATTTGCCACCCACCTACTTGAAATGGGGGCTGATCTGCGCACCGTGCAGGAACTTCTGGGTCACGCAAGCCTTTCAACCACTCAGAAATATACCCACTTGAATGTTGATCATCTCATGCAGGTGTACGATGCGGCTCATCCCAAGGCAAAACGTGGATAACTCATGGTAATGCCTTATGACAAAGCAAATGCAATGAACTCACTATAATCTTCACAAACTACGGAAAAATAAATATGGAACATGAAAAACCGGTTGTTCGCTCAACCACAATCATCTGTGTCCGCCATAAGGGTGATGTCGTCATGGCAGGAGACGGGCAGGTGTCCATCGGCAATACCATCATGAAGCATCAGGCAAAAAAGGTGCGACGTCTTTATCAGAATAAGGTCATTACCGGTTTTGCCGGGGCGACCGCCGATGCCTTTACCCTTTTTGACAGGCTTGAACAGAAACTTGAGCAGTTTAACGGCAACCTCACCAGGGCCGCGGTTGAACTGGCCAAGGACTGGCGAACTGACAAGATGCTGAGAAGACTTGAAGCGATGCTTATCGCCGCTGACAAGGACAACTCCTTCATCCTGAGCGGTATGGGGGATGTTATCGAATCGGATGACGGCATCCTCGCCATCGGCTCAGGGGGGCCTTACGCCCAGTCTGCAGCAAAGGCGTTGATCAGTCACAGTGATCTTGACGCTGAAGGGATCTGCCGGGCAGCCATGGAAATTGCCGGTCAGATCTGTGTTTTCACCAATACAAATATAGTTGTGGAAAAAATATGACAGCACTGCAATCATTAACTCCAAAAGAAATCGTCACCAAACTTGATCAATTCATCATCGGCCAGCAGGATGCCAAACGTTTTGTCGCCGTCGCCCTGCGCAATCGCTGGCGCAGACAGCAGGTCGCTCCGCCCCTGCGTGATGAAATCGCACCGAAAAATATCATCATGATAGGTCCCACCGGTGTCGGCAAAACAGAAATCGCGCGAAGGCTCGCCAATCTTGCCCAGTCGCCTTTTTTAAAGATCGAGGCGTCGAAGTTTACTGAAGTGGGCTATGTGGGTCGCGATGTGGAATCCATGATCCGCGATCTCACGCAACTTGCCGTCAATATGGTCAAAGAGGAAGAGGCGGAAAAGGTCAGGGAGAAGGCAATTGTCATGGCTGAGGAAAGGCTTCTTGATCTTCTGGTTCCTCCTTCCTCGCCATCATTTGGTAAAGTTCCCGAGCTGCCGTCGTCTGGGGCGGCTGCATCCTCTTCTTCAACGGAAAGTACCAGGGAAAAATTCCGTAATATGTTGCGTGAAGGGAAACTGGAAGAAAAAGTCGTCGAGATGTCCGTTGATCAAGCCCAGAGCATGCCTATTGTCGAAATATTCAGTAACAGCGGCATGGGAGGCGGCATGGATGATATGGGGTCAAGTATGAAGGACATCTTCGGCAAGATGTTTCCCGGAAAAAGACAGCGATTGAAACTAAAAATTGCCGAAGCCCGGGTCATCCTCGAAAAAGAGGAGGCGGAAAAGCTTATTGAAATGGATAAGGTTATCCGGCTTGCCATCCAGCGAACAGAACAGTCCGGCATCATTTTTCTTGATGAAATCGACAAAATAGCCTCCCGGTCAGGTGCGGTTCAATCCGCTGAGGTTTCCAGGGAGGGGGTGCAGCGCGATCTGCTGCCCATTGTCGAGGGTGCCACTGTTTCCACCAAATACGGCATGGTGAAAACAGACCATATCCTTTTTATCGCAAGCGGGGCTTTCCATCTCTGCAAGCCATCTGATCTGGTGCCTGAACTGCAGGGCCGTTTCCCCATTCGGGTGGAGCTTGATCCCCTTGGTGAAGAGGAATTCTTTCGTATCCTCACCGAACCGAAAAACGCTCTTATCAAGCAATATATCGCCTTGCTTGCAACCGAGGGGATTGAGTTGTCATTTGAGGAAGACGCCATCCGCGAGATGGCGCGAATTGCCGCTGCAGTCAATCTCAAAACGGAAAATATCGGTGCCAGACGGCTTCACACCATCATGGAGCGATTGTTGGAGGAGCTTTCCTTTCACGCCCCCGACATGGATGGACAGAAATTTGTCGTCACTGCTGATTATGTTAAGCAACAACTTGCTGAAATCGCAGGCAACGAGGATCTGAGCCGGTACATTTTATAAAATTACGGAAATGGAGCAAGCATGATGATTGACCCCGATTTTAAGTACTGCCCTCAATGTAAAGATGAATACAGGGCTGAGATAATAGTTTGCGCCGATTGCGGGATCACCCTTTTGAGTGGAAAAGAGATGATGGAACGTCAAAAAGGGTCACTGTCCCGGAAAAACAGCCGTCGGCAGGATATAACTCCTGAAGATGACATCGTTTCCATTCACAAGGCAGACATGAAGGAAGTCAAACTCCTTGAAAAAGAGTTGCAAAAGGAAAATATCGCCGTGCTTATTGCCAGTGAGGGAGGAGGAAGTTCCTGTGGCAAGGGTTGCTGTGGATCGTCCTTTCTTCTCCAGGTTCTCCGTGAAGATGGACGTGATGCGTACGCGGTTGTTCAGGCTTACATCGACAGAACCACGGCAATTAGTCACCATGATTTGTCTCATTGTGACACCGTCTTCAACCCCGAGGAAAAACAGGCGGTTTGTCCTGCCTGCGGCTTCAAGTTTCAGACATCGGCCGCGATATGCCCTGATTGCGGTCTCTGTTTCGGTTAATTAAACAACGAAGGGGAGAAAAAATTACGGTTTCGTGGTTATGGTTTCAGGTTCGTCGGCTGAAGGTTTTTTCTTTTTCAGTGTCGCCTTGAAGCCTGCCACCAGATCAAGCAGTTCCGAGGTGATGGTTGACTGCCGTTTGATGCGATATTCCCCCCGCAGCTCTTCGATGTGCTCTTCGATGTTGCTTTCCGCATTCTGCAAAGATCTGAGGCGACTTGCCTGTTCGCTGGCCAGGGATTCCGCCTGGATGCTGTAGAGGGAGGCGAACAGATATTGCCGGATGAGACCGGAAAAAAGCTGGTCGGCCGGGACACGGAAGTAGGGAAGGGAACGACCCGGCCATTTGCGTTTCCCCAGTTCACGCATGCGTTCATTGTTAATGGGCAGTAGAGGGTGCCGGCTTGGTTCAGACGCGGTCAGTTTTTCGTATCGGTTATAAAAAATATCCACCTGAAGAATCTTGTCCTCTTCCAACCAGCGTTCCATGCTGAGCAACACCTGGTAGATGTTGGTGTTGATGCCGTTTACCGAACCCGGAACCCAGAATATTTCGTCAATGGTGTAACCGAGGGCTTCGAGCCGGGCACCGATACGGGCGCCGATGACCAGCAGTTTCACAGAAGTACGATCCGTTATTCCCATCTCGTCGAGTTGGGTGGTGACAAAATCCGCCAGACGTTCATTGAATCTGCCGCAGAGTCCCTGGTCCGAACCGAAGACAATGAGCCCGCGGCGGTTCGGATTGGCGGCATGTTGTTTTGGGAATGGCTGTTCCTTCAGAGCGGTCTGCAGTCCAAGCTCGATAACCTCAAGAAATGTTGCCAGAGACGCCATTGCCCTCTCATACTGACGGATATTGACCGCAGAAAGGGTTTTCATGCTTTTGACAATACCCTGCAGCTTGGCTGTGGTGGTGATTCGTTTGTCGAGAGCCTGTAACGTGTCCATCAGATGATCTTTTTTTCTTTATTCGGCAAAGACTGCCGGCAGGTTTCGAGCAGTTCCTTATTGTCGTTTTCCGTTAATTTTTCTCCTTTTCGAATTTTCTCGCAGACATGGGGCAACTCGCGGGAGATGGCTTTGCATATTGTCGACTCGGCTTCTTTGATTTCCCTGATGTCAATCTGGTCAAGCAGTCCTGCGATCAGTGCAAGCATGACTGCGACCTGTTCATAATCCCTGAGCGGTGCATATCTGTTCTGTTTGAGCACCTCTCTGACTCGCTTACCCCGTTCGATGGCCTGTTTGGTGTTGTCGTCAAGCCTTGTTGCAAAACGGGCAAAGGTCTCCAGTTCTTCAAATTGCGCGTAGGAGAGGCGGAGCTGGCCCACCAGTTCACGGTAGGCGGCTTTCTGGGCCTTGCCGCCGACCCGAGAAACCGATTTACCCACATCAACGGCGGGAAGCAATCCTTTTGAAAAAAGATCAGGCGAAAGATAGATCTGTCCGTCAGTGATGGAAATAATATTAGTCGGTATATAGGCGGAGAGATTCTGTGCCTCTGTTTCAACAATGGGCAGGGCTGTTAATGAACCTCCGCCATGCTCAGAACTGAGATGAGTTGATCGCTCAAGAAGACGTGAATGAATATAGAAGATGTCTCCCGGATATGCCTCCCTGCCGGGTGAACGTTCAAGAAGCAGGGAAATTTCCCTGTAGGCGCGGGCATGGCGGGTGAGATCGTCATAAACGATGAGCACATCCTTGCCTTGTCCCATAAAGTATTCACCGATTGTGGTCGCCGCATACGGAGTGATGAATTGCAATCCGGGCGCATCCTGGCCGCTTGAAGCGACAACCACGGTGTATTCCATTGCCCCCTGTTCCCGGAGTTCATTCAGTACTTTGGCCACCCCCGACTCTCTCTGGCCGATGGCGGCATAAATACAGATGACATCCTTGTCCCGCTGGTTGACAACGGCATCAAGGGCAATGGATGTTTTTCCGGTCTGCCGGTCGCCGAGGATCAGTTCCCGTTGTCCCTTGCCGATGGGAATCAGCGCGTCCACCACCTTGATGCCGGTCTGCAATGGATCAGTCACCGGACTGCGCGCCATGATAGCAGGCGCCGGGTGTTCAAGAGGACTTGTCTGAAGACCAGAGATTGCACCTTTGTCGTCAAGGGGTTTGCCGGTGGCATCGATGACTCTGCCTATAAGCTGGTTGCCGACAATGATATCGGCCACCCGCCCCAGCCGTTTCACTTCCTGTCCCGCCCTGATCAAGTTCGAGCTGCCGAGCAGAATAATACCGACCTTGGCAGGATCAAGGCTTGCAACCATTCCAATGGTGCCGTCTTCCATCCTCACCAGTTCTTCAGATGTTACTCCGGCAAGACCATTTGCCATGGCAACGGGGCCGGTGACAGAGATGATTCGACCCACATCTTCGGCAGTGAGTTCAAAGGGTTGCGAATCCAGTGATCGTTCAAAGGCGTTTTGGGCTTTTTCAAGGGATGCTTTCAGCATAATATGATCAATGTGGCTCAGGCAATGTTTTCTCTTTCCAGTGAAACGGCAAGGTTCTCTTCAAATTCCTTGAGATACCTGCCGAGATCCCAACTGATTTTTTTTCCACCCGCTTCGATTTGAATGCCGGCCAGAAGCGTCCGGTCAACGATAAATTCTTTCAGTGTTGTTTCTCCCCAGAGAGGGGCGAGTGTTTTTTGCAATTCGTCTTTTGTTTCCGGAGAAAGGGCAAAGGCGCTCGATACGATAATTGGGGTGGCGTTCTTTTCCAGATCATTACGGATTATCCTGTTTTCTTCCGCGGGAATTTTTCCGAGTTCATCAAGAAAAATCGTGAGCACACGAAGCTCTAGGTCTTCTCCCGCGAGCTCCTTGAAGGCCTTGCCGGCAAGCTGGTGGAAATACATTGTCATGTTGTGACTGGTTTCCCTGAGAAATGATTCTTTTTCTAAATCCACCGCGGCGAGCCACTGGGACCTGCTTTTATTCACTTCAAGCCGCACGGATTCGATCAGTTCTTCCTTGAATTTGTCAGCCTCTTCCTTTGCACGCCGCATTTCCAGGGAAACGGATTCATGAAGCTTCTGCTGCATTTCCTTATATTTCTGTTTTTCGATTTCCGCTTCCGACAATTTTCTCTGCGCCTCATCAAGTCTTGCGGCAATAGTGTCCTCCCGTTTTTGCATTGCCTGCAAAACCGGTTTGTAGAGGACTTTTTTCAGCAGCCAGACCAGAATGAGAAAATTGATAATCTGGGCGGAAAATGTAAACAAGTCGATTTTCATGGATCAGCCGCCGGCTTGTTTGATCGCATAGTCCCAGAAAGGGTTGGCAAAAAGAAGAAGCATGGCGACGACAAAGGCATAAATACCGGTTGATTCAATCATGGCCATGGATACAAAAAGGGTACGGGTAATGGCCCCTGATTCATCAGGTTGCTGAGCAAGGGAACGCAGGGCCGCGGCTGCGGCCAGCCCTTCACCGATTGCTGGGCCGATGGCGCCTAGTCCCATACAGAGACCGGCTCCGAGCACCGACATCATACCGATTAATGGTATTGTTTCCATATTTTCCCCCTTATTTTTGGGATTGTGTTGGTGGTCCGTTTTTTGTTTCTTCGTTTTTGAGCATTGACGCAATATAGATCATGGCAAGCAAGGCAAAAATATAGGCCTGTATGGTTCCGGTGAGAAGTCCAAGGGCGCTCATGATCACCGGAAAGAAAAAAGGCACGATGAGCAGGAGAACAAAACTGACAACAGTGCCGCTCATCAGGTTGCCGTATAGACGGACTGCCAGGGCGAAAGTGCGGGATATCTCACCGAGAATATTAAAGGGAAGCATGAACAGGGAAGGTTGGATGTATTCATTCAGATAACTGCCCAAACTCCTTGTTGAAAGACCGAATACCGGCACAGCGATAAAGACGCAGAGCGCCAGGGCGCTGGTGGTGGACAGGGATGATGTCGGTGTCGGATAAAAGGGAATCACGGCGAGAATGTTGGAAAGAAGAATAAAAATAAAAAGGGTGCCGACAAATGGCAGAAATGGATCCGGCTTCTGCCTGGTGATATCTTTTATATGGTTGGCTACCCCGCCAACCAGGACTTCAAGTAGATTCTGCAGGCGGTTTATCTTCATCCCGCTGCTGAGCTTTCTGGTAACGAGCCACGAACAACCAACCAGCAGAACCATTTCCAGCCAGGTGAAGAGAATTGTCGCATTGAGGTGGCCCCAACCCCAATCGATCAGAATGAATTGATCAGGTGAAAATTTCATGACGACTGCCCGCAATTTTTTGTCGGAATGTGACTGCCATAGCGGCGGATCATAACCAGTCGTGAAAACCAGAAACCGATGGTGAGGGCAATGAGTCTTTTCCAGTCGTTTCCCATCAAGAGATAAAAGGACAGAATAAGGAGACACAGCCTGATCATGAAGCTCGCAATCATCCGTCCGCCGAAGCCCGTTGCAGTCGGCAGACGGTTCAGTGTGGTCCATAAACCTTTGAAATAGAAGACACCCAGAAGAAAGCCGAGGGGAAGCATGGCTGACAATATAAACCAGTCCGCAGTATGCATTTAATTTCCCCCCCCTTCTTTTTTAATCCAGTGCCAGGCCGCAACGCCGCCGATAAAAAGTCCTGTAAAGAGACAGGTGAGAGTCCATGAAATAGTGGTACTGCCGAGATGCCGGCCGTCCAGCCAGCGGCCGATGAATATTCCGATGACAGCCGGCACGGCTATGGTCCAGCCGATCATGCCGAACATGCCGAAGCCGAAAAATATGGGTCGTTGTTTTTCTTTCTGAGCACGATCCCTTTTCAAAGATTTTTTGTCGATGATTTCCGGCAGATGTTCTTTGGGCAGCCTTTTTTTCATTGGTGGCTCCAGTTCAGCATAGAGCCGAACATCATTTTTTTCTCATTTCGGCAAAGCGCCGGAGCATCGCATGCTCAAGACCGGTGAGGGCGGTACGCGCTTTTTTTTCAAGATCGTCGATCTGGTAAAATTCGGTTTCAACGATTTTGCTGAGCGACGAATAATCCTCTCCTTCGACACAGTTTCTGGTGGATATGTTGACGGTTTCGCCCTGCTTGATCAGTGCGCCGTGGTCCACCGCAAAATAGACAGTCCTTCCGGATTGTTCCTCCACCGTTAGGATGCCGGGAACAAGCACCGATACGTAATCAATGTGGCGGGGGAGAAGGGTGAAGTAGCCTTCGAGCCCTTCCGCCACCACTTTTTTGACAAGATCAATCTGCAGGAAAATTCTGCTGGGCAGATAGATGCCAAGGGAAATATGATTCATGATTCAAGATCGTTATTATCTTTTTCTATATCTGCTGCACCATTTTTGGAGTCGGAATACTTTGTTCGATCCACTTCGTCGATGGCGCCGATCATATACAGAGCCTGTTCCGGCACATCGAGAAAATCACCATGTAAAATTTGTTCACAGCCCTCAATGGTTTGAGCAAGGGGGACGAGCTTGCCCGTCATACCGGTGAACTGGGTGGTGGTGAAAAAAGGTTGGGAAAAAAAACGTTCCAGCCTTCTTGCAACGGCAACGGTGCGGCGGTCAGCCTCGGAAAGCTCTTCCAGGCCGAGCATGGCGATGATGTCCTTCAGATCCTCATATTCGGCCAGTACCCGCTTGACCCCTTGTACAACCTCATAATGCTGCGCGGATACGATATCCGGAGTCAGCATGCTCGAATTCGACGCAAGGGGATCGACTGCCGGATAAAAGCCCTGGCTGGCGCGCTTCCGCGACAAGACAACCGAAGCGGAAAGGTGGGCAAAGGTATGGGACGCAGCGGGATCGGTGAAATCATCGGCCGGAACATATACCGCCTGAACCGAGGTGATGGAACCGTTTATGGTGGAGCAGATACGCTCCTCCAGTTCGGCAAGTTCAGTGGCAAGGGTTGGCTGATAGCCGACATGGGAAGGGATGCGTCCCATGAGACCCGACACCTCTGACCCGGCCTGAATGAATCTGAAGATGTTGTCGATCAGAAGCAGAACATCCTGCTTTCGGGTGTCACGGAAATATTCGGCAAGGGTAAGAGCGGCATGGCCGATTTTGAAACGAGCGCCGGACGGTTCATTCATCTGGCCGAAAATCATGGCGGTCTTGCCCAGCACGCCCGCCTGTTCCATGTCCCGGTAAAGCTCTTCCGCTTCACGGCAACGTTCACCGATACCGCAGAAAAGACTGACCCCTTCGTAAAGTCCGACCATATTGTTGATCATTTCCGTGATGAGAACCGTCTTGCCTACTCCTGCCCCACCAAAAAGACCTGCTTTGCCTCCTTTTTCCAGAGGGGAAAGCAGGTCGATTATCTTGATGCCGGTTTCAAATATTTCCGGCTGAACCGTGTGGCGGGAGAGGGGAACGGGTTGGGAATAGATGGAACGTTTTTCGAGATTTTCCGAAAGAGGCCCATTCAAGTCAACCGGTTCTCCGAAGACGTTCAGCATTCTGCCGAGCAGAGCGTCGCCTACCGGTATGGTGAGCGGCCCTCCGTCAGTCATGACATGGTCACCCCTGGCAATGCCTGCGGTTGGAGTAAGGGCAATGGCACGAACTGTTTCTTCGTCGATATGGGTGGCAACTTCAAGAACAATTTCATTATTCTTCCCTGCCGTTAATTTGGCGTGGAGAGGAGGCAGGCCCTTGTCAAAGGCGACATCAACAACGCTACCTTGGACGGCGGCAATTAATCCTTGAAAATTTTGAGGAGTGGTTGCTGGCATTGTCAGTGACAAAAGAGTGCTGATGGGGCGCAAAATCGCCGGTTGCGACTTTGTATGAAATTTCCCCATCGCTTTTTTTGTTCTTTAAAGTATGGAACAGCGGTTTGCAATGAGTCAAGCAGAAGTTACGGCATGAAACAAACTGTCCATCAAGAAAAAACCGGGAGGATAATAATAAATCATCCTCCCGGTCGGCTTTCAGTGACTGGCCATTTTTATGCTGCCTATACGCTGTCAGCAGGGAACATTTTCTTCCTGATGTGTTTCGGGAGCCGCGGTAATGCTGCTGATGATCTTCTTTTCCGTTCGCGAAAACCCGCTGACAAGGGACATGATCACTGCTGACAGGTACGGGATCGACTGAACCAGGAGGACAATTACCCAAACCAGCATATCAGCCGTCTCCGTTCCCTGTCGCAACGCGACGGTGAGCGCAGAGAGCCAGAGGGCCGTCATGATGAGCCCCTCTTCTCTTGCAGTCGACAGCGCCTGGAGAAGAGCGTGGGACTTGGCCTGTTTCGGAGTGCGGAAAAAGGGGAGACCTTTGGTGACAAAACCGATGAGAATGGCCTGGGAAATGGTGTGTGAAAGTGACAGTCCGGCAATGGCCGAGGCGACGGTCTGGCCGACAGAGGCTCCTATTCTCGTGCGGTAAAGATATATCATCTTCCCCACCTTGAAAACAAAGAGGGTAAGCGGCATGGCGGAGAGGATCACCAGGGGCGGATCGACCTTGATCGGAAAATATATCATGCCGATGGACCAGCAGATGGCGGCCAAGGTAAAGATGAGGTTCAAGCTGTCAGCCATCCAGGGTAGCCAGCCGGCTATAAAATGATACCGTTGACCGCGGGTGAGATCGGTGTCTTTTTTGAACAGAAGTGCTGCCGCATGGCGTCGCAGGATCTGAACCGCACCGTAGGCCCAGCGGAAGCGTTGTTTTTTGAAATCGATGAATGTGTCGGGCATTACCCCTTTCCCGTATGTCTGGGGGATATACGTGGCTTCGTAGCCCCGTTCGAAGATGCGCAGGCCCAGTTCCGCATCTTCAGTGATACACCATTCCGCCCAGCCGCCGACCTCTTCAAGCACCGACTTGCGCACCATTGTCATGGTGCCGTGCTGGATAATCGCATTTCGTTCGTTTCTGGTCTGCATGCCGATGTAGAAAAAACCCTGATACTCAGCGTAGCACATGGCCTTGAAAAGATTTTCCTTGTCATCCCGATAATCCTGGGGCGCCTGAACAATGGCAATGGATTGATTGTCAAACTGGGAGGCAAGATCGTGCAGCCAGTCGGGGGTAACGATGTAATCACTGTCGATTACCGCAACCACAGTGGCAAGAGAAGAAGTCTGTTTGAGGGCAAAATTGAGCGCGCCCGCCTTGAATCCGGCAAGGGGATCTTCATGGAAAAAGCGGAAACGTGGGCCGAGTTTGAGACAATGCTCCCGAACCGGCTTCCATACCGCCGGATCTTTGGTGTTGTTGTCGATTACGATGACCTCGAAGTTCGGGTAATCCATTGCGGCCAGAGCATTCAGTGTTTCAATCATCATGTCCGGCGGTTCGTTATAGGCAGGAACGTGGACCGATACCATGGGAAGTCTCTCATCCGGCAGTTTGCGAATGGCAAAGGGGCGACGCCACTCGGCAAGCCAGGTTGCCTCCGCCCATTCATGGGCTTCCGCCAGGAGAATAACCACGACACCGACAATGCCGACCACCATCAGAATGCCGACCAGTATGGAGGTCAAGGTCAGGTATTGTCTCGTATAGGTGTAAACAATCCAGACGGCGGCAGATGCCGCACCAAAGGCGATGATTGCGAGAAAGCTGCGGCCGCGGGGCCGAAGACTTCTGCTGTCTATAAGCAGAAGGGCAAAAGTGATGATGGCGATTATGACTGATATGGCGGCAAGAGTCCGCCACTCTGGGATATTGACAATTGGTGAGGTAAAAGGGAATTTGGCTTCCCGTTCAACATTGTAAACCCCCCAGTACGCTCCGACGGCACCTTCCGAGACCCTTTTCCATGGCTGATCAAAGGCCTCCATGATGTAGTAGGTGTAGTTTTCACGGGCAGCCCTCGCCAGAAAACGGCGTAGAAAAGCAGCCTGATTGGCGCTGCTGGCCACGGCGGAGATGCGTGTTCTGCCGTTGCTGGGCCAACCCACCTCGCCGATAATGACCTGTTTGTCGGGAAAGGCTTTTTTCAGCATGTTGACGTGTTCAACGACGTAATCAACTGCCAGATCGAGATCAATCCCCTCCCAGTAGGGCAGCATGTGGACGGCGATATAGTCGACATGTTCGGCCAGTTGAGGATACTTGATCCAGACATGCCATGGTTCGGCGGTGCTTACCGGCACAGTCAGCTCATCTCTTGCCCAATCGAGATACTCGACAACCTCGTCAACCGTCAGTTCACCGCGCAGGATGGACTCGTTGCCGACAACGACACGCACCACATTCTGGTAATTTTCCCTGGCTATCCTGATAACATCGTTAATTTCCCTGTCGTTTTTGCCGAGATCTTTGTCAAGCCAGGCCCCAAGGGTTACGTTAAGGCCGTATTTGCCGGCCAGACGCGGAATTGAAGCCAGAGATCCCTCAACGGTATAACTTCTTACCGCATGGGTTTTGCCGGAAAGAAGCTCAAGATCTTCATCAATTTCCTCTTCTGAAGGAAGGATGTGGGTAACGGCACTTTGTCCGAGTCGCAAGGGGGAAAAAGAGAAGCCCTGAATCCGGTCAGGCCATTCCGGTTCATCCTCGGGTTGATTGAAAAGGGCCCACATGCTGATTGAGATGACGGCAATGGCAATAGCGATAAGGAGATTTGATCTGTTCATGTATTTATTATTAGGTCACAAAAAACGTTTTTCAAAATTTTAAATGGAATATTCGTAAAAAAAATGGCTTCCGATGCTATGGCATGGAACTGTTCATAATATGAATGTCCCTCTGGGGGAAAGGAATCTGGATGTTGTTTTTGCGGAATGCCGCGTCTATGGAGAAGTTGATATCGCTTAAGGTCTTAAATCGGCTGTCCACTTCTGTGAGAAAAAGGCGTAGTTCAAAATTAAGGGAGCTGTCGCCGAAGTTCATGAAAAGAGCAGCCGGTTTCGGGGTGGAACCGTCAGTAATAACAGCGGGGTGGGCGAAAGCTATGTCTTCAAGAATTTTTTTGACCAGTTCCGTGTCACTTCCATAGGCGACGCCGACAGGAACTCGCAATCGACCGTTTCTGTCGGAAAACATCCAGTTTGTCACCTGGGTTGAAATGAACTCGGAATTGGGTACAATGACTTCCGCCTTGTCAAACGTTGTTATCACGGTGGAGCGAACGCTGATTCTTTTGACATAACCTTCCGTATTGCCGACCACGATCCAGTCGCCTCGTCGAATGGGTTGCTCAAAAAGAAGGATGAGTCCGGATATGAAGTTGCTGACAATGTTCTGAAGACCGAACCCTATCCCAACCGACAGGGCGCCGGCAATGACCGCAAGGGAGGTGAAGTTAACCCCGGCCATGGCGAGACCGATCAGGACGGCGATAATGATGCCCAGGTAGCCTGATAGGGTGACAATGGCGTCGCGGGCGCTTTTGCTGACATGCTGATCCTGACTGATTGATTTTTTCAACCTGGTTTTTACCCATTTGGAAAGGGTCCAGAACAGGGCGAAAAGGAGGAGACCTATGGCGATGCGAAGGGGAACTATATGCGTTTCGCCGATGGTGAAACCCTGCATGATGAATTCGGCTGATTGGGTCCCGACTGTCCACGATTGCAGCCAGATGTTTAATACAGTAACGAAAAGAGCAAGAAGCAGAAGAAAATTAATAAGAAAATTCATCCAGATGAAACTGGGGCCGACCTCTTTGGCGGAAAGGCCGACCTGTTCACGTACTTTTTGCGGCCATCCGGCTTTACCATAAGAAAGACTCGTGAATACACTGTTGACGACATATCTGACGCAGAAGAAAAGGGTTGCCAGGGCAATTGTTTTTGTGAATCCCTTGATCACATGAAGGGAAATATTATGAAAACCGAGAAGCTCTGTGATGATTGCCGTGAGCAGGACAATTGTCAGAATACTGCGTATCCAGAATGCGGTTTTTTCAAGGCCGGGAATTTTATTGAAAAGCCATCCGAGTCTTGCCAGCACACAGCACAGAGCGGTTCCCGTGACCAACCGGAGAAAATAGTAATAAGAAGCGCCGGGTTCGGTTTCAACCGGAGCCACCAGCAGCAGGGAAAGGAAGGAAACAAGAAATGCCGTTATTCGCAGTTGACTCCTGAAGGAAGACGAGAGTTTGTCCGGTAGCCTGATTAGGGGGTTTTCTCCAAGTATCGGTTTAAAGAAAAGGCGTACCAGCCAGAGCTGAAAGACAAAAAGGACGCAGGCGAAACTGAGGGGCCCGATATACGTGAAGTGTTGAGAGTTTTTTGTCAACAACTGGCTGTAAAGGGAAATGACAAGGAGCGGCAGAAAAAAAGGTAGGTAACGGGAAACGCTGCCCATGAGGATTTTCATGAATTCTTTTTTGTGCAAAGCCAGAGAGACGAGGCGCCATCTGCTCCAAAGCCCGAAGATAACACTGATGAGCAGGAGGAAAATTCCGACCCCGAGGTGCAGATGAGTAAAGGTTTCAATACCACTCTGTCTTGACAGAAAAGAAATGCTGTCTCCGGTCCAGTCCGTTCGTCTGGAGTAGAGTTGCTGCATCAGTTGAAGGAAATCCGCTCTTCTGTGGAAAAATTGCCGGTTGGAAAGTTTTTCACGACGATCATTGATGTCTGCCAGCAAATCTTCACTATTGACCAGAATTAACCGAATTTCAGAAAGTTTCTTTTCCAGACCGGATTTTTTCTGCAGCAGAAGTTTACGTTGCCGGGCGACCTCGGGTGGATCGTTTTTAGTTTCGAGACCCAAAAGGTCAATGGACTGGTCAACCTTGGCCAGTTCGGACTGGATCTCATCGGCTGATGTTTTTCCGGCCGTCAGAACATTTTTTGTTTTCTCAATGGCTTCGGCAAGAATCTCCTGAGTGACATCAGCGTCACCCACGGTTTTCTTGACATCTTTAATGACCGCGGAAAATGCCGGCACATCGGTCAGTAAAGGTTGAGAAACAGCATATTGACAGGGGAAAAAACCAAACAAAAAGAAAGCAAAGGCCTGCATCAAAAGGACGGAAGCCTTCTCTTGAAAAGAGATTTCAGCCGGAAAATTCCGGCGCCGAGGGTATTTGTTTTTTATTCTGACCATAAAGTGCGATTGCGGTCCCGCTTGAAAGTTCAATTTAGTTGAATCTGTTGCTGAATGTGTCTTTTATCTTGATGAATTCTGTAATGTTTGCAAGAAAAATATCTACAAGGGCCGGATCGAAATGTCCGCCCCGTTCTTTTTTGAAATAGTCGATTATCTCATCCATATCATAAGCCTTGCGATAGACCCGGTCATTACAGAGGGCGTCAAAGACGTCGGCAATGGTGGTAATGCGGGCGAAAATATGGATGTCTTCCGCCGCAAGTCCCCTGGGATATCCCGTGCCATTATATTTTTCATGATGTTGCACGGCGATAATGGCTGCGGCCTTCATGATTTCCCGGGTGGAAGAGCCGAGCATGTCATGACCGATCGTCGCATGGTTTTTCATGGCGGTGAACTCGTCCGGAGACAGTGGCCCGGGATTGTTGAGTATGTCGTCGGGAATCGCCACCTTGCCCACATCGTGCATGGGTGAAGCGAGGCGCAGGATTTCAGTCTGGGTCTGATTAAGTCCGTATTTTTCCGCCAGCAGTTTGCAGTATTCCGATACCCTCTTGACATGAAAACCTGTTTCCTGTGAACGCGCCTCGGCGATTTCACCCAGAGTATAAATGATTTCTTTCTGGGTATCTTCTATTTCCTTATTAAGATGGATGTTTTCAAAGGCAATATGAACATTGCCGCAATAGATTTCGATCAGAGACTTGTTCAATTCGTTCAATTCCCGCCATCCTTCGCAGTAGATGATCGTTTCAGCTCCAAGTTCACTTTTGAAATATCCGACATATCTGTCCGGATAATAGAGACATCGTTTTTTCTTGATGGCTTCCTGCAAATCCCGAAAGACGTTTTCCGGCAGTTCGTTGTGATCTTCTATTTCGGTGAGTCCGTTGAATTTGCCCGTGGCGGCAAGTATCTCAAAGAGTTTTGCTGAACGGGTTGCGGCAAAGCCGGAAGTTTCAAAGACAATGGCATTGGGGTCCATGTGCATGATGGACACCAATTGGGCCAGGACACCGGAAGCAAGCTGTTTCAGCGATCGCAATTCAAACAGGTTGGCCGAGGCGTCGATGATTCGCTTCAGTCCGTTACGGTTTGCCTCAATGACCAGGATGTCCCGGTAGGTGCGGAGCGAGGAGACCATGACGGTGAAAAGTTTCTGTGATGAAAGTTCTGTTTTTTCCTTGTAATCATTAATGTCGTATTCGACGATGACCTTTTCCTCCGGGGCCTGTCCCGGTTGGCCGGTGCGGAGGATAATGCGGACAAAGGGATTGTTCTGAACCTTGCGAACATATTCAACCAGGGCAAGTCCTGAATCATGGCTTTCCATCACCACATCAAGCAGGATGACTGCGGTGTCCGGGTGTTCAGTGATCAGTTTTTTCGCCTCATTGGCGCTGTAGGCATGGAGGAATTGCAGCTTTTTTCCGTCATAGATGAACTTTTTCAGCACAAGGGTGGTGATGTCGTGCACCTCTTTGTCGTCATCAACAATGAGAATCTTCCAGTATCGGTCTTTGGGAAAATCGCTATTTGATGGGGCGATTTCCTGTTCAGCGCAAAAAAACAGATCGTTGTTCGTCATCTTCATGTTCCTGTCATGACATCAGGGAGACTGCATCACGCCGTGGGGAGAAGAATGGTGAAGGTTGTTCCTTCTCCCGGATCGCTTTGGCAGTTAATGGTCCCGTTTAATTTCTGGGTGATGATGTTGTAAATGATATGCAGACCGAGGCCACTCCCGCCGCTGCTTCTGTTTGTGGTGAAAAAAGGGTCGAAAATATGGTTCAGGTTGTCCTCTGCGATTCCCTTGCCATTGTCATTATAAACAAATATAAGGGTTTTATCTTTCCAGGAAAAATCAAGCAGGAGATTGCCTGATTTACCATCATCAAAACCATGAATGATGGAGTTGGTGATGAGATTTGTCAATATTTGCGACATGGCTCCCGGATAGCTGCGCAAAACGATATCATCAGCACAGGTCAGCTTTACATTGTGACTGGTTTTTTTCAGAATCGGCCTCAGGCTGAGCAGGACTTCATTGACATACTGTCTGAGGTTGAAACTTCTTATTCCCTCCCCTGACTGGTCGATGGCCACCTGTTTGAAGCTGCGGATAAGCTCTCCGGCCCTGGTCAGATTGGATTGCAGCAGAGTGCTTGATTCCAGGCAGACACTCATGTACTCTTCCAGGTCCGAGCGTTTCATTGTATCTGTCCGGTAGAGAACAGCCATATTCTGCGTTTCCTTTTCCAGATGGGTTGACGCGGTATAGGAGATACCAACGGGGGTGTTGATTTCATGGGCGATGCCTGCGACAAGTCCACCGAGGGACGCCATCTTTTCCGATTGAACCAGTTGGTTCTGTGTGCGCTGCAGAAGATCCAGGGTATTGATCAGACTCTCGTTTGCCGTATTCAGCTGGGCGGTTCTTTTCTGCACCCTCTGGTCCAGGGTTGCCGTCAGATCACGTAACTCCTGCTCGGCTTTTTCCTTTTGTTTCCGGATAAGGAGTTCTTTCGTAATGTCCTTAAAGAGCACAACTGCGCCGATAACGGTTTTGTCTTCGATGATAGGAGCACAGGCAAGATGCACGGGGAAATCCGATCCATTCTGTCGTGAGAAGATCTCGTGTCCGCTCTGGTGGAATCTGCCATCATGGAAAGAGGCGAAAACAGGGCAGAGTGACGGCTCATGCCGGGAGCCCGTGTCACTGCATTGACGGAATAAAATATGGTATGGACGGCCGAAAAGTTCGTCATTTCTGTATCCGGTGAGCCTTTCTGCTGAGGCATTTAAAAAGGTGATGCTTCCTTCAATGTCAACACCGAAAATTCCTTCAGCCACTGAATTGAGGATGAGCTCGTTCTGGCGGTTGACCGCCTCAAGCTCAATTTCGGTTGCCTTCTGTTCTTTGATCTGGTTTTCCAGGGTTCTGGTAAGTGCCAGCAGGTTCCGTTCGTATCGCTTTCTTTCACTGATATCGCGTTTGATGAAACAGATCCAGCAGATGGTGTCATCGTCATCAGTGAGGGGAAGGACAAATGTCTGCTCGAAAAATCGACTGCCGTTTTTTTTGTAACTGGTTATTTCGCCTTCCCATATTTCACCCCGGCAGACCTCATGCCAGGAGAGGGTGCGGAGACTGGCCAGATCATGGAGGTTGAGCCTCTCGATATGACGACCAAGCACTTCTGTCTCAAGGTAACCAGTGGTTGAAGTGAAAACCTCGTTGACGTACTCGACCTTTCCCGCCTTGTCAGTGATGATGATGGTATTGGGATTGTAAGTGATAAGGTAGGAAAGCCTGTTCAGCAATTTTTGTGAACGGGATGCTTGATCCGTGATCAAGTTTTGTGTCATGTGGATGCGGTTTCTTATTTTATTGACGGACAAATTGCCGTCCTAATCTAATTGATAGTGAACTGAAAGTACAGTTTTTAATGAATTTCAACTTGAATGAAAGGCCGGAACCGAATGAAACTTCACGCAAGAGAGGAAATTGATTTTTTTGATGGAAGTTTTTTTGGATAATGCGCCAATCCGTTATTTCACCTTGAAAAGACCTTGACGTCAAATGGGCAGTCTTGTAAATAGTAATTTTTATGTTATTTTTAGAGGCGCCACCCTTGGACTGAACGTGGCCGGGGTAAAGGGCGCTCTTTTTTTTCATTGTTTTCTTCCTCAAGAAGGTTACATTCTGCATGGACGGCGCTCCGTAAATTTCCCGTCTGCCTTTTCCTTCTCCTGTGCCGGTCGGCACAGGTCGGAAACAACAAATTTCACCATCATCCAGGTTATTTCACCATCTCTTGAAAAAACAAATCTTTCTTTCTCTTTCAGCTGTTCCTTTTTTTCTCCCTGTCCTCTGGCGTCTCATGGGACAGGGATTCACTCAGCCCGTTGGTCTGCTTTCCGATTGTGGACTCGGCCTGCTGGTGTGGATGGCTGTCCTGTTCTTCCCTCACTGGATGCGGGTGTTTCTGGTGCTGCTCTGGGCCGGATTCCAGATAGCCGCCCTGGAATTATTTACCGCCATGCAGCGGTTCCCTTCCTGGCAGGATGTGCATTACCTCCTTGACCCTGAATTTCTGAAAAACTCCACCGCCGGATTCAATATCGCCTCTCCCCTCAAGGAAGGAGCGATGTTGCTCGCTGTCGTGCTGTTGTCTTTTTTTCCTGCACCCAGACCGGGATGGCGCTCCTTTCGCAATGGCGTGCTCCTCGTCCTGCTTCTCTTCACAGGCCATTCCTTGCTGAGCCAGAAATACGCCGACAGCAGCATTGCCTCCCGTTATAATCCGCTTCACTGGTTCGGCACCGACGCCATTGCCATGGTGCTCCGTCCCGTTCCGCCAACCCTGGCCGAGGCAGACTTGCCGGAAGGCGTTCGCCGGCTTGATCTCCAGGGAACTCCACTGATTAAAAAAGGCAAGGCGAGAAACGTGCTCATCGTCGTCATGGAAGGAATTCCCGGTCTGTATCATTCGGAAATCCGCAAGGCGATGCATGTTGACGGCAAGGCACTGGTTATGCAGGGACTGGTCGACAGCACCTCCAATGCCATGTTGATTCCTGATTTCGTCACCCACAGCGCCCAGACCATCCGAGGCCTTTATGCCATTCTTTGCGGTGATTTCAGCAAACTTTCATTAAAAACCCCCAAGGCATTTGAACTCGTCCCCGATTCGGAAAGAGCCAAAAACAGCCTGCCCGCCTGGCTTGCCGCAAACGGCTTTGAAACCCATTATCTGCAGGGAGCCGGTCTCACCTTCATGAGCAAGGACAGGGTCATGCCGAAAATCGGGTTCCAGCATGTCCACGGCTCTGAATGGTTCACCGAACCAGACCCCTATCCCTTTGAGTGGGGGGTGAGTGATCCTGTTTTTTTCAAGGGAGCGAGACGCTACATCGCCGACCTGCAGGCGGCACGCAAGCCCTGGATGCTGACCCTGCTCACCGTCGGCACCCATCATCCGTGCGCACCCGCCTCCGAGGCCGTCAGTAAGAAATATCCGAAACGGATTGATGCCGCCGTGATGATGCTCGATGAGTCCGTATCAGGCTTCCTCAAAGGAATTGCCGCGGACGGCGTTCTGGATGACACCCTTGTCATCGTGACATCGGATGAATCCCACGGCTCTGAGATTGCCGAATGGATATGCAGCTGGGGCACAGGCATCGTCATGGCTCCGGAACAGGATCAGCTGCCGCGATTCAAAAAAGGAACCTTTGGTTTAGTCGACATCAGCGCCTCGGTGATCGATTATCTCGGGATTCCTCAGCCGCCGACGATCATCGGCAGAAGTTTTTTCCGCGATTATGACAAGCCCCGGGAGATGGTAGCCTACACCGCCGGTAAACTCCGCTGGCATACCAGTGACAATCTGCTCTATGAATGCGGCTGGAATTCCGACACCTGTCAGGTGACAACCGCTGACAGTATTCTCGGTTTTCCCACTGTCCCTTTCAAGCTTTACAAGGAACATGATTCATCGTTCTTTTTTGCCAGGGCAGCGGTTTTAGACGACAGGCTGATCGCGGGTGAGGGAAGCCGGGAGATGCGTTTTGCCAACGGCGAAATCCGCGCCCTGCCGGAAAAAGTCCTCAACGAATGGGCGGACAATCTCATCGGCGCCCAGTATCTTGATTTTCCTGAAAAATCAAAGATTCATGTGTCCATGAAAATAAAGGCTGTCAAGGCAGGTGAGGAGGGAATTCAGTTAAAACTGAATCTACGCCAGTTTGAGCATCTGATCACCAGTATTTCCTATCCTCCCTTCCCGCTGCTTCATACGGGCGAGATTGCGGAAATCGCCTTTGATTTTGATAACCATGAGGCAAGGCAGGCTTTTTCCTTCCATCTTTTCGGAGAAGGGAAGGATGCGGCCGTGCAGATTGAAGAATTTAATGTAACAGTGCAAAGACAGGGCGGTTGATCCTGCGTTAAAAAATCTTTCGTGATCATGCATAAAAAAATACCTTTTTTTTCATTCATCTCGCTTATTGTTGCCGTGGTTTGCCTTTCCGTGGCCTGGGCCTCTCCCGAGACAGCAGAAAAAACTGCAAGCATTGCCAAAACAACTCCTGAACCCAAGCGGTTTGTGGTTCGAGGAACGTCTCTTGTCGATCTGGAATCCGGGAAGAAAGTCTTTTTTCGGGGCATCGGCTATTCACCCTTTCTCCCCGGCGACAAAACACCGCTCAGCGGCGCAAACCCCGGCGATGATGACCGCTACCAGGATCACTTCGCCCGTATACGCGAACTCGGCGTTAATTACCTCCATGTCTTTCCGCTTCACATGCAGCCGGGATTTTTTACCGAACTCGACAAAACCGATCTTTTTTACGGGCAGGATATCTGGGTGCACTGCTGTGAAGAGGATTTTCTCGCAGAAGACTTTCTGCAACGCACTTTGGCCCAGATAAAAGATGTCATTGATCATACATACAAAGTCGGCCGACCGGATCGGCTCGTCCTTTTTTCCGTGGGTGATGAACTGGAGGCCGCCGCAGTGGCCCGCACCGACAGTCGCCATCCGGAAGTGCGGAATTATCAGGGGAAACACGTGGTGGTGACAAACCGTACTCCCACCGAAGTTGCCTTAGCCCGTCTGATTGACGGCGCCATTGATTATGAACTGACCCGTTACGGCCGCCGTCATCTCTACGCTCACACCAGTTGGACCCATATCGGTCCGGTGGCGAATCGTCCTGATCTTGAGGTTGATCAAAAGAGCATCCTTGTGCCTGATATGGGGGATCTCGTCTGCCTTAACATCTATACGTATGCCCGTGGGGTTGTCACTTCCCCACCCGGTTCCGTGACAAAGACCACCTATCAGGGGTATCTCGAAGACCTGGCCCGGATGACGGACAAGCCTATTATGATCACCCAGGTCGGTCTTTCCACCTCACCCATTGCTCCGAAACCCTGGGTGGTGGGCTTCGGCGGTCACCGGGTCGAGGATGTTCCCGCTGTCTTCAAGTCGATCTGGCAGGATGTGCGGACCGCATCCGGCCGCGAAAAAATCTGCGGCCTTGTCTTTTTTGAATTGCATGATGAATGGTGGAAAAGCGGTGAGCACGCCGAGGATCTGACCCATCACGAAAAAAACGACCCCGAGGAATGGTTCGGCCTTTACGAGTTGGGGAAAAACAATCGCCTTGTCCCGAAAGGAAATATCCCGGAAACCGTTCGCGCCATTTTTTCCGAACCATCCAGCAACAGATGAGGTACATGGCATGGCAGTGGTTTTGAAGAAAAAACCCACTTTTCCGTCACTTCGCGATGTCACGAACAAGTGAAGATCTGAATACAGAATGGAGGGGAGAGGCAATTAACTATTGAAAAGAAGGGTGTTTTTTTTTAGAATGAGGAAGGAAGAAAAAAAATCCTCCAAGATGATTTTTTTCCATTAAGTAGAGCCTTCACGGCTCTACTTTTTTTTTGCGGTTTTTGCGGTTTTTGCGGTTTTTGCGTTATGCGTTTGATCTGTATCGTGTTCCTGCTCTCTAATGGTTCTGCATGTCGGGATGGCATCTTTTGCAGTCATTCAGGGGAAAGGCGATTTTGAGATGGCAGACCCCGCAGAATTTCTTCTTCAGAATATATTGCATTTCAAAATGCTCTGTTCCTTTCTTTTCAATGATAAAAATGTCAGGATGGCAGTTGCCGCAGTCCAGTAATCGAATGTGCGCGGAATGCGGGAAAAAAGCCGGCGGCACATAGCTCCATTCCGCCTTTAATTCAAGAATCTCTTGAAAATTCATGTTTGACTGGGGCTTCGTGTCGACAAGCGAGTATATCGGCTTCATTTTTTCTTCCTTCACTGCCTGCACCCAGTCAACTTTATTGCCGTAAAAAGTTCTCGGCAGGTTGGCCGTCAGTTTTTCAAACTTGTCACGGTCGGCGGAAGGATCACCGGAGTGACACTTGTCGCAATGTTCCTTTGTGTGGCCGAAAGCAACCTTGCCATCATGGCATGCTCCGCAGAAAAGTCCGCTTTGGTTGTCAGCCTCTGTTATTTCCGTTCCGTTCAACGAAAATTCAAATTCCAGTTCCAGATGGCAGACCCGGCAGGAATATTTTATCCGGTGACTCCAGTGGGAGAAAAAAACAGGTTTGACCTTATTTGTTTCCGAGATTCTGTTTATCAGGATGTTGCCGTATTCATGGGGCGGTGGGAGAGGGGGAAGATCCCAAAAGGCCGACAGCGTGGAGGGTTGCAGCAGGAAGAGAAGCAGTAAGCAGAATGGAGTCGGTTTGCCTTTCATTGAAGTTTACTTGTCAGTATGCCTTGGCAAATGGAAGATTATGGTGTTTTTAAGTTGTTGTGTGATATGAGACTCTTCAGTAAAGTAATAAAAAGACTCAGAATGCGTTCTCGAAACTCTTGCTGAATCGTGTGATCTCTCATGCACCACAACGTATACAGAAATTTTAGCATAATTTGTCTTATATGTCTTTTTTTCATACTGATTATCAATTGTGATCCCATGAACGGATAGGGGGTACATCCTTAGATTGATTCTTTTTCATCAAAAATGGATAAAAACATTCGACTGCGCGCTCTCAGAAAAATCAAGGAAGGAAATCTGCAGACCAGAGTGGAGGGCAAATTGTCTGATGAGTTTCTTGAGCTTGCCACGGCCTTCACCCTCAAGGATCAGTTTCTGTATATGCAGCAGGCCGAAAGATTGGCCGTGGTCGGGGAACTTGCCGCCGGACTCGCCCATGAAGTAAAAAAACCTGACAGGCATCAAGGTATCTATCGAGGTTCTTGCCAATGATCTTCCTTTTGAGCTGAGGGATAACGATGTTTTTGCACGAATTATAAACGAAATTCACCGGATGAGTCCCGGGTCAAAAAATTTGTTCAGTTATGCCCGTCCCCTGAACCGGAGTTTACGATTCATGTCGTGAGCAACCCTGAAGAGGGAACCGTTTTTTACCTTACCTTGCCTGAAAACATTAACGCATGTGGTGAACAATGAAAAATAAGGGAAGAATTTTTCTTATTGATGACGAGGAACTGATTGTCTCAATGCTGGCCAGGGCATTAAAAAAAGAAGGCTACGAGACGAGAATCCAGACAAATGCCGATGATGTGGTCAATAAAATCGCTGCCTGGCATCCAGATCTGGTGCTGCTTGATATCCACCTGGAAGAAGACAGGGACGGGCTTGATATTCTTGCCGAAATCAAAGAAGAAAAGATTGAAACCCAGGTGGTGATGCTGACCGCCGATGAAACTGCGGAATCGGCCATCAGGGCAATGAAACTCGGCGCAGCCGACTATCTCACCAAGCCCTTTAATATTGACGAGGTGAAGATTGTTGCTGAAGCAATCATCGAAAAAGGACGGCTCAAGGATGAAGTCAACTATCTACGGAAAACAGGCCCATCTTCTCTGGTGAGTTCCATGGTGGGCGAGTCGCCCGTCATGAAGAAAATCACTGAAGATGCGAGAAAAATTGCCGAGGCCGGGGCCTCAACCTTGTTGATCACCGGCGAGTCCGGCACCGGCAAGGAAGTGCTGGCCCGTTACATCCACAACTGGCGGCATCTCCGCGAAGGTAATGAAGATGATTATGCGCCTTTTATTACGGTAAACTGTACCGCGCTTCCTGAAAACCTGATCGAAAGCGAGTTGTTCGGTCATGTCAGAGGGGCATTCACCGATGCCAAGTCGGATCAGAAAGGAATGTTTGAACTTGCCGACGGCGGCACCATTCTTTTAGACGAAATCGGCGATATGCGGATGGATCTGCAAAGCAAACTGCTTCGCGTTCTGGAGGAACGAAAGGTGCGTCGACTGGGTGGCAGAGTTGATCTCCCCGTCGAGGTGACCGTTATTTCCACCACCAACAAGAACCTGAAGGAGGCCGTGATCAATAAGGAGTTCCGCGAGGATCTCTTCTTCCGCTTGAATATTTTTGCCATTCATCTGCCGCCCCTGCGGGAAAGGAAGGAAGATATTCCGCGGCTGGCGGAACATTTTCTCGTCCATTTCGCCCAGAAGTACAAGAAAAAAAACATCAAGGCGTTTTCCCCCGAGGCCATGAAGATCATCGTCTCCTACGCCTGGCCCGGTAATATCAGGGAATTGAAAAATATCATTGAACGAATCGTTGTCCTGGAAAATGAGGAAATCATCAAGCCGAAGCATCTGGCCATGGGGTTGACCGCGGAAGAGTCGCAGAGTCCTGTCTGCCAGGATGGCCTGATGAACCTGCCCGAAGAGGGGATTTCCCTGGAAGATGTTGAAAAGGATTTGATCCGTCAGGCCCTGGAAAGGGTGGGGGGGAACCAGACAAAAGCCGCAAAACTGCTCAATATTTCCTACGATACCCTGCGTTATCAAGTAAAAAAATATGATTTGAAATGACAGGGGGAAAACTTCGACTTGGCTAAATTCCTGAAATTCTCCGGCGAAATCCCCAAATCGCAGTGTCACGGATGATGATGCAATCTCGCTGAAAATCTGTTATCCATCTATATTGTTGATGATTGTTCAGGCTTTTCTCGTTTGGTACAAATTGTGCAACACAGAAAAGTCATGAAGAAAAAAATCGTGAAACATATGTCCCTGGTATCTCTTTTCGGCCTGTTGCTGGCGACAAGCATTCCGGCCCAGGCAGGGGTTCAAATGAATTTCCAGTATCTTCTGTCTGATTTTTCCGGACCGGTTTCCTCCCAGTGGGCACAGGTCACGGCAGACATGGAAAGAGGGGAAATTTACGCCTTTGATCCCCATGAAAATCAGGTGCGGATTTTTAATGAACACGGCATGGAGATTTTCAGTTTCGGCGAAGACGGGCAGGTGAATGGCGCTTCCGACATTGCGGTGGCTGAAGACGGATCAATCTACATACTTTCCACTCTTCTTGCCGGTAAAAACATCACAAAACTCAACTATCGTGGCGAGCCTGTCGTGGAGATTGAGCTCGAAAATATCCCTGAAGACATGCAGGATTTCAGGGCAAGCCAGCTGAAATATACCCGAGGATCACTTTATCTTCTGGATGCCGACGGGTTGAAGATTCTCGTCGTTTCCACCGACGGCCACTATCAGGCGGGATATGATCTGCGAAGTCATTTTGATCCCTTTGTTGCAGAGCTTGAACCGGAGAAAAGAAAGTCGCTTGCTCTCGATATCAGCGGTTTCAGTGTGGATAAATCCGGCAATATCTATTTTACCACCCCTGCGCTCTTTACGGCCTTCCGCTTGAATGTCGACGGCACAATCGAAGACTTCGGCAAGGCCGGAAGCGGTCCGGGGAAATTCGGTGTCGTGGCTGGAATAGCGGCTGACGGTGACGGTAATATTTTTGTCTCCGACCGTCTGCGGTCGGTGGTGATGGCCTTTGATAAGTCCTTTAATTTCCTCAGTGAATTCGGCTATCGCGGTACCGGGGCGCCGGAAAATCTGGTGGTGCCTGATGACATCGTGCTTGACAATAACGACAAGATATACGTTTCCCAGGGCGCGGGCAGAGGCGTCAGCTGTTTTCAGATCATCAGGGAGTAGCCGCTTCCTTCAAGAAACTTCTCATCTCTTTCCCTGTCGGTTCTATCTATAAACTCCTCACATCCCGGCACCGGTTGATTTGCGCCTGATCATCCATTTCCGTTCGGAGAGGGCACATCGCTTACTCTCCATGTGTCCTCTCGCCTATAAATTCCACTTCACGACAATCATAATTCTTCATCCCATTCGATTGCCGCAGACTTCTGGTTAAATTCCCATATCGGTATCAGTCAAAATACCAGATCTCTTCCTGAACGCTGGATGTGTTTTTTCACAATTTTGCGCAGCACTTTGATTTTGTTGCGTTTTTAATATTCCCCACAATGTGGCATGGTGATTGCTCTAGTATCTGGACAAGACTCTGACCTTAGCTTCTTCAAAATTGGGGCAACCGTTTACCGGCAAGTCAGTCGCCGGTGAAACAAAAGAGAAAAAGCAAATCAACAACAGGAGGGAAAAAAGCAGGCAACACGCAGTAAAGGAGAAAACGACACCTGAATGAAAATTGCCGGCATACCGGCAGCAGGTAATCCTCCGAAAAAGGTAAACCCATCGCAAGGTGGGGACACAAAGCCGACAGATCCTTCGAATCATCAAGGATGGCTGGGCCGCCGGGGTAAAAAATCATCTTGGAGGATGTGAAAAATGAAAAAGACGTATAAAATTTCTTTGGCAGCAGGCGCAACAATGTTGGTTATGGGTTTTGCCGGTTCCGCAATGGCTTTCCACGGCGGCGGTGTTGCCCACTGTGACGGTTGTCACTCCATGCATAACTCGGCGGACAACCCGAGAGCGGGCAGCGCTACCGCAGCAGACCTGATGAAAGGATCGGATGCCAGCTCCACCTGTCTGAACTGCCATAGCGGTTCCGCCGGCAGCTATCATATCGCCACCCCCAACGGCGGCACCATGAGCCAGGGCGGTGACTTCTTCTGGGTACAAACAGATTATACCTATACCAGCCGAGGAACAAGCCTTGCCACATCAAAGGGCGAAAATCATGGCCACAGCATTGTCGCAGCAGACTTTGGCTTCCTGGCGGACACCACCAATGTTACCGCTCCCGGCGGAGCAATGGCATCCAATACCCTGGGTTGCACCAGCTGTCATGATCCACATGGCCAGGTGAACGGCGGAACATCCAACGGCACCGCAGCCATCTCCGTGTCCGGCTCGTACGGCGCCGCCGACCCGACCGACGGTTCCATTCACGGCAACTATCGAATCCTTGGCGACAACGGCTATAAACTCATAAACACTGCGGCTCCCGTCGCCACTTCCAACGGCTCGAGCGGTACCACTGTCAACTATGGAACAGGTATGTCTTCCTGGTGTCTGAGCTGTCATCCTACTTTCAATGACAACTCCAACATGCATCCGGTTAACGTGCCCGTGCAGATGTCGACCTACAACAGCTATGTGAAAACCGGTGACTTCACCGGTAACGTCGCCACGGCATTTGACGGGCTTGTTCCCTTTGAGCGCGGTGTAACCGACGGCTCGCTCATTACTCACAATAGCACAGTGGGTGTTGAAGACGCCAACGACGTGGTCATGTGCCTCTCCTGCCACCGTGCTCATGGTTCAGCCTTTGACAACGGACTGCGCTGGGATGACAATACCTCGGAATTTCTTGCTCAGTCCGGTATCCTGAAAACCGGCGGAACAGCTGTGACGCTCATGGCTGCCGGTGCGAAACCATACTATGCCGCGGGTGTGGGCGTTGATATCGCAACCAAATACGGAACACATCAGCGTTCATTGTGCAACAAGTGCCATGCGAAAGATTAATGCGCTTGTCTGATCCCGATCTGGTGATTTGACCGGATCGATGTAACAAAAAAACCGGCGGCGCGGCATGTACGCTCCGCCGGTTTTTTTTTGCTGGAACCTCCGGCAAATCGACGGAGAAAAATCTGCTCGTGGAACAAAAGAAAAAGGGGGATGTCACAATGTAGTAACAATGTGAAGAGAGGGGGAATTTGTCAGGTCGCGCTTTGTCGAGTAGGGGAAATGAAAATAAAGTTTTGCTTGCCAAATTATCTCATACCCCTACAATAAAATTATTGCTGCTATGTCAGGAATCGCCTTTGTCGTAAAAATTCAAATGAAAAAGAAAGATTGCATATGGTCAGATTCCCAAATATCGCCGCCCTGATATTCTGCACAGGTTTTTTTCTGGCGGGAAGCGTTAATCACGCGTTATCGCAGGCATTCCATTCCGGCGGCGCCGGCAATTGCAGCGGCTGTCACAGCATGCACAGCGGGCAGCCCGGCAGTCAGTGGCTTTTGCAGAAAAGCGACTCCAGTTCCATCTGTTTGAACTGCCATAGCGGGTTCGGCGGACCAAGCAGCCTTTCGGTCTTCAGCCAGAATGGTTCCGCCCTCACCCCGGGAGGCGATTTTTACTGGCTGACAAAAAATTTCACCTGGGTTGGCGGCCAGAGTCCCGGCTACGAACACGGCCACAACATTGTTGCCCGTGATTACAATCTGCTGTCTGACCCTGTTCTTTTTCAGTCCCCCGGAGGATCATATCCCTCAGCCAGTCTCGGCTGCACCAGTTGCCATGATCCCCATGGACAGGTGAACGGCGGCACTCTGCAGGGTGGCCTGCCCATTTCCGGATCAGGCTCTTATGGCGATCAGGGAGATCCCGGAACCATCTCGGGCAATTATCGGTTGTTGGGAGATTCCTTCTACAGTGGCGGCAGTGGAGCGGCGGGAAACTCCTTTGCCAATGCTGCTCCGGTTGCCAGGCAAAGCAACGTCAGAAAATTTGAAGAAACAGATGCTTCCCATGTGGATTACGGTTCCGGTATGAGCGAATGGTGCGCCAACTGCCATAATGGCGTGTTGAGCAGCGGCCATTCGACCGCCGGCGGCTTTGAACATCCCGCCGGAAACAGCGAAAACCTGGAAAGCGAAATCATCGCAAACTATAATACCTATCTCAGGACAGGAGATTTTTCCGGTCTGGCAGCCACTGCCTATCTCCAGTTCGTGCCTTTTGAAAGGGGCGTCACAAATCCGGATCTGCTCGACCCGAACAGCAGCCAGGGGCCGAATGCCAATGCCAATGTCATGTGTCTCACCTGCCACAGAGCTCATGCCTCGGCCTTTGACAACAGCGGCCGCTGGGATTTCAAGGCCTCTTTCCTGTCCCAGTCCCACCCGGCCCTCGGCGATGCCGGCGTTACTCCAACCGATATCACCTACAGTTATTACGGACGGGACATTGTTGCTGAATTCGGCAGCGGACAGCGGCAATTCTGTGAAAAATGCCATGGATCGCAAACACCATGAGGGTGAATACAATTCCAAATGAGCACAAGAAATGGAGAACATCCGTGCCGGATATTTTTCCCATGAAAAAAGTATTTTTCCTTCTGCTGGCAGGTCTTGTCCTCCTGATGAACAGCTCCTGCACGGTGCAGTCCACCCTCCTGCAGACACCGGTATCTGCAACAGGTTCTTCATTCAACCTCTATCTGCAACCCATGCCCCAGGAAGCGCACCTGTTGCGTTTCAGGGTAAGCGGCCTTGCCGTCATCCGCGAGGATGGAAGCGAGATTCCCCTGTCAGCGTCCATGGAAAATATCACCGGGGCAGATCTGGTGGGAATTCAAAAAAAACTGGCCACAGGCAGTTTGCCTCCGGGGGTGTACCAGGGGCTTTCCCTGCAAATCGCTGATGTCACCCTGAAGGGAGAAGAAGGTGACGTCAACCTGCTTGCGCCGGAAGAACCGTTGCGGATCGACCATCAATTCACGGTGATGAAAGACAGGGGGGAAGCACTTTTCCTCTCCCTGTCTGCGGACCGCCTGGTCACAAACGGCGTTCTTTTCAGCCCGAAATTTTCCCTTTGGGAGCCGGAGCGGTTGTTGCCCAGCCTGAAGGGTTTTGCCGGCAACAGCGGGTCGGACAGTTTGACGATTTTTAATAAACGAACGGCTCAGGTCGTCGGTACATTGCAGATCGGCGACATGCCGAAGGGTATGGCCCTTGACCAGAAAAAAGGATGGCTATATGTGGCCCTGGCCGGTGAAAACGCCATTGCCGTGGTTGAGGTCACCAATGGCGTTATCCTGGGCAAGGTGCGGCTGCAATTTGGTGATGAGCCATGCGAAGTGGCCCTTTCCCCCTCAGGCAGCACCCTTGTTTCCATCAATCAGGGCAGCAATACCGCAAGTATCATCGATACGGGCTCTCTTTATGAAAGAGGCAAGATCAGGCTGACATCGGAGCCGACAGGGGTATTCATGGGTCCTGACGAGAGGAGGGCCTATGTGCTCCAGTCGTCTTCCGGCGCCATATCGGTACTTGATCTTGCCGGGCAAAATGTGCTGGCCTCGACAGAAATTGAGGGATTTCCCTTCAAAGGCGCGGCAAACGCCGCCGGCGGCGCTCTCTATCTCATTTCGAATTTTTCCACAGATCTGCTTGTCGTTGATCCATCTTCGCTGAGGGTCATCAGAAAAATTTTCATCGGTCAGGGCGCGCTCTCAATTAAAGCGGACAACAGAACGGGACTGCTTTATATCGGCATGAAAGATGGGACGATAGCCGTGGTTGATCCCCGATCAGCCTTCATGCTGATTGATTCATTCAGCCTGCCTGGTCCGGTTCAGCATCTGACCATTGACAACGAAGAAAATGCCCTGTTTGCCGTTTTACCCCAAAAGGGAACAGTGCAGAAAATCGATCTCGTCAGCAAACAACCCTTGGGCCGCCTGGAACTGGAAAACGGCGGGTATGCCGTTTCCATAATGGGTGAAAGATAGCGCATGAAAAAAACTTCATTTCCGTCAGTGCTGCTGGTTGCCGTTCTGCTGCAGGTGGTCTTTTTGCAAAGTCCCCTGCTGGCGGACAGCCTGCGCTTTCTGACGGATCTGGAATACATGAACGCCAAGAGCGACATTAAAAACAAAGAGACCGGGGAGAAAACGGAAATCGATTATTCGCGGTTCTCGCAGCTTTACAGCCTTGATTTGAGCAAAGATCTGACCCCCACCCTTCTTTTCAACGGCGGGGGGTTGTTTGATCTTGACAGCGCGGATACCGATGTCGACGGGGTCAAAACGGAAAACAAGGACCGGAACATCAGGCCCTATGCCGAACTGCAGCTTTCAACCCCGCTTCTCCAGGCGGCAACGGGATATCGACGGACTGAATTCAAAGAAACCGCTTCTTTTGTCGATACCACGAGAAGATATATGGATGAATACAGCGGCAGAGTTGACTGGAAGCCGGTTGACCTGCCGAGGGTGTCCCTGAATTACACTCACACACTTGCCCATGACGAGCCCCTGACCACGGATACGGCCACTGATAATCTGGAACTGCGCAGCAAATACATCTACAGAGATTTCACCTTTGACTACAACCATACTGACACGAACATCCAGCAGGATGTGACCGATTTTGAAACACTCTTCACCTCAGACAACGGCGCCGTCCGCTATATGAATTCCTATGCCGACGGCAAAGTCTCGGTCAGCGCCGCGACCAGGTATAAACAGGACAAGGTGGAATTCACCGGCAAAGGAGAACGGCTGGTGGATACTTCTGTTCAGGGAACAAGTTATTATAAGCTGCGTGAAACGGATGATTTCATCCCCGGTTCCCTTGACAATGTCAATCTGCTGGGGACTTCCGGACAAGTGAGCGTTGGCCTTGATTTCGGTTCGGACACGGAAGTGGACACGGTTTATGTTGTCGTGAAGCCTGAAAATCCTGCTGATCCGGCAGACAGACAGGCGTCGCCTACTGAAATAGCGAACATTGCCCATCTCTTTGTCTGGTCCGTATATGAGAGTGATGATCAGGAAATATGGCGCAAGCTGGATGTCCGGCAAACAGGTTTCAATATTTTTGAAAACAGGTTTGAACTGTCCTTTGCGGCGGCAAATGCGCGCTACCTGAAGATTGTCACCAGACCTCTGTCCCAGACGATTTTGCCCGGCAGTGATATAAAACTAAGCAGTCTTGAGCCGAAAAGGACTTTGCCTGCGGATACCTCTGAATTTTCGACAACCAACTGGAATAGCGATCTGGCCGTCAACTGGAAAATGACCGAGAAAACATCATCCGGGTATGATCTCCATTATCGCCGGGAGGAGTCAAAGCCCTTTGACGACCAGAGAACATGGCTTAACTCCGGCGCCAATCTCCGCCACATTTTTAGCCAAATGTTTTCCGGAAACATGCGGGTGACGCGTTCGGAAATTTCCGAGAAAGAGGGATCCGACAGCACGAGCCATACCTTTTCCACTTCACTTACCGGAAATTATTTGGAGACATTCAATCAGACACTGACGTACAGCTATGGCCACAATGACGATGAAGAGGAGGGGACGAGCTCCGTCAACTCGGTGATCCTCAGGAGTAATCTGGATCTTTACGACGGCTGGAGCATGAATCTCGACAACGGCTACAGCTGGCAATATCCGGAAGAAGGAGGGGAAAGCACCAATATTTTTGCACGGGTGGGCACCACCATTATCCCGAACCGCTGGATGCATGTAACCCTTGACTACGAGATAGCAAAGTCCACGCAAACAGACGAGCCGGACATTCGTGAACAGACGGGAGGCATGATGATATCCTGGGTGCCTTTTAGCACTCTCAGTCTTTCCGCGGATCTCTCCTTCACGGACGAGAAAGGGGCGTACAATGACTCGTATACCCGTCAATTCTATGCGTTCAACTGGTCGCCTTTCCCGGATGGGACCATGCAGTTCTCTCTTTCATGCGGTGATTCCCAGGATACGGACGGCGAAAAGACGACGAGTCTGTCTCCCTCGGTGAAGTGGCAGGTCACCAGAAACTCCCTGCTTACCCTCGAATACTCGGTTGGCAACTATGAGGATGAACGGGAAGAAACTGAATTTGAAAATGTTATCGTAGCGCTTCGGGTTTTTTATTGATTCCCGTTCAAGCTCGTGAACGGGAGAGGGGGCTGACCGTCTCTCCGGCTTAACTGAAAGATTTTCAGGGAAAAGGAAATGGTATGAAACGAAAAACAAATTTTTTAAGTAACTGGATTGTTTGTCTCTGGGGCCTTCTGCTGGCCGGCTGTGTGTCGACACCGCCGAATAATTATACAAATGAGACCATGGATTTCAGCGCCATTCAATCCGTTGCCGTTCTTCCCTTCCAGAACCTCACCTCTGATGATCAGGCGGCGGAAAGGGTGCGTGACTCCTTCATGGGCATGCTGCTTGCCAGCGAAGCCTTTTACGTATTGCCTCCCGGTGAAGTGAACAGGGGAATCGGCAAGGCGGGGGTGCGGACACCGCAAACGCCCACGGCGGAAGAAATAAAATCGATCTCCACAATTCTTGAGGTGGATGCCGTCATCACCGGGGTGCTCAAGGAATACGGCACTGTCCGGTCCGGTTCAGCTGAGGCCAATATGGTTTCCCTGAGTCTGCAGATGATGGAAATTGAAACCGGAACCGTCATCTGGTCCGCATCATCCACCAAAGGAGGGATCAGCGTGGGTGATCGTCTTTTGGGGGGCGGCGGGCAGCCCATGAACAAGGTTACGGAACAGGTCATCAATGATCTTCTTGATAAACTCTTCCAGTAAAAGGGCCTGGGTCTTTTTTCTCGTTTTTTTGCTGCTCTCGGGCTGTGCTGCGCTTGAGCAGGAGAAGACGGAACCGTTTACCCTGGACGGGATGGATATTACGTGGCAGGGGCCCCATGTTGCACGGAAGGGCGCTCTGCATTGCAGTATCAGAACAAAGGGGGGCAGCGGCAATGTCACTTTTGCGTTGCAGACCTTGAAGCAGGGTATTGCAACGGTTGAGCGTTCCGGCGATGAATCAACCTGGAACTGGTCGCCAAAGGAACCCGGCATATACCGTTTGCAAGCAACGGCAACGGATGAAACCGGCAGGACTGTCGACAGCGGGTGGTCAACCGAATACCGGTTTGATCCCCCTGTTGATTCCTCCTCGCTTTATGCTGTTTTGCCGGTGGATAATATAAGCGCCGCGAAAGCGCCGCTCCGTGAAATTCAGCAGGCGATTATACATGCCCTGTCCGGGAAGGGGTTTCATATCCTTGCCCATGAAGAGCTTGAAGATTTCATGGAAAAAAACAGGATGCGCTATACCGGCGGCGTGAGTTCCGACATCAGCAAAAAGCTTCATGATGAGTTAGGGGTAGACGGAATTTTTATCACCTCCCTCGAAACATGGCAGGATGGCGATCCTCCCCGGATTTCCCTGATTACCAGGGTGGACTCCTCCGGTGAATGGCCTGAAGTCCTCTGGATGGACAGTGTCGGTCTCACCGGTGATGATGCGCCGGGCCTTCTCGGCCTGGGCAGAATTAACAGTGCGGAAAAATTGCTGGCCAAGGCCGTGGATACTCTTGCCGGGTCCTTTCAATCCTATCTGGAGGGGGGCTATCCGACCCGCAGGTTTGCAAGCGACCTGCAGGAAATGAAAATGGTCAACAGCGGAGGCATGACCGCTGATTTTACTGGTTCAAAGGGAGAGCGCAGGCATCAACCCCATTCCATTTACCGGGCGCCTGATTTTGATCCGGCGGGTCTTTACTCAGTCGCGGTGGTTCCTTTTCTCAATGTCAATGCTAGAAAAAATGCCGGTGACGTCGTTGCCCTGCACTTTGTCAAACAGATGAGCCGTTATGAAAATCTGCGGGTTGTCGAACCGGGTCTCGTCCGGCAGACCCTGCTGACCTACAGAATGATCATGGAAGCCGGGCCTTCGCTTGCTTCCTCGGACATCCTGGCAAATAAAAATATTCTTGGCGCAGACCTTGTTCTTTCCGGCAAGGTGTTTGATTACCAGGGTGTAATGGGCATAAGCAAGGTGGATTTTTCCGTGCAGGCCTTTGATGGCCTGAAACGAGAAATTGTCTGGTCCTCCCGCAGCTATGCAACAGGAAATGACGGGGTTTATTTATTTGATTTCGGGAGTGTTACCACTGCCCATGGCCTGACCACCAGGATGTCAAGGGCGGTTGTTGATATTCTGGAGGAATAGATGTTTTTTTGCAGCGAACTGTCATAGAAATTTTTGAGGTTTTTCTGAGAACGTCAATTTTTTTAAACGAATAAAATTGCCAATGTCAATATGGAGGCATTCAATGAAAAAAAAGATCAGCAGGTTGGCCATGGTGTGCACCTTTATCCTTGTTTCCGTCGCTGCAGCGGGCAGCGTTGCAGGCGGTACGGAAAACATGCACGATGCCAGGCCGTCGGCTCCTGCGGAAGAGATTAAAGAACTCACCATTTCCCTGAGGCTTCCATCTTCCTCAAAAGTAGAACAGGTTCCGCTTTTTTCCGAAAAATATGCCGGAACTCCGGTTGCCATAGTCAATGGTGACCCCATCACCCTGCAGGAATTTGCCGAACAGCTGGTTGCCATGCATAGTGATATGGAACAACCAGGAACCCAGGAGAGAGAAAAATTCAACAAGCTGCTGGACCGGATGATAGCCATAAAACTTGTGGTGCAAGAAGCCGTCAATATCGGCTTTGAAGAGACATCATCGGTGCAGAAGCAGATAGATGACTTTGCCCTGAAGACGCTGATTACAAAGCTGATTGGCAAACAGTTCGTGAATCTTGAACCGGACCAGGAAAAAGTTGAGGAACTCTATAAGAAAATGGCCCTGGAAGCAAAGTTGACATCCTACAAATTTCAGAATCAGGAGGACGCGCAATCACTTCTCGATCAATACGAGGCAGGAGGTGATTTCGACCAATTGGCCGCCTCAATGGTTAAAAGCGGCAAGGCGGAAGGCGGTGAAGAGGCGGAATATGTCAAGCTGAAAGATCTGCTTCCCTCTGTTGCCCAGGCAGTCTTTACAATGGAGATTGGCAAGGTCAGTGAAGTTTTCAAGGCGGAGAAGGGTTATCTGCTTTTTAAACTTGAGGACACCCGGGTTTATGATGATCCGGATGCTCGTATTCAGGCCGTCCAGATGGTTCTGCAGCAGCAGGCCGGTGAAAAACAGCGTGCCTTTATTAAAGAACTCGAAAAAAAATATGTCACCATAGACAAAGAAGCTGAGGCAAGCCTTGATTTTGAAAAAATCATGAAAGAGAGTCCCGAGGCAAAAGCCTCGGATGTTTTTGACAAACTGCGCAATGACCAGCGCCCCATTGCCACAATAAAAAATAGCGAAGAGACAGCAGTCATCACGGTTGCGGAGATCGCCAAGGACCTGGAAGCAACATTTTTTCACGGGACGAATAAACCGATTGTTCCCACGGAAACAGATGCCAAAAAGGATACTATTTTTCAGGATAAACTGATTACGATTGTCGGAGAGATGGAAGCGAAAAATCAGGGAATCGACAAATCACCGGAGTATCTTGATGCGGTAGAAAAATTCAGGGAAAAAATACTCTTTGACACATTCATGAACAAAGCGATCCTGCCGGGTGTAAAAGTTTCACAGGCGGAAGCACGAGCGTATTACGATGAAAATGTCGGTGAATATTCCACCCCCTTGATGCTCAAGATGAAAAGTCTTGCTTTTCTGGATGAAAAAAGCGCTCAGGATGCGCTGAAAAAACTGAAGGCCGGCAGCGATTTCAAATGGGTCTCAGCCAACACCACGGGACTTGCAACTGAAGATGATAAAAGGATTCTGAATTTCGGCGGAAGTTTGCTGGCCATTACCGCATTGCCGGATGATCTGCAGAAAATGGCGGAGAATGCGCGAGTGGAGGATATGTTCCTGTACAAGGATCCTGGAAATCTTTTTTACGTTCTTGTCGTTGAATCGGCATTTCCTCCGCTGGCAAAACCCTATGAAGAAGTACAGAACGAGGCGGCCAAGGTTGTCTACGGCAGAAAAATCAATGAAGCTCTTGAAGAATACGGGAGAAAACTGAAAGAGGTTTATGAAACGGAAATTTTTATTGCCAATGAAACTATCTGACCGGAAAGGGTGTCCTCTTCCCCCTGTCTGTTTCGTTTGTTCAATAATTGTATGGGATGCACCATAAATGGAGTGATCATTATGTTACGTATCACAGGAAGAAGAAAAAATATCCTTTGGATCGCAGCGGTATTTTTCGGCATCAGCTTCATGCAGCCGGATTTCATCTCGCCGGCTCAGGCCGCTAAGCGCACTTTCAAAAAAAAGGAATGCGCCGATTGCCACGATGATTTCGGCAAAAAATACCTCGGCTTGAAAAACGTTCATTCCGTGGTGAAAGAAGGAAAATGCGAGGAATGCCATCTCGCCCATGGAATCGTGGGCAAGTTGCTTCTGAAAGAGGATGGCAACGCCCTTTGTTTTCTCTGTCATAAAAAAGAGGATCTGAAGCTGGACCAGAAAGAAGGGGTTCATTCAGCACTTCGACAGGGGAAATGTGTTTCCTGTCATAATCCCCACGCCTCCGATTTTTCTCAACTGTTAAAGGCGGAAGGCAGTGACATGTGTTTCACCTGCCATCAGAAGGAAAAATTTGAAAAAAAGGTTGTCCATGCCATTATCAAGCAGGAAGGTTGCAGCGCCTGTCATCTGCCTCACTCTTCCAGTGAAAGCAATCTTCTCAGTATGGCGCCGGATACGCTCTGTCTTTCCTGTCATGACGGCAATGCGTCCTCTTTTAGTAAAGCCCATGGCGGTTATCCCGTTGAAAAAAAATCATGTACCGTCTGTCATGACCCTCATAGTGCTGACCAAGCCAAACTTTTAAAAGGCAGCGTTCACAATCCGGTGGCTTCCGGTGAATGTGATTCCTGTCATAATCCTCCAACGGGCGCTGACCCTTTCAAGACAACCATGGAAGGCGGCGAACTCTGTCTGACATGCCATGAGAAGAACTCCCTGATGGGGGGAGGGGTTGTCGAGCATGAACCCTTTCAGACCGGCATGTGCCTTTCCTGTCATAATCCCCACACCTCGGAACAGGAGAAACTCCTTGTGGGCAAGGGAAATCAACTCTGTTTTACCTGTCATGAAGACACCAGCAAGATGGTCACATTTCAACATGAACCAATACAAAGTGATCGGGGATGCCTTTCCTGTCATTCACCCCACGCCGCCGCATTTGAAAAACTTGTCAATAAAAGCGATGGTGACCTGTGCTTTACCTGCCACGCTGATACCCTCAAGGCCGGTGAAAAAATGCAGAAGATGCATTCACCCTATGAGGAGAAGATGTGCGTAAGCTGCCATAACCCTCATGGCTCAAGCGCGGAAAAAATTCTCGCTTCACGGTCGGATCAGCTTTGCTATTCATGCCATACTGAACTTGAAGGGAAATTCTTCAAAACCAACATCCATAAGCCCGTGCAAAACGGTCAGTGCACCTCCTGCCATTTCGGTCATGGCGGCAATCAGGCACAATTTCTCAAGGCGACCGGCGCGGAACTCTGTGCCACCTGTCATGGGGAGTTTATGAAAAAAGAAGGCGCTGTTTCCATGCATCCTCCTTTTGACGACGGCGATTGTCTCACCTGTCATGACCCGCATGCCAGTGATTACAAGGGGGTTACAGTTGATGGTCAGAAAAGTCTCTGCATCACCTGTCACAGTGATTTCGACAAGAATCTGAGCGGGGCGTCAAGTATTCACTCACCCGTCAAAAACGGCCAGTGCACCGAGTGTCATAATGCCCATCAGGCAAAGCTTACGTCGCTGCTGCTTGCGGAAACACCTGACGTCTGTATGACTTGCCATGCTGACTTGAAAGATAAGATGGCTGGCGAAAAAGTGCATGCTCCTGCCGGAAGAGATTGCCTGAGATGCCATAAGCCCCATGCGGCTGAGGATAAAAAACTTATGACTAAACCTCTGCAGTCCCTCTGCGGCGAATGTCATGAAACGGACGGCGCATCCTTCAAAAAGGCGCATATTTCCATAAACGCGACTGATATCAACTGCGTCAATTGTCATGAGCCGCATTCATCAAAAGATCCGAAATTTTTCAAGGAAATATTGCATGCGCCTTTTGCTGCAAAAACTTGTGACCCTTGCCACATCGTCGAGAAGGAGTAAGAGATGATTTATACGAAATATAGATATTCATTCGCTTTATTGCTCTTGACCGGAATTGTTTTTCTTTCTGTTCCATCCCAGGTGAAAGCGGAGGGGAAATTTAATCTGAAACCCGGAGCCCACGGCAAAATCTGTCTGACCTGTCATGTCGATTTCAGCGAGAAAATGAAGAAAAAGTTCCTTCATACGCCGCTGGCTGAGGGTGAATGTTCAGGATGCCATAATCCGCATACATCCTCCCATGAAAAACTCATGGCCGCAGGCCAGGATGCGATCTGCTATCAATGCCATGACAAACTGGTTCCGGAGGGTGCGCGCAGTTCCCATAAAGTGGTGCTGGAAGGCAAGTGTGTCTCCTGCCATGATCCACATTCCTCTGATAACCCGGCGAATCTTATCGGCGCAGGGAACAAGCTCTGTTTTGGCTGCCATAAGTCAATGGCAGAGAAAATCGAGAAAAACAAGTTCAAACATTCCCCGGTTGAAAAAGATTGTTTGGGTTGCCATACCCCACACGCCTCGGCGGACAATGACCAGCTCTTGAAAACCGATGTGAAGTCTCTCTGCCTCAAGTGTCATCAGACGGACAAGGCATCCTTCAAGACAAGACATCTCAATTATCCGGTGGAAAAGAGTCGTTGCACCTCCTGTCATGATCCCCACGGTTCCAGTCAGGGCGCAATTCTTTACGACAATGTCCATAAACCGGTGATCAGCAAAATGTGCAATCAGTGCCATAACGATCCCCAATCCGCATCGCCATTAGCGCTCAAGAAAAATGGATTTGAGCTTTGTCAGGGCTGTCATTACGAAATGATGAACAATACATTGAACAAGAAGCGCATGCATTGGCCATTGCTGGATAAAACAGGGTGCATCAATTGCCATTCCCCCCATGCTTCTGCGGAAAGCGGACTGTTAAAGAAGCCTATGCTTTCCCTGTGCGGCAGTTGTCACGCCGACACCATTTCCAGGCAGGAGAGATCGCAAACTCCTCACCCCCCTGTGGCTGAAGGTGAATGCACCGCATGCCATTCTCCCCATGCATCCGACAATCTCTTTTTCATGAATGAGGCGTCGACGGTTGATGTATGCGGTAAGTGCCATGACTGGCAGACACATTCAACCCATCCCATCGGGGAAAAGATCATTGATCCCAGAAACCAGAATATCACCTTGCAGTGTATCAGCTGTCATCGAACCCATGGCACTGAATACAAACATTTTATGTATTTCCCAGATACGCAGGCACTTTGCGTCCAATGCCATGCCAAATACAGGAGATAATGCCATGCGAAAATTATGCCTTTCATTTTCAATACTTTTTCTTCTTCTGGGCGTGTCGTTCAACTCGTCAGCGGAAACAGCGAGGATAAAGCATCTTGTCAGTGTTTACGTTGACAACGAGGGCAACAAATTAAAGGACCCGGAAGGAGTTGCCTGCCAGGGCGATTCCTTTCTGGTCGCGGACACGGGAAACAGTCGAATCGTCCGTTATTCCTTTAAGAACGCAACTCTTGCCGCTGAAGGGCAATTCCCTCTGGAGAAGGCTTATCCCATCACAATTCAGGTCAATTCAAAAGGTGAAATATATTATCTTGACGGCGTGTCGCGCCGCATAACCGTCTTAACTGCTTCAGGCGAACCGAAGGGAGTCATGAAATTTGACGGTGTGCCTGAGGCGGAATCGCTCATGCTGAGAAATTTCAAGATCGACAGCCAGGACAATATCAATCTGCTCGATATTTTTTCGGAAAGAGTCGTAATCGTCAATTCCGGAGGAAAGTTTGTAAAAAGCATTCCATTTCCCGGGGGATATGGTTTTTTCTCCGATCTGGCCATAGACGGCCGTGGGAAAGTATTTCTGCTTGATAGCATCAATGCAACCGTTTATGGGCAGAACGAGCAGGGGGATGGGTTTTCTCCACTCAGCAAAAACATGAAAGAGTATATGAATTTCCCCACGGGAATTGCACTCGACCGTTCAGGACAGATTTTTCTGACTGATCAGTTCGGCAGCGGTCTCGTGCTGATCGGCAGGGACGGCGCATTTCTGGGGAGAAAAATTTCCATGGGGTGGATTGACAGTCTTCTTTTTTATCCTTCTCAAATTTGCATTAACAGTACCGATGAGATTTTCATAGCCGATCGTAGTAACAGCCGGGTCCAGGTGTTTGGCCTTGTTGAAAAATGACCGTTTTCCAACAAGGCTCGTACATGTATTTGGGATCCAAGATGGCATACAGGGGAGTCGCGGTAATTCTGTTCATTTACCTGGGCAGCGGATTGGCTTCTTCGCAACTCCGAAACTCCGGGCCAGACCCTGTCAGTGAAAAGTGCATTCTCTGTCATGTGGATTTCTATGAGGTATCTCTGAAAGCGCAGTACCAGCATATGCCTGTTTTCGATGGGAAATGCGTCACCTGCCATCTCCCTGACGGTTCAAGCGGGCTGTCGCGCAGTGCCGCTGTGGCAGATACTCGTATTACCGGCACGCTCGTTTCCCAGGAGTCTCTTTGGGCAAAACAATTCGTCCACCCGGTTTCTGCGGATAAAGCGATGGAGCATATTGCTGATCTTGGAAATCTCGTTTTGACGAAACAATACCGGTTCAGGATTATCCTGAGTGAAACGAAGAAGAGAACAAAAACGGCTACAATGGTGACCAGCTGGTTTGGATTAGCGCCCCAGGAAGTTGTTGCTGGCGGGAAGAACATTCTTTGTGCTGGCGATATGTCTTCTTTTCCCGAAGAGATGGTTCCGAGTCCGGAAATTTATGGCCGGTCCGGATCTCACGTCTTTGTTTCCTGGCAGACGAAATTACCGCTTTTTGCATGGCTTGAACTGCAGGAGTTGAGTGGAATCGGTTCAGAGAAATTGAGCAGTGTTACTGATGGCGCAGTCACGGTTTTGAATACAAAAGAATTGGCGACGGAAGCGCTGCATGATCAGATGCGTGATCCGGAGAGTTTAGCTATTGATGCCTGCTATTCCTGTCATCCGGAAGCCGACCTCGGCACGTCCCATCCGGTCCGATTATATGCAAACGGTACAGATACTAAAATACCCGAAGAATTGCCGACAATTGACGGAATGATGACATGTGTGACCTGCCATGACCCTCATGGTTCAGAAGCAGTGCAGCTTGTCCGCGAAAAAATCAAGACAAAGCTGTGCGTGGCCTGTCACTATAAATTCAAGGGAAAGTCGCGGAGCACCATCTTTGATTAATCTTTGGCGTGTAATACTTGGAAAACTGAAATGACTGACCAACGACCCTGGAAACGGAAAGTATTGAACATGAAGGTCAATCGTGCTGTGCAGATCGGCATGATCATCAGGATAAGCTGTATTTTGTTTGTCTGCCTGTTTCTATCCAGTACTGTTTATTTCTTTTTCGCCAACCAGAAAATTACCGCTTCCTTTAGCGCCTTTCATATTAAAGCGCAAAATTTTCTTGATTTCCTTCTTCCGGCAATCATCGGTTCATTTGCTGTCAGTCTGATGGCCGGGGTGATCGCAAGTTTGTTTTTTCCGAAAAATTATGCGGGTGGACTCTATGCCATTGAACGTGACGTGAAACAGGTCCTTGAAGGGAACATGGAAGCCAGGGTTCGTCTCCGCAGGGGAGACGCGGCACTGCCCCTTGCTGGAAAGATTAACGAGCTGCTGAATTTCTTTAATGACAAATTGTCACACATCTCTGCCGAATTGTCAAAAGCACAGGCCGTTTTTGCTATGACCGATCTCACCCCGGAAGAACAGATAGGGGAACTTAAAAAAATTCACAATGATCTGCTGGATGGGATGAATAAAGTTACAGGTGATGGGAAAGTCCGGAAAGCGGATTTTCGTGACGATACATTAGAAACGCATCATGGACTTTAATGAAAAGAAGAAGAAAAAACATTCCTTCCGCCCCAGGAAATGCTGCTGTGAAAGAGCCGCCGGTCAGCTTCATCAATGAGATGGCGGCTCTCCATAATGCCGGTCAATTCGAGCTGCTGGAGCAAAAGGCCCATGACGCCATCCATCGCTGGCCCGGCCATTTTATTGGCTGGAAAATTCTTGGCATTCTCCGGCTCATGCAGGGAAGAAACGAAGATGCCCTGGAATATTTGTCAAACAGTGTGAAGCGGTCCCCCCGTGATGCCCAGGCGCACCAGAACCTCGGCAGCGCCCTCATGGGACTCGGACGGTTTGCGGAGGCGGAAGAGAGTTATCAACAGGCATTGTTGATAAATCCTGATTATGTTCAGGCACACAGCAATCTTGGCATCGTTTTCATGAATCTCGGACGGTTTCCTGAAGCGGAGACATGCTGCCGGCAGGCATTATTGCGTCAGCCGGATTTTGTTGAGGCGCACAACAACCTCGGCAATATCCTCCTTGACCTCCAACGGTTTGCGGAGGCGGAGGCAAGTTATCGGCAGGCCTTGACCCTTAAACCGGATTTTGCCGAGGCGCACCAGAATCTGGGCAATGTCCTCATGAAACTCGAACGGGTTGACGAGGCGGAGGCGTGCTATCGGCAGGCTCTTGCTCTTAAGCCTGATTATGTCCGGGCGCACAGCGGACTTGGCGATGTTCTGCTTGAGCTTGGCCGAATGGCTGATGCCATTGCCTGCTTTCACAAGGCTCTCGACTTGGACCCTTTACATATTCAGGCCCATAGCGGGCTTGACAATGCTCTCAAGCGACTGACTGCCATGTGGCATGTGCCCATGATGAACGACAGCATTCGTAATGACGCCTATTTCGACGCCTTGCGTGGTGCCGTTACCTCTGACACCAGGGTTCTGGAAATCGGCACGGGTTCCGGGTTGCTCGCCATGATGGCCGCAAAACTCGGTGCCCGCTCGGTGACGACCTGCGAAGCCGTAGCCGCGATTGCCGAAACAGCGCGCACCATTGTAACTGATAATGGGTTCACCCCTCCTGTCACCGTGATCGCCAAGATGTCGACAAAAATGGAGATCGGCGTCGACATGGAGGAGCGGGCCGACTTGCTTGTATCCGAAATCCTTTCAAGCGAGTTTCTCGGCGAGGGAGTCCTGTCGAGTATCGAGGATGCCAAACGCCGCCTGGTGAAACCAGGTGCCCGCATTATCCCCGCCCGTGGTTCCATTCAGTTTGCCTTGTTTGGCGGTGTTGACATTGAAAAGAATATTCGGGTTGACCAGGTGTACGGCTTCGACCTCAGCAAATTCAATGGAATTGTGCCACGGAAGCACTATATCAGCAGGAATGATCTCAACATTGAGCTGCTGACCGATGACACCTGCGCATTCTTTTTTGATTTTGTCGAGACCGACCGGTTTCCCCTCAGTGAACGGACGAGCATCGAAGTGCCTGTCCGGAAACCAGGCCGGTGCTGCGGGATAATCCAGTGGATCAGGGTTGAGATGGATGACACGGTTGTCTTTGAAAATCATCCCTCGATTAAAAATCCGGCCTCCAGCTGGCAACATTGCGCCTATGTTTTCCCTTCAACGATTGACGTTCTGCCAGGGCAGGTTGCAGTGATTTCAGCTGCTCACAACCGAAACACCCCGTGGTTCTTCCTCGAGGATTTGAAATAGCTGAAAAAGCAAAACCGGATCCTCCGTATCAAAGGCCCTTGGTCAGGAAGAAACATCATGCATAGTTTCAAGAAAAAAAAGTCGAAATCAAAAACCGCTACGAAGATACAAAATATTCATATTGGCCGGCACGATATGGACATCACCCAGGCGCTTCAACTGGCAAACAGCTATTGTCAGGCTGGTCAGGCGCAGCAGGCGGAAAACATGTATCAGCAGATTTTGACCAGAGATCCTGATAATGCCCAAGCTTACAGTATGCTTGGCATTCTGGCCGGGCAATCCGGCAATATGGACCGCGCTGTCCTGTTCACTCAAAAAGCGATTCAGATTGATTCCGCTACCGCAAATTTTCACTACAATCTCGGTATAATGTTCAAGGAACAAGGCAGGCTTTCCGATGCTGTCGACAGCTACCGGAAGGCCATTGTTCTCAAACCTGATTTTGTCAACGCCCTTTACAACCTGGCCAATGCCCTGCAGGCAGATGGGCAATTCGAGGAGGCTATTGCCTGCTATCGGCAGGTGGTTGCAATTCGTCCTCTCCATGCAGAGGCATACAATAACCTGGGTATCTTGCTGAAGGAGGGGAGCCGTTTTGATGAATCTCTCTCTTGCTACCGCAAGGCCCTATCGATTGCCCCTGATTTTGCCGAGGCACACAGCAACCTTGGGCTTCTGTTGCAGCAGATGGGCCATCTTGACGAGGCTGAATCATGTCAGAGAAAGGCCATTTCTCTGAATCCGGATCTTGCCGATGCACATTACAATCTCGGCATTGTATTAAAAAAGAAAGGGCTATCCGATGAGGCCATCGATTGCTATCAAAATGCGCTTTCCCTTGAGCCGGACTCTTGCGAGGCGCTTGTCAGCCTGGGAAATGCCTTGAATGCAACGGGTCAACTCGACGAGGCCCTTGCCAGTTATCAGAAGGCACTCGCCGATTCCTCGGACAATAACCTTGCTTGGAGCAACTTTTTGCTGACCTCGCAATATATTCCCGCCCCTTCACCCGCAGAGCTTTTTCAACAGCACCTGAGGTTTGCTGAACAGTTCGAGGCCCCCCTCAAAAAAAGTTGGGAGCATCATGACAATACCCGTGATCCGGCAAAAAGATTGAAGATAGGGTATGTTTCAGCGGATTTCCGTGGGCATTCAGTCGCCTGTTTTATTGAGCCGGTTCTTGCCGGCCACAGCAAGAAACATGTTGAGATTTTCTGTTATTACAGCAACACGCAACAAGATGATGTAACCCGCCGCATTGCTGCGTGTGCGGATCACTGGATTCCCTGCGCCGATATGTCGGACCAGCAGCTCGATCGACGGATTCGTGACGACCGCATCGACATCCTGGTGGATCTGTCCGGTCACACAGACGGCAACCGCCTTCTTGTTTTTGCCGGAAAACCGGCACCGGTTCAGGTGACCTGGATAGGCTACCCTGATACGACCGGACTCACGGCGATGGATTATCGTCTGACTGATAATTATGCGGATCCTCCAGGGAAGACGGAACAATACCATTCTGAAAGACTTTTTCGACTGCCGGGTTGCTTCCTCTGTTTTGCCGCGCCATCTGACAGCCCGGCAATTGCAGCACCCCCTTTCATGAAAACAGGAAGGATCACCTTTGCGTCATTCAACAACCTCACCAAAACCAATGAACCGTTGATCAGCCTCTGGGCTGAAATCCTGCAGGCGATTCCCTCTGCGCAACTTCTCCTGAAAGCCACGCAATCGTCCTGTGAAAGTGTCCGCAACCGGCTTTGGCGCCTGTTTGACCAAAATGGTGTGACGCAAGAACGGATACGGTTCGCTGAGTATACCAAATCATTCATGGATCACCTGGGCCTTTATGGCAGCGTGGATATCGCCCTTGATACTTTTCCCTATAACGGCACAACCACCACCTGTGAGGCTTTGTGGATGGGAGTTCCTGTTATTACTCTGGCTGGGACACGGCATGTGGCGAGGGTAGGGGGCAGCATTTTGTCGGGAATCGGTCTCGGTGAGTGTATTGCGGAAAGCGGGGAAGATTATGTGAAAATGGCTGTAACCCTGGCAACCGATCATGACAGGCTGCGCGAGTTACGCGAAACCATGCGGGAACGGATTTTCACTTCTCCACTGTGTGATGCGAAAAAATTTACCCGTGACCTTGAAGGCGCTTATCAGACAATGTGGCGAACATGGTGCTTCTCGGGGTGAGCTATTGCCAGGGATGTGACTGACAAAGAATAAAAATCGAAATAATATTGGTAAAAAATTAATTATTATTATGGAGATGCATGGTGCTATACTGATTTGCAGAACAGGGAAGAGTGAGGGATCGAGAGAACCGTTTCCTTGCGTTTTCTGAGCAAAGACCTTTTCACCAGTTAAAGCATCATGGTTGTAGAATGTGGACGGTCATGTCAAACAGGATTTTTCCTTGCAGACAGAACCGTCTTCTGAAATGAAAAACAGTAGGGAGGAAGTAATGTTTATCAGGAAGTACCGTCAGAACACGTCATTCCTCCTCATGTTGGCAATAGTTGTTTTTTTAGGCAGCTGCGCCGACTTGAAAGAATCACGGCCGATTCTGCCGATCCGGGAATATGAAAAGATGATCGTCGGCAACCTTGAGGCGGATTATGTCGGCACGCAAAACTGTCTGGCAGCGTGCCATGCCCATGACAGGTTGAAACTCGCCTTTGACGCCAGCACCATGGGGGCTCAACTCAAAAAAGAATCAGGCATGCCCCTTGTGGATTGTGAAACCTGTCACGGCCCAGGCAGTCTTGCTGTCAAAGGCTTGACCAGGGAACTGGTTGAGATGAACGCCGGTAAGGGCATCGAGACCGCCTGCGACTTCAAGACACTGATTGACCTGGAAAACCTACCTGCTACAGCGCAATCCCTCACCTGCCTCAAGTGCCATACCGCCAACGCCACCTTCAATCTGCACAACTGGAACGCGGGATCACACGCGCTCAACGAAGTTTCCTGCTTTGCTTGCCATGATATTCACGCCGGTCCTGATTTAAAAGTCACCCCGATGGCGTCGGGCAGGCTTTGTTTCACCTGTCATCAATCCGCCCAGGCCCAGTTTTCTTTGCCCAGTCATCATCCTTTAAAGGAAGGAAGGGTGTTTTGTATTGACTGTCATAATCCCCACGGAGGATTCGCTGATCAGGAATTGATGCAGGATACTGTTAAGGAAACCTGCGTCCAGTGCCATCCTGACAAGAGAGGGCCTTTTACCTATGAACATGCCGATGTCATGGAAGACTGCCTCAACTGTCACACCCCCCATGGTTCGGTCAACAGAAATCTGCTCAACGCCAGGGAACCATTTCTGTGCCTTCAGTGCCATGTGGGACACAGGTTAAACACCGAAGACGGAGAGAGCATTTCGTCCACAAAGGCCCGCGCTTTTTACACACGATGTTCGGATTGTCATTCCACAATCCATGGAACGGATGTCCCGTCAACCTCCGGCAGAGGGGGGTTTACCCAATGAGATATTTGACGACAAAGGCCGTTTTGACCGCCGTCGCCGTCTGGCTTGTCTTGTTCTGCGGAGTATCCGTTGTCATGGGAGCAGAGGAAAATAACAATACGGGAAATGAAGATTCGTCCGTTTATTATGAAACCGAAGGAAACTACTTTCTTGGATACAGATTTGTAACGGATGATGATTCATTAAAAGCGGCTGAACATATGTATCCCCATTCATCTCCCACTTTTGGTCTGAATTTGCTTTCCTGCCCGCTTCCCTACCGATATCACGTCAATGCCGAGTTCCTCAGTTCCTATGATTTTTATGCGGATACGGGTTTTGCTTACAAGGACGGAATTCTTTTCCGAGACATCCTCGTCGGCGCCCATCATAACCTTGAACATCTGAATTATCTGTATTCAGGGGAAACCGGTCTGGCCTACAATGATCTGGATCCCACGGACATTTATGATGTCGACTATACCAGCAATCTTCTGGCGCTCAGGCTCAAGGTGCCGGATTATCCGCTTCATGCCTTTATCAATCAACGCCATATAGAAAGGGATGGCAGAATCCAGCAGCGTTTTCTCATCGGGAGCTTCAATCAAATCAATAAAACGTCGGAATCACGGCATATCAACTGGAAATCTGACGCATACAAGCTTGGCGCCAACAGTCATGCCGGGCCGGTTGAAATTGAATACACCTATGAACACAGCAAATTCAACCCCGGAAGCAATAACGCTCTTTATGATTATTATCCCGATTATACGGCAGCGCTCTATTCCCGGCCTGCCGACACGTATCCGCATAATGTTGTGCCTGAAACCGAATCATCGGCGAATTCCCTAAAGTTTCATTCTTCTTATACGGGCGGCATCGTCACCGCTGCCACCATCAGCAATCTCCATCTGAAAAACAACTATAGCGGGGCGGAATCAAGCACATGGAAGGGAGCCTTTGATTTCAGCTGGATACCTGAACCGATCTTCGGTATTTTTTTCAAGTACAGGCACAGAACCATGGATATGGACACCCCCGACGTGATGACACTGGCCGGCCTGAACAATTCTCTGCCCTATTCGGTCAGAGAAGGCATATCCCTTGATAAAGATGTTTTTTCCCTGTCTGCCAGGTACAAACCGCTTAGAGTTCTTTCTCTTTATGCCACCTATGAATTTTCTCATCTCAAAAGGGAAGATTATGCGGAATGGGTTGCTCTGCCGGGTGAATCGAGCATTCATTCCCTTAATCTTACCGCGCATCTCAGGCCTCTTGGCAAGATGAAGATAAAGGCAATGTATGATTATAAGAATTACATCGACCCATCATACAACAACACTCCTGATTCCTCGAATCAGGTGCGGTTGACAACCAGCTACATACTGTCCCCCCGGACCGTAGCCTTTCTCGAATACCTTCGGGCAGAAACCGAACGAGATTCCCTGCATTACCTCAACAGCGATCCCGCAGTCCTCATGGAGAGCGGAGAGAGGGAGGGAAAGCACGATCAGTTTCTTGCCAGTCTAACGACGACTTTTACCCCGGAAATAAATCTGACGGCAAGCTGGTATTACCAGCGCTGGGAGGTGAAACAGGATCTGCAATACGGACGATGGCTCACGACCGACGTTGTCGGCCTGCCTTTTATCGATTCCGCGGTCCCCTATACGGACAGATCCAATTCCTTTTCGTTGTCGCTTCAATACATGCCGTGGCAGGATCTTACCTTTATTGCCGGATTAACCTATATAACGGCTAAAGGAGAATCAAGTTATGGAGACCCGGTAGGGGACGCTTCATTTGCTCTTTCCTCTTTTTCTGAACTGAAGATAAATGAAACGATCTTTTCGTTTGATGTTGTCAAGAGACTCAGCAAGGAATGGGAGATCGGCGTTAGAACATGGCTGGATATTTATGATGACAAGGCATACGATTTTGCTGATGGAAAGGTACTTACCACCACCGTGAGTCTGAAAAGGTATTTTTAACGTGAAGACGTTCTCTCGTCTTATTTATCGAGCACTGCTCATCGTTTTACTCGTCACTGCATTGCCGACGGTTCTGCATGCTGAAAAACGTATCGGCGTTATCATGACGGGTGACATCCCCTATTATGGAGCGATGCACGAAGCTTTTATTGCCGAGTTCGACAGGATGACCGCCGGCGGAGAAAAGGTCGAAATTATTCTGCAACGTCCTTTTCCTGATTCTATTTCCTGGAGTAATGCCGCGCGAAAGCTCATAGCCTTTGATGTGGATCTCGTTGTGACCTATGGCTCACCAGCCACCAACGCGTTTATTCACGAAAAAAGCAGGATCCCATTGGTTTACGCCGGCCTGTATGACCCGGAATCTCTCCTTCCTGTCGGGAAGAATGCGACGGGATGCGGTTTCAAGGTTCCCCTGTCAAGCATTGTCCGATATCTCAAACGAATCAAACCCATTGACACCATCGGTATCGTCTTCAGCGGCATTGAGGAGGATTCAGTTCGTCAATTCACCGCAATGAACGAACTCGCCGGGCAGCTCGGCATGAAGGTCGATAAAATCGATATCCGCTCCCGTGATGACCTGAATAAGCTGACAAACAACGAGCAGGATGCCGTCTTTCTCACCGGGAGTTCCATCGTTCATCTGTGGATTGATGATATTCTGGCTATTCTGCGAAAAAAAATGATCCCGGTCGCAGATATTTTTCCAGATTCTTCTGAAGCCGGAGTCTTGATGGCTCTTTATCAACCTCCCCATTTGCAGGGACAGATGGCGGCAGTGATGGCAACGCAGATTCTTCGCGGAGAAGGACCTCGCAGCATTGCACCGCACGTCTCCCGTGACACTGAACTCGAGTTTAATCTCATTGAGGCCAGGCATCTCAACATTACGATCCCCGTCAATGTGGTCATCGAGGCAACAAGGGTGATTAAATGAGGCGGGTTCATCCGGCAGCAGAGAGCATTTCACGATGGTTGGTGGGCTGGTTGTTGCTATTGTTCACCTTTGCGACCTTTCCTGTTTTCGCAGCTGACCAGCCAGAAGAATTGCTGATCGGCATTGAACCTGAACACAATATTTTCGACCAGATGGAGCGGTATCATTTTTTGGCCGACTACCTTTCAGAACAACTCGGAGTGAAAATAAATTTAACCATAATGAGCCGTTATGGTGAAGTCATTAACAGGTTTAAAGCCCTGAGGCTGGACGGAGCGTTTCTTACTTCTTATACGGCAACCATGGCTATCAAGGAGTTGCATTTGGTTCCGTTGGTGAATCCGGTTCATTTGAACGGGGAATCAACGTCACAGGGGTATATCTTCGTACGCAAGGACAGCGGCATACGCGGCATCAAGGATATGTTGGGGAAAAGCATCGTTTTTGTCGATCCGGCAACAATGGAGGGTTTCCTCTTTCCATTGGCATATTTGAAACAACACGGAATCATGGGAATCAAAGAATTTTCCAATCGGGTTTATTTCTCCGGCAGTCATGCATCAACGATTTTTGCGGTGCTCGACGGCAGGGCGGATATTGGCGCGGCGAAAAGCACGGTTTTCCGTAAACTGGTTCTGAATGACCCGTCCATTCAGCAAGAGCTGCAAATTATAGCAGAGTCTCCAAAAGTTCCGGAAGTCACTCTCTGCATAAAAGAAGAGATTGCAGCGGGTTTACGCAGTAAACTGGAAACGGTTCTGCTGAACATGGGTAAAACGCCGGAGGGCCAAGATGTTCTCAAGCAGTTTGAGGCGCTTCGGTTCATCAAGGCCGGCAAAGCAGACTTCGCTATTATCGACGAGATGGCCAGGGATGCCCTGACCGGCATGACGGAACATGGGAAAGACTGATGAAGAAAAAAATCATCATCTCCTTCCTTCTATTGTTTCTGCTCTTTCTTTCCGGCATTGTCACAACCCTGCACATTATCAACAAGACAACCACAAACCTGACCGCACTGCTGACACTCCACAAGGTGGAACTCATCCGGCAGGATCTGGTCATCAGCGTGCAGACCGTGCAGTCAAATCTCTATACCACGGGGACATCGTTCGGCAAGGAACTGGACATCATCGTGGATAATGTTCTCAAGCTTCGATCCAGGGCGAAAACATGCACGGATTGTCACCACGAGCCGGGACTGGAAAAAGAAATCATCAAGTTGCAGAAGATGACGGAACAATATCAGGAAGCACTCAGTTACTTCATCACGTCAACGGCTGACGCGGAAAGGATTAATCGGCTTCAGGCTTTGGCGGCTGATATCGGAGATACGATCATTCAAAAGTCACAATGGATGACCATGACGGCCAATGAGGCTTTGCGACTGAAAACAACGTCGGCAATGAAAAAAGTGTCCGACTCCAAAAAAATATTAACTGTTACTCTCGCTTTCGCATTTATTATCGGTGTTGTCATCTCCATCTATTTCGTCAAAAGCATCACCAAGCCCGTGGCTGCGCTGCTGGACGCCACCAGAAAAATCAAAGCAGGCAAGCTGCAGTACAGAATTGAGGAAAAATTACAGGACGAGTTCGGGGAACTGGCCGATTCGTTTAATGAGATGGCTGCTTCCCTGAAAGATCAGTGTGCCAAAATGCAGGAGACGGAACGTCTGGCGGTAGTGGGGGAGCTGGCCGCCGGCATGGCCCATGAAATAAAAAATCCCATGGCCGGAATCAAGGTGTCCATGGAGGTGTTGAGACAGGATTCACCGTTGCCGCCGGAGGACAAAGATGTTCTTCTCCGGGTCATCAATGAAATCGACAGAATTACCGCCCTGCTCAAAAGTCTGTTGAATTATGCCCGTCCCCCCAAACTTGAGACGGTTTCCCTTGATGTCAACAATCTTCTGGAAACAATTATCAAATCCGCCCGCTATTCTGCCGGAACCAAAGGGTCCAAGTCCGGGGAACAGCGCAAGCAGATTGAATTCGTCAAAGACTTCAGTCTCGACCTGCCGCCTATTGTTGCAGATCCAGGCCATTTGCAACAAGTCTTTCTGAACCTGATTCTGAATGCGGTGGACGCCACCGCCTCTGTTATCGGTTCAGGAGTCATAACGGTACAAACCCGGCAAACAGCCGACGGGAAGGTGCAAATCGCTATTACTGATAACGGCAAGGGGATAGACAGTCAATCACTGGACAAAATATTCAACCCGTTTTTCACCACCAAACCCCAGGGAACCGGTCTCGGTTTGGCCATCAGTAAAAGGCTTGTCGAGCAGCATCACGGTGGCAGCATTACTGTTTTCAATAACAGTTCGGGAAAAGGGGCGACCTTTACCGTTACTCTTCCTGTTGCGACGCGGAACGAGGTTGATGAACAATGAAAATGACGTGCCGTTTTTTTGACATTACCGCGATTTTCCAACAGCCTTTTACAGTGGATTTTTTCTCTTTACATGAACAGAATATTTTATTCAGCATTGTCTGTTGTTACAGCATTCATAATCACCTGCTGCGCAACCACGGTTGTGGAACATAAACCAACAGGGCCGCAGGGGAAACATGTCTATAAAATTACCGCCCTCGGCTTTTCACGGGATATCCGTGATGATGCTGTCAAAAACGCTGTGGATTTCTGTAAAAAACAAGACAAGCATTTCAAATTCGTAAAAAATATTTTCTTACCCAAGTCTGTATCCGGTGTTAACCTGATATCAGTCGACTTATTTTTTGTCTGTCTGGAAGAAAAATCAGATGAACCGGCAATGCCAGAGAAAGAAAAAGGGGAAGTTGAAGAAAAACCTGCCATGATACCGGAATCGGTACCGGAAGAGGAAAAGAATTTGAAGCCTGACGTGGAGCTGGAAGAAAGCGAATCCGGAACAGCGCCGGTAGTCGGGCCAAAAAGAAAAAAACAGTCAGTAAGTACAGGGGATAGTCCGGGAGAAGAGGAAAGCCTGGGAGAGAGGACGGGCAGTTCCGGTAAGGAAATAGCGCCTCTGAAAAAAGGTGGACCGATAATCGAGGAGATACTTGAAGAATAGATAGCGCATAAAGCGGTTCTGGTTGAACTTCCTAATAAAAAAGGGCCTTTAGAAAGGCCCTTTTTGTATCACAGTTTGACGCGTCGTTACGGTCAAACATATTTTTTTAAATAAGATTAACCGAGAATAGCCTTAAGATCTTCATCCGGAGTAGCGGCAACCGGTTTGATGGCGAAATTTTCCACCAGAACATTCAGGACGTTGGGTGTGATGAATGCCGGCAGAGACGGACCAAGACGGATGTCCTTGATGCCCAGACTGAGCAGGGTGAGAAGAATAACCACCGCTTTCTGTTCATACCATGAGAGAATCATCGACAGAGGCAAATCGTTTACGCCGCATTCAAAGGCGCCGGCCAGGGCAACGGCAATCTGAATGGCGGAATAGGCATCATTGCACTGACCGACGTCGAGCAGTCGGGGAATGCCGCCGATGTCGCCAAGCTGTTTGTCGAAGAAGCGGAATTTGCCGCAGGCAAGGGTCAGGACCATGCAGTCCGACGGAATCTTCTCAACCAGTTCGGTATAGTAGTTTCTGCCGGGTTTTGCGCCATCACAGCCGCCGACCAGGAAAAAGTGGCGGATCGCCTTGGACTTGACCGCCTCAATGACCTTGCCGGCAACGCCCAGCACCGTATTGCGGGCAAAACCGACCATGACGGATCCCTTGTCCTGTGTATCCGTGAAACCTTCGAGCGCCAGGGCACGTTTAATGACCGGGGTGAAATCCTTATCCGCGCCAACGTGAGCGACATCCGGCCAGCCCACCAGTCCGGTGGTGAAGACATTGTCCTTGTATGAGTCTTTCGGTTTCTGAATGCAGTTGGTGGTAAAGAGGATGGCGCCGGGGAATTCGGCCATCTCTTTCTGTTGATTCTGCCAAGCGGTGCCGAAATGACCGTAGAAATGGTCGTGTTTTTTCAGTTCGGGATAGCCGTGGCAGGGCAGCATCTCGCCATGGGTATAGATATTGATTCCCTTGCCCGCGGTCTGCTCGAGCAGCATGGCCAGATCCTTCAGGTCATGGCCGGTCACAAGGATGGCTTTGCCTGGTTTATGTCCAAGGGGAACAGTGGTGGGAACCGGATGACCGTAAGTACCGGTATTGCCTGCATCGAGCAGTTCCATGGCCCGGAGGTTGACTTTCCCGCACTCAAGGGTCAGGGCGACGAGGTCTTCAAGGCCCATGGATGTGGTGAGTTTGCCCATGGCTTCATGGATAAAACCATAGACAGCGTTGTCTTCCTGGCCGAGAATTGCTGCATGGTCGGTGTAGGCGGCAAGGCCGCGCAGGCCATACAGGGTAATCTGCTTCAAAGAACGCAGATCTTCGTTGGCGTCAAGGCTGTTGATGAAATCCAGGGACGCGCCCTGTGCTTCGAGCCCGGGGAGAGTATCCGCCGGAGTAAAACTTGCCGCCGGAGTGTCGAAGTCGACTTTGCCGCCCGCTGCCTTTACCTTGATCTTCAATTCGTCGCGCAGGGCAACGGTTTTCTTGATCCATTCCTGGAAACGGGACGGGTCGAAATCCACATTGGTGAGGCAGGAAAAAATGGCCTCACAGACAAACCGATCCACTTTGTTGTCAACAACACCCACTTTGCGTCCGGAAGCAGCGATGAGGCATAAACCCTGAACCGCATGGGTGAGAAGATCTTCGATAGAGGCGACGCCTTCATTCTTACCGCAGACGCCCATGACGGTGCATCCTTTTCCTTTGGCCGTTTGTTCACATTGGTTGCAAAACATGATCATTTCTCCTGTTTGGGTTGACTATTGAAATTACATTCAGTGTCGATTGACAAAAAAGTTTGTTGCCTTCTTTGTCACCAATATAGTCCGTTCAAAAAGACTTATCCTTGACCTAAGTCAAAGAAACAATTTTTTTAAAAAAATCGGCGCCAATGTTGAAAATATTCTTTACTTGCGATGGTATTTTTAGGGGAAGATGAAAAGAGATGATGCAATATAAGTTGACACGGTTTCATGGAAATATCAAGAAGCTTTTGTTAGGTGTGCGGAGTTATGGACAACCGGGAAGGTGAATCCTGTCGAGATTCTGAAATACCACAAGAGTCCATTAGTCTGAGAATGGTTGTAATTTTGCGAATAAAACTGTTAAACTATGAATGATAACGATTTCTGAGCTACCTGTTCATGCCGGTAATCAAGGGCAATTATTCATCCGCTCCCTCAAAAATGCCTCACAAATCTTGACTATCTTAATGGATTTTCAATTATGAAAAGGCCATGCGGCTTCGATCAATAATTTTCACTCTTACCTCACTCGCCTTTTCGCTGTCTGTTCTGGGTGGATATTTTTACTATTCCAGAATCAAAGTCACGCTCATCAACAACGCGCATCAGCTGGCGAGCTACAAAATTACCGACAGCAAAGGCCGTTTCACAACTTTTATCGCCGAACAACTCAAACCGGTGCGGGCAATGGCGGGTCTCGATGAGATCAGCAAAGTTCTTGAACAAAAAAACACAGATAACCTGGATAATGCCAACAAGATTCTTGATCTGTTTAAGGTGACGCTGGAGGTAGACGTTTGCTACATTATGGACGCCAATGGAATGACAATCGGCTCAAGCAATCGATCAGACGATGATTCCTTTGTCGGAAAGTCATTTGCGTTCCGCCCCTATTTTCAGCAGGCAATAAAGGGCACCTCTGCCATTTACATGGCACTTGGCACTGAAAGTTCCAGGCGGGGAGTGTATTACAGTTATCCGGTGGTCGGCGCCAGAAAGGAAGCTCCCCTCGGAGTGGTTGTCATCAAGGCGTCTGTGGACAAGATTGAGAATGAGTTTACCCGAACGATCTCATCTGATGAAAAACTTTTGCTCACCGATCCCCATGGCATTATTTTTATTACAAGCCACAGGGATTGGCTGTTCCATTCCCTGTGGCAACTTTCGAAAGACGACAGGAAACAGGTCGCTGATTCCAGACAATTTGGGGCAGGACCCTGGCCATGGCTCGGATTTCAGAATGATTCCCATGACAACAGGCTCCGTGCAGCCGATGGCAGTGAATTGCTTTTTTTTGAGCAGCATTTTGAGCCATTTCCGGATTGGAAAATTATCTACCTTCGCCAACTTCCCTCCACCAGCGCCACCCTGTTCGCTCCGTTTCGTCAAACCACCGGAGTTATGATATTATTGTTTTTTTCTCTCGTTATTTTTTCGGTGGTTACTCTCTACAAAAAGGCCGGTTTCGAGATCCTGCGCCGTAAAGATGCCGAGCGCGCCCTAAACGCCAGCAAGGCCCGTTACAGGGGCTTGTATCTTCACACGCCTGCCCTGCTTCACTCGATCGACCCAAACGGCAAGGTGTTGAGTGTAAGTGATTATTGGAGTGAAATTTTAGGCTACAACAGAGAAGAGGTGATTGGTCGGAATTTAACCGATTTTATGACCCATGAGTCGAAAGCAAGGGCGGAACATAGTGTTATCCCGGAATTTTTCCGGACAGGATTCTGCAAAGATATTTCCTATAATTTCATCAAAAAAGACGGCAAGGTAATTGACGTACTGCTCTCTGCCATTGCCGAATACGACGAGCATGGCGGAATTAGCCGTTCTTTGGCTGTCATGATTGACATTACAGAACTCAAGCAGACGGAGCAAAAGCTTAAAGAGGCGAGCAGGGAACTGGCTCGTTATTCACAGGATCTGGAGCGCCAGGTCCGCGAGAGAACAACGGAGATTTCAAATATCCTGCGCTATACTCCGGCTGTTGTGTCCTTGAAAGATAATGAAGGCCGTTACCTGCTGATAAATTCACGCTTTGAAAAACTATACGGTGTTCGTCTGGAAGATGTTCGAGGCAAAAAAGACGGAGAGCTTTTCGATCAGGATACGGCAAACCAATTTGCAAAAAGTGACACGCGGGTATTTGAGACCATGAAACCGTTTCAGGTTGAAGAACAGGTCACCCACGAAGGCGGTCGCCATACCTATATTTCCGTTAAGTTTCCTTTGTTTGATGGCGCCAATGTCATAGGGGTCGGCAGCATTTCAACGGACATTACCGAATTGAAAGAGGCTCAGAACAAGCTGCGATTGATGTCAACCAACATTGTTTCCGGTCAGGAAAGAGAGCGTGCCGCAATAGCGAGGGAACTGCATGACGAACTGGGGCAGGTGTTGACCGCCCTGCGAATGGATGCCGTCTGGTTGTCCCAGAAACTTCAAGATAAACAGGCTGATGCCGCCGGGCGAGCCCGGGCAATGAGTGAACTGATCGACACGACCATCGATGAAGTCAGGAATATGGCCCTACGCCTGAGGCCGGGAGTCTTGGATGATCTGGGCTTGATGGCGGCGCTTGAGTGGCTGGCGGATGATTTTGAGAGACGTTTTTCAATCCCCTGCACCTTCCGTCATCAAAATGTCCCCCCTCTGACCTCGATGGCAGCCACTGCAATTTATCGTATCACCCAGGAAGCCCTCACCAATGCCGCAAGGCATGCCGATGCCGCAAAGGTCGAGGTTATTCTGGCCACGGATGGGGGAGAACTGTGCCTGAAGATTCAGGATGACGGAAAGGGCTTTAAGGCTGATGCCGCCGGTGAACATGAAGGATTTGGTCTGCTTGGTATCAGGGAAAGGGCAAGCCTGATGGATGCCGCGGTTTCTATTCAATCAAATTCCGGGAAAGGGTCGCGCATTGAGGTTCGGTTCCTGACTCAGCATGTCGCCGCCATTGCCGGGCAAAGTTCCGAAAGGAAGGACTCATGATTAAGGTATTGCTTGCCGATGACCACAGTCTTATGCGGGCCGGGCTTCGCCGCATTATTGAAGAAGAAAGTGACATCAGTGTTGTTGCGGAAGCGGAAGATGGCCATCAGGCAATCAAAAAGATAAAGGAGGCACTTCCGGATGTTGCCATAATCGATATTTCCATGCCGGGGATGGATGGTCTTGAAGTGATTGAACAGATAGCCGTTTTGGCTCCTGACTTGCCGATTGTCGTGCTGACCATGCATGAGGAAGACCAGTATGTGATCAGGGCGATCAAATCCGGCGCAAGAGGGTATGTCACGAAAAGATCGGCCCCTGAGCATATAACGGCAGCCATAAAAAAAGTATACAATGGCGGGCGATATCTGACCGAAACGGCTACCGAGGCCCTGGCTGTCCATATGGCGGGCATGCAGACGGAACATCGCTCTCTGATGGACGGCCTGTCGAACCGGGAGATCCAGGTGCTGCGTCGGCTCGCACTTGGCCAGACCAACCGGGAGATCGCCGACTCCTACAATATCAGTGTGAAGACCATTGACACCTATCGCCATCGACTGCTGAAGAAGCTTAATCTACGCAACAACGCGGATCTCTCCAGGTTCGCCATCCAGAACCATCTCATTGAGATCTGATTTTCGCTGCTTCCCATTCCTGTAAAACCAGCCCGCTCACTCGTTTCCGCCTTTCTTTGTCTGTAAGAAATTTTCTTACTCTATAATCAGAATTCCGAGACTGTTTTTATTGGTCTCTTGGACGTATAGTAAAATATACCTATATCCGACAACCGACAAGGGGAGGAAAGCCGAGCATGTTCGAACGCATTGATCGTTATCTGGAGATATTCAGCACTTCCGTGATGATGGTTACCATGTCCCTGGCGACTCTGGTGGCTTTCATCAACGTGGTATTACGCTACGGTTTCAATATGTCTCTCAGCTGGGCGGGTGAAATGACCTCCTATCTGTTCATCTGGAGCGCGCTCTTCGGAGCCGCCTATGGCTTTAAGATAGGCATGCATCTCGGTGTGACCATCCTCATCCAGAAACTGAAACCGAAAATCGCCAAATTTGTCCTCTGCTTCGGCCTGGTGATTATTCTGGGTTACCTTATAGCGCTTATTGTCTGGGGTTACAATTTCTGCCTTTTCAACTACGAACTCGAACAGTCTTCGGTGGACATGGGGATTCCTTTCTGGATCATCTATGCGTGTGTCCCGGTCAGCATGAGCATCGCCTCCTATCAGGTCATTCTGAAAATCATCAAACTTCTGAAAATTCCGGGGAATCATTTTTCCTATGGTCTTGTTATGAAGGAGCATTGAAACAATGGCAACACTGACTCTTTTCGGACTGCTGGTGGTGCTGCTGTTGATCGGGGTTCCTATTGCCGTTGCCCTTGGCCTGTCAACCACTGCCGCACTGCTTCTTTTTACCGACCAGCCGACGCTGATCATCGCCCAGAAGATGTTCACCTCCCTTGACAAGTTTGCCCTCATGGCTATCCCGCTGTTCGTTCTGGCGGGTAATTTTCTTTCCCAGGGTGGGGCAGCGGCCCGTATCATTCGTTTCGCCCGCTCCGTGGTCGGTCATTTGCCGGGCGGACTGCCGATGTCAGCGATTTTCGCGTGCATCATCTTTGCCGCGGTGAGCGGTTCCTCTCCGGCAACTGTTGCTGCCATCGGTTCGATCATGATCGGCGCTATCCGCGAGGACGGTTACAGTGACAGTTTTTCGGTTGGCGGTATTGTCTGCGCCGGTTCTCTCGGCATCCTGATTCCACCCTCCATCGTGCTGATTGTTTACGGCGTCACCGTTGACCAGTCCATCGGCAAACTCTTCATGGCTGGCGTGGTTCCGGGAATTTTACTCGGCGGTGCGCTGATGGTTGTCACTTACTTTGCCGCAGTCAGGGGAGGCTTTAAAAAGACCAAGGCAGCACCTCTCAAGGAGGTATGGTTTGCTTTCAAGGAAGCCATATGGGCGCTGCTGGTAATCATCATCATCATCGGCGGCATTTACGGCGGCCTCTTTACTCCGACTGAAGCTGCGGCTGTAGCGGCTGTTTATGGTTTTGTCGTCGTTAAATTTATTTACAAGGATCTCACCTGGAAGCAGGTGCCCGAGGTGATCAAATCTTCAGCAGCGACTGCGGCAATGATTATGTTCATCATCGCCAACGCCATGCTTTTCGCCTACATGCTGACAATTGAACAGATCCCCCAGCAACTTGCGGCATGGATCATCGACATGAATCTCAGCAAGGTCACCTTCCTGATTTTCGTCAATCTTCTTCTCCTGCTGGCGGGCAATTTCATGGAGCCGTCAAGCCTTATCATGATTCTTGCGCCGCTCATTTTCCCTGTGGCCATGAAACTCGGCATCGACCCCATTCATCTCGGGGTGATCGTCACGGTCAACATGGAGATCGGTATGCTGACTCCGCCGGTCGGGCTGAATCTGTTTGTCGCAAGCGGCATATCGGGACTCAGTCTCGGGGAGGTCATAAAGGCTTCCGTACCCTGGTTTTTTGCCCTGCTTATCGGTCTTTTCATCATCACCTATTTTCCTGCCATTTCCCTGTGGCTTCCGAATCTGATGTTCGGTCGTTAGCTCTGGAATAAATTTGAAATGGTCTCTGTAATGACCGTTATTGTTGTCAAATGGGTTTGATAACCCAAGAAAACAGGAGGAATAAACATGCGCAACTTGAGATTTTTCACTGTCCTGATGATTTTTATGCTGGCAGCAATGCCGGCCTTTGCCAAACCTGTGGTGATAAAATTCACCCATGTTGTGGCGGTTGACACCCCTAAGGGACAGGCTGCCGAGTATTTCAAGAAACTGGTGGAAGAACGCTCAAAGGGCGAAATTCAGGTTGAGATATATCCCAATGCCTCGCTCTATGATGATCGTGCCGCTCTCGAGGCCATCACTATGAACGCCGTTCAGATGGCGGCTCCGAGCTTTTCCAAGTTCACCACTTTCATCCCGGAGCTGGAGCTCTTTGACCTTCCTTTTCTGTTCAACGACAACGACCACCTGCATACGGTCCTGAATGGCGAAGTCGGTCAGAAGCTCCTCGCCATGGCCGACAAAAAAGGAATGGTAGGTCTGGCATACTGGGACAATGGTTTCAAGCAGTTCTCGGCCAATAAGCCCCTGATCAAACCCGAAGATGCCGCCGGTCTGAAGTTCCGTATCATGTCGTCAAAGGTCCTGGAGGCACAGTTCAAGGCATTGAAAGCCAATCCTCAGGTGCTTCCCTTTTCCGAGGTTTACAGCGCCCTGCAGCAGAAAGTGGTGGACGCCTGTGAAAATCCGATGTCCAATTTCTACACCCAGAAATTCTTCGAGGTGCAATCGGATCTGACCATTTCCAACCACGGGTATCTCGGTTATATGGTCGTCACCAGCAAGCTTTTCTGGAAAAAACTCAATGACGAACAACGCGCTTTGATCACCGCGGCGATGAATGAATCCACCGAATACGCCAACAAACTGGCTGTGGAACTCGACGAGAAATACCTGGCAGACATCAAGGCTGCAGGCACAACCAAAATCCACGAACTGACACCTGAACAACGGAAGGCATGGAAAGATAAGCTGATGCCCATCTACCCAGAATTTTATGACACCCTCGGCAAGGATCTGATCGATGGAACACTGGCCGCCGGGAAATAAGAACAGGCACTAAAAACCTTTGAGACGACGGACTATTATTACGAGGAGATATCCATGCTACCTAATCACAACCGCCTACTGGTGGCAACCGACCTGAGCCGGAACTCCGCATATGCTTTCAAGCATGCCGTGATGATGGCCCGTCGCAATCAGGCACAAATTCATCTGTTGCATGTTATTCCCGAGGTGGATGCCGCAATGCGCGCCTATATCTCGGCAATGATGGTCAAAGGGAGCCTGAAGAAGTTTGAGGATCAGCACGAGGATCAGGCTCACCGGGAGATTAAGCGACGATTGCAGAAATTTGCCGAGGAAGAACTGGCGGACAATCCGGATGATCTGCAGAGGATCGACACCATTGAGGTGGTTCATGGTCATCCGGTGGCCCGGATTTTAGAAGCTGCCGACCGTCACAATGTTGATGTTTTGATCATGGGTTCCCACGGCAAGGGGGCTATCACCCATGCGTCTCTGGGCAGCACGACGGAAAAGGTTTTGCGCAAGACAAAAAGACCGGTCTTTGTCGTTCCTCTGCCGGATGAGGATTACAAGAAAAAATAAGTGGTACATGGAATTTATTCCCTGTAACAAGTCGATGTGAAATGGATTTTTTTTAAACATGAGGGATGAGATCATGTCGGAAAATTTGTATCAATTTGAGTATGACGATTACGGCAACACAAAGTCGATCAAGGTCGCGATCCGGGGCTTGAACATCCTGGGAAACAATTTTACCGCCAAGGGCACCTCTTTTTCCGAAACGGAACGGAAGCAACTGCAGCTTTCAGGCCTCCTGCCGCCTGCTGTGCGATCCCTGCAGAGTCAGGTGAAGAACTCCCTCTCGATCTTCAGGGATAAGGCGAGTGACATAGAAAAATTCATCTATGTCCGTTCACTGTACGACCGTAATGTCACCCTTGCTCATGCCCTCATAGCGGAAGATCTGGAACACATGATGCCCATCATCTACACACCTACGGTGGGTATCGCCTGCCAGAAGTACTCTTCCATGTTTCGCAAGGCAAATGGCCTGCATTTCTATCCCGGCAACATTGACAAGGCGGAAGAAATCCTTGAGTTATACGGACACAGGGATATCAGAGTGGCCGTGGTGACAGACAATCAGGGCATTCTCGGTATCGGGGACCAGGGGGCGGGGGGCATTGCCATCTGTCTCGGCAAGCTCATGCTCTATACTCAGGGGGCAGGTATCGCGCCCTGGCACTGCCTTCCCGTATCACTCGATGTGGGAACAAATAATAAAGAGCTCCTTGAAGACCCTGATTATCTCGGCTGGCGTCACCCCCGTCTGGATGGTGATGAGTATATCAATTTCGTGCAACGGTTTGCCCGGGCTTTTAAAATGGTCTATCCGAACGCGCTTTGCCAGTGGGAGGATTTTTCAAAGCAGAATGCTTTTGCCATTCGGGACGCATATCTCCATGATCTGATCTCGTTCAATGATGATATTCAGGGAACCGGCGCAATTACCTTGGCCGCCATCCTGACCGCCATGAAAATAAAAAAAGAAACTCTGAAAGATCAGATTTTTCTGGTTCACGGTGCAGGAGCGGGCGGGGTTGGTGTTGCAGAGCAGATTGAAGCCGCCCTGCTTGAAGAAGGTCTCACCCCGGCAGAGGCCAGGGCGAAAATTTATGCCTTGGACAGTCGAGGCATTCTCACCACCGATCGCCGACTGGAACCCTATAAGCATAAATATGCAAAGGATCCCCAATCACTGCCCTGGCTGAAGAACAAGGATGACAACACCCTGATCAATGCTGTTGCCAATGAAAAAGTGACTGTTCTCATCGGCACCTCCGGTCAGGCGGGATGTTTCACCGAGGAAGTGGTCAAGGCAGCCGTGGCCAACACGGACAGGCCTGTCATTCTGCCGCTCAGCAATCCGACGACTTACACGGAAGCCCTGCCGGAGGATATCCATCGCTGGACGGATGGCAAGGCCTTGATCGCCACCGGCAGCCCATTTCCCCCAATCCAGGACACGCGTATCGGGCAGTGCAACAATGTCTTTATTTTTCCCGGCGTGGGGCTTGGCATCCTTGTCTCAGGGACCAGAGAAGTTCTGCCCTCATTTTTTACAGCAGCGGCTCGGGCCGTGGCTGACATGGTATCTCCGGAAGATATGAAAAAAGGAATATTGACCCCGCCGGTGAACGAACTGCGGAAGGTATGCCGCAAGGTTGCCGAAGAGGTCGGCAGAACGGCAATTAAGGATGGGGTCAGTGGCCTCTGCGTCCACAGCAGATTCCAGCATAATAAAGATCCGGAACGATTAGCCGCCCTGGTGCAGCAGATGCAGTGGCAGCCGGTCTATTTGCCGCTGGAGACGCTATAGACAGCCGGAGCCTGAACAGACAGACTCCGGCTGTCTGTTCAGCACAGAAACCTAATTTCGCAAGGCCTGTAGCGGGGCCGGAATACGGCCGCCTCTCCTGACAAAGTTATCGGCGGAAATCCGGCTTACCGGCATGATCGGCGCTTCGCCGAGAAGGCCGCCGAAGTGAACAAAATCGCCGATATCCTTGCCCGGAGCGGGGATTATTCGCACTGCGGTCGTCTTATTATTGGCACAACCGATAGCCATTTCATCTGCAATAACGGCAGCTAAAGTTTCGGCGCTGGTTGAGCCGGGGACCGCTATCATGTCGAGACCCACCGAGCAGACGCTGGTCATTGCTTCGAGTTTTTCGATGGTTATCGCCCCAACTTTTGCAGCTTCGATCATCGAGGCATCTTCACTCACCGGAATGAAAGCCCCGGAGAGGCCTCCCACCGAAGACGAGGCAAAGAGGCCGCCTTTCTTTACCGCATCGTTTAACATCATCAGCGCGGCGGTTGAACCGGGCGCGCCGGGCATGGCAAGCCCCATTGTTTCAAGCACCTGTCCCACCGAATCGCCGTCAGCCGGAGTGGGCGCAAGCGATAGGTCAAGATTGCCGAAGGAGACGCCGAGCTGCTTTGCCATCTCTTTGCCGACCAGTTCTCCGGCACGTGTGATCTTGAAGGCGCTTTTTTTAATCGCCTCGGCTACCTGTCCAAGGTCGGCATCGGCTCCGAGATTTTCGATGGCGCGGCGTATTACACCGGGTCCGCTGACGCCGACAAGTATGGAACTTTCGCTTTCGCCTATGCCGTAATATGCACCCGCCATGAAAGGGTTGTCCTCGACGGGGTTGGCAAACAGGACCAGTTTTGCGCAGCCTATTCCATCCTGATCCGCGGTAAGCCGCGCGACATCCTTTATTATCCGACCCATTGTGTAGCAACCATCCATGTTGATCCCCGCCCTGGTCGTGGCAAGGACAACGGAGGCGCAAAAACGTTGGGTGGTGGCGAGCACTTCGGGCATTGCCGCGATCAACGCCTTGTCAATGGCGGTCTCGCCCTTCTGGATCATGGCGGTGTAGCCGCCGACGAAATTGACGCCGATCTCCGCTGCCGCCATATCCACGGCCCGCGCGACTTCAAGGAAGGCGACGGGATCAGCCAGGGGGACCACCAGAGAGAGAGGGGTAAGGCTTATTCTTTTGTTAACGATGGGCAGACCATACTCGTTGGAGACGAAATCCGTCTTCTCCGAGAGCTTTTCGCCCTTTGTCAGAATTTTTTCGCGAACCTTGCGCGCGCAGGCGGCGGGATCCGGATCGGAACAATCGAGCAGAGAGATGCCAATGGTCACGGTTCTGATGTCCAGTTTGCCGTCGGCGATCATCCCTATGGTTTCAAGGATTTCTTCATTGGAAAATCGCATTTTTTCTCCTACACCCTGTGCATGTACTGGAAGACTTCTGAATCCTGCACCGTGACATTGAGAGCCATGTTCTTGACGGACTCCTTGAGCCTGCCGGTGATTTCGGTCAGGGAGAGGCCGGAATTCGCCCTGTCGGCCAGAAGAGTCATGGCAAATATTTCGTCGCCGAGAATTTTCTGGTTGATGTCGATTATGTTGATGCCGTTTTCAGCAAGGGCAGTGGCTATTTTGGCAACGATCCCGACTTCGTCCTTGCCGACAACGGTTACCACAATACTTTTTCTATTCTTTCCCATGTTGGTTTTCCTTTTTTGCGTCATGTCGCGGAGTGACGGCTTCCGTGATCTTTTCTTGAAATTTGCCGGCAATCAGCTCCGCAATTGTGTCCTGATCCATTCTGTTGCAGTCGAGAGTTACTTGGGCATATCTCCTATAAAGAATCTGTCGTTCATCGTATAACTCCCTGAACGTCTGATTTTTTTTCTTGGCGATTCCTCTTGTTTTGAAATTGTGTATCCTCTTTGAAATTTCTTCGTAATCCGCCTGCAGAAAAATTATTTCCGAAATACTTTGTAAATGCTGCATGGCCTTTTCGCTGTAAACAGCACTGCCGCCGGTCGCAATGACGTGATTGACCGTATTTATTTTCAGTATTTCCTCTTCTTCAATTTTTCTCAAATTGAGGTGACCGCTTTCATCAAGAATCTGCTGTAATGATTTTCCCCGGTTTATCTGGATGAGGATATCCGTGTCTACAAAACTGAAAGATAAAATCTTTGCCAGAATCACGCCTACTGTGCTTTTTCCCGCACCAGGCATGCCGATCAGCGTAACATTCTGTTTCATATGGCCTTTTTCCCGCCTCTGTTTTTGTAATGGAATCGGTGCACAATTTTGAGATACCCATCAGGGGGGGCGGCCAACATCGATCGATGTCATTATGATGTAATCATATAACCCGGAACGCATAATCCAAAACGTTTTTTAATTTTCAGTTTATCGAGCTTAGCGGATGTCCTGAACGACGGCAGTCTGAAAAGGATCCAATGATGAAAATACATTTCAAAACCTTGCTGTTTTCAGCATGATTCATTACCATGTTTACGGGACGTTACGAAAAAAAACATGACATTGCCAAGATTTTCATTGCGTTCTATTTTATTAATCCGGCAATACGGAAAATATTGAGGTTTCTTGATGGAAAGGAAAATACTGGTTGCTGTTGAAGGGTCCATTTACAGTCATAATGCAGTTCTCTATCTGTGTCAGCTTTTCGCTGATATGAAGGATGTTCATTTTGACCTCCTGTCCCTGGTATCCTGCAGCGGGATGACGGCAGCTACGGAATGGCTGGAACAGGATGAACTGCTCAATGCCCTGCGACCGGAAAGCCGGCAGAAATACAGGCAGGCGGAAAGCGTAAACAGAAAATATATTGATCTCTTCAAGCATAACGGTGTTGATGAAAAAAGAGTGACGTCTACGGTCAAGGCAACGACAGCGCCCGTTGCCGCTGAAATCATTCATTTCGCTCGGCAGGGACTTTATGATGCCCTTGTTATCGGTCGACGAGGCCTCAGTAAAATCCAGGAACTGATCATGGGCAGCGTCTCCCTGCAGGTCCTGGAAAAATGCACTGATGTTCCAGTCTGGATCATTGACGGCGCCGTTGATTCCCATTCCTTTTTTGTCCCGGTTGACGGGACTCCCTCTTCCCTGAAAGCTCTTGACCATCTTGCCTTTATCCTCAAGGATCATCCCCGGGCGGAAATTACCCTGTTCAACTCCCAGGCATTTTTCACAAAAAATATCGAGGTGGATCCTCAGGTTTGTTATGACCACTGGGGTAAGGAATGGTGTGAAACCCATTTTCAACACCCCGACAGTCTGTTTCATGCCCCCAGGCAGATGCTTGTTGACGCCGGTTTCCCTCCGGAGCGCATTCATGACCTCCAGACCAGCAAAGGACTCTACCCCAGCCGACAGATTGTCCGGCAGGCTCTCATGGACAACTTCGGCACCATTGTCATGGGGAGAAGTGAGGGATTATTTAAAAAGGAGAAGTATAAAGGCGTTACCGACAGGGTTGTTGCCATGGCCGTTGAAACCGCCGTCTGGATAGTGTGACGACGTCAGCACGGCACATGGGAACCTTGAAAAATTACCCTCTGTCCTGATTGTCAAGTCACGCCGAGCAGGGATAACGACAAGCAATTTTTTACGGAATTTTTACAGTAATAAGCGATGGATCATATCCTTCAGGTGGATCATAGCCCAGCAGATTGCAGAGGGTGGCAGCTACATTGCTGAGTCCCGGAGTGGTCACGCCGGCCAGAGAAAATCTTTCCTGTCCGGAAAAGTCCTTGATGATAAAGGGCACCGGATTTTTGGTGTGGGCAACCATGGGGGAGCGCACTCCCTTTTTTTCCGTCCACATGCAGTCGGCATTACCGTGGTCAGCGGTAATGACTGCCACGCCTCCGGCTTTTTTCACGGCTTTCAGTAGCCGGGTCAGACACATGTCAACCGTTTCCACCGCGATTCTGACGGCTATGGGGATGCCGGTATGTCCTACCATGTCGCCGTTGGCGTAGTTCAGGCGGATGAATTTGTATTTGCCGCTTTCAATGGCCTCGATCACCATGTCGGTGATTTCCGCCGCCTTCATCCAGGGACGCAGGTTAAAGGCCAGCTTATCGGAAAGAATCTCCACGTATTTTTCCAGTTTTTCGTCAATGTAGCCCGAGTTGTTGCCGTTCCAGAAATATGTGACATGTCCGTATTTCTGGGTTTCGGAAATGGCAAAAGAGGGGATCGAGGTGGCGCAGAGATATTCTCCCAGGGTGAGATCGATGGCCGGTGGTTCAACCAGATAGTTCCTGGGAATATGGGAGTCGCCGTCATACTCCATCATACCGGCATAAAAAACATCAGGAAACCGCTTACGGTCAAACTCGGAAAAATCCTTTTCTTCAAAGGCCCGTGACAGTTCAATGGCCCGGTCGCCCCTGAAGTTGAAAAGAACAACAGCATCACCGTCCCGTATCGTCCCCACCGGATTTCCGTTTTCAGCGATGACAAAACTTTCCATGTACTGGTCGGTCATGTCGGAATTTTCTTCATAATAGGTGCGGATTGCCTCGGTGGCGGAAGAGAAGAGACGACCTTCGCCCAGCACGTGAGCCTTCCAGCCCCTTTCCACCACGCTCCAGTCGGCATTATAGCGGTCCATGGTGGTGATCATCCTTCCTCCGCCGGAAGCGATACAGTAATGCCTGCCTCCAGTAGACAGTTGGGCGAGTTTTTCCTCCAAAGGGGAGAAATAGGTCAGTCCGCTTTTTTCTCCGACATCCCTGCCGTCGAGCAGACCGTGAACCCGAACCTCTTTGAATCCATCAGCCGCGCATTGTGACAGAATGGCATAGAGGTGATCAATGTGGCTGTGGACGTTGCCGTCGGAAACCATGCCGATGAGATGAAGTGTTCCTCCCTGGGCGCAACGGTTTTGTATTTCAGACCAGGCTTTGCTGTGAAAAATATTGCCGGATGCGATCGCTTCACTGACAAGCTTCGCCCCCTGAAAAAAGATGCGGCCGGCGCCCAGGGCATTGTGACCCACTTCTGAATTGCCCATGTCGTCGTCTGAAGGCATTCCAACCGCTTTCCCATGGGCCTTGAGCCGGGTGAAAAGAGGTTCCTTGAACAGTTCGTCCAGGGTTGGAGTGTAGGCCATGAAAACACCGTCGCTTTCATCCTGCTTGCCGATGCCGACCCCGTCCATGATTACCATGACCAAGGGACCTGGCACGTCATGAAAACCCGGAATTTTTTTTAATTTCATATCGTTCATCACATTCTCCTCAAGAAGCGGATTCATTAAAGTTGTCAGGTTGTTATGCCATGATATACCATAGCACGACAAGAGAGGGCAACACCCCTGGAAAATGTTTCAGGCGAAGCAGGTGGGGTTGTTCAGCGAGAATGCGTTTCAAGGTTTTTTCGAATCAGTCAACAGACGCGGATTTTCCATCTGTTCTGGTCTGACAGGAATCATTGTCGAATTCCGTTGATTTTGCCGCTTCCATTCGTTTCTTTTTAATACAGGTGTGAACAATTTCCATCTCTTCCTGGTCCAGGGTTTCATTCACCAGCAGCATCTCCGCCAGGTGGGTGAGGAAATCTTTTTCCATTTCGAGAATTTGCGTCGCCTCATAGTAACATTCATCAATGATTTTTTTCACTTCCCGGTCAATATTGCGGGCTGTTTCCTCGCTGTATGCGGAGCTTACCGCTCTTCGCTCACCAAGAAAGCCGCCATTATCCCTTGAGTAGGAAACTGCACCGATCACAGGATTCATACCCCAGCGACATACCATTTTGTTGGCGATCTGTACTGCCTGATGGAGATCATCTTCAGCGCCGGTGGTCTGCTGGTTGAAGCAGATTTCTTCTGCTGCCCGTCCCCCCATGAAAATGGCGATTTTGCTGTGAAGATATTCCTTGGAATAGGCGTGGCGGTCGGCCAGGGGGAGTTGCAGGGTGTGTCCCAACGCTCTACCTCTGGGAATAATGGAAATTTTATGAATGGGATCGGCTTCGGGAACAAATCTGGCGACAATGGCATGACCCGCTTCATGGAAGGCCATGGTTCTGCGATCTTTGTCACTGATGATCAGGCCCTTGCGTTCAATTCCCATCATGATTCTGTCGCGGGCAGTCTCGAAATCATTCGTCCCTACCGACGTTTTCCCCTGTCGTCCGGCAATGATTGCCGCTTCGTTCACCAGAGCCGCCAGTTCAGCTCCGGTAAATCCAGGAGTGGAGCGGGCAATTTTATCCAGCTCCACATCCTGTGAAAGTGGAATTTTTTTGATATGAACGTTGAGTATCTTTAATCGTCCTTTGACGTCCGGGGGCAACATGTTGATCTGCCGGTCAAAACGGCCGGACCGGAGCAGTGCGGGGTCAAGGATGTCCGGTCGGTTCGTTGCGGCAAGCAGGATGATTGTCTCATCTGAACTGAAACCATCCATCTCAACCAGCAGGGCGTTCAGGGTCTGGCCCCGTTCCTCCTGACCGGCGCTGCCGCCGCCTGCGCCACGATGCCCGCCCACCGCGTCGATTTCATCGATAAAGATAATGCAAGGTGCGCTCTTTTTGGCTTCACTGAAAAGATCCCGCACCCGGGACGCGCCGACACCAACAAACATTTCGACAAAATCCGATCCGCTGATACTGTAAAACGGAACTCCTGCTTCACCGGCAACGGCACGGGCCAGGAGGGTTTTTCCGGTTCCAGGGGGGCCCTGGAAGAGAATACCTTTCGGTATGTTTGCGCCAAGCCGACTGAATTTTTCAGGTTTTTGCAGAAATTCGACGATCTCGCGCAGCTCCTCTTTTGCCTCGGGAATACCCGCGACATCCTTGAATGTGACCTGTTTCCCTCCTTTTTGAAATTTTATGGCCTTTTCCTGACCGAATTTTTCATTCTTTTTTTTGTGCCTGCTCCTTATTTTTTTCAGAGTGAACCAGGCAAGTATAAAGATAGTAAGGGACAAGACGAGAGAGAATATTTCCGTGTGGTAATACTGTTTTTCGGTTTGAGCCCGGATGATGATCTTTTTTTCGAGTAATTTGGGGAGAAGCCCGGGGACGTCAGGGGAAAAAGTCGTGAATTTGTTGCCCGTAGTATCTGTCAGATAAACGGTGCCGCCCTGGAGGCGGATTTCAGTGATTTCAGCAACTTCGTCACGGTAAATTTTTGACAGGAAATCACTGTAGCTCATTTCCGGCGGATCTTCAACGGAATGGGCGGAGACATCGTCTTGCGGCAGAACGAGAACGACAAAGATAAAAACAAGAATCGTGCGGAAAAAAACAGTCATAATCCCCCTCCTGTCTCTTGTTCACGGAAATAATATATTTTCTATATAGTACACATTTTTTTCGTGCATTGTCACAAAAAGGAAAACAAAATTTTGCCATCGTCCTGCATTTTACAGAAAGTGCCCACATGTATTACGGCTCCAGCTTAAAAAAGGTGATGATCAACTGGAAATACACTATAGAAGAATAAAAAAGGTTTAAAAAGCCGGAAAAGTTGTTTTTCAAACCCTGAATCCTTTCTCTCATGAACCTTCCGTTTAATAAAGGGAGTAATTTTATGAAACGTCCCCTTCTTTTTATTGTTATCCTGATTTTGATTGCCGTTATCGTCGGTGTTGGAAAAACGTGGTTGTGGCCGCAGGTGCACAGCAAGGAAAACGGCAGTCTGACCCTTTGCGGCAATATCGAAATCCGCGATGCCAGGCTGGTTTTCAATGAAGAAGAAATTCTTGAACAGGTGATGGTGGAGGAAGGCGACACGATTGCATCAGGTCAAATCCTGGCAAGGTTGCGTTCCGTCCGTATGCAGGATCAGCTCACTGCAGCACGAGCCAACCTTGAGGCCCAGCGCCAGGTGGTACAGCGATTGAAGACCGGTACCCGACGGCAGGAGATCGAGCAGGCGCGCAGCGAAGTGGAGGCGGCCAGAGTAAGAGCAAACAATGCTCGTCTGAACTTGGAGAGATTACAGAAAACCGTTCCGGTCGGGGCCAGCAGCAAACAGACCCTTGACAACGCCAAGGCCCGCCTTGACGACGAGGAAGCGCAACTCAAAGTTCGGCGGCAGGCGCTTGATCTTGCCCTGGAAGGACCGCGCCGTGAGGATATTGGCGAGGCCGAGGCACGGTTACAGGCAAAAGAGGCGGAAATTTCCCTGCTGCTCCATCGACTTGAGGACACGATTCTTAAGTCACCATCAGACGGCATCATCCAGAGTCGTATTCTGGAGCCCGGCGAGATGGCCGGTCCTTCACGACCGGTCTTTATTTTGGCTCTGACTAATCCGAAATGGGTGCGGGCCTATGTTCCGGAACCTGATCTGGGCCGTCTGGTACAAGGCGCTGTCGCCGCCGTTACCAGTGATTCCCGGCCTGATCGCAGCTTTAACGGACAGGTCGGTTTCATTTCCCCGGTGGCCGAATTCACTCCCAAAACAGTGGAAACCACCGACCTGCGCACGAAACTGGTTTACGAAGTGCGGATTCTTGTCCATGATCCGGATAACCAGCTCAAACTGGGGATGCCGGTTACCGTGGAGATCGCCCAGTTGATCTCGCCGCGTTCTGTAACAGACTGAGTCTGAGCAGGAGGCGCCGTCAGTGGAAGGAAATGAGGTGGTTCTGCAGGCGATCGGCCTGACCAAGCAATTTAGAATAAAGGGCAAGCCGCCGGTAACAGCGCTTGACTCGGTATCGCTCACTGCACGGCCGGGCGAGGTCACTGGGCTTGTCGGCCCTGACGGGGCGGGCAAGACGACCTTTCTGCGCGTTGCTGCTGGACTGCTGATACCTGATACAGGCACGGTCACGGTGCTTGGTCTGGACAGCGTCAAGGAGTCAATTGAAATCCAGAGCCGGGTCGGCTATATGCCTCAACAGTTCGGACTGTATCAGGATTTGACCGTACAGGAGAATCTTGATCTTTACGCTGACCTGCAGGCGGTGCCGCATTCTGAACGACGGGCACGATTTGCCGGTCTGATGCAGATGACGGGACTCGGCGACTTCACCGGTCGCCGTGCTGACGCTCTTTCAGGCGGAATGAAACAGAAGCTCGGACTGGCCTGTTCGCTTATCAAGTCTCCCCGGATGCTTCTGCTCGATGAGCCGACCGTGGGTGTTGACCCCGTCTCTCGGCGCGACCTGTGGCAAATTGTGTATCAACTCGTTGAAAAAGAAGGTATCGGTGTGTTGATGACCACCTCCTATCTCGACGAAGCCGACCGCTGCAGCCGACTCGTCGTCCTTCATGAAGGAAGCATACTTGCGGAAGGCACTCCGGCTGATTTCAGAAAACAGGTTCAAGGCCGGGTCTTTACCCTCACGCCAAATCAGGAGGGAGGCGCCCGGCATCTCCAGGCACAGCTTGCCGGGAGGTCGGGCATGATCGACGTGATGATCCGTTCAGGGCGGGTGCGCTGCGTTATTGGGGAAAAATCGGATCAGTACGATCCAGCTCTTTTCCCTCCTGAAAGTTTCGGTCATATCGAATCGGTTGAGCCGAATTTCGAGGATTCCTTTCTGTCCATTCTGCCGCAGTCGGGACTATCGTTTCATGATTCGCCTGCGGCCGTTCACGAAATCGGAAAAACCTTAACTGGGAACGAAGTCGTGGTTTCGGCCCGAAATCTTACTAAAGTTTTTGGTGATTTTGTGGCGGTGAGCAACATTAACTTCGAGGTTCGTGGCGGCGAAATATTTGGACTTCTCGGTCCGAACGGCGCAGGGAAGAGCACCACCTTCCGTATGCTGTGCGGCCTGCTCAAGGTCAGCGACGGAGAGGTTGACGTTGCCGGATACGATCTGCGCCGCGCCGGTTCCCGCGCCCGCTCACGGCTGGGATACATGGCACAGGTCTTTTCACTCTACCGGCAGCTGCCGGTGCGGACCAACCTGGAATTTTACGGGCGGGCGTACGGCCTTCACGGTGACCGCTTGCGCCGACGTATCGACTGGGCCTTGGATGAGTTTCATCTGCGCGGCAAGGAAGATGTGCCGGCGGGTATTTTACCCGGAGGTTTCCGGCAGCGTCTGGCCATGGCTGCTGCACTGCTCCATGAACCGGCCATTCTTTTTCTCGATGAGCCCACCTCCGGCGCCGATCCCCTGGCACGGCGTGAATTCTGGCTGCGCATCAACGGATTCGCCCGACAGGGAGTGACGGTTATTGTAACCACCCATTTCATGGAGGAGGCCGAGTATTGCGACCGGATGCTGATCATGTCGCACGGAACAGCGCTGGCCCAGGGCACACCTGCTGACATCCGCCGCCTGGCCAGAAGCAAAAACAACCCTGATCCGACGGTGGAGGATGCCTTTATCGCCCTGGCTGAAGGCAGGGTGCAGCCTGGCCGATCTGTTGACCGGGGAGAATTGAAATGACAGGCACGATTGCCTCCTTGATGAGGATGCGCGGTCTGCTGCGTAAAGAGATTCTGCAGATCATGCGCGACCCGAGCAGCATCCTTCTGGCTCTTGTCATGCCGGTGATTCTGCTTTTTCTCTTCGGGTACGGTGTTTCGCTTAACCCGACCCTTGTGCCGGTGGCAATTGTTGCTGACGATCACAGCAACGCTGCCCGCCAGTTGACCTCCCGCTTTGAACTCTCCCCATATTTTTCCCCGGTTTATGTCGATACCATGCATCATGCCGAGGAATTGCTTCAAATGGGGGATGTGGATGCCGTTATCCATGTGAAGACGAATTTCACTGCTGATCTCCTTCAGGGTGGCGTGGCGCCGGTGCAGGTGATTATCAACGGAGTCGATGCCAACCGGGCCCGGCTTATCCAGAACTATGCCCTCGGTATTGTGCAGAAATGGACTGAATTGCAGCAGAGCAGGGGAGAGATTGACGCAGGACCGTCGGTTGTCGTCAAGCCGCGGATCTGGTTCAACGAAACAAGTGAGAGCCGTAATTTTCTTGTGCCCGGCTTGATCGTCTTGATCATGACTCTCATCGGCACCCTGCTTACCGCGCTTGTCATCGCCCGGGAATGGGAACGCGGCACCATGGAGGCGATTCTGGTTACACCGGTGCGGGTGGGCGAACTTCTGGTGGGCAAAACGCTGCCCTATTTTGCACTGGGGATGCTCGGTATGGGACTTGCGTTGTCCGGCGGTATCTTGATTTTCAATGTGCCGCTGCGTGGCTCGCTGTTGCTGCTCGTTCTTCTCTCCGCTGTTTTTCTGATGGCCGCTCTCGGCTTTGGTCTGGCCATTTCCGCGGCCATGCGGGTACAGTTTGTGGCGGCTCAGATTTCAATTATCGCCGGATTCCTGCCGGCTTTTTTTCTTTCCGGTCTTCTTTTTGATCTGGAAAGCACACCGAAGCCGATTCAAATCATCAGTCATCTCATACCGGCTCGTTATTTCGTGGAAATCTGTCACACACTGTTTCTCGTCGGCAACGTGGGCAGCGTTCTCGTGCCTGCCGCCCTCCCACTTATTTTGATGGCTGTTGTCTTTTTTGCCATGGTCCGTCGCAAGCTCAGTAAACGTCTGGAGTGAACATGATTGTCCTGCGTCGCGTCATTGCCCTTATCCTGAAGGAATTCATCACCATTCTGCGTGATCCAAAGAGTCGTTTTGTGGTCATCGTCCCGCCGGTGATCCAATTTTTTCTTTTCGGCTATGCAGCAACTTTTGATGTCATCAACGTGCGCTATGCGATTCTTGATGAGGCACGCACCCCGGAATCCCGTCAACTGTCGGCTGACATCGAAGGGTCTGAGACTTTCCGGCTTGTGCGAACCCTCACCTCGGACAGGCAGATCGATGAAGTCATCAACAATCAGGAGGCCAGAATGGTTCTGCATTTCGGCTCTGATTTCAGTAGAAAGCTGCTGTCTGGTGAATCGGCTCCGCTTCAGGTTATCGTAGACGGGCGTAATTCCAATGTTGCCTCGGTGGCACTTGGTTACATTTCGGCCATTGTTCAGCGGTTCAACAGCACCTTGACGACAGGCAGGGCAGGGCAGGAAGTTGCCGCTGTTCCTCAGATTATGGATCGTGCCTGGTTCAACGCCAATCTGCTCAGCCGCTGGTACATAGTTGCCGCTCTCGGCGGAACCATCAGCATGGTGGTGGTGATGATCCTCACCAGTCTTTCAGTTGCCAGGGAACGAGAGTTCGGGACTTTTGACCAGCTGCTTGTGGCTCCTTTCACGCCGGGTGAAATTTTGCTGGCAAAGGCAATCCCCGGCATCACTTTCGGGCTGTTTGATTCGCTGATTCTCGCTGCAGCCGGTGTCTGGTGGTTCGGAGTGCCTTTTCGCGGCAGCATCCTCGCCCTGGTTGTCACCCTGTTTGTTTTCATGCTGTCCATTGTCGGTTTGGGGCTTTTCATATCCTCATTGTCGACCACCATGCAACAGGCTCTTCTCGGGTCCTTCAGTTTCATCATGCCGGCTGTCATTCTTTCCGGATTCACCACCCCTGTTGCGAATATGCCAGGTTGGCTGCAGGTTGCCACTCTGGCCAACCCCATGCGTTTTGTTGTCATGGCGTTGCGCCGGATTTTTCTCGAAGGAGCCGGTCTGGCAATGGTGTGGCCCCAGCTCTGGCCGATGTGCATCATGGCTGTTCTCTTTCTGCCGCCCGCAGCCTGGCTGTTTCGACATCGAAGCCGGTGACCATCTTCAGTTGTTCAGGGGGAATTTTGTTGCAGGCCTCAATTTATTCATATTTTTTTGAAAAAAATTCAAGACGGAATTTTCTTTTCCGCCATGAAAGCCCTGCGAAGAAAGCATCCGTAGATGACGAGATTGATACAAATCACCGTAATGCCGAAAAATATCTGTAATTCCCGCGTAAGTCCTGATGGATAGATGATCGGCAGAATATAGTGTTCGACAAAACTTCCCTGATAGGGTGATGTCGAGGCGGCACGCCGCAATTGTTGTTCCAAAGGGGTCAATGGGCATATCCAGCCGGAAAATTCGATCAAGGCGCCCCAAAGCGCAGCCGGGAGATGGAGAAAAAGCATCCAGCGTCGGCGGAAGATGAGCAGGCCGCCGGCAACAACAAAGACGATAAAAAGAAGGTGGATAACGACAACAATGTCAGCGACAATAGTGTGAGTCATGTTTTCTTTTTTCTTTCCTCCTTTGGAGAAATTTGGCGGAAAGGGGAAGCAACGGTTGAATCAGAAGAAAGGAAAGAAAAAAACAAACGGACTGCGTGGAAAATCAGGGATTGCCATGGCGGATTCCTCCGTCAGAAAATGCTTTTTTATTTTAGCATAAATGAAGAAAGGAAAGGGGAAAAGATATTTTGAAAAACAAGGACGAAGTGAAAATGCAAAATGTCTTATTGTTGAAGCTGATACAATCAGTTGCTTCTTTCCTTAATCCCGATATAAAATTCAAAATGAAGAGAGGGGTGTGGTTACGCTGACAAGAGAACTTGAATGCTTTCTGGAAACAATCAAAATGGAGGACGGTTTTGTCACCAGGATATACTACCTGTTTCTTTTGTTTCGTTTGTCATCAATCAGTGTGTCAGGATGTATGGGTGAAGATTTCAGATGTATCAATTGAAAAGCATATCGCGGAGAGGGTCATTATCATGCAAGTTCCATTGAGGGTAACCTATCGCAACATGGATGCATCAGAGGCTATTGATGTTGAAATCCGTAAACGGGTTGATAAATTATCCCAGAAACATGGTGAAGTCGTCAGTTGCCGGATCGTTGTTGATGCGCCTCCGCAGCACCGGCGTAAAGGAGGGCTTTTCAAGGTGAGAATAGACATCACCTGCCCTGACGGCAAAGTGTCGGTGAACAAGGAACACGCCGCCCAGAACAAGGCTCACGGTGATGTTTACGTGGCGCTCCGTGACTCTTTCAATGCCGCCGACCGCCAGCTTGATCAATACAGAAGCAGGCGAAAAGGGGATGTCAAGATTCACGAAGAAGCGCCGTCCGGCAAAATAACTCATCTTTCACCGATTGAAGACTACGGCCTGATTACCACCACGGACAATCGCGAAATTTACTTCCATAGAAACAGTGTTCTTCATGCGGATTTCGATACACTTGAAATCGGCATGAAAGTCCGCTTCCATGAGGAGGAGGGTAATAACGGCCCACAGGCGAGCACCGTCAGGGTGGAAGGATAAGGGAGGATGAGTTCATGGATCTTGGTACAATAATATCCTGGATTGCCGAACTTGACGCAATTCAACATGTAATAAATTTTATAAAGGGAAACAAAATTGCCAGGCGAATTTTTTACAGTGCGATACTGGCTGCCAGAAGGGAAACATTTTTTTATATCAGAGAATATTTGAATCAGGGAAAATTCGACATCAGCGTCGAAAAAAAGATCGCCGAACTGTGGGATACGGCATCGGTGGAAGCTCTAGAATTATCAAGCGTCGCATGCGATTTGTGCAGGCGGCTTTCTGATATGTTTCAGGTGGGCAGCAATACGGCAGGTGACATAAAAGATGCCATAGATCAAGTACTGGTTGACTTTGACAAAGGCCGGGCGAAATTTGTTGTGGATGTGATCAATGACAAAGTCTACCTCGTGGATAACGACTTTTTCCTATTACGTTCTGATACGGATACCGTCGACAAGATCGGCGCAAAGATCAAGGTGCCGGACAAGACTATTTCCCTTTCTGTTGGAATGCCTGACATAAAAGCCCTTTTGCAGGTTAACGCTGTTGATTTTTTCACAAATCAACACGACTACAAGACTCTGTTGTCGGAATCGGTCAAAGCCATAGACAGATTGTCAATAGTGGAATCAGGGAAAGACGTGGATATGAGCGCCAATGTCAGGAAGAATTATGCCGTTCGACAGACACCGACCGGAATCGGTAAAAAATAAAAGGGCTGCGCTGGAGATGCCGCAGCGTCGTGTCCGCTGGAATTCGTTCATATTGAATAAATCGCCTGTGCGAGAACTTGTTAATGAAAAGATGTGAATGGGCTGTAAATGACGAAATGTATGTTGAATATCATGATAAGGAATGGGCCGTTCCTGTCCATGATGACAAAAAATTGTTCGAAATGCTAATCCTGGAAGGTGCTCAGGCAGGTTTAAGCTGGATTACCATTCTAAGGAAGCGAGAAAACTATCGAAATGCGTATGATGATTTTGATCCGATCAAAATAGCGAAATGGAATTCCGATAAAATAGAACAATTGTTGAATAATCCCGGGATAATACGAAATAGGCTAAAAATAAACGCAGCAAAATCAAATGCAATAGCCTATTTGAAGGTTGCCGGGGAATATGGAAGCTTTAATAGCTTTATATGGTCGTTCGTTAACGGGGTTCCTGTAAAAAATTCATGGAAATCACCGACCGAAATCCCTGTGTCAACGAAAGAATCAGAAAAAATGAGCAAAGAGTTAAAAAGGAATGGATTTAAATTTGTCGGGCCAACCATTTGCTACGCTTTTATGCAGGCTGTTGGAATGGTAAACGATCACATTGAGACATGTTTTCGGTATGCTGAAATAAAAAATCTATAACACTTGCGGAGTGACTCGTGTTTCATCCATGGGGAAAGGCGTTTCTGTCTGGATTTTGATAACATTATGCCATTTATAGATGGAATTTTTGCATCATTATGGTATTGAAACAAAAGAATTCCCATGAAGGAAGATCAGTAACCATCATTTAAATGAAGAGGGGAATAAAATGAAGAGCACTCTTTTGGCTTTCAAGTCAGACAACTTTCAAGTGAAAAGAAATTCCAAATACGGCACACATGTTATTGCAGCGGTTCTCTTTGCCATGACCGGCACATATTCTCTGCTGTCTGAAGGAACAGCCCAAGCTCAAGGAATGGGCCACGGTATGGCTTCTCCCGAAGAAGCTCAGTGCCGGGCGTGTCATGAGGATCTGGTTCGATTCCCTTCTCTCGGGCAATTAAATCCCGATAAGCATCATCTGCTGGTAGGTTTGCCTGCCATATTGCCTACTGCGCCACCGTCTGCGATTCTTACAGACACATACGAATGCATGTCCTGTCATCCCCTGGTCTGGAATTCTGAAATTTCACTCAACTCCATCTCTCTTTATCGAGACTGTCTGGATTGTCATGCCCCTGAGACCGTGTCCGGTCCTCCCCGGAGATCGGGCACAAACCGCCATCATAAACTCGATTATCAATGTAATGTCTGTCATGAGGATGGGCATCGCTAAGTCACGTGTGTCTGCAATTATGTTCCAACTGACGATGGAAACACGCAAAATGCGCTGAATTTCACTCCCTGCTTTCAAAGACGACAACGCTCCGTGGCTGCACTTTGCAGAACTTTTTCCCGGTCCGTTTCTGTCTGTCCGGTTTCTTGATATCATCAGAACTTGGGGCTGATGTGTCAATTGCCTTGTACCACTCCCGGAGGCCGATTTCTGGCAGTTCCACAATTGCCGCTTTTTCACCCATGTTGAATATGATGTGCAGATCCTCTTCACCCGGGTCGCAGCCGGCCAGGGTCAGGGCCAGCAGAGTGGCATCCGGGTCATCCCAGGGCGGCTCATTGACTTTCCTGCCGTGCCAGCTGATTTCAGGCAAACGGTCGGCAGGGTCTTTCCTGCCGGTAACGAAATGGCGCCGCATGAGACAGCGATGTCTTTTCCGGAAGGCGATCATCTCCTTGGTGAATCGCAGCATATCGTTGTTCTTCTCAATCCGGTCCCAGTCAAACCAGCCGAGCTCGTTGTCCTGGCAATAGCAGTTGTTGTTGCCCGATTGGCTCCGCAGCACTTCGTCTCCGGCAAGAAGCATGGGCAGTCCATGACTGAGCAGCAAAATCGCCATGATATTCTTGGCCTGCTTCCGGCGCAGGCCAAGAATATTCTCTTTTTTTGTTTCACCTTCATGACCACAGTTCCAGCTCAGGTTGTTGCTGCAACCGTCCCTGTTTTTTTCGCCGTTCGCTTCGTTATGCTTTTCGTTATAGCTGACAAGATCCCAAAGGGTAAAACCGTCATGACAGGTAACGAAATTAATGCTGTTAATAGGCATGCGTCCCGAGGGTTGATAGAGATCGCTGCTGCCGCAGAAACGGGTGGCCATTTCACCGACCATTCCCTCATCGCCTCTGACGAACTGGCGGATGACATCACGATACCTGCCGTTCCATTCCGCCCAGCGAAAACCTGGAAAACCGCCGACCTGGTAGAGTCCGCCCGCGTCCCATGCCTCGGCGATAAGGCCGATGCGAGCCAGTATGCTGGAAAATTCAATGCTCCATATCACCGGGGCAAAGTGGTCAGGTTGTCCATCCATCCCCCGGGCCAGAATACTTGCCAGGTCAAAACGGAATGCGTCGATGTGCATTTCCTGCACCCAGTATTCAAGACATTCGACAATAAATCGCGATACCAGCGGATGGTTGCAGTTTACCGTATTGCCGCAGCCGGAATAGTCCCGGTAAAGACTGCGGTCGTGGGGTTCTAAATGATAAAAGGCATTGTTGGCCAAACCCTTGAAGTTGATGAGCGGGCCGTTCGCTCCTCCCTCGGATGTATGATTGAACACCACATCGAGAACCACGGCGATATCGGCCTTGTGCAACGCCTTGACCATATCCTTGAATTCCCTGATATGGTCGCCGGCAAAGGGATTCGTGCAAAAGTGGGGATGGGGGCTGAAAAAGCTGTGGGTGCTGTATCCCCAGTAATTTTTGAGTCCACGTCGTCTTGTTCCTTCCGGAAGATCCTGTTCGTCAAAAGCCATAACCGGTAACAGTTCGACAGCAGTAATGCCAAGTTCCTTGAGATACGGTATTTTTTCAATAAGGCCTGCATAGGTGCCGGGATGGGAGACGCCCGCGGAATGATGCTTTGTAAACCCGCCCACATGCAGTTCGTAGATGATGGTGTCTTCAGGCCGATGTCGTAGTGGCTCGTCGCCTTCCCAATCATAATCATCTCCGCCGACAACCATGGCCCTCATGCTTCTGCCGTTGCTTGGACCGGGTTGGCAGGCCAGGCTGCGGTTCCACAGATTATCCACCACAACCCTGGCCCAGGGGTCGATCAATTCTTTATCGGGATTGAAACAGTTTCCTGATGCAGAGGTGTCCTTTGGACCGTTCGCCCTCCATGTGTACCAGATGCCGGGGGGGAGATCCTCCAGGTAGACATGCCAGAAAAAGAATGTCTGGTTATGCCGGCGGTCAAGAGTCACCACCTGAAAAGGGGTGGTGGTGAAGGGGTCACGGTAGAGGAGAAGCTCCATCGTCTCTGCATAGCGGGAAAAGAGGCAGAAATTGGTTCCTTTTCCGTCATAGAGTGCTCCGGGGGGCGAGCGACGGCCCCGGCTGACCTGATATTGGTTCATCTGTTTTCCTCATTGACCAGCGCGACAATCCGTTCAGCATATCTTTTTTTTAACGCATCAAGATATGGACCGTCGATGGGACCCTTCCATGTTTTTATTTTGAAAAACCGTTTCGGGATAGTGACGGAATCAATGTCGTAGCCCGTGGAAAAACGGGTGCGCCAGCGGAGTTTTTGGACATGACGGGTTGCGTTGTCAATATTTGCGGCAAGACTGCCGTAGCCGACGGAGTCAAGGCATCGCGCCACAAGTTCGTCGGTATAGACTCCCCTGGCAAAGAGGCAGGCGACCATGCAGGTCAGACCGATGCGACCCAGTTCGTCTTCCATCAGGAAATCAACCGCATTCTCGACAACCCGGTCTTCATGCTGTTGGTCATAAGTGTAGCCGCCGGTGTCAAGATGTGAGTGGCGGAAGCTCAGGGACTGAGAGGCAAAGAAGACCTCGCCCGTGGCGTAACCCGCCATCTCCTGACCGAGCACGCAGGCAAAATCCTCGCCGCCGTAATGCTCCGCCGCCTTGATGGTTCCTTGGGCGAGGAGCCGATAAAAATCATTTTCACCGCGACCAAGGAATCCGGCGGCCTTTTTATAATTTTCCGCATTGCCGAATTTCAGGGGAACAACGGTTTCCTTTTCACTAATAAGGCCTTTTTCAAAAGCTTCGGTGGCCCAGGCCAAGGCAACACCGCCGGACATCACATCAAGACCTGTTTTTTCCATTTCATCCATAATGGTCAGAACGGAAAAGGTGTCGGTCACTCCCAGCATGGACCCGCAGGAAAAAATCGGTTCGTAATCATAGGCCACCTGGCGGTAGAGATAGCGGTTGTCCTCCATGAATTTTTCCCTGACAAAACCAATATGTATGCATCCAACCGGGCAACCGGAACAGGAACTGTTGCGCAACAGGGCGTTATCGGCAAATGCTTCGCCGGTGATACCGTTTATGGCAGGATCTGAAGTTGCCTGAAGGTTGCGCCAGGGAAGAGACTCTATCTTGTTAAGGGTCTTGAGGTTTGCCGGAGTCCCAAGGTTGTGATATTTTTTCATCATGTCGGTTGAGGTCAGCCGGGTGTGAACCTCCTGAAAAAGATCGGGGTACTCTTTTTCCGCCGGAGAAGGAAAGATGGCGTCACCCTGAATAACAATGGCCTTGAGGTTTTTGGCGCCCATGGCGGCGCCCCCGCCGTATCTGCCGAAATGGCGATAGGTGTCGGCGTTGATGCACGCCATGGCGGCGCCGTTTTCCCCCGCAGGTCCGATTCGCATGATGCTTCGGTGTCCTGAACCTTTCTTGAACATGCGGCGGAGCAGTTTTCCGCTCTCCACCACATCCATGCCCTGCATGAAATCGGCCTTTTTTATTTCCATAAGTCGGGAACCGACGGCAATACAGGAAAGCACAGGCGCCCTGCCGGTGATAACGAGGGCGTCAATATCGGCAAAGCGCAGGGAGTAGGCGGTGCGCCCTCCTGCATGGCTTTCCGTATACTGGTTATGATAGGGCGATTTGAAGGCGCATACCGTCTTGCTCATCAGGGGAAAATAACCGGTCAGTGGGCCGATGGCGAAAATAATCGGCTGCTCCTCGTCGTTCCATGGTTTGCCGGCTTTGCCGTATTTGGTGAAAAGCAGGGCGGCCAAGCCGCTGCCGCCGATCTCGCTGTCGCGTCCGTCAACGTTGACTACCTTCCCCCTGCTTGCGGAAAGGTCGACAACCATAACCCTGAAGTGGTCTCTGATCATGCCTTTTCCTCCTTTTCCGCTTCCGCTGAGGTTTGTTCAAGTTCCTTCATTTCCAGGCAGTCATGGGGGCAGAAGGACGTGCATCGGCCGCAGTGAATGCAGACATAGGGGTCTCCGTTCCCGTCAAGGAAAACCGCGTCCACCGGACAGGCGGGAGCGCATTCCCCGCAACGGATGCACAGATTTTTTTTGACAATAATGCCTCCGCCTTTTCGCGGAGAAAAGGCGGAGGTGGGGCAGGCCGCAGCGCAGGGTGGCGGATCACAGGCAAGGCAGTTTTTAGCGATAAAACCGGTTGAAAGCCCCCCGGAGGAATGAATCCTGATTCCCGCAGTCTGCCATGATATTTTTTTATGGACAAGCCGAGCACAGGCCAGGGAGCAGGAATGGCAGCCTATGCAGCGCTCCATGCGCGGAGTTGTCAGTATTTTCATATGAAAGTGGTCCCTGGTTTTCTTTTTGGGGAGTAATTAATGGGTTGTTACACCCTGTTCACATACAAAACATATCACAAATATTTAATACAGCATAGCGGGAGAGTAGTAATAATGATTCATCCGGAAACAACTGGTCGGACGCCTGGTCCGTGATTTCCTGTCCATGATGTCTTTCTTCTTGATATTGTTGTCAATTCTATTGACTTTTGGATGGAGATGTAGCAGGCTGTATGAAAGTAATACAAATTTTTTGCATGTGGCAAATGATATCCACAGGAGGAATTCATGGCTCTTCACCCCAGGGCGGGAAAGCCCGCGTTGCAGGAAAATTTATGCAATATTCCCCGGCTCGTTGCCGAATATTATCAATATTCCCCCGATGTCAGCCAAAGCAGCCAGAAGGTGAGCTTCGGCACCTCAGGACATCGCGGAAGTTCCCTGAAAAAAAGCTTTAATGAACATCATATCCTGGCAGTGTCCCAGGCCATTGTCGAGTATCGTCGGGAGCAGAAGATAACCGGCCCGCTTTTTGTCGGCATGGATACCCACGCTCTGTCCGAACCGGCTTTTGCCACAGCCCTTGAAGTGTTTGTCGCCAATGATGTTGCGGTCCGCTACCAGCAGGGCAGGGGATACACCCCAACTCCGGTGATTTCCCATGCCATTCTCTGCTGGAACCGACTGCATCCCGACAACCCGGCTGACGGTGTGGTCATCACGCCCTCCCATAATCCGCCGGAAGACGGTGGTTTTAAATACAATCCGCCCCATGGAGGGCCGGCGGACAGCGACGCGACCAAGGTCATTGAAAAAAGGGCCAATGGTTTTCTGGCTGACGGGCTCAAGGGGGTGAAGCGGATTTCTTTCGCGCAGGCTCTCTCCTCGCCACTGGCGCTCGCCTTCGATTATATCCAGCCCTATGTGGATGATCTGGCCAATGTCCTTGACATGGAGGCTATTCGCCGTTCGGGCATCAAGATCGGAGTTGACCCGCTGGGCGGTTCCGGCATCGACTTCTGGCCCGTTATCGCCCGAACCTACGGCCTTAATTTAGAGGTGGTCAATAACCGGGTTGACCCTTCTTTTTCCTTCATGACCCTGGACAAGGACGGCAAGATTCGTATGGATTGCTCTTCTCCTTACGCCATGGCCTCCCTCATCGCCCTGAAAGACCATTTCGATATCGCGGTTGGCAATGATCCGGATTATGACCGGCACGGTATTGTCACCCGGAATTCCGGTTTGTTGAATCCCAACCATTATCTGGCGGTGGCGATAAACTATCTGTATACCCATCGTCCAGAATGGAAAGCTGATATTGCCGTGGGCAAAACCCTGGTGTCAAGTTCCATGATTGATCGGGTTTCGACGGGCATCACGCGAACCGTCAAGGAAGTGCCGGTGGGCTTCAAGTGGTTTGTGCAGGGGCTTTTCACCGGAGAGTTCGGATTTGCTGGTGAAGAAAGCGCTGGGGCAACTTTTCTCCGCAAAGACGGCACCGTGTGGACCACTGACAAGGATGGATTCATCATGGCGCTCCTAGCCGCTGAAATCACCGCTGTGACGGGAAAAGATCCCGGATACCATTATCAGGAACTGGAGAAAAAATACGGTTCTCCTGTTTACGAGAGGCTTGAAGCACAGGCAACGTCAAAGCAGAAGAACGTTCTGTCCAACCTATCCCCTGATGATGTGGAGGCGCATACTCTTGCCGGAGAACCTGTTGTCGCCAAACTGACCCACGCCCCGGGCAACAATGCCGCCATCGGCGGGCTCAAGGTGGTGACGGAAAACGGTTGGTTTGCCGCACGTCCCTCCGGCACCGAGGATATCTACAAAATTTACACCGAAAGTTTCAGGGGTAGGGATCATCTCAAGCAGATCCAGCAGGAAGCAAAGGAGATAGTGACTGCCTCCTTTGCCAAGGCGGGATTGTAAGTCAGCGTGAACATGAGCCCTTTGTGGCGTCAGGGAGGATTGACAAACGGATTGTCCCGCCTTTGAAATCAATATGTAGGCGCGGATGGTGAAGGGCATGAAAGAGTGGACGACCAAAATAGAACAGCTCCTCTTCCAGGCTGAGATGAAATCTGGCAACAGCGCTGCTGCGTATTTGCAGATCCTTTTGCATTATCCCGGTTAGCCGTTCATGGATTTCCTGTTGCGTCTCGTCTGCCAGGAGTTCGTCGAGCAGTGAGCATACCCGGCTCATCGAACAGGTTTCTTCGTGCCGGACAATGAAGTCCTTCATGTGCACGTTGTCCGGCATGATATCAAAACGGCATAAGCAGTCCCTTCCCGTAATTTCACCCACTGCATCCGTATCCCAGCATTCCAGCAGTCGGCATTCCAGTGGTCTGTTTTGGTGGATGGTACATGCCGACTTGACCCCGTCAAAAAAAAGACATTCCCAGCTTCCCTTTTTGCCGCCGATTTTGATGAACTCGTGCCGGGCAGGCTCAACCTGTTCCTTGAAGGGATTAAACGCCGGTTCTCCCTGTCTGACAGTCACCAGATGACTGAGGGAAATCGTACCGTTTTCAATCAGCTCTCTGTCCTCTTTATGCAGAGCTGGTCCGCCTTTCCTGCAGCAGGTGCCGCATCTCTGACATTCTCTTTTTTGTTTCATGAAGATAAGAATATAAATTTATTACTGGAATTTTCCAGCAGGTTGATATAAAATGCAAAAATTTTGACGGAATAGCTGTTGGCAATTTCCGTCAGTTGTTCTTTTATTTTATTCTTAACAGCTTTGCAGGAAGGGGACAAGCTGTCATGAAATATTGTAATAAATCGCGCGAGGAGTTGGCCGAGGATGTGGCCAGACTGCGCAGGAAGATAGAGGAACTTGAATCCTCTGGAAATGGCGTAAATACGTCGAAAAGCCTGGGGAGATATCTTGATCCCCACCGGCTCTGGCAGGAAACGTTTAATGTCCTTGATGATCTTTTGTACATCGTGGACCGGGAATTCAATATTGTCAGGGCCAACAAGGCCACCAGCGAGATCCTTGGTTACGAAGAAGATCTTTCCGGGAAAAAATGTTTTCATCTGTTTCACGGACAGGATAATCCTGCATCCCACTGCCCGGCCTGTAAGGTTTTTCATTCAGGGAAATCTTTTCATCTTGAAAGAAACGAACCGAGACTGGGAGGAAGATGGTATTCCATTTCCGCCTATCCCATCAAGGATGAGTTCGGTTTTGTCTGGCAATGTCTTATCGTCTGCCGGGATATCACCGACTGCAAAAAAATGTTGACCAAGCTCAGTGAGCTTGAGATCAAGGATGATCTTACCGGACTCATCAATCGTCGTCACTTCATTGAGGTGCTTGGACGAGAATACCGATTGGCTGAGCGTCGTGGCAGCGGGCTGGTGTTGCTGCTTATCGCCATCGATAAATTCAAGGAAATCAACCATTCCTGCGGCAGAAAGTTCGGTGATTATCTGTTGAGTGAAGTTTCCGAAATACTGGTGGAAAAGGTGCGAAGTACCGATATCTGCGGCCGGATAGGCGGTGATGAATTCGGAGTTCTGCTGCCGGATGCCGACTGCCAGGAAGGGGAGATAGTCGCCAGGGATATTCATACCCAGATGAGTCAGTTTGTTTTTAATGACGGCAAGATCAGCCGTCAGGTATCCATCAGTATCGGTCTCGCGGCAAACAGCCATGATAACAGCAAAAATTATGAAGATTTTTTCTCCCTGGCCGATAAAGCCCTGCATCTGGCAAAACGGGAAGGAGGAAACCGGGTGACATTGCTCCGTCAGCGTGATCTTCAGTGATGCCAAGAAAATTTAATTTGTTTCACTTCTCTTTCAAATCAATTTTGTTGTCTCGGTGTACTGATAAAAGAATTTGTTGATAATTTTCTCCATGTTTTCCTGGAAATTCGGCACATCGGGCAATTCCTGATTCTGGTCGATGAATTCCTGCACATCAAAGTTGAAGTTTTCCGGTATCAGTGAACGGATGCCGATGCTTTCCACCAGAAAATTGGCGAGGCTGACGATCTTCACGTGAAGCAGTTGTTCTTCCTTGGCATGTTTCTGGAAATGATGAAAGCCAACCGGCAGGTAGATTTCCTCGGGAAGCCCCCACTTCTGCAGCAGAGCCATGCCGACCTTGGCGTGATCGGTACCGAGCAGATACATCTCAAGCTCAATCAATGTGCGGAATTTTTTTCCCATATTTTTATTGTTGCTGATGGCTATCTGCAGCGGCCTGTTTAAAATTGCCTTGCCGACATCATGGAGCAGTGACGCGGTATAAATACTGCTGGAATCTTCAATTTCCGCATATTTGGCGATCACGGTGGAAAGGACTGCGGTGGCGTGGCTGTGCTGCCATAGAGACCCCGTTTCAAGGTTGTAAGCCTGCTGCGGTGATTTCATCAGACCGACGGAAGCCCCGGTAATGGCTATGATTTTCACGGTTTCCAGCCCGAGGCGGATGATGATGTCCTTCACCGACGTGATTTCCCGCATGTGGCCGAAATACGCGGAGTTGGCAAGCCGCAGCATGTTGGCGGTCAGGCTCGGGTCTATCTCGATTTTTTTTGCCATTTCCTGGATGTTCCCCTGTTCATCATGGGCCATCTGCAGAACATCCAGGGCAATATCGGGACGGGGGATCAGTTTGTCGATATTTTGAATATATTTTTTTTCAGCTTCCATTTTATTTATGCAGAAATGCCGGGTTGGGCAATTTATGGTTTGTTTCCATCAAGCCTAAACACCAATCAGCTCTGATGTAAACTGACAACGACTCTACCTTTTGTTTTTCCTTTAAGTATGCTTTCTATCTCATTGTTTAATTGACTTAAGTCGATATTTTTTATGGCGACTTGCGGCAGATTGAGCTTCCACTCTCCGGCAAGTTTCGACCACACCGTGGAACGAATGGATAAAGGACAACTGGCTGAATCAATCCCGCACAAGGTTACCCCGCGAAGAATAAAAGGATAAACCGACGTTGCAAGATCAGGAGAGGCGACATTGCCGCAGCAGGTGACGATTCCCCCATAACAAGTGGACTTGATAGTCGTGGCAAGTATCTCCCCGCCCACGGTATCGATGGCCGCGGCCCATTTTTCCCGCAGCAAAAGCCGGCCGGTGCCGTCCGTCGCTTCCCGGCGTGAAAGAATGTGAACTGCACCGAGTTGCCGGAGCAGATCATGCTCTTCACTCTTGCCGGTCACGGCTGTGACCTCAAAACCCAGTTTGGCCAAGATTGCTACCGAAATGCTCCCAACTCCTCCGGTTGCTCCGCTGACCAGTATCTTGCCGTCTTCCGTTTGAACGCCATGCCCAACAATTTTAAGTACCGACTGGGCTGCGGTGAATCCGGCAGTCCCGTAGACCATGGCATCAAAAAGACTTAATCCTTTTGGCAGTGGTACGATCCATTCCGCGGGAACACGGATATACTGGCCAAAGCCACCCGGAATTTTGGTGCCGAGGTCAAAGCTTGTGACGATAACCTCATCGCCGGGTTTATAGAGACTCGATTTGCTTTCAACAACAGTACCTGAAGCGTCAACTCCCGGCGTGTGCGGATAGCGCCTTGTAACAGCTTTGTTGCCCGAGGCGGACAGGGCGTCCTTGTAATTCAGTGAGGAAAAATGAACCTTGATCAGAACATCGTAATCAGGCAGGTCGGAGATATTTCTCGTCTCAATCTTCCTGGTAAAAACATTATCAGGTTCTTCCCTGACAACCAGGGCTTGAAAATTTTCTTGTAACATAACTGTCAAACATATACCTCTTTTGTCAGTAAAACAATGCGGTTAAGATGTTCTATCAAATCATATTACCTGATTCCATACTGTATTGACAAAGATTTATTTTCATTTAGAGTGGCTTTTACCGATATATGAACATTTCAGCTGAAAAAAAAGGTACTGGCATTATTCGGCACTCAAATCAGTGAGGGTATAAATGACTGAATCTGCGCATCGGGCTCTCTGGGGCAGCAAAATAGGCTTTTTGCTGGCAGCCATCGGTTCTGCCATCGGGCTCGGCAACATATGGCGTTTCAGTTATATGGCCTATGAATATGGCGGCGGCGCCTTTCTGATCCCTTATGTCTGCGCCCTGCTGCTGGCCGGCATTCCTTTGATGATTCTTGAGTATGCTTTGGGACACAAGGAAAAAGGTTCATCTCCGCTGGCTTTTTCTCGTGTGTCTTCCAGATGGGAGTGGGCCGGCTGGTGGATGCCGACTGTTGCCATGTTCGGCATCATGCTCTATTATTCGGTGATAATCGGTTGGTGCATCAACTACTTTTTCTTTTCTTTCAATCTTGCCTGGGGGGCGGATCCGCAGGCTTTTTTCTTCAACTCTTTCCTCCAGGTGACCGATTCACCTTTTCATCTCGGCGGGATCAGAATTCCCATCCTTTCTTCAACCTTTGTCGTCTGGTTTCTCTGTTGGATTATCTGTTACCGTGAGGTCAATCATGGTATTGAAAAGGCGTGTACCATTTTCATGCCGATTCTTTTTCTGCTTACATTTATTCTCGTTGGGTGGACTCTGACCCTTGACGGGGCAACCGACGGAATTCGCAATTTTTATCTCTCCGCTGATTGGGATAAAATTAATATTTTCAAAAATTTTGACAATCCGGAGGTCTGGTCCGTATGGACCGCTGCCTTTGGTCAGATTTTTTTCACACTGTCGCTTGGTTTCGGCATCATGATCACCTATGCCAGTTATCTGCCAAAAAAAACAGATATCGTCGGCAATGCGATCTGGACGGCTGTCATCAACTGCACCTATTCCTTTATTGCCGGTTTTGCCGTATTCGGCATTGTCGGATTCATGGCTCATGTCAAGGGGGTCGGTTTCAGTGAGGTGATCAAGGGGGGGCCGCAGCTTGCCTTTGTTGTCTACCCCGAGGCCATAAGGCAGCTTCCCATGGGACAGTCAATTTTTGGCGCCATGTTTTTTCTTGTTCTGATTGTCGCCGGTCTCTCATCAGGTATTTCCCTGATAGAGGCCTTGACCTGCTCGATACTCGATAAATTTTCCTGGTCGCGCAAGGTTGTGGTAAGCGCAACCTGCCTGCTTGGCTTTCTGGGCAGCATTGTTTTCACCACCCGTGCCGGATTGCTTATTCTTGACATTACTGACCATTTCATTACCAATTACGGTTTGATTATAGGCGGGATTATTGAGTGTTATCTGGTCGGCTGGATACTTAAAACACGGGTGGCGCGGGAGCATGTCAACCGTGCGGGCGGTTTGCGCCTGTCCTTGTTGTGGGACGTTTGTGTGCGCTATTTCACCCCCCTTATTCTTGTTGTCATAGTGGGGCAGTCCTTCATGGCTGAGCTACGCAAAGCGTATGGGGGGTATTCCACGGATGCGCTTATCCTTTTTGGTGTTGACTGGCTGCTTCTGACCATTGTGGTTTCAGTCTGTTTCACCTTTTATCCGTGGAAGCCTGAAAAAATCAAGAAAAAACATCGTGTTCAGGAAGATCAACTTTTAGTCTGATTATGGGAACAACCGTGCCAAACGAGTCTGTTAATATTTGCGATAAAATTTTTGCCCTTTACCGTGTCACATCGGAACAGTTAACGAATTTTCTCAAAGAAGGAAATTTCAACGGGTATGGTGTCAAGGCGAACGAATTTGATGTATTCTGTGCTTTCTGGGTAACCACCTGTTATCTGCGCAGCACCCCGACACCCGCCATTCCGGATATTGAAAATTTCAGCAGATCCGTTATTGTCTCCATAATTGACAGGATTGTCGCTGGTCAGGATGACGATATCGATGACGAATACGTCAACTCCCTTGGCGAGACTATCACCGGTGTTTTTGTTGACCGATTTTCCGATTACCGGGAATTCTTCCAGTCTGATATCGGCCAGGGTGAAAACGGTATTCAACTTTCCTTTCCCCGTCTGGGAGAAGGCTTTTTAACCAATGTACTTGATGGGCCGGTTTCGGAATCATCTCCGATCCGACACCTTCTTGATGATCTTCTGGCAGATCTTTTTGAAAAATCCATGCGCTATTTTGCCGGTTGATAAATTATTGATGTCTCCATCGACCAATTTTCTGGGTTGATTAACTCTTTAAAAAAAATATGCGAAAAATAAAAATAGGTGTCATCGGAGTCGGTTATCTTGGCAAGTTTCATGCGCAGAAGTATGCGGCCATGGAAAATGTCGAACTGGTGGGGGTTGCCGATGTTGCCATGAGTACAGCCTGTCAGGTGGCCGATGCCTGCGGAACGCAAGCTTTTGACGATTATCGAAAACTGCTTCTCCTGGTTGACGCGGTCAGTGTTGTCGTTCCCACCCCTATGCATCATCGGGTGACAAGTGAGTGTTTTGGCGCAGGCGTTGATGTCCTGCTGGAAAAACCCATGACAGTGACTCTTGAAGAGGCGGACGATCTTATCGACAAAGCGGAAAAAGGCAGCCGGATACTTCAGGTCGGACATCTGGAAAGGTTCAATCCGGCAATCGTCGCCATGCAGGATTACCTGACTTGCCCTCTTTTCATTGAATCCCAGCGCGTTCATTCCTTCAAGCCTCGGGGCGCTGATGTCGATGTTGTTCTTGATCTGATGATCCACGACATTGATATTATTCTCCATGTTGTGCCTTCTCCGTTGAAATCAATCGATACAATCGGCGCTCCTGTGGTGACGAAGGGAACAGATGTCGCAACTGCCCATCTTATCTTTGAAAACGGCTGCGCCGCCAATGTAACAGTGAGCCGCGTCGCCCACGACAATGTGCGCAGCCTGCGCATCTATCAGCCGGGAAGTTCACTGACGGTAAACTATGCCACCAAGGAAATTACCGTAATCGAGAGACAGTCCGTTTTGACGGCGGAAGGTTACCCGAAAGAAGAAGTCATCCATTTCTGTTTTACTGAAAAAGATGCGCTCCAGGCTGAATTGACCGATTTCATTGCCAATGTACGGGCAAGACGAAAACCGATGGTTTCCGGCCGGGAAGGGCGGCAAGCGCTCGAAGTAGCGCTTCGCATTATCCGTCAGATCCGGGAACATTATGACCGGCACAAAGACTCCTTATGCATCGGGTGATGATTGTCACCGGCGAGGCGTCCGGCGACCTGCACGGCGCTCACCTGGTGGCTGCCTTGAAAGAAATGATCCCCGATCTTTCCGTCTGCGGCATGGGCGGCAAGGAACTGCGCGGACAGGGTGTTGAAATACTCTACGATGCCGCCAGGATGGCCGTTGTCGGACTCGTAGAAGTCCTGGCCCATCTCAGCGATATCCGCAAGGCGCAGAAAATTCTGGAACAGGAACTGCGCGCCAATCCCCCCGATTTGTTGATCCTTATCGATTATCCCGACTTTAACCTATTGCTGGCAGCCAAGGCCAGAAAGCTCGACATCCCCATTTTTTATTATATCAGCCCTCAGGTTTGGGCGTGGCGGAGTGGTCGCGTGAAAAAAATCGGGCGACTTGTCGACCGGATGGCGGTTATTCTGCCTTTTGAAAAAGAGTTTTACCGGAAAAAAGGGGTTGAGGTTGATTATGTCGGTCATCCCCTGCTTGATTCGGTGAAAAAAACCTTGAGCAGAGATAAGTTCTGTGAGGTTCACGGCATCGCCGCAGATCATGTCCTGGTGGGACTTCTTCCAGGCAGTAGAAAAAAGGAAATACGTTCCATGCTGCCTGTTTTTCTGCAGACGATAACGAAACTTCAAACACTGCATGAAAAAATGACCGTCCTTCTTCCCCTGGCGCTTACTCTTTCCGTGGAAGACTTGTATGAATGCGGCCTTGACCGGGATTCTGCCGCTATCAGGGTCATCATCGACAATCGTTACGACCTGATGGGGGCCTGTGATCTTGCTCTGGCCACTTCGGGAACGGTTACACTTGAGCTTGCCATACTTGATGTGCCCTCCGTTGTTTCTTACAAAGTGTCTCCTTTGACCTGGTTTATCGGCAATATGCTGGTTGATGTGGATTTTGCCTCTCTTGTCAATCTTGTTGCCGGGAAAGAGGTGGTGCGGGAACTGCTTCAGAAAGATGCGACAACGGATAATCTCTGCGCGGCCATGGAGGAAATCTGGCCCGGTTGCAAAAAAAGAGATCAGGTGCTGCGCGAACTTTCGGAGGTGAGGGAAAAACTGGGAAAAGGAGGTGCGTCCCGCAGGGCGGCAGAAATTGCAATCTCCCTGTCCCACAGAGTAACATCCTGAAAACAGGAAGAAAAAAAACAGGTGAACAATGCCTGAAAAACTGGTAAGGAACCAAAGTTAATGTGAAAATCTAAAAGAGGAGAGGGTTCGTGAAAATTCTTATTGCCGAAGATGACGTCATGACCAGGGTGATACTGCAGGAGATGCTGTCTGAAGTGGGAACCACCCATGGGGTTGAAAACGGCAGGGAGGCGCTTGAAGTTTTCACCCAGGCACTTAATGAGAAGGATCCTTTTGATCTCGTTTGTCTCGATATCATGATGCCTGAAATAAATGGACAGGAGGCTCTGGTCCAGATTCGAAAAATTGAAGAAGACATGGGTGTCATCCCTGAGTATCAGGTCAAGGTGATCATGATAACCGCCCTCAATGATCCGGAAAATATCATGAAAGCCCATGTGGAAGGTCGCTGTGAGGCCTATATGACCAAACCCGTCAAGATGAATCATCTGCTCGATCAGATCAAGAAACTCGGGCTGGTTGTCTCCTATTCCTTTTAGTACACCCCAGTCATTTCCCGCTGTAAAAAATCAATCAGTTTCCGGTGTCCTGCCGGGAAGGCAAAATCATTTAATTCCATCAGTGAGACCCATCTGTTTTCCTGTGCGGCATGAAGAGCCGGCTCTGTTGTATCCTCCTGCGCGGTTTTGCAGAAAAACCCATGAAGCGTGACGCGGTAATGCATATAGCTGTGTTTGACGCTGGTGATTTTTTTCGCCTGCTTTATTCTGAGCCCTGTTTCTTCCTTAAACTCCCTGATAACGGCCTGTCCGGCAGACTCACCAGCCTTGAGCCTCCCGCCCGGAAACTCCCACAGGTCAGCCCAGACGTCACCTGTCCGTCTTTTCTGAATGAGTACTTTGTTATTTCTCAGAAGAATTCCCGTGGCCATTTCAATGACGACGCTTTGCTTTTTTGGCGAAAGGACCGGTCGCTTATCAACCAGATTGAGTTTTTTGGCCTGACAGTACTCGGAAATAGGGCAGGATGGGCAAATTGTGTTTTTTGGCAGGCAAACCAGGGCACCCAGCTCCATGAGGGCCTGATTGAAAGAGCGGGATTGCCCGGAGGGGAGCATTTCTTTGGCCTGATTCCATATAATTTTTTTGTTTCCCGTTGTTTTTACCGGGGAATCGAGATTGAAAAGTCGGGCAAAAATACGTTCAATGTTGGCGTCAACCACCGGGTAATCACGATTAAAGGCAATACTCATAATTGCGCCTGCTGTATAGGTACCGATTCCCGGCAAGGCGAGCAAGTCCTCGTAACTATCAGGAAGAGCGTTTCCGTTTTCGGCAAGCACTCTGGCTGCCTGAAGGAGATTTTTCGCCCGGGAGTAGTAGCCTAATCCTTCCCAGAGAGCGAGTATCTCATCTTCATTTGCTGCTGCCAGGCTGGGTATATCCGGAAAACGTTCGATCCAGCGGTTGAAATAGGAGATAACACGCTCCATCTGGGTCTGCTGCAGCATGATCTCCGAAATCCAGACATGATAGGGGCTGTAGGTTTTTCTCCAGGGCAGGGGACGCTGGTTCTGTTCAAACCAGGCGAGGAGCAGGGCTGTGAATTGTTTATCAATATGTGGCATGCAACTTCATCGTGGGCGCTGGTTGTTCAGCCAGTCAATACGGCTCCAGAGACCATGCAGGATACTGACTTCACGCTGGTCAAGACCGGCCCTGCCGAAAATGCGCCGAAAAGTATGGAGGATATGGTCGGGATTCTGCGGATCCAAATATTCAGCAGCAAGCAGGCTTTCCCGCATATGGGAATACATCCTTTCCAGAGTTTCGTTATCAGCCGGTTCCGGTTTTTTCGTGGCAAGGTGATGATCGCATTTCCCTTTGTAAATTTCATACAGACAGACAGCAACTGCCTGAGCCAGATTCAGTGAGGGAAGAGCGGAGTCGGCGGGGATGGTGACAAAATGCCGGCAGAGATCAAGCTCAGCTGTGGTAAGTCCGCTGTCTTCACGACCAAAGACCAGAGCAGCTCTGCTGTCCGGCCGGAGGCCGGAGATACGGGCTGACACCTCATGCGGCTCGAGAAAATCTGTCCGGTATCTGCCGAATCTGCGGGTGGTTCCAAAGCAGAGATGGCAGTCAGCCAGGGCGTCGCCAAGTGTCTTGAATATTCTTGCGTTTTTCAACAACTCCCTGGCCTTGACCGCCATATCCCGGGACTCCTTGCTGAGATGGTCTGCCCTCGGCTTTACCAGGCGCAGATCGGTAAAGCCGAAGTTCATCATCACCCGACAGACGGAGCCGATATTGAGCGCGCCCTGAGGTTCCACCAGAACAACGCTGACAGGACCAGAGTTCACGAAGCAATCAGGTTTTCAACGATTGCATCACCCATTTGCACTGTATTGACCGTTTTGTTCGGATCAACGGCGATATCACGGGTGTGAATGCCGGAATCAAGAGTCTTTTCCACAGCCCGGTCAATGGCATTTGCCGCTTCATCAAGACCAAAGCTAAAGCGCAGCATCATGGCGGCAGAGAGAATCTGGGCAATGGGGTTGGCTATTCCCTTGCCGGCAATATCAGGCGCGGAACCGCCGGCTGGTTCAAAAAGGCCGAATTTATTCTTGTTGAGACTTGCCGAGGCAAGAAGGCCCATGGACCCGGTAAGCATGGCCGACTCGTCGGAAATGATGTCGCCGAACATGTTGTCGCAGAGCAGCACGTCAAACTGATGGGGATCACGCACCAGCTGCATGGTGGCGTTGTCGATATAGATGTGATTCAGCGTCACATCGGGATATTCCTTAGCGATTTCAACAACCACTTCACGCCAGAGAACCATGGTTGTCAGCACGTTGGCCTTGTCAACCGAAGTCACTTTTTTTCGGCGAAGACGCGCGGCATCAAAGGCCATGCGGGTGATGCGGTCTATTTCAGCCCTGGTGTAAACAAGCGTGTCATATGCCTTTTCCGATGGTCCGCTTCCCTCCCTGCCTTTGGGCTGGCCGAAATAGATGCCGCTGGTCAGTTCCCGCACACAGAGGATGTCAAAACCGTCCTTGATGATATCCGGACGAAGAGGGCAGGCGCTGACCAGGGATTTGAAGACCCGGGCCGGCCTGAAGTTGCAGAAAAGATCGAAATGTTTGCGCAGAGGTAATAGGGCAGCCCGTTCCGGCTGCTGATGCGGCGGCAGGGTTTCCCATTTGGGTCCGCCCACCGAACCGAAGAGGATGGCGTCGCTCTCCTCGCATGTTTTCAAGGTGTGTGGGGGAAGGGCGTGGCCGTGATTGTCAATGGCGCAACCGCCCACATCTTCATGGATATATTGAAGTTCAAAGGAAAATTTTCTCTGGGCGGCGTCAAGAACCTTAATTGCTTCCTTCATGACTTCCGGGCCGATTCCGTCACCGGCGAGAACTGCTATTTTTTTCATGATAGTGATCCTGATAAAAGTGATGTTGTTTAATAACAAAATGAAATAACGGTAAATTATTTTTTCAATCGCGGCCTTACCCGGTTTGGGTCGCTGAAATACTCTTTGCTGGTTTTGATAACAACCGGGCTCAGCAGCAGAAGGCCGACAAGGTTTGGTCCAGCCATCAGGGCATTGAAAATATCAGATATGGTCCAGACAATGTTGATCTGGACCGAGGCCCCCACTGGGAGAAGGATACAGTATATGAGCCGGTAAGGGAGGACACTTTTTTCTCCGAACAGATATTCAACCGATCTGTCGCCGTAATAGGACCAGCTGATGGCGGTGGAGAAGGCAAAAAAGATGATGCCGAAGGCGACGATATACCCTCCCTGTCCGGGAAGACCGATGGAGAACGCGCGGGCGGTGAGATCGGCGCCGGTCAGTCCTTCTTTATAAGCGCCGGTCAAAACTATGACGAGTCCGGTCATGGTACAGATGACAATGGTGTCGATGAAGGGACCGAGCATGGCGACGAGTCCTTCCCGCACCGGTTCTTCGGTACGGGCCGCACCATGGGCGATGGGGGCGCTGCCGAGTCCGGCCTCGTTGGAAAAAACACCACGAGCCACGCCGAAGCGGATGGCCTGGGCTACCGCGGCGCCGGTAAATCCTCCGGTCGCAGCGGTCCCGGTGAAGGCGTCGTGAAAAATAGCACGGAAGGCCATGGGCAGCAATTCAATGTTGAGGAGGATAACCACCAGGCTTCCGGCAACATATAAAATGGTCATGAAGGGAACCAGTCGGCTCGCTACCCGGCCGATACGTTTAATGCCGCCGACGATGACGGCAAAGACGAGCCCTCCGATGACGAGTCCCGTGACGATCTTGGGAACCCCGAAATACGTCTGTATCGGCTCGGCCACTGAATTGGCCTGAACCATGTTGCCGATGCCGAATGAGGCGATGGCCGCAAAAAAAGCGAAACAGGTTCCAAGCCACTTCTGCCCGAGCCCCCGTTCCAGATAATACATGGGTCCCGCGCTGATGGAGCCGTCATCGTGAATGATCCGGTATTTGAGGGAGAGCAGACATTCCGCGTATTTGAGCGCCATGCCGAAAAACGCGGTGACCCACATCCAGAAAAGGGCGCCAGGTCCTCCCAGCGCGATGGCCGTTCCTACTCCGGCGATGTTGCCGGTGCCGATGGTGGCTGAAAGAGCGGCGGACAATGCCTGGAAATGGGTGATCTCTCCCTTGTCGTCCGGATTGTCGAATTTGCCCGAGATGAGCTGGAAGGCATAGAAAAATTTGCGGACCTGGATGCCCTTCACAAGCAGGGTGATGAAGATGCCGGTACCGACCAGCAATATGATGGTCAGCGATCCCCAGACAAAGGAGCTTACATTGTCAAGAAAGTGTGTCATAGAAATTCCATTTTATTATGAAACCGGAAACAGTGGGCGTTCCGGCATGATCCGGATGCACCAGAGCGAAAGAGCGTCATGTCCCTTGCCGTCTTTCCAAAGAATGCCGTCATGCCTACAATCTGGAATTAAATCCACAAAGCATTATGGGCTTTCAGATTATAAAAAAAGACCACTATAACGGAATTTGCAAAAAAGTGTAGATGAATTTGGCCATGATGAAGGTAATTCGGCTCCGTAAATTTCAACTGTTTGCTGTTTGAATGGAGACGTTTTTCTCCTTCGAGCAATATGAATCACCTCACTGAAATGGAGCTCCTCAGAAACTGATAACCAAGTCACCAGAAAATGACCGGTTTCGTCAACAGGGAATATTTTCTTGCAGGGGAAAACCCGTATTCTATCTGTAACAATCTGGAATTATAAATTTTTTCCTGAAACCGGAATAACAGCAATCGATGTGTTTTTTGTGGCGTATTTTATGCTTTATAAAAAATTTTTGCTTTCATCCAATTGAATTGAATACTGTACTTGCATGGAACAACTATTATTGTGCCAAAATAAATGAAGATTAAAAATAAAATAAGTCTTGGTTATGTCCTTGTTTCGTCACTCATTCTGGTTGCTGTTTATATAACGACACTTGCCTGTCAAGTCGTGCGCCAGGATTATCGTGACATTTCTTATCAAACCCTGCCTGTGATCACGGCTCTGGAGGATTTGCGATTTGCCGGTTTACGTATAGTTTCCTCGACAAGTGAATTCGGGTTTATTCAAGCGGAAAAAAAGACACTCAATCATGATATCGACCTTGAAAACGGTGAAGGAGAGGAAGAAAATCTCATCCAGCAGGGCAAAAATTTATTTGCTGAAAAATTAAGGGAATACAAGAGTCTCGTTACGAGCTATTTTCCGGCTGACGAAGAAAATGTGACGGCAATTCTTCAGGCGGGCAATTCTTTAATGCAGATAAGCGACATGCTGGTTCAACTGAAAAAAGATAATATTTTCGGCGAAAAAATACTGGAACTCAAAGAAAAACTGGAAAAGGCGGAGAATAACTATCTGAGCCTGATAGACGAACAGATTACCTTGAAGAGAAGCTTTATTGACGAGAGAAACAAGGTCATTAATCTGTATCTTGAAGCAAGTCTCAAGAAAATTCTGCTCCTCACCCTGGTTATCATCACCGTTTCAATCAGCATGTCCATTCTCATGTCACGGCTCATTGCAAAACCGATCATGCAGTTAGTTGATGTCGCCAAAAAAATAGGCGCTGGCGATCTGGGAGTTCGCGTCTCAGTAGAATCAAAAGATGAAATTGGCGATCTGGCCGAAACTGTAAACAGCATGGTCAGGGATTTGGAGAGAACACAGAATGATCTCAAAAAACATAGAGACTTTCTGGAAATTCTTGTTGCTGAGCGAACGAAAAACCTGAAAGAAATGAACAATGAACTCCAGCTTGAGATCATTGAAAGAAAAACCATCCAGCTCGAAATGAAAAAGACAGAATCCCTTCTCCGGCAAGCACACAAAATGGAAGCCCTTGGCACCCTTGCCGGTGGAATAGCCCATGATTTCAACAACATACTGACTCCAATCATTGGCTACGCGGAAATGGCAAAGCTTGAAACCCCTCCTGAATCGTCAACCCATGAAGATATCCACGAAATACTCAAGGCGGCCAAAAGGGCAAAAGACCTTATCCAGCAGATTCTCCGCTTCAGCCGACGCTCCGATCAGAAACTGCAGCCCATGAAAATTCAGACCATCATCAAGGAAAGTTTGAAATTGATCAAAGCGACCATTCCCGCCTCAATCCATATCAACTGCAGCATAGACCTGGAATGCGGCTCAGTTATGGCCGACCCGACAGAGATACACCAGGTTGTCATGAATCTCTGCACCAATGCCTATCATGCAATGCAGCAGGACAAGGGCGGCACCATGTCAATTTCCCTCGCTCAGGTTCACGACCTACCGACGCATCTGCAAAAGAAGGCGATTTCCTTGAGGCATTATGCCAAACTTGAAGTTCGCGATACAGGACCCGGCATGAAAAAAGAAATCATCGATAAGATTTTCGAACCATATTTTACGACCAAAGAAACAGGAAAAGGCACAGGGCTTGGTCTTGCAGTTATTCATGGTATCATTACAAGTTATGGCGGTGTTATCGAAGTGCGGAGTGAGGTGGGCGAAGGAACGACGTTCCAGCTTTATTTTCCATTACTACAAACAACGCAGGATATCAGCGCTGCGTTGATCAATGATGAAAATTACTCTCCTCCACGTGGCGACGAACATATTTTGATAGTTGATGATGAAGAGGCCGTGCTTCGCATGGAAAAACAGATGCTGGAATCTCTCGGTTATACCGTTACCGCGCGGAGTTGCAGCCTTGAAGCACTGCAAGTTTTTCAAAATGAGAGAAAAAAATTCAATCTCGTCATAACAGACATGACGATGCCGTCTCTGACGGGTGATGAACTGGCACGGAAAATCATGGAGTTGGAGCCGAATATGCCTGTTATTCTCTGCACGGGCTATACGGAAAAAATGAATGAAGAGCAGGCAAAGAAATTCGGTATTCGTGAGTATATCCACAAGCCACTTGAAAGAAATGATATGGCGCATGCAATCAGAAGAGTTTTTGATCTGAATTGAACGATTTCGCGTTATCCCCTTCCGGGTACAGTCTCATCATCCTGCTGAACCCCATCAATCAACTCGAAAATGTTGTCCTGAAGCGAAACAACGATTGTATTCCCCCTCGTTTGTTCTTTGCGGAATAGAGGCGTTGAAGGGAAAAAGCCTCGGCTTTTTTCCGCAGGGGCGGTAAAGTCATTTCGGTAAACGGATAGATTTTCACAGATTCAGTAGCCCAGAAGAAACCCATGCCGGAAAGAAAAGAACATCATAAAATTCTTACTCCCAGTTTTCTCCAGTCCGTACCGAACAATCCCGGCGTTTATCTCATGAAAAACAGTACCGGCAAGGTTGTTTATGTCGGCAAGGCAAAGGATCTGCGCAAACGACTCTCCTCCTATGCCCGCTTTCAGGGTGAAGAGCACAGTAAGACTAGGGTTCTCGTCAGCCGTATTGCCGGGGTGGAAACGATTCTTACTCTGTCGGAAAAGGAGGCGCTCATCCTTGAGGCCTCTCTCATAAAAAAATACCGGCCCAAATATAACGTTATCCTGCGGGACGACAAGAATTATCCGTTCATCAAGATCACGGTTAATGAAACCTGGCCACGTATTGTCATGACTCGGCGCAGGTCAAAGGACAAGGCGCGTTACTTCGGACCTTTCAGTTCAATCGGGGCGATGTGGGCCACCATCCGGTTACTTCATTCACTCTTTCCGCTCAGACGCTGCAAAGGTACGGATGTCAAGGAGAGATCACGGCCCTGCCTTAACTTTCAGATGAAAAAATGTCTCGGCCCCTGCGTGGGCAAGGCCGACCCTGATCGATACCGGGACATGGTGCGTGACGTCATCATGGTGCTTGAGGGAAAAAACAGGGAACTGGCAAACAGGTTGAAGGAAAAAATGCACAATGCCGCGTTTTTGTTTCGGTTTGAAGATGCGGCACTCTTCCGCGACCAGCTTGCTGCCCTGAACGATACGCTGGAAAAACAGATTGTGGCAGGGGGGATCAGTCTTGAGCTTGATGTTTTCGGCTATGAACGAAAGGGGCCTTCTGTCGCAGTGTCGGTTCTTTCCGTGCGGGAGGGGAGAGTGCTGGGCCAGCAGGCTTTTTTTCTTGCGGAACCTGTAGGTGGGGAAGGGGAAATCCTGGCTGAAGTTATTAGGAGATATTACATCGAGGCGGATTTTGTCGCCAGAGAGGTCATTTTTCCCTTTTTGCCGGATGATCTGGATCTCCTGACTGAATGGCTGTCGGAAATGAGAAACGGAACAGTGACTCTCCGGGTCCCTCTTCGCGGCGACAAGCTTCGACTGGTTGGAATGGCACAGGCCAACGCGTCCCAAGTCTTTTCAGAACGAGATAAAAGGGAAAAGACATGGTCTGTCCTGGCGGATCAGCTCGCCAAGGTATTGCATCTCAACAGGCGGCCTGAACGCATAGAGTGCCTCGACATATCAAATATCAGCGGAAGACAGGCTGTCGGCTCACTGGTCTGTTTTCAAAAAGGAGAGAAATTCGGGGCAGGTTATCGCCATTACCGGATCAAAAGCGGAGATGAACCTGATGATTACCGAATGATGGCTGAAGTCATCACGCGCAGGCTGGAAAGAGGATTGACTGAAAACAATTTACCGGATCTCTTCATGGTCGACGGCGGCAAGGGACAACTCAATATTGCCGTAAATCTGGTAAGAGATTTCGGACTTGATGACAAAATCGAGCTCGCAGGAATTGCCAAGGAAAAAGGAAATGAAGGAGAAAAGCTTTACCGGCCGGGTCGAAAAAATGCCATTCTGTTACCTCGTCACGCACCTCCGCTCCTTTTTTTGATGAAAATTCGTGACGAGGCTCACAGGTATGGCATCACCTTTCACCGTAAACTGCGCCAGAAAGAGGCTTTTACTTCGTCCATCGACACTATTCCCGGGGTTGGTCCGGAGAGAAAAAAGAAACTGCTTACCGCTTTCGGCAGTCTTGCGGGGGTAAAAAAAGCCTCGGTGGAGGAACTCTCCAAGATACCCGGCATCAGTACGTCACTTGCCTGTGCCATACACGATTTTCTCCAAATGGAACCCTGACCCGAAACACCATATTATTGTTGCTTTTTGGTGGTTAAATCACTATGTTTTAAAAATTCATAAATAGTCGAAATAATAATATTCGTGGGAAAATTGTCCGATGTGAAACGTGTCGATTTCCGCCAACAAGAAAGCGTGCCTTCGCATTTTGCAATTGTATAATGACAGGTGACGTAACATCGTTGGCCGCAACTTTTTTAATCGGGTATTTTTTTTGTTCTTCTGATATCAGGCATGAGTTTTTTTTAATATATTTTTTTCAAAGGAATACGTGCACTATGTGGGAATACACAGACAAGGTTAAAGAGCATTTTTTGAACCCGCGCAACGTCGGCGAGGTGGAAAACCCTGACGGCGTCGGCGAGGTCGGATCCCTGGCCTGTGGTGATGCGCTGAAACTCACCTTTAAGCTGGACGAGAAAAAGGTAAGGATTGTCGAGGCCAAATTCAAAACGTTCGGGTGCGCCAGCGCCATTGCCTCTTCTTCCGCACTGACGGAAATGATCAAGGGATTGACCCTGGAGGAGGCATCCAAGGTCACCAACGAGGATATAGCAAAATACCTCGGCAGCCTGCCCAAGGAGAAAATGCATTGTTCGGTGATGGGGCGAGAGGCACTTGAAGCAGCAATTGCCGATTATCGCGGAGTGGCTCTGCCCATGGCGGAAGGCGAGGTTGTCTGCGAATGTTTCGGGGTAACCGATCTTGAGATCAAACGGGCCATTGAGGAAAGCCATCTGCGCACGGTGGAAGAGGTGACCAACTTCACCAAGGCGGGGGGCGGTTGCGGTAAATGCGAAGATCGCATTCAGGAGCTTCTTGACGAGGTGCGAAAGACCGGCAAACCACGCATTATCCCCATGAGCGGCCCTCCACGGATGACCAACATCCAGAAAATTAAAATGATCGAGGATGTTTTTGAAAGGGAAGTTCGGCCCACCTTGAAAAAGGATGGCGGCGATATCGAACTTATTGACGTGGATGGGGATTTTGTCATTGTTTCCCTGCGGGGCTCATGTGTGAGCTGCGCTAAATCCCAGACCACATTGAAGGAATATGTTGAGAAGAAGCTCAGGGAACAGGTTCTTGATTCCCTGATTGTCGAGGAGAGCAAGGCATGAGCGAATCAGAAAAAGTAATCTATATGGACAACAATGCAACCACCATGGTTGCCCCTGAAGTCCTCGAATCCATGATGCCCTATTTTTCCAAATTGTATGGCAATCCTTCAAGCATGCATACCTTCGGCGGCCAGGTGGAAAAATCGATCAGAAACGCCCGAGAGCAGGTTGCTGCGATCATAAACGCCGATGCGGATGAAATCATTTTCACCAGCTGTGGTACTGAAAGCGATTCTACGGCTATTCTCGCTGCCCTTCAGGCCCAGCCGGAAAAGAGGCATATTGTTACAACCCGGGTTGAGCATCCGGCGGTGAAGAACCTGTGCCGGAGCCTTGATTCTCTCACCGGTCACAAACACAGGATCACGGAACTTCCGGTGGAAAGCGACGGCACCATTGACTTGGAGCGCTACGAAAACAGCCTGACCGATGAAACCGCCATTGTCAGCGTCATGTGGGCAAACAACGAAACCGGGGTTGTTTTTCCCATTGGAGAAATGGCCAAAATAGCCAAGAGCCGGGGTATTCTTTTTCACACCGACGCCGTCCAGGCAGTGGGGAAAATCCCCATTGATGTCGGACAGGTGCCTGTTGATTTTCTCTCCATATCCGGACACAAACTTCATGCGCCAAAAGGCGTGGGAGTTCTTTATGTCAGAAAGAGAACACCCTTTGTGCCTTTTCTTATCGGTGGCCACCAGGAACACGGACGACGGGGAGGAACTGAAAATGTCTCTTCCGTTATCGGACTCGGTAAGGCCTGCGAAATAGCGCGCCGTCATATCACCAAGGAAAATACGACGGTAAAAGCGTTACGGGACAAGTTGGAAAACGGACTGCTTGCCAAAATACCAAATTCGATTTTAAACGGTCATAAAACCGAGAGACTGCCCAACACCAGCAATGTCAGCTTCGAATATGTTGAAGGAGAGGCGATCCTGCTCCACATGGACAGGTTCGGTATATGCGCTTCCTCCGGTTCTGCCTGCACTTCCGGTTCGCTTGAGCCTTCCCACGTACTGCGCGCAATGGGGGTTCCCTTTACCGCGGCCCACGGTTCCATTCGTTTCAGTCTCAGTGTCTATAACACAGAGGATGAGGTTGATTTCGTTCTCGATAAAATGCCGGGAATCATTGCAAATCTTCGGGAGATGTCACCTTTCTGGCAGAACAGATAACGATATTTATCCAGAAGGAATCACGTTGTTAAGTGAACAACGAACGTGAAGTTTTTCCTGCGAACCACGAAAGTTGCTCGAAACAAGAGGCAAGGGGAGAAGGTGATTGCTGTTCCGGCTCTTGACTCAATGTTGCTGAATAGTTACGAATTAATGATGAAATAGAGGTGCTTGGACCCATGAAGGTAATTTCTCCCTCCTATGAAATATTAAGTGATCTTGACCAACAGGGCTTGGCGGTCCGTATCGAGATATGTGGTCGACTCTGCTATAAAAGTGAGGATAAGATTACCGCTGATTCAGCTCCTCCCTTTATTCGCAGAATATTAAAGCACGGTCACAACTCTGTTGCGGAAATGGCCGTAATAACGGTAAAAGTTGATGTCGACAGCGATTCTCTTGTTGCCCAGCTTTTTGCAGTACTGCCCAAATATCTGCAAATCGACAGGCCGGAGAAAAAATCATTGGTCATCACAGGTTCGGTGCGAGCTTTCCGGGAGCTTTTTCAAGGCAACGGCAACCTGAAAATAGTCAAGGGTATTACCCATCATCTTTCCGGAAAACACCCTCTATTTTTCGAGGATATTCTTCCCAAGCGTGGTCTGCTTCCCCAAGAAGGAGTTCTGGTTGAAAAGATTTCTCTTTCAGAGGTCGATGCCTTGCCTGCCGATCTTTTTGTCAAACATCGATTTATTGCCGTAAAGTTTATCGTCAACCGTGCGGTCACCCACGAAATGGTGCGGCACAGACCCTGCGGATTCCTCCAGGAGAGCCAGAGATACTGTCGTTACAGCGACAGTAAATTCGGAAACCAGGTTACCTTTATCAAGCCTCTTTTTTATGAGGAAAGCAGCGTAGAATACGGGATTTGGGAATCCGCCATGAAGGAGACTGAGCGGCTTTATATTCAGTTACTTGAGACTTCCACTCCCCAGGCGGCGCGCACGGTTCTGCCCAATTCATGCAAAACGGAACTTATTGTCTACGCCAACCTTCTCCAATGGCTGCACATGTTCAAGTTGCGCACCTCAAAAGGCGCGGATCCTTCCATGCGTGAAGTCATGATTCCCTTGCTTGAAGATTTCAAAAAACTCTTTCCCTTTGTTTTTGGACATCTTTCTCCCGAAAAATAAGTAATTTTGCCGATTGTTTTGTTGTTGAGAATGGGTTAAGAAAGATAGATTTTTTCATCCATTGCGGACACCTGCGCCTTGATTTTCACATCTTGGACATCGGTAATCACGAAACAATCCTTCGTCATGATTTTTTTTTGTTTCACCCCATGACGCCCCCGCAGAATTAAGAGAAAATGGTGTCTCTCCTGATTGTCCGTGAAGGTGTGTGCGGGAAGCTTTTGGTGAGCAATAGATGCTGAAAACGACAATTCAACATACTTCATTTAATAACGATTAAAGAGGAGGAAGTAATGGTTCTTGACCCGACCAAACATGCAGATTGGGAAATTGCGGAAGATTCAGAAAAAAACATGAAAACTGTTTATGAGCTTGCTGAAAAGCTCGGCCTGGAAAAGGAAGAGCTCTTGCCCCACGGCCATTATGTTGCCAAACTTGATTACCGTAAAATCCTTGATCGCCTGAAAGATCGTCCCGACGGAAAATATGTCGATGTAACGGCCATCAGCCCCACTCCTCTCGGTGAAGGGAAGAGCACCTGTGCCATGGGCCTGGTGCAGGGACTCGGCAAAAGAAACAAAAGTGTTATCGGTGCAATTCGCCAGCCTTCCGGCGGTCCCACCATGAATATCAAAGGCAGCGCCGCAGGCGGAGGTCTTGCTCAGTGTATCCCTTTGACTCCCTTCTCCCTTGGTCTTACCGGCGACATCAACGCCATCATGAATGCCCACAATCTCGGCATGGTAGCTCTTACTTCCCGCATGCAGCATGAGGCAAATTATACGGATGAGCAGCTGGCCATGCGAAATCTCCGTCGTCTCGACATCCATCCGAAAAAAGTTGAGTTCGGCTGGATCATCGACTTCTGCGCCCAGGCCCTGCGCAATATCACCATCGGCATTGGCGGCAAGATGGACGGCTATACCATGCAGTCCAAATTCGCCATCGCCGTCAGCTCCGAGATCATGGCCATTCTGTCCGTTGCCAGGGACCTGAAGGACATGCGCGAACGGATCGGCAAGATCGTCGTGGCCTATGACCGCCAGGATCGACCCGTCACCACCACGGATCTCGATGTGGCCGGCGCCATGACCGCCTGGATGGTTGAGGCCTTAAATCCCAATATGCTGCAGACTATTGAAGGCCAGCCGGTCATCGTCCATGCCGGTCCTTTCGCCAATATCGCCATCGGCCAGTCTTCGGTCATCGCTGATCGTGTAGCTCTAAAGCTTGCCGATTACAATGTTACAGAATCCGGTTTCGGCGCGGATATCGGCTTTGAGAAGTTCTGGAACCTCAAGTGCCGCTATTCCGGGCTGAAGCCGAACTGTGCCGTTGTCGTTGCCACAATCCGTGCCCTCAAGTGCCATGGCGGCGCCCCGATTCCGGTGCCGGGTAAGCCCATGCCGGAAGAGTACAAGAAAGAGAATGTCGGCTGGGTCGAAGAAGGATGCAAGAACCTTCTGCACCATATCGAAACGGTCAAGAAGGCGGGCATCAATCCGGTGGTCTGTATCAACGCCTTCTATACTGATTCCGACAACGAGATCAAGGCGGTCCGCAGGCTCTGTGAATCTGCCGGCGCGCGGGTTGCCCTTTCACGCCACTGGGAGCATGGCGGCGACGGCGCTCTTGAATTCGCCGATGCGGTTGTCGATGCCTGTGAAGAGCCAAATGACTTCAAGTTCCTCTACGAACTGGACACCCCGCTGGAGAAACGTATCGAGCTTATTGCCAAAGAGGTGTACGGTGCGGACGGAGTCAGCTACAGCGCCGATGCCCAGGCCAAACTGAAACGGATGGCTGCTGATCCGGAGATGAAGGAAATGGGTACCTGTATGGTCAAGACCCACCTCTCCCTGTCCCACGATCCCAAGCTGAAAGGTGTGCCCAAGGGTTGGACCCTGCCGATTCAAGATATCCTCACCTATAAAGGTGCGGGATTCGTTGTTCCGGTTGCAGGCGCCATCAGCCTGATGCCGGGCACTGCATCTGACCCGGCCTATCGTCGTATTGACGTTGATGTCGAAACCGGAAAGGTGAAAGGCGTTTTCTAAAAACGACCATTTTATCATGCAAAAAAAGGCGATACCGGGGAGCCAAGCTCTTTGCGATATCGCCTTTTTTTATTTTCCCGACATAAGGCTGAAAAAGTTGAGTTCCCGCCGGGAATGGACTAATATGAAAAAATCCTTAAACCTTTGAATACACATTTTTTATCCTTATGGCGCTACCAATAAAAAATATTCCCGATAAAAAATCCGCACTCAGGACGACGATAAAAGATCAGTCCGGTGCCGGCAAGGTCAAGATTGGCGAATTGCTCCGCAAAGAGGGGCATATCCTCAGTAGTCAGCTTGATGAAGCGCTTGCCATTCAAAAGAAGACCGGCCAGCGCCTGGGCAGTATTCTGATCAAGCTCGGACATATAGAAGATACGACTATTCTCAATGTCCTGAGTCGGCTCCATAATTTCCCCTCCGTTGATATCAAGAAAGAGCCGCCTAATCCTGACGTTTTTAAAACCATTCCCTTCAAAATTGTCAAAAAATATTGTGCCCTGCCCTTGCGCATGACCGGCAAGACTCTGCAGATCACCATGGCGGAGCCGACCGATACCAGTGCGGTTGAGGAGTTGCAGACAGAAGTGAAAATGGTTCTTTCTGTCTGTGTTTCAACGGAAAAGGATATTCTTGAGGCGTACAAAAAATACTATAAGATTTCCGATGAAGAGTACCGTGAGCTTCTTGGCGCAGCTGAGGAGATTGAGGAAGAAGAAGATGTCGCAAGTATCGACGACTTCGGGTCACTTGCTTCTGAAGCGGCCGACGAAATGGCCATCGAAGAGGATGAAGGGACTGCCGAGGAGTTTTCCGCCTCGGACGCTCCCATCATCAAACTGGTCAATGGTATCCTGATCAAGGCAGTCAAGGACGGAGTCAGCGATATCCATATCGAGCCGTATGAGAAATCCCTTCAGGTGCGTTACCGTCTTGACGGCTCTCTTTACAAATCCATGAATCTTCCCCTGAGTATCAAAAACGCCTTGAATTCCAGGGTGAAGATTCTTTCAAACCTTGATATTACCGAACGCCGCGTTCCCCAGGACGGCAGGATCAAGATGCGTATCGGCCGCAACAAGGTGGTTGATTTTCGCGTTTCCACCCTGCCCACCCTTTTTGGCGAAAGCATCGTTCTCCGTATTCTGGACAAAAGTTCGCTTAATGTCGACCTGACCAAACTCGGTTTTGAGCCTGAGGTTTTCGAAACCCTGAAACGATGTCTCAATCGCCCCCAGGGGCTCCTGCTGGTAACAGGCCCCACCGGTAGCGGTAAAACAGTTACTCTCTATTCCGCTTTGAACTCGCTGAACAATGAAGACACCAAAATCCTGACAGCGGAAGATCCGGTTGAGTTTAACTTCAAGGGAATTAACCAGGTCAACGTTCACCAGGAAGTTGGAATGACCTTTGCCGCGGCCCTTAAGGCGTTTCTCCGGCAGGATCCGGACATCATCATGGTGGGGGAGATCCGCGATATGGAAACCGCCGAAATCGCCATCAAGGCGGCCATGACCGGCCATCTGGTTTTTTCCACCCTGCACACCAATGATTGCGCCGCAACTATCGGTCGTCTGGTTGATATCGGCATCCCGCCCTATATGCTGGCATCAGCCATTACCATGGTTCAGTCCCAGAGGCTGGGGCGTCGTCTGTGCCCGGAATGCAAAGTCGAGATTCCTTTGCCCGATGAAAAAGAGCTGCTCGGTATCGGGTTCAGTGAAAATCAGTTGGCGAATCTCACTAACCTCTGGGGTCCTAAAGGGTGTCCGGTCTGCCGCGGCGGTGGTTACAAGGGCAGGGTCGGTTTTTTTGAACTGATGGAAATTACGGATGAGGTAGCCAAGGCAATCAGCGCCGAGGTGCCTGAAGACCAACTGCGCAAGGTTGCCATTCAAGAAGGCATGATTCCTTTGCGCAATGCGGCTATCCGCAAGGCAATTCAAGGAGTAACCAGCCTTGATGAGGTTATGAAAAAAACTGTCGTTACCGAGGAAAGCCTGCCTGCGTACCTGGTTAACCCTGATATTGAACGGTATGAGGATGGGGATGTCATCATTCGCCAGGGGAACAGCGACATAGATTTTTTTCAACTTATTCAGGGGGCGCTCATGGTGGTTAAAGACGGCAAGAAAATCGCCGAAATAACCGAACCAAATGAATATTTCGGCGAGATGTCCGCCATCTCCGGAGTCGTCCGTTCCGCATCAATCCTGTCCAAGGGGAGATCGGCAATCAAGCGTTTTCCCGGCGACAAGATCATGGAGATCATCGAAAAGCATCCGAATGTTGCAAAGCACTTTTTCAAGACCCTTGTCACTCGACTCGGCCAGGCCAACGATATTATCGTCAAGTTGGCTGAAGGCAGAAACAGGTAATTGTTACTAGGTACTACTACCTAAGTATCCGTAATCTGAGCTTTTTTCATGCAGTATCTGCCTCAATAAGTCCAAAATACCTTGCAAAACAAAATTTTGTCAACTATGATACTTCGTTCAGTTTTGCAATATTTTTTTGCTTTTTTTTCAGGCAGCCCGCAGTAACCTCAACGCAGTTTCCATATTCATTTTTTTATATACGTTTTAAATTCATAAGGAGCGATAATGACGGCAAAAATTATCAGCGGAACCGAAACCGCCAAAACAATTCGCGAAGAACTTACAGTCGAAGTTGCTGAGTTGAAGGAAAAACACAACGTGGTTCCAGGATTGGTGACCATACTTGTCGGTGAGGACCCTGCATCCCAGTCTTATGTAAGCGCCAAAAACAAAACCGCACATGCTCTCGGCATTCATTCCGAACAGGTAACACTCGCCGCCGACACCAGTGAACAGGAATTACTGAATCTGATCAATAAATACAATAACGACGATAAGATAAACGGCATCCTTGTTCAGCTTCCCCTGCCAAAGCATATTGATGAGGGGAAAGTGCTTTATGCAATAGACCCAAAGAAGGATGTGGATGGGTTTCATCCGGTTAACGTGGGCAAGATGGTGCTGGGCGAAAAGTGCTTTCTCCCCTGTACCCCCCATGGCATTCTTGAACTTCTGACCCGATCCGGCATCGAAACAAGCGGCGCCGAGGTTGTCGTCATCGGCCGCAGCAACATCGTCGGCAAACCTATGACAAATTTGATGCTGCAGAAAAGGGCAGGGGGCAATTCCACCGTCACTATCTGTCATACCCGCACCAAGGATATGGCTTCTCACTGCCGAAGGGCCGACATTATCATCGCTGCCGTGGGTGTGCCGAAGATGGTCACAGCTGATATGGTCAAGGATGGAGTTGTCATCATTGATGTCGGAGTCAATCGTATCGGCATGACCGCCGAAGGAAAAGCGATTCTTGCCGGTGATGTTGACTTTGATGGCGTGAAGGATAAGGCTGCCGCCATTACCCCCGTTCCCGGAGGCGTCGGCCCCATGACCATTACCATGTTGATGAAAAATACAGTCCAGGCCGCCAAGCAGGCCGCAGGGCTGATATAACCTCTCCAGGAGAAAAAATATGGCAATTTCACGTAACGGATGTGAAGGGTGCACGGACATTACCTGTACCTCCACAAAGGAAGTTCTCTCCAAAGACCTGGCAAAAAATGTCATAACCGCCTATGACAGGGTTAAGGCGCGCGGCATGTCCGCTTGTCTTTTCGGATCAGGCGGCACTTGCTGCCGTAACTGTAATATGGGTCCCTGCCAGATTATTGACGGCGTGGATGAAATGATCGGCATCTGTGGCGCAACCGCCGACACCGTGGCTGCCCGAAACTTTGCCAGGACAATTGCCGCCGGCTCCGCCGCCCATACCGACCATGCCCGGGAAATGGTGCGCGGCTTTATCGAAACAGCTAAAGGAAACGGCCCCCACCAGATTAAGGATGTTGACAAACTTAAAAAACTTGCTGCTGTATTTGGTGTTGCCACTGAAGGGCGTGAGGTCAATGAAATTGCCGTGGAACTAGGAGAAAAAGCCCTGGCAGAGTTCGGCAAACAGGAAAACACCCCTCTTTCCATGTTGAAGAGAGCCACTCCGAAAAGACAGGCCATCTGGAAAAATCTCGGCATAGAACCGCGCGGTATTGATCGTGAAGTCGTGGAAACGATGCACCGTACCCATATGGGAGTGGATCAGGAATATCACAACATCATGCTGCAGGCATCACGTTGCGCACTGAGTGACGGTTGGGGCTCATCAATGCTTTCCACCGAACTGACCGACATCATGTTCGGCACCCCGGTTCCTCGACGATCCATCGTCGACCTCGGCGTCCTCAAGTCTGATCAGGTAAACATTACCGTACACGGCCATGAGCCGCTTTTGGCCGAATCCCTGTGTATTGCGGCTCAAGAGCCCGATATGCTTGAACTTGCCGCCAAGCAGGGCGCCAAGGGAATCAATCTTGCGGGTGTGTGCTGCACGGGTAACGAAATTCTCATGCGTCGCGGCATTCCGGTTGCCGCAGGTTTTGTTCAGCAGGAAATCGCTCTTTCCACAGGCGCTGTTGAGGCCATGGTTGTTGACGTACAGTGTGTTATGCAGTCGGTCGCTGAGGTTGCCAAAAGCTTTCACACCGACATTATCACCACCAACTACCGTGCCAAAATGGACGGTGCTGTGCATATTCAGTTTGACGAGCACAAGGCCATCGAATCTGCCAAGAATATTCTGACCAAAGCCATTATGAACTTCAAAAAGCGCGGTGATTTTTTCATCCCCAAGGATTCGAAGTTTGATGTCGTCGTCGGTTTCTCTCATGAAACCATCAACTACATGCTCGGTGGACGTTTCCGGGCCAGCTACCGCCCCCTTAACGACAATATTATCAACGGCCGCATCCGTGGTGTTGCCGCCATTGTCGGCTGCGACAACTTCAAGCTTGGCGATGACAGCCACGAAATAATTGTCAGAGAGCTGCTGAAAAACAACATACTAGTCCTTGCCACCGGTTGCGCGGCAACTTCACTTGGCCGGGCAGGGCTTGTCAATCCTGAGGCCGCACGCTTCTGTGGTGATTCACTTCGGGAGGTATGCGAAACCGTGGGCATGCCGCCGGTTCTCCACATGGGTTCCTGTGTTGATAACAGCCGTATTCTCATCGCCGCCACCGAGATGGTGCGCGAAGGCGGACTTGGCGACGATATCAGCGACCTGCCCGCCATCGGCACCGCTCCTCTCTGGATGAGTGAAAAAGCTGTTGCCATCGGCCAGTATTTTGTCGCAAGCGGTGCCCAGGTCGTCTTTCAAAACCTCGGAACCTCCGGTGCAAAAAGTTTCAATAAGTTTCTTCTTGACGACATGATGGGCACTTATGGCGCACACTGGAATGTGGCTGAAGATCCCAAGGAGATCGCCCGCATCATGATTGAAAAGATCGAGGCAAAGCGTGACGCTCTCGGCATTAACAAGAAGAAAGAGCGTGTACTCTTTGACATGGATATGCGTCGCGACCTTGGCACCGGCGGTCCCTTGAAGGACGTCGGCTGTCATGGGCCGGCTTGATATGACCGGGTGCTCGTTTATTTGACTTATTTTTTTAACATCAATTACATAAGGGTATATCCGAATGAAATCGGGAAGTCGTTTAGAGAAAATTCTGACCTCCGGTGGCTTTGCCGTAACCGGGGAACTGGGGCCGCCGAAAAGCAGCGACCCTGAAATTGTCAGGAAAAAGGCACGGATACTGAAAGGTCATGTTGACGCCGTCAATATTACTGACTGCCAGACAGCAATTGTCCGCATGTCCAGTATCGCGGCCGGTCTTATCACGCTTCAGGAAGGGGTTGAACCGGTCATTCAGATGACATGCCGTGACCGCAACAGAATCGGCATGCAGAGTGACATTCTGGGAGCCGCTGCTCTTGGCTTGAAAAATCTGTTGTGTTTGACCGGTGATCATCAGAAATTCGGCAATCATCCCGGATCCAAAGGTGTTTTCGACATGGATTCGATCCAGCTACTCGGCATGGTTCGAGCGATGCGTGATGATAAGAAATTTCAGTGCGGTGAGGAAATTAAATCTGCCGAGCCTCGCCTTTTCCTTGGCTGTGCCGCCAATCCTTTTGCCAATCCTTTTGAATTCAGAGCCCCACGTCTCGGCAAAAAAGTAGCTAACGGCGCTGACTTTGTTCAGACCCAGATTATTTACAATGTGGATAAATTCTCTCGCTTCATGGAAATGGTATGTGATCTGGGTATCCATGAAAAGGCGTATATTCTCGCCGGTGTTACCCCTCCCAAATCCCTTGGCATGGCCAAGTACATGAAAAATTTTGTCCCCGGTATGGATGTGACTGATGAAGTCCTCAGTCGGATGAAGGATGCCAAGGACAAACAGGAAGAGGGTATCAACATCTGTGTTGATATTATCAATCGGGTCAAGGAAATAAAAGGTGTATCCGGAGTGCACATCATGGCTATCGAGTGGGAGGAAGCTGTTCCCGAGATAGTCAAACGGGCAAAACTTGCACCAAGACCTGTGTTTGAAGAAGATGCAGCTGTTGCAAAAATACCGGTCGAAACTCCTATAGAAATCGTAACCGCTCCCGCAGAAACGGCAAAAGCGGTTGATCATGAGAAGCTTCTTGCTGAAGCAAGGGTTGAGGCTGAAAAAATTATCGCCCAGGCCCGACAAGAGGTTGAAAAAATGCGCGCTGCCGCGGCCGTATCGGCTCCAGCCGGCTTTGCCACAGAATATGAAGATGCAGGAGAGCATGAGATGAACGAAAGAGAACGTCAAATGGCGTTGCAATCTGTGCAGATGGGCCTTAATGCCCTGAGGAAAGCCTTTAATTTGACCGACGATCAGTTTGAGGCGCTGTCAAGTTTCGCAAGCGCCGAAGCAGTACTGAAACGTCAGCCGCAGGATGCTGGTGCTGCTCCCGCTCGCCCGGCTGTTACAGAGGTCAAAAAAACAACTGAAGCAAAAGTTGATGATACTGTGCAGAAAGCAGCTGCTGAGAAAGCTGCGGAAGAAGCCAAGAAAGCTGCTGAAGCAAAGGCTGCCGACGAGGCCCAAAAAGCTGCTGAAGCAAAAGTCGCGGCAGAAGCCAAGAAGGTCGCTGAGGCAAAGGCTGCCGACGAGGCCAAGAAAGCTGCTGAAGCAAAGGCCGAGGCAGAAGCCAAGAAGGTCGCTGAGGCAAAGGCTGCCGACGAGGCCAAGAAAGCTGCTGAAGCAAAAACTGCACCCGCCGCAGTAGCTGTTCCGGCGGAACTCGCTGCTCAAGAGCTGGCGGTTGAGAAAACAACTCTAGTCGAGCGCGCTGCCAAGATCCCTGCGGATTCTTATAAAATAAATTATTCCGGCGCCATTAAAGAGGTGCTGCTGGGAAGCGGTGATAAAGCGCTTAAGATCGGCGGAGAAGCTTCTTTGCCGTTTCACCTTTTCGAAGGTGCAATGCCCAACAAGCCGGTCATTGCCTTGGATGTCCTTGATGTCAAACCGGATGAGTGGCCTGATTCCCTTGCCCGTCATTATCAGGGTGTTCTCGATAACCCTCTTGCCTGGGCAAGAAAGTGCATCAATGAATACAATGCCGAGGCAATCTGTCTTTCCCTTGTGAGCACCGACCCCAATGGTATGAACAGAAATGCTGCCGAGGCGGCCAAGGCAGCGGCCGATGTCATCAACAACATTGACGTGCCGGTTATTGTTTGGGGTTGCGGTAATGCAGAAAAGGACACGGAAACGTTGCGCGAGATTACATCCCTGACCGGGGACAAAAAAGTCTGTCTGGCGCCGTTGGGCGATGCCAATTATCGTTCTCTGGGTGCCACGGCCATGGCATTCCAGAATCCACTGGTAGCAGCTTCCCCCATCGATGTCAATCTTGCCAAACAGCTCAATATTCTCCTCCAGAACCTCGGTGTACCCCTTAGTTCCGTCATGATGGATCCTTCTGTCGGCGCCCTTGGTTACGGTATCGAGTACACCTACTCAGTCATGGAGCGCATCCGCTTGGCAGCTCTCACCCAGCAGGACGAAAAACTGCAGGTGCCGATTATCTGCAATCTCGGACGGGAGGTCTGGAAGGCGAAAGAATGTCGGCTTCCCTCTGATGACATGATAGGAAATATGGAAACACGAGGTGTCATGATGGAAGCTATAACCGCTACCTGTATGCTGCTTTCTGGTGGTGAGGTCCTGATTATGAGACATCCGAAAGCCGTTAACCTCACAAAGTCTCTGATTAACAGCCTTACAAGCGGAAAATAATTTATATAGATATTCTGAGAGGAGCGATTCAATGTCAAAAATAATCTGTTCAGCTGCTATCCGAGGCGCCCACAAAATTGTAGATATGGCCGAGGAAAAATTTGAAGCGGCTATTAAGAAATATGGACCTGAACAGGCGGTTTCTTTCCCCAATACAGCATATTTTCTGCCGGTTATATACAGTATGCTGGGAGCAAAGGTGGAAAAACTTGGAGATATGAAGGATATTTTCCAGGAATGCCGGAAACTTCTGCCTGAACTGGTGAGCGATAATATCTGGCTTCCGTATCTTGCCCCCGCCCTGGATGCAGGGATGGCAACATTTTTTGCGGAGGAGATGTTCGAGGCGATTCGCTATCTTGAACAGCCTGATTTCTACACGAAAACCGAGGATCCGGCAGGTTCCAACCTGTGGCTTGGCGCAGCGGACGACGTTATTTTCAGAAAACGTGGTGTTGAGTTCGTTGATGGAACCGCTCCAGGTTTTGCTGCGATCATGGGCTCACCCGAGGACAAGGAGGTCGCCAGTAAAATCGCACTCGAGTTGCAGGAAAAAAATCTTTACATCTTCATGCATGACCACTCCAACGGCATCAGGATGGCGGAACAACTCGTGAAAAACAATGTCCAGGTTGGATGGGGCACACGTCTGGTTCCATTTGGAGAAAGCTATACCACCGCGGTTTTTGCCATAGGATTCGCCTGCCGTGTCGCCATGGCTTTTGGTGGAATAAAACCCGGTGATTACCGGGGCAACCTCATTTACAACAAGGACAGGACTTTTGCTTTTGTTATGGCCTTCGGTCAGGTCAGTGATGAATGGTATGCCAATGCCGCCGGTGCAATCAACTGGGGGTTCCCGACCATTTCCGATTACGATATCCCTCAGGTTCTTCCCACCGGTATCTGCACTTACGAACACGTTGTGAGCAATGTTCCCCACGAGGAAATCGTACAGAGGGCGATCGAGGTGCGCGGCCTGAAAGTCAATGTTACCAAAATCGATATTCCCATGGCCTTCGGTCCTGCTTTTGAGGGGGAGAGAATCAGAAAAGACGATCTCTTCATGGAATGCGGCGGTGGACGGACAAGCGGCGTCGAGGTTCTTATCTCAAAGGATATGTCCGAAGTTACCGATGGCGAAGTTATCCTGGTGGGTAAGGATATTTCCGATATCAGCCAGGGACAGAATCTGCCCATTGCCATCCTTGTCGAGGTTGCCGGACGTGAGATGCAGTCCGATTTTGAGCCGATCCTGGAACGCCAGTTCCATCATCTGATCAACTATATCCAGGGCATCATGCACATCGGTCAGCGGAACATCATGTGGATCCGTATCGGCAAGGCTGCTGTTGAAAAGGGATTTTCCTTCAAACATATCGGCAAGGTTCTTCACGGCAAATTGCACCAGGAATTCGGCGCTATTCTCGATAAGGTCCAGGTTAAGATTTACACGGAACAGGATAAGGTAGAAGAGGTGCAGGAGCTCGCCAAAAAGGTCTATGCCGAAAGGGATCTTCGCCTTGGCAACATGACCGACGAAACCGAGGAAGTTTTCTACTCATGCACCCTATGTCAGTCTTTTGCCCCCAGCCACGTATGCGTCATTACCCCGGAAAGGGTCGGCATGTGCGGAGCCTATAACTGGCTTGACGGAAAAGCTTCATTCCAGATCAACCCCACCGGTCCGAATCAGCCCATTCAGAAAGGGGAATGTGTGGATCCGGTTCTAGGTGATTTCATCGGCATCAATGATTTTGTCAACCAGGCTTCACGCGGCGCGGTACCGGCGGTAAGCTGTTACTCCCTGATGAATAATCCCATGACCGCCTGCGGTTGTTTCGAGGCCATTGCCGCAATGCTCCCTCAGTGTAACGGCATCATGGTTGTTAACCGCGATTATATGGGGATGACCCCGAGCGGTATGAAATTTACTTCTCTTGCCGGTATGGCTGGAGGTGGAGCCCAGACACCCGGATTCATGGGTGTCAGCAAGCATTTTCTTACCAGTCCAAAGCTGTTTTTGGCTGAAGGCGGATTAAAACGGGTTGTCTGGCTGCCCAAAATGCTGAAGGAAGAGCTCAGAGAAAAACTGATCGCACGTTGTGAAGCGCTCGGTATGCCCGGGCTGTATGACATGATTGCGGATGAGGAAGTGGGCACAACCGAAGAAGAGGTGCTGGCGTTTCTCAAAAAGGTAGGACATCCTGCCCTTGAAATGGAAACTGTTATGTAGGCCGAAGCAAGGCTGCTACTATTTTTTTATATGTATAAGAGGAGATAAAAATGGCTCTTACTGGTATACAAATCCTTAAAATGCTCCCCAAAAAGAACTGCGGGGAGTGTGGGATTCCAACCTGTCTTGCCTTTGCCATGAAAGTTGCCGCCGGGCAGGCTGAAATTGAAAAATGTCCTTATGTTTCCGAGGAAACCAAGGCGACAATCGGTGAGGCTTCCGCTCCGCCGGTCAGAACGATCAAAATAGGTTCCGGCGAGAACACCTTTACCACTGGTGGCGAAACCTGCTTGTTCCGTCATGAGAAACGTTTTGAAAACCCTACCGGTATCGCTGTTCTGGTCAGCACGGCCATGAATGGCGCCGATGTTGACGGGCGCATAGAGCGTTTCAATAAGCTTCGCTACGAAAGGGTCGGCGTCCTGATGAAGGCTGATCTGATAGCGATTAAGGACGCTGACGGGGATCAGGGCAAATTTACTGCACTGATCAAAAAAGTTCTTGCCGAAGCGGTTACCGCTTCACTCATTCTTATGAGTGAAAAGGCGGAAAATCTTGCGGAAGGTGCAAAAATCTGCGGAGAACGCAAACCCCTTTTATATGGCGCAACATTAGAAAATGCTTCGGCCATGGCTGCTATGGCAAAAGAAAGCGGCTGTCCTCTGGGGTTGCGAGGAACCAATCTTGATGGTGCAGTAGATCTTTCCGAAAAACTGCAGACCGAAGGACTCAAAGACTTGGTAATCGATACCGGTGCTCGAACCATGAGAGCAGCACTTGAGGATAATGTGGTTTCCCGAAGAGCCGCAATCAAGACCAAATTCAAACCTCTCGGGTTTCCGTTGATTGCCTTTCCCTGTGAGATGACCGATGATATTATGATGGAGGCAATGATCGCTTCCGTCCTTATTGCCAAATATTCCGGCATTGTCGTGCTTTCCGATTTGCAGGGCGATATTCTCTTTCCTCTCTTGCTCGAGCAGCTCAATATTTACACTGATCCACAGCGCCCCATGGTCGTACAGGAAGACGTTTACAGTATTAATGGCCCGGGTGAAAATTCTCCCGTCCTCATCACCTGCAACTTTTCCCTCACCTATTTCATCGTTTCAGGAGAAATCGAAGGCAGCAAGGTTCCCTCCTGGTTGTTGATCAAGGATACTGAAGGACTTTCCGTGCTGACCGCATGGGCGGCAGGCAAGTTCGGCGCAGATATGATCGCGCAGTTCATCAAGAAATCCGGCGTCCTTGACAAGGTGAAACATCGTGAACTTATTATCCCCGGATACCTTGCCAGCATCAAGGGAGAACTTGAAGAAGAGCTTGCCGAATGGACGATAACCATCGGTCCTCGCGAGGCCGGTCATCTTCCTGCTTTCCTCAAGGAGTGGAAGCCAGCAGCCTGAAAATGGAACGAAAGCCGGGTATGACAATGCGGGAGAAAGTTCACATCAGGCTTTCTTCCCGCTTTAATTCCGGTAAAATATTACGCAAACAGTATTGATGTATCATCCTGGAAATTATGTCGACGATAACCCTTAAAATGAACGGCATGGAGATTGTCGCCGAGGCTGGTTTGACAATTCTTGAAGTTGCCAGACGTTCGGATATTAATATCCCGACCCTGTGCTACGTAAAAAACACCCTTTCTGAGAATCCATGCGGTTTATGTGCTGTTGAAATAAAAGATTTCAGTCAATATAGACTTAAATCAACACTTTCAACAGAAGGGCTTTTCCGTGCCTGCATTACCTTTGCCAAGGATGGGATGGAAATTGAGACCGACTCCAAACCGGTAATTACCCATCGAAAACAACGCCTTGCCGACATTTCCAATACCCATTTCGGTGATTGTAAGGCTCCGTGCAATCTTACCTGCCCCGGTCAGATAAATGTCCAGGGATATATTGCCCATATTGCCAGGGGAGAGTATGAGGAGGCCCTTCGACTGGTAATGGAGCGCAATCCTCTTCCTTTTTCCGTGGGACGTGTCTGTCCCAGGTTTTGTGAAACGCGGTGCCGCCGTCTCTTGGTCGATGAACCTGTTTCCATTAACCATCTCAAAAGATTTGTCGCCGATTGGTGCATGAATCATGAGATTGAACTCAATATTCCCAAGGACAAACCTACCGGAAAAAGGGTGGCGGTTATCGGTGGCGGCCCTTCCGGTTTGACCGCGGCCTATTTCCTGACACGGAAGGGGCATGACGTCACTATTTTTGAGGCATCCCCTCAACTAGGCGGTGCTTTGCGCTATGGTTTTCTCAATTACAAAATACCCAAGGATGTGCTTGATTATGAAGTGAACTCCATTCTGAAAATGGGGATCTCTATACGTCTCAGTCAGCAGTGGGGAAAAGATTTTTCCTTGCAGGATCTTCAAGATCAAGGGTTTGATGCAATTTTTATCGGCATCGGCGCTTCTGTTGATCAACCACTTGATATTCCATGCGCCAACTATGATCATGTCTATACGGCGACCCGTTTTCTGCGCATGGTTAACGACGGAAGAAAGCTTGATCTGGGCCGCCGAGCTGCTGTCATTGGCGGAAACAACATTGCTATGGAGGTCGCCCGTTCGCTTCTTCGACTCGGCGTGCATGAGGTTACCGTTGTCTATCCCCGCGCCCAGATAGAAATGCCGGCCAATCAGCGTAACATTCGCGAGGCGGAACATGAAGGCGTTCAGTTTTTGCTGATGGCGTCACCAGTGGATCTCTGCTCCCGCTCCAACGAAAATACCCGGCTGATGCTTAATCTTATCAGGATGAAACTTGGCGAACCTGACAGCCGCGGCAGACGAGAACCCGTACCGATTCCCGAATCCAAAAATGCACTGCCGGTTGATACCGTCATAAGCGCCATAGGGCAATTCGCCATTGATGGTGTCATGCCGGGAGGAGAACTTGAAGCATCCCTTGAGCTGTCGGACAGGGGAATGATAGTCGCCAACCCTCGTTCTTCACAGACTAACATTGAAGGTGTTTTTGCCGGTGGTGACTCCGTAAGCGGTGTTAAATCCGTTATTCAAGCTGTTGTAACAGGTCGCCGTGCCGCAGAAAACATTCACTCTTATGTCATGGGTGTTGACAAGGAAGCTGCGGAAAGCCGATTCAATTTTACCCGTGGCAAGGGCTTTGATGACGTCAGTCTGAAAAACTTTGAAGGCATTAATGTCAAGCTTCGCGAAAAGATGCCGCAAAGACCGCCCGAAGTCTGCAAACAGGATTTTGATGAGATAAAACTCGGCTTTACCGAAAAAATGGTGCGCCGTGAAGCGGAACGTTGCCTCTCCTGCGGCTGCACTGCATTTGACAGATGTAACCTCAAGGAACTCGACATTGCCTATGATGTTAATATCAATAAAACCGGTATGGGGACAATTCCGGTTTATCCTATAGACACAACTCATAAAGCCATTGATATTGATCCCAACAAGTGCATCTTCTGTCAGCGTTGTCTGAGGGTCTGCGAATATGATGCCCTTGAATTGAAAGCCGAATCCGTTGATGAAGAGGGCAGGCCGCACGGACTTGTCATTCGCTTCAAGGACAACTGCGTTTCCTGCGGAAAATGCGTGGACAATTGTTCCACCGGAGCACTGAACAAAAAACACAGAATCGTTCCTATTCAGTCTGAAGAGGTTCATGATGTCAGGACAACCTGCCCATACTGTGGAACAGGATGCCAGATAATTCTCAGGGTCAAGGGGCAGACCATCATGGAGGTCACCGCTGATCCCGAAGTCGGCCCGAATTATGGGGATCTCTGTGTTAAGGGGCGTTTCGGCCATAATTTTATTCATCACCCTGACAGACTTAAAAGACCGCTGATCCGCAGAAGACCAGGCGGACCGCTGGAACCGGCAAGATGGGATGATGCCCTTGATTTTATCGCCGGTTCATTTGCCCGAATAATGGCTGAGAAGGGGGCTGATTCCCTTGGGGGTCTTTCCTCTGCCCGGTGCACGGTCGAAGAAAATTATGCATTCCAGAAATTTTTCAGATCGGTGATCGGCACCAACAATGTCGATCACTGTGCCCGCTACTGACACATTCCCACGGTTGCAGGTCTTGCAACAACGCTTGGTTCCGGGGCAATGAGCAACACGATCGCCGGCATTGAAGACAACGAGGTGCTGCTGGTTATCGGCTCCAACACAACAGAAGCCCATCCGGTCATCGCGGTGCGCATGATGCATGCGGTTAAAAAGGGGGCAAAACTCCTTGTTGCCGACCCTCGTCAGATTGAGCTGACCAAAAGTGCTCGAGTGTGGCTGCGGCAACGCCCTGGCAGTGATGCTGCCCTTATTAATGCAATGTGTCATGTTATTATCCGGGATGACCTTCATGATAAAAAATATATTGAAGAGCGGACGGAACATTTTGAAAAGATGAGAGATTCCGTCAGTCACTGCACTCCCGAATGGGCTGAAAAAATAACCGGTGTCCCATCTGCCGATATTGAAGAAGCGGCACGGATTTATGCCAAGGCGGAACGAGCCGGTATTTACTATACCATGGGCATAACCCAGCACACATCCGGAACGGACAACGTCCGAACCCTTGCCAATCTGGCTCTGCTTACCGGGAATCTCGGCAAACACGGTGCGGGTCTTAATCCCTTGCGCGGCCAAAACAATGTGCAGGGATCAAGCGATATGGGTTGCGTTCCTTCGAATTTGCCCGGTTACCGACCGGTCGCCGATGAGAATGCCCGGAAACATTTTGAAGAAATTTGGGGAACCCCTGTTCCTGAAAATCCGGGTTTAACGGCAACGGAAATGATCCCCGCCATTTTGGATGGAAAAATTTCCGGCATGTGGATAATGGGAGAGAACCCCGTTCTCAGTGATCCGAACAGCGGACATGCTACCAAAGCACTGGAAAAACTTGATTTTCTGGTGGTACAGGATATCTTCATGACCTGTACCGCCGAACTTGCCGATGTCGTGTTGCCGGCCGCATGTTTTGCTGAAAAAGACGGAACTTTTACCAACACCGAAAGACGGGTCCAGCGGGTGCGGCGCGCTGTCTGCCCACCAGGTCATGCCATGGATGATCTTTCCATTATCCACATGGTTACCGCCCGGATGGTGGGAACAGTTCAGAGCATGATGAGCAGGCCGGGCAGACAATTCAACCTGAACGGTGGAGGCAAGTATCGCGCGTTTGCTCCTTTTCCTGAAGAAGTTTTCAGCGAGATCTGCCGCAGTTGGCCCCATATGGCCGGTATGTCTCACAGGCGTCTTGATGCAGAAGGTGGTTTGCAGTGGCCGTGTCCCAGTGAAGACCACCCCGGAACCCCCGTACTGTTTGTCGATACCTTTCCCATCGGCAGGGCAAAATTTACTGAGATCGCCTGGAAAGGACCAAAGGAGGTAGCCGACTCCGAGTATCCGTTGGTGCTCACTACCGGAAGAGTTCTCTATCAGTATCACACCGGCACTATGACCAGACGGTCCCAGATTCTTGAACTTTCGGCTCCTTCTCCCTATGTCGAGATACATCCGGATACAGCCGCACAACTGGAAATTAAAGACGGTGAAGAAGTCAGGGCTCGTTCGCGACGTGGATCAATTTCTCTGCCGGCAAGAATCACAGACCGGGTTGAGCCAGGTATCGTCTTTATTCCTTTTCACTATAAGGAAGCGGCGGCAAACCTGTTGACCAATGACGCACTTGATCCGGTGTGTAAGATCCCCGAGGCCAAGGTATGTGCGATCCGTATAGAAAAAATCGCCTAAAAAAAGAAATGAATTTCTTGTTAATTTTATCATATTACTCTTGCTAGATTATTATAAAACTGGAGAACAAAATGGGTAAAGCAATGGAACACAGGTCCGGATCTGTGATGGTTGTCGGCGGCGGTGTTGCCGGGGTGCAGGCCGCCCTCGATCTAACCGAACTGGGATATTATGTCTATCTGGTGGAAAAATCAGCAGCAGTGGGTGGCGCCATGGCTCAGCTTGATAAAACATTTCCCACCAACGACTGTTCTCTTTGAATCCTCGCTCCGAAGCTGGTTGAGGCCGGTCGGTCTCCCAATATTGAAATTCTGAGCAACGCCGATTTTCTTTCTCTTGATGGAAAACCTGGTGAATTCAAAGCCAAAGTCCGCTTGAACCCCCGTTACATCGACGCCGATAAATGCACGGCCTGCGGTCTGTGTACTCAATATTGTCCGCGCCATATGGTGGACAGCTATAACGAAGGACTGTCTATTACCCGACCGATTCATATTGATTATCCCCAGGCGGTACCGGCCACCTATTTTATTGATCCAAACGCATGTCTTCACCTGAAGCACGATACATGCAAGATATGCGTACCGGTCTGCCGCAGTCATGCCATCGATTTTTCACAGAAACCGGTTGAACGGGAACTTCATGTCGGGGCGGTGATCATGGCTCCAGGATTCGGCAAGGTGCCGGACGAGGCCCTCGCCAAATACAGTTACGGCAAACATCCCGATGTTGTCACCAGCCTGGAGTTCGAAAGACTGCTCAACCCCTCGGGACCTTTCATGGGTGAGGTTCGCTGCCTTTCCGATAAACGCCACCCAGGAAAAATTGCCTTTATCCAGTGTGTCGGGTCCCGTGATCTTGGCTGTGACAATGGATACTGCTCCTCCGTGTGCTGCATGTATGCTATCAAAGAAGCCATGGTTGCCAAGGAACATGATCCTGAATGCGAAATCACCATTTTTTACATGGACATGCGGACCCAGGGCAAGGATTTCGATGCGGCTCGCATCCGGGCGGAGGAACTGTTCGGCATCAAATTCGTTCGCGCCAAAGTTGCCGATGTCATGCCGTGGGGCAAAAAGCTTAAACTGACCTATTCAACCCTTGCCGAAAGTCATCATTTTGATGCCTTTGACATGGTAGTTCTGTCCGTTGGTCTCGACTCGCCAAAAAGCGCCAAGGATCTTGCCAGGATCGGTAACTTTGAATTGAATAAATATGATTTCTGCAAGACCGACACCTTTGCTCCCTTAAATACCAGCCGCGAGGGCATCTTTGTTGCGGGCGCCTTTCAGGGGCCAAAAGACATTCCTGAAAGCGTCACCCAGTCAAGTGCCGCAGCAGGCCTCGCCGCAGCGCTCATTAAACAACAGCGCGGCACCGGCATTGTTCATAAGGAATATCCTGTTGAGCAGCTCGTAAACGAAGACGATGAGGTTCGTATCGGCGTTTTTGTCTGCCGTTGCGGTATCAATATCGCCTCTACGGTTGATGTGCCGAATGTTGTTGATTATGCCGGCGGAATGGAAAATGTCACCTATTTCAGTGACAGCCTTTACAGTTGCTCCCAAGATGCCCAGGAGATCATCAAGAACAAGATCAAAGAGCACAAGTTGAACAGGATCGTCATGGCCGCCTGTTCACCCCGTACCCATGAACCGCTTTTTCAGGAAACCTTGAAAGATGCAGGGCTTAACCGTTCTCTTTTTGAAATGGTTAATATCCGGGATCAGTGTTCCTGGGTTCATGCACAGGAACCTGATGCGGCAACCCTTAAGTCAAAAGACCTGGTACGGATGGGAATTGCCAAGGCACGTCACTTGCGACCCCTTCCGGAACAGACTGTCCCTGTTACCCCCCAGGCACTGATCATTGGTGGAGGTATTGCCGGTCTCACTGCTGCGGAAAATCTGGCCGACCAGGGTTTCCAATGTTATCTGGTTGAAAAGAACGATAATCTCGGCGGTCATGCGGCAAAAATGCAGGACACCATCAAAGGGGAAAATACGCCCCAGATGATCAAAGACCTGGTAAAAAGGGTTGAGAAAAACAAAAAAATCGAGGTATTGACCAGCGGTGAACTGGTGGCGGTCAATGGTTTTGTCGGTAATTTCTCTTCCGTGGTTAAAACCGTTAAAGGCAAGAAGGAAACCGAGCTGACCATTGATCATGGGGTCATCATTGTTGCCACCGGCGGCAGGGAACATCGCCCTGATATGTATATGCTGGGACAGTCAACAAAGGTTGTCACTCAGCATGAACTGGAAACCACGCTTGCCGGTAAAGCAAAAAATCGCGCGCCGGACTCGGTTGTGATGATTCAGTGCGCGGGATCCCGCGGCGATGATCTGAAGTACTGTAGCAAGGTCTGCTGTAATACCGCAGTGAAAAATGCCCTGAAGGTAAAAGAGATTAACCCGAAATCCCAGGTTATTGTTCTCTACCGGGATATGCGCACCTATGGATATGCAGAAGATGCGTATCTGGAAGCCAGGGGAAAAGGCGTTGTTTTCATTCCCTACGAGGTTGACCGCAAACCGGAAGTGACAAAAAAAGGCAATAATGTGAATGTGTCTTTCTTTGACACCTTGCTCCAGGAAGAGGTCAGTCTGAACCCTGATCTCATCGTCTTGAGTGTCGGCATTGTGCCGGAAGATACCGAAACTCTGAGCAAATTGTTGAAAATTCCGATCAATGAGAACAAATTCTATCTGGAAGCCCATGTGAAATTGCGGCCGGTTGAACTTGCCGTGGATGGTGTCTATGTGTGCGGACTGGCGCATTCACCAAAGCCTCTAGATGAAATCATCGTACAGGCTCAGGCTGCCGCAGCAAAGGCTGCCATTCCACTTGTCAAAGGACATGTTTCCGTTGAACCGATTGTTTCTCATGTTGATAAAGAACAGTGTATCGGTTGCGGTATTTGTGCAAGCCTTTGTCCTTATCAGGCCATCGAAATGGTAAAGGATGGCAAGATAAAGAAAGCGCACACCATCTCCGCTTCCTGCAAGGGGTGTGGTATCTGCTCGTCACGTTGTCCCACATTCGCTATTTCCATGGGCGGCTTTACCATGGAGCAGATCAACGCCCAGATAAAGGCATTTGGTGAGCTGTAACATTGCTCATAATTAATTTCAGCTTGTGATATATATATAAACAATCGATGGACTGACCGACGATTCGTCAGTGCGTCACATCGAAGAGGTGTCAGAATGACAAAGGAAGCATTCAACCCGAAAATACTGGGTTTTCTCTGCAACTGGTGCTGCTATGCCGCAGCAGATGCTGCTGGTGTTTCAAGGTATCAGTATCCCCCCAATATGCGAACAATCCGGGTCATGTGTACCGGACGCATCGATCCCTCTTTCATCCTGCAAGGATTTATTGAGGGAGCGGCCGGTATATTCACCGGCGGCTGACAACTCGGCGAATGTCATTACCAGGTAGGTAATTACGATGCAATGGGTGTAGATGTTCTTGTTCATAAAATTTTAAGTGGAATCGGAGTAAATCCGGCCCGCTATAATCTTCAGTGGGCTTCCGCCGCTGAGGCTCCTCGTTTTGTCAAGCTGATCACCGAGTTCACCGCCAAGGTGCGTGAGCTTGGTCCCCTTGGCCACGCCGAGGGTATCGCGCCTGATGAAATGAAAAAAAGACTCCATAAGGCACTTGAGTTGGTCAACAGTAAGAAACTGCGCATGGCCTTTGGCACAACGACCAAGACCCTTCGTAAAGACAATGATTACAGTGAGGCTCATCTGGTTGAAGTTATTGATGCCAAGCTGAGCAAGGCTATTGAATCCGCGCTGTAATTTCTTGTATCACACCGGTTCATTGGGCTGGAAACCAATGAACCGGCGCATCTTTTTTTAAAAACTCGTTGTTGATGCAGGCGACATTTTTGCCGATTTTATTCTTTTAACCGAGAAGGAATAGTACCTGTAACGTTTCCTCACGCCTTGATGATTCTTGGTAAGGCTATTCTTGCCGGGATATTCTTCATTTCTTTCCCGACGAGGAACTTGTTGGATCTGATGAGTTTCTGCCGGACATATTTGTCGATGTCTCTCCTTTTGTTGTCTTCTTTAAATGTTTTGTCATATTACCGACAATGATGGTTAAAAACTACCATGATTGCCCATGGTGAAAGTGGCATTTCGCTTTCATGTTTTCATTTCATTTGTGATACAATATCAGAATAACAGTAAACTTTTTTCACAGGAGTTGTAAGTGTCTGAAAAGATGAAATTTCAGAAAGAAATCCTGAAACGTAAAAGTAAATTGCAGTCGGCTGGTGAAGTGGCAGAAGAACTTACCAGGCTTGCCGAGGAACTTGGCAGGGGGGGAATTACGATCAGTGGAGAAAAGCTGACCATGGGTGACACCTTTTCTTTTTCGATAAAAAAACAGTTAAAAAAAGGCGTTGTCTCCTGTGAAATTTTCCTGCAGAGTAGACTGACAACTGACGAAGAAATTCCGGCGGGGGATGTGGATGATGTTTCCGCTGCAAAGAAAGCATCACAAGGGAAAAAAGTCGGTGTATCGGGTGGAAAAAAACTAAAAAAAGATATCGCCAGGCTCTGGAAAGAGGTGACGAAACTGGCGGCTGAAGAAACAGCTCTTTCTCCTGAGTCTGCGCAGGAATTGACGAAGAAGTGTGAAGATTACAATCTCTGCGCAGACAAGGAATGGTTTGACTCCTGGAGGCAATGTAGCGCCGAAATCAAGGGATGTCTGACGGCCGTAAAAAAGGGGGATTTCGCGACGGCACGAGAAAAAGTCGCCCTTGTAAACCGTTTGACGAAGGAGTGTCATAGGATTTATAAGTAAAATGATGGATAGTCGTAACCAGAATCATCTTTTTCATGTTTTTATTTTTTTGACGAGACAGGAGAAATAAAATGAATGGTTGGTTTGTCGCTGTTGACGGAAAGTCCCGTGGGCCATTCACCGGTGAGCAGATCAGTGAGGGGCTTGAAGCGGGACTGTATACTCCGCAGACATTTATCTGGAAAGAGGGATATGAAAAATGGCAACCTCTGGGCGACGTACCGGAGTTCCGGCCCGGAAGCACGGGTTCCCGGCATATTCCCACGCCGCCGATGGAAAACTTGAAACAAATGCAAAAGGCCCATGAAATCGATTTTGAAATTTTCGGCCATGAAATGCAGTTTGTGGAAATTGAGCTTGATCAGCATGAAAGCGCTGTTGCTGAAGCCGGCGCCATGATGTACATGGAAGACGGCATTGAAATGCAGACAGTTTTCGGCGACGGCAGCGAGAGCGGATCAGCCGGTTTGATGGGAAAATTTCTCGGCGCCGGCAAAAGATTAATTACCGGCGAGAGTCTTTTCTGCACTGTCTTTACCAATCGTGATCAGGCGAAGAGAAGAGTGGCATTCGCCGCGCCTTATCCGGGCAAAATCATCCCCCTTGATCTGCGCCAATACAATGGCACTATTATCTGCCAGAAGGACGCCTTCCTCTGCGCAGCAAAAGGGGTCAGCATCGGTCTCTATTTTCAGAAAAAAATCGGTGTCGCTTTATTTGGTGGAGAAGGATTCATCATGCAGAAGCTTGAGGGAGACGGTCTCAGTTTTGTCCATGCCGGCGGAACCATCATCGAAAAGGAACTGCAGCATGGCGAGTCTCTGCGTGTGGATACCGGCTGTCTTGTGGCCATGACTTCTTCGGTTGGCTTTGACCTGCAAACCGTAGGCGGAATAAAATCAGCGATATTCGGTGGAGAAGGTTTTTTCTTTGCCCGACTCCAGGGGCCGGGACATGTCTGGCTGCAGTCACTTCCTTTTTCCCGTCTGGCCGGTAAAATTCACGAATCGGCCCCCCAGACAGGTGCCAGATCACAAGGCGAAGGATCGGTGTTGGGCGGTATTGGGAAACTTTTCCAGGATTAATAATGAATAACGAGGTGACTTACCCTTTGGCAAATAGCGGAGAGGAGGTGATCCTTCTCGGTTGCGGCGGTTCGCCATTATGCTCTGATCTCCGCAGTTTTCTTGATCAGAACTTTCGTGTTGTTCATTGTGAAGATTGTGCTCATGTGGTGGAACTCGCCGCCCATTATTTCCCCGACCTCATTCTTATGTCCGCCCATGCGGATTGTTCGGGGCTTGAGGTGTGCGAAAAACTACAGAAAAGTCTTTTCAAGCAGCGCCCTGCTGCGGTCATGCTGTTCGGGCCGGAAGACGATTCCCTGATAGACCGCGCTTTTGCCGCAGGAGTCGATGAATATATCAGGGAACCGATTCACTGGAAACTGCTCTATTACCGGATCAACTTCCTGATTCAAAAAAGAAAATCAGAACTCGAATTGAACAATTTTGCCCGACGCCTCGAACAGACCAATAGTGAGTTGAAGGATTTCACCTATGTTGTTTCTCACGATCTCCAGGAGCCGCTCCATCTGATTCGCGCCTTTGCGGAAAGAATTACGAAACGCTCAAGGTCTGTTCTGGATGAACAGGGAACTGTCTATCTTGAACGCATCATCAAGGCATCCAGCCGCATGCAGAGCCTGATCGACGGACTTCTCCAGTATTCCAGGCTGACTACCCAGGCCAATGAATTCACCGTGGTAAATCTTACCGATGTTGTGCGGGAGGTTATTGCCGATCTTGAAGTTCGGATAGATCAACTGCGGGCGGAAATAAAAATCGGTGACCTGGGTATTGTTGAGGCGGATCCTTTACAGATGCGGCAACTTTTCCAGAACCTTGTCTCCAATGCTCTGAAGTATTCATCCGGTCTGGAGCCGCCTTTCATCGAAGTCTTTCCGGTTGACTCTGCTGAACGAATTAGTCGGGGGGGAATATGTCAGATTGTGGTGAAAGATAATGGAATAGGATTTGACTCCTGTTTCCAGGAGCAGATTTTCGGTTTATTTCAACGATTGCACGGCAGGGATCAATACAACGGAACAGGAATCGGCCTCGCCATTTGTAAGAAAATAGTGGAACGTCATGGAGGAGAGATTTCAGCGCGCTCCATAGCCGGCAAGGGTGCTGAATTTGTCGTCACACTTCCGTTCAAACAGAAGAAAAACAGCTGACTGGAAACAGGGGAAGCAAATCGGCAATTCTTGACCAGGGACAGCGCGATACAGCGGTGGTAATTGCTCTCTCCCTGCTGATTCGAACATTGTCCCTGGTTCATGCTTATGTTTTTGTTAACCAACCACCTCAAAGCCGATTTTTTTAATGGTGTCCTTGATCAAGTCAACCGGCACGGATTTAGACTCCGCATAACTCACTTCACCTGTTTCCAGGTTCACCTGGACATTGCTGACCCCGTCAATTCCCAGCAGGGCTTTGGTTACCGAAGCCGAACAATGACCGCATTTCATTCCGTTCACTTTGAAGGTTGCCATTCAAGATCCCTCCCTTTTTTAAAAGCGTTACTGGCATCATTTCTTGGAAATGATTACCTGTTAAGTAAAAGATTAATTTCTTACATGCTCTTAACAATAGAGATAATTCCTTTTTGACGAAATGTTAAGATGTTTTGTGGTACCTGACATCTATAATGGAAATATATGATATGAATGCAGAGAAAGATACATCTTTTGCGACCCTGCAAGGAACGGTAAAAGGTATGCATTGCGCGTCCTGTTCCAGTCGCATCGAAAAAGTGGTCGGTGAAATGGACGGGGTGAACCATGTCGCGGTCAATCTTGCAACGGAAAAAATTGATTTAAGTTGGGACGAGGAAAAAGTATCCCTCGATGACATCGCTGAACGGATGGGTCAGTTGGGTTTTGAGCTGATCGTGCCGAGCTCTGAATCGGAAATCATCCTCTCCATTACCGGCATGCACTGTGCCTCATGTTCCAGTCGTATCGAAAAAGTGGTCGGAGCGCTGGATGGGGTGCGCCGATGCGAGGTTAATCTTGCAACCGGACTAGCAAAAATTGTCTTTTTCTCTGATCTCATCAACCAGCGCGAAATTAAGGAGACAATTGATTCCCTTGGATTCAAGCCTGAATCTATTTCATCGACATCAAACCTGATGGCGGATCGGCAGAAGGAAATAGAATCAACTCTGAGGAATATGAAAAAGAGGCTTTTTCCCTCTTTTGTCCTGGCATTTCTTGTGATGATCGTCTCCATGGGACATATGGTCGGGTTGCCGATGCCAAGCAGCCTCGACCCGCAACTTCATCCGCTCACCTTTGCCCTTGTCCAGTTCTTTCTGGTGGTGCCGGTGCTCTGGTTTGGCAGGAATTTTTACATCATCGGTTTTCCGAGTTTGCTGCGCGGTGCTCCCAATATGGATTCACTGATTGCGGTCGGCACCGGTGCCGCATTTGTCTATTCCACCTGGAACCTGGTGGAAATTTATCTTGGTATTGACGCGGTGGCACGGGCCCATGACCTTTACTTTGAGAGCGGGGCCATGCTGATTGCCCTGGTTTCCCTGGGAAAATTTCTTGAAACACGATCAAAGGCCCGAACATCTGACGCCATCAGCCGCCTCATGCAACTGGCTCCTGACAAAGCAACTCTGCTGCGTAATGATCAACAGCAAGAGATACTGGTCGACGAAATCCTGGTGAACGACCTGCTTCTTATTCGCCCGGGTGAAAGATTGCCCATTGACGGCATTATCGAGAAGGGCGCCTCCAGTGTCGATGAGTCCATGCTCACCGGCGAGAGTCTGCCGGTGGAAAAAATAGTGGGCGATACGGTGGTCGGCGGCACTTTAAACAAAAACGGGACTCTTCAGGTTCGTGCCAAAAAGGTGGGACAGGATACGATGCTTTCCCGCATTGTTAAAATGGTGCAGGATGCACAGGGATCAAAGGCGCCCATTGCAAATCTTGCCGACCGAATCAGTCTCTATTTCGTTCCCGCAGTCATGGTTGTGGCGATTCTATCAGGTCTCGCATGGTATTTTATTGGAGAAGCGGAGTTCACCTTTGCCTTGCGTATTTTTATCGCGGTAATGGTCATTGCCTGCCCTTGCGCCATGGGCCTTGCCACTCCGACATCCATCATGGTCGGCACCGGACGGGGGGCCCAGCTTGGTGTTTTGGTAAAAAACGGCGAGGCCCTGGAAATTGCCCGTAAAGTAAATACCATTGTTTTTGATAAGACCGGCACCCTGACCTATGGCAAGCCTGCACTCACAGATGTGTCCAATTTTTCCGGACTTGATGACACCGATTTTCTTGCTGTGGCGGCTTCTGCGGAAAGCAGTTCAGAACACCCCCTATCTGAAGCAATTGTGGCAGGCGCGCGGGAAAAAGGAATTGAGATCCGCAATCCTCATTCTTTCACCGCCCTGCCAGGAAGAGGGATCGCGGCCGTTATCCACCCTGATGATGACCGTGCAAAATCCCTCGAACTTTTTATCGGCAACATGGAATTGATGGGGGAAAAAAACATTGTCGTTGCCGCTGACAGAAAAGCCATTGCCGATAAATTTTCTTCAGCCGGAAAGACAGCTCTTTATGTCGCGTTTGACAAAAAGCTTGTTGGTCTGCTTGCTGTTGCCGACAAAATAAAAGAAGAAACTCCGGAAACCATTGCCAGACTCACGAGCATGGGAATAGAAGTTGTCATGCTGACCGGCGACCATATTGATACGGCCCGGGCAATTGCGGAACAGGCAGGAATCAAAAACATCATTGCCCAGGTATTGCCGGAGCATAAGGCGGAAGAAGTCGAGAAAATCCAAAAAAAGGGCAGGGTGGTTGCAATGGTCGGAGACGGAATCAACGACGCCCCGGCGCTCGCTGTGGCTGATCTTGGCATTGCCATGGGAACAGGCATTGACGTGGCGATAGAGAGCTGTGATATCGTCCTCATGCAGGGAAATCTCGCTAATGTTTTGACCGCGCTGAAATTGAGCCGGGCAACCATGCGTAATATCAAACAGAACCTTTTTTGGGCTTTTGCCTATAATGTTATCGGCATCCCTGTCGCAGCAGGGTTGTTGCATATTTTCGGTGGACCGACTTTAAACCCTATGATCGCGGGAGGCGCCATGGCCTTGAGTTCCGTTTCCGTGGTAACCAATGCCCTGCGTTTGCGGCTTTTCAACCCGTGAACGGGCACTGAATACATCAGAAAAATTTTACTCTTTTTTTCTCCTGCCGATAGGTTCTGTATATATTAAGGAATCAGGAGAAAAGATGAAAATTTCTTCATCGCATATCAGCATGACGACTAGCCGCTTCTCTCTTACCGAGGATTTGAAGCAGGAATCAGCAACTTTCCGGTCAGACCGGAATGATGATGATGGTCCAGGTTTTACAGGGAGTTCCCTTGCGGGAGACCGTCTTTCTCTTTCCTCTGCTGCGTTGAAACCTGACATCAGTTGTTGCAACGGGTCATCTGTTGGAGATATTGCAAAATCTGGAGAACAAGGCGATGTCCCAATTGACCCCAAACTGCTTGCCATGCTTCGAACCATCGAGCTGCTCACCGGCCGCAAAATCCACGTGGCCGCTTTTCATGGTCAACAGTCAAATTCAGATGTTGTTATGGAAATCGGAGCATTACCTTCTCAATCTTCTTTGCAGGACAGAGAAAGGGTTGGTTGGGGTCTAACGTATCACGCTGAAAATTCTCATACAGAGGTGGAAACCGTCATTTTTTCGGCAAAAGGAGAAGTTGCCACGGCTGACGGGGAAAAAATAAACGTTTCTTTTGATATGAGCATGATGCGTCATTTCGAGCAACATGAAAGTCTTACCATAAGAGCCGGCGACGACCGTTTTGTCGATCCGTTGGTGATCAATCTGAATGGCCATGGTGCACAACTTGGAGATTTTCGCCTGGCTTTTGATCTTGATGGAGACGGAGAGGAGGAGGAGATTCCTTTTCTTTCACCGGGCAGCGGTTTTCTGGTGTGGGACCGCAATGAAGATGGTCTGATCAACAGTGGAAAAGAGTTGTTCGGTCCAAGCAGCGGTCATGGCTTTCAGGAGCTTGCGCTTTTTGACATGGACGGAAACGGCTGGCTGGATGAAAACGATCCTCTTTTTGACGAGTTGCAAATATGGATGAGTGACCAGACGGGGAAACTCAACCTGCGATCACTGAATGAAATGGGGATTGGCGCTTTACTGCTTACCCCGATTGACACAAGTTTTCTTCTCACCGACGCAACAAACTCGCCCTTGGGGCGAATCAGACAGACATCACTTGCTCTTCTTGAAAATCAAACCGTGGCGACTATTCAGGAAATTGATCTCGTCGTGTGATTTATTTCCGTTTCAGGGGGCGAGATTTCGAATACGCTGGAATTGCTCCTCATCCATTTTTTTGAAAAATTCAATTCCTATTTTAAAAGGTTTCTGTTCTTCATCGATCAATCGGTCAAACCAGACGGGACGAACCGGAAGGGTGAACGTTTCTGCTTCTGTTTGCCCATCTGCCTTGAAGGTAAATTCAAGATGAAGAAAGAATTTGTCGGATTCAAGAGCGGCAAAAAAAAGATGCCGGCTGTCGACAATAATCAGGTTTGTAACGACGCAGGCGCCTTTTTGAGAAAAATCCTGAACTCGACAGCTGATCGGTCTGCACAATTTTTCACCATATCTGCCTTGACAGAGATAAAGAGAACCCGCAATATCCAAGCGAAAACGTTCAAATATGCGTCGTTCTCTGCTCATCTATATGAGCTTTAACTGACGTTTGAGCACATCTGCCACAAGGGGAGCGACCGAAAAAACATCAAGCAGGTCATCGCTCTCAACACCGGGATAGGTATCAGCCCCGATTATCTTGGTAATGCCGTGTTCCTTGAACTTTTCTCTCGACTGGCCGGCCAGGACCAGATGGGTGGCAAAGATGATGACCTCCTTTGCCCCTGCTTCCCGACATCGTTGCGCGGTCTGGATGATTGATCCGCCGGTACGGATCATGTCGTCGCAGATGACTGCGGTCTTGCCTTTGACAACGCTTGCGACCTGATTCACCATGGTTTTGTCCATGGCATAGCGATCCTTGTCAGCCGCGGTATGAGGAACGTTGAGCGGTCCTGCGAGTCTGGCGACCCATTTGCTGCGGCCATAGTCGGGAGACACCAACACAAGGTTTTCCAGTTGCAGATCCTTTATTTTTTCGACAATCAGGTTCTGGGTGTTGATATGCTGGGTCTGAACATCACCACGGTGGGCATGAAGAACAGCCTCGGAATGCAGATCTATGAACGCTACGAAATCAGGACGGGCCCGGAAAATCTGACGGGTCCGGGTAATTCCCTTCGGGATTTCATTGGCATCAGGCTTTGCCTGTTCCATGGTTGAATAGCCGAGGTAGGGAACGATAACATTGACCCTTTTGGCCCGGTAATAGCGGCATCCGTCAATGAGATCAATCAGCTCCTGATGGGATACATCATCATGGGTGGCGCCAACGATAACGATATACTTCCCTGAGATGTCCTGGGGGAAGGCGTGATAAACTTCTCCATCGGTGAAAAATTTCTTCAAAACCCTGGTAAAGGGGATGTCAAGCTGTAATGCGATCCGCCTGGCCAGAGATTCAGAAGCCTCGTTGGAAAGAATGATGATGTCTTCGGGCAATGTCATGGGCAGATCAGGTGAAGAGTTTGGGATTATCGGTTACTTTGCGGATCAATTCCCGGTAGTCCTGTGCGCCGGGAGAACCGGGGGCAAATTCATAAATTGTCTGCCCATAGGCCGGTGCCTCTGAAACACGGACGTTGTAACGAATCGGCGTGCATACATGGTTGCCGTAAAGCTCTTCAAGTTTCGCCAGAATTCCGTTCGACTTCTTCACCCGCTGGTCATGAAAGGTCGGCAGAATATACTTGAGGGCAACATCCTTGTTGTATTTCTGGATGGAAGACATGCTTTTCAGAAACTCCACCAACCCCTGCAGGGTCATGACCTCAAGCGATACCGGGGTAAGGACTTCCTTGGCATAAAAAAGGACGTTGACAATAAGCGGGTCCCAGCCGGGGGAGGTGTCAACGATGACATAGTCAAATTTTTTGTCGATTGTGTTCAGCTTCTCCCGCAAGGTCATTTCACCGCCAAAATCCTTTCTGTCTATGACCCGCTTGAGTCCGGCAAGAGATCTGCCGCCGGAAAGGAGCCACAGCCTTTCCCTGACCTGGATCATGGTTTCATCAAGGGAAAGTTCATCATTGACGAACTCGGTGAGTCCTGCCTTGGGTTTTACGCCCAGCATAAAACTTGATTGCCCCTGGGTATCGGTGTCGACCAGCAGCACCTTGAACCCGGCAAGAGCAAGACCTGCGGCCAGGTTGACCGCGGTTGTGGTTTTACCTACGCCTCCTTTACTCAAAGTAACTGCTATTTTTCTCGGTTCCGCGTTTTTGTCTTTTTTTGCTTCAGCCTGAGTGGAACCGACGGATGGCGAAGTTTGGCTGATGGAGAACAATTCCTTGCAATATTTACAGCGCACCTTTGTCACATTGGGCGGCAGAAGCTTTTCGTCAATAGAATGTTCTTTTTGACAGTGCGGGCAAGTGATAACCATATGGGTCTCCAAATTGTAAAAGCATGTTCTTTAATGTCCCATGCAAGAAAAAGATTAATTATCGAGTCGAAATCATTTGGATTTATCTTTAAGAATATTTTTCACCAATTCACTGTCTTCACCTTTTGATTCAAAATCATCGAGCAGCATCTTGACAGCATAATTGACAATTTTTGATTTTGTTGCCATGAGCTTGGATCCGGCAGGCAGCAGGCCTTTTAAAAAATTGTTGGCCTGATTCAACTCCACAAAAACTTCCTTTGTCAGATAATGAGTAGTTTTCCGTTTGCCGGCCCTTCTTTTTTTACTGCCCGTTTTCAGGGGAGATGGATGAAGGGATGAAGGAGGGATATTCCCCTTGGCGATAAGCGGTCTTGAATAGTGTTCAATCAATGTGGTCAATTCATCCAGACCAGGGATACCACGGGCATGGTGAGCGTTCTGGAGAATGTTGCCCAGCACATCTTTTTTCTTCTTGTCGTCGTCTGTCATCCGCGGGTCCTGAGTATCGGTGTGCACGCGCCTGGGTCCGTCATCAAACTTCCACGAAGAGATTTTCTCTGTGACTGTGAAGAAATTGACAAATTTTATCCGCATTTGTTTTACTTGGCTTAACGAATTCAATCCCGCAGATAAGCTGGAAGTCATGGGGAGAAACGTGCAGAACCCGCCCCTTGAGCTTGAGCAAATCATTGTCGATATTCAATTCAATAGACGAGAGAACTTGGTCTACGGCGAAAGGGGCATCGTTGTCAACAAGCAGGCCAACCCCGTTTGCGCCAATATTAATGACTTCAAAAGGCGTTCCGTTGATTTTGATGGTCACTTTGACTTTTTCATCAACCGGCAATCGGAAAACCTGGCGTGTGATTTTGTTTTTATCTAGGCCTGATGTTTCTATTCCTTTCTCCTTCATTGATGCTCACCCGCTTATTTGGTAAAATTTATAAAACTGCGCTTTGAGGCCGGCGCAGTCATTGATTGCAGTCATGGAAAGATGTGTTCCCCGCCAAAAAGTTATTAGTGGTTTTTCTGTTTTCGTGTAATTTACTGATATTGTTTATTCTTTCCCTTGATGTCCGTCCTTGCGAAATGTCCTGTTTCTCCGGAAAGAACAGTGATATCAACCAGAAAGAGTCAATCATTAAAAATGATAGCATAGTTTGTGAACAGCGGCAAACAAGAATAGCTGTTTCTGTTTCAGAATCGACAAAAAGGAGGAAATATGAAGGTTACGATCACCTATTGCGCAAAATGAAACTACAAACCGCGTGCTTCCAGGTTGGAAGACGAACTGAAAGAGAAATTGAACGCAGCCGTGGAACTCATCGCCGGCTCAGGCGGTATTTTTGAGGTGAAGGTTGATGACAAAAAAGTTTTTTCGAAGGCTATGTCCGGACGTTTCCCTGAAGATGGAGAAATTGTGAAACTTATTAAAGAGATATGAAATTTTTAAAAAATATGGTCGTAAAATTGCCGATCAATGGAAAATATAATTTTTTTTATTTTTAACTTGTGCGGGTCTGGAACTCTGAATATTTTTTTGACTTCCATCTCGGTTTTTTCTTGCTGAAAAACAAATCCGATGCTATTTCACACATAATGATACAGGTTGACACAGGCTTCTTGCTCGCCAAGCGGGCCTTGATTCGGGAAAAACGTTCCACATTGTCTCATGATGACTAAAGATAACACATCGGATATCTCTACCGACACCAAGGGAAAGGGATGCGGGGTTCCCAATGGGCTCGATTTTGTTGATTTCATAGACCATTTACCCCATGGACTGCTTCTCCTTGATGTTTCGCTGCGAGTTGTGACACTCAATCGCTATCTTGAGGCGATTACAGGTTATGACCGCGAGGATGTCCCGGGCATCCGGGGCGACCTTGTGTTGCGGAGTAATCTGAGCAATCATGGACACCCCCTCAATGATGTTCTTCGGACCGGCGAAAAATTGGTGGTCGAAGGTGACATGATCAACAGAGGGCGCATGAAAATTCAGGTTCGCTTTACTGTTTCTCCTCTGCACCTGTCCTCGGGCGCCATTGCAGGGGTGATGGTTTTAGTCGAAGATATATCTCTTTTGAAGGACCTTGACGAAAAGGCCCAAGGATTTCCCGGGCTCAATAAGGTTATCGGCCACAGCAGCAAGATGCTTGAGGTTTTTGACATGCTGCCGGTTGTGGCCAGAACAGACGCCTCGGTTTTGATCACCGGGGAAACAGGCACCGGCAAGGATTTCATCGCTGAAGCCATTCACAAAGCATCACGGCGCGCCAAACACCCATTTATCAAAGTCAATTGCGGGGCGTTACCGGAATCACTCCTGGAATCGGAACTGTTCGGCCATGTGCGCGGGGCATTCACCGGGGCTGACCGGGACAAGCCCGGCATGTTTCGCCTTGCCGACGGCGGCACCATCTTTTTCACGGAAATCGGCGATCTTCCTTTCCCTCTTCAAGTCAAACTATTGACAGTGCTTGACGACCGGGAGTTTTATCCGGTCGGCGGCTCAAAAAAAATGCGGGTTAATGTCCGGATCATTGCTGCAACCCACAGGGATCTGGCAAGCCATGTCCGCCAAGGGCGTTTCCGTGAAGATCTTTTTTACCGGCTCAACGTGCTGCGTTTGCATCTCCCGGCTCTACGGGAACGTGACGACGACGTTCGACTACTGCTTGATCATTTTCTGAGGGAGTTCTCTCGCGGACTCAATAAAAATATCAAGGGATTCAGCGAAGATGCACTCGCAAAGCTTTCCTTGTATGATTTCCCGGGAAACGTCCGGGAATTGAGAAATATCGTCGAATACGCAGCCAACCTCTGTGACAATGATACGGTCGACCTTGGCGATCTACCAGCCGCACTCGTGCGGGAAGATGAAAAGACAAGGCGCGAATCGGCTTCCGGCAGACGGACCATCGACGGTGGCGACATTTTCGGTAAGCTGCTCATGGAGGAGGGATTGGTTTCGATTCCGGCTCCAACCGGATGGAAGGAAATGGAAAAAAGAATGATTCTCGACGCCTTAGCCAAGACCGGTGGCCGCAAGACCAGGGCTGCGGAACTTCTCGGCTGGGGCAGGTCCACCTTATGGAGAAAAATAAAGGACTATGGTCTGTCTTGAGGAAAACGACGGATGAAGGTGCTGATTACGGTTGATGGAGATGATATTTCCTGCCGTTTTGATCTGACAAATGAGGTGATTATTGCGGAGTGCGGTGAAGGACGGATCAAGGGGCGACCTAGAACAATCCTGCTCGCTCGCCCTTCCGCCGAGGAACTCAGCGGTCTTGTTCTTAAGGAAAACATAGGCGTGGTCATCTGCGGGGCGATTGAGGAAAGTCATTTCAGCTACCTGTCCTGGAAAAATGTCAAGGTTGTCGATTCGGTTATCGGCCCTTATCGAACTGCCTTGGCCCGTTTTGCCGAGAATGCGCTTTCAGTCGGGGATATTTTTTTCGATAATTTGAAAAAGGAGAGTGGTGCGTGAATTTTATCAGGCGTAAGCTGTCCGACTTTATCTCGGTAATTTTTTTCGGCAGCAGGCATCATGGAAGTTACCGGCGTTTCCGGCTGGTTCTTTTTTTTGCCATGATCGTTATTTCCCTTATTCCTGTTTATGTGACAATGGGACTCACTTATTCGGAATACCGCAACCTTCTGCACCGGGATGAACAGGAGCAGCTTCGCTGGAACGCCCTCGGGGGGAAGCGAACGGTCGAGTCCTGTGTTGAAAAATGCAAGTCCGTCGTGCGATTCATAGCCATGGAATACTCCTACGAAGAACTTCTTAATCAGAAAACAGTCAGCGAACTGTTTCACCGAATCCGTGATGAGTACTCCGGATTCGTCGATCTCGGCGTCATTGATACAAACGGCATCCAGCAAGCCTATACCGGACCATATCGACTGCAGGGAAATGACTACAGCGATCAGGACTGGTATCATCAGGTTCTGGCAAGGAGAATCCATATCAGTAACATCTTCATGGGCTACAGGAAGACTCCTCATTTTGTCATTGCCGTCAGCACTAAACTTCCGGACAAAGAGGAGTATTGGGTGCTCAGGGTGACCATTGATATCAAAAGTCTTGAGCAAGTCATCTCCAGTGTTGTCGTCAAAGATGCTCACGATGTTTTTCTTGTGGATGGTGAGGGATTGCTGCAGACCCCCTCCCATCATTTTGGCGGCGTACTTGATCAGTACCACCATTTCTTGAAACCGGGAAAGGATGATGTTGTTATAAGCCAGGAAAGGATTGACGGTTATGATATTCTGCAGTCAGTCATTGCCATTGACCAAACGCCCTGGATGCTTGTGGTGACCAAAAAAGGGTATGCCCATGGCGAGGAGTGGAAGAGTTTTTCCTATCGCTTCCGGATGATTTTTCTCGGCAGCACTCTGATGGTGCTCATGGTTATATTTCAGATTGTCACCATTCTCACCGATCGACTAAAAAGCGATGACCAGAAAAAACAAGCCTTGTTGAACGAAGCGGAACAGAGCAGCAAGCTTGCCTCAATCGGCCGTCTGGCCGCCGGAGTCGCCCATGAAATAAACAACCCGCTGGCGGTGATCAACCAGAAAGCCGGCCTGATGACTGATCTGATGGGCATGTCGGGAGATTTCGAATACAAGGAAAAATTTATTACATCAATAAGCGGCATCCAGAGCGCCGTGGATCGCTGTAAAAAAATTACCCACCGCCTGCTCGGTTTTGCGAGGCGGATGGATGTCGTCCTGGAAAAAATCGATATCAATGATCTTCTGCGCGAGGTGCTTGGTTTTCTAGAAAAAGAGGCGCTGTATAGCCATATCCGCATTGACCTGAAGTTGTTTGAGGGGCTGCCGATGATTTTCAGCGACCGTGGCCAGCTCCAGCAGATTTTTCTTAATATCCTCAACAACGCTATTGATGCCGTTGGCCGGGAGGGAGCCGTGACCATCAGGACAAGGGTGATCCTTAACGGCATGGTCCAAGTGTCTATTGAGGATACCGGCCCGGGAATGACGCCTGATGTCTTGAAACATATTTTTGACCCTTTTTTCACAACCAAAGAGACGGGGAAGGGCACTGGTCTCGGTCTTTCCATCACATATGGGCTGGTGAAAAAGCTTGGAGGCAATATTGATGTTGAATCCGAGGTTGGCAAGGGGGCGGTGTTCTATGTGAGCCTGCCGGTTAGCAATTCTTCTGTGAGCAAGGACGACAATGGCTGAGATAAAGGTACTTGTGGTTGATGATGAGGTTGAATTTGCGTCCGCGCTTGCTGAAAGGCTTGAATTGCGGAATTTTTCATGCAGGGTATGTCATGGCGGAGTGGCAGCTCTGGAGGAGATGAAGGGTAATATTCCGGATGTTGTTGTTCTTGATCTGAAAATGCCGGATATGAGTGGTCTCGACGTGTTGGCGGTAATCAAGGAAAAAAATCCCGGAATTGAGGTGCTTATGCTGACAGGACATGGCTCCGCAGCCAGCGGGGTCAGGGGCATGGAGCAGGGCGCATTTGACTATATGATGAAGCCGGTTGATATAGGTGAGCTGGTGCACAAAATCAAGCTCGCCGGTGAAAAGAGCCGGTCTACAACCGGCGTTCGGTGAGGTGTGGATATGTTGCACGAAAAGGAAAATGCTCTGCGTGACGCCCAGCTTGCCTGCTTTGGCAGGTTGTTGTCCGGTTTTACCCATGATTTGAAAAATCATCTGGCGATCATTAATGAGTCAAGCGGTCTGATGGGCGATCTCCTGGAAATGGGCAAAGGAAGGGAGGATGAAACCTGCAAGAAATTTCAGAAAATCATAGCGACCATAGCGGAGCGCGTCGAGCTGGCAAATGTAATAGTGAAAAACCTCAACGGTTTTGCCCATCGCATGGATATGGCTGTTTCGGTTTTCAGTGTCAATGATGTTCTTCGCGAAGAAATGGCCCTTATGTACCGGTTTGCCAGACTGAAGGGGGTTGGCGTGGATATGAAGATGGAGGAGAATCTTCCTTCCTCGTGCAGCAATCCTGCCCTTATCCAATTTCTACTGTATATTTTTGTTGACTCTTCTCTTGCAAGAATGAAAACAGGCGGCGAATTGAAACTTGTGACGAAAAAAGATGGTGATGTTGTTGTGGTGCAGCTTGAGGCGCGAGGAGGAAATGGCGGAACGGATGACGGTGGAGTCCGGGGTTCGCATGCAGAACTCGTCGCCTTTGTTGTCGAAAAGCTAGGTATAAATATGGGACAGGAGATGCTGGACAATGGATGGGTCTACCGTTTAACCTTGCCCGCGGTATAAAATCCCTCAACCCGGACGGAAAATGAGTTAGTTGTTTTTATGTCCTATCGTTATTTCAACATCGGCTGCGGGTCCTATTGTGTCCGCAGCCGTTTTTTTTAAGTGTAATCCAGCAACTCGTCCATGTGAACGACCCATCCTGCTTGTCTCTTTTTGTTTCATTTTGAGCCAACTACCTCAACCCCATCGCAGTCACAACCCAGCCACTATCTCACTGTTAATAATAGATTTATTTTTAAAAAACATCATTATGTTTCTTATTGTTTCATTATGTCTAAACGGCTGACGAAAGGCGAGGGAGGCGCTATTGCCGCAACATACTGAAAACATTAAATAATTTTTTTATTTTTCTCTGGCATACGGCTTGCTTTTATACTTGTTCAAAATAAAGTTTCAATGCCAATCCTTAACAAACCATCAAGGAGAGACATCATGATGAAAGCAAAGAGCGAAATCAAAGGAAATTGGATGATGGCGGCAACATATGCCGAGGCCGGCGAGTGGGAAACAGCGAAATCAATAACACCGGAACTTGGAGATATGACGCAGGTCGGTTTTTTCTCAAAAATTTTTGCCGCCGTAGCCTTTGCCGAAGAGGGACTTCATGATGAAGCGAGTCGTTTGGCCGGAGTTGGCGCCCGCCATGCTGCCGGCATATTTGGCGAATTGGAAGATCTTGGCCTTTCCAAGGCCCATATGCGCTTTGGAACGGTCTGTTTTGAGTAATGAGATCAAGCAACGCGGCTGTTTCATTTCCTGGAATAAATCTTTCGATACGGGTAAATGAGGCAGCCGTTGGTTTGTCAAAGGGCTGTTTATTATATGTCGTCGGAAAAGCTTCATGGGTCCAACAGTAATGCTCGCAGTGAACGACCGTCAGTTGTTGCGTGTGATGGCCGACAAGCTCCGACAACTTCATTTTGAAGTCATTGCTGCGGGAAACGACAGGGAGTTCAACAAGCTGTTCGCAACCCATGACATAGATGTAATTCTGCTTGATATCAGAACCCGCGGCAATGATGGGTTGCGTCTCATGGCTGAGATCCGTCAAACTAAACCCGCAACCGAGGTTATTCTACTCAGCAACCAACACAGTATTGCCTGGGCCATGGAGGGGATGCAGGCGGGCGCTTTTGACGATATAACCGAGCCATTTGACCTTGATATCCTTTCCGGCAAGATATTGGCGGCATGGAATCGCAAAAAAAGCCTGAAAAGAGCCGGACGAAATGCGCTGGCTCTTTTTTTTGAAAAAACCATGATGGCGGCCACCTTTGCCCAGGCCGGCGATTTTGACACGGCGGAACGTCTTGTCGGGAAAAACGAAAGAGACAAAATATCTGGAAATACTTTCAGAAAACGTAGAAAATAACAGAAAACCACGCAGCAACAGACCCATCCAAGGGAGGTAGCTCATGAAGGAAATGAAAGTACTGCTTGTTGACGATGAAGAAACATTTGTAAAAACCCTTTCCGAACGTCTCAACATGCGGGATATGAAGAGTGATACCGCCTTCGGTGGTGAACAGGCCTTGAATTTTGTGGATAACAATGAACCGGATGTCATGGTTCTCGATCTGAAAATGCCGGGAATCGACGGCATGGAAGTGCTGCGCAGGATCAAGAAAAAGTATCCGCGTATCCAGGTTATCATTCTGACGGGTCACGGCACGGACAAGGATGAGAACGAGGCCAGAAGGCTCGGCATTTTCGACTATGTACAGAAACCTGCTGATATTGAAACCCTGGCGCAGAAAATAAAAGCCGCTTATAAAACAAAAATACAGGATGTTATGACGGCGGCGGCCTTTGCGGAGGCGGGTGAACATGAAACCGCAAGGAAAATTATCACAAACGGCGACAAGTAAGATGTGGAATTGAAAGGGGGAATGGCATGACGGAAAAAATTGAAGCGAATGTGATGCTGGTGGATGATGAGGAGCAGTTTCTTGAAGTTCTTTCCGAACGTTTGAAAAACCGCGGGCTCAAGGTTAACGCGGTAACGAGCGGGGAGGAAGCCATCAGAAAGATTGATGAGAAAAATTTTGACGCGATAGTCGTCGATCTGGCCATGCCTGGAATGGACGGCATTGAAACCCTGAAACGCATCAAGGAAAAAATGCCTGACGCGGAAATCATTATGCTGACCGGACATGGAACCGTGCATAGCGGTGTCGAGGCCATGAAATTAGGTGCCGAGGATTTTCTCGAGAAGCCCGTTGATATAAACGTGCTTATGGAAAAAATCGTCGAAGCCAAGCACAAACGGTTGATTCTTGTTGAGAAGAAGCACGAAGAAGAACTGAAGGAAATCATGAAAAGCAAAAGCTGGTAACACCTGACTCCATCCTGTAGTCGACAAGCCCCGTAACAGCAGCTCCGACCAAGCCCGGAAAATGAAAACGTTTTCCGGGAACAGGATACTTGCGTCCTTTTTTCGGTACATTATTTGGATTCGGTAAGGCAGTCTCATCAACCGGATACTGTTTTAATACACACAAAATCATAAAGGAGAGAAAGCTTATGACTGCAGACAACCCGGTCGTAAGGGACTTCGTTATCCCCCTTGAAAGATACCCGCATCTTCAGGAGACAAAAACCATACACGATGCGGTGGAGATAATCCTGTCATTCAACTGTGGCGGAAACGAGCGTCTGAGATATTCGGAACTTTTTGTTTTAAATGAACAGAATCAGCTTGTTGGCAGAATGTCCCTGCGGGATATCCTCAAGGGCCTTGATAGACGCCTAGTCGAGGTTCCCGCGGTCAAGGAATTTGAAGGCAAAGGCGCCGAATATCCCAACCTGGCTTTTCTCTGGGAAGAATCATTCTTTGTCGAGTGCTCCAGGAAAAAGGATGCGCCTCTCAAGGGGTTCATGTCCCCGGTTGAAAGGATGGTCAAGGCCGATGATTCACTGGTCAAGGCGCTTTCCGTCATTCTTCACGGCGTTGATCAGGTTCTGCCGGTGATTGATGGAGATGAAGTCATCGGAGTCATCCGTTTGGAAGAAATATTCAAGGCGGTCTGTCGGTACTGCAAACTGTAATGCTCCCCCATTTGAGAGGAACAGCACACACATTTGAAAACGGGTTTGAGAGGAGATGAGGATAAATCGTCATGGCAAATGTACAAGCAAAAGTAGGGTTACCAATGGAAAAGGCCCCGTTTGACTGGAAACGGATGTTGTTTCTGCTTACGGGAATTGTCCTGTTCGCCGTCGTTTATTATTCCCCCATGTGGCCGGATGCCGTGGACCCGAAAGGGGAGCATTTTATTTTAACCAAGGAAGGCAAGGGTGCGCTGGCCGTTTTTCTCATTGCCGGCATCTGGTGGGTTTTTGAAGTTGTGCCCATCGGCGTCACCAGTCTGCTCATCGGTGTTCTCCAGGCATTGTTTCATGTACGACCGGCCAAAGTGGCTTTCAAGGACTTCATGGACCCGTCGGTTCTCTTTATCTTCGGCTCCATCGTCATCGGCATGGTTTTCACCAAAACGGGTCTTACCAAACGCATTGCCTATAAGATGCTCTCAGTTGTCGGAGAGAAAACCAGCATGATCATGCTGGGCTGCTTTGTCATGACCGCGGCCCTCACCCACCTCATGGCCCACACTGCGGTGGCGGCCACCATGTATCCATTGCTCATGGCTATCTATGCCCTCTACAGCGAGGATGACAAACCGAGCAAATTCGGCAAGTCCATGTTCATGGGGCTTGCTTATGTCGCCGGTGCAGGTAGTATCATCACCCTGCTCGGCGCGGCCCGCGGCGCGGTGGCGATCGGCTTCTACAAAGATATCGCCGGAAAGGATGTCAGTTTTTTTGACCTCACCTATTACATGGCCCCCATCGGCTGGCTCATGGTTTTTCTCCTCTGGGGATTCTTCATGGTCTTCCTCAAGCCCGAGCGCAGCACTATCCCCGGCCTACGGAACAAGGCGCGGGACCTGTCCGCCGCTCTCGGATCAATCACCCGCAACGAAATTCTGGCCGCAGTTTTTGTCGGGGCAACCATCCTTATCATCGGTTTACAATCATTCATCCCGGCGCTCAAGGTTTTGGACAAGACCGCTATTCTGCTTTGTTCAACCATTTCTTTCTTCATCTTCAAGATCCTCGACCTGAGGGATCTGGAAGACATTCCCTGGAACATCATTCTCCTCTTTGCCGGAGCCATGTCCATCGGCTTCTGCCTGTGGGACACCGGCGCAGCCAAGTGGCTGGCGGTAAACTGGCTGGTCATGTTCCAGAATGCCAACTGGTTTGTCTTCATCATGGCCATTGCCTTCTTCGTCATGGTCATGACCAACTTCATCATGAACGTGGCCGCCATCGCCATTTCCCTGCCGGTGGCCCTGGTGCTGGCTCCCTACCTGGGGGTTGCCGGTGAAGTTGTCTTTTATGCCGCGCTCATGACTGCCGGTATGCCCTTTATGCTGCTGGTGGGAGCGGCGCCGAACGCCATTGCCTACAATTCGAAACAGTTTACTCCCGGCGAATTCTTTGGTTTCGGATTAGTGGCCAGTCTCATTCTCATGGCGGTCGTGGCCCTGGCCATCACCGTCATCTGGCCCCTCATGGGCATGGAAGTGCTTCTGCCCAAATAATACGGCCATGCCTGCTTTTCCTGGAGATTCAGCACCGAAGTTGAGCGACTGAGTCTCCGGGAAAAGATAAAAAAACAGAACTCATAGTGAGCAATACCATGGAAAAGGATAAAAAGGTAAAAGTGCTTCTCGTCGACGACGAGAAGGTGTTTGCCCAGACCCTGTCCGAACGGCTGCAGGCCAGGGATGTTGAGGCAAAGGCGGTGTTCGGCGGCAATGAAGCCCTGGATGACATCGCCAGAGAGGAACCGGACGTCATGATCCTTGACCTCAAGATGCCCGATGTGGACGGCATGGAGGTGCTGCGCAGGGTCAGGGAAAAGTATCCCAAAATTGAAACCATCATCTTGAGCGGACATGGCTCATCAGCGGCGCGGGAGGAGGCCACCAAACTCGGGGCTGCCGATTTTCTTGAAAAACCGGTGGATATCGGCAGGTTGGTGCGGAAAATAAACGGTGCATTCAAAAGCGTGGCCAGGAGCAACGAAGGTTCACTCTATTCCTACAAGGATTTCGCAGCTATCCTCAAGCAGCATCTTGATCGGCTTCACATCGGACTCGGGGAAAACGCCCTTGGGGTCAAATGTTTCTGTCGGGACGACAATCAGGACCAGATAGGCAATCTGCTCGCAGGTATCGGCAGGAGCTCCGGCTGGTTTGACCTGAACTCCTTCGGCGCCTATCCCGCCGGGCGGGGCTTTGAAAGCATGGGGCCTCCGGCCCACCATATACCTGACATGATGGGATCTCCCTGGATTGTCCTGGTGCATGCTACCCATGTCGGCTGCGACTCACACTATACTCTTGGTGTCACCGACAGATACGGCATGGCGGAAGCGAGTTCCTCCTGCGGATTGCTGGCCGGCATCATTGCCCGACACAGAAAACGCAGGGACAACCAGCCTGTCGCGGAGCTGCAGGATTTTGAAATGAATCAGGCGGAAAAGGTTCTTCAGCCCTTCATGGACGATATCATCGCAGCCGAGCACCCCATGGCAGCCATTGCCGACAGACTGCTCGATCTCGGCTACGGGGTTTTTGACAATCTGCTCAAGGACAATGTGGAAAGAGCCTTTTACATTGGCGGCATCAATGTGGATTATGACCCGCAGCACCCGGGGAAAAATCTTTTTATTCCCAAGGTTGCCTGCGTCTATGAAAATTCCCAGCGTACTGAAATTGATTTCACTTGAAAAACCATATTATTCCGCCACGGGATCCGGTTGCTCCGCCCATGCCGCGGGGCGGCATCCTGAGCGGATTAATTAAAAAAATAACGGACTCACCTGGTGAGTCTTATCTCCCGCAGTGACGGGAACAAGAAAATGAGGAGGATACAGCGGTGTCGAGTGTTTTATACATTGCAGCATTAGTTGCCGGATTGGTGGCAGGGTTCCCTGAGAGTATCCTGGCCGCCACGGGCGGTCATGCTGAGACTCTCAATCTCACCGCCCACTGGGTGGGCTATGCGGCGCTGGTCATTTTTGTCGTGGCCTATGCCCTTGTCATGGTGGAAGAGTTCACCCACATGCGAAAATCAAAGCCGGTGCTGCTGGCGGCGGGTCTCATCTGGGGTATAATCGCCTGGACTTACGCTGGGCAGGGCATGCCCCATGCCGCCGAAGTGGCCATGCGCCACAACATCCTTGAATACGCCGAACTTTTCCTCTTCCTGCTGGTGGCCATGACCTATATCAATGCCATGGAGGAACGGCTCGTTTTTGAAACCCTGCGGGTAAAACTGGTCGGCGCCGGCCTTTCCTTCCGCAAACTTTTCTGGATCACCGGTTTGCTCTCCTTTTTCATCTCGCCGGTCGCCGATAATCTTACCACCGCACTCCTCATGTGCGCCGTGGTCATGGCCATCGGCAAGGACAACCCCAAATTCGTCATGCTGTCCTGTATCAATATCGTGGTGGGGGCCAACGCCGGCGGCGCCTTCAGCCCCTTTGGCGACATCACGACGCTCATGGTCTGGCAGAAGGGTATTATCGATTTCTGGACCTTCTTTCACCTTTTTATCCCGTCGGCGGTGAACTGGCTGGTCCCGGCCCTGATCATGAGTTTTGCGGTACCCGATATCAAGCCGGCTGCCTGCGAAGTCAACATCAAGATGAAGCGAGGCGGTTTCATCGTCATGGGGCTTTTTCTGCTGACAATTGTTACGGCCGTCAGTTTTCACAACTTCCTGCATCTGCCCCCCATGGCAGGCATGATGACCGGTCTCGCCTATCTTAAGCTCTTTGGCTTCTATCTGAAGAAGACCCACAAAAACGGGCCGGGTTCCCCTGGTTGGGATCCGGACAAGGCGGATGAACGACTGGGTGATACGGTGGCCTTTGACATCTTTCGCAGCATCGCCCGGGCCGAGTGGGATACACTGATGTTCTTCTACGGCGTTATTCTCTGCGTCGGCGGCCTCGGCTTCATCGGCTATCTGGCCATGGCCTCGGAGACCATGTACACCGGATGGGGCGCGACTAATGCCAACATCATGATAGGAATTCTTTCCGCAATTGTTGATAATATTCCGGTGATGTTTGCCGTGCTCACCATGAACCCGGAAATGAGCCAGGGCCAGTGGCTGCTGGTGACCATGACAGCAGGGGTGGGCGGCAGCATGCTGTCCATCGGTTCAGCAGCAGGCGTTGGACTCATGGGCCAGGCCCGGGGCATGTACACCTTTTTCGGCCATCTCAAGTGGACACCGGTTATCGCTCTCGGTTATGGCGCAAGTATCTATGTCCATTTCCTGGTCAACAAAAGCATGTTCTAATTCTAAAGTCTGCATACCAGTTTTCCAGCCCAATACAGCTGGAAAAATTTCCTCTCTCCCACGGGGAAAACCCTCACTCCCACGAGGCTGAAAAGGGGGAGGCCGTTTCGGCCTTCCCCTTTTCTTTTCTAGACAACTCTAAAAAGATTCCTTTAAAAACGCATTAGGCTATTTTATTAACGTTTGATATACAGTCTGAAGTTTAGAGTTTCATAACTTGCCCGTTTTTACAACGGGGGTGGATGTTTTTCCACTAAATTGCTCTTTGACAACCTGTATAGCTGGTTTTGAGAGCCGAGTTGGTCTTTTAGCTCCCCAAATGCCTCCAACGGCGG
>JAZDEG010000029.1:0-64349 GCA_043809085.1 Pseudomonadota bacterium | reverse complement strand
CGCCTCTTTGCGACTGCCGTTGGTTTTTTCGAAGGCGGATGCTCCGTTCTCGAAAAACTCTTTCTGCCACCGGTAGAAAACCGTTGGTTGCAGGTCGTATTTGTCACACAGGTCAGAGACAGGTTCCCGGTCAACCAGGTGTCGTTTGAGAATGTAAACCTTCTCCTTGCCTGTGTAGTTTTTCCGTTGTTTGCGCATGGTAAATTCCTCCGTTGATGTACACTAACTCATACGGACGAATTCTCCAATTCACGATGAACCAAAACAAGTTCTTATTTTGAGGGATTAAGTAAATGAGTCCTGCTTCTCAAGAGGGTGGGCGCATTTCTGTCTGTCACCGCTACCGGAACAAAACTGCGGACTGCACTCTGGTTAAGCTTGGCAAACCGTCGCTTCCACAAACTGAACGACAACTCTTTTACCCCCTGTTGTTTATAGTATTCCTGCTGTAAGTCCAGACCGCTCCCACGCGGACAGGCGGGCTTGCCGAAAACGCTCCCGGTTCTTGCTTCCATTCTTCATGAGCCGCCTCCTGAATTTTGATGGAGGTCATCATGCCAAAGGCGACGCCGGACAACAAGAAGGGGTTAATTTGTCGCTTACCATTTCCACATAAAAAAGAAGCTGGGAATTTGGCAATGAAAGATATCCACTGGCTTGATCAAGCCTGGACGAAGACTTGAAACTTGAGATGTTTTCCTGATTCAGGCCAGATCTATGTCAAAAAACAGCCGCGCAAAGACTTTCGCAAGAGTATAAAATCCCGAACCTCTAACAATCTCCCACCCTCAAAAAATCAACCTGTCCCTTTTCGAGCAAAGTGAAGAAGTTTCCAAAGGGGAGGCACACGAGGGTTAAGATTGCCAGATCCAATTTCAGATTTAAGCGGCAGACAATTTTGGAAAATCACCTATCCCCTCTCCTAGCTTGGGCCTCAAACAGACATCTCAAGTCGGGGGATACTGAAGATTGTTTGACCTTCGATCTGGCTACGAGAAGATTTCTTGGCTTCGGGATGGCGGATCTATCAAAATAGATAATTGCCCTGCAAAAATTATTGAATACGAAAGTATTGTCAACAATTTAACCGCTTAAGTATGCTGAAAATCCGATTAATGCTTGCCCTCCCGCCATGGCAGTCGTCTGGAATTGAAGCCATCCCAACCCTGATTAGATCATAATAATAAACAAACAAATGTTTTTTGATTCATGCGTCACTGTGTATCGGTTTTTCCTATTTGACTTATAAACACCCTGCTTGTATTTATACCATTTTCAAAACTTTTATCCTCTCAATAGGGAAAAATGAATTATTTCAGATACTCATTATACTGAACGTTGCGTCTGACGAGCCGCCCGGTCCGGGTTGCGCGAAAGACAGGCGCAGTGTTTCCCTCACCCCCTTATCTGTTGAACTCACGCCTTATGTGAGAGCTTCAACTCTCCAGGGTCAGGAAGCATGTAGCCTGTTTTCTCAGGCGTAGAATGCATCTGATCCATGAAGGAGGAAGCTCTCATGAATGCCCCAGCTCCAAGTAATATTGCAACTGTTGCCACCGGCGCCGTTATGGTCATCGGCGGCGGCGTTGCCGGCGTGCAGGCCGCCCTTGATCTGTCGGAACTCGGGTACAAGGTCTATCTGGTCGAAAAAAGCGGCGCCATCGGCGGGGTCATGGCCAGGCTCGACAAGACCTTTCCCACCAACGACTGTTCCCTGTGTATCCTTGCCCCCAAACTGGTTGAGGCGGGGCGGGACGGCAACATCAAAATCCTGACCAAATCAGAACTGCTTTCCCTGGAAGGCGGGCCTGGAAAATTTGTCGCCAGAATCAAAAAACAACCCCGTTACATTGACGAAGAAATCTGCAACGGCTGCGGTCAGTGCACCCTCTACTGTCTGAAAAAAATCGGCGATGACTATAACGAGGATCTCAAAATCACCCACGCCGCCCATATCGACTACGCCCAGGCGGTGCCGACCAGCTATCACATCGACCCCAAGTCCTGCCTGCGGTTAAACCACCAGACCTGCGGCCTCTGCGCCGTGGTCTGCCGGAAAAACGCCATCCGTTTCGACGACATCGAAGAGATCCTCGACCTGGCTGTCGGCGCCGTGGTGTTGGCGCCCGGCTTTGGCCGGGTTCGAGAAGAAGTGCTGCGTTCCTATGGCTGGGGCAAGTTCACTGATGTCCTCACCGCCTTTGAGCATGAACGGATGATGTGCGCCAGCGGGCCAACAGGCGGTGAAATTGTACGGATCTCCGACCACAAGCATCCGAAAAAAATCGCCTTCCTGCAGTGCATCGGCTCCCGGGACGAGACCTGCGGCAACAATTACTGTTCCTCTGTCTGCTGCATGTACGCAATCAAGCAGGCGACTCTGGCCCGGGAGCATGATCCCGAGGCCGAGATCACCCTTTTCTACATGGACGTCCGCACCCACGGCAAGGGTTTTGACGCCGCCAGGGAGCGGGCCATAGCCGAGAACAACTTCCGGGTGATCTACGCCAGGCCGCCTCAAGTTGAAGATGTCTTTGACGGTGGACTGCTTCTTACCTGGACCGAGGATTCAGGCAAACATCACTATGAAAAATTCGACCTTGTCGTTCTCTCCCAGGGGCTCGAAGCCCCGGAAGACGCGGAGCAACTAGCCCAGGCTGCCGGGATAGATTTAAACCGCTATCAATTTGCGGCGACCGATGCCTACGCGCCGCTGGTCGCCAGCCGACCTGGAGTATATGTGATCGGCGCTTTCCAGGGACCAAAGGATATTCCTGACAGTGTTATCCAGGCCGGCGGGGTGGCCGGGCTCTGCTCCGGGCTTCTGGCCGAAAGCAGGAATTCGGAAACCGTGGACGCTGTTTTGCCGGAAGAACGGGATGTGACCGGCGACGAAGCGCGCATCGGGGTGTTTGTTTGTCACTGCGGCATCAATATCGGCGGCATTGTTAATGTGCCGTCGGTGGCCGACTACGCCAGAAACCTGCCGGGCGTGGCCTATGCCACCGACAACCTCTATTCCTGCTCCCAGGACGCCCAGGTGCAGATCGCCTCTATTATCAAGGAACACAATTTGAACCGGCTGGTGGTTTCGGCATGCACGCCCAGGACTCATGAACCGCTTTTTCAGGCAACCATGCGGGAGGCGGGGTTGAACAAGGCGCTTTTTGAAATGGCCAATATCCGCGATCAGTGTTCCTGGGTCCACATGAATGAAAAGGAGGCGGCCACTGAAAAAGCCAAGGATCTAGTGCGCATGGCGGTGGCCAAGGCAAGGACGCTTACGCCGCTTGCTGAACTTGAGCTGCCGGTGACCCCGTCGGCCCTGATTGTCGGCGGCGGACTGGCCGGTATGACCGCGGCGCTGTCCATTGCAGAACAGGGATTTGCCTGCACATTGGTGGAAAAGGGGAAAATTCTCGGAGGCCGAACCCTGCTGCTCACAAAGGACCGGTATGGCAACGATCCGCGTCAGATGGTCAAAAAACTGATCAACAAGGTCAGGAAAAACCGGAAGATCAGGCTGTTAATCGAGTCGGAGCTGACCGCCATTTCCGGTTACGTCGGTAATTTCACCTCCACCATTAATGGGCCGAAGGGCAGCACGGTGATCAATCACGGGGTTGTGGTGATTGCCACCGGCGGCAAACCCTATGTGCCGAAAAAATTCGGCTATGGGGAATCGGACCGGGTACTGACCCAGATCGAGCTGGAAAAAAGGCTGGACGGCAAAAAAGCTTTCCCGCCTGATTGCCGGCAAATCGTCATGATCCAGTGCGTCGGATCACGAGGTGACGATCTGGCCTACTGCAGTCGAATATGCTGCGGCCAGGCAGTCAAGAATGCCCTGCGCATCAAGGACCTGAACCCGGATATGGCGGTCACCATCCTCTACCGGGATATGCGGACCTACGGCTTCATGGAGGATGACTACCGCCGGGCGCGAGAGCAGGGGGTGATCTTCACCCGCTTTACTGCAGATGCCCCGCCTAAGGTGGTAGCCGGAAACCGGAAAAACGGCAAACCGGTGGTCAAGGTTTTTGACCCGATCCTTGGTGAAGAGGTCGAACGACACGCCGATTTTCTCGTCCTCTCAACCGGCATAGAGTCGGAAGACCCATCTTCATTGGCCAGGCTCCTCAAGGTCCCGGTGACCAGCGACAAGTTCTACCTCGAGGCCCACGTCAAGCTGCGGCCGGTGGATCTTGCGGTGGACGGGGTCTTTGTCTGCGGCCTGGCCCATGCGCCCAAGGCCATCGACGAAACCATCGCCCAGGCCCAGGCCGCCGCCGGCCGCGCCTGTCAGCCCCTGGCCCATGGCAAAATCACACCGGAACCCATTGTCTCCAATGTCGATCCGGAAAAATGCATCGGCTGTGGGGCCTGTGAGACGTTCTGTCCGTATAAGGCGATCACTCTTTACAAAGAAGGCAAGCTCAGAAAGGCCGGAACCATCACCGCCTCCTGCAAGGGTTGCGGGGTCTGCGCCGCCCGTTGCCCGACTTTAGCCATCGACATGGGCCGTTTCACCTATGGCGGCATCATGGCTCAAATTCGAGCCTTCAACCCGCAAGGAGATGAATAATGAAAAACGAATATAATCCCCATATTTTAGGATTTCTTTGTAACTGGTGCTGCTACACCGCTGCTGACTCAGCAGGAGTCGGCCGCTATCAGTACCCGCCAAACTTAAGAGTTATCCGCATCATGTGTACCGGTAGGATTGATCCATCCTTTCCGCTGGAAGGGCTCGCTAACGGCGCCGACGGCATCTTTGTCGGTGGCTGTCATCCCGGCGAATGCCATTATCAGGACGGCAACTACCATGCCCTGGTCTCGGCCACCCTGGTTTACGAAATGCTTGATCGTCTCGGCATTGCCCGCGAACGCTTCCTGATTGAATGGGCTTCAGCCGCAGAAGGTCCGAACTTTGTCAAGATCATCACAGGTTTCACCCAACGCATCGCCTCCCTTGGCCCCCTGGGCCAGGCGGAGGGCAAGGACCCCCAGGTCCTTCGCCGGGAACTTGCTGGGGCCGCCGAGTCCGCCCGGGGCCGCAAGCTTCGAACTGGTCTGATCAACGCCTCGAAAGAGATGCTAAAGACCCGTGATTTCTCACGGTCAGCCATCGCCGGACTGGTCCAGGACAAATGCGACAAGGCGCTGGGGGAGATCTACGGCGGTGGAAGTATGCGTCATGATTGAAAGCCCGATTTGTCTCACTACAACCGTCAAAGGGGCCGGTTACGCCGCCAAGTTGTCGCCCGGCGACCTGGAACGGACCCTCGCCATGCTTGAGGAAATTCCGACCGATAGTAAAATTGGCCAACCAACCTGTGCAACCGACCAGATTGACAAGCATCCGAAACTGGCTGCGCACTTGGGGATCAGCTCCATCCCTACCATGGTTTTTCCTGATGGCCGGGTATTGCACGGATTTAAAACAGCCGAGAACAGTATCGTCTGGTTGGAGAAAAACTCCGACAAGGCGCAGGCAACAAAATAACCCAAACTTTTTAACTATCACCACAAGGAGGATACAGATGATTTCAGTAAGCCCTTTAGCGGCGGAAAAACTTGCCGCCTATCTGTCAGAAAACAAAATCGATTCCGCGGTCCGCGTCACTGCTATGAACGGTTGTAGCGGCATGTCCCTGGGACTTGCACTGGATGAGCGCAAAGAAAACGATCATGCCTTGGAGACCGGGAAATTTACCCTGTTAGTTGCCAAAGATCTGTCTCGGGAATACGGCAAAGTCACGGTGGATTTTGTTGAACAAAAATCAGGCTGCGGCTGTGGAGGGGGAGGCGGTTTTTCCATATCAAGTGAAAAACCTCTTTCTAACGGCGGGGGTGGTTGTGGAAGTTCCTGTTCCAACGGCAGTTGCGGATGTTAATTTAACCAAAGAGGAGAAATAATATTATGAAGAAACTTGTCCTGATCATCTGTACCGTACTTCTGGCCTGTGCCCAGAACAGCGCTGCCGCTGACTACCAATATGTGTCCGCCGAGGAACTGAAGGGATGGCTTGAGACGTCAAGGAAGGTGCTTCTGGTGGATATCCAGGAGAAGAAGGATTTTGAGGCCCACCATATCAAGGGATCGATGGAAACAAACGCCTATCCAGTCAAATCTGATGCCGAACGGCAGTCCATTGCCCCCGCGGTCAGTCAGGCAAAGGCTTATGAATCAGTCGTTGTCGTCTGCCCTCGCGGCAAGGGGGGAGCGAAACGGACCTATAACTATTTGAAAGAGCAGGGAGTGCCGGAGGCAAAGCTCAGCATTCTAACAGATGGTATGGAAAAATGGCCTTATAAGGAATGGGTTGTTACAAAATGAGAATGACAGGGGCAAAGGTGCTGCTGCGCCCGGCGGTCTTTAAAATCGTTTGATGGTATAAAAATGCTCTTTGCGCAGAGGCCAAGCCGATTGTCATAAGCTTTATTTTGCGAATTTTAATTGCTTGTTACGTTAACCGCAGTCTTCTTTTGCTTGCTGAATAATCGACAGAAATATGTCGATTATTCAGCGTTGAATCTTCCTTCAGAACATTAAAGGAAGAAATTGTAACCTAAAATAAGGGGGAGAAATCGATGAAATCAGATGAAAACATGGAAACCAAGGGAATGTCACGGCGTCAGATGATGATAGGCACCACCGCCCTGGCGGCAAGTGCGACAATGGCTCATTTTGGCGGCCTGATGAAATCCGCCCAGGCAAAGGAGGGACCGACTGAAAAATGGCCATGGCCCTATGAAAAACTTGATCCCGCCAAGACTGCAGAGCTTGCTTACCAAGAATGGTATAGAGGATTTTGTGGTGAAGCAGTAATCAACAGCGTTTTCAGCCAATTACGGGAAAAGATCGGTGAGCCTTACACATCATTTCCAGTGGACGCCTTTGTCTTTCTTGAAGGCGGCATGGTGGGGTGGGGCATGACATGCGGCTCCAATGCCGGTGCGGCCATTGTCGCCAATGTCATTATCGGACCGAGAATCTCCGGAGCCACAGAAGGGCATCACATCAGCGAGGATATTTTTCAGTGGTATTCCGAAGCATCCATGCCGATTTACGTCCCGAAAAATCCCAAAATTACAGCTGAACTTGTCAAAACCACAGCTGAATCCCCTCTGTGTCACGTTTCTGTTGGCAAATGGATGAAGACTTCCGGTTTCCCCATTTCCAGCCCGGAACGAAAAGACAGGTGTGCACGGGTTGCAGCCAGCGTTGCCTACCGTCTTGTTGAATTGCTTAATGACTGGAAAGACGGCAAGTACGAACCGTCAAGTACGCATGCGCCAGTCAAGGAGTTCGGCATCACCGCACAGATGAACTGTATGGAATGTCACGCCACGGATGTTCCTTCTGCGCCCATGGCCAAGAAATAAAAAGTAGCGCCTTACTCCAGAGCGTAAACCCGTCCGTTGGCCGGGTTTACGCTCTCCGGAGTTGACAAATGAAAACAGATATGTGCAGAGACTTGCACGTATAATCGTTCGTGCTCGCAATTATCGACTTTACCATCAGCATATTGCCGAGGCCGAACAATCCCTTTTTAACGAAATATTCATTTCCATGTCAATTATCTCGACAAAATTTCCCTTTGTCACAAATGACATCAAATCAGGTTTGGCCTTTCATTGAGGGCAACATTCAACAAAGTACGCAATTGTAGCATTTTACATAATAACACCGCTATTTCCTCCCAACAACCTCATGGTCTTAATAGATAAAATTTGATGATTTCCATATGTTATTTTTATGATTTTCCCTGCCGGCCTGGCAACTCCTTTGACTATTCAATGAAACCAGATTATTTGCAATAATTTACGCAGGTGATGATGGGCGAAAATTTTCCACTTGACTAAATTTGATCACGCGAATAAATTAAGTCAAGTGATCAAACTATAACAAGCGGAAATCGACATCATGGCTACGTATGAAACAAGCATAAAAACTAGGGAGGCGTTGATTAATGCGGCAGGGGAACTGGCGGCAGAGAGAGGATTCGTTTCCGTCTCCACTCGGGCCATTGCCCTTCTTGCCAAGGAAAATGTCGGCAGCATCCACTATCACTTCGGCAGCAAGGAAAAACTTTTTGAAGCCGTGGTGCAAACAGTGGTGCAGCTATGGAAGGACAACCCGGTCAACGAACTGATCAACCAACATGACATTGACACGCCGCAGGGACAGGCTCAGGCTGTCCGTGCCATAGTGCATCGAAACATTGTTCTGCTCTTCGGCAGAGAAATTCCGACCTGGTTCTGCCGTGTCATTTTTCAGGTCATGCAGAGCAAAGGCCCGTTGCAGGAAATATTCAAAAAAGAATTGATTACGCCGTCCCATGCAGCCATTAAAACATTATTTAAACGCATTAATCCTGATATTGGCGACAAGGAGGCGTATCTCCGCATTCTGATCATGAATACCCCGGTATTTTTCCATGCCGACCGCATGGATTTCATTCTGGAATCCATGAGTGAAGATCATTACAGCTCCGAATATCTGCAGAAAATGGAAGATATCATCGTTCTGCAGACGCAGATGGCGCTTGGTCTCCCTCTCACCTGATAGCAGGAAGCGACAAGGTAAATATATTTTTTTAGAGGAATATCAATTCATGAAAACGACTGACAAAATCAAACTGTTCGTCAAGGCGGGAGTTCTGGCCGGCATGCTTGCGATGACCGGTTGCGGACAACAATCATCGGCCACGGCACCGCCGTCCGCAGGCACTCCCCCTGAGGTAGGGGTAGTGGTAGTGGCCCCTCAATCCGTCACCTTGACCACCGAATTGTCCGGGCGCACCTCGCCCCGTCTGATTGCCGAAGTGCGGCCACAGGTGAGCGGCATCGTCAAGCAGCGGCTGTTCACCGAGGGTTCCGACGTGAAGGCCGGACAGGTGCTCTACCAGATCGACTCCGCCCTTTACCAGGCCGCATTCGACAGTGCCAGAGCAGCGTTGGCCAAGGCCGAAGCCAACCTTATGCCGGTACGACTCAAGGCCGAACGCTATGGAGAACTGGTAAAGATTAACGCGGTGAGCCGGCAGGATGATGATGACGCCCAAGCGGCATTCAAACAGGCTGAGGCAGAAATTGAAGCAGCACGGGCGATGCTCGAGACGGCCCGCATCAATTTTGACTACACCAGCGTCAAAGCGCCGATTTCCGGCCGCATCGGCCGCTCCTCGGTCACCATCGGAGCACTGGTGACAGCCAGCCAGAGTGAGTCGCTGGCCACCATCCAGCAACTTGACACCATGTACGTGGATGTTACCCAGTCCGCCGCCGAACTGCTGCGCATGAAGCAGAATCTTGCCAGTGGTCTGCTGCGGGACAACGGGGAGGCGCAGACCAGAGTCACCCTGTTGCTGGAGGATGGCTCGCACTATCCACTGCCGGGGGTCCTGGAATTCTCCGAGGTCACTGTTGACCAAAGCACAGGCTCCGTCACCCTGCGAGCGCTCTTCCCCAATCCACAACAGCAGTTGCTGCCGGGCATGTTCGTCCGCGCCATGGTGACGGAAGGAGTGAATGACAAGGCGATTCTCGTGCCGCAGCGAGGGGTCACCCGCAACCCGGCCGGCAACGCCATGGTAATGGTGGTGGGGGTCGAAGAGAGGGTGGAACCGAGGATCATCAAGGTTGCCAGGACCGTTGGCGACAGCTGGCTGGTCAGCGAAGGATTGAATGAAGGCGATCGTGTCATTCTGGAAGGGATACAGCGGGCCAGACCAGGAACATCAGTCAAAACAGTGCCGTTTGAAACGGAACCCACGGCGGATCCTGCCGGGAAAAAATAGACAGGTGCCGCCTTTTTCCTCTTTTGCGCAAGAGGAACTTTCTGACCCATATTAAGGAGCTTTTTCATGCCCCGTTTTTTTATTAATCGGCCCATTTTTGCCTGGGTAATCGCCATCATGGTCATGCTGGCGGGCATCCTGTCCATAAAAAAGCTGCCGGTCTCCCAGTATCCGGCAATCGCACCGCCGCAGATTGCCATCAACGCCACCTATCCGGGCGCCTCGGCCCAGACCGTGCAGGACACGGTCACCCAGGTGATCGAACAAAAGCTGAACGGCATCGACAACCTGATCTACATGTCGTCCACCAGTGACTCGTCAGGAGCCGTGTCCATCACCCTGACCTTCAAGGCAGGGACCGATCCGAATATCGCCCAGGTCCAGGTGCAGAACAAGCTGCAGCTTGCCGTGCCGCTTCTGCCGCAGATCGTGCAGCGGCAAGGAATATCGGTGGTCAAGTCCACGCGAAACTTTCTGCTGATCGTAGGCCTCGTATCGGAAGACGGAACCATGGACCGCAACGCCCTGACCGACTACATGGTCTCCAACCTACAGGATATCATCAGTCGCCTGGACGGGGTGGGCGAGTTGCTGCTGTTCGGCACCCAGAACGCCATGCGAATCTGGCTTGACCCTGTCAAGCTGAACAACTTCCACCTGACTTCCAACGATGTCATCGCTGCGGTGCAGGCCCAGAACGCCCAGGTTTCGGCCGGCCAGTTCGGTGGCCTCCCCGCCGCCAAAGGCCAGCAGTTGAACTCCACCATCACGGCAAGGACCCTGCTCCAGACGCCGGAACAGTTCGACGCCATTATCCTGCGCACCAACAGCGACGGCTCAACCGTGACGCTGAAGGATGTGGCCGAAAGCAGGATCGGCACCGAGAACTATGAGATCCAGTCGTTTTACAACGGCAAACCGGTGGGGGGAATGGCAGTCAGGCTTGCCTCCGGCGCCAATGCCCTGGAAACGGGCAACCGGGTCAAAGCCAAGATGGAGGAGTTGTCGAAATACTTCCCCCCCGGCATGAAGGTTGTTTACCCCTACGACACCACTCCCTTTGTCAAGATCTCCATCGAAGAGGTGGTGCATACCCTGATTGAAGCGGTCTGTCTGGTCTTCATCGTCATGTTCCTCTTTCTGCAGAACTTCCGGGCGACCCTGATTCCCACCATCGCTGTGCCGGTGGTGCTCCTCGGCACCATGGGAGTGCTTGCGGCCGCAGGATTTTCCATCAATACCCTGACCATGTTCGCCCTGGTCATTGTCATCGGTCTGCTGGTGGACGACGCCATCGTCGTGGTGGAGAACGTGGAGCGGATCATGACGGAGGAAGGGCTGTCCCCCCATGATGCAACCATCAAATCCATGGGGCAGATCACCAGCGCCCTGTGGGGAATTGCCACTGTACTGACTGCGGTCTTTCTGCCCATGGCCTTCTTTGGCGGTTCCACCGGCGTCATCTACCGCCAGTTCTCCATCACCATCATCTCCGCCATGATCCTGTCGGTGCTGGTGGCAATGATTTTGACACCTGCCCTGTGTTCCACCCTGCTCAAGCCGGTGGAAAAGGGACATGAACCGTGTGAGAGCGGCTGGTATTGCCCTTTCTTTCGCTGGTTTAACAAGTGCTTTAACTTTTGCAGGGCAAAATATGAAGGAATCGTCGGCCGTTCTTTCGGCAAGCCTGTGCGCTATCTGGTGGTGTATGGTGCCATCGTCGCGGCCATGGTCTTCTTTTTCCTGCGTCTCCCCACCGCCTTCCTGCCGGATGAGGACCAGGGATTTATCATCTGCCAGGTCCAGCTTCCTGCCGGGGCTACCCAGGAGCGGACCATCCAGGTGATACGGCAGATGCAAAAGCATTTTCAAGAACAGGAAGCCAAAACGGTGGAGGGGGTCATCACCCTGGCCGGCTTCAGCTTCGCCGGCCGCGGCCAGAACATGGGGCTGGCCTTTGTGAAGCTGAAAGACTTCAATCTCCGCAAAACCAAGGATCTGAAGGCACCGGCCGTTGCCGCACGAGCCATGAAGGCATTTTCGCACATCCGCGACGGTCTGGCATTTGCCTTTTCGCCGCCGGCGGTGCTTGAACTGGGTGTGGCCAATGGTTTTGACTTTCAACTGCAGGATCGCGGCGGCCTGGGGCATGCAAAGCTGATGGAAGCCCGCAACCAGCTCCTGGGCATGGCCATGAAAAACCCCAAGCTTGTTGCCGTACGGCCCAACGGTCAGGATGACTCACCACAATTCAAGCTCGATATTGATGATGTGCGGGCCGGTGCGTTGGGCATCTCCCTTGCAGACATCAACAGTGTTCTTTCCACTGCCTGGGGGAGCACCTATGTCAACGATTTCATCCAGAACGGCCGGGTCAAGAAGGTTTATCTCCAGGCCGACCCCAAGTATCGGATGCTGCCGGAGGATCTCAACAGCTGGTATGTCAGCAACAAAAGCGGACAGATGGTACCCTTTTCCGCCTTTGCCACTCCCCGCTGGCAGTATGGCTCTCCCCGCCTGGAGCGCTATAACGGCATTCCGTCCGTAGAAATCATGGGGCAGGCGGCGCCGGGGGTAAGTACCGGCGAGGCGATGTCCGAGATGGAAAAGATGGCGACCGAACTGCCCACCGGGATCGGCTACGAATGGACCGGCCTCTCCTACGAGGAAAAGCATGCCGGAGCCCAGGCGCCGGCGCTCTACGCCATTTCCCTGCTGGTGGTCTTTCTCAGTGTGGCTGCTCTGTACGAGAGCTGGACTATTCCCTTTGTCAACCTGCTCATGTTGCCGCTGGGACTGGTGGGGGCGGTTACGGCGGTTACCCTGCGTGTGCTGCCCAACGACGTCTATCTCCAGATCGGCCTGCTCACCACAGTGGGACTTTCCACCAAGAACGCCATCCTGATTATCCAATTCATCAAGGAACAGATGCACCAAGGGCATGAGCTGGTCGAGGCCACCCTGATGGCAGTCAAGATCCGGTTGCGACCGGTTATCATGACGTCACTTGCCTTCTTCTTCGGCACCCTGCCATTGGCCCTGACACGCGGCGCTGGAGCCTCGGCCCAGAACGCCATCGGCACCGCGGTCACCGGCGGATTGCTTTCAGCCACCTTTATCGATCTGCTTTTTATACCATTTTTCTTTGTGCTGGTTTCACGGCATTTCGGCAAAAAGCGACTTCATGCCCCAGCAGTTAGCAACATTCACCAGGAGGTGCATTGAAATGAACATTATGACAAAAAAAGTATGCCTTTCCTTTGGGGCGTTTTTTTGCCTGTCCGGCTGTGCCGTGGTGGGACCGGATTATAAGACCCCTGAGACGAACATTCCCACCGGCTGGCATACGGAACTCAGGCAGGGTCTGTCAGCGGAGGCCACGGACCCACAGCAACTGGCAAGCTGGTGGAAAAATTTGAACGATCCGCTTCTGACCAATCTTATTGAACAGGCGGTGAACGAAAATCTCGATTTAAAGCAGGCCACTGCAAAGGTGCGGGAGGCCCGCGCTCGCCGGGGCATCACCCAGTCGGCAGAGTTTCCCGCTTTGGACGTAAGCGGCACAGCCGGCAAAAGAAAAAACACCGGTAGTGCGGCAACGAACAGTTTTTATTCAATCGGGTTTGATGCCGGCTGGGAAGTGGATATCTTCGGCGGAGTGCGACGGGAAGTAGAGGCGGCTGATGCCGACCTTGCCGCAAGTAAAGAAAATCTGCGCGATGTGCTGGTGTCGCTGACGGCCGAAGTTGCCCTCAATTACCTGGACACGAGGACCTTGCAGACACGGCTTGCGGTTGCAGAAAAAAATCTGGACATCCAACAACAGACTTTTGATCTGACCCTGGCGCGGCGCGATGCCGGACTGGACAATGATCTTTCTCTGCAGCAGGCCCGCTCTAATCTTGAAAGCACAAAAGCCCAGATCCCTTCTCTGCGCAGCAGCCTGGAGGCGGCGAAAAACCGGCTGGCCGTGCTGGTCGGGCAAACTCCCGGTGGAGTACACGGCCTGCTGAGCGAAACCAGACCAATTCCTGTCATCCCGCCCACGGTGGCGGTGGGCGTGCCGGCAGAAACTCTTCGGCAACGGCCGGATATCCGCAGGGCGGAACGTAATCTTGCCGCCCAGACCGCCCGCATCGGGGTGGCCACTGCGGATCTGTATCCCAAGTTCAGGCTGGCCGGTTCCATCGGGCTCGAATCTCTCAAATCGGCTGATCTGTTTCAATCCGTGAGTCAAACATGGAACATCGGCCCCTCTCTTTCGTGGAACATTTTTGATGCAGGGGCCATCCGACAAAACATAGAGGTGCAGTCCGCCATTGGAGAACAGTCTCTGCTCGCCTATGAATCCGCAATTCTTGGCGCCCTGGAAGAGGTGGAAAACGGACTCATCGCTTATGCCGAAGAGCAGCTTCGCCGGGAGCGGCTGATTGCCGCAGCAGATGCCGCCCGCCAGGCAGAGGAGCTTGCCCTCAACCAGTATAATGCCGGAATTGTCGCTTTTACTACTGTGCTGGATACTCAACGGTCACGGCTTTCTTTCGAGGACCAGTTGGCCCAGAGCGATGGAACCGTCACTACTAATCTGATCCGTCTTTATAAGGCGTTGGGCGGGGGCTGGAGTTCATCGGCAACTCCGCCATTTCCGGAAAAAGGATAAAAGGCCATGACCAACGCAGACAAGACCAATAATTCGGATTTCAAGAAATCATTTGTTCTTGAGTCATCTCCAGGCAAGGTGAGATGGTTGAAGCGTCTGCTTGCCTGGGGCCTGTTATTGTTGGTGATCATCTTTGTTGTCTTTAAATGGTCAAGAGGCCAGAACGGTTCGGCAACAGAGTACAAAACCGTGGTGGTGCAACGCGGAGATCTTACCGTCACCGTCACAGCCACCGGCAACCTGCAACCGACCAACCAGGTTGATGTGGGCTCCGAGATCTCCGGCACCATCGCCTCCGTGCTGGCGGATTACAACGACGTTGTCAAGGCGGGCCAGGTGCTGGCGCGACTGGACACCACAAAGCTCGAGGCCCAGGTGAACCAGTCCCGGGCTGCGGTGGAATCAGCCCGGGCCAATCTGCTGCAGGCCCAGGCCAGCCTGATTGAAGCAGAAAGCGATGTCGGCAGACTTGTCACCGTACGCAAGTTGAGCGGGGGAAAAATGCCGTCCCATCAGGATTTTGACGCGGCAGAGGCGTCACTCAAGCGTGCCCGGGCGAACGAGGCCATGACCAGGGCCAATATCACCGAGGCCGAGGCAAATCTCCGGGTGGATGAAACCAATCTGGAAAAGGCCATCATTATTTCCCCCATCAACGGCATGGTTCTCGTGCGCAGCGTGGAACCGGGCCAGACCGTGGCCGCCTCCCTGCAGGCCCCGGTTCTTTTCACCCTGGCCGAGGATCTGGCCAAGATGGAGCTTCATGTAAATGTGGATGAGGCTGACGTGGGACAGGTAAAAGAGGGGCAGGAGGCCACCTTTACGGTTGACGCCTATCCTGATCGCATCTTCCCCGCCCATATTACCCAGGTGCGATACGGCTCCCAGTCCTCCGAGGGTGTGGTGACCTATCTTACCGTACTTAACGTGGACAATTCAGACCTTTCCCTGCGGCCCGGCATGACCGCCACGGCGGATATCGTGGTCAAAGAGGTCAATAATGCTCTGTTGGTGTCCAACGCCGCTCTGCGCTATGCCCCCCAGCAGCAGGAGGCAAAAAGCGGCGGGACGGCGGGCGGCAGCCTGCTGAGTAAACTTTTTCCACGACCTTCCCGCACAAGAACCCAAAAAAATGATGAGGCCAATGATAAAAAAAAGCAGCAGGTCTGGACCCTGCGTGATAACCAGCCCGTCGCCATTCCCATTTCAACCGGGGCCACCAGCGGGATCATGACAGAGATCAAGAGCGGCGAGGTCACTGCCGACATGCCGTTGATCATCGAAGAAGTCGGCAAAGGGAAATAACAATGACAGCGCAGGGAGGAGCAGAACGTCATCCCGTGGTCGAACTGCAGGGAGTCACCAAGATATACGGGACAGGCACAGCAGCCATGCAGGCCTTGCGGGGAATTGATCTCCAGATCGATGAAGGAGAATTCGTTGCGGTCATGGGGCCGAGCGGTTCCGGTAAATCCACCTGCATGAATATCCTCGGTTGTCTGGATACACCCTCGGACGGTCAATATTTCTTCGATAATATTGATGTCTGCTCATTAACCAGAAACCAGCGAGCCCTGCTGCGGCGCCATCATCTTGGTTTTATCTTTCAGGGTTTCAACCTGCTTAATCGTACCTCTGCCCTGGAAAATGTCGAACTGCCCCTGATCTATCGGGGCATCAAAGCAGAGGAGCGCCGCCGTCGGGCGGCAAAGGCCTTGGCTGCGGTCGGCCTGAACGGATGGGAACACCACACGCCGGGCGAACTGTCCGGAGGCCAGCAGCAGCGGGTTGCCATTGCCCGGGCCATTGTCACGGAACCGGCCGTGCTCCTGGCCGACGAGCCGACGGGCAATCTTGATACGGCCCGCAGCATTGAGATCATGGAGCTTCTCACTTCATTTAACCAGGAGCAGGGAATCACCATCATCATGGTCACCCATGAACAGGAAATGGCCCAATTTGCCAGAAGGGTGATTCTGTTCCGAGATGGCCTGGTGTCGCTGGACCAGGTAAACGGGGAGGGACGCTGATGCTCGCGAACACATTCCTTCTTGCTCTGCGGGAAATCCGGCGTAATGTTCTGCGCTCCTTTCTGACCATTCTCGGCATTGTCATCGGTGTGGCCGCGGTCATCATCATGGTAACCATCGGCGGCGGCGCCACGGCCCAGGTCACCGAACAGATCGCCAGTCTGGGCAGCAATCTTTTGATGATCCGGGTCGGTCAGCACATGGGACCGGGCCAGTCATCGGCGGCTCCGCCCTTTGCTCTTGCCGACGTTCATGCCCTTTATCGGGAAATTCCCGCCATCACGGCGGTTGCCCCGTCCTCGTCCCAAAGAGTAACCGCGATTTACGGCAACGCCAACTGGTCCACCACGGCCACCGGTGTTGACAACCAGTTCTTTACGGTGCGGAATTGGACCGTAAAGTCCGGCCGCCGGTTTCTTGAGACGGAACTCCGTTCCGGCAAGGCTGTCTGTGTTGTCGGAGCCACAGCGGTCAAAGAACTCTTCGGGCAGCAGAATCCGCTGGACAGCAAAATCCGGGTGGGTAATTTTTCCTGCCAGGTTATCGGTGTACTGGAAGCCAAGGGTCAGTCCACCTTCGGTTCCGACCAGGACGATCTCATCCTTGTACCGCTTCGCACCTTCCAGCGACGAGTGGCCGGCAATCAGGACATCAGCCTGATCCAGGTTTCGGTGGCAGAGGGCAGATCAACGGACAAAGCCAAAAGTGATATCGAGTATTTGTTTCGAGAACGCCGCCATATCTCGGGATCAGAAAACGACAATTTTCAGGTGATGGACATGAAGGAAATCACCAAAATGCTCACAAGCACCACCCAGATACTCACCACCCTGTTAGGTGCAGTGGCGGCGGTCAGTCTGCTTGTTGGCGGCATCGGCATCATGAACATCATGCTGGTTTCTGTGACGGAACGCACAAGGGAGATCGGCATTCGTCTGGCAATCGGCGCCCTCGAACGTGAAGTGCTTCTGCAATTTTTGGTGGAGGCGGTGGTACTTTCCTCCTTCGGCGGGTTGATCGGCATCCTGCTCGCCCTTTCCGGTTCGGTCGGGCTTGCCAGACTTTTGAAAATCCCCTTTATCTTCAATCCCGGCATCATGGTTGTCGCCTTTTTCTTTTCCGCTGCGGTGGGCATTATTTTTGGTTTTTTCCCGGCAAGAAAGGCCGCCCGACTCGACCCGATTGACGCTCTGCGCCATGAGTAAAGCGATGCTGCATAGGTATTGAGTAGAGCTATATAATCAAGTGATGTACGGAAAGAGGTCGGGCATCCGTGGAATGATGTAGGGTGAAAAAAGTAGACACCAAAGCGCCGTTTCATTAAACAAAAAACGGAGGTGTCAGAAGGGAGAGGATTCCTAACGGGAGATACACAAAAGAGTTTCGAGAAAAAGCAGTAAAGATGGTGACTGAGGAAGGTCTTTCCGTTTCAGAAACTTCCCGGCGCCTTGATTTACCGAAATCAACGATATCCAACTGAGCCTGGTCTGCTCGAGCAGGAAAGCTTGGTGAAATTGGCAAGCAACAGAGGCAGTCAAGCGAAGTTGAGCTGAAATTAGCCGGAGTAAAATAAAAGTTGGCCAAAGTCAGGATGGAGCGGGATATTCCTGTAGCCTTCCCCTTTTTAGTACCACAGTAAACTAGAGATTTCCGATCCTCTTTCTGGTACATCTCAAACTCATCTTTGGTCACTTTACCCCCGCAGTGTGACTTATAGTCCGTGGACGTTTTCGTCACACTAGTTGATATTTACAGGATGAAAAATTCCTCCATTGAAACTCTTATCCCATCTCTTATCAGGCGAATTCGATTAGAAAAAAAATTCAGCCAGGAAGATCTGGCAAACCTTGCCGGCTTAGATAGAACTTATATCTCCGGTATCGAAAGGGGTGTGCGAAATGTAACTCTCAAATCACTTACAACCATATTGAGCGCATTAGAGATTGATGCCGAAAAATTTGCACATGAACTAATTTTCGAAAGTAGACTTAATGAGTTAAAACAAAACTGATCTTTTTTGTGACTGATAGTCCACAAATCACACCTTGCCAAGTCGCACATACCAAAATTCTTCCTTACTCTCCCAAAAGCAGCCTCCTCGACATAATTTCTTGATATTTTTTTTGTAAGTCAGCACGAGACAACCAAAAAATCTATTGACGCACATATCTGCAAGACTTAATTTTTTAAAAATTACCGTATGTACCATAGCGTATTGCTCAATTGCTGATTATACTAAATGGCAAGAGACAAAAGATCTCTCCCCAATTATTCAAAATATGTACCCTTGTTGTCAGAAATAAAATCACGACAATTTTTGTAAACAGAAAGAGGAATTTCCCACAAGTTATTAACATAAAACCATTAACATTCTTCAGAATTGAGCCTGTCCGCCTTGTTGTATATGGATTTTTCATTAATTAACACTAACTAAGGTAGACATCTCCATTTTTGGAACTGCTAACAATGTAAAGTTTGTTTTAGCAAAACATAAGCGATAAAGAGCAACGATACACCTATGGCATCTAACGATTATTACAAGATTCTCGGGGTCGAAAAAACAGCCACCCCGGATGAAATCAAGAAGGCATTTCGCAAGATGGCCCTAAAATACCACCCGGACAAAAACCAGGGTGATAAAAAGGCTGAGGATAAATTCAAAGAGGCCAATGAGGCCTATGCCGTCCTTTCGGACCCGGAAAAACGGAAACAGTACGATACTTTTGGTTCCACCGGGTTTCATCAACGCTATTCCCAGGAAGACATTTTCCGCAATTCAGATATCGGCTCGATTCTCCGGGAATTCGGCATCAATCTGGGCGGCATGGGTGGTGGTTTTTCCAGTGGCGGATTCCGCACGTTTTCAACTGGCGGCGGCAGAAGCCCCATTGATGGTTTCTTTTCACAGGGAGGAGGATGCCAATCTCAGGGTTGCAGGAGTCAACAACCAGTCAAGGGACAGGACATCACCCTGGAAATGGCCATCTCTCTTCAGGAGGTCATGACAGGCGCGGACAAAACCATAGCACTTGGACGGGGAGGAGAAAAGGTCTCCGTTAAAATCCCGGCGGGTATTGAGAGCGGCAAGAAACTCCGGATTGCCGGAAAAGGTTCTTCTTCTCCAATGGGGGGACAAACAGGAGACCTGTATCTCCACATCAAGGTCACTCCCCATGAAGTCTTCAGCCGTGATGGCTGTAATCTTGTTATTGAAAAACAGCTCCCTTTCAGTGCGGCGGTACTGGGAACGGAAATAGATGTTCCCACCTTGAACGGAAAACAGTTCAAGGTAAAAGTCCCGGCCGGGATTCAACCCCAGGCCAAGCTGCGGCTGAAAGGACATGGTTTACCAGCAGGCCCCCACGGCCCGAACGGTGATATCCTGGTAAGAATTGGTGTTGAAGTGCCCAAACATGTCAGCAAGGAACAGAAGAAACTTTTGGATGATCTTGCCGAGACGGGACTGTAACAGGCTGGCATACAAATAAAAAAAGACGGTCATAAAAAATATGTCCGTCTTTTTTTTGCGAAGCAGGGTAGAGCGGTAGTTATTCTGTAACAACTACTGGTTGGGATTTCCGTGTCGTTTTTCGCGTCAGAGTTCCCGACTGGGTTCCAGTCATGGTTTGAACACGGGTTCGCGTAGTAGCCTTTGTCATGGTCGCAGTCTTTGTCTGGAGCTGTTTTTTGGCCATAGTTTTAGTTGCGGCCATTGCCTCTGCCCCTATCATGCTCATCCCAATAACACACAGAATTGCCACCATTTTTTTCATCGCTTTCACTGTCTTCCTCCTTAAATGAAGATAATTAGTAAATAATTAATGCTTCTTCCTCAAACTTGATGGCCGTGCCATCAAACCCTATCTCTTAGAACTTTTATTCCTGCACAATCTCTTCAGTTTCATTCCCCTTCTTTTTCGCCTTGGCCTTGGCCTTGGCCGTGTCTTTGTCGGCATCAGAGGAATTCTTGTAGCGCTCCTGATCCATATCGCGGTCCCCGCTCTGGGTCATGACTTTTTCCTGAGTCCGCGTATAGACTCCACCGGACTGTGACGCAGGGCTACCTCCACCCATTGAACTCCCGCCCATCGATCCTCCACCACCGCCCCCGCGGGCAGATGAATCAACGGAAAACAAGGCAAGACAGCCGGCTGCGACAACAACTGCGAGGACTTTTTTATTCATTCTCATTCTCCATTATTTTTTATATGATTATTTCAGCTTGATCATGTATGGCTAAACGCAAAACGAAACGATAAGGTTCCCTGTGGGTTCTTTTTTAAAAAGCGGGCATAAAAAAAATGGTTTTCACAAAAAAAAGAAACAAATAAGGGAACCTTTTTGCCGGCGTAAACGTTATAAATAAAACGATTTATGGGAAAAGTAATAAACCTTTTATCACGATTTTTTAAACCCGATGATTTCGAAACGATTATCAACCCGCATCTGCCGAAACTTTATCGTGTCGCTTTTCGCCTGACCAGAACAACAGAGGATGCTGAAGACCTGGTTCAGGACGTGCTGGTGAAGCTTTATCCCAAAAAGGATGTATTGGTCGGATTGGAGAAACCCGGGCCATGGCTTGTCAAGGTTTTGTACCGCACCTTTATCGACAAGAGACGTCGTGATGTCCGCTCGCCGCTTTTTCTGGTTCAGATGGAAAACAGCGACGAAAACCAGTCCGCACTGGAATCAGTCATTACTTTTGAAAACAACCCGGAAAAAATATCGGAAAACATCCAGCTGCGTGATAAGTTAATGCAGGCGATTCATTCACTCAACAGAGACCAGCAACACCTCTGCATCCTGCATGACATGGAAGGCTACACCCTGAACGAACTGGAAGAAATTCTTGAAACACCGATCGGCACCCTTAAATCCCGTCTTCATCGGGCAAGAGCAAATTTAAGAAATTTTTTGCAGAAGGAAACCTTTTAGGCGAGTTATACGTTGTTTATTATATAGAGGTGAATACATGGACTGCAAAAAAACAATAGCACAGCGGGATAATTTCCATGACGGATATCTCTCCGACAAGGAAACCGATGCGATCCGGATTCATATCACCACGTGTCAGTCGTGCCGGCAAGCAATGCAGCATGACGCTGATTTACTGCAGGCTTTGCGGGATCTTCCAGTCCCCCCACCCCGCCCTGATTTTGCAGCGCGCGCCCTGAACGCAGCTCGTGCGACACATAATAGACGCCGGGTGAAAAAGATTTCCGCCTACTGGGGCACAGCTCTTGCCGCTTGTCTTGCCGTATGGATCATGGTCGGGCAGCCCGACAAAACTGTGTTGCCGACGCCTTCATCGCCATCGTTCTCTGTCACTTTAAAACTTCATGAACAAAAAACCGTCAATCTGGTTGTTAATGCACCCCAGGATCTCATGAACGCCGATGTCACCGTTCAACTGCCTCAGCAGCTCGTGATGGTTGGCTTTCCAGAGAACAGCGAAATCAAATGGACCACCAACCTACGCAAGGGAAAAAACTTACTCAGCCTTCCCCTTATGGCGAAAGGTTCGGGGAATGTGGAACTGGTGACACGTATTAATCATCAGAACAAAAGTAAAATATTGAAAGTCGAGATGCAGATAGGCGATAATAACGAAGCTGGAACTCTTCATATTTTCCGCCATATTTGCTAATTATTGAAATGATGGTAAAAAATACTTTCCGTAAAAACAGCAGTCGGATTAATGAACATCGTGAAATTTTACCGTCTTGTGACTTCAAACATATGAGTATCTGCATGACGGCCTGGTCCATCATGCCGCAACGTGATGAGGTTGAAAAATGAAATATTCACAGCTGAGCTTGCTGCTTCTGTCCAGCTTGATCCTGGGCGGCACCAATGTTTTTGCCGCCGAACATCAGTATAATAACCCAGGCAGTGAAGTGTCGGCAACAGAGCGTCCTCTGACGCTGGCCGCAGCCGACATTGAACTGGATGTGACCATGGAAGTGATTGATGAAGACATCACGTCATCTGAACAGGTCATGAACGTTATAGAACTGCCCGTTCCGGAACTCCGCAGGGAAAAAAACCGACAACAGACAGAGGGAGAACCGGCCGGGAACGGCGTTCAGACTCAGACAGGAGGGGGAGAGCCTGCCCGCATTATAGTTGAGCAGCAGACAGGCCCCGGCGGACCTGATCAGCATCAAGGAACCCCACCGGTAATAGACCGGCCGGGCCAAGGCCTACAGCCGGTGGGCGAGCGGCCTGATGTTACTCCATCTTCCTCCGGAATCAGCGATAGGCAAGTGGAACGCCCTGAAATCACTTCACCTTCCTCCGATATGGCCGACCAGCAGCAAGGTGTCAAAGAAACTGCCAGGGACTCAAAAAACAACGTGCCTCTCCAAAAAGGAAAGTAAAAAAACACAACGTTTCATCTTCCCTACCAGACCATTTCATGCCCCGTTCCATACGGGGCTTTTTTTTTGCACAGCAGACCTTCCCCGAGAACAATTGTCCCGCTTGCCATTTTTCCGATTGCAAAGAACGGTTGAAATTGGCACAATCTCGATAACTATAATGCATTGACGGTCGTGCAAAGCCTTTTTACTTCAGGCGCATGCTGATCAACTCATTGATTTCGCGAAAGATCGGATCAATGGTAATTTTTCATCGATCATCATGCCCTGTCTCCACAAGGACACACGTCGACAAATAGTCTTTATCAGCGCTTTTTTTCATGCGGTTTGCGTTGCGCCACCGCCAGTGAGCCTTTTTATACCGGACATCAAATTGTCAAAGGACATGTCATGGTGTTTTTCAAAGTTATACGATCTGCTTTTTTTCTTTCCCTCATTGTCAGTCCGTATTTTTGGAACATAACCCAGCTTTTTGCCCAAACAGTCAACACATCAGACATTTTCAGCCAGGGAACCAATGCTTCGAGACAGGGTGATTATGAAAAGGCTCTGACACTTTTCCGCCGGGCCGAGTCCGCCGGGCTCACCAAACCGGCGCTTTATTACAATATCGGCGTTTGCGCTTACAAACTCGGTCGCTATGCAGAAGCAGAAAAAGCCTTTCTGAAGACCGCGGAATCCCCCCGGATGGCGTCCTTAGCCTACTACAATCTCGGGATCATCGCGAAAAAACAATCCAACCATGAGAAAGCAATTTACTGGCTGCAAAAATCCTCTGAGAGCACGTCAGCGGATGATGAGAAAACCCGCCTGCTGGCGGACTATGCATTAGCACAGATCAGCGGCAAAGACCCGGTTGTCGTCTGGAACAGATACTTGTCACTGGGTCTCGGTTATGATGACAATGTTGAACTGGTCGCAACCGATCTTCTCCAGGCAAGCCACCAGCATGATGAATTTCTTGACCTTTTTATTTTTCTCCGCCGGCCTTTTCTGCATTTCGCGTCAGACACGGGTTCACACCTGCAATCCTCTTTTTCCTTTCTGAAATACGCGGACCTGTCCGAATATGACACAGGATCGGCCAATGTCGAATATTATTACTGGAAAAAATTCTCATCCCTGCAAATTGAGGGGGGCGGCAGCTATGCTTTTACCCTGCTTGACGGACGGAGTTATGAACAGAGTCCTCTTCTCAGCATCCAGGCAAAATATATCGTGAATCCTGAAACATCAGTGCGCCTCCGTTATCGGATCAATTATCATGATGTGCTGGATAAAGAGTACGATTATCTGACCGGGTGGCGCCATCGGACCCAGACGGAACTTTTCCGTAGTTGGGGTAAAGTCGGCGCCTCACTTTCCTATACACTTGAACTCAATGACCGTGACGACAAAGACTACTCCCCGACGCGCCATACCGCTGCGGTCGGGATGAAAGTGAAACCGCTTGAGAAACTTGATATCAACCTCAACGTTTCCTACCGGGACAGCCATTATGACTTGGAATCGCTTGATGACCGCGATGAAAATCAGTTAAATTCATCCATCGAATTTATGTACTTTTTACCGGCAGAATGGGAATTATCCTGCCGATATCAATACACGGACAACAACGCAAATGATGATTATTACGACTACACCAGAAATATGGTCGTTTTATCTCTTGCCCGTTTTTTTTAGAATATACGGAAAACAAAAAAGTCCCTGACCGAGACAGGCCGGGGACTTCACAAAAATCATCTTTTTTTCACATGTTACCAGTTTTCACCCAGGAGTTCGAAATGCGCCTGCTTGTGGGCGCAGGCCGGGCACTCCTCCGGCGCCTGCTCTCCCTGATGGAGGTATCCGCAATTCCTGCAGCGCCATGTGGATGCCTCTTCACGTTTGAAAACACGATCGTTCTCAATATTTGCAGCTAACGCCCGATATCTCTTTTCATGCTGCTTTTCCGCCACCCCGATGGCCATAAAAATGTCGGCAATGTCATTAAAGCCTTCCTCTCGGGCCACCTTGGCAAAACCTGGATACATCTGGGTATGTTCGTAATTCTCCCCTCCTGCCGCCTCTTCCAGATTCTCAAGAGTGGTGCCGATGACTCCTGCCGGAAATGACGCGGTAATTTCAGCCTCGCCCCCTTCGAGCAGCTTGAAAAGCCGCTTGGCGTGTTCTTTCTCCTGGTCGGCGGTCTCCTCGAAAATGGCGGAAATCTGCACGTAACCCTCTTTTTTTGCCTTGGCGGCAAAATAGGTGTACCGGTTGCGGGCCTGTGATTCCCCACAAAAGGCTGTGAGTATGTTTTTTTCGGTCTGTGTTCCTTTCAGTGATTTCATTTCCTAAAAATCCTCCTTTGTCGGCTGTGCGAAAAATGCACAATGCCGGTTTATGTTTCCTAACCCGCAGCATCCAGGGGTCAATGAAGACTTCTTGACGAGTCCGTTTTTTTCCATATGTTAATCAGTATAAATGATTTTTCCCTGCCGGATCAATCTCAATAAACGCACTGCCGGCAGGGAAATGACATCAAGTCCGGAAAGAACCAAGAGATCGCAGCGCGCCGGTGAACTCAGCCAGATGTTGAGCTGATATACCAAACAAGGTCTGGGATGTCGGGTCCGCCCCCCTGCTCAACAGATATTCAACCATGCGGCGGTGGCCGAACATGGCGGCAAACATGAGAGGGGTTTTCCCGCCGCCGTTGTCTGCGTCAACGGAAGCTCCGCCATCTATCAGAATCCGGGCAATGTTGAGATTGCCCTTGAATGCAACGCCTCCCAAAGGCGTCTGTCCCCGATCATTGCGCCTGTCGACATCAGCCCCATGCCTGAGAAGCATACGCACTGTTTCTTCCTCGTCATGGTAAGCGGCAAGCATGAGCAGGGAATTCCCCCTGTTATCGCTCAAATTAACAGGCATACCCGCCTGAATCATTCTTTCAAGCTGAAGAGAATCTCCGCTACGAGCGCAGTCAAGAGACCTCAACTGCAACGCGGCATAACGTTCTTCCTCATCTCTGGACAGATAAATCGAGGCCATGAAACGGCACTCCCTTTACAAGGTGAAACCGACAGGAGTAATAATGACAGATTTCCCCTGCCGGTACCTTTGTCTTACTTTATCTTCCACTTCAGCCCAAGCGCCTTGGCCACGCCTGCCGCATATGCTGGATCGGCCTGATGAAAATGGTTCAGCTGACGTTTGACAATATCTGCCGGAACACCGTCCATCGCCTCGGCAAGATTGCTGAAAAGCTGTTTTTTCTGGCCGACGCTCATGAGGCGGAACAGATCTCCGGCCTGACTGTAATCATCGTTTCCTGCGCGATGATCATAGCGGTCGGCATCCCCTGATATTTTCAGCGGCGGTTCGGCAAAGGCTTTGTTCTGGGTCGGGCCGCCGAAACTGTTTGGTTCATAATAGGCATCCGGCCCACCAGGAGCATCAAAACGCATAAATCCATCCATGTGGTAGGTATTGACTGCGCAGATCGGTTTATTGATGGGCAGCATCTCATAATGGGTGCCGATCCTGTAACGATGGGCATCGGCATAGGAGAAGACGCGGGCCTGCAACATTTTGTCCGGGGACCAGCTGATGCCGGGCACGATGTTTGAAGGGCTGAAGGCTGACTGTTCAACTTCGGCAAAATAATTTTCCGGATTGCGGTTGAGTTCCAGCACACCCACATCAATTACGGGATAGTCCTTATGCGGCCATACCTTGGTCAGATCAAATGGGTTGAGATGGTACGTCTCCGCATCTTTTTCCTCCATGATCTGCACCTGGACATTCCATTTGGGAAAATCCCCTTTTTCGATGGTTCCAAACAGATCCCGCTGTTGGCTTTCGCGACACTTGCCGACAATCGCCTCCGCCTCTTTGTTAGTCAAGCACTCGATACCCTGCTGGGTCTTGAAATGAAATTTAACCCAGAAACGCTCATTCTTCGCATTGATAAAGCTGTAGGTGTGGGACCCGTAGCCGTTCATGTGGCGAAGGCTTTTCGGAAGCCCCCGATCGGAAAAAAGAATTGTCACCTGATGCAGACTCTCGGGAGAGAGAGACCAGAAATCCCACATGGCGGTCGGGCTCCGCAGATTTGATTTCGGATGCCTTTTCTGGGTGTGGATGAAATCGGGAAATTTAAGGGGATCACGGACAAAAAATACCGGGGTGTTATTGCCCACCAGATCCCAGTTGCCGTCTTCCGTGTAAAACTTGAGGGCAAACCCTCGCACATCGCGCTCAGCGTCTGCGGCGCCGCGTTCACCGGCAACCGTTGAAAATCGGAGAAAAACAGGTGTCTTCTTGCCGACTTTGGAAAAGAGTTTCGCTTTGGTATATTTTGAGATGTCATGGGTAACTGTGAATGTGCCATGCGCCCCGGACCCCTTCGCATGAACCACCCGTTCCGGAACGCGTTCCCGGTTCTGATGGGCAAGTTTTTCAATCAGTTGATAGTCCTGCAGCAACAACGGTCCCCGCGCACCGGCGGAAAGGGAGTTCTGATTGTCGGCGACGGGATTCCCGCCTGTGGTTGTCATTTGCCTTACTTTCTTTGCCATGATTTTTCTCCTTGTAATTTGGGTGTTGTCATTTGTTCCATTGTATTGAACTCAACGATCAAGAACAAATTGTTTTTCCTAGCAAGTGACTTTATTTTTCACTCGAAAAGCAAACCATTATAATCCCATTTTAATCAATATTATTATTTCGTAATTATTCCTACCAAAAGACTAAAAAAAACCGCTCAGGAAATTTGATCACTCATTCTTCCCGGAACATTTTTCACAGATTCCATAGAGCGTTGCATTCTTGCTTTCAACCAACCCCCATCCACCAATTTCAGCCGGAGGTGCAACCTCGTCAAAAAGAACCCATTGAAAATCCGTTATCTGGCCGCATATTCTACAGATAAGATGATGATGTTTTGCTTCTTCAACATTGAGCTCAAAACGGGCCTGGCTTTCCGCTGTCTGCACACGTTTTACCAGAGAATGTTTTTCAAATGTCGCCAGCGTCCGGTATACCGTATCAAGAGAAATGGTCGGCAGCCTCTCCAGCATCCTTTTATGAAGAGTTTCAACCGAAGGATGATCGCTTGCCAGAACCAGCTCACGAAAAAGCTCAATCCGTTGCTGCGTAAGCTTCAGCCCCGCCTTTCTGCAGGCATCTTCAAACTGAGTAAACTTTCCGTACAATTCTTTTTTTTTCACTTTCATGTCAACTTACCACTTGAAATAATTCTTAATTAAGAATAATTATTTATAGCATAAAAAGTCAAGAATAAAAATAGAGGAAATTATTATTTGCAGAAAACAAGAATTTTGCATTGACAAAGCATGCGGCCATGATAGTAATATTTACTATCTAATATTTCACGAATCTATCCATCAAGTGATTATTTTCTTACGACAAAAGATCGTATCCACAGGATAACACAATATACAGGAGAAAGTATGCTCTGGAGACAATTTTTCACTCCGGTACAGTCCATGGACAGCCGCGCTACGGCTGAATTTATCAGGGAACAGCCGATCGGTTCATACACCCTGCTCGACGTCAGACAGCCAAGGGAATACGAGGCGGGGCACATTTCCGGGGCCAAACTCATTCCCGTGGGTGAACTGGACCGCCGCATCGATGAACTGGATCCTGACAAGCCCGTAGTTGTCTACTGAGCAATCGGCGGTCGCAGCCGTGTTGCTGCGCAGATGCTGTCAGGAAAAGGATTCAAGGAAGTATACAACATGTCCGGCGGCATAAAGGCCTGGCAGAACGAAATCGCCGTTGGACCCGAGGATCTGGGACTCTCCCTTTTCACCGGCAGCGAGTCCATCGAGGAAACCATAACCGTGGCCTACGGACTTGAGCAGGGCCTCAGGGATTTCTATCTTTCCATGACAAATCAGGTAAAAGGGGAAACCGCTCAAAAACTCTTTACCCGACTGGCCGACATCGAGATCATCCACCAGAATCATCTGATAGAACTTTACCAACAACTTACCGGGACAACCAGGACAAGGGAGGACTTTGACAAGGACATGAATGATGAAGCAATGGAAGGAGGGCTGACCACCGAGGATTACCTTTCGCTCTACCAGCCCGATCTCGAATCTACTTTGGAAATCGTATCCCTTGCCATGTCGATAGAAGCCCAGGCGCTTGACCTTTACCAGCGGACCGCGGACCGTGCAGGCGATGAAACAACCCGAAAGGCGCTGCATCAGATTGCTTCCGATGAAAGGGCGCATCTGTCTCAGCTTGCCGGTCTGATTGACTCAATGCAGCTCGGAGAAAAATAACAGTGGCCACGAAACGACTTGTACTCATCGGCGGCGGCCATGCCCATATGGTCACTCTTGCCAATCTCAACACCTTTGTCCGCAAGGGTTATGACGTGACCGTCATTCAGCCTTCGGAATACCACTATTACTCCGGCATGGGTCCCGGCATGCTCGGAAAGACATACAGCGCAGACGATATCCGCTTTGCCACCCGCAAGGTAGTTGAAAAACAAGGGGGAACATTCGTGCTTGGCAAGGCATCTGTCATCGACACGGAAAAACAGCTCGTCCGGCTTGCGGATTCAGACCTCTCAGTACCCTTTGATGTCGTGTCATGCAATGCAGGGTCCTACGTCCCCACCTCCATCGTTTCGGAAATCAACCATCCGGACATCTTCACGGTAAAGCCCATCGAAAGTTTGTTGGAAGCTCAGCAACGCATCCTGGAACTCAGCGAAAAGAAATCAATCGACATCGCGGTGGTGGGCGGCGGCCCTTCGTCTGTTGAAATCGGCGGCAACTCCTGGCGACTCTGCCGTGAATCCAGGGTCAACCCACCTCGCATTAAAATCTTTGCCGGCAGAAAACTGCTTTCCCGGGTTCCTGAAAAAATCGGCGAAATGGCCCGGGAATCGCTCAGGAAACGCGGCATCGATGTTCTGGAAAACACCCATGTTGACAGAATCGAGCCGGGTAAAATCATAACGAAAAGCGGTGAAACGCACCCGGCGGATATCATTTTCACAGCAGTCGGAGTCAAACCATCGACTCTATTTGCCGCATCCGGCCTTCCCACCGGACCTGATGGCGGACTCCGGGTCAACCGGTATCTGCAAAGCGTCACCCATCACAATATATTCGGCGGCGGTGACTGCATTTATTTTGAGAAAGAACCACTGGACAAAGTGGGCGTCTATGCCGTCCGGGAAAACCCCATACTCTACCATAACCTGATGGCAAGCCTGGAGGGGGGAAGCCTGCAAGCGTTTGATCCAGGCGGCAGCTATCTACTCATTTACAATTTGGGTGACGACACCGGCATTTTCTGCAAATGGTCGTTTATTTTCAGCGGTTCGCTCGCCTTCCGCATCAAAGATTACATAGACCGTAAATTCATGGTCAGATTTCAGGCCATGGAACAACAATGAAACCCGATCCCGATCCATCAGGAAATAAGGCATAAATCCAATATCCATTCACGTAAACAAGGAGGTATCCATGGCGGAAGAAGCAAGTGTCGGCTGTGCCCGTCCCACAGGCGGCCCTGTGGGAGAAGCTGCGGACGAGGCAGTAGAAAAAGAAACTTCATCAATAAAGGAGCAGCGCATGATTCAAGTAGGCCGGAAAGCACCGGATTTCGTCGCACCGGGTTATCATAAGGGAGCATTCATCAACATGAAACTTTCCGACTATCTCGGAAAATGGGTTCTGCTCTGTTTTTATCCAGGCGATTTCACCTTTGTCTGAGCTACCGAACTTTCAGCAGTTGCTGAAAAACATCCCGAATTCCAGAAAATGGGCGTGGAAGTTGTCTCCATGAGCATTGACAGCATGTTCGTCCATAAGATGTGGAACGATGACGAGCTGAGCAAAATGGTGGAAGGCGGCGTGCCTTTCCCCATGCTGTCCGATGCCGGCGGCAAGGTGGGCCGGGTCTACGGCGTATTTGATGAAAATGCCGGCGTTGAAGCAAGAGGACGCTTCATCATTGATCCCGACGGCGTGATCCAGGGATACGAAGTTCTTACCCCTCCGGTGGGCCGCAATGTCAACGAAACCATCCGTCAGGTGCAGGCATTCCAACTGGTCCGCGAAACCAAGGGCGGCGAGGCGACACCTTCAGGCTGGAAGCCCGGTAAGAAGACCCTGAAACCGGGCATCAACCTGGTGGGCAAGGTCTGGGAAGAGTGGAAGACCGGAATGGCCTTTGATTAATCATCCATTTTTTTTCGCGCATCATTCTGCCGGATCCGCCATAGCGGATCCGGCAGTTCAACACAATTCAAGCAATCCTCTACGCAAGCCCCCGTTCAAAATTAAACGCCGTTGCACCCTCGATCTTCTTGTTCTCCGAGAGTCCGGCCAGCACCTCTTTCCCCCTGACTGACCCGGCCCCGCAACGGGTCAGATCAACAACCATCCTCCGGCTACCCATGCCCCGCAGTTCGTGCAGGTGGCCAAGCAAGGAAAAATCCTTTTCCGCAATAATCTCCGTTATCCCATCACGCATGAAAACGCGATATCCGTCATCCCGATCGGAATGGAGCATGGCGCCCTGCCGCACCCCTCTTACGGGAATACGGGAAAGAAAAATCGGCAAGGGTCCGAAAACCTCCACCAACAGGGGAATAAAGGAAGCACGACTGTATAATTCCTTGAAATTAGCCCGGTCATCTTCCATATTCAGGGTCAATTCTTCAAGACCCAGTTCCTGCCACGCCAACGCAGCCTGACTGTTTGTCACATAACAACGGAAACCGCCCAGCAGTTTAACATCTTCCAGTTTGTCAAACAAAGGGATATGACCGAGGTTCTGGAGACGGAACGTTCTGTATCCCTCGCCGGTCAACATCTGGATGGCCCGCCGGAATTCGTTCCATTCCGGACCGAAAAGCATGGGAGGCACTTCCCAGATGACATCCTTTTTTCTTCCATCGAGCAGCCGCTCTCCTTTTTTCAAACCTGCCAGATTTTTTGCGGTAATGACCAGTTCAATCCGATCGACACTATTCGGGTCAAAGAGGCGAATATCCTCTATTTCCTGAATTTTCACGGTCAGCTCTCGTCTTGCCGGTTTTTCCGGGGTTTTCACGGACGGCAGTGAAGAGAGAATACCGCCGATTCTTTCTCTGCAAGCATTTCTTTTCCGTCTGGCGCTTTCCCCCTGTAACACATCATCAAGCATCTTGCGGCAGGTCTCAGCGCTTTTGGTAAAGAGAATTTTCCCGCCCACCTTGAACACTGCATCTCCATGGTTAAAATTTCCTTTCCCTGGATGGCTGACCTGGACAAAATCCCCGGCTGATGCCGCTTTCATCTTTCTGTTTTCAACCAAAAGCTGCCGAACAACAAAACCGACACCGGCCTGGTCATTTTTGGGCTGAATACGAATCCGGTCGCCCACATGAAGCCTGTCATCCGTCTTGAAACCGATCATCCCGCCACGTAATGAAACCACATTCCCGATGAGTCGGCCAAGGGAGCCATGTTGAGAGGAAACAGCGATGCCGGCGGGAACAAAGCCGGTTAGAAAACCCTTGGTCGGCTGCCGTCCAAAAGAAAGCTCAAGATGATCGGCAGCGGCTTTCAGAGCCTCCTTGCGGCCTGAGGCCGGAGCATCCAGCACCAGCCGGTAGGCGGCAACCACCCGGGCAACATAGTCAGGGCTTTTCATTCGCCCTTCGATCTTGAAACTCATAATACCGGATCTGATAAGCTCAGGCATCAGCTCAATGGCACACAGATCGCTGGTTGAGAAAAAATACTCCTGCCTTCGTCCATCACTGTAACGCCTGCGGCACGGCTGGGCGCAACGCCCCCGGTTGCCGCTCATGCCGGTGAGAAACGAGGAAAAATAGCATTGTCCTGAAATGGAAAAGCAAAGCGCTCCATGGACGAAATGCTCCAGCTCGACTGTCGTCTGCTGCCTGATTTCGGCGATTTCGGACATGGAAAGTTCACGGGCGAGAACCGCGCGTGTAAATCCCATTTTCTCAAGCATCTTGACACCTGCCGCATTATGGACCGTCATCTGGGTTGAAGCATGGAGCGGCAGCTCCGGGAAATGGGTGTGGGCCAGACGCCAGACGCCGAGATCCTGGATAATGATCCCGTCCACCCGGATATCGGCAAGGGCGGCCAAGACTTCGACAAGTTTGACCAGTTCCTTTTCCTTGATCAAAGTATTCAGCGCGACATAAAGACGCTTTCCCTGCCGCCGGGCAATGATGGCAAGATTCTCCACTTCCTCAAGGGTAAAATTCTTCGCCTTGGCCCGGGCGGAAAATTCGGTAAGCCCGCAATAAACGGCGTCAGCTCCGTTTTCGAGTGCGGCAAAAAAGGACTCAAGGCTGCCGGCCGGTGCGAGAAGCTCGGTTTTCTTCTTTGCAATCTGCGACGTGTTGTTCATGAAATGATTATCGTGTCCATGATTAAGATTTGACCGCCAACCGGATGTGCACATGAGCCAACCATGAGTCAGCACTCCGAGACCGAAACGGATTGGAGGGTGGAAAGAAATGCAAGAATGCAGCGATATCCATTTCGCCTGAGGCAATTTCGCTCTGCCTCTTTCTTCGTCAGTCTGAATGAATACTCAGGATGCGGCCTCCCGCTGCCACATGCACGGACTTTGGAAGATATCGAATCGTTCGAACCAATTCCAGGTCAAGGGCAATCAGTCGCGCCGCCCCTTGAGAATCAGTGGTCAGGGGGGCCAGGTACAAGAACTTGTCGGACTGATACCAGATCACCACGGGGTCGGTGATCACTGTGTTTTCCTTCCGTACCGCCGGGCGGGAAACATCGCTCCCCGGCAACCGGATGGCGGCGGGCGTATCGCCTCCGATCTGGAGTTCCGCTATGTCCGGTTGTCCCCCCCCGAAATTGGACGGGATATTCGGATAGACCTCCTGCGCAAAGCCGACCAACAGCAGGGGCAAGGCAAGAAACAGGTACGTTCCCGAAACGGCAGGCTTTATCAGGGAAGATTCAGCCGCAACCAGGAAGACGCTCTTCGGGAATCGACTCATGACGCCGCCGCCTTCCTGATCGCCGTCGAAATGCTGCCAAAAGCAAAGCACAAGCGGAACAAGCGCGAATATGATCAATATACTGGCAGCGATGATTTTCGGATGCCTGAACGTATGAAAAAACTGGGTATATCCGGTTTCAAAGTCGGAAACGACAAACTGCCAGGTCCAGGCGGTCCGGGTAAAGCCGGCATCCCAGGGTCTCCCCCAGGGATACATATAACCGAAAATGATCCCGGCAAACCATGCAAACGCCCCTGCCATGAAGAGTGCCGCAAGGACGATACCAAGACACCGTACAAATTTGCCAAGAGGCCGCAGATCCGCCGATACAGAGGTGCGGCCGCAGGTGCAGATCGCGACCGGAACAGGCACCACAACCAGCAGTAAAAGGAAAGCATAGAAAACGAAGAGGGAACCGGCCATGATGTTTCGCGCCTGGAGCGACGTGAAATCCGAAATGCCAAGTTTCATCAGGTGCATGTTCGAAACGAGCAAACCCAGGACATATAGAATGCCAAGCACAACCGTCACAAGTTTGATCGCCAGCTCAGCATCCGTCGTAAGTCTGTTCTTTTCCGCAGAATTCCCGCCCCTCACTCAACAATCTCCTCTCATTACCCAGGGGGTAACCTTTCAATCGCAGTTTATTGCAGCAAAGACCCACCTAGAAAAGGTACTCGCCCCCATTGTAAGTCTGATAACTTCCTGTTGTGCCGTTATAGACCACGGTGCTGCCATGGAAATGACAGACGATACATTCTCTATATTCAGTAGTAGAGACACCCGGAGGAACCCACACACTGTAATGGCACTGTATGGCACAATCAAGACCAGGAGCGCTATGATGAAAAGCACCTGTGCTTGCAGTGTGACAGGAGTCGCATAAGGGCTCCCATTTGCCCCTTCCCCCCGGTATGGTGACGCCCACCTTGTTGACCGCTTTTCTTACCAGAAATTGGTTCGAAGATCCATGGCCTTCATGGCAATCCGTACATGCCAGCACGTATTGGCCGAGTTTCGCGTCTGCATATGGGGTTATGACGTCGGCGCCGCCACCACGGTCGCCGGCGCTTCCTCCTCCATGTTTTTCAGCGGCCCAGTCAAATTTTTTCAGGTTTCGGGAAAGAGATGTACTCCATATGGTGTTTGTCAGGTTGTGGCAGTCTGTGCAGAAAGTAACAGAATCGGTAAGATTTGTTCCGTCCTGGGTGGTCGATCCATCAGGTTCATAGGTTGTCGTCGAACCATAACGCAAAGGTGCCTGGTATTTTGGCGATGAAGCGTAATCGCTCATCTTTTCTCCTGCGCCATCACCCCACAGGGCTGAAGGGTTACTTGCATGCAGACTGGGACGCGAGAGTGGATAGCCCCGGGTTGCGCTGGTTTTAGCCGTGTTCCCGTTTCCAGCCGGATCGCCCTGGGCAGCATGGGGATTATGACACGCCACACAGGGATTGGATTTGTCGCTGTACCCCCATTTCCCGTCAATAAATACGGAAATATCCCGCAGATCATGGGCCGAAGCAGAGGCAAAGGACTCGGCGATATCATCAATGGTGTCCGAAGTCCAGCCACCGGCTCGGTAGCTGTAGCTACGATTGATGACGCTGCCCCCGTTCTGGTAATTCGGAACATTCCCATGGCAGTTAAAGCAAAAATTATCAGTCTGGCTTGTTGAATTTGTCGGGGCAAAAAGAGCGTAGGGAGAGGCGACACCATTAACGGGAGCCGGTTCCTGTCCGTCGATGCTGGCATGCTGTTCATGGCAATGGTCACAGTTTCCAGTGGAATAATCCGTCAGTTCTGCCGAATTTCTCTTTACTCCCAAGGTGCTGTTGCCATGGGCGGATGAAAGATACGGACCAGCCATGGCTGCCGGACAGATGAAAAGCAATGCCGCCGTAACTGCCGGGATCATTAAACGGCTGGAAAATTGCCGTAGACATGGTAATTTTTGCGAATGAGGAAATTCTTCCTCTGCCCTCCGGGCGACATATGCCCTGTTCTTCATATAGGCCCCCATCTCAAAGCGCTCTCTTCCGTCCCCAGCCCTTGCCATGAAATTTCTTTCATTTCTGCTGTTTCTTGTATTTTTCCCACTTGCAAAAAGCACAATATACTTTGTGTGTCCCTTGCCCGCAATCCCGGAAAACAGGAAAATATCCACTGACAACTGATTCCCAAAATTCTGATTTTTCCGATAAATCAGATACTGCATTTCTTTTTCTCCTTCACGGCAATAAGTGCTTCTCCTGTTATTTAAAAAGCGGCAAAAACTCGTCGTAGCCCTCTGCAACCAGGTCCCCGACAGCCACAAACCGCAGGGAAGCGGAGTTCATGCAATACCGCTTGCCGGTAGGGGGCGGTCCGTCGTCAAAGACATGGCCCAGATGGCTGTCCCCTCTTTTGCTCCGCACCTCGGTCCGGACAGAGAAAAAAAGAGTACGGTCTTCCCTGGTGACGATATTTTCCGGGACAAGCGGTTTGGTGAAACTCGGCCAGCCGGTGCCGGAATCATATTTATCAAGGGAACTGAAAAGCGGCTCACCTGACACGATATCGACATAAATCCCGGTCTTCTTGTTGTCCCAGAACTCATTTTTATAGGGCGGCTCAGTCCCCTCTTCCTGGGTCACCTTGAATTGCATGGCGGTCAGTCTATGCCGCAGTTCCCCCTGGCTCCACGGCTTCCGCTCCTTGCCCCAGATGGAGTCAAGATACTGGTCGCGCCCTGAATTATTGCGGTAGTACTTATAACGCAAAGGATTTACTTTGTAATAATCCTGATGGTATTCCTCTGCCGGGTAAAACGGTTTGGCCGGGAGGATGGGAGTGACAACAGGCGCTGGGAATACATGCCGGGACTGGATCTCCGCCTTTGAACGCTCGGCTTCCTGTTTCTGGCTTTCGCTCGCGTAAAAAATCGCCGTTGTATAGGCATGTCCCCGGTCAACGAACTGGCCACCCGCATCAGTTGGGTTAACCTGTCTCCAAAAGACCTCAAGAAGGTTGCCATAGGAGATCATTGCCGGGTCATAGGTTATTTTGACCACCTCGATGTGCCCCCCAGCCGCGTAATCATCGTAAGTCGGATTGGTTGTGCTGCCTGCCGTATAACCCGAGATAACCGCCTTTACCCCCTCCAGTTCCTCAAACGGCTTTTCCATGCACCAGAAGCAGCCGCCGGCAAAAATGGCTGTTTCTACGCCGCTGTCAGCATCGGCTCCCCGATGATCAACCACGTTGTTTTCGGCAAAGGCACCGTGCAGGAAGAAGAATCCCATGGTGATACTTATCAAAAAAACATATGTTTTCAGCATAATACACCTCCGTATCTCTGTTTTCACTCCTGACCGCCGTGTTTTGTTACATCCCTGGCTCGTTTTCCCAAAATGCTTCCTCGGAGGAGTCATGGATTTATCCATCGCAACTTCGCTGTCTTCTCGCAGACAACCAGTCAGGCCGGTTTCGATGACCAGAAAGAACGCCATCACTATTATAGGTGACCGTTTCGTTCTCATTTTGTTGCTCATTTATGGATTTATTTCTTCTTTTCAGGACTCACCCATTTACCCAGATCAGCCCATCTATCGGCTTATTGGTCATCAAAATGTCATGTGCTTCCTCTCTCTTATAGCCCTTTTATGCCTCCATTTATACCCGGCTAAAATCCGCCAGCCGATCGGCAGACTATTTTTATTAATTTTCATTATTATTGTTGACTTCTTGCGAGAAAATACCACAGAGTATTAATTAAATCTAAATGAGTTAGGCATGCGGCATCTGATTTTGAAAAAATGACAAGAGAGCCGGGATCATGAAGACAACCCCACAATAACAGGTAGATAAACGACACTTTAAGATTAAGGAGACAATCTGTATGCGAAGGAGGCAATCTGAATGAGGCTGAAAGTCATTTTATGTGCCCTGCTGTCTGTCCAAATTGTGTTTTTGACAGGAATTTTCACTGCTGATGCCAGTTCTGCGATTGGAAGCGAAGAATCCTGCAAAGATTGCCATAGCGATCAATACAACAGTTACGCCAAAACAATTCACGCCAGGATGGAGATCTCGGAGTCTCCGGCAAACAAAAAAGCGTGTGAATCCTGCCATGGAATGGGGGATAAACATGTTGAACAGGGTGGGGGCGACAAGGCAGGCATGCTGTCTTTCGGCAAGGAGGAGGATGCCCAGGAAAAATCGGGAAAATGCCTGGCCTGCCACGAGGAATCACAACATCTTGCTTTTTGGGACAACGGAAAACACAAGTCGTCAGGCGTATCCTGCGATGCCTGCCATTTAATCCATGGCGGAGGACGGGATAAAGCCTTGAAGGATAGCCAGCAGGAAATATGCTTCGGCTGCCACAACAATATCAGAATGCTGTCGAACCGGCAGTCGCATCATCCTGTCAAGGAAGGCAAAATGACCTGTACAGACTGCCACAATCCCCATGGCAGTTTCGACGCGCAGATGCTTCAGGCCGACAGCGCCAATGACCTCTGCTTCAAATGCCATGCAGAAAAAAGAGGGCCTTTCCGCTTCGAACACCAACCGGTTACCGAAAACTGCCTGAGCTGCCATAACGTGCATGGCAGCAATCACAGTGCGATGCTCACTCGCAGACCTCCCCAGCTCTGCCAGGAGTGCCATGGCGCTGGCGGCCATCGAGGCAGAACCTATACCGATGAAAGATCGTTTAACGGCCCTGATCCGCGGATGCAGATGTATGGACGGGCATGCATGAATTGTCATACCAATATCCATGGCAGTTCCGCGGAATTCTTGCGATAGGAGGCCTCTATAATGAATCGTAAAATTGTTACCATACCCCTAACCGTAGCAGTAATGTTTTCCCCTCTTGCCTCGGCCATGGCCGAAAATGGAGATTTCTCCGGGGAAGTGACCGCGCTTGGACAGGCAACACATGTCAACGGAGACAGGGCAAAATTTGAAAAGTTTTCTGACTGGTATGAAGGTATTCATGGCGCTGTCGGTTTTAATTATGACAAGAATGACGCCTTCGCCCGTTTTTACGCCACCGAGATCGGAGCAGACACACAGGAATTCACATTGAACGGCGGTAGATGGGATAAATTCAAATTCACCCTGAACTACAATGAAATCCCTCATAATCTCGCCTATGACGCCAAAACATTTTACTCCGGGGCCGGCCATTCATCCCTTGGATTGCAGGGAGACCCGGCCGATGTTTCAACTTGGTCCTCCTTTGATTATGCGACGGAAAGAAATCGCTTCGGCGGCAATCTCAAACTGACGTTTCTCAAACCGTTTTTTCTCGAAGTTTCAGCCCAATCAGAAAAAAAAGACGGAATCAAACCTACTTCATTCGGCGATCTCAGCGGAGGCGGCATACTTACCGAACTTCCCGAACCGGTCAACTACCGGACAGATTTTTTGCAGATTGAAGGCGGCTACAGCCAGAAACCGTTTTTTGCTTCTCTGAGTTACTCCACGAGCAGATTCAGCAATGACAACCCCGCTTTGGATTTCTACGATACATTTACCGCTTCCACAAGCACGGTCATGCTGGCTCCGGATAACGATGACTACAAATTCGCCTTCAAGGGGGCGGCCTTCCTGCCGTACAACAGCAAATTCAGCTTGAATACCAGTTCATCAAGGGCGACCTCTGAGGCAGATGCAATCAACAGCGGTTTTTTGCTGGAATCCTTTGACGGGAAAGTTGACACTGATGTTCTTGATCTCTCCCTCACATCACATCCGGTGTCCTTCGTGGACGGGAAACTTTTCTATAAATATTACGACCGGGATAACCAGTCAGACGTGTCCAACGGCGACCCATTCTTTCCCGGGACAGTCCCGAAACTGGATTACAGCAAAGACACGTATGGCGTCAACCTGGGGTTCAAACTTCCAGAGGATTTCCGGCTTGGACTTGATTACACGGACGACCGCACCAAATACGACAACAGGTACGACGCCAAAGAACGGACCGATGATATCTATTCTGCCGATCTGGCCTGGTCTGGCCTGGACATGGCGATTTTCACCATCGGCTATGAGCTGCTGCACAGAAAAAGTGACCGCGGCGGGACAGCCTCTGTCACCAATTTTGACAACATGTGGCGATCCGACGTGGCGCCTGCGGACCGGGATACCTACAAGGCATCAGTGGACGTCTCACCCCTCGACACTCTCTCTGTCACGTTAACCTATAAATACAAGAAGACCGACTACGACGACTCACCCCTGACGGCATTCTGGCCTGACGGCTGGGGATTGAATGAAACATCGGGACATGAATTCCTTGTCGATGCCAGTTACGCCCTTGGCAAAAGCGCCAACCTGTATGGCTATTTTGATTATGAAAAAGTCCGCAGCGAGCAATCCGCTTCTTCAACCACTGATCCCGCCACTGACTGGACTCTCGATCAAAAGGAAAACAACTTTGATTACGGTGTCGGGGCAGACATTTTCATCATCCCTGACGAGTTGACCATTAAAGTGCAGTATGACTATGTGCGCTCCAACGGCTTTGCAGATTTCACCTACCTGAACATTGCAACTCCGGCGGAAGCGGATATCGATAACTGGGGGGATTATCGAAAAAAGGCCATATCGTTTAAGGCCATTTATGAAATGACCCCAAAAATCACGCTGACCGGCGGATTTGCCTATGAGAAGTTCTCCATGGAGGACATCCTCGCCGACGGTTATCAATACCTGCCTGGAGGCCAGACAGCATACCTGACCGGCGCAAGTCGAGATCAGTCCTACGAGGCGAATATCGTCTACACGAGCCTTGCCTACCGTTTCTGATCGGCAGGCAGAACTCTTTGGAGGAATGTATCTTTCACATAATGAATAGAGGGCCAAATACATGAAGTTCAAAACTACATTTTCATACTTTGTCGGCATCAGTACGGCATTTGCTGTGTCACCCATATTCATGAGCAGTGAGGCCTGGGCCATGTTCATGATTGACGGCACAAAAGAGGTTTCACCGGGGATTTACGAAAATCCCAATGACGGCATGTGCGTTATCGGCATCGACGGAAGCGGCAACATGCTTGTTGACACCTCCATCACCAACGCACGGGATTGCGTTGCCTATACCACCGGCCTTACCGGCATGACAACCCAGGCGACCTGCGCCCCTGCTGCCGGAGGCGTTGGCAGCGACGGATACAGGCATACCTGGGCCTCCTCAAATACATGCATCGATGCAGTTGATCCATCCACAGCCATTTCTCTGGTTGATCTTGACCGGACACTTGCCATGTGTACATCCAAGGGCGGCACTACCCTGTCGCCTTCCAGTACGGCCCAGGGAGGAACATGCGTGGCCTATGGCTGGCAATACCGGAACCGGAAAGCGGACGGAACGGTTCCGGCTGTTGCCAATGCACCGGCAACAACCAAGGGTGTCATCTCTGCCGACAATCTGGGTTTTTGCTATGCAACCATGAGAATAACCCTCACCGGAAGCAACAGCACCAGCACGACATGTCCTTCCTACAATAGCGACAGCACCAATCCGGCCTGGACATTGGCATCGAACGGCCAGAGCTACCCAAGCCAGGAAATGTATGACGAGGGCCTTGGCTGGACATGGTCTAATCCAAACTGCAACTATGCCTATGGCGTCAAGGGCTACATACATTCGGGGGTGAGCACTGCGGTAAGCGGTGTGGTTCGAGCCGCCGGATCCTATCAGGATCTCACCCAGTTCACCACCCAAGGGGATTGCATAGCAAACGGCTTTTCCTGGGATAACTGGCTGCCGATGAGCGCGACTACCCTAATTACCGGTATCACCACAAATCTAGGCGCTGCAAACACCGAGATAAGAAAATTCGACGCACTTACCCTGCCCAAGGACGGCGGCGGTAATTTCATCAGCGGCACCGGCAGCGTTTGTAACAAATGCCATACCGACCAGTCAAGGTCATATGCTGAACGGACCAAGACCGGTTTTATCAATGTCGGCCACAAAAAAACCGGGGATTTGGCTCCTTGGAACGATATTGGCGATGAATGGGGATTGAAGGGCATGCATTGCACCGTTTGCCATGGAACAGCCAAACCAGCTCAGGAAGATATTATCCAGGTGAACGAGACTACCGGCCTGCCGGAAAATGCAACAGGGCACAACAAAACCAAGTATGGTGCAACCGTCACCCAGATCTGCTTCTATTGTCATGGCACCCCGGCCACGGACCCCAGCAACAACCCGGCCGCAGAGATTCCGGTCAGCGGCGGCGAGTTTTCCCTCACGAGCAAAAGTGTAGCCCCCATCGCCAACCAGTTCCTGAACAGCCCGCACGCCAATTATACCGGTGACAGCAGTAAACTCGCCCTGCTCACCAAGGCGAACTATGACAGCGACTTTGTCGGCAAGATATGCCGGACCGGCAACGGCACTATCGGCAATGGCAGTATCATTACCACCATCTACCAAGATGGTGAAGCCAGGATAATCCCGCTCACCAATTCCGCCATCAACACGGACTGCACCAATGCAGGCGACGGATCAGCCACCAGTGGAGCCGCTGGTAACTGGGTTAATGAGGGTTCGTCGGTTGCCAACTCACAGGGCAACTGCATGACCTGCCATGATGTTCACTGGAGTCTCGATGACAGCAGCCCTGAATCCGAACCGATCAGAAGGGAATGCACCACCTGCCACTCCGATCCGGACTCCGTCGCATCGATCAACTTCATTGACCTCGACACATCAACACGTCACCCCGCCGGTGCCGGAACTCCCCTTGAAAACATGAACACCTCGGCCAATGAGGCATGCGAGATATGCCACATGCCGAGGAAGACGGCAGACGGCTCCATGATCCATATCTGGCGGATTTACACCGAAGATGCAGACTATCGCACCATTAACGGTGACGGAATTGCCCAAACCGACGGCTCTGGGAAGGTCTGGCTTGACCTTGCCACATCTTGCGGACAATGCCACGGGGCAGGCGGTTCCGCCCATAAGTACTCCCAGTCCCAAATATTACCGTTCGCCCAGGGACTGCACACAGACGGCGCCAAATACCCGACAGACTGCACTGACTGCCACACAAGGACTGTCGCGCATCCATCCGGCGCCAAAACGCCAAACGACTGCATGAAATGCCACGGCACGACGAGACCCGGTGTAAAACCGAACGTAACAAAAGCCTGCCTGAGCTGCCACGGGAAGGGCGGTGTGGCTAACCACAAATTCACCGCAGTCCAGCTTGCCGCTACCGCTGCAGCCATACATGCCGGAGGCGAGCCTCCTTCCTGCATCGAATGTCACGCAACAACCCAGCCCCAAAACCTGGTGAATCATCCGATAACCACCTGCGAAACCTGCCATACAAAGGCGGGAGTTGCCCCTACTGTCGCATCGGCCTGCAATCCTTGCCATGGCGGCAGCAAGGGACCGGGAGCGGTTCAATCCGGGGTTCCTTTCTTAAACGCAACAATCCTTGCCAACGCAGCACCGAAAATCCACAAAAATGTTGCCCCCAAGGCAGCCATGCGTCTTGTCGCTCCAGACAGCAACAAGACGCAGGCAGGGATACAACTCAAAATCACCAATGCTGTAAAGGTGACCGACATTTCAACTGACGCAAACGGCAACCTTTCCACCATAAGAGTAAACTGGGGCGATGGAAGCTCGGCGCGGCTTGCCCCCGGTGGAACAAAAACACACAAATTCACGACAACGGGAAGCAAAACAATAACACTTACCGCCATTGATTCCAAAGGCCTCAAGGCGACGAAACGAAGGAACGTGACAGTAATCAAATAAGGGTCTTTCTGTAGATCCACGGGTGATTAATGCTTTCTGAGACGAGAGCGCAAATCCTCCCTCAAATTTCGATGCTGGTGTGAAGAACCCCAAAAAGGGTTTAGCGAAAAATCGCTAAACCCTTTTTTCCCATGACGCGCGCCAGGTCCGAATCTCAAATATGATTTTTTTTACATAAGAATGGAAAGAAAAAGTGTCGACATTCTGAACGCATATTTATCAGGAAGTCCGCCCCGCAGATAGATATCATCTTCAATACGGGTCAGGATACGGGTCATGATAACCTCGTATCCCATGTTAAGATAACCGTTTTCCCCCATGCCGTTGGAAAGAAAAAGCAGCTCTCCGGAGGCGTCTTTGTAGGTTTTGAGACGCCAGTTCACCTGGCTCAGGTTAAAATGGAGACGCTTGAGGCGCTCCACCGGAATCTGCAGACCGCTCCAGAAAAAGGTCATCTCTTCAAGTCCATAGGCCTCCCTGATGCTGTTTGCCAGTCCGAGACCGAGCAGAAAAACACGGTCCCCCCTTGTCTCTGCGGCAAAGGCTGCGACAAGGAACCTGTCGGATGTCCAGCCGGAGAATTCGTCCAGGAGGGGGCTGTTTTTTACCCGGAAAACCGCATCGATTTTGTGCCGGCGAAGTTCAAGATCTTGTTCGTATTTGGGATTTCTGGCGTAAAGACGGCTGACAAAATTATAAAGATCATCATGACAGCTCGTGACATGATGGGTAATGAGGACAGCATCGGTGGGGGTGATGACTCTGCAGAGCGGAGAACCATTATTCCCCGCCCCGCAGCCTGAAATGACAAGAAGTACGACCAGACTGACGAACAGCCGTGGTGGTGTATAAAGTTTCCAGCTTTGCCGATGATCCTTATCCCTGGTCACCGTGACACACCTCCCGGATTTACCTCATGCCAATGGAATCAGCTTCCTGTTGCAAGGACGCTTGCCCGCGCCCCGTGTAACTATAATTTCTCCTTCGACATCTCGCTGCCTACTCTGACGGCAACTTTCATACGGCAAGGGTTTTGCCCGTTATCCGCTCAACTGCTTCAAGGTAACGGGCGCTGGTCTTGCTGATGATATCAGCCGGAAGCTTGGGAGCAGGCGGTGTTTTCGGCCAGTCGAGGGTCGATAGATAATCCCTGAGAAACTGCTTGTCGAAACTTGCCTGGCCCCGGCCTGTCTGGTAATCGTCTTCCGGCCAGAAACGTGATGAGTCAGGAGTCAACACCTCGTCGATCAGCATCAGTTTTCCTTCATACCAGCCCAGTTCAAATTTTGTATCAGCGATGATGATGCCCCTGCTGCGGGCATAATCGGATGCCTTGCGGTACAACTCGACGCAGATGCGGGCAATCTCCTCGCTTTCCTGTCTGCCGACAATCTCCGCCATTTTCTCAAGGGAAATATTTTCGTCGTGAAGCCCCTGTTCCGCCTTGGTGGACGGGGTAAAAAGCACCTCAGGAAACTTCTCCGACTCCTTCATTCCTTCCGGCAACTTGAAGCCGCAGACCGTAGTATTTTTCTTGTAAGCGCTCCAGAAGGAACCGGAAATATAGCCGCGGACAATGCATTCCACCGGAAGCGGTTTGGCCTTTTTCACCAGCATGCTGCGTCCTTTGAGCTGATCGGCGTATGGAGCGCAGACAGCGGGATACTCGGCGGGATCGGCGGAAATAAGATGGTTCGGAATAATATCCGCAAGATAATCGAACCAGAAAAGTGACAGCTTGGTCAAAACGCTGCCTTTATTGGGAATGGGATCTTCCATGACGACGTCAAATGCGGATATTCTGTCGGACGCCACCATGAGCAGCTTATCCTCAATTTCATAGAGATCGCGCACTTTGCCGCGATGGATTAACTTCAGATCAGGGAAATTGGTCCTGGTAACAGGGGGAGTACTCATTGTTAAACCTCGAATTTTCACTATGTTAAAAGAATTACCAACCCTTCAATGCCACTTTACCGTGTATTTCATCGGAAAAACCATTTTTTTATGTCAGATTCGCTAAAAAATTTCACCACCGGCCGGCCGTGGGGACAGTGTGAAAAAATATCTGCCTCTTCCATCTTCCGGACAAGTTCCTCACCCTCCTGGGTGAGCAACGCATCATTGGCCTTGATCGCCGCCTTGCAGGCCATGAGGGCCAGAACATCATCGATTCTCCGGGGGGCCGATTTCTCTTTTCCCTCGCGATTCAGAAAATGATCAAAAATACCATTGATGATCTCAAGCGGTCCGAGATGTCCAAGTATTGCAGGAATCGCCTTGATGACATAGCTCATCCCCCCGAACTCCTGGATACTCACGCCGAGCCGCCTGATTTCCTCGTCATGGTGAGTCAATATCTCGGCCTGGGCCGGCGTACATTCGATGATTTCCGGAAACAGCAGCGACTGGCCTGGCAACTGCATATCGTGATACTGTTTTCTCAATCGCTCGAAAATCAGCCGTTCATGGGCGGCATGCTGGTCGATCACCCCGATTCCGTCATTGGTCTCACAGAGGAGATATGATTTCAGGAACTGTCCAACATACCTAAGTCCGGGCAATTCAGGTTTTTCCGTCACCACCTGCAACACCTGTGCAACTTCGTTTTTTTCCTCCTGAACAGAAAACGCAGTGGAGATGGCTTGCGGCGAAGGCTCGGCAACCGTTAGAACACCATTTGTCTTGTCCGTGGAGTGCGGTCGCATTCTATCAGAAAAAAGCTTTGTGGGCGGAACCACCGGCGATTTGCCGTGCTCATTCCGCGGTGAAGCTGGAAGGGATGAAACGGACGCAGTCATGCCCGGTCTCTCACTTTCAGCCGGAGAATATTGGTTCACCGGTTGGCCGAAAAGAGAAAACTTCATCTGTGTCTGGAAGCTTTCCATCGCCCGGCTGACGGCCTGCACCACCATACGGTGGACATATCGGGAATCGCGGAAGCGAATTTCCTGCTTGGTGGGATGAACATTAACATCCACCATCTCCGGGTCAAGGGAAAGAAAAACGACCCCGCAGGGCTTGCGCCCCTTCATGAGAAAATTATGCATCCCTTCGACAACCGCATGACCGATCATCCGGTCCCGCACCGGCCGCCGGTTGACGAAAACCCTGAAACGCGCCGCTGGCGAGGCCCCTTCATCAGGCGGCAGCAGAAAGCCGGAAAGCGTCATGTCCTCCTGCTGCCAATCGACAGGGATCAGATTTTTCTGCAAATGCCCCCCCATGATTTCCCTGACTCGCCACTCCAGGCTTTCGCTGCCGGCGGCGAAGGAAAGCGCTTCCCTGCCGTCAACATGATAGGTGAAACCAAGATTCGCATGGGCAAGCACGGTGTTTACGACAATCTCGTCAATATGGGAAAGCTCGGTGCGGGTTGTTTTGAGAAATTTCCTGCGGGCCGGAACATTGCCGAACAGATCGCGCACCTCCATGATGGTGCCGGGACTGCAACCCATTTCATGCACCTTGTGAAGCTGGCCGAAACGAACTTCTACCCGGTTGCCCAGAGGGGCATCGGCCAGGCGGGATGTGATGGTCAACCGGGATACCGAGGCGATACTGGGGATGGCTTCGCCCCTGAAACCAAGGGTGTTAATCGCACCAAGCTCTTCTATTGTATGCAGCTTGCTTGTGGCGTGGCGTTCCAGGGAAAGCAGCATGTCGTCCTGATCCATGCCCATGCCGTCATCAATGACCCGGATGAGGCGACTGCCTCCCCCCTCCACCTCAAGGATGATCCTTCCGGCCCCGGCATCAATGCTGTTTTCCACAAACTCCTTGACAACGGAGGCCGGTCTTTCAACAACCTCGCCAGCAGCGATCTGATTGGCCAGATTTTCCGGCAGAATTCTGATTTTTGACATAGTTTAAGGCATGAAGCAGAAGGCAGAAGTGAAAGAACAAGTGAACCAACAACACTTCCGCCTTGTGCCGGAAATTTATTTCAGATACGCATGAATATAGAGATCCATCCAGCTCTGATCCCACCACTCGATCGGATTCACGAGGATACCGTTCACCAGCATGCTGAAATGGAGATGATCACCACCCGCCATTCCCGTTGTGCCGGTGGCCCCGATGACTCCGCCCTTGTCCACCATGTCCCCGACTGCGACATTAATCGAACTGAGATGCGAATAGAGACTGGACACACCCAAACCGTGGTCGAGAATAACCATGTTTCCGTATATGCCGAGATATTCGGCAAAAATCACCTTGCCGCGATTGGCGGCCTGGACCGGATAACGCTCGGTTGCTGCAATATCAATTCCCAGATGGACCTGCTTGTCCACTTCCTGATTCTGATAATAATAGGTGCGATGATCGGCATAGCCTGCCCGGTTGCTGCCCTCCATACGCCCGAAACGTCCATCCCACAGTTTCTCGGACACCGATGACCGGCACACCTCCATTATTTTCTGGTTATTGTCAAAACGAACCTTGTTGTTGACAAACAGATACTGTTCAAGCTTGGTCCCGGTCATCTCCGGGTAATGCTGGGCAAACTCCGGCATCTTGACATCAAGAAACCCGTCGGACACATTGATTTTATCCTGCTTGAAATTGACTTTTTTAAATACCATACCAAAGGCTGAACTGCCGGCATTACCCGCCGGATCAACCGCCTCGATCCGGGCCTGGCTGATCTCGTCAGTATTAAACGATAAAGCGATGATTGCACCGAAAAGACCGTCCTTACCCGGAATGGCAAATCCGGGGTGATAGGTATCATTAAGAAACACCCCATGCTTGGCAACAGGTTCGCTGATCCGATAAGTCACCATTCCCGCCCCACCCGGCTTGATATAACGGGACGAATCAATCAGGCTCACCTGGGGGGGCTGGGTGTCGAGGGTCACAGGGAAAACCAGCTGCACGATATTCCCGCGGGCAAAATTCCAGAAAGAAAAATCCCCTGCGGTAAAAATGATTTCCGCTTGACCGTCCTTGAGTCCCAATGCCTTCGTGTCGACAGTGACATCAGACTTGACATTATGCTGTCCGGCAGACGTGAAATATCCCTGTCTCTCAAAAGTCTGCTCCAGGAGCTGTTTCTCCGCTCCTCCCTGGCGCACCGCAACCCCGATATGTCGTATACCGCTTTTTTCATCGGTGACCTCAAAGGCGATGCTCCGTTTGCTGCTGATGAGATCTATATTTCCGGCAATATCAATGCGGGGTTTTTCCAGCTCAAGGAGGAGAAAAAGAAGAACTGCGGCCCCTATCAGCAAAAGAACGGGAATAATAAGAAGAAAGGTCGGTTTTTTGTTGATTGATCGATTACTACCTAAAGATTTTGACATAGTGAAAGCTCCTGGACTTCATACCGCTAAAATAAAAAAATAAGCCGCCCGTTCCTGTACCCTGCTCCGTAGCGACAAAAAGATGAATTGTCTGAAAAAATACTAAATACAGCTCATCAAAAGCAAGTCAACATACCATATTGTCTGTCAAAATAAAACCTTTGCGTCTCTGTTTCTTTACGTTACATTCGTCTTGAAATCTGAAGAAGCCACTACTTCATCTATCCCGCCGACGCACCGGCCAAAATTTACCGTTTCAGCTTCAACCTTTCTTGTACGCATGAAAAATCATTTTCACACGATCATCATAGGCGCCGGTCCCGGCGGACTCTCCTGTGCCGCAGAACTTGCCCGTCAAGGTGTCGATGTGCTTCTCCTTGAACGGAATAAATCAATCGGACCAAAGGTTTGTGCCGGAGGCGTAACCTGGTCGGGACTCGCCCGGCATCTGCCGCCGCAACTCGTGGAAAAAGGATTCTGCCGCCAGCATGTGCGCTCGGCCCGGCAAAAAACTGTTGTCAGCTCCCCTGATCCAATCATCTCCACGGTAAACCGGGAAAATCTCGGCCTCTGGATGGCTGAGGAAGCAACACGCGCCGGGGCAACTATTCTCACCGAAACGGGAGTAACATCCATATCCGGCAGGGATGTCGCAACTGGAGCAGGCCCCTTCACATATCAATATCTGGTGGGCGCTGACGGCAGCAATTCCCTGGTTCGCCGTTTTCTGAAAATCCCGACCAGTCGTATTGGCGCCGGAGTCCACTATCATGTTCCCGGAAACTTCGATGAAATGATCTGGCAGCTTGACCCCGCCCTTTTTTCCACCGGCTATGCCTGGATTTTTCCTCACCGCAACAGGGCATCAGTTGGCGCCTATGCCTGCCGCACCGATATTTCCCCACGAATACTTCAGGAAAATTTACACGCCTGGATGCAAAAACATGGTATACAAAGAAAGGGTCTGAAGGCAGAAGCCGCCACCATAAATTTCGATTTTCGAGGTTACCGGTTCGGCAACATTTTCCTTGTAGGGGACGCAGCTGGTCTTGCTTCAGGATTGACGGGAGAAGGCATTTATCCGGCCATCTGCTCAGGCAGGACCGTTGCTGCAAAAATAGTTGATCCCGGAGCTGATGACAATGGGCTCAAACGCCTGATCAAAAAACACCAGGCCCATACCCGGCTTCTGGACATATGCGGAAAAAACAGATTCATAACCAAATACATGCTTGAACTTCTCGTAACCGCTCTCAGACTGCGCCTGCTTCATTTCAATGCCCTGGAAATGGGAGAGTAGCAATAATGACGGCATGATTACCTTTTTCAATCATTAACTTATCAAGTAATAAACGATTAAACCCATGGACGACAAAAAGAAAAAAAATCTCCTGATCTACAACCTCGTTTTCATTCTCTTCTGCGGCGGGGCTTTTCTCTTTCTCTGGAATGCGCCACCGGAAACCACTGCCTTTCTGCCCCATGACGAAAACCATGAGCGCTTCTACCCCATGGGTAAAAAGGAAGCGGAAAAGTTCTGTGAAGAATGCCATAATCCCCAGGGTGAAGCCCCACTGCCCGCGGACCATCCCCCCAAATACCGCTGCCTTTTCTGCCACAAACGCCCCGCCCGATGACTTCCCCCGGCATCATCTCCCTGCCGACACTTGACGACACGCTCCGCTTCGGGCGCCATCTCGGACGGACAGCCCGGCCAGGAGACATATTCACCCTTTCCGGCGACCTGGGTGCAGGAAAAACAACCCTGACCCAGGCCATTGGTCAAGGCATTGAAGTGCCCCCGGAGTATTACATTACAAGCCCCACCTTCAGCCTGCTTCATGAATATCCAGGTCGTATTCCCCTCTATCATATGGATCTCTATCGTCTTGGTTCACCCGATGAAATTGAAGAACTCGGCTTTGAAGATTATATTTACGGGAACGGCTTGACCGTCATCGAATGGCCTGACCGACTCGAACACCTCATGCCCCCCGGACGCCTCGATATCCGCCTTTCCATTGTTACCGAAACATCTCGCTCCGCCTTGCTGAACGCCCATGGCGAAATGCTTTCCCGTCTTTCCTCTTTTTTGTCGCAATAAAAAATTTGACTTTTCATTCCTGAAAAGAAAATAATATTTTTTATTCAGTAGGATCTTAATATCTATTTTGCCCCACACATGGAAAACAAACAAGAAATCACTATTCTCATCGTAGACGATACACCGATCAACCTGAAACTCTTACAGATTTCACTTGCCCGGGAAGGGTATCAGATCCTCACCGCCCACAACGGTGTAGAGGCTCGTGAATCCGTTGCCCGCCAACTGCCGGACCTCATCCTGATGGACATCATCATGCCCATGGAAAGCGGCTTCGAGGTCATGGAGAAACTGCAGGCCAACCCGAAAACAAATTCCATACCGGTTGTCTTTCTCACCGGCAATGATGACGTCGCTTCAAAAATAAAAGGTTTTGAACTCGGAGCAGTGGACTACGTTGTCAAACCCTTCAACACCACCGAGGTTCTTGCCCGAGTCCGGCTCCATCTCAAATTAAGTCTTGCCACCAAAGCGCTGGTAAAAAGACAAACGGAAAAGCTCAAACAGATTCATGATGCCCAGGTTGCCCTCCTGGTCAAACCGGAAGATCTCCCCAACGCGAATTTCAGCATCCACTATTCATCCCTGCATGAAGCCGGCGGAGATTTTTACGATGTGCTTCAGGTTTCAGACAACATCACAGTCTATATGGTTGCCGATGTTTCAGGCCATGATATTGGAACAGGTTTTATCACAGCCGCGGTCAAAGCCCTCCTGCAGCAGAACTCATCCCTGATTTACAGTCCGACCGACAGCATGAAAATGATGAACAGCGTCCTCATCGACATCCTGCCGGATGGAAAATATCTGACCGCCGTGTATGGACGTTTAAACAGACAGACCCTCGTGATGTCACTTGTCAATGCAGCGCACCCGCCTGTTCTTTATGTTCCCGTGGACGACAAGGCCCGGTTTATCTCGACCCGCGGCACTCCGGTAGGCATTTTAAGTGACGCCTATTTTGAAACCTGCGACATAAAAGTAAAAAAAGGAGACCGGTTTTACTTTTACTCAGACGGCTTGCTGGAACGCGCCGTTTCCCGCCAGGTATGGACGGCGTTGACCGATGAACTGATACCTCCCACTGAGGAACTCAGACAAACACCGGTGAGCCGTGCGGCGGAAAGCCTGAAACAAATTGTCTGCGACCGGAAAAGTTCTCCGGATGATGATATTGTGATCATGGCGATAGAGGTCTGAATGCAGGATATTATTATTAAAGAGACGCCTGGGTCCATCTCCTGTATTTTCGCATCTTCGCTGTTAAATATCGATAAATCCTGCCGCGCGATCAAAAAATTTATCGCCGCTAAAAAAATCAACTGTAATCTTTTTGAATTTATTTATATCCTGAGAGAGGCACTTAACAATGCAGTCATTCACGGCAACCGTAATGATGACACTTTGCAGGTGGAATGCACTGTCGTCATTGAGCGCGACAAACTCACCATTACCGTGACCGACCAGGGAACAGGTTTTGACTGGCACAGTCATCTCCTGAAAAACAAGGTTTCAAGCACCGCCCCCTCAGGCAGAGGCATCCATTCGTTATTTCAGTACGGATTTACCATTAGCTACAATGAATCAGGCAATACGCTTTATTTAACAAAAAAAATCATATAATATTATTGAAAGTCCAGCTCTCCCCCAGAATAATTACACCAAGGGAAAAAAAACAATGAGCCGTATAGAAAGAAAAGATGGCGTAGTCACCATGAAACCGGGGGTCGATATCGTTGCATCGCAATGTGCCGGCCTGAAGCAGGAATTCCTTGAAATAATAAATAGTGGCGAAAAAAAAATTGCGATTGACCTTTCAGAAACAGAAATGATTGACTCATCGGGAATCGGACTCCTCATTTCAATACGCAACAGCCTTGCCAATAACGGCGGCGGCGAAATTGAACTGATCCACCTTTCTGATGATCTCCGTCAACTTTTCAAGGTCATGCGGCTGGATAATCACTTTACCATTCGTTAATCAACGGACGAGCTGCCGAAGGCGGCCCTTTTCCGCTGTCTACGCAATCGGCTGCGCCTAACGCCGAGGAGAACACTATGCCCCTGATTGAAGATGATGAAACCCTACAGGCTTTTATAGAAGAAGCAAAAGAGCATCTGGATGGAATAGAGGCGGATCTTCTGGCCATTGAAGAGGCCGGCGCCAACATAAATTCCGAACTCGTCAATAAAGTTTTCCGCGCCGTTCACTCCCTGAAGGGAGGTGCGGGGTTTCTCGGCCTGGACAAGGTGAAGGAACTCGCACATAGCTCGGAAAACTTGATGAATCTCATCAGGAACGAAGAGCTTGTGCCGACCCCTGCCATTGTCAGCACTCTGCTGGATGCGACGGACCTGCTCGGCAAAATGATAGAAAACTCAGCCACCAGCAATGATGTGGATATATCCGCCTATCTGCTGGCCCTGCAGAACGCCGTCTCCAACAACCTGGAAGAAGATGTTAAACCAACTCTTGAAAACCATGTTTCCCTGGGGACGGCAGCCAACCCCTCTCTTTTCACCATCAACGAATTTGAACTGAACTCGATCCGTAAGGGAGCTAATAATCTTTTCATCCTGGAATACGATCTCATTGCCGATATCGAAGAGCAGGGCAAAACTCCCCTTGCCGTTATCAATGAACTGATGCAAACAGGGGACCTGGTTGACAGCAAAGTTGATATCGCATCGGTGGGCGACCTTCAAACCGACCCGGGAGAGATGAAGATCCCCTTCTTTGCCCTTTTCGCCACTATCATGGAAATTGACCTGTTGACCGGTTTTCTCGGTCTCGATTCTGACAAAATCCATCCGGTGAAGCTTGATATACCGGGCGATTCCGCTCCGGTTATTAATACCGCAACACCCGAGGCTACTCCAAAACCAGATCCTGTCCCAGCAGCCGCACAGGAAGTTCCGGTCAAGGCGACAGCAACCCCGGTAAAGGAAACAGCGCCCGCACCGCCACCGAAAAAGGAAGAGCCGGTAATTTCTCCCCCCTCGACGGCTAAAGCACCGCCTCAGATCAAGGCCGAAACAAATCTGCGAGTCAGTGTAAAAATTCTCGACAGCCTGATGACCCTGGCCGGTGAGCTTGTCTTGACGAGAAACCAGCTGGTCCAGGCGGTTTCCACTCACAACCAGCAGGGTGTGGACACCGTTTCTCAACGCCTTGACCTCGTCACCTCCGAACTGCAGGAAGCAATCATGTCGACCCGCATGCAACCTGTGGGCAACATCTTTAACAAGTTCAAACGGGTTGTCCGTGATCTTTCCAAGGATCTCGGCAAGGAAGTCAACCTCATTATTGAAGGAGAGGAAGTCGAACTTGATAAAACCATCATCGAGGCAATCGGCGACCCCCTGACCCATCTGGTGCGTAACTCTGTTGACCACGGTATCGAAATCCCGGGAGAACGGACAAAAAACAACAAGCCGGGAATCGGCCTGCTTCGCTTGAGCGCTTTCCATGAAGGCGGGCAGGTCATTATCGAAATCGAGGATGACGGTGCGGGAATCAACACTGAAAAGCTGAAGGCAAAAGTCCAGGAAATGGGTCTCATTGACAGGACCCAACTTGAAGCCATGTCGCAAAAAGAACTTGCCAAGTTGATCTTCCTGCCGGGTTTGTCCCTGGCCAAGGAAGTGACGGATGTATCGGGCCGCGGTGTCGGCATGGACGTGGTGAACACCAATCTTTCCCAGCTGGGCGGGGTCATTGATATTGAGACCGCTATGGGTGTTGGAACAACCATTTCCATCAAACTCCCCCTGACTCTGGCAATCATCGCAAGCCTAATCGTCACCTGCCAGCAGGAACGTTTTGCCATTCCGCAGGTCAATCTGGTTGAACTGGTGCGGGTGCCGGCCAACCAGGTCAAGGAACGCATCGAAAAAATCGGCGATGCGATGGTTATCCGCCTGCGTGGCGAACTTCTTCCCCTTGTCCATTTGCGCACCGCATTAGGAATCAAGGATTGCGTTTTTCTTGATCCGGAAACCAAAAAATCCAAAACGGACCGGCGGATCAACATCTGTGACCCGCGCAGCAAAAAGGATCTGGAAAAACTCGACGAACAACCGGCCGAGCAGGTTGCTTTTGCAGAAAAACGAACAGGAGAGGATCGGCGCACCAATCCCATGAGCGCTTACAACATCCTTGTTCTTTCTTCAGGTGATTTCCATTACGGGTTGATTGTCGATCAGTTGCTCGATTCGGAAGAAATCGTTGTCAAACCACTTGGTTCGCATCTGCGCAATTGCAAATGTTACGCGGGGGCAACTATTCAGGGTGACGGACGCGTCGCTCTGATCCTTGATGTGGTCGGCATAAGCAGCCATATGAAACTGAACCGGGTTGCCGAGAAGGTAAAATCTCAGAGCATGCTGTTGAAAGAAAAGCAGGAAGGCGCTGAAGACTCCCAGTCTCTGCTCATCGTCATGAACGCTCCCAATGAACAGATGGCGATCCCCCTTGGTCTCATCTCACGCATTGAGAAGATCAGAACAGATGATATCATCATCACCGCCGGTCGCAGGAACATCCAGTACAGAGGCTCGACTTTATCCCTTTTCGGTGTTGAAGAGGTGGCAAACGTCGGCATGCGCGACGAGACGGATTCAACCTGTTACGTTATCGTCTTTCCAATGGCCGGCAGGGAAGTCGGCATCATGGTCAGTGAAATCGTCGATATCCTCGACGCAACAATAAAAATCGATGATATTACCCATCGACAGACCGGCATCCTTGGCTCCATGATTCTTTTTGACAAAATCACCCTGCTGGTCGACCTGTATGGTGTCGTTTCAGCCATCATGCCTGATTGGGCCATATACACAAAAGCGCAGTCAACAGAACAAGGAACTCAAACCTACCATCTGCTTATTGTTGAAGACTCCAAGTTCTTCATGAACCAGCTCGTCAACTTTGTCACTGAAGCAGGATACAAGGCTTTTACTGCGGAAGACGGAGTTGAGGCGCTGCAGGTGCTCGAGGAGGAAGAAATACACCTGGTATTGACGGACATTGAGATGCCAAACATGGATGGGCTGGAGCTCACTAAACGCATCCGAAACGACGCAAGGTGGTCGGGCCTTCCGGTCATCGCCGTGACATCTGTTGCAGGTGAAGCGGCGGAAGAACGTGGACGTCATGCAGGGGTGGATGAATATCTGATTAAGCTCGATCGGGAACAGATTACTTCCAAAATTGAACTTTATCTGAAAAAACAGCAAGGAAATCGGTAATAATATGCAGAAATCTGTTGATAAAACATCAGAAGGAACGCAGGAACTGGCAATTTTTCAAATAGATGAAATGGCCTGCGGACTTGACACCTCATGGGTTCGGGAAATAATCAAAAACACCCAGATTACAAAAGTTCATCTGGCCCCTGAGTATGTCTGCGGGGTCATCAATCTGCGTGGTGAAATCGCAACCGTCATTGACCTCCGAAAAAAATTCTCCCTTGAATCCGCCGATGTCCCGGAGAGCATGGAGATTGTCGTGGTGAGGCAGGGAACCGAAAATATCGGTTTTCTTGTTGACGGGGTGCGCGACGTTATCTGGGCCGACAGAAAAAACATCACACCGCCTCCCTCCAACATCAGCGGCATCACCGGAATTTACTTTGAAGGAATATACAAAATGGAAAAGGAACTGGTGGCTATACTTAATATCGATGAACTGCTCAAAATGGGGGAATGACAGACTTCAGGCAGAAGGCGAAAAAAACACTCTTCTTTGGTGGAAATCCCAAACCGGATGTCCGCATCCCCCTTCTGCCTCTCTCTTTATTTTTTCTTCAGCACCTCATTGATCGCAGCGCCGATCTGATCCTTGGTGAATGGTTTGGCCAGGATCATATTGACACCAACCTCGAATGCCTCCCGATGGTCCGGGCTGTCACCCTGGGTGGTCACCATGATGATGGGCAAGTCTTCTCCCCCATAAAGCGCTCGCAGTTGGCGGGTCAGATCAATTCCGGTGATATCCGGCATATTAAGGTCGGTCAGAATCACATCCGGTTTCCTGTTCGTTGCTTTCTCAATGGCTACTGCGGGAAATTCAAAAAGCTGCACCTCCATTCCCAATTGAAAAAGGGTATTCTTGTAAATCGACAGAATCATCCTGGAGTCATCAACGGCATAAACCAAAAGCTTCTCCCCTTCCCTGCTTATCTCTTTGACTGCCAGTTTGTCGGCAAGTTCCTTGTAGCCCTTCTGCCTGAAGAGCTCCTCATATCGCTTTTTCAGATCCGGATGTGCCTTTGAATGCAAAAATTTCAGCGCCAGATTCTGAAATGCGTCCAGATCAATAATACTGAAAACAATTTTATGGGATTCGGAATTCAAAAAGGCATCCACCACATGTTCCGCTTCGATACCACCCGGCATGACAAGATTACGGACGCCGGCGATCAACACATCGTCGCAGTTCCATTCAATGGCCTTTGCAGCGGCGATACGCACCTGGTCAACCCGGTCGGAAAGTCCCTCGGCCAGCACATAAGCACCTTTTGCCAGCGGCATCATCCCCAGTGATTCATAGGCGGCAAATCGGACATTTGCATCGGCCGGTTCCTCATGAATCAACTTGCGAACCGCACGCACGGCGCTGATATCGCCTATATATCCCAAGACATTCAGTGAATGAACCAGCAAATCGGAATCCTTACTGCTCAGATTCTCCAACAGCATGGGTATCGCCTTGGCCCCTATTTTTGTCAGTCGACTCTTGACATGGTTCCGGACATACGCATACTGGGAATTAAGCTCCCGGTTCAGATGCTCAAGGGCAAGAGCATCTTCGAGATTAGCCAGGGCGTCGATGATGATGATATCCAAATCACTGTCAGTGCCCATCCGCTCAACAAGCCGCTGCACCGAGGTAGGAGTGTCAATGTTTGACAAGGCGTTAATTGCTGCGATCACCAACTCACGATTCCCGGAATAAAGAAAATCACTCAAGGTATTTATCGGACGCGGATCTCCGATGTTGCCCAAGGCAATAAGGCAACTCTTCATAACCTGGGAATTTTCGGTTGAAGCCAGAATCTCTTCTATAAGAGGGGCAGCCTCTTCAAGCTGGATTTCACCGGCAATCTCCACCAGGATCTGTTTATCTCGAAACTGATCACTTTTCAGCAGTCCCATCAGCTGTTGCGGTTTCTTCATGACCCGACTGAGCAACAAATTGCGAATAACCGGCTTGGGGATCAGAAATCCCTGCCCACCAACAAGCAGGCGGGCCAGCAGGGTAATGACAATTTCACCCTCCGCTCCGCCCAACACTGCGACAAACTGATTCTGCCCCTTGGCGTCCATTTGATCAAAATGATGCAAGAGAATGGTGCCCTTGATTACATCATTTTCCGCGATGACATGCCGCAGTTCAACCAGAAAATCATCCATATTAATATTTGCCATAATTCCTCTTGAGGTCATTCAGCCGTCGGGCAAAACAACTATGCAGTATTATAATAAAACCGGCATAACGGGCCGTAAGTAATTGATTCGGAATGATTATTTCCAATCAACCTTCAGACTAGCCGCCCTGATATTTCACAACATTAAAGAGAGCGATCGAACTGTCTGAATCCAGCGAGACAAACTCAAGCCCCATGCCGGAAGGTTTGTCGCTCTCGCCTACCACAACCCGAGTGACACGACATTGTGCGCGCACTTCGACACGCTCATCCCCGCACTCGAGGACAAGAAGAAGATTCCCAACAGAACCCACTGGAAATGGTTCACTGGTACGGAGAAAAACCCCTGACATACTGATATCTTCACATTGATGATCCGTACGAATATTCTCGCCTGTTTCAAAAACTGCATCAATTGAAAAATCAACCCGTGGACGTTTTCGTTTTTCCAATGTCTCCATCCTCTCGGTTTCTTCTATTTTAACGCATAAAAGACCGAATTGTGATATTCCTTACGCATAAAAAGGTCCGTGACGCCGAAAAGAGATTCAGTGGCACCGATGATAAGCGCGCCATGGGGATGAAGCTGGGCCCCAAGACGCTCAAAAAGTGATTTCCGGTTGGCCATACTGAAATAAATCGCAACATTGCGGCAAAAGATGATGTCAAACTTACCCATGGTTGTAAAAGGCTCCATCAGGTTTATTTTCCTGAAATAAGTCATGGATCGCAGTTCATCTTTGACCCGCAGATTCTGGCCTTCGGGTGTAAAATACTTTTTGATGAGTGGAGGAGGGAATCCTCTGCCGATTTCAAACAGGGAGTAGCTGCCCCGGCTTGACTGCGCAATCGCCGTATCTGAGATATCCGTGCCGGTAATTTTTATCCGGTACTGTGAAATAGCGCTGCCCAGAAGCTCATGCAGAGTGACCGCTATCGTATACACTTCCTGGCCGGTGGAACATGCCGCACTCCAGATGGAAAGCGTTTTGCCGCTGCCGGGACGTGACAAATTTGCATCAATGACGTCCGGGAGAATTTTATATTTGAGCAAATCAAAAGGCTTCTGATCCCGGAAAAAAGAGGTTTCGTTGGTGCTGATCGCATCAATAATTCTGTTGGCAAGGAGTGGATCTCGGCTTGCCTTATTACAAAGATCCATATACGAAGCAAATCCCTTTTCCTTGGCAAGGGGCAGAAGACGGGATTCCACCAGGTACGCCTTGGTGGAATCAAGGACAATTCCGCTTTTATCGTGGACAAATTTGGCAAGACCCTGAAGTTCATCCGGCGAAATTTTCATTATTTGACCCGATTGACAATTTCAGCCGATATCTGATTGAGCGGTACTACAACATCGGTAACACCCGCCTTGATCGCCTCCATGGGCATGCCGAAAACCACGCAGCTCGCCTCATCCTGGGCAATAACCTGTGACCCCTGCTGTTTCATCAGCCGCAACCCCTTGACGCCGTCCGCCCCCATTCCGGTCATAATGACCCCAAGAGCCCTGTTGCCGTATATGGCTGAAACCGAACGAAAAAGATAATCCGCAGCCGGTTTGCAGTGATTTTCCGGCGGATCATCGGTCAGTTGCAGAAACTCACCAGATGCTTTTTTCACCACCTTCATCTGTTTGCCGCCAGGCGCGATATAAACATTACCAGCCTCCAAACGCTCATCCCCCTGCGCTTCAATCACATTCACCAGGCTTTTCTGATTGAGTGAATCAGCCAGCGCCTTGGTGAAAACCGGGGGCATATGCTGGACGATAACCACAGGCACACGAAGATTCTTCGGCAATCTTGGAATGACCTCAACCAGAGCATTCGGGCCTCCTGTTGAAATACCGATAACAACAACGGCAATCCGGCCTGAAGGAAGCACGGGTCTGACCGGTGATGCTCCAGGCACTGCTCCTGCCGGTATTGCCTGTTGCCGAGCAGGTGTTGAAACCGGTCGAACCGAAGGAACAGGACGAGGTGATGGAACTCCGGGATACTGCACACCTGTCCGAGCCGAACGAAGAATCCGTCTGGTGGAAACCGTTTGCACGACGGGACGCAGCTGATTGAGCAATGACTGCCGATTCTGCTCAAGAGACGCCCCATCCGGCTTGGCGATAAAGTCGAAAGCGCCATGCTCCAGGGCTTTCATGGTGACGGCTGCGCCTTCACTTGTATGGGCGCTCACCATGACCACCGCAACATCGGACTTCATCTTTTTCAATTCAAACAATGTCGCAATCCCGTCCATTACCGGCATTTCAAAATCAAGGGTAAGGAGATCAGGCTTGAGCTGTTCAATCTTGGCCAAGGCGATCTTGCCGTTGGTAGCTGTGCCGACCACTTCCACTTCAGGAATCATGGACAGCACATCGCTTATCACCTTCCGGTAGAGAACCGTATCGTCCACCACGAGAACCCTTACTTTTTTTCCGGTCATATCTTCTCCGCCCTTATTTTATCAATCAACATCAAAAGTTTTTCCTTCACAATGGGCTTGGTGAGAAAATCATCCATACCGGCATCGCGGCACTGTTGTTCATCTTCTTTCCGCGCATGAGCGGTAAGACCGACAATATAAAGGGGATTATTCCGGCCGCCGAGGCCTGCGAAAGAATTTTTTTCCGTCGAACCCTCAATTTCCCTGATTCTCCGGGTGGCGGCATGCCCATCCATATTGGGCATCTGCACATCCATCAAAACTAAATCATAATGGTTATCCTCAAGCATTTCCAGCGCTATTATGCCGTCCCCGGCAATATCGGAAGAACACCCTGCTTTTTTCAACAAAAGGGTTACCAAACGCTGATTTACGAGATTATCCTCGACAACGAGCACCCGGAGATCCGGAACAGGGGGGGCATCCTTAACGCCGCCGCTTTTTTGTCCACCCTGAAGCCGAAAAGATTCAGCAACCGGAACTTTTCTTTTCGTTGCGGCAGATATCTCTTTTTCTCCGGCATCACCAACCTTGGGGAAGGTGACGACAAAACTGAAGGTACTTCCCTTGCCGGGCACACTCGCAAGATCCACCCGGCCTTTCATCAGATCCACCAACTGACTGGTAATGGCAAGACCTAATCCTGTCCCTCCATATTTTCTCGTTGTTGACCCGTCAGCCTGGGTAAATTTTTCAAAAATAGCCCGCTGCCGGTCAAGGGGAATACCGATACCTGTATCGCTGACTGCAAAACAAAGAGAGGAGTTTGTATCATCTTCCTGCACTTTATCAACCTTGAGGACAATGTCTCCGTTTGCCGTAAACTTCATGGCATTTCCCACCAGGTTGACAAGGACTTGGCGCAGACGATTTTCATCACCCACAAAAAAACCGGCAAGAGAGGCATCAAGCTGATACGACAGATTATTTTTTTTCTCAAGCGCCTGGGAGCGAAACATGGCCTCAACACTTTTAAGCAGATCTTCGAGTCGGAAAGGCGCAACATCGAGTTCAAGCTTACCGGCCTCAATCTTGGCAAGATCAAGGATGTCGTTGATAAGAACCAGCAGGCTGGCGGAAGATTTGCGGATTGTGTCGATGAACTCCTGCTGCTCTTCCGTGAGCTCGGTTTCCGACAATAGACCGCTGAAACCGATAATCGCATTCATCGGGGTGCGCAGTTCATGGCTCATGTTGGCAAGAAATTCGCTTTTGAGCCGGCTGGCCTGCTCAAGACGTTCATTGGCATCCCGCAACTCCTTGGTCTGCCGGGCAATCTCACTTTCGAGCTTTTTTGCATATTCCAGTTCTTTTTCGCGGATAACAAGGAACTGCTGATGATTTTCATCCAGCAGCTTGGTATGCTTGCGGCTCACCACCCCCATACGCCGGATCAACTGTTCATTTTCAATGATTGCTTCCTGATGATGGCGGCGCAGCAGAGCGAGTTGGATTGAATTGCGGTAAAGATCGGCAAGCGGGCCGTTTTTTTCAAGATCTTCACAAAGCCCTTCGTCGCTGAAGCAGAGGAAAGCCTTGTGTTCGTTGAGGCGGAAACAATGAATCCATCGTTTTTCCGAAAGTTGTGTGCTCCGGAAGGTCTCATGCGTCTTTTCATTTATCGATAGACGAACTGCAACATCATCTGAATCAGTGATTGAATCACCGACTACCGCACCATTGTCGCCATAAAGAATGATCGCTGCCCGGGGCAGGATTTCAGCAAGGACCTGATGCAAATCCCGCAGTTCTTCGTCACCCTCGACAAACTCGGCAAAAACATTATCGACCAGACTGTTCATGCCGTCTCCTGATCAGAATCATAAAGCTCCCTGGCTTTCGCCATTTCCCCAGGCAGGGCCTTGAGAAGCACCTTATAATCAGCCATCTTGCTCTTCAGATGCCCGGACAGATAGGGAGGCAAAGTATCACATCGACCGGTCACCACACCATAATTCATCTTGCAGGCCATGAATTCGGCGAGATGAAGAATGGAGATCACGCTCGGGATAGGAAACTTTTTGTCATGGCGATGGTGGTTTCGGATTGCCTCGACCACCTCATCGGGGAGATTCCATGATGTTGCCAGCAGTTGACCGACTTTGGAGTGGTTCGTGCCGATGAGTCTGTCCTCAAGCACGTTTATGGATTCATTCTCCGGATCCTGCGCATATCGCATACAAACCTGCCGCAATTCTTCACCACAGAGTTGATCCTCAACGATAAGACCAATATCATGAATAATGCTGGCAAGAAAAACATCCTCCCCGTCATCTCCGAATATACGTCGGGAAATCATCTGGGCGAGAATGGCCACTGTTGCCGAATGAATCCACAGATTTTTGCGGGAGAAAAACGTTTCCTCTCCACTTTCCGTAAACAGATTGCGCAGCGCCTCAACCGCCACCAGGTTGCGCAAATGCTTCATCCCGATAAAAATAACCGCCTTGGCAATGGATTCCACATGACTGCTCAAGCCGAAATAGGGACTGTTGACCAGACGCATCAGCCTGACAACCAGCACGGGATCGAGCTTGATGACTTCCTCGAATTCCTGCATGGTGGAGGCTTCAGAACCGACCATCTGCGTCACCCGTATGGCGACATGGGGCAACGTCTTAAAATCATTAAACTTATCTACAAGCTGCTGGGCTGATGGCATAATGGAAAATGAAAAATGAAAAAATGGTGGTTGATGTCGAGGACGTACTTCTGACAAGTCAGACGCAAATGTGTCAATCGAATACATAAAGCAGGAGAAAAGGACGGAGTGCCCGTTTTAAGGAGTACTGTTTTTTCTTCATGCGCTGTACAAATTTCGTGTTTGATTGTGAACAGTCGGTTCACTGTTTACGGTTCACCGTTTTGAACTCGGCAAGCAATGCCTCAAGATGGGGCAAGAGAGACTCCGCCTTTTCGCGATCGGAGTCCCGGCCCGCCCTCTCCAGAGCGGCGGAGACCACCCGAATGCCCTCTATTCCGAGGCTTGCCGAAGCGCCCTTGATGCTGTGAGCGGCATCACCCATGGATTCCATGTCGGCATGCCGTGAAGCGGTTTTTATCTTTTCAAGATCGGTTATGGATGAATCGTAAAACAGGTCGATCAATTCTTCCAACAGTTCCTCATCATCCCCGACCTGTTCCAAAGCAAAGGAACGATCCCATTGCAGATCAGTCATATCAAATATTTCCCCTTCAACTGAAACAAGATTCTTTATATTCTGGACTTTAGAGTTTCATGACACCATGGGAGGTGTGGAAAAAGGTTAAAAATATGCAAAAAAGTTATTGACAGAGCGGTCCAAATCGGAGCCGCGCTTTCCAAAGCAAAATTGAGAAATAAACCAGAACAGTTCAGTC
>JAZDEG010000028.1:0-175612 GCA_043809085.1 Pseudomonadota bacterium | reverse complement strand
ATCTGGCATCGGTTCGGGTTGAGTTGGCTTCACTGCTGTCCGAGCGTGACAATCTGCAGAAGGAATCGGCTGAACGCCTTGCCGCGATAGCCGAATTGGAGTCCACGCTTGCCGGGGCCTGTGATGAGCGGGAGAATGTCCGCGCTGAGCTGGATCAGCGAAGTGAAGAGCTTGCCGGATTCAGGCGGCAATTGCCCGAGTCGGAGGCCAGGCGGGCAGCTCTGGAGGGTGATCTGGCATCGGTTCGGGTTGAGTTGGCTTCACTGCTGTCCGAGCGTGACAATCTGCAGGAGGAGTCGGCTGAACGCCTTGCCGCGATAGCCGAATTGGAGTCCAAGCTGGCCGGGGCTTGTGAGTCACGGGATAATGCGCGTTTGGAAAAGTCTCTATTGGAGAAAAATTTCAATGAACTGGGAGAGCAAGCGTATGCCCTTTTAGGGGTGTGTGAGCTATTGGACAGTCAGTTGAAATCTTTGCAGGAGGAATTTGGCAAGGAATCGGAAAAGATGGCCCAGTATGATAGCTGGATGCAGGAGGTGGGGCGCGATATTCAAGATGTCTTTTCTTCATTCCGGTGGAAGATAGGTGACAGGTTGGCGTCAGTGGCGGAAATAATGCTGTTTCGTTTTAATAAAAAAACAGCAAGGGATCATATAAACCAGATTTTGGGGGAATATGATTCTTTTATCATTTCCGGTGGCCATCCTCTGCAAATTTCAAATGGTGGTGGAAAAGCGAAAGATGATGCGGGGAAATGGGGAACATTTTGTCGGTTAGCCCTTGCTGCGTTGAAAAATCCTGCCCAGACAGCCAGTTTGCTTGATGCTGATCGTCTCAAAAATCTCTATGTCACATTGTTTAAGCAATCTCCTCATGTCCGAAAGAACATATTCGATTATTACTTGCAGCTTTATGGAGAAAACAGCACTGCTTCTATCCAGGCTTTAATGGAGAAAACAAAAAACAGCCTCAGTAATCTTGACGGCCCAAGTTTGCTGCAAGTAGAAAATCCTTTGGTGTCAATTGTTATTCCTGTTTATAACCAGTGGGAATATACGGAAAAATGTATTCGCTCAATCCTGCATGGCGCTCCCGGAATGAGCTATGAAATTATCCTGGCAGATGATCACTCAACCGATGAAACCATTAACGCGCTGAAACATTTTCCGGAGTTGAAAATTGTTAAAACGCCTGAGAATGCAGGTTTTCTGAAAAACTGCAACAATGCCGCTCTGCAGGCGAGAGGCGATTATCTCGTTTTTCTCAACAATGATACCCTTGTGCATGAAAAGTGGTTGCAAGGTTTGCTCGACGTTTTTGATCATGATTCCATGGTCGGCATGGCAGGTTCAAAACTTGTCTATCCCGATGGCAAGTTGCAGGAGGCCGGGGGAATAATCTGGAAAGATGCAAGCGGTTGGAATTTTGGACGCCTGGACAACCCCGATAAGCCGGAATACAACTATGATCGTGAAGTGGATTATGTTTCCGGCGCGAGTATTATGATTCGTGCTTCTTTATGGCGGGAAATCGGAGGATTTGATGAACGCTATGTTCCCGCATATTACGAAGATACGGATCTGGCTTTTGCTGTGCGTGCTTCCGGATACAAGGTTGTTTATACACCTTTTTCCGTTGTAACTCACTTTGAGGGGCAGTCCCACGGGACTGATGAAACAACGGGAATCAAGCAGTATCAGGGTGTCAATAATCGTAAATTTGCTGAAAAATGGTCTGATGTTCTGGCTCGTGATCATTTTGAAAATGGGGAAAACGTGTTTTTGGCGCGCGAGAGAGCCGGAAATAAAAAGATAATGTTGGTTGTTGATCATTATGTGCCGCACTATGACAAAGATGCGGGCTCTCGATCTACGTTTCAGTATTTACAATGGTTTGTTGAAAAGGGCCTGAATGTAAAGTTTATTGGTGATAATTTTTTTCAGCATGAGCCATATACATCAGATCTGCAGCGTCTCGGCATTGAGGTGCTGTATGGCCCATGGTATGCGGAAAACTGGCAGAAATGGCTGAAGGAAAATGGGCGCTTTATTGATTATGCGTATCTTCATCGGCCGCATATTGCACCCAAATATATAGATGCTGTTCGCAAATTTACCCGGGCTAAAATTATCTATTTCGGTCATGATCTCCATTTTATGCGGACTGAACGCCAGTATGCGGTTGAGAAAAGAGATGAGTTGAAAAAACTTGCTTCGGAGTGGCGTTCGAAGGAATTTGACATTTTTAACAAGGTTGATGTCATATATTACCCTTCCTTGATCGAAGAGGCCGAGGTGAAGAAGTTTTTCCCGGACAAATGTGTTCGTGCGATTCCTTTGAATGTATATGACCAAGTTGTGGTGGATGAATCGCACCTTCCGGAAAGAAAAGATCTGATGTTTGTGGGCGGTTTTGGGCATGAACCCAATAAGGATGGCGTGTTGTGGTTTGTGGAGGAAGTGTTTCCTCTTGTTTTAGAGAAAAACAATGCAATACGGTTTGTCATTGCCGGCTCAAAGATGCCTGAAAGCATTCTTGAGTTGCAGGCAGGTAACGTTATTATTGCCGGCGAAGTGACCGATGATGAATTGTCGACTATCTACCAGAGAAGCCGGATTTCCATTGTGCCTTTGCGCTATGGCGCGGGAATCAAGGGTAAAGTGTTGGAGGCATTGAGAATGCAGATTCCTGTGGTGACGACCGGTATTGGGGCCGAAGGGCTTCCTGAGCCGGAGAGTTATCTGCAGATTGCCGATAATCCAAAGGATTTTGCTGAAAAGATATTACAGTTGTATGCGGATGAGAAGTTATGGCATACACAGGTCGCAAGCGGAGTAGATTGTTTGAATCGTTACTTTTCAAAGCAGCGTGTCGAGGAAATTTGGGGGCAGGATGTAGACCTGCCGGGCTGAAACCCTGCTGATAGTAAGAATGCAAAAATCAACCGGTATCCTTTTAGGGCCTGGTTGCAGTTTTTTGTGATGGAAGGTTTTATGAGTGGAAAGATGCGCAAGGTTATTGTTCATTGTCATATGTTTAAAAATGCAGGATCTACCTTTGACTGGAGCTTGCAGAGAAATTTTGGTGATTCCTTCCTTGATCATCGCGACAACGAAAGCATGATTCAAGGTCGTGCCCAATATCTTGAAGAGTTTCTGGATGCCAATCCTGAGTTAAAGGCAATATCGAGCCATCATGTCCAGTTTCCATTGCCGGCTTCACGAGATGATTTGCAAATCCTGCCCGCAATATTTATTCGTCATCCAATAGACCGTGTCGGTTCCGTTTATTCATTTGAGAAAATCCAGCAAGTAGACACGCCCGGGGCTATTAATGCAAAAAAAATGTCATTCCCCGAATATGTAATGTGGCGCATGGAGCCGACTGTCGGGGCGACAATTCGTAATTTTCAATCTCTTGTCTTGCTGGGGCGGGCACTTACCCCGAATATGAAAATTGATGAGTCAGATTTTGCTGGTGTGAAAGAGGTGCTGCGGGAATGCTCATTGCTGGGGTTGGTTGAGCGCTATGATGAAAGTATGGTGCTTTTCGAAGAACAATTGCGCACGATCTACCCTGAAATTGATTTGGCATATGTGAAACAGAATGTGACTCCAGGCAGGCGGCTAAGTCTTGAAGATCGTGTGGATGAAGTCTGTGCAAAATTGGGAAAAGAGGCTACTGACCGATTGTTGGAAAAAAATGAAAGTGATATTGCACTGTATAATGAGGGCAAACGGATTGTTGAAAATAGAATAGGCGCTACTGAAAATTTTGCGGAAAAACTGGCAGACTTTGAGGAGAGGTGTCAATTATTCTTAGTTTCACACAAGTAGGATTATGGGGAGCGCTGGTGGATAAAGAGACATATAAATTGTTAGCTAAGAAAGAGAATGAAGTCTGGGGTCAACTCCATACTGACGGGAAAAGAGAAAAAATTATACAGAAAGATAGGGAGGCGGCACAGGTTCTGCGAAGCAATAGAGACTTAATTAGTATTGGGAGATATTTGAAGGAATACGCTGTGGAATGTGAAACAGCATTGTCTCTTGCGTGTGGTGAGGGAAGAGCGGAACGAGAATTGCTGAAAGCAGGTTGCTGTGCTTTCTTTGACGCTATTGATATTTCAGATGCCGCTATTTCCAAGGCGAGAGAAATCGCGGCGAGAGACAATCTGCCAATTAAGTACAGAGTTGGTGACTTGAACGATGTGGTGTTGCCGGAAAATAAATACGATTTAATTGTAACTCAAACATGTCTTCATCATGTTGTTAACCTTGAGCATCTGGCTCAGCAAATAAATAATTCATTGAAACCAAATGGGATTCTTTGGATTTTTGACTATATTGGTGAGTCAAAATTTCAATATTCAGACGAGCGTCTTCGGGTAGTGAATGATATACTTGAATTATTGCCTGATTGTTTCAAGTGGAATGAGTTACGGAATATGACAATTAAGAAGATCGTCAGACCTGATCCTGATAATCTCATATCGCCTTTTGAGGCAATTCGATCAGCAGAAATTATGCCTCTGTTTGAAAAATATTTTGAAGTGATTGAAAAAAGAGAGTTTGATTCGATCCTTCATTTGCTTTGTCAAGCAGGAATGAAAAATAATTATTTGATTCATGAGAACGGGAAAACAGTATTTGAGTTGTTGCATTTTATGGATAGGTTTTTTGTGAATAACGATATTCTGGAGCCTTCTGGGGGGCAGTATATTATGAAAAAAAGAGTATCAATACAAAATTGAGATTGGTTATCTGATAATGGCAGACATAAAAAACTTATCCCTCTTTCAAAAAGATCCCCAGGTTCTGATCGAGATAACTTCGAAATGTAATTTCTCGTGTACTTATTGCAGCAGCGCCTTTAAAGAGCGAGAAAAAATAAACATGTCAATGGATATGTTTAAGCATATTCTTGCCCAGCTCCCTGGTTTTACTTCCAAGGGTATTCGGATGCATATTGATGGAGAGCCGACATCCCATCCGCAATTTTTTGATATGGCACAAGCTGTTAACAACGCGGGGCTTCGTATTTCCCTGGCAACTAACGGATCGTTGTTGAAACCTGAATACCTTGCGCTTGATATGGATCAATTGATTACTGTTTCAACAAACAGTGAAGAGTTCGCTATGCGCAATAAAGCCATGAGTTTCAATAACTATATTGCGCGAATAATATCTTATGTCCAGGAGTGGACAAAAGGTGGAAGTAAAGCGGAAATAGTCATTCAAGTGCCTTACCTGCCCGATAAGCAATCTGATTCTGAATATAAACAGAAAAAGGAAGATTTTATCTTTAATTTTATTGGGCAAACAGGCGCTCGTGAGTCATGCACTCCCGACGAAAGAAATCCCCTCCTTTACAGAAATTGTGACGGGAGAAGGCTTGTCGTATTACGACACCAGATTGTCAAGACGGGTTTATATCCTGAGGGTGGGCAAAAAAAATCATATGTGCCGGTTCTCCAAGGGTTTTGTGATTCAGCATGGAAACGCATGGCCATACTTGCTGATGGACGTGTGAGTTTTTGCTGCATTGATCTTTCTGGCGCAACTTCCTATACGGAACCAAATGAAATTTGGGATAAATCTTTGTCGTTTTTGTGGCATGAAGATGATCGTATTAAAGAAATCAGAAATAATTTTTTACAAAAGAGAGTCACGATTCCCGTATGTCAAACCTGCTTGGCCGCTGTTCGAGAAAATAGTAGAGTCGTGGCTCATGGGGTTTGATAATCATCGGATTCTCGAAAAATAAAGAAACAGAAAACGGAAAATTAAATGGCTCCTTTCCCTAATGGGCATTTTTATTCACCGATAGTAGACCCCGGCGTACTTGAAGCGCGGCGCAGAAAAATTTGGCCGGCAAGCCCGCCGGAGATAGCGGGAGTGGATTTTTGCGAGAATGAACAGCGACTTTTTTTAGAGAAAATTTTTCCAGAGTATCTTGATAATTTTAATTATCCTGAGGACGAGAAAGATAAAAAGGAACTTTATGATTATTGCATTGCAAATGGTCAATTTTCCGGCCTGGATGCGTGTGCCTTGTTCGTGATGTTGCTTAAATTCCACCCCAGAAGAATGATTGAGGTCGGGAGTGGTTTTTCCTCACTGCTGACTGCCGATGTCAACAGGAATTTCTTGGACGGCAAATTGAATTTCACCTGTATTGAGCCATACCCAAGGGATTTTCTCGTTCCAGGAGTTCCCGGGATATCCTCACTTATTCAGACAAAGGTTGAGGATGTAGGTCTTGATTTATTTGCTGAACTTGGCAGCAATGATATCCTTTTTATCGATTCGTCGCATGTCTGTAAAACGGGAAGCGATGTCAATTATCTCTATTTTGAAGTGTTGCCGAGGTTGAATCCCGGGGTGATTATCCATATCCATGATATATTTTTTCCTTATGATTATCCTCCAAAGTGGGTTATCGATGAAAACAGGAGCTGGAACGAACAGTATCTGCTGCGAGCATTATTGATGCATTCACGTGCTTTCAAGGTTCTTTTTGGCTGCGCGTATGCGCATTATGTTTTGCCGGACTTGGTGCGTTCTGTCTGTGGAGGGCAGTTACTTGGCGGAGGGAGTTTTTGGATGAAAAGGGTTTAAGAGGGAATGGCAACGTTGGAAAGTACAAGTTCCCGGGCGAGGCGAGCACTCGCTAATAATGAATATGCCCGGTGGTGCTCTCCGCAAGGCGCAGCTTCCGGTCTGGATTGTCGGTTTGCGGCTCAGCGTTTGCAGGGTGACGTCTTTTCTCCTCAGTTAAACCCAAAGTTTTCAATAGATGGAGGCGGTGAAATTTTTATGATGGGCTCCTGTTTTGCACGGGGGCTTGAGCAGGCCGCTCTCTGTAAAAAGATGAATGTCACAAGCCTTGCCACCGATATATTCAACTCCTTTCATACGTCACGCAAAGGCCTGACCCCTGCCGGAGTTACGAATAAATATAATTCCTTTGCCATTCTCAATGAGCTGACCTGGGCTCTTGATCAGAGCCAGGTATACCCTGAACAGGCTCTGATAGAGGTCGAACATGATCAGTGGATTGACCCCCATACAAATCCTGCTTTGCAGTATCTGGATCGCCAATGCACTATTGAAAATCGCGAGAAACTGTTCTCAGTTGTCCGCAGGATCAAATCCGCTGACCTCGTTTTTTTGTCATTAACATTGAATGAAGTTTGGTATGACACGCAGACGGGACATTATTTAAATATTACTCCCTTGCCAAAAATGTTCGAGAGCTGTCCTGATCGCTATACCTTTCATGTTCTGAGGTATCCGCAAATTCTGGAATCTTTGGAAGGGATTTTTTCAGTTTTGCAAATTTTTGGGAAAACCGGGCAGAAAATTGTTGCAACCGTTTGTCCTGTTCCCATGGTCGCAACTTTCACCGGGCAGGATGTTGTGTTGGCAAATACTTATTGTAAGTCCGTTTTGCGTACGGCATTACACGATTGGGCGGAATCCCATGAAAATGTCGATTATTTCCCCTGTTACGAGGTGGCGGTTCATTCGGAGCCGCAATCTTTTTTTATAGAGGACAGGCGACATGTACAGAGCAGTTTAGCTCATTACTTCATACAATTGTTGATGGATAATTATATGGTCGGTAGTCCTCCCCGGAAATAGCGCCAGCAGAAATCAGAATTGCTTGTGATAAGCACCCAAGACCTCCTCCGTTCCTCCGACCATTTTAACGGCGCCTTTTTCCAGCCAGGCCAGGCGGGTGCAGAGCTCTCTGATCGTCTGAGGTTGGTGTGAGACAAAGATCACGGTCTGGCCGGAAAGCATCTTTTCCTTCATTGCTGCGATCGATTTTTTCCGGAACGCCTCGTCGCCCACCCCCAATACCTCATCCACCAGCAGAATGTCCGGACTCATTTCCATGGCAATGGCAAATCCCAGTCGAGCCTTCATACCTGAAGAGTAAGTTTTCACCGGTTCATTGATCCAGTCTCCCAGTTCTGAAAAGGCAACGATCCGTGGAAACCGGTTAAGGGCTTCCTTCTTGGTGTAGCCGAGAAGCATGGCTCCCATGATGGCATTATCTCGTCCGGAAAGTTCGGGTGTGAAACCAAGTTGTAATGAAAGCAGGGATATTGAGATATCCTGGTGGAAAAAGATTTTGCCGCAGTTCGGGGTGATGATTCGGGCAAGAATGTGTAATAGGGTCGATTTGCCGGCGCCATTCCGGCCAATGATCCCCACGGTCTCTCCTTTGAAAATGTCGAGGGAGATATCCTTGAGAGCGTCGTACGAGCGGAAGCGGAAGCGACCTTTCCGGACCTTGTACGAGCAGCCGATATTCTGCAGGGAAATAAGCTTGTTGTCGATCATTGCTGGCAGATTCTCGGATAGACGTGATCCAGTCGCATGGTCAACCAGAGCGAAAAGGAGAGTAAAAGTAATCCCGCCAAAAGTACGTAGAGCAGGTAAGACCAGTCCGGCCATTGATTGTTGATGAGAATGGCCCGATAGTTTTTCACAAGGCCCGCCATGGGGTTGAGATACATGATATACCGGTGCTGCGGCAGGATTACCTGCTCGATGTTGTAGAAGATGCCTGATCCGAAAAACATCAGATGCAGGGTGGTGTTTATGATAAATTTCAGGTCGGGCACAAAGGGGACCAGGGCGGCGCAGAGTATGGCTGATCCGGCGATGAAGACAACCTGGATAGCCAGCAGAAGAGGGAAGGCCATCCATGTGAGGCTGACGGGGGTAGGATAAAAAATCAGAAATACCAGAAGCAGACAGACCACAAAGAGATGTTTGAAACCATCTCGCAGGATCACTTCCAGGGGGAAAAACGACTTCGAGATTTCAACCTGCAGAATCAGCCCCCTGTTTGCAAGAATACTCGTTGAGGCATTTGTGACTGAACGCTGGAACCACTGCCAGGCCGTAATGCCGCAAAGAAGAAAAGCCACAAAGTTTTCCGTGCCCCGGTTCAAAAAAATGCCGAAAACAAGATAAAAAACCAGCATGGTCAAAATTGGTTCGATGGCCCACCAGAGATAGTTCAGGTAATAGCGGGAGACCTCGGTACGCAGATTGGCGCCGGTTTTGAATATGAGAAGGTCAAAAAAGGTGCGTGCCCGCATTGTTAGGTTCTCTCCGGGTTCTTAGGTTTGGGTGATGTTCTCCTGTTACTGTCAAGCTACATAAATAGGACTGGTGCCTCAAGTCAAGCAAAACCGCTATTTTCAATCTGCGGGATATGGTTTGTTACACGCAGGTCGGGATGTCTGTCTGACGGGAAGGGCTGTCGAGGCTTGACATCGATAAGTGGATTCGATATGTACTTAACGATCGTTCATCTTTTGAGGTATGTTGGGAAAAGTGGTCACCCCAATGTAGCTTTTTAAAATAACGTTTCCTCTGAAAATCAGGCATCTGGTTCTTTTGTGAAAACCCGTGCTTTTTTTGGTGAAATGCAATGGCCCAAGGGCTGGTTTGTGCGATAATCCTCAATTGGAACGGTTGGAGTGACACCCTCGGCTGTCTGGCGTCATTGCGAAAAGCCCGGCCCGGCCCGGATACGGTTGTTGTGGTCGATAACGGCTCAACCGATGATTCCTGTGAACAGATTGCAAAGTGGGCAGGTGAGCATTATTTGCGCACATTTATTCTGGATCAAGGGGATGCCTTGCCGGAAACCTTCATGGCTGAACCTCCACCATTTCTTCTTATCCGCAACAAACGAAATCTCGGATTTGCCGGCGGCAATAACAGCGGTATAGTCTGGGCGCTCTTTGTGAAGCATTTCCAGTATATCTGGCTCTTAAACAGTGATACGATGGTGGATCCGGAGAGTCTGGCAAGCCTTCTTGCCTGGAGTCGGGATGTGTCGGGCGATATTATCGGCTCAACAGTTGTCTACGCCGATCGGCCTCAGTCGGTGCAGTGTGCCGGGGGGTGCCGTTACTCTCCCGTCACCACAATTACCCGGTCATTCATGGAAAATGAAACCCTTTCTTCAGTCCTGCGGTCTGATGCGAAAATTGCTTTGACGTATGTCTATGGCGCTTCTTTTTTTGTCCAGAGCAAACTTTTTGCAGAGTGCGGCTTGCTGGATGAACGATATTTTCTTTTTTATGAAGAAAATGACTTCTGTGAGCGGGTTCGGCGGCGCGGGTATACGCTCAGCTGGTGCAAGGGGAGCATTGTCTATCATAAGGGCAGTCAAAGTATCGGTCGGCCAGGTTTTGCAAGCAGCAAAAAAATTGCTTTTGCCAATTATCATGAAAATTTAAGTACCCTTCTTTTTTCCCGGAAATTCTATCCCTATTTGTTGCCGTTTGCCCTTTTCTTTCGATTTTTTGGTAAGATTTTCTTGATAGGCAAAAGAGGAGAGTGGTTTCTTTTGCGGCCCCTGCTGCACGCCTATCGGGATTTTCTGGCAGGGAAAAATCAACGGGAACATTACGACAAATATGCCGGATATTCCGACATGGGTGGGGGCAAGTGAATTTTTTGTCTCACAACAATATCGTCCTGCATGATTATTTTGAAGCGGCGGAAGGCGGGGGCCGTCTTTCTCTAACTCTGGCGCGATCTTTGCCGGCGGATCTCGCGTATGGATTCAGGGGTGTTGACCATCCTTTTTTTACACTGGACGCTTTTCCTGGAAGAATTCATCAGGTATCGTCATGCAGTCATATCCCAATATGGCGGCAGTTAAAACTCATTCACCATTTTTCAAACAGAACAGGTTTTCTGGCTGATTACCGGTTTGCTGTCTACAGCGGTTTTTATGCCCCCTTGGCGGTGCATAACAGCGGAGGAGTAAATATCTGTTATTGTCATACTCCGCCACGTTTTTTGTATGATCAGCATGATTATTTCATGTCGCTTATTTCCCCCTGGCATCGGCCGGTTCTTGGCGCATTCAACAGCTATTTCAGACCCCGTTACGAAAGGGCAATGAATGAAATGGACAGAATCGTCGCAAATTCAACCAATGTGCAGAAACGTATTCGCAAGTATCTGGGGCTTGAGTCGCAGGTCGTTTATCCTCCATGCGATACCAGCCGGTTTTGCTGGCAGGGACAAGATGATTTTTATCTTTCCACGGCAAGGCTTGATCCCCTGAAGCGGGTTGACGTTGTTGTCCGGGCTTTTCTCCGCATGCCTGATAAAAATCTTGTTGTCGTCTCAGGGGGCTGCGAACTCGCCCGGATCCGTCGTTTGGCGGGGAATGCAAAAAATATCAAGGTGATGGGATGGGTAAGTGAAACTCAATTAAGGGCGCTTGTCGGCCGGTGTATTTCCACAGTTTATCTGCCCATGGATGAAGATTTCGGCATGAGCCCGGTGGAGTCCATGGCGGCCGGCAAGCCTGTAATCGGGGTTGCAGAAGGAGGTTTGCTGGAATCAATGATTCCAGGTGAGACGGGAGTCTTGCTTCGCCCTGATTTTAATGAAGAATTACTATGTCGGGAGGTGCGGGAAATGACGCCGGCAAGGGCCCTGGCAATGCGTACCGCATGTGAAAGGAGGGCCCGGGTTTTCAATAAGGAAATTTTTGTTCAAAAGATGCGTGAGATGGCTGCGTAGCGGTTTTATTTCATTGATGAGATGTGGCCATTATACTTTTTGTTCTGCCTGGATTCTCCGGCGCGTGAAACAGTTTTAAACTTCAAGTTTCGGTTCTGCAAAGGGTCGTTGTCAAATCCCTTCCAATTCAATAAATATTTATTTCACAATGATCTTCGGCCACGCGCCCATTAGAGTAAGTAGTTTTGCTGGTTGACAATGCAGGTTAATCACGCTATTTTGCCTCGTTAGCGTATAGCTCGGCAACTTCCGTTCTGTGTGTAAATCACCGACCAAACTATATATGATAAGGAGAGATAGCATGTCTCAGAAGGTATCGGCAATTGCAGAAAGCATCAATATCATGGGGAAAAGAAGCGGCACCGCCATGAAAGAGAGGAATCCCGGACCCGTTCAGGAAATGGCCAAGGAAGAAAGCGGTGCTGGAGCCGCGTATCTTGATCTAAATATCGGCCCTGCACGAAAAGACGGCACAGAACTGATGCCCTGGGTGGTGCAGACCGTGGAAGCCGTCACCGATACTCCACTCTGTCTCGATACAACCAATACCGCCGCCATGGCCGCCGGATTTCAGGCGGTGAAGAACAAGGCTGATGCCATCATGAACTCCATTTCCGCTCAGCCGGAAAGGATGGAGAAACTTATTCCCGTAGCCGCCGAGGCAGGCTGCAATGTCATCGCCCTCCTCTGGGGTCCGGATGGAATGCCCCGTGATTCCAACGAGCGCGCCGCCATGGCGGTCGACCTGATGATGGCTCTTGCCGAAGCGGGCATCCCCAATGAAAAAATGCTTTTTGACCCGATCGGCACCCCGATTACACTCGGTGCAGACCAGATCGCTTCCGGCCTTGAGTTCATGAGCATGTTGCAGGATATTGCGCCCGGCGCGGGTTCAACCGTCGGTCTGTCCAATGTGTCAAACGGTGTGGCCGAGCATCTGCGGAAGTATCTTGACCGGACCTATCTCATCATGCTGATGAAATACGGCATCAGCACCGCCATTGTGAATTCCTATGATTCCGAGTTGATGGCAATCTGCAAGGGTGACCGTCAAGATCTTGTTGATATGGTGCACGGCATGATGGACGGCAATGATCCTGACCCGTCCTCCTTGAGCGGCACCGCTCTTGAGCACTATAAGACCTATAAGGTTCTTTCCGGACAGACCGTCTTTTCCGAGTCATGGCTTGAACTGTAAGAGTTGAAAAGGTCTGAAGCGGTGAAAGGGGCCCGTGGCGGCCCCTTTGCTGTTTTGGCGGCTGGGAGGACGGAATGACGGACATCCCTTTGCATCACATAGTGTACGGCACATGCGCTGATTATCTCACCGGTGAGACATTGACCGATACCGATGATGAGCGAATCCGGCAGAGGATTGCCCGTCTGCTGGTTGAGGAGCGGGGATTTGATAAAAGCGTGCTGGAAATGCGACGCCGCATTGAAACCCTTTACGCCGGGCAGTTTGTCACTTCAAAGATTGATATCGTTGTCCGGCATAACGATCGACGCGTCCTGATCATCCGTTATGCTCCCGGATCGCTTGTCACACGCGAGCGTTCCGCCATTGCCGCGGCCAGAGTCCTGCTGGAGGATTACCGGATACCGCTTGCCGTGGTGACCAACGGCGAGGATGCCGAACTGCTCGACTCTTTGACCGGCAAAGTTCTGGGAACCGGCATGGGGGCAATCCCTTCACGGGAAGATGTGGCCAGGATGTTTGATCGTCTCCGGTTTCTTCCCTTGCCTGACTCGGCAAAGCGGGAGAAGGAATTGCGGATATTAAATGCTTACGATGTTGAGATATGTTGCGCAGGGGGTCCCTGCGCCTTGCCCCATGCCCCGGAAGGAAGGGGCGGGAATATGATAACGGAGAAAAAAGATGGCTGAGTGGACAAAGTCAAGCTGGCAGAATTTTACGGCGCTGCAACAACCAAAATGGCCTGACCAGCAGGCATACCAGGAGGCGGTTGATACCATTTCAAAATTGCCCCCCCTGGTGTTTGCCGGCGAAATCAGGGAATTGAAAAAGCAGCTCGCCGCTGCGGTAGAAGGCAAAGCGTTTTTGCTGCAGGGCGGCGACTGCGCTGAGGATTTCAATAAATGCACCGCTCCCGGGATCAGAGAAACCCTGAAAGTTATTCTGCAGATGGCGGTTATTTTGAGCTATGCGGGCGGCAAGCCGGTCATTAAGGTGGGCCGCATGGCAGGACAGTATGCCAAACCGCGATCAGCGGATACCGAAATGGTGGACGGCAGGGAAATTTCCAGTTACCGCGGCGATATGGTCAATAGTCCCGAACCCACTGAAGAGGCCCGGCGGCCTGACCCGCAGCGCATGGTGAAGGGGTATTATCTTGCTGCGGCCACCATGAACATTACCCGCGCCTTCACCCGGGGAGGCTATGCCGCCCTGCATCGGGTCAATTCCTGGAATAACGAGTTCGTCAAGTCTTCGCCCATGGGTCGCTCATATGAGCGGTTGGCCCGGAATATCAATCAGGCTCTCCATTTCATGGAGGTTATCGGTTTGGATACCGACATTCCCCAGCTTAACCAAGCCTCATTTTTTGTTTCCCACGAGGCGCTGCTGCTTGGTTATGAAGAGGCGTTGACCCGTCAGGATTCCATTACCGACAAGTGGTACGACTGCAGCGCTCATATGATTTGGATAGGGGACAGGACGAGACAGTTGAACGGCGCCCATGTCGAATTTCTCCGCGGCGTGTTGAACCCGATCGGTATGAAGATCGGCCCGAAGCATGATTTGGAAGAGGTGAAAAAACTGATCAACAAGCTCAATCCTGAAAATGAAGCAGGGAGAATAACACTGATCACCCGTTTTGGCGCAAGGGATGTGGATAAATATCTCCCCCCTCTGATCCGGGCGATCAAAAATGAAGGTTTCAAGGTGGTGTGGAGCTGCGATCCCATGCACGGCAATACCTATACCGCGGAATCCGGCCATAAAACCAGAAACTTCAACGAAATTCTCCAGGAGCTTCAATGCTTTTTTGAAATTCACTGGGCAGAGGGCTCGATTCCAGGGGGCGTTCATTTTGAATTGACCGGTGATAATGTCACCGAGTGCACCGGCGGCGGTCGGAATATTCTCGATCACCAGCTGCAGCAGAATTACCAGACTAACTGCGACCCGCGTCTCAATGCGGAGCAGAGCCTGGAGCTTGCTTTTCAGATTGCTGAGATGATCCGCAGCTAGCTGCTCAATTACGTAAAAAAAACGTTTTTCATAAAAGCGGTCATGGGGTGCAAATTCCATGACCGCTTTTTGTTGTCTTTAGGAATAATTTTTACTATTATGCAACTTCGTGGGCGGTATGGTTCGATGTGATATTGTGGTCGAGTCCGCTCTTACTCAAAAAAAAATTAAAAAAAAGAGATTATGGAGAAAATAGAATTTGCAAAGGCAAGAAAGACCTTGGGGAAAACCCAGAAGGAGCTGGCAAGCCTTCTCGGTGTTTCGCTGAAGGCCATTCACAGCTATGAGCAGGGCTGGCGCACCATTCCTTCCCATATTCAGCGGCAGCTTTTTTTCCTCCTTTCCAGCCAGCGCAGACTGGATAAAACCCGCAAGCCCTGCTGGGAGCGGAAGAATTGCGAGCGTAAGGAACAATGCCCCGCCTGGGAATTTCAGGCAGGACATCTCTGCTGGTTCATCTGCGGCACACTCTGTGATTGCACGTCAGAGAAAAGCTGTAAGGAAAAAATCAAGATCTGCAAGGAGTGCGAAGTTCTGACCTCACTCCTGTGAACCGATTCCGCAGAAATCAAAAATCGGCGGGCCTTTGACCATCATTTCGGCCAAAGTCATCTTGACCTTGGGCAGGATGGTGCGTTTCGGGCCCAGCCATTCCATTTCAAGCAACACCAGTCTTTGATAGAGTCTGGTCCGGTCAAGATGTGGGACATCGTCCCGGTCCGCGACTATCTCCTGGCAGCGGAAGCAGCCGGGAAACTCCAATCGTTTTCCGTCCGGTCGGGTCATGGCGGACGGCACCCCGTGCATGCGGCAAATCATCAAACGATGCGGATAGAGGGCGCACAGTCCGCCTTCATTGATGGGACACATGATGTTCGGCCTTTCCCCCTGGGCCAGCATGCGATTGCTTTCCGTTATATACTCCTGTGCCCGTTTTACAAAGTATCGTTTTTTTTCTTCCGGCAGTTTCCGCAGTCCTTCCCAGAGATAAGCCCATTCCGTATAGGTGTGGTGCTGAAAATAGCTGTCACAGCAGTTGTCCGGGCATCCTTTGCAGGAAAACCGGATGTTTCGCGCCAGCTCATCATAGGCGGTTTCCATATCCTGATAAAGCTCCGCCATCCTGCAGGCAATTTCCGCCGGTAAAATTTCCGTATTCATGTTGTATCCCTTTAATAAATTGACAATTGACCGTTGATAATGGTCAATTAATGCCATTGTGTCAATTTATTCCTCGGTTTCCATTTTTTTCAGGAGAAGCATGCATGGGTGAAGGATTGAGATGTTTCAAGGCATATGATATTCGCGGCAGGGTGCCTGATGAATTGAACGAGGAACTGGCTTATAAAATAGGAAAGGCCTATGCGGCTCGTTTCATGCCTGCGAGAATGGCCATCGGTCATGATATCAGACTCTCGGGTCCGTCATTGTCCCGCGCTTTGACGGCGGGCTTACTCGATGCCGGGGTGGATGTCGTGGATCTCGGTCTCTGCGGCACGGAGGAAATTTATTTCGCTGCATTTGCCCTCAATGTTGACGGCGGCATCATCGTCACGGCAAGTCATAATCCGGCCGACTATAACGGCATGAAACTGGTTCGCAGGGGAGCCGTCCCGGTGAGCGGTGACACCGGGCTCAAAGACATTGAACAATTTGCCATCCAGAGCAGGGGAGTGAACGCATCAACAAAGGGGAAACTTGAAAAACTTGACAACCGCAGCAGCTATGTCGCGCATCTGCTGGGTTGCGTTGATGTCCCTTCCTTAAAGCCCCTGCGACTCGTGGTGAATGCCGGCAACGGCTGTGCAGGACCGGTGATCGATCAGCTTGAAAAAGCTCTTCCTTTCAGGTTTGTCAAAATTTTTCATGAACCGGACGGAACGTTTCCCAACGGTGTGCCCAATCCTCTTTTGCCGGAAAACCGGGAGAAGACGGCTGAGGCGGTACTCGCCTTTGGGGCTGACATGGGCATTGCCTGGGACGGGGATTTTGACCGCTGCTTTTTCTTTGACGAAACAGGCGCCTTTGTCGAGGGCTACTATATCGTCGGCTTGCTTGCCCGGGCGCTGCTGGCCAAACGACCGGGGGAGAAGATCATCCATGATCCGCGTCTTACCTGGAATACGGTTGACGTGGTGAAGAAGACCGGTGGTGTTCCGGTGATGAGCAAGACCGGTCATGCCTTTATCAAAGAGCGCATGCGGGCGGAAGACGCACTCTACGGGGGCGAGATGAGCGCCCATCATTATTTCCGGGATTTCTCCTATTGCGATTCCGGCATGATTCCCTGGCTGCTCGTGGCCGAACTTGTCGGGGCAACCGGTGTGCCCCTTTCCGGCATGATTCGGGATATGCAGCATGCCTATCCGGTGAGCGGCGAAATCAACAGCCGGGTCACTGATCCCGATGCGGTGATCGCCCGGATAGAGAGTCAATTCGGCCGGGAGTGTCCGGATCGGGATTATACCGACGGGCTCAGCATGGGCTGCAATGCCTTCCGTTTCAATATCCGGAAATCAAATACCGAACCATTGCTCCGGCTGAATGTGGAAACCAGAGGGGACAGGGAACTGCTTTCGAAAAAAACAGGAGAGTTGCTGGAGATTATTGGTGAGTATAAAGTAAAATAGCCCCTTATATCCTTTGTAAAAAAAGAATGCATAATTGGTTCGATTTGATCATTCCCACGTATCCGCGTGGGAATGATCAGGCAATGCTGGTTAGAGAGTATCCACAATTCTGTTGAAGGTCGCGCTTGGACGCATGGCGCGTGTGGTTTTTTCCGTATCAGGTCGGTAATAGCCGTCTATATCGGCGGGGCTGCCCTGGGCGCTGTTTAATTCTTCAATGATCTTTGCCTCATTGTCGCCAAGCTCCCTCGCCATTTTGGTGAAACGTGCCTGGACCTCCTTGTCCCTGCTCTGTCCGGCCAGGCTTTGCGCCCAGTAAAGGGCCAGGTAAAAGTGGCTTCCCCTGGTGTCGAGCTGTCCCACCTTGCGCGATGGAGACTTCTCGTTTTCCAGAAATTTGCCGATGGCCTGATCGAGTGTCTCGGCAAAGAGCGTGGCTTTTTCATTTTTGAAGGTGCTGTACATATGCTCAAATGAAGGGACCAGGGCGCAGAATTCCCCGAGGGAATCCCATCGCAGATGCCCTTCTTTCAAAAACTGCTCCACATGTTTCGGCGCCGAACCGCCCGCGCCCGTCTCAAACATTCCACCCCCGTTCATGAGCGGTACGATGGAAAGCATTTTCGCACTGGTGCCGAGTTCCAGGATGGGGAACAGATCGGTGAGATAATCACGCAGGACATTGCCGGTAACGGAAATGGTATCCTCGCCTCTTCTGATCCTTTCCAGCGAGAATTGCATCGCGTCCACCGGCTGCATGATGCGGATATCAAGCCCCGTGGTGTCGTGATCAGGCAGATATCCGTTCACTTTGGTAATGATTTCGGCATCGTGGCCGCGATTGGGGTCCAGCCAGAAGATTGCCGGGGTATCGGTTGCCTTGGCCCGATTGACCGCAAGCTTGACCCAGTCCTGGATCGGCGCATCCTTGGTCTGGCAGCTTCTGTAGATATCCCCTTCTTCCACCTGCTGCGCAAGCATGGTCTCACCGGAAGCACCATCAACAACCCGGATCACGCCGGTGCCGGGTGCGACGAAGGTTTTGTCGTGGGAACCGTATTCCTCGGCCTTTTGCGCCATCAGGCCGACATTGGAGACGCTGCCCATGGTGGCGGGATCAAAGGCACCGTGTTTTTTGCAGTCTTCCACAACCTCCTGATAAATGGTTGCATAGCAACGGTCGGGGACCATGGCGATGGTGTCGTGCAGCTTGTCGTCCGGCCCCCACATTCTGCCGCCGTCACGGATAAAAACCGGCATGGAGGCATCGACAATGACGTTGTTCGGGACATGCAGGTTGGTGATACCCTTGCTTGAGTCCACCATGGCAAGTTCACAGTTTGTTTTGTAAACAGCGGCAATGTCCGCCTCGATTTCCGTTCGCAGCGCTTCGGACAGGTTCTGGATCTTGGCATACAAATCACCAAGACCGTTATTGACATTCACCCCCAGTTCTTTGATAACAGACGCATGCTTGGCAAACACATCCTGATAGAAGACGGAAACGCAATGGCCGAACATGATGGGGTCCGAGACCTTCATCATGGTCGCTTTGAGATGAAGCGATAACAGGACGCCGTTTTTTTTTGCGGCCTTGATCTGCTCCCCATAAAATTTCCGCAGGGCAGCGGTATTCATGACCGATGCATCGATGATTTCGCCATCAAGGAGCGAGAGCTTCTCCTTAAGAACGGTGACAGCGCCGTTTTCTGCGACGAATTCAATCCGCACATCACAATTTTTATCTGCAGTCAGGGATTTTTCGCTGCCGTAAAAATCACCCCCGGTCATGTTCACGACCCTGGATTTGGAATCAGCGGGCCATGCTTTCATCAGTTTGTGGGGATTTTTCTGGCCAAACCGTTTAACGGATGCCGCAGCCCTTCTGTCAGAGTTTCCTTCCCGCAGGACGGGATTGACGGCACTTCCCAGAACCTTGGCAAACCGTGCCTGCAGCTCTTTTTCGGCATCGGTTTTCGCTGTCTCCGGGTAGTCCGGGATATCATAGCCCTTTTCCTGTAATTCTTTGATCGCCGCTTTTAATTGCGGGATCGATGCACTGATATTGGGCAATTTGATGATGTTGGTGTCCGGCAGTTTGGCGAGTTTGCCGAGTTCCGTCAGGTAATCGGGGATTTTCCGGCTGTCGCTCAGCTTGTCCGGGAAGTTTGCGATAATTCGTCCGGAGAGCGAGATATCCTTTTTTTCAAAGCTGATGCCGGAGCCCCTGGTGTATGACTGGAGAATGGGAAGCAGCGAATAAGTCGCCAGTGCCGGCGCTTCATCAACTTCCGTGTAAATGATCTTTTGTGTTGCCATAATTTTTCCTTGGTTTTTAATGCTTGTGTCAACGGAGACTTTGTAAAAAAATAAATCGTTTTTTGATAATTTGCATGAGTTATTGTGTCTGAAAGCATTATCATATAAGGTTTGGGATTGCAAATATCATTATCGTCTGCTGGCTGAAGAACAGGACTTTCAGCCCACCGGGGATGCAATAAAATGGCGCTGATCAATATAGAAATCGCTATCAAACGGGTCGCACAGATGCTGACCAAAATTTCGCCTCCACAGGGATTTGAAATTCTTACCTACAAAAGAAACAGGGGCGTCTCCATTCTCCTGCTCGACAATGGAAAAATTTCCGTCCGGGAAAGGGGATATGAAGAGAACGTATTTGAGGTTGCTGAAGGCGAGCTCGGAAAACTATTAAAGTCCATTGCTAAGCGAGAATTTCCCCGCAGCAGAAAGGTGCGGATTTACCAGTTGGACGGTCCGGATGATGTGGGGCTTGAGCGGAAAAAGATTTGACTCGTGGCGTTCGATTGTGATGAACTGTTGATGGACTGACTTTGAGATGTTTTCACTCTTTTTTCAAAATATACTGGAAGGTTAGTGTCTATGAACCCGAAAAATCTTGATCAGCTTTCCTCCTTTGCCCCGTTGCAGCAATTTTCCCGCTCCCCCTATGATCTGCGGAACCCCGGGGCCTGGAACCAGGACAGAATCAACCGTTATGTCTGTTCTTCCTGTGGGTTTGACCTTCTGTACTGTACCCAGCGACTTGGTGATGGGGTGCTCGATCTCTTGCAGAATATTGCCGATGAGGCGGGGCTGGTCGACCAGTTTGTCACGATGAAAAAGGGTGCGGTGCTGAACCGCATTGACGGCTTCCCGAGCGAAAACAGGCAGGTTCTCCATAGCGCCACCCGCGATGTGTCGAGCGATTCCCCGCTTGAGCCCAATGCGTCGGCCCAGGCCCGCAAAGAGCTGGAGAAGCTTGAGCGGTTTCTGGCGGATCTTGATCAGGGCGCCATCGTCAACAGCCGCGGCGATCACTTTACCGATATGGTGCAGGTGGGAATCGGCGGCTCGGATCTCGGGCCCCGGGCCCTGTACCATGCCCTGGCCGCCTTTAAAAAGAAGGGACGGCGGGTGCATTTCATTTCCAATGTCGATCCGGATGATGCGGCGGCGGTCTTGCAAGGGCTTGATCTCTCCCGCACCCTCGTCAATGTGGTGTCAAAAAGCGGCACCACCCTGGAGACGTTGACCAACGAGGAGCTGGTCAGGCAGGCATATGGTGCGGCAGGACTCGACCCGGCGCTCCATTTTGTCGCGGTGACCGGGGAAGGGAGCCCGATGGACAACCCGGCCCGCTATCTCCGTTCGTTTTATATGTTTGATTATATCGGCGGCCGTTACAGCGCAACCTCCATGGTGGGCGGGGTGATGCTCGGTTTTGCCCTTGGGTACGAAGCATTTGTCGATATTCTCCGCGGCGCTCATGAAGTAGATCGTGCGGCGGAAGAAAAAGACATCCGGAAAAATATCCCGCTGCTCATGGCGCTCATCGGCGTCTGGAATCACAATTTCCTCGGTTGCGAGACCCTGGCCATTCTGCCTTACAGTCAGGGGCTTGTCCGGTTTGCCGCCCATCTGCAGCAATGCGACATGGAAAGCAACGGCAAGTCGATCAATCGCCAGGGAGATCCGCTGCCCTACCAGTCAGGGCCGATCATCTGGGGAGAACCGGGGACCAACGGCCAGCACGCCTTTTATCAGCTCATTCATCAGGGGACAACCGTGGTGCCGGTGGAGTTTGTCGGTTTTCGTAAATCGCAATATGAGGAGGATATTCTCATCCAGGGAACGACCTCCCAGGAGAAGCTGGTCGCCAACCTGCTGGCCCAGTCGCTGGCTTTGGCCACCGGTCAGGATCATGAGAATCCGAACAAGCGTTTTCCCGGCAACAGGCCCAATTCCATCCTGATTGCGGACAGGCTCACCCCGCGCAGCATGGGCGCGCTGCTCGCCATCTATGAAAACAAGATCGCCTTTCAGGGATTTTTGTGGAATATCAACTCTTTTGATCAGGAAGGGGTGCAGCTCGGCAAAAAACTGGCCAACCAGCTCCTTGAACATTTTGCCGATTGCCGTACTGCCGAGTCATATTCCGGCGCGGCTGAAGATGCGGGATGGGCCATGCTGCAGGCTGCGGGCATGGTGGAAGGAAAGAAGTGAAAGACGGTCGACTGGCGGAGGCTTTTTAAAAGAGAAAAGAGAAACTGATCTCAACTTCAAACTGCTCCATTTCAAGCGCGCCGGATTGCGGCTTCGTATTGGGGTTATGCCCCATGACTTCTTCCGCAGGCGCATACATCAGCGAGATGTTGATTTCCTTGTTCGTGAATATTTTTGTCAGACCGCAGGTAAAGTGTTCGGTCACCACCGCCGGGGCCAGGATATTGAAAAGCGCCTGGTCCCCGGAAATTGCCTGGTCGCTCAGGCTGTACCCGGCCCGCAAGGTGATATCCGGCCGCCATTGCCATTGTCCACCAAGCTTGCCCACCGTTATGTTCTGCCAACCGAACCCGATGCCGTCATTCGTGCCAAGCAGGACGCTTCCCGGGTGAAAAACCATATTGCCCTCGTTGCCGACAGCCCGGACTTCTTCAAAAAAAATGCGCTGCACATCAAAGGCGAGAGTGACGGTTGGACTGACTTCCCAGGCGACGCCTGCGGTCAGATTGGGCGGAATGTCGAAATTGCCCCGTTCTGCAAAAAGACCTTGATAATCCTCAAATCTCGACATCCACAGTTTGGTCTGGTAGGAGAGGCCCGCTGAAAAGGTGTTTGAAATTTTGCTCAGCCAGCCGATTTTAAGTCCTCCCCCATAGGAATAATCGTACCCCTGATTGGTGACATGGGAGGGATCACTGGAAAAATGCTGAAACGGTTCCAGCCCGGTGACCTTGAATGTTTGCGCCGCGAGTATCGGGGTAATGCCGAACGAATGGTCGACTGATATTTTCCTTGAATAGGTGAGGCCCAAAAACACCTGCTTGAAATCAATGCCGGTGGGGGAAGAAGCAATGCCGCCTGGATTGTTGAACGGGGAAAAGACCGCGCTGTCGTATTCGGTGTTCATCCCGCCGTTTGCCCCGATGCTGACCCCGAGTGATGTTTTGTCGTCCAGCATGCGGTTGGCGCCGAAATGGGGGATGAAAAAAATATCATTGCCGCTTTGGTAGGCGCCCGGAACAATCGAATAAGGGTTTCCCGCACCGTCATTGCCGGCGGTGAAGCTCCTGTCCGGCATGAATGCTGCGACTCCCATATCAAGGCGGTTGCCGAGATATACCATGGTCGCGGGATTAGACGCCGCATCCATGGCGTCCAGCGGCAGGGCCGAACCGCTTCCCGCCATGGCCTTGCTTTTCGCACCGTATCCATGTGCCCAGTAACCATTGGTGGCATGGGCGGAGAGGGGAAACAGGAGCAGTATGAAAAGAAAAAGCTGTTTCACAGTAAGCAGGCTGTAAGCAGATAGTGTTTTGGTGTATTGGGTTTGCTGCATGATGTCATTTATTTTGTATCAGAAGCTGAGAGAAATGTACAACAGCATATTTTGCGGGACTTTTGATTTGACCGGTTTCGTGAAAATGAGAAAGCAACCAGAGAAAATAAGGGATTCAACGAGATTGTAAGGATGCTCGCTTTTTTCAGGACGTAAGGTGTTCAATGAGGATTTTCAGGCCGATTCCGACGAGAATCAGCCCGCCCACCACCTCCACCCGTTTTCCCCAGATCATGCCGATTCTGCCGCCCATCAGCATGCCTACCACTGTCAGGATCGAGGCGGTCAGGGCGATGACTAGGGCCGGCGTCCAGATATTGACGCCGATAACAGCGAGAGACAACCCCACGGCCAGGGCGTCGATGCTGGTGGCAATGGAGAGCATGACCATGGTGAGTCCCCGGGTGGGATCGGTTTTCTGTCTTTCCTCTTCGTTCTGGAACGCCTCGTAGATCATTTTGCCGCCGACAAAGGTGAGCAGGCCGAAGGCGACCCAATGGTCATAGTCGCTGATCATGTTCTGGACACTCAGTCCGGCAAGCCAACCGATTATCGGCATCATCCCCTGAAAAAGGCCGAAGTGAAAACCGAGGCGGAAGAGCTGCCTTTTGTTGACCGGATGCAGGGCGACTCCGGCGGCAAGTGATACGGCGAAGGCGTCCATGGCAAGGGCCAGAGCGATGAAAAGAAGGGTGAACGGTTCCATTTTTATGTCGGCTCTATTGACCTGAGCGTCTTTCGTGGCTAAAATTTAATGATAACAGAGATTGACACGATTGCCTGCGACTATATAAGATAAAGAGAGAGCGGGGTCAAGGGTAAGCCTCCTTTAACCTGAGAGAGGTTTTGGCATGGAAAAGCTTGGATCGGTATCATCCGGATCGGGACAGGTGAGCACAACTCGGCAGTATGAGCGAAGCCGGCAGGTTGATGTTTCTCGCGAGCTGCGTCGTGAGCAGGGGGCTGAGACCGAGATATCCACCAAGACCACCACCCAGAGGACCATTGAAACAACCAGAACCCGCCGTGAGCTGGAATCAAGGATCCGGGAACTGAACAAACAGCTTGATGAGCTGGGGCAGGGCGCGGCCCAGTTTGAGCTCTCCAGCGGAGATGAGTCGGTAATACGGCTGGTTGACGACAGCGGTCGTTCCTTTGATCTCAAGCAGAATGCTGAAGAATTTCTCGCCTCAAACCCCGCCGCCCAGAGCGGTCTCCTGATCAACACCGTTATCTGATTTTCCCGCAAACACACCATATTGAATACGGCGGTGTCTTTTCTTGGCATCACCCGGGAAGGCGGATATCATTGGTGTCAATGATGATAAGCCTTTTTTTGTAAAGGGTTCCTATCGCCTTTTTGAAGATTTTTTTGCTGACCCCGAAAAGTGCGTAAATGTCTTCCGGCGGGCTTTTGTCACTGACGGTAATCCTGCCGCCATGGTCCTGTAATGTCTTGAGGATGGCCCCGGCAATATCATCAACCCCTTGAAAGCCTGGTTTTTGCAGGCTTACGTCGAGTTTGAAGTCTTCACGAATTTTTTTTATGTAACCTTTCAGCTGCAGACCGATGAAAAGCTTTTGAAACACCTCGTTTTTATAGATCATGCCCCAATGGGCATGGTTGACGATGGCGCGGTATCCCAGATCCGTCTGCTCATAAATGAGAAGATTCACCTCTTCGCCCTCTTTGTAGTCCGGGGGCTGCAGGTCGAGAAATTTATCAAGCCTGGAAGAGGCGGTGATGCGGTTGTTTTTTTCATCGACAAAGAGATGGACAACATATGATTTGCCTTCCTGCATTTTATTCTGCTGCTCACTCTTTGGCACGAACAGATCTTTTTCAAGTCCCCAATGAAGGAATGCGCCGGAGGGTGAGTCTGTCTTCACCCGCAATCCGGCAAACTGGCCGACGGTTGCAAGGGGTTTTCGGGTGGTTGCTCGCAGGTGACCCTCCCGGTCGTCATAAACAAAAACCTCAATTGCATCGCCCGCCCGGCAATTCTCCGGAACATCCCGAACCGGCAGGAGGATATCCCCTGATTCGCCGCCATCAAGATGAGCGCCGTAGTCCCCTGTGCTTTTTACCGTGAGCGTATTTATTTTGCCGATCTGTGCCATTTTTTTCCCTGTGATTTTTTGCGCGACAGGCGCGATCCTCCCTTGCCTTGTCCGCCCTGTGTGGCAATGGAAAACTCCGGTTCATACCCTACAGTGAACTGACTGGTCGTGTTGTTGCGGATGCTCAGGAAATGACCCTTGTTTTTGTCAAAGGGGCAAATCGGCATGGCACATGGTTCAAACCCGAACCTCTTATAAAAGCCGGGATCGCCCAAAACGAAGATGGTGTTCTCCTTGATGCCATCCTGCCGCAAGGCGAAACGAAGTAATTCGGAGCCTGTCCCCTGTTTTTGGAACTCCGGCTTCACAGCCAGCGGCGCCAGATGCAGGCCGCAAACAACAGAGCCGTTGTAGGCGTTTGAAAAAGCAATATAGGCGATGACTGTATTGGTATGAAGGCACACCCATTCATGGACCGGCGTGCCGTTTTTATGAAAATTTTCAAACAATTGTTCTTCATAGGTGCTGCCGGGGAATGCCTGTCGCAACAGGGCGGCAACCCTGGCATGGTTTTCAGGGGTGAGTTTTCGTATTTTCATTTCTTCCGTACCCCCTTTTTCTGGAAAGTTCCCCTGAAATCGTACATATTGTTGCCGTTGCGGAAGATCATGATTGGCGGCAGATCCGGGCGACGAGCCTTTTCAGGCGGAGACGGGCTGCGTTAATATCGGCGAGGCAGGCAAAGGCCTTGATGTTTTCGGAGTGGGCCGGATCAAAACCGCTGTGCAGCGGGTGACGTCCGAGCAGTGCGGCAACAAAGGCGCGCTCCAGACGATCCCCAGGCTCATCCGACTGTTCCATGTCGGGCAGGTCATACCAGGCACGAAACGCAGGCTCAGCCATGGCCTGTTGCGCCTCCTGCTGGAGATCCAGTGTCGCGGCAAAGCCGTGCCGGAACAGATCGGTTATGCACCAGACCTCCAGCAGGGCGGCGGCCTTGGTGGCTGCTTCCGGGGCGCCCGGCGGACACTTGGGTTCCTGTTTTGCCGACAGGGATTCCAAGCCCAGGGAAATGGTGTCCCGCACCCGCGCGGCAATGTCGGTGATCTGTTTGATATCTTTAGTTTTTTCTCCATAAGCGATGACCGCGCTGTTTATGACCCAGACAATTTCCTGTTCCAGCCGGGACAGGAAATCCTTGTCGGTAATCAGGGACAGGGCCTGCTGCAACAGAGTGGTTTCGATCAAGGGGACGGCATACACGGATGGCACCCGGCTGAGTCCATTGTCAATCGGCGCCTGAGTCCTGGGTATCGGCGGCGGACGCAGAGCCGGTCGGGAGAAAAGGACAGAGGCCTCGTCCGGTGTTGCAAAGCCGATATCTTCCATGCGGCAGTTGCGGAAGCGCAATGCCTCTTCTTCAATCTGCGTCTCCAGATCCACCCGGATCTGGCTGAGGAGTTCGTGTGTCGCGGTGGAATCGTATTGGTACAAGGCATCCAGCAAGGTGAAAGGATGGATTTTCAGCGCTTTTTCGGGCTTTAATTCCAGAAGATAGAAGCCGTCCGGGGTCATGGCGCGGGTCGTTTCAGTCTCCTCGTCTTCCGACTCCGGCGGAACCTTATCAGTATCAGGATCATAGACCGTGACGGTCTGGGTCAGAAAGAGAAGCTGCACCACATAGTTCAGGGAAAAAAACGATTTGGCCAGGTTTCTTGGGCCGGCCAGGGCAAAGGCATTCAGCCATTCATCAAGACTTTCAGCGGCAAAGTCGTAACGGTTCCAGCAGTCAAGGTCGACACAGGCCTCCAATTGTTCGTGGCTCAACTGGAGAAGGATGGGCAGGGACTGATCAAGTCCGATCTCCCTGACGATATAATACGCTTCCAGAGGTTCGAGGGCTGCAACCTCGGAGGCCAGGTCGGTTGCGGCCAGAAGCCGTTCGCCCCGGCGGGCCAGAGCGCGGGTCAGATCTGCCCGGAACGGTGTTAATTCGATGATTTTGTTGTCAGTCATGTTCTCTTGTCGGTTGGAGGTGATCGGCGTTTATCGCCGCAAAGCGCGAGAAATAGTTACTTGTTTAACAAGCGGGCTCGGGTTGCTTCCCGAGCCGTGTCAGGAAAAGTGCGGCAATGATTGTCCTTAAGATAAAGCAATACTTTACTTCTGTCCCGAGTATGTTCCCTCAACCTTCAATTTTTTTGACGCGCCCGACTGCGCCGCTTTCCAGGCGGACTTTAATGCCGTGTGGATGGGTTGGGGATTTTGTCAGGATATCTCGAACAATTCCTTCTGTGAGTTTACCGGATCGCTGATCCTCTTTCAGAACGATGGAAACCCGAAGGCCCGCTTTTATGTCGTTCCGGTTCGTGCCATTCATGATTGTCATTGTCCTTTGCGCCGAAATTGTTTATCCGAATTGTCCTGACACGTTAATTTACATTTTTCTCAGCAGAATAACCTTATTTTTCTGCTGAAGATTTTGTTGTGTCTTCTTGCAAGCATTTTGAGGGGCGATATGCTAAGATTAATGGGATGTTGTAATTTCCTGTTCATGCCGCAAGGCCGTTGGTGCCTACAGTTGCGGTATCTGGAGATAAGGATGCTTTTTCCTTACTTTACCTGTCAACATACTATTCCTTTTTTTCTTTCCTGATTGAAATGAAAATAACCCATAAACTCATTATCAGTTTCTGGCTCATTGTTGTCTGCATCTGGTCGGTGAACTTTTACGCGATTGCCGAAACAAAGAAACGATTAGAAAATGTCCTGATCCAGCAGGATGTCCGGTTGATGGAAGAGTTGACATCAGGGATCAGCCAACTTCTTTACACGCGGCTTGAAACCGTCATGGAATACACCAATGACGTTTTGCTGCGGACTGCCCTTGAAGAATCAAACACCGTATTTGCGGAATATCCCGACAGAGACACGCGCATCAACGCCACAGACACCAAGTGGACTGCTCTTCTCGATGCTTCTGGAAACAGCCTGTTCAAGGATCTTTTGATAAACAGTTTGTCCGAAGAATTGCGGGAAAAGCAGGAATATTATCGGGAAAGATACGATTATGATCTGTACAAAGAGATATTCGTCACCAACAGGTATGGAGCTGTTGCCGGGCTTACCGGCCCGACCACAGACTACAGGCAGGATGATGAAGAGTGGTGGCAGACGGCAAAAAAAACCGGTCTGCACATATCGGATATCGCTTTTCATGAAAGCGTTGGAGCCTATTCCCTTGATTTTACCGTCAGGGTGACGGATGAACACGATGTTTTTCTCGGGGTAATAAAGGCTGTCTATAATATCGATGAGATCTTGCACCTGCTGGAAAGGCGACTGGAAAGAGGGGAGGATAATTCTCTCGACTATATCCTGGCCACTGAAAATGGCCGCGTTCTCTATTCATCGACAAAACAGGAAAGATTCCTGGAGGACATCTCCCAGAAGAATTATTTCATCAAGGCATCGGAGAGCAGCGGGTATCTTGCCCTGCAAGAGGATGGCAAATTTTACACCAAGTCAGCAGTGCCGGGCCACAAGGAGATGAGAGCCCCCGGCTGGATTTTGATCGATGTGCATAATGTTGAAGACTTGTTTGCGCCGGTCACCAATCTCAGAACCAAACTGGTTTTCTTTGCCTCAGCGGTAACATTTTTTGTTTTCCTGCTTAGTTTATTTGTTAACCGTGACATTTCGCGACCTCTCATCGGGTTGAAAAATGCTGTTGTCGCCTTTGGCGGGGGGCGGCTCGACGGAGAAATTCCCGTTGCCTCAAAGGACGAGATCGGTGAAGTGGCAGCGGCTTTCAATGCAATGATTTCAAAACTGCGGGAAACCACTGTTTCACGAGATTCTCTCGCTGTGGAAATAGAGGAACGAAAACGACTTGAAAAGGAAATCAGAGAGAGTGAGAAAAAGCTGTCAAGCATCATCGGCTCTCTGCTCAGCGGCATCATCATTATCGATGCGGAAACCCACAATATCATTGATGCCAACCCCGCTGCCCTTGAACTCATCGGCCTGCCCCGGGAAAAAGTCATAGGCCAGCAATGTCATGCATTCATCTGTCCGGCGGAAAAAGGCAAATGCCCTGTTACCGATCTGAGCGTCACAATCGATCATTCAGAGCGAATCCTTGTCAACCATGAAGGGGAAAAGGTTCCCATCCTGAAGTCTGTTTCTTCTGAAATCATCAGCGGTCGCCGTTGCCTCATCGAAAGTTTTATTGATATCAGTGACCGCAAAAAGGCGGAGCAGGAAAAAGAACAGCTTATCAGTGAACTTCAGGACGCGCTTGCCCAGGTCAAGACCCTGAGCGGCATCGTGCCTATCTGCATGCACTGTAAAAATATCCGTGATGACAAAGGCTACTGGACCAGGGTGGAAAATTTTGTTGCCCAGCATTCGGAAGCAAAGTTCAGTCACGGCATCTGTGACCAGTGTCTCAAAGTGCATTATCCTGAATGTGTGGACGATAAGGATGATGCCTCTGTTTCCTGATCTGCTTCCCGGAAAACAAGGCGGTTGATGGTTTTCTCTTCAATCGCCTTTTCCTTTTTCAGCCTGAACGTTTCATGCATTTGGCTTTCTTCCCCGCTGTTTTGGAAAAAGACGTATGCAGCTGCATGCATTCCTCCGGACAACATGCTATATTGCCCCCTGCTCGACAGGAACGATGTGTGATTAAAAGGAAAACGGAGTTCATGGATGAAACAGAAACCGGCCGCCATTAATATTATCTGGCTCTCCCTGGTGGTTATCGCCACCGTGACGGCAGCCTACACCGGCAGGATGGACGAGGTCACCAAGGCCTCGTTTGAATCGGCGAAAAGCGCGGTGACGCTCGCCATCGGACTCGTCGGACCCATGGCCCTCTGGCTCGGCATCATGAAGGTGGCTGAGGCCGGCGGGCTCATGCGTATTGTCGCCCGCTGGGTGCGGCCGGTGATGGTGCGCCTGTTTCCCGATGTGCCCCATGATCATCCGGCCATGAGCGCCATGATCATGAACATGGCGGCAAACGCCCTGGGGCTCGGCAACGCCGCCACCCCCATGGGGATCAAGGCCATGCAGGAGCTGGAGAAGCTCGCCCCGCAAAAGGGAACCGCCACCAATGCTATGTGTCTTTTTCTGGCGATCAACACCTCAAGCGTCACCCTGCTTCCTCTCGGCGTCATCACCGTGCGGGCCGCGGCCAATGCGACAAATCCTGCGGCAATCCTTATTCCGTCCCTCATTGCCACCTGCTGCTCCACCCTGGTTGCAGTGGTCATGGCAAAATTTTTGGCCGCACGCGACGAACAGGTTGGTTCGGTCCGCTATGAGGCGGCGGACAGCGATTTGGAGAAGTCAGGCGCGGTTGAAAGTGATCTCGTTCCGCCCGGCCGTATCGGCAAAATATTCATCTGGCTGCTGGTCGCAGCTTTCCTGGGAGGAATCCTCTACCGGATGCAACAGACGCCGGATGTCGCCCCTTTTTCTTCGGATGCCTTGAACGCTGTTTCAAGCTGGCTCATCCCGGTCCTTATTTCAGCTTTTCTTCTTTTCGGGTATCTGCGCGGGGTGAAAATCTATGAAACCCTGACCGAGGGTGCGAAAGAAGGATTCACCACCGCGATCCGCATCATTCCCTTCATGGTGGCCATTTTTGTGGCCATCGGCATGTTTAGGGCAAGCGGCGCCATGGACCTCATGATCCGGCTGCTCTCGCCCTTAACCGAGGCGGTGGGCATGCCGGCTGAGGCCCTTGCCATGGCGCTTATGCGGCCCCTTTCCGGCAGCGGCGCATTCGGCATCATGAGTGAAATGGTCAACCAGAATCCGGACGGTTTTCTCTCCTTTCTCGTTTCGGTCATGCAGGGATCGACGGAAACCACCTTTTACGTACTGGCCGTCTATTTCGGCAGCGTGGGGATCATCCGCACCCGCCATGCTCTGCCTGCTGCCCTCTGTGCCGATGCGGCAGGCATCGCGGTTTCGGTTGCCGTCTGCCATTTCTGGTGGGGAGGGTGATCGCCATTTGTTTTTTTATGACTGTGGGTGAGAAAGGTTAAATCATGTGCGAATTCTGTGTCAGTCATGGTGAAGGGAAAAAATGGTACGAGAATATGGCCAATTACTCCAAGGAGGTGTTTCTGCAGGTCAACTCCGAGGAGCGATTGAGCCACTTTCTCCTCCACTTCGGCCAGAGAATGAAAGATGGCCTGGCAAGTGCGGATAAATGGAAAAATCGGTTGCCGCAGCTCTATGATTTCCTCGCCTATCCCTGGATCACCCGGAAGCAGAAAAAGAGCCATTTCGGTCAGATTCTGCCCATTGAAGATGTGGAACATGTCGTTGACCGGGTAAGCTCCGTTGTCCGTCTGCCCTGTATATGCCGCAAGATAAACGGTGGCGGGGAAAAACGATACTGTTACGGGGTTGGCCTCGATGTGACCCACATTCTGAAAGATCAGCCCGATTTCTGCGATTTTGACCGGATCAGCGCGCAGGAAGCGAAAGAGGAGATGCGTGCGCTCGACCTGGAGGGGAATACCCACAGCGTCTGGACCTTTCAGACCCCCTTTATCGGCGCCATCTGCAATTGTGACCATGACTGCATGGCCTATAAGATGCAATACCAGCTCAAACTTGCCAAGGTGATGTGGAAGGCGGAGTATGTGGCGACAATTGACCTTGATCTCTGCGTGGGCTGCCGGCAGTGCGGCAAATCCTGTTCGTTTGACGCGATCACCTATGATCGCAGGCTGAAGAAATGCGGGATCAATCTTGAAAAATGTTATGGTTGCGGCATCTGCCGGGCGGTCTGCGAAAAGGACGCCATCACCCTGCATGACCGGAGGCTGTTTCCGCAGGTTGCCGGTTGCTGGTGATTTTTATAATCATTTGTTTTCCTTTGTCTACGCCGGACGCGCGAATTTCTCCGGCACAGGAAGAACCCGTCTGGTGCCGCTGACCGGGTTTTCATCTACCAGCAGGCTGCAGCCGTATGATTTTTCCAGCAGCTCGCTGCGCACCACTTCATCCGGGTTGCCGCATGCAACCATCCTGCCTTGTTGTAGTAACAACAGCCGACCGGCATACATGGCGGCCAGATTAATGTCATGGGAGACCATGCAGATGGTGATGCCTTTTTCCTGCCGCAGTTTTTCCAGCAGATCCATAATGCGGAGCTGATGGGCGAGATCGAGTGCTGCGGTCGGTTCATCGAGAAAGAGGATGCGCGGTTGCTGGCAGATGGCCCGGGCGATGATCACCCGTTGTTTTTCCCCGCCGCTCAACTGGCTCAAGGTGCGTGATGCAAGATGCAGGGTGTCGGTGGCAGCCATGGCGTCTCTTGCGATTTCATGGTCATTCTTTTTTTCAAGGCCCAGCAACCCGATATGGGGCGAACGTCCCATGAGCACGGTGTCGGCAACCTTGAAGGGGAATCCTGACTCCAGCCCCTGGGGAACCAGGGCGACAAGCCGGGCGAATTCCATCCGGCCATACTTCCCCTGTTCCCTTCCGAAAAGGGATATGGTCCCTTCGTCTATTTTTTCTGTTGCGGCCAGCGCCTTGAGCAGGGAGGATTTGCCCGCGCCGTTGGGTCCGATGATGATGAAAAAATCGCCCCTGTCGATCTGCAGGGAAAGGTCTTCCAGCACCTTGTTGCCGGTGTAGGAAAGGGATATTTTCCGGGCCTCGACGGCTTTCATTGTTCTTTCCTCCAGAGAAGAAAGATGAAGAGCGGTGCGCCGATCAAGGCCGTGATGATGCCCACCGGAAGTTCACCGTTGACTGACAAGGTTCTTGCCAGCAGATCGCACAGCACCAGATAGGTCGCCCCGCCCAGAATACTGGCCGGCACCAGTAGCCGATGGTCCGGGCCGATGATAAGCCGGAGAATGTGGGGGATCACAAGTCCGACGAAACCGATCAGTCCGGAGAAACAGACCACCAGACTGACCATGAAGGTTGAGGTGACCAGAAGAAGGAGCGAGATTTTTTTTACATCAACCCCCAGCGAAGCCGCGGCCTCCTGACCGGTAAGGAGAACATTCATCGGTCGGGCAAGAAAAAAGAGAAGCATATAGCAGGGAACAACGAGAAGGAAGAGGGACAGCCGATCCGTCCGGGCCATGGACAAATCGCCCATCAGCCAGAAGAGAATGTGGTGCAGTTCGCTGCTTTTTGAAAGCGAGATGAGAAACATGATGAGCGCTCCGGCGAATCCGTTCATCATCACCCCGGCGAGGAGCAGCGAATCCTTGCGAACAGCCAGTGATCCGGAGGCAAGAAGCAGCACCAGCCCGAGGGTTGTCATGCTTCCTCCAAAGGCGGCTGTCGTCACTCCCGGGAAAAAGGAGATGCCGGCCAGCATGCCGCCGATTGCCCCCACCGCGGCTCCTCCTGAAACGCCGAGAATATATGGTTCCGCCAGGGGATTGCGCAGCAGCACCTGAAAGACTACTCCTCCAAGCGATAATGTGGCGCCGGTCAGGGCGGCCAGCAGCACCCGGGGAAAGCGGATCTGTTTGATGATCGTCTGTTTTGTGCTGTCCGGGGCTGCAAGTTCCCTGAGCATGTCAGCGATGAGAAAAGGGTTTCGATTGGACGATCCAAGCAGGGTTCCGAAAAGAAAGGCAAGAGTCAGCAACAGGCCAAGCAGCAGGCAGATGCGAACCAGCCTTTTGGTGATGGGAGTGAATATATTCTCCATTCAGTGCCCCTTTCCCGTCCCCGCCGGGGGCGGTTGGGGATGAAAAATATCCACCAGCATCTGCAGGCCGTCGGCAAGGCGGGGAGTGGGGCGGTCAAACATGTCGGCCTTGATCACATAAAGGCGATTGTCGCGCACCGCCGGAACCTGCGGCCATCTGCGCCATTCCGCTTTGAGTTCGTTATCGCTGTAGCCGCCGGCCATGGAGGAGATGACGACAATCTCCGGCTGCATGATGAGAATGTCCTCCCATGAATAGCGGGGATAAGTGACGGGGCCTGCGGCAAGATTGATTCCACCTGCCTGGCGGATCAACTGGTCGATGAAGGTGTTTGAGCCGGCGGAGATGATCGGTGCCGCGTCTATCTGGAAAAAAACCCTGGGTCTCAACCCGTCCCGGTGGGCCTCCTGCGAGGCGGCCCGAACCTTTTCCCGCATTTCGCCGACAATGGCTGCAGCCTGTTCTTCTTCCGTCAGCACCTGGCCGAGCAGAGTAATGGACTCCATGATTTCATCAAGACTTCTGGGGTCAATGGTGTACACCGGGATACCGAGGGCAACGATTCTGTCCACCATGTGTTTCGGGTTGCCGTCCCGGGCCGCCAGGCAGAGGTCGGGCCGGAGACTGACGATCTTTTCCAGATCAAGCTGGACATAGGAGCCTACTTTGGGCAGCTTTGCCGCGTCAGGCGGTTCATTGCTGTACTGGGTCACCCCTTTGAGCCGGTCGCCCGCCCCCAGGGCAAATACGATTTCCGTGATGCTCGGTATCAGGGAGACGATCCGCTGCGGCGGGACCGGGACAGTGACTTCGCGTCCCACCTGATCGACGAAGACCGCCGCGTCAGCCGCCATCGCAGGGCAACAGGAAAGCAGAAGCAAAAAAAACATTTTCCGGAATGTAAAAAAACTGATTGTCGTTTTCATCTGTGATTAATCGTTTAGTGCGTAGCGGATGGGAACGCGCACCCACATGTCGATATTTTCAGCCCCCTGTTTGCCGGGGAGAAAGAGCCACCTGCCGACAGCATTCATGGCTGCCCGGTCAAGCAGGGTGTGGCTGCTGCTTCTTGCCAGCCGGACCTTTTCCGCCACGCCCTGCCGGTTGACCAGTACCTCAAGTTCAACGGTTCCTTCCAGTCCACGTTTGCGGGCCAGGAGCGGATACTCCGGTGGTGGATTTTCGTGATACCGGGGGGACGCTTTTTCCTGGGCCGGCATCGGGTTTTCCGCCTCTGCTTCTTTTGGGTCGGGGAGTGAATCAGCCTGAGGTGTCGGCACGGCATCGATTGCCGGAGGGGCATGAACCTTTTCCGTTTCCTGCGGCGTCACGTTTGCCAGAGTATGCAGGGGCAAGGGTTTCAGCGGTTTTTCCTTTTTTTGCGCTTGAGTTTGGGGCTGCACGGATTGTCCCTGCTTTCCCCCCCTTCTCAGCGTCGATTCCGTCGCCGGTTTCAACAAGACGGGTTTTGCGCTTTTTTCTGTTTTTTCGGGCGTCGTCGGCGCTTTGAGGTCGACAGGTGCCGACAGGGTTATTTCGATTACCCGTGGTTCCGTCACGATGTGGTTTTTAGGCTGGCTGGTGAGTGCTGTTGCCACAAGTACACAGTGCAGCAGTATTGCCCCTGTGAGCGCCAGCCAACGCATTGATGTTTGTGCGGAGACAGGAGGTAGCGAAACTCCCCTGTTTGCCATTGTCATTCCGACTTCTCCTGTCTCCATTTCTGTCGTTGTCATCAGTAGAGGAAGCTCAACCCCGCATAGAACATCCTGCCCGGCATGGGGTACCCCTTGACATAGGCGTAATCCGTGTCAAAGAGATTCGTGATTTTGCCTGTGAGGGTAAAAGACCCATATTCTTGAAAATCAAGAACCTTTTTGCTCATGGTCAGATCAGCCACGGTAAAACCGCCGGAGTTGATGATCGGGGCGGGAAAGGCTCCTGACTCCCAGTCATCTATGGTCTGTTCACCCCGGTAACTGAAGTTCAGGCGAGCAGAAAGGCTGTCATAATCGCTGACGGAGATGCCGTAGGAGCCGTTGAGGTCGCTGATGTATTTCAGCTCCTCATGGGAATCCAGATCTTCATAACGGTCAAGGTAGACCATGTTGATGTAGGGCCGTACTTCATAACTCCAGCCGAAACGGGCGCCGAGATCACAGGATGCGTTTGCCTCAAAGCCGGAAATCCGGGCTTTGCCGACATTCTCCCAGGTCTGGCCGAAATCTGCTGCCGTGCTTTCGATTTTGTCCTTGAAACGGGTGTGGAAATAGCCGAGGCTTGCGGAAATTCCGCCGGCGCTGTAATCAACGCCCGCCTCGTATGTTTTGCTTGATTCCGGATCAAGGGAGGAATTACCGACATAATGGACACCGAAATCGGAGACGAAATCGGCGGCCAGCTCATTGGCGCCGGGCATGATGAAGGCCTCTCCGTAATGGGCGCGGAGCTTGAATTCGTTGTTGATCAGGTAGACCATGCCAAGGGTGGTGGACAGATTGTCGTCCTTCTCTTTTCTTCCGACCGGGTCCACCACCTCGACCTCATAGGTGTCGTGGCGCACCCCGGTGTTGATGATCAGTTTTTTCTCCAGCAGCTTTGCCTGGGCAAGGAGAAAGCCCGCGTAGTTTTCGTATGTCGTTTCAGTCGGGTCAAAGGTGCTGGTGGTTTCATATTGAAGCCAGTCAATACCCGCAGTCAATCGGAAGATGCCGATTTCCATGCTTCCCTGGGTTTGGGCGCCGTCAAAATCCGTGCTGTTCCAGTCACTGGTGTCGTCATCCCAGCCGCCGGCGTTGCTTGTAATCGGATCATGCCAGGTATCCTTGTCCTTGCCGCTGAAATAGCGGAGTTGCCAGCTGCGGCTCTGGTCTTCATTCGCCCCGTCATAGATGAAGTCCATGGAATGGTTGGCGGTATCCTTGCTGTTATCCAGGTCATTACTGCTGATATAGCCGGGGGAGCCTATTTCATCTCCGTAATAGCGGTTGAAGATGACGCCGATCCGGTTGGAAGGAGCGAATGTGTAGCCGGTGTTGATGGAATATGCATCAATATGATCGTACCCGCTGTTGCGGAATCCGTCACCTGATCCGGTTTCATAATCATCCATGGTGGACCGGGAAAAGCTGCCGGAAAAATCAACATTTGCGTGTTCGCCGCCAAGAAGAAGGCCGGTTTCGTCATAGCCGTAACTCCCGATGGTTGCGTTTGCTTTAACGGAAGGAGCGCCGCTTCCCTTGCGGGTGATGACATTGACCACCCCGCCCATGGCCGCCGACCCGTACTGCACTGAACCGGGACCGCGGATGATCTCGATTCGTTCCACGTTTGCGGTCATGATTTTGGCGACATTGCCGGTTCCGGCCCGCCTGCCGTTTAAAAGCACCAGCACATGGGACTTGAGGTCATTGCCGTAGGATTCGCTCTTGAAGCCGCGTATGTCAAGTGTTGTCAGGGCGCCGGGGTACTGCTTGATGGAGCCGAGCCCCTGTTCGGCCAGCAGTTCGCCGACGTTGCGGGCGGGGGAGGCGGCGATTTCCTCGGGGCTGATGACAAGCATCGAGGCGCTGACTTCTTTGACGGATTCGCCCACCCTTGACGCAGTGACAACCATCTCTTCCATGGGTACGGTCGGTTGCTCGACTGTGGCTGCCGCAGCCTGGGCCATGGCGGGAAGAGAAATCGCCAGCATGAAGCTCATTGTTTTGCTCGTTTTCATTTTCTGCTCCTTTTCCATGTGTGGGTTACAGGCAGCCGCGCATGGCCATTTGAAAGGAGTCCCAGTCTTTGATGAGAAAAAGGGTGATCTTGCAGAAAGATTGTTCGTGTGTTGCCATTTTTTTTCTCCGAATGTGGTGTTGTGAAAAATGAGAGTCACAGTCCGGGGGAATGGCGTCTGACAGACAAAAAAAATCCCCGGACCAATAAAAATTGATCCGGGGATTCCCTGATTTTCCTCAGATGCAGTGTAGGTGCTCCTGATCCACGGGAGCAACAAAGCGTATTTTTCCGGCAGGTCTTCTGACTTCCGGATCATCCTCGGATCGCGTCTTCCCGGCTCCTCTGGGATGCGCCCTGAAAAAGCGTCATCCCATTTGGGCCAGTGACATTGTGCGACCTTCGTCCCCGGTTACAGCGGCGGGCCCGTCCCTGATTTACACAGGGTTCCCTATTAAGCTCGGTTAAGAGCGCCTGAAAAATTCAGCCCACAAATTAATGGCAAAAAAAAGGGAAGTCAAGGGAAAGCTGGAGAGGGGATCGATAACTGCAATAGAACATTCTTGCCTTGTCGATTGTGGCGTTGCTTTGCGGTCTTTGTTTTTTTGTTTGACAGGGGTTTTGTCGATGTGATGAGATGAAAAGAGATCTTTTTGTCTGCTTCGCAAAAAAAAACGTTTCGCCGGCACCTTGTAACTCATTAATGTTACACAAGTGTTTGCTGGTGTCGTCACCTTTTGCGAATGTATCTTTGTTAGGGAATCAGCCGGAATGAGCGGGTGTCGAAATGAAAATTGTCATAGTCGGAGCAGGGGCCCTGGGACGATTGTTCGGGGCATTGCTGGCCAGGGGCGGTGAAGAGGTCTGGTTTGTTGAGCCCGACCGCGAGGTCGTTGACGCCATCAGTGAAAAAGGCATCGGGGTTACGGTGCATGAGCATGCGGCGCCGGAGAAGATCGATTATTATCCGGCCCGGGCCACGGACAGCGGCAAGGAGATAGCGGCCTGCGATCTGGTGGTCATGGCGGTTAAGTCCTATCATGTTTATGAGGCCATTCTCGGGGTGTCCCATCTGGTCACCGATGCCTCGCCGGTGGTGGCCTTGTTGAACGGCCTTGGCCATCTTGAAGTGATGGGCAGAATTGTGGAACGCAAAAACATCATCGCCGGCTTTACCAATATGGCGGCAACGGCTCTGGGGCCGGGACTGGTGTTAAACGACGGCATCGGCAAGACCAAGATCGGCGAACACGACGGTACGATAAGTCCGAGGTTGGAGAAAATAAACGTGTTGCTGAACAAATGCGACATTGAAACCGAGCCGGTACATGACATTATCAGTCGAATGTGGTGCAAGGTGATCGTCCATGCCGCCATTAATTCCGTTTCCGCGGTGGTGCGTCAGCGTAACGGCCATCTCATCGAGGGGATTGAGTCCATTTCCCTGCTGAAACGACTGGTGGATGAAGGCGAGGAGATCGCCGATTCCTGCGGCATCGTGCTCGGCTCAACAGACCTCTATGCCATGCTGCTCGCCACCTGCCGCCGGACATTCAATCATCTTTCCCCCATGCTGCAGGATATTATCAACCAGAGAAAAACCGAAATTGACGCCCTGAGCGGCATTCTGTCCCGTTACGGCAAGCGCAACGGCGTTGAGGCCGTGACCCATCAGACCATGTTTGAACTGATCAAGAGCGTGGAGATGAGCTACGGGAATGTTGATGAGAAGGAAGAACGTTTTTGATATGAGGGTGTCTTGAAATTGCAGCCGTTGTTTTTGCATAACGGCTCTGCTTCAATCGGGTGAACCAAATGGCAAACTGGCATAAAATTCTGGTGGCGGTGGATGACAGCAGCCTTTCCGGGCTGGTCCTGAACTATGTGGGTGAAGTGGTCGGCGGTATTGACAGGGTGGAGATCTGTCTGCTGCATGTCTACCCGGAACCGCCGCCCTATTATTTTACCGAAAACCACACACTCCAGGAATACCGGGATGAAAAGGAGAACGCGGCCCGCCAGGTGTTCAATCGGGCCATCGATGTGCTCGGCAGCCACGCCATAGCCGCCGGCCGGATCACCACCTCCTGCATGATGGCCACCGGCAAGACTTTCAGCAAGACGATCCTCCAGGTGCAGAAAGAGGGGGGCTTCGGCACCGTGGTTCTCGGCAAGCGCGGCATTTCCAAGGCGGAGGAATTTCTCTTCGGCAGCGTTTCCACTGCTGTCCTGCGGGAAAGCCATGATTTCACCGTGTGGATTGTTTCCTGATTTTGTCCCTCACGGGAGACCTTCATGCCGAAAACATTACATGACATACCTCAGAACATCGTTTCCCTTTTCAGGGAGCATCGGGTCGGCAAGTCCCTGCGGCGACAGCCGAAAGTCTATGGAGACACCTCAAATTTCAGCTCAATTGACTACGGCGATATCATTGTTGCCGATAACCGCTATTTTGTCGTTACCGGCCATACGGTAGAAGGTCGTTTCGGGGTTGATGACCAACCCAAGCAGTGGGTGCCTAAGGTGGTTGATCTGGAAAGCGGAGTTTCGTATATTTTGAAGCTTGTTTTCCATGAGGTATTTTCCGTCACAGTCGGTCAATTCACCATTCCGTGCTACCGAAGTCCGGAAAAAGAGGCGCGGATCCTTGAACTGACCCACGGGCAGGAGCGCTTCATGCAGGGCTATGCCGTGGAAGACGAGGCCGGCAACCTGGTGCGGATTCTCGATATCATCAGCGGCCGCAGGCTTGACAAGCATATCTTTCGCAATGAATGCAGCCATCGGGAATATTTTGAATCCTTCCTGCCCGGTTTTCTGCGGGAATACATCGCCTGCGGCAGGGCGATTCAGCTGCTGCACGAGGCCGGATTCCGCCATGGCGACATCCGCCGAGATCACATCATGGTGGAGTATGAAACCTCCATGTTCCGCTGGATCGATTTTGATTATGAATTTTATCTGCCGGAACGCCCCTTTGCCCTGGATCTTCTCGAGATGGGTAATCTGCTCATGTTTCTGGTGGGTCGCGGCAATTTCCATCCCCGTGAAATCGTTGATGAGCCGTCCCTTGGTGAAAAGATGCTGGCGACAATTGAGCCGGATGATTATTCACTGCTCTCCAAAAACCGGGTGGTCAATCTCCAGAAGCTTTTTCCCTATATCCCGCCTGAGATGAACAATATTTTCATGCACTTTTCCCAGGGGGCAAGCGTGTTGTATGATACGGTTGAAGAGCTGGTGGATGATGTGGAAAAGGCGGTTGCAATACTGTAAGTCCGGACTTGGAGAAAAGAGAGACTATCATGGACTTAAACGAAAAGGGGCAAAACCCCCGGCAACAATTAAAACAGCTTATCTGCGAACGTGGTTATAAAAAGGACAGTCTTTTCAAGACCCCTACGGGCATCGTCTCCACCTATTTTGATTTTCTTGAAATTTCCCTGAAGCACAGGGGGGTGGAGCTGGCCGGGCAGGTTCTCTATGATGAAATAAAGGATCTTGATATCCACGCGGTGGGCGGCCCGTCCCACGGCATTGCCTCCATCTTGTGCAGGGCCGCCTTTTTAAAGGAGATAGGTGTCTTTTATATCCGCGACTCCATGAAAAAAGAGGGCAATCTCCATGACCCGAAATGGATCGAATCGCGGATCAAGGGTGGAGACCGGGTTGCGCTTGCCGCAGACGTGGTGGCGTCAGGCGGGCTCGTCATCCGTTCGATCCAGGAAGTGATGCAGCTTGGCGGTGAGATACAAAAAATTGTCGTCATGATCGACACCCAGCATGGAGAGGGGGTTGAAAAGATACGGAAATTTCTCAATGTCAATATGCTTGATGTGCCGGTCTGTGTTATCTTCAGCCGGGAGGAGTTGGTCGGTTCGCTATGATTGACGGATATTCATTTGGCAGGATCGTCATTGCCGGGATTACCTATCGTTCGGATCTGAAAATTGTCACTGGCAAGGTGGTGCCGGACTGGTGGCGGAATGCAGGGCACGCCGTGGGAAAGGATGATGTTGGTGATATTCTGGCGGCCGCGCCGCAATATTTTGTCATCGGCCAGGGAAATCCTGGCCTGATGACGGTGACTGCAGATTTTGCGGCGGAGTTGGCTCGATTGGGGATTGAGCTTATTGAAGAGCCGACGGCCCAGGCGATAACAACCTTTAACCGGCTGTATGAAGCGGGTAAAAATGTTGCAGCCGGGTTTCATCTCACCTGTTGATTTGTAAAAACTCAGATTTTGTTATCTCACTTGGAATAAATAAATTTCTTCATGTTGGTATTTGGTTTATTGGTGTGGTGAAAATAGAGTAAAAATAGAAAAGGTGATCTACTCTTTAACGCTTTCAAGCTTCCAGTTCTTTTCTCCCATCAAACGGGAAAAAGACCACTGTTCCCTGAACTTGACCGGCTCGGCAGGATCACCGGAAATCACATCACCGTTTTTTGCATCAACAATGTAATCCAGTAGATTTGCTGTAAACAGAACAGTCACAAACTCTTCATTGCCATCTACGCCGGCATCTACGATTTCCACACTGCGGACAGAAATATTTTCCAAACGGTTTAGCTGACCCTTGCTTTTCATTTCCTCAAGATGCATCGAATATTCCGAGCGCAACTGATTGCCGAGCAAATGACCAAAAGTGCCTAAATCTCCGCGCATCCAACCAGCCTGAATCTTGAAAAAAACATCTTGGGCAACTTCCTTAAACCATTCCTGATCAAATTCAGGGTCCCTGGCTGCGATATCTCGCAGTCCGTCAGCAACTGGATCTCCAGAACCCATCGATTCACCGGAACCAGCCCATCCGGAGTTAAAATTTCCTGGTTGAGCACTGTTTCCATATCCAGCACCGGCAAATGCTCGACGCCGGACAAAAGTCCTGTAAAGAAAATAAAGAAGGCCACCAAACAGCAGAATTTCGATCAAGCCGAAACCGGAACCTCCAAAGCCGCCCATGCCGGCATTGGCCAGGCCGGTGAAAAGCATGCTGCCGAGAAAGCCACCGGCAATGGCAGTTCCCAAAGTACGCATCATTCCTCCGCTTCTAGGTGCAGTGGGGCTAGCTTGGGTAATTTTTTGTGTAGGAGCGGCAGGGGCAGGTTTGGTGGTGCGGCTGAAACTGCGGCCACCGGACCGGGACCGTGCATCAGCGTAATCAACAAAATCAACTGTTACAAAAAGAAACGCGATGACAACAACAAAAAAGGGAAAAGCCAAAAAAGAAGTAAATCGTGTAAACATGAAGACTCCTTATAAAAATTTTTTTATCTGAGTTAACAATAATACGGGATTGTATCATCTATATGATGTTGGGTAAGTTATTTTACTGAACACATGTCTTGCTGGTAGACAAGCGTGCGGGTACACCGATCTGCCGCTTGAAAGAAGGGTTCATCTTTCTGGATGTCATACCAGCAAATACCGCTTTCTTCTTCTTCGAAAGCCGCATCGGCTTTGTTGAAGTTTTCAGGTCAAGGAGGATTTTACACGTTATTGTTTTTCATCATCCTCTTTTAAAGCATCCTCTCTCGCCCTTTGATATTCATCAAAACTCGGTTGCTGCTCGGGGATCGGCTCATCTGAGGGATTAACTATCTGCTCTCTTTTTTTCATTCCTTCGTAGATGTTTTCATACACCCTTTCTTTTTCACATCCAGCCACGAACAGGAAAAACACACATATGAACACGATATGTTTCAATTGCATCACAGTCTCCTCATTGTGGTTTTTTCTTTGTCTGGTGTGAAATCAGTCCAGATTTCAATAGAGAAGGGCGAACCGTTTCCAGAAGTCGGGAAATGATTTGGCCACGCATTTTTCATTGGTAATTGTGACTCCGGGAACCACCAGCCCCGCCACGCCGAAACACATGGCAATGCGGTGATCATTATACGTTTCGATTTCCGCCCCATGCATGGGAGCGTCTGCCTGAATGCCTTCGATGATGAGCGCGTCCTCTTTTTCCTCCACTCTTGCTCCCATTTTGGTCAGTTCCGTTGCCACGGCGTTGATCCGGTCGCACTCCTTGATGCGCAGATGGGCAATATTTTTGATCACCGTGCGACCCTTTGCCCGTGCCGCCACGATTGCCAGGGTGGGGGCAACATCCGGACAGTCGCCCATGTCCACCTCGATGCCACGCAGCTCCTTTGGCCCTGTCAGGGTAATCCCGTTTTTGTAATTCACGGAGCAGCCCATCTGTTCCAGCATCTTGACCAGCGCGGTGTCGCCCTGCAGGGAAATATCCGGTTTCCGTACATTTGCCACGGTGACCGTGCCGCCGGTGACGGCCGCTGCTGCGAAAAAATAGGAGGCGCTGGAGGCGTCCCCTTCCACCTGATAGGTTTGCGGCTGGTAGCTGCCCTGTCTGATCTCGAAATGATTGAGGAGGCTGTTTGCCGTGACATTAATGCCAAACGAGCGCATGACGGCGAGCGTCATGGTGACGTAAGGCTTGGACGGGACATCTCCCTCCACTTCGAGAATTGCCTGTTTGCTGGCGTAGGGAGCAACCAGAAGAAGCGATGAGAGATACTGGCTGCTTTTGCCTTCCGGCAGGACCGTTCTGCCGCCTGCGATTCCCTTTGCCTTGATTTCAAGCGGGGGGCAGCCGGTACCTTTTATACTTTTAATGTCGACTCCCCAACCGGAAAGGGCCTGCATCAGGGGGCTGATGGGCCGCTCTTCCATCCTCTTTTCACCTGATATGGTGAAAACACCGTTGCCCAAAGAGGCGACCGAGGTGAGGAAACGGGTGGCCGTGCCGTTGTTGCCGAGAAAGATCGGTTCTGCTGGTGTGTCGATTCTGCCGCCGGTTCCTTTCACCGTCCAGGTCTCGCCTCCCTCTATGACCTCGATGCCCATGGATTTCAGGGCAGCGGATGTGTAGGCGGTGTCTTCGCTGGCCAGCGGGGTCAGCAGGGTGGAGTTGCCGTCGGCCAGGGCCGCGGCAATGAGCGCCCGCTGGGTGATGCTTTTTGAACCGGGAACCGTGACAATGGCATTGATATTTGCAAGGGGTTTGATTTCTATCATGTTGTTTAACTTTCTGATATAATTTGGTTTATGTGATTCGGTTTTATTTTTTTGCCAGGGCGTGCAGCAGGCTCTGGCGCATGACATCCACCGGCGCCTTCCTGCCGGTCCACAGTTCAAACTGGGCGACGCCCTGATAAAGCAGCATTACGGTGCCGTTCACCACCTGGCAGCCCGCCTCCCTGGCTTCCCGTAGCAGTCTCGTTTCAAGCGGGGCATAGACGATGTCCATGACGACCGGGAAACGGGACAGAAGTTCCTTGGGTACAAGGGTTGCGTCAGGTTGGGGGTTCATGCCCACTGAGGTGGCATTGATTAAGATATCTGCCGTGAGATTGTGGAGATCGGCAAGCGGATGCCACGGACATCCGAGGGTTGTGGCAAGTTTCCTGCCGCTTGCCGGAGTACGGCTGGCAAGCTGAATTTCCGCGCCTGCTTCCATGAGGCCGAAACCGATGGCCCGGGCCGATCCTCCTGCTCCAAGCACCAACGCTTTCCGTCCTGCCAAGGGTGTTTTTTCTTCAAGTGCCCGGTTGGCACCGATCCAGTCGGTATTGGAGCCTGTAATAACGCCGTCTTGGATGAGAAGCGTGTTGACCGCGCCGATTTTTTCCGCCACCGGGTCGATTCGGTCGAGATGGGGAATCACCGCCTGCTTGTGAGGGATGGTGACACTGATTCCCCTGATGCCGAGCGCCTTCACGCCGGTCAGGGCGGCGACGACGTCTGACACCGGAAAGGGGACATAGGCGCAATTCAGGCCAAGGGCCGCAAACGCGCTGTTGTGCATGGCCGGACTCAGGCTGTGGCTCACCGGGTTGCCCATGATGCCGTGCAGAATGGTGCGGCCGTTAATCTCCATGGGGAAAATTCCGTAAACAGGAAGTGAGTGCGGCCACAGTGAGCTGACCGGGGGCGGTTGCCTCATCTTCATTCGGTGCGGCATAGGTCATGAAGCCCCCTAGTTCCAGGGTGGCAAGCCTGCTGATCATGCCGGCGCGGCCCATGCAGAAGGCGATAAGCGGGAATCCCATCTTGCGGGCTGTTTCCTGCAGCTGCAGCACTCGCAGGACATCGGTGAAATTGTGGGCCATGGTGACCATTTTGCCGATGTGGGCCCCTGATGAATGCTGCCCGGCCAGAATGTCGCCAAGTTCCGGGGCTGAAGGGGTGTCGGAAAAATTATGCCAGGAGACGATGATCTCGGTTTGGCCTTTTCGTGCTGCCCGGCACAGGGAAGTGATGGCCGCAGGGCCGGCTGCAAGTTCGATGTCCACATAAGGGGCATTCAGGGTAACCGCCTGGTGGAGCAGGGCAAGTCTGTCTTCTTCTGGTCCCTCAAATCGTCCCCCCTCCCATGTCGGCCGGTTGGTGAAAAGAAGCTGGGTAACGATTTCGCGCTGAAAAGGCTCGATAGCCGGATCGGTCAGACTGTCGAGGCGTATCTCTATGACATCAACGTCGCCTTGGCTATCAGCTTCTTTTGCGGCGCTCATCGCCTTCCCCATATGGGGTTGGGCGATGGAGACGCAAATTCTGCCGCGGGCGCGTTTTCCTTTTTGGATCATGGGTCTTGTCTCTCCGTCGGTAATAAAATAGAAGCAAGCTGCAAAACTATTCTATCCCCTGTTTATTGTCAACCTGCATCAGTGCACCATGTTTTTTTGGGCCTGGCACTTAAAGGAAATCCGCCTTGTTTCATGAAAAATTGATTTTATCACGAAAAGGCAATTTTTTCGGGGTTATCAAATGGGTGATTTGTCTTTAATTGGGTTGTTTGCCCCGTTTTTGGTGTTTTTTAGGGGGATATGGCCCGATTTTGTGGTTTCTGAGTTGCCTGGGAAGGGGTGGTTGGGAGGGGTTCATAGGTGAAAATACCTGCTCTGTAAGGATTTTAAAAAAAATAGAGAAAAAAATCTGTTGTGGAACGCATATTGAATATATGAATTCATCAAGAGCCTTGATTGGCTTGGCACCTCTCCTTTGGTGTTGGACTCTCCTCCTAAGAGTCAGTGATTCCTCCAAAGTCCTAGTGCTGGGGTCTACCGCAAGGTATCAGAACTAGGCAATGTTGAACCTCAACCCTTCAGGCCCCGGGAGCAATCCCGGGGCCGCCTCCTTTTTAGCCCCCCTTTTGTTCCGCTCTTTCTTCTTTGCATTCCTGTTTTCCCTTGCTACACTATTGTCATCTTGAAGGTGAACTTTTTGCAGCGCAGGTGCCTATGATACGACTCTTTATTGCGGTTGATTTGCCAGGGACAATCAAAAGTGAACTTTCCCGCATCTGTTTCGGATTGCCGGGGGCCAGATGGGTGGATCAGGACCAGATCCATCTGACCCTTCGTTTTATCGGTGAGGTTGACGGCGGCCTTTTCCGTGAAATTCGTGCCGGACTTGAAAATGTCGTAGCCTCCCCCTTTCCTCTTCTGCTGAAGGGCTTGGGCTATTTCCCACCCAGAAAGGAACCCCATGTTCTCTGGGTCGGAGTGGAAAAATCAGAGCCTCTTCTCCAGTTGCGCAAAAAAGTGGACGCCCATCTTGCTCGCCTTGAAATTCCTCCTGAAAAACGCAAATTTTTCCCCCATGTCACTTTGGCGCGTCTCAAGGAGACCCCGCTCACCCGCTTGACCAATTTTCTTTCCGGCAATGGACTTTTTTCCCTGCCTGAGTTTCAGGTAACGGACTTTCATCTTTATTCCAGCGCATTGACCCCCAAGGGTTCGATTCATCAGGTGGAAGCCTCCTACCCTTTGGGCTGAAGCCGTTCTCTTCATCTTTATTTGGTGAAAATTATAAGGTCGCCCAAAATATCCTCTTTACATGGGAAATGGTCAGTGGGATAATAACGTTGAAATATTTCCCTTCTTTTTCCCCTCATCGAAACAAAAAATCCCGTAACAAATGGATCACATGATGTTTTCTGCAAGGAGCAGAAATTATAATGAAAAGATTCAGGGTCACTTGTTGTTTGTCTTTCTTTTTCGTCTTTGCAGCGCTTTCTCTATCATCGATTTCAGTTGGGTTTTTCCCGTCCGAATCATTGGCGGATGAAGTTGTGGTCAGTGATTACGATCTTCTGGACATTTACGGGAAAATCGTTAATTCCCACGGAAGCGGGGTTGCCGGTGCCCGGGTTGAGGTGTCTGTCAACGGCCACCCGGTTGAGGTGGAAAGGCATGGCAACGGTCACGGTGAAGAAGGATTCAAGACGGAGCCGGATGGAACTTTCCAGGGCAGGGTCAAGATCCCGTTGGGCGAAATGGAAGGGGCGTCAGTTGATATAACCGCCTACAAGACAAGTTATACCAGAGAAAATCTGGTGATTTCTCATGATGGTATTGCCAAGACGAACAATGGCTATGTGGCCAGGGCGGATCTTGCCATCAAGCGCACGACAAGTCCGGCTTTCTGGATCGCGGCGATTGTTTTTGTCCTGGCCTATATTCTCATTTCCTTTGAGCTGCTGCACCGGACTCTTGCCGCCATGCTGGGTGCATCGATCATGCTGGTGGTAAGCTATACACTGGGCACCATCAATCCGGAATACCATATCCTTTCTTATGAAAGCGCCATTGGCGCAATCGACATGAATGTCATTTTTCTCCTCATGGGAATGATGATCATCATCGGCATTCTCAAGCATACCGGGATTTTTCAATGGTGTGCTTATAAAAGTTACCAGTTGGCCCGCGGCAATGTCATTGTCCTGGCCATGGTTCTCATGCTTTTCACCGCCGTGACCTCCGCCTTTCTCGACAATGTCACCACCATGCTGCTCTTGACGCCTGTTTCCATTGAAATCGCCCTGTCTCTGGGGATTTCTCCCCTGGCTTTGCTCATTCCGGAGATTCTGGCGTCCAACATTGGCGGCACGGCGACCTTGATCGGCGACCCGCCGAATATCATGATCGGCTCCTATGCCGGGCTTACCTTTATGGATTTTGTCGTCAATCTCGCGCCGGTCTGCGTCGTGAGCATGGCCTTTCTCTTTGTCTATGCCCGACTTGCCTACGGCAGGGAGTACGGCAAGGCAAAGATCGATGATGTGCCGCGTTTTCTTGCCCAGCTGCGGGAAGAGTACAGAATCACCGACGCCACCCTGCTTGTGGTCGGTCTTCTTGTTATGGGAATTGTCGTCGGCCTGTTTCTCTCCCACGGTTACTGGCATATGGAGGTGAGTATTGCCGCTCTTTTCGGCGCGTCCCTGCTTTTTACCTACGGGCTGGTGACGAAAAAAATCGATCTGCTCGAGCTTATTGAAAAGGACATTGAGTGGACGACCCTTCTTTTTTTCATGTTTCTTTTCATGCTGGTCGGCGGGGTGGAGGAAACCGGGTTGCTCGATATCATCGCCGACGGCGTTCTCCGTTTGTCCGGCGGTGATCTGACCAAATCGATATGTCTCATCCTCTGGGTGGCAGCCATCATGAGCGCCTTTGTCGATAATATTCCTTTTACGGCGACAATGCTGCCCATCGTCGCCTATCTCACCGAGGTCATTCCGGGGGCACAGTCCAATGTTCTCTGGTGGGCCCTGGCCTTTGGCGCCTGTTTCGGCGGCAACGGCACGATGATCGGCGCCAGCGCCAACGTGGTGACCCTGGGTATCGCCGAGTCGGCCGGGCATCCAATCAAGTTTGTCGCCTATATGAAGGTGTGCTTTCTTTACATGCTGATCAGCGTTGCCCTGGCAAATGTGTGGCTGCTGTTGTTTTATTGATGTTCTTAAACTCTTTGAGCAGGAGTTCCCTTATGACGACTTTTCCGCAACCTTTGACCCGATTTTTGCTGCCCATGGATATTCCCTCATCGTTTGAGCGAACGGCCTGGCTTATGGGGACTTTGACCGCAGCTCTCGGGGACCGCATCGAAAAAATTTCCATTCTGCATGTCATGGCCGGCCGCTATCTCAGCAGTCACATGGCAAATGTGGATGTCCGCACCCGTCATGTCGTGAATTCGGATGTGTTCCGCAGATTGAAAGAACAACATATCAGCGGAAATCTTGCCCCTAGGCTTGATGAAGTGAAAACACGACTGGGCCAAGTGGGTGTTGTGGTTCCGGTTGATATCCTCGTTGAGGATGGCGATCCGGTGCAGCGAATCAGTGATATCGCCGGGCAAGGTTATTCGACAATTATCATGGAGCGACGGGGGCTTTCGCCCTTTAAAGGGATCATGGTGGGCAGCGTTGCGGCAGGATTGCTGTACCGGGGCATTCGGCCAACCGTTTATCTGGTCGGCCAGACCAAACAGGGCAAGGTGTGTCCTGCATCCTGCTGTCTCATTCCGGTGGACGGATCGGCTCATTCCCGTGAGGCGGTGCGTGAAACGGCAATTCTTGCAAGTCACTGTACGGAAGTGGTCAAGGAAGTTGTTCTTGTACATGTGCTTGATCTCGCCCGTTATGAGGAAGAGAGCAGGAATGGGATTGCGCCGGCGGAAGAGATCATGGAGGAATCATGCCGGATACTCCGTGAAGGCGGAGTTGCAGAGGGGGTAATTTCCCAGGTGGTTCGTTATGGCGATCCTGGAGATATCATTTCCGAGGAGATTGATAAAAGATCTTCATGCATGATATTTATGGGAAGGCGGGGCCGAAACATGCTCGGCGAGCTTTTCATGGGCAGCGTCAGCCGGAAGATCATTCATCGGTATCCGGATAATTTTGTCGCACTCGTCTCTGAGAAATAAGATTTTTCTTTAAAGAGATTGCAGGAGAACAACGGCGTGGGCCGCAATCCCTTCTTTTCTCCCGGTGAATCCCATTCTTTCCGTGGTCGTGCCTTTCAGGTTGACCTGATTTTCCTCCACCCGGCAAACCGTTGCCAGTTTTTTCTGCATGGCAGGAAAATGTGGGGCCAGTTTCGGCTCCTGGGCAACAACAGTGACATCGGCATTTGACAGTCTGAATCCCTGTTTAGTCGCAGTCTCAACAACCTTGGCCAGAAGTTTCAGGCTTTCAATATTTTTGTAGGCCGGATCGTTGTCCGGGAAGTGTCTGCCCAGGTCACCCTCGCCGAGTGCGCCAAGTATGGCGTCGCAAAGGGCATGGGTGAGAACGTCGGCATCGGAATGGCCGAGAAGGCCGGTGGGGTGGGAAATTTCGATTCCGCCTAGGATAAGGGGTCTTCCCTCCACGAGGCCGTGGGCGTCATAGCCGTGGCCGATGCGCAGGGGGGAGAGGGAAGGCGGGTTGCTCTGTTCTTTTTTCATGAGAAGGGCCTCGGCGATCAGCAGGTCTTCGGGTCCGGTAATCTTGATATTTTTTTCCGATCCAGGCACAACCGTCATTTTCACGTTGATCAGTTCCAGGAAGGAGGCTTCGTCCGTGCCGATGAAAGATTTTTTTTGTCCTTCGGCAAAGGCCCTCCTGAGCACGTCAGTGGCGACAACCTGCGGAGTCTGCGCCTGCCGGAGATTTTCCCGGTTCACCGTGCGGATGATGGTGCCGTTCGGGTCAACCTCTTTCATGGTGTCCTTGACCGGAATTGCCGCCATGGCGGCCCCGGTTTTCCAGCCCGTTTCAAGGCAGCGGAGAATGAGGTCCGCGTCGACCAGTGGACGTGCCCCGTCATGAACCGCGACAAAATCGCAGTCAGGAGGCACATGGGCAAGGCCGGCCTGGACGGAATCCTGACGAAGAACGCCGCCCCCAACCACCGTGACCTTGCTCAGTCGGTACTTTTCCGCCATTAACCGGACCTGGCAGATGGAATCCAGCGGCACGGCGACAATTGTTGCCGTAATTCCGTCAATTTCCTCAAAGGCGCGAAGGGTATGGACGAGCATCGGGACACCTGCAAGTTCATGGAACTGCTTGGGGTGGCCAAGCCCCATGCGTTTGCCGATGCCGCCGGCCGGGATGATGGCTGCTGTTTTATGGTGGATCAAGATTTCTGATTTCAGATTTGGAACCTGGATGCGTATTCAAAAAAAAGGAGCGGGCTATAAGCCGGATTCTGTACTCCCCGAAAGGAGCCATGATCATTTCTCTGGGATGCCGATCACCCGGCACCTCTTGCAACCTACCCGAAAGCGTCGGACGGGCAGCCCTCGAATGCTTTCCTATTTGGTCTTGCTCCGGATGGGGTTTGCCCTGCCCTCCATGTCGCCATGAAGGCGGTGAGCTCTTACCTCACCTTTTCACCCTTACCCCGGCAAGCCGGGGCGGTATGTTTTCTGTGGCACTTTCCCGGAGTCGCCTCCGGTTCGTGTTACGAACCATCCTGCCCTGCGGAGTCCGGACTTTCCTCACAGGCCGGGACGGCCTGCGCGATCATGCGCCCGCTCCTGAAAATTATGCGTTTTCCGTTTCCGGAAGGTGAAACATGAGGCGCTGGCAGGTTGGGCACGAGAGAAGCTGCTCGCCTTTCAGCACTTCATTGAACTGCTGGGGGGGGATGTTCATAAAACAGCCCTGGCAAACACCGCTGGTGACTCCGGTTATGGCCAGACCATTTCTTTTTTCCAGTAACTGGTTGTAACGACGACGGAGGTTGTCGGGAATCTTGCCCGCCTGCTGTTCGCGTGCTTTTTCAAATTTTTCCCGTTTTGCCTGGATTTCCGCAGAGAGTTTGGCTGTTTTAGCTTGTGCCTCGGTCAGCAATTCCTCTTCGCTATTGGTGACGTTGGTGAGGTCGCTGATTTTTTTCTCAAGGGTTTCCATCTGTTCCATGAGAAGGACGATTTCGTCTTCCCGTCGTTTGTTGTTTTTTTTGTTTTCTTCAATTTCCTTCAAGAGAGACTGGTATTCCCGGTTGGTCTGGACGCTCATCAGTTTGTTCTGACGGTCTTTGATGTGGGCCACGCTGTCTTCAATTTCTCCTTCGAGTTCCCGGCGGCGTTGCGCTCCGTTCTCAATGGTCACATTGTGCTTTGCGAGCCTGAGTTTCTTGTCCTCAATGGCAGCCTGACGTTTTTCAATGTCGGTCCGGCAGGTTGCCATTTCGTCATCAAGCTTTTTGATCTGGAGATCGATTTCCTGTAGTGCGATAAGTCGTGAGAGATCCTCTTTCAATTTCTGCTCCTCGCGTGTTGATGTTAACGGGTTACATTTTCATAAAAAAGTGATGCAGGGGGCTGCTCTGGCGCTGGGAGGCCAGTACAGGCACTGCACTGTCGTTCTGTTGGAAAAAGGTTTGCAGTCGGGCAACCAGCATGGGGATGACGACATTTTCCGTAGCAAAGTGACTGCCGTCAATGATGCAGAGTTGGTTTTCTTCCGCCCAGCGGGCGACGGAATGTTTCAGCTCTGCGGTGATATATATATCCGCCCCGGCCTTTAATGCCTTTTCGGCAAACTCGGAACCGCTCCCGCCGCAGAGCGCCACCCTGCTGATAATTGCGGGAGGGGTACCGGCAAGGGTAATCCCCTCGATGTTGAGTTGCCTGGCAATAAAGTGCAGAAAAAGATCGCGATCCATGGGAGAGGGGAGATCCCCGATTTTGCCGAATCCCTGGCCGGGTTCATTGCCGGCGGGAGATAAGGGTGTTGTTTTTTTGAGGCCAAAGATTGTTGCCAGGGTGTCGCTTACGCCGTCTTCGATGAGGTCGAGATTGGTATGGCAGCTGATGATGCTGATGTCGTGATTCAGGGCTTTTGTGAGGAGCTTGCCGAAAGATGTAGCGGTGTTGATTGACTTGATCGGGTGAAAGATGAGGGGGTGATGGGTGATGATGATGTTTGCTTTCTGGTCAAGAGCTTCGTTCATGACCGGCATGGTTGGATCCAGTGCGACAAGAACTCCTCTTGCCTCCTGTTCCGGATTGCCGACCATGAGTCCCACATTGTCCCATGATTCTGCCAGATCCCAAGGCGCCATGCGCCCTAAAAAGTCGAGAATGTCTTTTAGTTTCGGTGGTGATGCCATGTTGCGGAAGTATCGTCGTCGGCTGTTTCCGACTCCTCATTAAAAAAGGTGCAGCCTGGAGAGGCTGCACCTTTTCGACGTATCCGGCGGATTGCTATCATGCCGGAATTTTTGCAAAATATAAAATATGAAACATACAGGCGGAGAAACAATGTGCGCTGCTTATCCTTCGTTTCGAGTTGTTTGGTGGGCCTACCTGGACTCGAACCAGGGACCGACCGGTTATGAGCCGGTGGCTCTAGCCAACTGAGCTATAGGCCCGAAAGCTTCTCAGTTTAATCGGATTATAATAACAGCAGTTTCCCAATTGTCAATACCTGTTTGGCGTTAAGCATTTCTTTTGCGTGAATTCATCATTTATAAAACAGCTTCTTTAAAGGCGTCAAAGCCGATGCGGTCGATGAATCGGCCGATCCGTTCCCCTTTTTTCCCCTCTTTTTCAAAAAGTTTGATGATTCCGTCACAGACGTACAGCGCCTGTTCATCAGTCAAGCCCTCCACCAGTTCAACCGCAAGCTGCGGGCGCGATGCTGCGTTGCCGCCGACCATGACGGTCCAGCCTTTGGGTTTGCCGACAAAGCCGATATCCTTCACCGGTGTTTCCGCGCAGTTGTTGACACATCCCGAAACACCCATTTTGCACTTGTTGGGCAGTTGATAGCCATGATAACGCCTGTCAAGTTCCTTGCCGAGACTCAGGGCATCTTGTTTGCCCAGTCGACAGAGAGTGTTGCCCGGGCAGGCTTTGACACTGCGGACGCAGAGGCCGATGGCATGACCGGGATCGATGCCCAGGTCATGCCAGGCCGCATCAATATCTTCTTCCTTGAAACCGACCATGGCAATGCGTGCCGCGCTGGTGATTTTCATGGCAGGCAGTTTATATTTGTCCGCCACATCGGCAACTCTACGTAAGTCGTCCGAGCTGACCAGCCCCAATGGGAAATGGGGAACAATCGCGTAACTTTCCTTGTCTTTTTGTAATACGACCCCTTTTTCGCCGTCTTTCAGCATTGTTTTCTCCTTAATCAGTGAAATTATATAAATTTATTGAATTTACAATCGGATGGAAATGAAAACGTGTATACTTTAAGATGTCAATTGTCTCTTCACAAGTTTAATGGACGTGTTTATTCTAGTAATAATTATTGAAATGTCAAGATGTCTTTGATATTGAAGGCTAAGTTTTATTAATTTGGGCGGCATGTTCTCTTTCTCTGCAAATATTATCGTTCCGGCACTGGTTGGGGCGCTTTTGGGCGGACTTCTGGTTTCCCTTCTGCGAGGTGGTGTTATTTTCCGCTTGCGTCGGCAAAACCGTGAGCTCTTGACCGAGCAGGCTGTTCTTCAGGAACGGTTGCAGGCTCGGGGGGAAAAAATTATTGACCTTGAGAAAAAGTTCGCCATTCTGTCTGAGGAAAATAAAGATCTGGCCGCGGCTACAAGTGAGCTTGCGGCAGGGAAAAAATATGCCGAGCGCCAGGCGGATTTTCTGCGCCAGGCAAGAGAGGAGCTTGCTGATTCATTCAAGTCGGTATCTGCCGATATCCATAAAAGCAACAGTGAATCTTTTCTGAAAATGGCCCGGTCGACCCTTTCTTTTTATAATGAGCAGGCCAGGCAGGAGATGGGTGAAAAAAAAGCGGCAATTCATGAGTTGATCAAGCCGCTGCGGGAGTCGCTTGAAAAAGTTGATTTCCATGTCCGACACCTGGAAAGTGAAAGAGCAGCCGCTTATGCCACCCTTGCTGAACAGGTGAAGCAGATGGCGGCCGGCCAGCTCCGCCTTCAGGGCGAAACAGCAAACCTTGTCCGGGCTTTGCGGACTCCGGTTGCCAAGGGCAGGTGGGGGGAAATGCAGTTGCGCCGAGTGGTGGAAATGGCCGGCATGGTCGAGTATTGCGATTTTGTTGAACAGCCTGCCGTTGAAACGGCCGAAGGATTGCAGCGCCCGGACATGGTTATTAAATTGCCAAGCGGGAAAACCATTGTGGTGGACTCCAAGGCCTCGCTGCAGGCCTACCTTGAGGCGCATGAACTGGAGGATGAGGGAGAGCGGCTGGAAAAGTTGAAGGTGCATGCCCGCCAGGTTCGTACCCATCTCGTCCAGCTCGGCGGCAAGAGTTACTGGCGTCAGTTTGCTGAGTCACCTGAGTTTGTCGTTATGTTCATGCCGGGGGAGAATTTTTTCAGCGCTGCGCTGACCCATGACCCTGAACTCATAGAATTCGGCGTGTTGCAGCGGGTGATACTGGCAACCCCCACAACGCTTATTGCCCTGTTGCGAACGGTCGCCTATGGCTGGAGGCAGGAACAGATTGCCGAGCACGCGGCAAGGATCGGCGAGCTGGGGCGTACCCTTTTCCAGCGACTGCAGACCATGTCCGGCCATTTTGAAGAGTTGCGGAAAAATATTGATCGCACCGTTCAGTCCTATAATAGGGCAGCAGGTTCATTTGAGAACAGGGTCATGGTCACCGCCCGACGATTTGGTGAGATAGATCACTCCCTGGAAGGTTCTCTGCCGGAAATAAAAATGATTGACAGAACAGCCAGGGAGGTCGTCCATGAAAATTTATCGTGATATTACTGAAACAGTCGGCTCCACGCCGCTTGTTGCCCTTAACCGGATAACCGCCGGGTGCCTGGCCGAGGTTGTGGTGAAGCTGGAATCCTTCAATCCCTGCGGCAGTGTCAAGGACAGGATAAGTGTCAACATGATCCGCCGGGCGGAAGAGGCTGGAAAACTTGGCCCCACTTCCGTCATCATTGAGCCGACTTCCGGCAACACCGGCATTGGGCTTGCCATGACAGCCGCTGCCAGAGGGTATCGTCTGATCCTCACCATGCCCGAGACCATGAGCATGGAACGGCGTAAACTGCTCGCCTTGCTCGGTGCGGAGATTGTTTTGACGCCGGGCGCCGAAGGCATGAAGGGCGCCATTGCCAGGGCGGCGGCGCTCGCAGCTGAAACCAGAAACGCATTCATGCCCCAGCAGTTTGAAAATCCGGCGAATCCGGAAGCACACCGTATGACCACGGCTGAAGAAATATGGAAGGACACAGAGGGCAGGATTGATATTCTGGTGGTCGGTGTGGGCACCGGCGGCACGATAACCGGCGTCGGCCAAGTGATCCGGGAGCGCAAGCCGGGACTGAAGATTTTTGCGGTGGAGCCGGCAGAATCACCGGTGCTCTCCGGCGGCAATGGGGGGCCTCACAAGATCCAGGGAATAGGCGCCGGTTTTGTTCCAGAGGTTCTGCGACGGGAGTTGATCGATGAAGTCATCACGGTGGAATCGGAGCAGGCGCTTGAGATGGCGCGCCGACTTGCCCGCGAAGAGGGGATACTTGCCGGTATTTCTTCAGGCGCCGCCGTCGCCGCGGCCATAAACGTGGCGAAGCGGCCGGAAAATTCAGGCAAGCTTGTCGTGACAATTCTGCCCGATACCGGGGAGCGCTATTTGTCAATGCTTTAGGTATATTTACCGGCTTCATCGATTAAATTATTATTTCACCCCATAGTTTTACTTGCGTTGACCGCGTCCCTTTGTTTTACTTGAGCCGCATCTTCATGCGGAAATGGAGCAGGTGGTGGTGCGGATGAAAGGCTTGTGCGCGAGAAGCGCTGAGAAGTTTGTATAACAATCCATAAAGGAGAAGAAAGGAAAATGAAGTTAGGCATTAATGCTCTTGGCCGGATCGGTAAACTTACATTGTGGCACCATGTCGGCAGAAAATATTTTTCAGAGATCGTGGTCAACACCGGACGCCAGATCGGCCGGGGACTTGAAGATCTTGCCGCTTCCATTGAGCGGGACAGTTCATATGGGCGGCTCGGCAATTATCTGCACGGATACAAAGGCGGCCGCATGGTGGAGAATCTGAATGAGGTCGAGGGCACCATGACCATCAACGGGGTGCCGGTCAGAATTCTGCGGGAATCAAGGAATCCGAAGGATATCCAGTGGAAGGAAAACGGGGTGCGGCTGGTGGTGGATACCACCGGAGTCTTTAACGATCCCACCGCAGATGCGGATTCCCCGAAAGGCGCGTTCCGGGGCCATCTTGCCGCCGGCGCCGAGAAGGCGATTCTTTCCGCTCCTTTCAAGATAAAGGAAAAGGGTTTGAACATGCCGGATGACGCCGTGACAACCGTCATGGGGATCAATGATGACGATTACATTCCCGGCACCCATAACCTGATTTCCGCCGCTTCCTGTACCACCACTTGTCTTTCCTATATGATAAAGCCGCTGATTGACCAGATCGGTGCGGCAAATTTTCTGAGCGCCTCCATGGTTACGGTGCATGCCGCCACCAGCAGTCAGAAGGTGCTGGACAGTCTGCCGAAAACAGGGGCGAGCGACCTCCGCAAGAACCGAAGCATCATGAACAACATCATCCTGACCACCACCGGCGCGGCAAAAGCACTGGCGCTCGTCATTCCTGAAATGAAGGACATCGGTTTTATTGCCGAGTCGGTTCGCATACCCACCTCAACCGGATCTCTGATTGTTCTGGTGGTGAACCTTCAGGATGATCTGGAAAACCCGATCAAGCGAGACAGGATCAACGGCATTTACCGAGAGTTTGCCGCGACCTCGCCCTACCTTGTCTACTCGGAAGAGCAGAACGTCTCAAGCGATATCATCGGCACCCCCTTTGCCGCAGCCACCATCGAGGGAACCGAGACCCATACCCGTACGGCGAACATCCGCGTCAATCTTGATAAGATCAAGGGCTGCGCGGCTTCGGACCCGGTGATCAATGTGCCCGTTACCCAGGCGGTCATTTATGGCTGGTATGACAATGAGCTGGGTAGTTACACCAATATGCTGGCTGACCGAACTGTCTCCATCGCCGAACAGATGGTGTAGGTATCTGGTACATTGTCCGGCCCATGGTCAGGGCTGATGTTGAATCTGTGAGCCGGATTGAATACGAGCAGCCGATCTGGACCACCCGGCAATTTGAGGAGGAGCTTGAACAGCCTTCGGGACGGCAGCTGGTTGCCTGCACTGCGGATTCTCAGGAAATTGTCGGGTATTTCTGTTGCCGGATCATGGCTGATGAGGCGGAGATCATTAAAATTGCTGTGGAGAGGAAATTTCGGCAGCAGGGGATTGCCTCATTGCTTATGGAGGCGGGCCTGGAGCAAATGAAATCTTCAGGCGTGCGGGAATGTTTTCTTGAAGTGAGAAAATCAAATTTTCAGGCTCTTTTTCTGTACAGAAAGTATTTTTTCTGTCAGGTCGGTGTGCGCAGGGATTATTATTCTTCGCCCATTGAAGATGCGTTGATTTTTAAATTGACTACAGGGGGAGCACTGTGAAAATATTTGACGTGTGCCTTGGCGGCTGTTTCTGGTCCGTCCTGGAGAAAATCAACGAAAGTTGACAAGCTATCCTCTTTATATTATCTCGAAATCTGTGAGAAATGATTCCTTTGCATAAACCCCTAACCCGAGGTGCTGATTGTGAAAAATATCCGAGAAATTGATATTCATGGCAAGAGAGTTCTGATTCGGGTTGATTTCAACGTCCCTTTGGATGGCAGTGGCAAAATTACCGACGATACCCGTATTCGCGGTGCACTGCCCACCATTAATCATGCTTTGGCGGAAAACGCGAAAGTCATTGTCTGTTCGCATCTTGGACGTCCGAAAGGGCAGCGGAAGCCGGAATTTTCCCTTGCTCCTGCTGCAGAACGGCTGGCTGCGCTTCTGGGGCGTGATGTGAAGCTTGCTCCGGATTGTGTGGGGGATGATGTCGAGGCCATGGTGATGGCAATGCAGCCGGGTGAAGTGGTGATGCTGGAAAATCTCCGTTTTCATGGTGAAGAACAGAAGAATGATCCTGGGTTTTCCCAGAAGCTTGCTGCCCTGGCCGAGGTTTATATCAGTGACGCCTTTGCCGTCGCCCACCGGGAAGATGCGTCGGTGGTGGGGGTTACCCATTATTGCGATCAGTGTGGAGCCGGTTTTCTGCTGCAGAAAGAAATGGATTTCTTTCACCGTTCCGTCAGCGACCCTGCCCGTCCGCTGGCTGCCATCATCGGCGGGGCCAAGGTATCCGGGAAACTGACCGCGCTCGTCAATCTGATGGATAAAGTCGATATCATGATCATCGGTGGAGCAATGGCGAATACCTTCCTGAAGAGTCAGGGCCATGAGGTGGGTAAGTCACTGGTGGAGGATGATCTGCTGGAAACGGCGCGAAAGCTGCTGGCGGATGCCGCCGCTAAGGGAGTAAAATTCTATCTGCCGGTTGATTTTGTTGCGGCTGCCGAATTTTCGCAAGCCAGTGTAACCAAGGTTGTGCCCATTCAGGACATGCCGAAGGATTGGATGGCGCTTGATATCGGTCCGGCCACAACCACCCTTTTCTGTGAGGCTCTTGAGGATGCCAGAACCATTTTGTGGAACGGACCCATGGGGGCATTCGAGATGGATGCCTATGCCCGGGGCACCATGGCTCTGGTGCAGAAAGTGGCCACTTCCCACGCATTGAGCATAGTCGGTGGCGGCGACACAAACGCCGCAGTGCATAAGGCCGGCTGGGCGGATGATGTCTCCTACATGTCCACCGGCGGCGGGGCTTTCCTGATGCTGATGGAAGGAAAGGTGCTGCCGGGTGTGGCTGCCCTTGATGCAAAAAAATAAAGGAGAGACCATGGAGCGGAAACCGTTACTTGCTGGAAACTGGAAGATGCATACGACTGTGGCCGAGGCTGAAAGTCTTGCCAGGGCGATTGTGCAGAGTTCTCCGTTTGATGACCGCGATATCATGCTTGCTCCTCCTTTTACGGCCTTGGCCGCGGTGGGGAGGATTGTCGCCGGTTCACCTGTTCTGCTTGGAGCCCAGAATGTCTGCTGGGCGGAAAAGGGCGCCTTTACCGGGGAAATTTCGCCAGTCATGCTGAGGGATGTGGGCTGCCGCCTCGTCATCATCGGCCACTCGGAGCGGCGGCATATTTTCGCTGAGAGCGACGCCATGATCAATAAACGTCTGGGCGGGGCGTTGAAATACGGGCTTGTTCCTGTTCTCTGTATTGGAGAAACGCTGGAGGAAAGGGAGGGCGGTCGGATGTTTTCCGTTCTGGAAAGGCAGATCAGGGAAGGACTCGCCGACATTGTCCTGTCTGCGGGAACGGAAGCGGTAGTTGCCTATGAACCTGTCTGGGCAATCGGTACCGGCAAAACCGCCTCCGTCGAACAGGCTCAGGAAGCGCATGTTTTTATCCGGAATCTTCTCTCCCGGATATATGAGAAAAAGGTTGCCGACCAAATCAGAATATTGTATGGTGGCTCGGTTAATTCTGAGAATGTTGATGCTCTCATGGCCCAGGGTGATGTTGATGGAGCTCTGGTCGGGGGCGCTGCCCTGAAGGTGGAATCATTTCTCCGGATAATCAATTTTAATAAATCGGTGTGAGCCGCAGTCTGCTGAAATTTTGCCGACATAATGTGGCGAGGCTGAATTCGTAAAATATAATGACAACTCTTTTGACAGTTATACATATTGCCGTCTGCTTTTTTCTGGTCGTGATCGTTCTGCTTCAGCAGGGCAAAGGCGCGAACATGGGAGCGACATTCGGTGGTTCAAGCCAGACCGTTTTCGGATCTGAAGGACCGCTGCCGCTGCTGAATAAAGTGACGACTCTTGCCGCCGTTACCTTTATGGTGACGTCCATTGGGTTGGCCTATTTTTCCGCGCATAAAAGCACGAGTTCAGTAATGAAAGATTTTAGTGTGCAAAAAACGCAGGAAAATGCTATAGAAAGAGCACCTGAAGCCCTTCCTCAGCCGGATATGCCCTTAATTCCTGCTGAACCTGCGCAGACAGAAACGGCGCAGCCGCAAGCGGGTGATTTGGTTTCGCCTCAGGAAGTTCCGGCTGGTGAAGGTTCAAGTCACGAAGTTGCGCCTCCGCCTGCAACCGAAGGAAAGCAGGAAGTTGCAACTCCTGGAGCTGGAGCTCCAGTCAGTGGCGCAACGGAGAAGAAGGAAAACAAGTAAGAATATATTTTTGCCGAAGTGGTGGAATTGGTAGACACACTATCTTGAGGGGGTAGCGGCCAACGGTCGTGCGAGTTCGAGTCTCGCCTTCGGCACCATATATATGTAAAAAAAGGCCTGGATCCATTTGGATCCAGGCCTTTTTTTGTCCTTTGTGCGATGATGCGATCGGGAGACCGGTTTTTTTCAATAGACCGTGATTTTATAAAGAAGGTGATGGTGATACTCCGGCCATTCTCCCTCGTTTTTGTCTTTTGATCCTTCTACATAACGGGCTTCGGCGGCGATCAGCGACTGGGGGTACACACCGTCCTTCAGGGCCTTTATTTCTTCGTCAGTGGCGGGCGCCCGTACAATAAAACAGTCTGTATTGTCATTGAACATACTTTGTGTTGCTGATGTCATGAGGCTGATGGTCTGCCATCGGGTGGCTGCGTCAAGTTTTCCGCTTTTTTCTTCCTCGCTGATAAACATATACCATTTCTTGTTGATTTTTCTGGCTGTAAAATTCTTGAGGAATTCAAGGGCTTTATCCTGACTCATGATGGTCGGGGTGCATTCGGGGCCAGTCCCTGCTGTTGTCATGTTTGCGGCAATATCATCATGGCAGCTGGGGATTCCTGATCCACTTGGAAATGCGGAGACCGGCGCGGTGAAGCAAAAGTGGAAAAACAGTCCGCAAGCCAGGGAAAGAGAGAGTTTTTTCATGTTCATTCCTTTGTTGAAACGTGGGGAGTCGGACGGGTGGGAAACTCCGTCGCTGTGTATTTTACAGCTTAAGAACTACTCGAAGGAAGGGATAAAGTCAAACAAGAAGAGAGGGGTGAAGCGGGTTGTATCATAATGCAAAAGAGCAGGCGGGTTGCCCCGTCTGCTCCTGGTTATATCCAGACTATGATCCGGATTAATTAGTCGATTACTACCGTATAGGTAATATCGGTCTGGTTGCGAAGAGTGTCGTAAACCCTGACCATGATATCGTATGTTCCTGCACGTCTGTAGCTGTGAATAATGCCAGCGTCAAGAGTTGCAGGGGTGGTTACCGTGGTGGTCTTCCTGTCACCCCAGTAGATGTAAGCGCGGGCGATGGAAGTCGTTGGGAAAGTCCCGACTGCCGTAACCGTAGCCTCCCTGATGCCAGTGTCGGCAACGGTGAAGTCACCTGCTGCCGGATCTATAGCTGTAACGATCTTGGCGGTTGCCGTGGCCTCTGCCTGACGACATTCATTGGTTACCTGATCACAGGCGATGACACTTGCAGTGTAGTCGCCTGCTCCCGAGTAGGTATGAACCAATACGCCATCGGCATCAGCTACTCCTGGAATGCCGTCACTCACGTCCGGGTCGATGGTGAAATCGCAGCCGTTCGGGCATTTGGTCCTCGTGGCGTTCAGTGAAACTTCCAGATTGTTGTTCATGCTGGAAAGTGTGCTGAAGAAAGGGGTAAAAGAAGGTTTTACCCACGGATTGCTCATGGAGAATCCCCAGCTGCCGTGACAGCTGTTGGTTGAACATGTGCCCGGGTTGCCAAGGGGATCCGGGGTATAGGTGAATGTTGCCACGGCGCCGTTTCTGTCAAGGGGCTGTCCGACATCGGAAACAGAACCGAAATCGATTGCGCCTGCTCCGTCGTCATGGCAGTTGGTGCACTTGCCTGCTCCGGCTGCGGCATGCCGTGAATGAACAGACGGGGTGCCGGTGATGTTGTCCAGGTATGCCACCATCTCACCTCTGGTTGCTTTAACCGTGTCGTCTGTGGTTGTGGTGATCGGGGCATTCAGGGTTGTCTCCCACAGGGCCTCTGCCCGGTCAATATCACGCAGGGTGGTGCCGCCGGCGCCGTTTCTGATGGAAAGAGCGATGGAGCGGGCGTTACCTTGGGATGCCTTGGCAAAAAGGGTCGGATGGAAGTCAGTCATCTGGAAGTCCGCGGGTACGTTGCCAAAAACACCGTCGGTATTGTAGTCGTTCATGTTGACTTTTGTGAACGGCACGGCATCGGTTGCCGCATAGGTGATATTCAGATCACGCGGTTTCATCTGGTAGGTTCCGTTGTAGAAACCTGCTCCAGAAGCATGACAGTCTGTGCAACCTCCCTTTCCATAGGCATACTGGGCAGGGCTGACGTTGTGATTGACCTTGAACATGACGCCCATGAAGGACAGTTTCAGCTTGGCATTGCTTGTCGAGTCACCGTCGGGATCAAGGTTGATACCGACGGAGGGTAGGTATGCCGTCAGTGCGGCACGTTGTGCCTGGACTTCAGCTGCGGTGATGGCGCCGTCAACGGTGAGTGCGGGAAGAGCTGCCGCCGCCATGGCATCACGCACATGGGAGGGATTGACGGCATCCATACCGCCGGTCTGACCGTCGGCGTTGATGTCGACAAAACCGGCTGCGCCGGCATTGGTGAAGTCCTCATCCTTGTCTCGCCAGAACATGGTGACCAGGGCGTTGGTCTTGATCAGCTTGCCGCCCTGCCATGCCAGCGCCAGGTTGTTTTCCATGGTGCGCTCGACATAGAGGTTTTCATGGTCGGTGACGCGTCCTTCCGCGTCAGGTCCCGTTGAGTCGACCATTGCGCCACCGGTGCCCCATTCGTACAGGGAGCCGTGGGTGACGCCGCCTTCAGCTGCGGTGGGGCCATGGCCCAGTTTGCGGACATGGCAGGTGGAGCAGTCAAGGACGTCGATGTGGCTGGCGTCCTTTGTGCCGTCAGTGCCGGTCTGCAGAACCATGGAAGTTAAGCCGAGCGCCTCATGCTTGGCAGTCGGATTCGCCGCGCCGGCATTGTCGGCAACCAAACCGAAATGGCAGTCCTCACAGTTCTTCATTGAATTGTCGGTGTTGTTCCATAGAGAGCTGTATGGTGCAGAGCCTTTGGCAGGATCGTGGCCGAGCAGTGAGCTGCCGCCCTGGCCGGTCAGTTTGGTAAGATCGTTGTAAGTACGCCATGCGCCGGCGTAGTATGTTTCGTCTTTCCTGCTGTGGCAACTGACGCATTCGAGAGAACCGTGAACGTCTGCCGTGTAGGGGACGCCCCAGGAGTCGCCGCGTTTTTTCCAGTCAACCGAATGCATGTCGGTATGGCAGTTGGCGCAGTTTGCGCTCGGCATGCCGTGGACATGGAGTCCTGATTCGCCCAGTGTCAAAGCGTTGAGCGATGAACCTGAGGTGCTGATGCCGACCACGGCTGGATCATAGGCAACGGTTGTGCCGGTGATAACTGTACCGATTTCGGCGCCGACAGCGCGGGAGGCATCGAATTTACCCTTACGGATGGCCTCGTTTCTCTCTTCATAGGCATAGCCGTCAAGATGGCACATGAGGCAGTCCATTTCGAGAACACCTGTTTGTGAATAATCCTGGGGCAGAGCCTCACCTAAAACACCATCCTCGTCTTCGTCAAACTGGTCGATGAAGTAGTTGAATGCGTTAACGCCGGTAAAGGAGGCGGTTCGGAGATCTTGACGCTGATTGGCCGGATTGGGAACGCAGATGAAGTTTCGCATGCCGCGGCTGCTGTTATACATGCCGCACTGCGCGAAATCGGGATCATACTGCTCGGCTTCGGTTGTCGGTCCGGTTGCCGCAGAACAGGCAACCGGGGTGCCTGTTTCCGCAGTGGCAGACTGGTAGGTTACGCCGCCGTAAACAACAGTGGCGTCTTCACAGGTGCCGGCAGACAGATCGGTGGCCCCTGATTTGGGAACATATTGCATGGCGCCGCCACCCACGTGGCATTCAGCGCAGTCGCGCATCTGGCCGGCGAGGGTTAAGTCGTTTTTTGTCTCGAGTGCCGCGGTGGTGCCGAAATCAATAATGCTTGTGAAATCAACTGCCGCCTTGATGCGCGGCTTGACATTGGCGGTGTTGGCCTTGACATGGGTGGAAACGCCGTTGGCGTCCAGTCGGCTGTTGTACTCATCTACCAATGTGTCGATACCGGCGGTATAGATACCGTCGGCATCATTGTCTTCAAAATATCCTTTTGCCGGCGCAGAGTCCGCATTGTTGTTTACGGCTGTGCCGTTTCCGAAAAGTCTCGACAACTGTCGAGCCGACGGGGGTCACCATTTGCCGACATGGCCGGGGGACTGCACCCATGGTTTCCCCTTGGTGGCAATGGAGTTCCAGTTGCCCTGGGCCCATGCGTTCCAGCCCATGTACTGGTTGGCGCCGAGTTGGGCATGGTAGGAATGGCGCTCAATGGCGTCGTAAGCGTGGCATCCGCCGGCACCGCAAGTCGCTTTGGAGCTGTATGCCGGTGCTGCTGCGGGGATGCTTCTTGTGCCGTCGCCATTATCCGTTGACATGATGAGAGCGCCGTCGGCGTCTCGTAAGGCAACGCCGTTATGGCTATAGGCTTGCGCCTGGGATACGGCAAAAAGCAATGCTGCTGTAGTCAGCGATGTGACCAGCAATCTACTTTGATACCTTTTTTTCATTTTTCACTCCTTGGTTGTTTACCGTTGTCTTTTTTTTGCCAGGATTTTTCAAACGGCTTGGGGGAGCCGTAAATCTCGGATAGAAAAAGCCTGACAAAAAATTAATCCTTGTAACACGCAATAAAAATATGGGGATATTTTAAAGTCAGGTAGTAGCAAATTGTGTTCCGGGTGGCGGATAATTGGTATTTATGTGTATTTTTGTAGTAGGTATTTTTCTAAATTTCCCGTATTTCTGGGAATTTATTGATTTTTAGTTTTTTTTCACAAGCATGAGGATGTTGCCCAATAGCATATTGTTTTGATACCTTTTTATGCGGCAATTTTATGTGGTCCGTGGGGCAAATTGCCCAATTGGGTGATTTGGCGTATCTTGCAGCGGGATTTTTTGCGAGGTGGTGGAGTAATAAAGGATCAAGGGGGGGAAGTTTCGGGAAAAGATCCCGCCCATGCTTTTGGGAGAAAAGATTAATGGAGGGGCGGGTGGAATAAGCAGTTGTTAAAGGGGGATTTGCAATATCGAGGATGGCGCTGGGGAAGGGTGATAAAGACGAGATAGTTGTTTTGACGAGCAAAAAAAAGATCAGGCGGGTTTCCCCGCCTGATCTTGGTTGTATCCGGAAAATGCTCCGGATTGATTAGTTGATTGTTACCGTATAGGTAATATCGGTCTGGGTGCGAAGAGTGTCATAAACCCTGACAACGATGTCGTACGTGCCTGTGCGACTGTAGACATGGTTGAAGCCGGTGTCCAGATCAGCCCCGTCGACAACCGTGGTTGTCTTCCTGTCGCCCCAGTAGATGTAGGCGCGCGAGATGGAACTTGTTGGGAAAACCCCGCTTGCTACGACGGTTGCCGTCCTGCTGCCGATAGGGGTAACGGTGAAGGCTGTTACTCCAGGAACAACGGGTTTAACAATCTTGGCAGTTGCCGTCGCCTCTGCCTGGCGGCACTCGTTTGTTACCTGGTCGCAGGCGATGACGTTTGCTGTATAGTCGCCTGCCGCCGGGTAGGTGTGAACCAGTACGCCATCGGCATCAGCTATGCCGGGAGTGGCATCACTTGCATCCGGGTCGATGGTGAAGTTGCAGCCATTCGGGCACTTGGTCCTCGTGGCGTTCAGTGAAACTTCCAGATTGTTGTTCATGCTGGAAAGTGTGCTGAAGAAAGGGGTAAAAGAAGGTTTTACCCATGGGTTACTCGTGGAGAAGCCCCAGCTGCCGTGACAGCTGTTGGCTGAACATGTGCCCGGGTTGCCAAGGGGATCCGGGGTATAGATGAATGTTGCCACAGCACCGTTTTTGTCAAGAGGACCGCCGACATCGGAAACAGAACCGAAATCGATATTTCCTGCGCCGTCATCATGGCAGTTCTGGCACTTGCCGTGTCCGGCTGCTGCATGCCGCGAATGAACAGACGGGGTACCTGTGATGTTATCCAGGTATGCCACCATGTCATTGCGGGTCGCTTTAACCGTACCGTCGGTTGTCGTGGTGACCGGACTTCTCAGTGTGGTCTCCCAGAGAGCCTCTGACCGATCAATGTCACGCAGCTGGGTATATGCGCCGCCAGCACCGCCGTTTCTGATGTCAACTGCGATGGTGCGGGCGTTGCCCTGTGATGGTTTAGCATACAGAGAAGGATGGAAATCGGTAATCTGATTTTCGTTGTTAACTCTGGTTAAGGGTGTTGTGTCGGTTGCCGCATAAGTGAAGGTCAAGTCACGCCCCTTCAGTACGTATTTGCCATTGTAAAAACCTTTATCCTTGCCATGACAGTCGGTACAACCGGTCTTGCCATAGGCGTACTTGGCCGGGTTGACGTTGTGGTTGACCTTGAACATGACGCCCATGAAGGAGAGCTTCAACGGACCGGTAGGCGCACCATTGGCAGGGATAGAGATCTCTGGGGTGTTGTTCAGGTAAGAGGCCAAAGCGGCCCGCTGGACATTGATTTCCGCTGCATCAACAACGCCGTCCGCAGTGAGGGAGTGAAGCCCTGCCTCTTTATTGGCGTCACGGATATGAGACGGGTTGATGGCGTCCATGCCGCCGATCTGGCCGTCGGCGTTGATGTCGACAACCGTATCATCCTTGTCGCGCCAGAACATGGTGGTCAGGGCGTTGGTCTTGATCAGTTTGCCGCCTTGCCAGGCCAGGGCCAGGTTGTTCTCCATGGTGCGTTCCACATAGAGATTTTCATGGTCTGTGAGACGTCCTTCCTCGTCAGCGCCGGTGCCGTCAACCATGGCGCCGCCGGTGCCCCATTCATAGAGTGAGCCATGGGTGTTTCCAGAGCCGTCGTCAGCCGGACCGTGACCCAGCTTGCGGACATGGCAGCCGGAGCACTCGATGATATCGATATGGCTCTTGTCCATGAGGCCAGCCGTGCCGGATTGGAGAACCAGAGCGGTCAGACCCAAGGCCTCGTGCTTCGAAGTCGGGTCAGCCGCACCAAAGTTTTCAAGACCGGCCATAGGTGTTGCCGTATGGCAGTCCTGGCAGTTTTTCATGGTGCTGTCGGTGTTGTTCCACAGTGAACTGTACGGGGCATTGCCTTTGGCCGGATCGTGGCCGAGGAGGCTGCTGCTGCCGATACCTGTCATTTTTGTGAGATCATTATAGGTGCGCCATGCGCCGGTATAATATGTTTGGTCTTTGCGCTCATGGCAACCCATGCAGCCAAGTGACCCGTGAACGTCGGCCTCATAGGGAACGCCCCAGTAGTCGCCGCGTTTTTTCCAGTCAACCTGATGCATGTCCATATGGCAGGACGCGCAGTTTTCAGAGACTTCAGGATGAACATTCAGGCCTGCGGCACCCAGGGTCAGGGTATTGGATGTGCTGATGCCGACTACGGTGTTGTCATAGGCAACGGTGGTCCCTGTGACAGCGGCGCCTATGCCGGCGCCGGTGACGCGGGAGGCGTCGAATTCACCCTTGCGCAGGGCTTCTGTCCTGGCTTCCCATGAGTAGCCTTCCATGTGGCACATGAGGCAATCCATCTCAAGAACGCCGGTCTGGCTGTAGTCCTGGGGCAGAACCTCGCCGGTGACGCCGTCATTGTTTTCATCATACTGGTCGATGAAGTAGTTGAAGGCGTTTATGCCGGTGAGGGTCGCGGTGCGCAGTTCGGTTCTCTGATTGGCTGGATTGGGTACGCAGATGAAGTTTCTCATGCCGCGGCTGCTGTTGTACATGTTGCACTGGGAGAATGCCGGATCATATTGCTGGGCTTCGGTCAAGGCGCCGGTTGCGGAGCTACAGGCGACAGGGGTTCCAGCTTCTCGGGTAGCGGACGGGTAGGTTACGCCGCCATAGACAACTTGGGCGTCCTCGCAGGTGCCGGCGGAAAGATCGGTGGATCCTGCCTTGGGCAGATACTGCAGGCCGCCGCCGCCGACATGGCACTCGGCGCAATCGCGCATCATGCCGGCCACGGAGAGGTCAACGCTTTTCTTGAAGTTTGCCGTGTCGCCGTAATCAAAAGGCGCGGCAAAATTAACCGGGTTAACGTTCTGGGCTCTGATTGTTGCGGTGGCCTTGACGTAGGTATCGACAAGTCCGGTGGCAAGATCCATCCGGTTTCCTTTGTCGTTGACCAGAGGCTCGGTGCCGGCATCATAGGCGCTGTTGTTGTTTACATCTTCATAATAGCCGGGAGAAGCAGGGGTTACACCAGTGTTCGGGAAAAGTCTCGCCAACTGACGAGAGGAAGGCGGTCACCACTTTCCTGTATGGCCCGGTGACTGCACCCACGGTTTACCGTTGGCAGCCTCGGAGTTCCATGTGCCGTTTTTGTAAGGATTCCAGCCCATGTGCTGGTTTGCGCCGAGCTGGGCATGGAAGGAATGTCGTTCGATGGCTTTGTAATCGTGGCAGCCGGCGGCGCCACATGTTCTTTCCGCGCTGTATGCCGGCGCTACTGCAGGCACTACACCACCAGGGGCGGCGATGGCAGCGCCTGAGGCGTCGCGCAAAGTAACGCCGTTATGGCTGTAGGCCTGAGCATGGGAGCTGGCAACCAACAGGGCTGCCGCGGTCAGTGAGGTGACCAGCAATCCACTTTGATACCTTTTTTTCATTTTTCACTCCTTATTGTTAACTTTTGGTTAACTTTTTCATTGTTTCTTGTTTTGCCGAATCGTTCAACCGGCTTGGGGGAGCCGTCAATCTCAATGTGAACCATTCGGCAAAATTCACTACCTGTAACACGCGTTAAAAGTTGGGGAACTTTGCCCAATCGTATAAGCATTACTTGTGCCGAAGGTGGTGGGGGGGTGTTTGTTTTGTATAAAAAAACAATTTTTTCGAATAAGTTAAGTTATATTAATATGTTGTTTGTTGAAATGTTTTTGATGTCACGGGGTGGTATGCGGGTTTTATTGGTTTTTTGTCATGTTTGGCAGGGTGGGTGGGTGTTTAAACGCAGGACATTGGGTTTAAGCACCCACCTGCCGGCTTGCGGCGAAAATTACTCCCCTGCGGCTGTTTTTTTTCGCGCTGGGTGGTTTTGTTGTTTCTGTATTAAAATCAGACAATTATGTTTTTTTGGTTGAAAAGGGTGGACTATAAGGTTGGGGTGGGTGACCGGTGGTAACGCAGGAAGGTTGGTATGAACCAGCTTTAAAAAAGAAAAAGGGGAAAGGAATAATTTCCTTTCCCCTTGAGGGTATTCCGGCAATAATTGAGGTGTGTCTATCGCTGGGTGCGACCGTGCTGACCCATGTAAAGATTCATTCTGTAGCGTTTTCCTTCAGCAAGAAAACGGGAGTAATCTTCGAGCAGCTGTTCACGTTTTTCTTTTTTCTTTGTGGAACCAAGTTTCTTCTCGTACTCGGCCAGTTGCGGTTCAATGATTTCTTTCTGGTATTTTGCCAATTGATTGTCGGCGTTGGTGAAAAAACGATCTATCATTGTCGGGGAGTGGCATTGGTTGCACACGGCTTTCATGTTTGTGCGCAGATTTTCGGCCCGGTTTGCCTGGGGGGCCTCTGGTGAGGTGAGATCTCTCGGCAGTCGCCAGGCTGGGTTGTGGCGTGTCATCTGCCCCTGGCCGGAGCCGTTCAGGTGGCAGAAGGCGCAGGTGGGGGAACCCATATGTTTTCCTTCGAAGAAAAAGCCGGGTCGGTCGAGATTTGCTTTGTCTGTCATGGTTTCATAGGCGACCCCATGGACTGAGGAACGATACATTTCCCCTTCCGGATAATTCGCGCCGTCGTGGCAGCGCAGGCAGGTCTGGGGCTGGCGGGCAGAGGCTGCGGAAAACTTGTGTCCCAGGTGGCAGGACCGGCATGTGCCGTGGCTGGTGTCGGGGTTGAGTCGACCTGCGCCGCTGTTGGGCCAGGTTGCCGGGTCGGGAGCATTCTGGTCGTCGATGGTGACGGTGACTCCGTGGCATCCTCCGCATTGACGGAAGTTGTCGTCCTTATATAAAGATACAACCGGGTAACGCGGGTTGTCTTCTTTCATTTCCAGCAGCAGATCGAGTGAAAGGGCATGTCCGCTGGATACGTAATCAAGGTACTGTCCCTTGTGGCAGTTGGAGCAGGCAACCGGTGTAACAACTGTGTTGATATAGAATTTTTCGGCGTGAAGTTGCGCCCCTTTTTCGTTCTTGGTCGCTCCATGGCATTCAATGCAGCCCACCCCGACCCGGGCGTGGGTGCTGCTCAGCCATTCTTCAAAGATGGCTGGAGTGTCATCCTGGTGGCATTCAATGCAATGGGCGCTTTTGTTGATGAGTTTTGCCGGGTCCTTGTGTTTGATGGCAGCATGTGCATCAGATAGAAGTGCTGCTGCACCTACAAAAAATGCGGCGATATATGCGTTTCGGGCAAATTGCTTCATGGGTGTTCTCTCCTGTTTCTCCTGAAGTTGTCCTTTTGTTGATTGGAAATAATCATGGTGGGAATATCCGGTGGAACGAAACAAACAGTATAATCAGAGGCTCGGTGATTGCAACAAGTGGACCCGGAATCATTCGGACCCTTCATTTTTTTGGAATTCCTAATCATATAAGGAAAACAGACCATACGGATTCGAGGGGTGTTGTCGTTTGACCAGGATCATAGCGTATTTTTTTGTTTCTGTAATGGGCTAAATGCCCCAATTGGGTTATCTGGCCCGGTGAAATTTTTCGAAGTATGAATTTTTAGGGAAATTTCCCCCATGCAACAGCCCTGATGGGAAAGAGAAGCAGGCGGGTAAACGGAAAAAGAAATTCTCGAAAAGCGGTCTTGAATTTGCAATAGGTGATTCTCCGGTCACTGCCAGGTGTTTCTTTGGTTTGTGGACAACGTCGGAAAAACTTCCTGATTTTAGGGGGAACCTCCGTAAAAAAGAGTTGTCTTCCCAATATTCCTGAATAACAGTGAAAGACGTCAGGTTGACCTGTATATCCTGCCGGGAATTGCAGGTGTCAGTGAAAAAACAGAGTGCAAATAATAAAAACAGAGGATAGGTTATCCACAAGGCAGAAGCTACGGGATACCGGGCTGACGGTTGCCTGTCAGTCGGTGTCTCATTCATTAAGAAACTAGAGGACAATTTATGAAAATTTTTCGCAGTCGCTGTAATGTGGCACAAATCGCACTGGTTCTTTTCTTTTTCATCCTTTCATCCTTTTCCTGGGCCGCTGAAACCGCCAAGAAGGAAGATGTTGTCGCCAAAGTCAATGGGCAGACGGTTTTGCGCAAGGATTTTGATGCGGCGGTGGAGTCGGCAAAGCAGCAGTTTGGCGGCATCGGCTGGCAGGAGGGAGATACAGCCCAACTTGAGAAAATCCAGACCATGGCCCTGGATCGCTTGATAGATTTTGAGCTGCTGTTCCAGGCGAGCAAGAAAGAGGGAATAAAAGTTGACGCCGCTGCTGTTGATGAAAAATTGGCGGGATTTAAAAAGCAGTTTCCTTCCGACGATGAGTTCACCAAATTCATGCAGACAAATGAATTGACCGAAGCAATCATGAAGGAACAGCTCTCCCGCAGAATGGCGCTTGAAGGGCTGCAGAATAAATTGCGCGATGATTTCACCGCTAAAGCCAATGTGGGCGATGACGCGATCCGGAAATTCTATGATGACAACATGGATAAAATGAAGGAACCGGAAAAAGTCAGGGCAAGTCATATTCTCGTGACTGTCCCGGAAACAGCGGATGAAGCCGCCAAGACTGCCGCCATGACGAAAATCAAGGATATCCAGAAGAAATTGAAGGATGGTGGTGATTTCGCGGCGCTTGCCAAGGAAAACTCCGACTGCCCAAGTAAAGCGCAAGGGGGCGATCTTGATTTCTTTGTCCGTGAACAGATGGTACAGCCTTTCTCCGAAGCCGCTTTTGCAACCCCGGTGGGCCAGATGAGCGATATCGTCACCACCAATTTCGGTTATCACATCATAAAGGTTACCGATAAGAAGCCGGAGAAAACATTGGCATTCGACGAAGTCAAAGAAAAGATCAAAACCTTTCTTTCCCAGCAGGAACTTGACGGGATGTTTGAAGCATATATCAAGGGTCTGCGCGATAAGGCCGAAATTGTCAGGATGCTGGCAGAAAAGAAATAAAGTTTTCCGGTTCGATATGTTGGTTTTGTCCGGATTGACATTTTTTTCCGCTGGTGTGGGGAATGTCAATCCGGAGTTTTGGCGGACAATTTCGCTCCCCTGATGGCTGATGAGAGGGGAATGTGGAATTTGCACCTGGAAAAGGAAAGGAATTTTCTTGATGGAAAAAATAAGAGTAATGCTGGTTGATGATCATGATGTGGTCAGGACCGGCTTGAAATCTCTTCTCAGGATGGATGAGGAACTTGAAATTATCGGCGAGGCATCCAACGGCGCCGAGGCGATTGAAAAGGTGCCGGTGTTGAATCCCGATGTTGTGGTCATGGATATTTCCATGCCGGTTATGGACGGGATGGAGGCGGCACGTCGGATTCGCAGTCTGTACCCGGAATGCAAAATCCTCACCTTGACCGTTCATGAAGACAAACAGTATTTTTTTGAAATGCTGGCCGCGGGCGCCAAGGGCTATATCACCAAGCAGGCGGCGGCGGAGGATCTGGTGGCGGCCATCAAGGCCGTGGCCACCGGGAATGTCTATCTGCAGCCGGCCCTGGCACGATGGCTGCTGGAGGATTACCAGCGGATCAATAAAAGCGGCGGGGGTATTGGTGAAAGCGATATGCAGTCCGCTGATCTGGACGCTCTCAGTAAACGGGAACTGCAGATTCTCGAGCTGGTGGCGGAAGGGCTGACTTCTCCGGAAATAGCCAAAAAACTTGATCTCAGTCCGAAAACCGTTTCCCGCCATCGCGAACGCATCATGAACAAGCTCAATATGCATTCCACAACCGAGTTGGTCAAATTTGCCATTCGCACCGGTCTGATCGGGGTGGATTGAAAATGTTCCCATGGTATCCCCCCCTGGAGTTTCGAGATGCAGGATGAAAGAAAAGACGGCTGCGGTGTCTTTCCCTCCACATTTTCCCGTAGTCTGGTTTTTCTCTCTCTGATTGCGATTCTCATTCTGCCTCTTTACACAGTCTTCTTTCTTTCGCCCTCTTTTGTGGATTTTATCATAAAATCCCATAAGGAACTGGCCATTGATGTGGCTATCCATATGGAATCAAAGCTGATTCCCGACAGAAGCCAACGTCTGACCCGTGATATTCTTACTCCTCTTGTCCTGAAGAGAATTTCCGGAACCGCCGATGATTTCAACCTCCTGAAGGTGCGGATCATGTTTCCCGACGGGGAGATATTTTTTTCCAGCCGGCCTGAGGAAGTGGGGCAATTTATCGGATTTGCCGAATTCAAGCAGACGGTTGCTTCAGGAAAGCCATCGGTTCAGATGATCAAGAAAGGAGAAAAGTCATCGGAAGGTCTGATTGTGCCCGGTGATATTGTTGAAACCTATGTGCCGATTCTCCGGGAGGGGAAAGCCATCGGTGTTTTTGAAATTTATTATGATGTCACCCGGAAAAAAGAGGAACTCAACAGTCTGGTCCGTACCCTCTACTGGACTTTGTTCCCCATTGCCACCATCCTGTTCTGTGCGGTAATTCTCAGTTGCCGGCGGGCAAATAAAAATATTGCCAGGAGAATTGAGGCGGAAAAAGAGTTGGTGCAACAGCGAGAGGAGCTGAAAGAAAAAAACGATGAGCTGACCGAGCTGATCACCGTCTGTCGGGAACGGCAGCAGCGTCTTGAGGCGACCCAGAAGGCTCACCAGGAAGCCCAGGACCAGGTTCAGCGGGAAATGAACAAACGAGAGAAGATGCGTATTGATCTTTTGCGCCACATGGTTCGGGCCCAGGAAGAGGAAAGGGCCAGGATCGCCCGGGAACTCCATGATGAGACGGCCCAGACCCTCACCGCCGCCTCCCTTAATTTTGCCACCTTGCAGAACCTGCTGACTGCAAGTCCGGAGATGGCCGACATTGTCGGCAATCTGCAGGTGCTCTGCAAACAGATGCATACCGATCTCTACCGGATGGTTCATGATCTGCGCCCCGCCCAACTGGACGACCTGGGACTGGTGCCGGCACTGCGTTATCTTTCCGATGAAGGGCAGAAGGCCACCGGACTCAAGGTCAAGCTCTCGATCAGCGGCAGCCAGAAAAAGATTGAGCCCTTTGTTGAGACCATCATCTACCGTTTTGTTCAGGAAGGATTGACCAACGTGACCCGCTATGCCGAGACTGATCAGGCCTTTGTTACCATTATTTATGAAGAGAATCAGGTCACTGCCCGGGTGGAAGACCACGGCAAGGGGTTTGATCCCGACCGGCCGCAGTTGAACGGCAGCGGTTGGGGCCTGGTCGGCATTTCCGAGCGGGCCCAGTCTCTGAAAGGGACTTTCAGGATCGAGTCGGCTCCGGGCAAAGGCACAATGCTGGAAATCATCGTTCCCCTGGAAATAGCATCATGTCCTCTTGATACCTTGACAAACATATGAATATAAAAAGCGGATTTCTTTATAATACGACCTGTTTCGTCACCGGGTTTGCCATTCTCGTTTTCGAGCTTCTTTCCTTCCGGATGCTGGCGCCCTATTTCGGCAATTCAAGCATTGTCATCGGCACCATCATCAACAGCATTCTCCTGGCCCTTGCCATCGGCTATTATCTGGGAGGCTACATTGCTGACCGGAAGAAATCGCACAACCTGATTTATCAGGTGATAGTCATTTCAGCCTGTTACATTTTTCTGGTTTACCTGACCTATCCCGTGTTTTTGAAAAGCATCGCAGGCATGCCTGTGATACTGGGCTCGGTGATTGCCATTGTCATCCTTTTTTTTCCGCCCATGATCCTTCTTTCCTTTGTCCCGCCGTATCTGATAAAACTGATTTCATCGAAAGACGACATCGGTATCAGTTCCGGCAAGATATTTTCCCTTTCCACCCTGGGCTCGATCATGGGGGGGATTTTCACCACTTTTTTTCTCATTCCTTTTATCGGCACCAAGATCAGTGTGCTGGTCAGCGCGATTATCCTTTTTCTCCTCGGGTTGACGGGCTTACGCAATGCGCGTCTTCTCTCGCTGGCAGTGGTGTTCGGGCTCCTCTCTCCTTTTGCCCTGTCTGCAAGGAGCGAATCGAAAATCATTTATCAGGATGAATCCGTTTACAATATTATCACAGTTGAGCAGGATGGAGAGATTTGTTACCTGAGGTTAAACGACAGCATCGGCCATCATTCCGTCACCATTAATGAGAAAACGGTTCTCACCGGAACTTTCAGCGATATGCACCTCTTTCCGTATATTTTCATTGATGCCCGAAAGGCCCTGGTGCTGGGAAACGGGGCCGGCAATATCATGATGCAGGTCTCCCGGTTTTCCCCGGCGCAAATTGACGGGGTGGAAATCGACAGCGAGATAACCAGGGTGGGGGAGAAGTATTTCGGGCTGAATCTGGACGACAAACGCAGGGTGTATCATGAGGATGCCAGGGTATTTCTGCAGAAAAACAAGGAAAAGTATGATGTGATCCACGTTGATCTCTTTGCCGGGAATCCCTACATTCCTTTCCACCTTGCCACGATCGAATTTTTCAGGCTCATAGCCGATTCCCTGGCTGATGATGGCGCACTCGTTGTCAATTACCCCCGGTTTATTGAGCATGACGAACAGCTCTCCGGGTACTATCTGGGAACCATCAAAAATATTTTCCCGTCCGTCATTGTTTCGGATGAGGCGGTATTTGCCTTTAAACGAGACATTTCCGCAGATAGGATCAAGAGCCTGATAGTTTCAAAAAAACCGACCGGCACCCTGTTTATCGTGGCCCGGGACGCTTTGAAAAAGTTCAGTGACGTTGGGTCGGTTTCGCATTTTTTCTCCGACGACTTCGCTCCCATTGACATGATGACGTATCGGGCCCTGAAGAGATAGAGGTCCCATTGGGGGGAAATCGCCAAATCCCTCAAGAACGCATCGCATCCAAAGCCTTCCTGGAAATCCCAATTCCTTTTTTGTTTTACAAATATCTCTGTTGTCTCAGGTGATTTAAAGTATATATTTGAGGTGATCCCCAAAGGGATTACAATAAATTGATCTCAATGAATCCTGCTCTATCATCTTTCCGTGCCGCCTATGAAGCTGCTTTCTATAAAAAAAACACTCTTTTTCCTTGCAGCAGTTCTCTCGTTTTTTTTTCTGCTCCTGCTTCTGCTGCCCTACGTGGAGAAAAAGATTGTGGAAAAAATCGGCAATCAGGCAGGGCTTGACCTGTTGGTTGAAGATATTGGCGGCAATGTTTTTACCCATCTCACATTTGCGAGGATTCAGGGTGCACGACGGGACAGTTCGCAACCCTTGTCCGACTTTGATGTGCGAAATCTTCGTATTTCCTATTCCCTTCCGCAACTCGTGGATGGGGTTGAGTCCTTTCTTTCCACCATGCAGATTGAGGCGTCGCAGGTTCACGCCGTTGTCGATATGACATCAGACGCGAAACCCGAGACCTCCCCGTCTGATCCGGAAAACAGCGAAATCATCATGTTGCCTGATGTTTTGCCGGGCATCAGGGTGGATGATTTCGACTTGGAAATCCATAGCCCTGATTCTGTCGTAGCCCTTGCGGATTCATTTTTTTTCATTGCCCCTCCCGCAGGACCATCCGGGCAGGTTGTCACTGTCGAGATTCCCGTTCTGCAGATTGAGAGTGGGGGGCAGGAACAAGTGAAAACCTCCTGTAATCTCAAGCTGCATTATGCTGAAGACGGTCTTCGCATAGAGAGCATGACCATGCCGGACAGAATTGATTCCCTGCAGGGTTCGCTTGACTGGAACAGGGACGATCAGTCCATGGTCTGGGATCTTCGGGCGGAGCTCTCAGGCGGAGAACTACAAAGTGCCGGCTCTTTGCGTGGAGGTCTTATCAATCTGCAGCTTGAACTGGCGACCATTGATATCGCAGCTCTTTCCACCCTGCTTCTGTATGACGAATTTCCCCTTGCGGGGATCGTGTCCGGCAGCGCCTCCCTGCATATTGATCCGGCCCACGGCGATTCTTTCACGGCTGATGTGGATCTTGCCCTTGCCGAAGGTGATCTTCTGGGAAAGAAAACAGACTTTCTCCTCCAGGGCGGCTTCAAGGACGACATTTTCAGCGTGAGAAAATTGGCCGGAAATTTTGGCGTCAATGAGGTGACAATTGAGGAGGCCGCGCTGCCTCTGTCGCTTTTTACCGCATGGGACATCTCTCGCCTCGGCGATGTCAAAATGAAATCCGTCCGGCTTCATCTGCCCGATATTCCCGCTCTTCTGGCGTCATTCGGGCAGGATGTCCCCCTGGCGTCTGTTCCCGACCATACCCTTGATCTGGAGGGAAGTTTGGCGGAGGGCAAGGTGCAAATTGTCAGGGGGGACTTTGCATCGCAAAAAAACTCCCTTCTGCTGACCGGGGCGGAACTGCATATGCCTCCCTCCGGCCAGTCATTTCTCGATTCGCCTTTTGCCGGGGTTCTCGATTTTCGATTGGATGACCTGCGCGAACTGTCTGCACTCTTCAGCCTGCCTCTAATGGAAGGAAAGGGCCGCGGCGAAGCGGTCGTCAGCGGCACCTTTCGTAAGCCGACCGGCACTGTCACCCTGGTAGGTGAAAATTTCACCTATGACCGTTGTAAGCTGGGCGACTTTGCCATTCGAGCTCAGGCTGACAGCAGCGCCATCAAAGTTCTTTCCCTTGCTTTGCGAAACAGCGGCGACATCCTTCACGCCAGTGGGAGCTATCTGCTTGATTCCGAAAAAATTGGTGACGTCAAGGGGAAGATTGTTGTCAGTGACGTCGGCCGGTACACTGGTTCCTGTCTGGAAATGGAAGGGGAGTTTGAGGGCGATCTCCAGGCTGTTTTTTCTACCACCGGTGCGGGAGAGTTGCAGGCTGATCTGGAAATGGAGCATGCTGTTTTTGCCGGTTTCGGTGTGGCCGGGCTTCGCGGCAAGGTGACAACCGACTGGAGCCGATACCGTATCGATGGTGGCGACGTTGCCACGGAGTTCGGCACGCTTCGCTTTTCCTCCCTTATTGTGCCGGAGCTTTCTCTGGAAAGGGTGCGTGTTGAAATGACCGCTATGACCTATTCCTCTAACAGCGCAGATTTTTCCCTGGACAAATCGGCGGCTCTTGTCCTTTCTTATGGGAAGGGGGTGGACCTTGAAGTGGGAGAAGCGCGCTTCGGGAGTGATGTCGGCAATATCGTCATGAAGGGCTCTCTTTCCCTCGAGGGGGAAAGTTCCTTTCAGATTCAGGCGACAGACATGACGAGCAGCGGCTGGCTTGAGAAATTTACCGGAGAGGAGTACCAGTTCAGCGGCGCGGACATGCTGATAACGCTGCACGGCCCGCTTTCCCTGCCAAAGGCATCTCTTGTTGGACGGGTTGCCGGCATCTCGTGCCCGCAGTTGACAGAGCCGTTTTCCGGGGACATGGACCTTGAATATGAGGGCGGAACGGGGATTACCGCTCATAAGTTTCTGCTGGCCACCTCCCAAGGCCAGCATGTTTCCCTGTCCGGCCGTATTCCCTTTGATCCGCTTGCGAAAAATCAGTTTCTCCCGCGCCCGATTTCATTGACGGGAAGCGCCGCGCTACCCGGTCTGAAAGGACTCATCCTTGAAAATCCGGTTGACGGAATGATGGAAGGAGAGTTCTCGGGGGAGTTTCGACTCATGGGTTCCTGGGAAAATCCGGCTGGGGAAATGAATTTTAAGGGGAGCAATCTCTTTTTGCATCACTTTCTCAAAGATGCGCCGAAAGAGCCGTTAACCGTTGACTGCCAACTCCGCTATGATGCACAGGAAATTCTCCTGGACAACTTTATTGTGCAGGCCAAACCTTTTTCCGTCAAGACAAAGGGAAAATGGACGGGTATTCCGACCCTGGCCGCGCTTATCCGGAGGCCTCCTGATGGTCTTCCCGGCAGTCTGTCCTTCCTCGCCCGGCTTGACATGCCTGATGTGGGCTGGCTTTCCCCTTATGCCGGCGGTGTTCGCCGTCTCTCCGGTCGTCTGGAGACATCCCTGCAGGTTGATGGACCGGCAGCCGAGCCGAAGGTAACCGGCAAAATGAAGCTCGAGCAGGGTGGGGTCCGGCTGGAAAGCGCCACCTTGCCGCCCCTTGACAGGTTGACCATGACAGCGTCTCTTGATGGCGGAGTGGTGCATCTGGAAAAAATGACCGGTCGTTTCGGAGGAGCACCGGTTGAACTCTCCGGGGATGTTGTCTTGACAGGCGCCGATGCCCCGGTGTTTGACTGGAAACTGACGGGCAAGAGTCTCCTTCTTTATCGCGATGAGGGGATGAAAATTCGCGCCGATGCCGATCTCAACCTGCAAGGGCCGCTGGCCCGGCTCAGGCTTGGGGGGAAGATTATGCTGACCGACTCCCGCTATGGGAAAAATGTTGATTTTCTTTCCATGTTTCGGGGATCGGCAAAAGTAAAGGCTGATACCGGCATGCAGTTTTTTTCCTTCAGTGAGCCGCCCCTGCGCGATCTGGTCTTTGATGTTGGGGTGGTAACGGCGGAAAAGCCCTTTCTTATCGCCAACAATATGGCCCGCGGAGCAGCACGACCGGCGCTTCGACTGATCGGCACCGGAGAAATACCAGTGCTCGTCGGTCGTATTTATGTGGAGCCGACAAATATAAATGTGCCGGCCGGAAGAATTGCGGTTGAATCAGGGATCATCACCTTTCCGGAAAATGATCCCGACCGCCCCACCTTTGATCTCAGCGCCACTTCACGTCTGGCGGGCTATGATATTGCCATGCACCTCCAGGGAAATTCGGAAGAGCCGGTCATCACCCTTTCCTCGGACCCGCCGTTGCCCGAGGATGAGCTCCTGCTTCTGGTGTTGACCGGCAGCCCGCCACAATCGGCTCTGGACGGAGGGAAAAGCCGAATTGCCAACATGAAGATGGCGGTTTATCTGGGCAAGGGGCTGTTATCCCGATGGTTCGGCGGCGGTGGGGTTGAAGATGATGAATCGGTTTTGGAGCGGTTTGATCTTGAATTCGGCAGGCAGATTTCCAAAACCGGTCAAGAAACAGTGGAGGCTCAGTTCCGCCTGATCGAAGGACTCCTCCTGCCCGGAGACCGGCTCTATATCACCAGTGAAAAGGATGTTTATGATAACGTCAATGTCGGCGTCAAAATTGTATTCCGTTTTCAATAATGAAATTTTTTAATTTTGCAGGAAAAGGCAATAGCCTGGTCATAGTTGTTCTGCTTGTGCTGCTGGCAATGGGTGGAGCGGCGAATGGACAGCCTGCTGCGGGAAACCCCATGATTCCCTCAGTTGGCGACCATGGGGTGCTGCGCCTCGTTTTTACCGGCAACGACAGGGTAGCTGACAGCACCCTTGAAGCAGCAGCGGCCGAGGAACTCGAAGATTTTTTTGATTCGGATTTCCCCGAAGCAAAGGCTGATGATGCCGCTTTTGTCATGGAAACCATGTACCGGAGGCAGGGGTATTATTTTGCCCGGGTTGGTTATGGGCTTACACAAACCCCTGACGCCACGGTTCTGATATTTTCCATTAACGAGGGGCCCCGGGTTTTTGTCCGCAACATCACCGTGACGGGTAACAGCTCTTACTCAACAAGCGCGCTTCTCTCTTTTTTCCAGGAGAAAAAAGGCACACTTCTCGGCATAGGCAATTTACCTTTTGTTGAAGGTGATATCCAGGACGTTGTATCCGATATTCGCACCCTGTATAGAAGTGAAGGTTTTCTGCAGGCAAAAATCGATCCCCCTGATTATCTGTTTTCCGAAGACCGCAGCAAAGTCGATATCAGGCTGGTGATCAGTGAAGGCACGAAAACCATTGTCGGTGACGTTGTCTACGAGGGAGAGATTTTGCCGGAAGCCCGGAGTGAGCTTGACAAGCTGGCTGTGAATCTCAAGGGGAAATCATATCTGGGCAGGCGCAAGCTCATGCTGCGCAGCGGTGTGCTGGAAACATATGCCAATCTGGGTTATCCCGAGGCCGGCGTCGAGATTACGGAAAAAAGAGAAGACCCGTCACGGTTTGATCTGCACTGCAACGTTACAAGCGGACCCAGGATCACTGTTGCCGATATCCGTGTGGAGGGCAATAACCGGGCTGCCGGGGAATTTATTTTAAAGCGTATTTCCCTGCAACCGGGAGATCTTTTCAGCGGCAAAAAGAAACGGGAAAGTTTCCAGCGTCTTTTTCAAACCGGACTCTTTTCCAGAGTTACCATTTCCCTGGGAAATGGACCCGAGCCGGATAAACGCGAACTCGTGGTGCATGTTGAAGAGTCCCTGTCCCGGGAGTTGTTTTTTAACGCCGGCTGGGGTTCCTATGAGATGCTGCGCGCAAGCGTCGGGTTTCTTGACCGGAATATTTTCGGCTACGGACGCAGTTTCCGTTTTGAGACAGGGGGGTCGGTTAAAAGCGTCAATGTCGATGCCGTTGTCAGGGATCCGAGAATTTTCGGCACTGATATCACCGCCGACCTGCCGGTTTTTTTTCATCGGCGGGAAGAGCCCTCCTTCACCAACGAAGAGCTGGGTGCATCGGTTCTCTTCAGTAAGAATCTGAGCAAGGATCTCTCCGTCTCGCTTCGCTATCTTTACAGCAGCACCCAGACCACCGATATTGTCGCCGAGGATGTTGCCGAGCAGGAAAGCAATTATACCATCGCCGGACTCAAGCTGCAGGCTACCCTGGACAACCGTAATGATATCTTTTTCCCCACCGGCGGGCACCGGATTTTCGGCTCCGCAGAGGTTGCCGAGCCTTCCCTGGGCAGCGGTCTTTCCTTCTACCGTTTCAATTTCGGCATGCGTAAATTTTTGCCTGTTGACGAAAAACATACCGTGGCTCTGCGCTACGACACCGGTGTTATTCTGCCGGGGCGAAATCAGATAACGATTCCCATTGGCGAACGATATTTTAATGGCGGCGAGAACACGGTGCGCAGTTTTCTCCAGTCCGAGCTTGGTCCCAAGGATGCTTCCGGCGACCCTTTAGGCGGCATGGCTTTCAATATTTTCTCCATTGAGCTGCGCCGTCTGGTGACGGATAGTCTGGCGGCCACGCTTTTTGTCGATTACGGCAACATTTCACCCAATCTCTCCCCGGAAGAGGAGGATGGGGTGCCTTTTGTTGACCGCCAGGCCGTGATTGACAGAACGTTCAGCGACTATTTCAGGGATTTTCGGCCGGCAGTGGGAATGGGATTCCAGTATCTGCTGCCGGTTGGTCCGGCGCGGCTTGATTTTGCCTGGAACCCGGATCAGGACAAGGAGGGCGGGGAAGATAGTTATACCGTTCACTTCAGTATAGGCATGGCGTTCTGATTGTCGATTGCGTTGCGCCGCTTCTCACCGGCCTTCGCAATCTCGGATCGAATGCTTGCCGGAATGTCATTTCGAGTTCGAACTGGAATTAGAGCCAGTCTGTGAGCAGGACTCCGAAACCGATCCGGTTGGTAGAACTGTTGTAATCGATGAGTGATTCGCCGTAACCGTTGAAATACTGGAGATATCCTCTAAGCGGCATCTCATCGCTTAAGGGAAAACTCCAGCCGAGTTCCACCGCGCCTCGGTTGTCGTGGCGGCGCAGGTTGTTGCGGAGCAGGATACTTACCGTGTGGCCCCATTTGGCCCAGGCGCCGGTTAATTCTCCGTATCCCATATATTCCGAGATGTCCGGGTTGTCGTCCCCGCTGGGATCTCCCAGGTAGGATTTGTCGCTTTCAGGCAATCGGTACCAGGGTTTGATGCTCAGGGCAAAGTCCCCTTTTTCCAGAATGAAATCGAGATAAAGCCGGTTCCAGCTCCGGGAATCGCTGCCGCTGCGGCCGTTTGACTGATGGGAAAAACCGGCCAGAATGTAAGGATTGTTCCAGCCGAGAAATTTTTTGTTGCTGCGCAGGGCGAAAAAAAGTTCCGGTTCATGGTTTGTCTCGCGGAAGGGGCTGGATATGTCGTTGTTATATGCCTGCCAGAATGATTTCATGGTATAGGCGGCATAGAGGTGGCCGTTGTCGTCACCGAGAAGGTCCCGGACCAGGGGGACCTTGAAACTCACCTGGAATTTGATTTCCGTGTTGTCTATTTCACTGTCGTCAAGATTCAGGGCGTCGCCGTTGGGGGTATCATTGTAACTGCCGACAAGGATGTAGTTGGGCTTATGGGGGAGGATGGAAAAAAGGTTGAGGTGACTCTTTGCCTCATGACTTACCCTCCGGCTTACTGCCGTAAGTTCCGGGCTGGAAGCGGCAGCCTGTTCTGTAGATTGGGGCGGTTCCGTCGTATCGGTTTCTTCCTTGACCTGAAAGCCGTTGCAGGATTTTCTCAGCTGGCTCACCGACAGTGAGTCAGGCGCGGTTTTCAGCGTCTGCATCAGACATTCCTCGTAACTTGCGAAATCCTGTGCCCCATGGGCGTACTGTGTTGTTGCAAGGGAGATGAAGAGCAGGAGAGTTGCGGTGAAACGGTATTTTTTTGTCATCATTTTAGGTTGGTCCTGATTTTCATGTCCAATATGGGAGCATGAGAATAAGAAAAGTATCTTTGAGGTTGTGGGCCCCATTCTACCCTCTCTTGTCCTGCTCCTTCAATACATTTCAGGAAAATGCAGAATCGGGGTTCCGTTTCACCTCATCCTCCTTTTCTTCACTTTTCTGGTCGTCCGCCATTGGCGCAGCCACATCCGGAGTAACAAGATCGCCGATGAAAAGACTGCCGTTGTGAACCAGAAAACAGTTGGGCAGGCAGTCCACCAGATTCTGCAGCCTTGCTGCATATTCTTCCTCTTTCCCTTCAGCGGGAATCGCGAGTCCCAGAAAAACCACATCTGCGGCAAAGCTTCTTTGGCGGATGATATCCGGGATGTTTTCCGTTTTGGCGCGCTCCATGACCTCGATATCGGCCTGGATCCGTATTTCCGGGATGAGTTTGGCCAGCGCCGCTTCGGTCTGGGTTTTCATCATGCTGCTCGATGCAACACTGAGCACCGTAATGCGGGCGTCTCTCCATTCTGCATTGCAGGTGAGGAGATAGGCCAGGAGCAGCATGAGATCACTATTCTGCTTCAGACCTCCCCACCAGACATGAATGTTGCGCGGCGCCCCTTCCCGGGGAGGGCGCAGGGTTTCCAGCTTGCCGATAACCAAACTGCGGTTGATGCGTTGCAGTCGTCTGAGCACCCTGAGGAAAATTGCCAGACGCTCCAGTTCGTCGGGGAAGCCGACGAGGATGGTATTGCTTTCCATGCCTGCGATGCCGTTTGCCTGGGCGACGTTCAGGATGCCGCGTTCGATGTTGACAACAACATTGACTTCGCTGAAGGCAACGATTCCTTCCCGGTGGAGCACATGGGCCATTTCCTTGCGACGGGAGTTGATGTCGAGATCGAGATTGAGAATATCCCCTTCAGCCAGTTCGGATACGGTAACGACTCCCCTGTCTTCACTGAACCATGAGGCAAAGCGAACCAGGTCAAGCCGCTGCTCGATGTCGCGGACAAATACCAGAAGGTGCGGCCGCCAGTTGCGGGCTGTCATGGGGTAGCGCGACAGGCGGATCAACGCCCAGCGGATAAGGGACTCATAGATGTCGCGGCGAAGGTCGCCCCAGGAAGAATGGCGGATTCGTCTTTTGAACCAGAGCCAGAGCATGAATTCGATGGCAAGAGCGGCCACGGTGGAGGGCCAGTGGATAAGCAGCATGACCAGAAAACAGCCGATGGCGCCGAGCAGACTGACGGACCAGTGGACATTCAAAGTGGGACGCCAGGAAGGGTTGCCTGACAGTCGTTCCAGGGCTGCCACCAGATTGATGATGCCGTAGACGCTGAGAAAGAACATGGTGACCACCGTGGCCACCGTGTTGAGATCGCCAAGAAAAACGGCAAAAAGGCTAATGATGAGGGTCAGCGTGAGGCCCCAGAAAGGCTCTTTTCCTTGCTGCTGTTTGCCGAGGAAAAAGCGGGGCGCCAGGCGGTCCAGGGAAAGGGCCTGGAGGGTGCGAGGGGCGCCGAGCATGGAGCCGACGGCGGAGGAGAAAATTGCGCCCCACAGGCCGGGGATGACAAGCCATGGTCCAAACAGGGCGATATCGGTCCATACCAGCGGATTATCAAGCAGGTTGGCGCGGTCGGAGCCAAAGTGCAGAATAACCGGTATGATCATATAAACGACAAGTCCGGAGAGTGCGGCAATCAGAGTGCCGCGGGGGATTGAGCGGCGCGGGTCGGCAAGATCGCCCGACAGGCTGAGACCGGCCATGATGCCGGTGACAGCGGGAAAGAAGACGGCGAAGACCGCCCAGAAGGGTTCATAACTGCGTCCGGCAAGTACCGGGTTTATGTTTGTTTTACTGCTGAGCAACGTTCCGGCAAGAAGGGCCAGAACTGAGACGGCTATCAGGCCCATCACCGGGACCTGGGCCTTTAAGGCAGATCCCGCCCCGCGGAATGAGAGCGCCGCCACCATGAGGATGATGCCAAAAGCGGCAGGTGCGACAGGGGTGTCAGGCCAGACGATGCGCAGGGATTCCGCCAGTCCAAAGGCATAAAGGGTGACTGAAAGGGCCTGGGAGAGAAAAAGCGGAAAGCCGATGGCTCCGCCTATCTCAAGCCCGAGACTGCGGGAAATGATATAATAGGCGCCTCCCACACCCACCCTGGTATTGGTTGCCACGGCTGAAAGGCTCAGCGATGTGGCCAGGGTGATGGAGTTGGCCAGGAGAACGATGAGCAGACTTTTGAAAAGACCGACCTGGCCGACAACCCATCCGAAGCGCAGGTACATTATGACGCCGAGGATGGTGAGGATGGTGGGGGTGAAAACCCCGAGAAAGGAGCCCAGCCCGCCCTGATTTCTGTTGTTTCCCAATCCGAGATTGGATTTGCCGTTCGAACCGTTGGCGGTCATGCTGTTCCTTTTTGTCTGGCTGAAGAGTGATTGACACCGTTGTATTGTAACATTTTTTGACCGAGATGAGTATCGGAAAGCTGCCGGCAGCTATTCCGTTTCGTATTGGTGGTGGTCTTTTTTTTTAAATCTTCCCGGGAGTCTGAAAGCTGGTGGGTTGAAAGATTTGAACAATATGGTATGGTAGAGATATATTTTACCTCAATTGTGGAGCCACTGTGCGCCACGCCTGTATTTTGTCCAAATAACATGCCAGATGGAAATATGACCAGAACGTCTTCTCTTATAAAGTTTTCTCTTCTTTTGTTTTGCCTGTTTTTTCTCCTTCAACCCGCCCTTGCCACGGCAAAGATGGTCACGGTCAGCGGCAATGAGGTGAACATGCGGACAGGTCCTTCCACCAAAAATGAAGTAAAGTGGGTGCTTGGCAAAGGTTTTCCTCTCCAGGTTGTCGCTTCAAAGGGCAAGTGGCTGAAGGTCAGGGATTTTGAAAATGATGTGGGATGGGTTTACGGCCCGCTGACCTCTGCAACCCCTCATGTGGTGGTGAAGACCAGAATCGTCAACATGCGCAGTGGTCCCGGCAAGAAATACAGGGTCATCGGCCAGGCGAAATACGGTGTGGTTTTCCGGGTGATGAAGAGGTCGCCGCAATGGATCCAAGTCAAGCATGAAAGCGGCAAAAGCGGCTGGGTTTCCCGCAGTCTGCTCTGGGGCCTGTAAAAAAACGGAAGAGTTTTTCTGCGTTTTCAGTCGGCCGGCATGTTCCTGATCACCCCCCCGGCGCCATAGGCGGCCAGTTCTTCGGCAGTCAGCCATTTCAGCCCTTTTTTGAAAAACATCGGTGCGTCGAACAGATTTTCGGATAAAGATGTCTGGGTCTTGTCGAAGGTGGATTTCCAGGCAAGTGAACCGTTTTCGACCTTGACGAGAAAGAGGGAAAAGGCCACCGAAGCCGGAGATTCGACGCCCATGGGGCTCCCCTTCCTTTCCTGGTAACGCCAGACAAGGCCGACCATCACATAGTCCGCGTTCAGATTCCTGCCGAGTTCCATGGCCAGGTCGCGCGGGGTCTTTTCCTCTCCACGATACAGAAGGCTATATGCGGATTCGACCTGGGTCTGCGGCACAACTTTATCGCCAAGATGTTTTTTCAGTTCCGTCTGGACGAGAACGGTCAGGGACTGTTCCGCCCCCGGCTGCAGGGCTTCTTCCAGATAGCAGAGGCCGCGGAGCTGACAGTCAAGGGTTTTTTCCAGGGCTTTCTCCTTCCGGCTATCACTTCCGCCAAGCAGAAAAGGCATGAGCGCCACATTGGAGATCCGCACCGTGCCGGCAGATTTCTGTGCCGCCGCCTGGACTCCGTTTGTTGTCAGGAAAAGGCAAAGGGCCAGAATAAATACAGTCTGTCTTTTTGTGAAAAGCGCGGTTTTGCAATACATTATTTCCTCCTCTTACAGCATATCTTTGGACGCCAGGATAATGGCAATAAGTATCACCAGAGAAACAATCCAGATAAACAGATAAACCGTGGTTGACTGTCGGGCCTTCTCGGTTGCCAGCCAGGAACGCGGTTTTATCCCCTTGAAAAGAAATACCAGATTTGCCGACAGATTGACACAGACAATATTGACAGCCAGGAGGAGTCCTGCGCCCAGGGCCAGTTGCATGTGGCCTGATCCCAGCATGAGACCGACGGTTGCAGCCGGAGGAAGCAGGGCGACGGCAACCATGACGCCGACAAGAACGCTGGAAAGTCCAGAGGTAAGGGAGAGGGAGGCGGCGGCTCCGGAGGCAAGGGCCAGGGCGATGCTGTCAAGTCCCACATCTGTTCTGTCAATGATTTCCCGACTGCTTAAAGACATGGGCCAGGTCATTCCTATGAGTGCGGCGATGATAATTGCAAGCCCGAGACCGGCAATGTTCGCCTTCAACGCCGTTCCCATCAGCTTGCTGTCGCCCAGCGCCGAGGAAAGGGCAAGGGCCAGATTGGGACCCAGCAGCGGGGCAATGACCATTGCCCCGATAATGACCGCTATATTGTCTTTTATCAGACCGATTGCCGCCACAAAAGTGGAAAGGGTGACCAGCAGGAGAAAGTTGCCGCTGAAACGAGCGCCTTTTGTGACATTTTCGTACAGCTCTTCGCGGATTGTTTCAGAAGAGGTTTTCCCCTTTTGTTGTTCATTCTCCTTGTCGTGGGCGTCGTGAGGCAGGACCGTTTCCGGGGTAATCAGAATAATATGTCCGTCCGGACCGAGAATGCCCTGCAGGGCATCAATGAGTTCCTGGCTTTTTCCGGGGTCAACGAGCAGGCGGAAAGAAACCGGGCGCTTATCGATCCCTGTGGGCCAGTAATCCCTGATGCCGAGAGAGGCGGCAATGTCCGGGATTTTCTCGAGATTGGCCGGGTCGGCCAGCACCTCAATCAGTCTCATGTTTTTTCTGTTTCAATTGGTTTTTCCGGTCGCAGCGGTTTGCTTATCAGATGCTGTCCAAGCTTTGTCGTGTTTTCCGCCTTTTTCCGACGGATGGTTTTCTGGAAAAAAACGTTGTTCGGCACCTGGGTCAGGCAATTGTCGCTGCCGTCTTCTGCAGTTTCAATCAATGTCGTGAACATGAGGTTGAAGTCGTTGACCTTGCCCTTGAGGCCGGTTCCTCCGATGGGTTCGATGATTTCAATCTCATCGCCGATTTGGAAAAGATTGTAAAAAATAAGGAAAAGTGCGCAGGACACATTACTCAAAATGCTCCATACCGCGATAAAGCCGACAGCGATCATGCCGGCGATGGTCAGCAGGACGGTAATGATTGAGGTGATTTTAATGCCGACCTGCTGGAGAACGACAATAATAACCGAGAACAGTATGATCCATTTGGCGATGTTGCGTGCGGCAAGGTAGAACGACTGGTCAAGGGTGTCCCTGACCAGCAGCATCTTTAAGCCGCGATTGGAGAAAAAATAAAGAAGAACGCCGATCAAAATGACGACAAGAACGCTTAAAATGGTCAGGCCGATTTCTCCGTATTGTTCCAGATTCAAGATGGTCATGGTTTTTTTCTCAAGGAATATTTTTTATGCGCCGAAATAACTGAAAAGAAGATCCTGCCACCCCGGTTCATTGGTTTTTTTCAATAGAATATGGTTGACTGGTTCCCTGAGATGGCTGCCCGTTGGGAGTCCGAACCCATATTGTTGCGTTTGGAAGATGTTTTTCAGTACTTCCAGCCCCTCTTCATGATCATTTTTTATCAGATAGCGAAGAACCGGGGCATCATAGACAAATGCATCGATTTCTCCGGCGGCAAGGGCGAGGATGCCTTCGGATGGAGATTTGAAGCGGTGATAGCTCAGGTGCTTTTCATTCAGGTAGTCGGCGCTGGTGGAAGGAGAGACCGTTCCGGTTCGCACATGAGCAAGATCGTCAGGGCCTTTGATGAGAGGTTTCATGTTGGAAAGGGTCAGCGAGGAGGTGATGGCGGCGGTGAAGCCCGATATGACGATGATCGCCGCAAACATCCAGAAAATACCCAGCACTCTGCCGGCCATGGTTTTCGGAGCCTTGTCTCCATAGCCCACCGTAGTCATGGTCACTGCAGCCCACCAGAATGCCGCGCCGATTCCCTTGGCCGCCCCGCCACCGAATTGCTCCTCGTTAGCGTTTTTTTCAAAGAACCAGAGAAGCAGACCGATGGCGCCGAGAAGGACCGTCAGTGACAAAATCACCTTGAGAAAGTTCAATGAAAAAAAACCTTTGAGAAAAAGGGCAACTCCCTGTTTCTCTCCTTTTTTTACGGCAATACCAAGGCCGGTGGTGTAAAAAGGATGGGTGAAATCAATTTTTTTTTCCCGTTCAGCCGTGATGGTCAGGGCGGAAAAGCCGACATCCAGGGTTCCCTCCGCCAGACCGTCAAGGATGGATTGCAGGGGGAGTTCCTTGTACTGAAAATCCAGGTTGATCTCCTTGGCGATGGATTCCCACAGGGTGATGCTGATCCCTTCCCATTTCCCTTCTCCGTTTTTCATGGAAAAGGGTGGGGATTCTTTGACGCCGATGATAAGAGCCTTTTGGGGGGCAGTGGGTTCGATGGCCATTGCGGTTGTGGCGAATAACGCGATACAGCAGCAGAGAATAAAATAGATTTTTTTGTTTATGGGTGTGCTCATCTTGACGCTGTCGTTAAATTGTGGTTGTCAGGTTATGGTGTAACCATTCTTTTCGGAAGAGAAATTTGTTGCCCGCTCTGTCTTGATTTGGCGAGAGCATATTATATAATTATACAAATTAATTTTGTTTTTTACAAATTACAATGCTTCATTGTCGGTGAAATGACGCTATATTAATAGGTTGTGTGATATATTTAATTTTTTGCAAATGGGATGAAACAAACAATGAAGGCTGGTTTTTTTCTCGTGATGATCTGGTGGATGTCCTTTGCCGCATCCCTTGCACTGTGCAATGAAGTCAAGGTGGTAAATCTGCGGGAAGCCATCCTGACCGCCTTTCAGGGCAATCATCTGCTCCGGGCCCGAATGAACGAGGTTGAGGCGAGTAAGGCGGATATCGGTATTGCCGGGAGCGGTATGCGCCCCTCGGTGATGATCGAGGAGCGATATATGCGCACCGCCAACCCCACTTACGCCTTCATGGCAAAGCTGAACCAGGAACGTTTTGCCGCCACCGATTTTGCCATCAACTCCCTGAACAATCCGGATTCGATCCAGGATTTCCAGACCTCGTTTTCAATCGAGCAGCCCATCTTCGTTCGGGAGGCACGGATCGGGGAGGAAATGGCCGGAAAACAGGCGGAGGCCATGGATCTCCAGTACCGGAGGAGCCGGGAGGAGATCGCTCTTGAAGTTGTTAAGGCCTACCTGGGAGTGCTGACCAGCCGTGATTTTGTCGCGGTGGCGGAAAAAGGGGTGGAGGATGCGGCTGAACATGCCAGGATTGCCGAGTTGCGGCATAAGAACGGACTTGGGCTTTATTCAGATATCCTGCGGGCGAAAACCGCAATGACCGAGGCGGAGCAGCAACTGGTGAGCAGCCGCAAGAATCATGATGTGGCCCGAAAGGGTCTTGGCCTCCTGCTTGGCCTGACGGAGCCCCTTGATGCGGATCCGCAACATATTGAAATCGCGCTTCGTGAACTTCCCTATTACAGCGAGGCGGCCGGCAGGCGGCAGGACGTGCAGGCCATGGAAGCGCGGCATGAAAATGCCGAAAAGAGTCTGGAGCTGGCCGGGGCGGGATTTCTGCCCACCCTCGGAGTGGGGGGGACGTATCAGTTGAATGACCACGAGGCGCCTTTCGGTTCCGAGGGGGAAAGCTGGCAGGTAGCGGCCGTTGCCCGCTGGCGTCTTTATGACGGCAGCAAGAGGCAGTATGAAAAAATGAAGGCCAGACACCGCATCGCCGAGAGCAGGGAATATCTCGACGGACTGAAAAAGATGGTGGATTTCAAGGTGTACGAGGCATACAGGGGAGTTGAAGAGGCGGAGAAGAATCTCGAACTTGCCCAGGCTTCCCTTGCCACGGCAGAGGAGGGGCGGCGACTGGTGCAGGTGCGCTATGAGAATTCCCTCTCCCAGCTCGTTGATCTTCTTGATGTGCAGGCGGCCCTGGATAATGCCCGGGCGGTTGTTGTTTCCAGGAAAAATGATCATCTGCTTTCAAAGGCTGTTCTCAGTTGTGAAAGCGGCACGATTCTGCAAGATTTCGGCGTGGACGGGGGGAAATGAGAATGGCGGCAGGGGCAGGCTGTGAAAGAAGGGAGAATCTGATGAAAATGAGTGTATTCCTTTGCATGCTGATGGTGGTTCTTCTTTTCTGTGGCTGCAGCGACAGAAAAGAGGCGGAACAGGTGCGGATCGAAAGACCGGCGGTATCCGGGGTTGAAGTCGCTGAGGCCGGACTTTCCGAAATCGGCGATTTTTATGAGACATCCGGCACGCTGACCGCGCAGACCACAAGCCGGGTGGCGTCCAGGATGATGGGTGTCATAACAGAGGTACTTGTGCGCGAAGGCGAGCGGGTAAAGGCCGGTCAACTCCTTGCCACACTTGATGACCGCGATGTCAGGCAGAAGGTTGCTGCGGCCGATGCAGCTCTGTCTGAGGCGGAAAGCGGTCTGGCTGCGGCGGGAAAACAGAAGGAACTCGCCGAAATCACCTGGCAGCGCTACGCAAATCTTTTTGAGGGCAAGGCGCTGACCGGGCAGGAGCTCGATCAGGCCCGGACCGCCAGAGATGTTGCGTCCCTTGAATACGCCCGGCTGGAAAGGATGATTGATAGGGTCAGGGCCGGACGGGACGAGGCAGGAGTTTACCGGGAATTTACCAGAATTACTTCACCTGTGACGGGAGTTGTGACCAGCAAGGAGGCGGAACTCGGGACAATGGCCATGCCCGGCATGGTGCTTTTCACCATTGAAGACAACACATCCCTTACCCTTGATCTCTGGGTCAGTGAAAGTCTTGCCGGTCGCCTGGAAAAAGAAAGTCCGGTGCGGGTTGCAATTGCGGCGCCTGCAGCCGAGTTCAAGGGAAGAATTCTTGACGTGGTCCCAAGTGTGGACCCGCGAACACGGACATTTCTGGTGAAAGTCACCATCAACGGCGACGGTCTCCGCAGCGGTCAGCACGCAACGGCCCGAATTGGTTTGGGCAGCAAGTCTGTGCTTCTTCTGCCGAATGCTTCCATTGTTCGCAAGGGGCAGCTCTCCGGAGTCTATGTGGTCAATGAAGCCGATGTTCTTTCCTATCGGCTGGTGCGGCTCGGACGCGATTATGATGGGAAGACGGAAATACTGACCGGACTTGTGCCCGGAGAGAAAATTGTCGTGGCTGGAGTTGACAGGGCAAAGGACGGCGGCATCCTGTCTGAGGAACAAAAATAATGAAAGGAATCGGCATTTCCGGCATTATCGCCAAGGCCTTTATCAAGTCGAAACTGACCCCCCTGATCGTTCTGGCCTCTCTTTTGCTCGGTGTTTTCGCAGTGCTGGTTACTCCCCGGGAGGAGGAACCGCAGATTGTCGTGCCGATGATCGACGTCATGGTGAGTTATCCCGGCGCCTCCGCCAAGGAGGTGGAGGAGCGGGTCACGAAGCCCATGGAGAAATTTCTCTGGGAGATCAAGGGCGTCGAGTATATCTATTCTATCGCCCAGCCCGGGATGAATCTGACCATTGTCCGATTTTACGTGGGAGAGGACCTGGAAAAGAGCATGGTCAATCTCCACACCAAGCTGATGTCCCATTATGATAAAATTCCCGTCGGCGTTTCCCCGCCCCTGGTGCGGCCCAAGTCCATTGATGATGTGCCGGTTCTGACCTTGACATTGTGGGGCGGCGATGGGAGATATTCCGGCTACGAGCTGCGCCGCATTGCGGTTGAGTTGGCCGATGAGTTGAAAAAGGACCAGCAGGTTTCGGAATTCTCCGTCATCGGCGGGCAGAAGCGCCAGGTGCTGGTCACTCTTGATCCCGTGCGGCTGAGGGCTTACGGCCTTTCCGGCTCCCGGATCGCCGCAACCCTGGAGCAGGCAAACTTCCGCCTGCAGTCCGGTTCCTTTCCCTCTGGCGATCGGGAATTTCTCGTTGACACCGGAGCTTTTCTGCAGAGTATCGATGATATTGGCCGGTTGGTGATAACGGTCAGCGACGGGAGGCCGGTTTATCTCCGGGATGTCGCCCGATTGACCGACGGGCCGGAAGAACCCCGCAATTACGTTTTTATGGGTGCGGGTCCGGCTGCCGGCGGTCCGGGGCTGCAATCACTGAGTGGTCTGAGCGAAGCAGTGACCATCGCGATATCGAAGAAGCAGGGTGCCAACGCAAGTATTGTTGCCGATGAGGCGCTTGCCAAGGTGGAGGCGCTGCGCGGCTCCCTTCTGCCCCACGATGTCCAGGTGACAATTACCCGCAATTACGGCGATTCCGCCCGGGAAAAATCCAATGAGCTGCTCGATCATATGCTGATCGCCACTGTCTCGGTCATCATCCTCATGGCACTGACACTCGGTTGGCGTGAGGCAATCGTGGTGGCCGTTGCCGTACCCGTCACCCTGGCCCTGACCCTGCTCATCAACTATCTTTACGGTTATACCCTGAACCGGGTAACCCTTTTTGCCCTCATATTTTCCATCGGTATTCTGGTGGATGACGCCATTGTCGTGGTGGAGAATATCCACCGCCATTTCAAACTGCACGGCGCAGGTCTGATGACCGCCGTCAGGGCGGTTGACGAGGTTGGCAGCCCCACGATTCTCGCCACCTTTGCGGTGATCTTCGCCCTGCTGCCCATGGCGTTTGTCCGTGGGTTGATGGGTCCCTACATGCGACCCATTCCCGTGGGCGCTTCGGCGGCCATGCTTTTTTCCCTGCTGGTCGCCTTTATCGTCAGCCCGTGGCTCAGCTATATGGTGCTGAAGAATGTCAAGAGCGCCAAGGGGAATGAGGAAGATGGCGGACGTCTTCATGCCCTCTATGAAAAAATGCTTGGTCCCCTGCTCGATAACCGCCTGCTGCGGTTCGGGGTGCTGGCGGTGGTTTCTTTTCTGCTTGCACTGTCCATGTTGCTTGTGCCCTTCAAGGGGGTGACGGTGAAGATGCTTCCTTTTGACAACAAGAGCGAACTCCAGGTTATCATCGACATGCCGGAAGGAACCAGTCTTGAAAGAACGGCGGCGGTTTCCCGTGAGCTGGGCGACTATCTCCACACCGTGCCGGAGGTGACCAATTATCAAACGTATATCGGCACCTCGGCCCCCTATAATTTTAACGGTCTGGTTCGCCATTATTTCATGCGCAGCAGCGCCAATATGGCCGATATCCAGGTCAATTTCGTCGACAAGGGCGAGCGCACGGCCCAAAGTCATGATCTTGCCACGCGATTGCGACCGCCACTTAAAAAAATCGCCGACAAATACGGCGCTCGCATCAAACTGGCGGAGATTCCGCCGGGCCCCCCTGTGCTCAGTACCCTGGTGGCCGAGATATACGGCCCGGACGAGAATCGCCAGATCGAGATTGCCGGTCTTGTGCGCGATGTTATGGAATCAACCGAAGGGGTTGTCGATGTCGACTGGTTTGTTGAGGATGATGCGCCGAAAATCACCTACACGGTTGACCGGGAAAAGGCGGCCCGACACGGCATCAGCACCGCAATGGTTGCCCAGACCCTCAGCATGGCGCTGAATGGCTCTTCTGTTGGTCTTATCCATGATGAAGGAGAAAAGGAACCGCTGGAACTGGTGCTGCGCGCCTCCCTGCCGGACCGGGCTGATCCGGCCTCCCTGCAGGAACTGACCCTGCCCGCAGCCGATGGCTCGCTTGTGCCTCTTTCCGCACTGGTCCGCATCGAAAAGGGTAATGAAAACAAGACCGTTTATCACAAGAATCTCAAACGGGTAACCTATGTCACCGGCGACGTGGCCGGCGCCATCGAAAGTCCGGTTTATGCCATCCTGGACATGAAAGAGAAGATAAAAGAGCAGCAACTTCCTGAAGGATATGAACTGAAACAGTATTCCGCCGTTCAGCCCTGGCTGGAAGACCGCTACAGCATGAAATGGGATGGGGAGTGGCACATCACCTACGAGGTGTTCCGTGATCTGGGCATGGCCTTTGCAGCGGTGATGGTGCTCATCTATGTGCTGGTGGTTTCCTGGTTCCGCAGCTTTGCCACTCCGCTTGTCATCATGGCGCCCATTCCTCTGACCCTGGTGGGCATCCTGCCGGGACACTGGATGTTCGGCGCATTTTTCACCGCCACGTCCATGATCGGTTTTATCGCCCTTTCCGGCATCATCGTTCGTAATTCGATCCTTCTGGTGGACTTTGTTGAAATGGAATGGCAAAGCACGGGGGATCTGAAAAAGGCGTTGATCTCTGCGGGCGCTGTCCGTTTCCGGCCCATTGTTCTCACCGCTGCGGCGGTTGTGGTGGGGTCGTTTGTCATGCTGTTTGATCCGATTTTCCAGGGGCTTGCCATTTCCATGATGTTCGGCGCGGTGGCGGCCACGGCGCTTACTCTGGTTGCCGTGCCCCTTCTTTATCTTGAGTTTTTCAAAAACAGGTCGTGTCCGGCAGAGGATAGTGAATAAAACACGATGAGAGGTTTTTGATTGAAACATTAATTTTCCCGGTTGTATGTTGTATAGTGATACGACGTTGCACAAAATAATACATTTCGCCTTCAACACAAACTGACAAGGGGGAAAGGATGCGTATCCATGGGCCAGGTTTGACAAATGTCCTGATAATTGTTTTCTTGTTTCCTTTTTTTGCGGCGGGAAATGCCCTTGCGGAGCGCTGTTTGTACGTTTCATCGTATCATGCGGGGTATGTTTGGAACGATGATATTGAGAAGGCCATAGGGGATGTGCTCGGATCCAGATGCGAGGTTCGCAGCTTTTATATGGATGCCAAACGCAACAAAAGTTCCGATTTTGCTACTCAGAAAGCGGTCGAGGCCAAGAGGCTGATCGACTCCTGGAAGCCTGATGTGGTGATTGCGGCGGACGACAATGTTTCAAAATATCTGGTCATGCCCTATTTGAAAGATGCTGCGGTGCCGGTTGTCTTCTGCGGCATCAACTGGACGGCGGAGCCTTATGGCTATCCCTATTCCAACGCCACCGGCATGATCGAGGTCGGCCCCATTGATTCCCTCGTCGGGCAGGTTGTGTCTGCGCTTCCCGGCGCCAGGCGCGGTATTTTCCTCTCCGCTGATGAGTTGACCCAGTTCAAGGAAGTGGAGATGAACAAGAAAGCCTATGGCAAATACAACATCACCATCAGCCACATTCCGGTGAAAACCATGGCGGACTGGGAAAAGGGGTTTGTGTCCGCTCAGGAACAGGCTGATTTCCTCATTCTCGGCAACAATGCAGGAATAAACGACTGGGACGAGAGCCGGGCCAGGGCATGGGCGCTTGACAAGGCGAAAAAATTCACCGTCACCTATCTCGACTGGATGGCCCCGTATAGTATGTTGACCATGGCGAAAATCGCCTATGAGCAGGGGGAATGGGCGGCAAAGGTGGCGTTGCGCATTCTGGATGGGGCGAAGCCTGCTGATTTTCCCATTGTTGCCAATCGTCGCTGGAATATGTATGTCAACTCTCCTCTGCTTGAAAAAATAGGTTTTGTTTTGCCCTCGGAGATCTTGAGAAAGGCTGTCAAGGTCGATCAATGAAAGTTCGCTTGTTTCAGCGACAATGGGTCCTTCCCTGTTCGCTGTTTGTGCTGGGGCTTGTTTGTGCTGCGGGACTGATCATTTTTTCCTGGAATCATTCCCTTGCAACCCTCCAGGAGAATATCGCCGATGAGGCTGATCTGCTCCGCGATGATCTCGTCAGGCGGATCAGCGCCATCGAGGAAGCCGGCGCCGGTCTCGCCATCTTTGTCAATTCCTCCCTGCAGTTGGACGGTGACGAGTTCCGCATTTTTTCCGAACACATATTCAAACGATATCCCTTTTTTGCTTCTACTGGTTATTTCCCCCGTATCGACGAGGATGAGCGCAGGGTTTTTGAACAGGAAATGAGGGAAAAGGGATTTCCTCTCTTCACAATCAACAGCCGCAACGAAGAGGGATTCCGGCCGGCGGAAAGCAAGCCGACGCATTTTCCCCTTATCTATTTTGAGCCGTTCGAGCCTTTCAAGGCCATCCTGATCGGCTATGACCTTTCCTCTGATAAAACCTTTGCAAAGGTGATTGATGAGGCCGTCGTGCAGAATGAAGCGGTTCTTACCTCTGATTCCCTGGTCAATTCCCCTGCCGCTCTTTGGGTGGTCGTCAAAGCGATTTATTCCGGCAAGGATGTGCCGGGTACCCCGGAATTGCGCCGCAGGGCGGTTTACGGACTTATCGCCCTGGAAATAAATCCGCGGAAGCTGCTGGAGGAACTCAATGGAAGTGAGAGTTTTGCGCTCAGCCTGCAGATTGCATCGGCAAGAGGGCTTCAGGAGGTAAAGGGGGGGCAGGCGGCCCCGCAGAATCCGGGGATCCTGCAAAAGATTGTTTTTCCTCCTTTTTCCAGGGGTTATTCATTGGCGTTTCATGGGCAGAAATACCATGTCCGGGTGGAACGCTCCATTTCCCCGCAGGATATTGACTACACGACTGTCGCAGGGGCTTTCGTAGCCGGGATGATCATTGTTTTCCTGCTGACCGGGATGGGCATGGCCATTTCCCGGAGAGGTCAGGAAGCACGGCTGCGAAATGAGGAAATCCAAAGGCAGGTTGCCGAAAAAACGGCTGAACTGTCGGTGAAAAATATGCAGCTCCGGCAAGAGGTGGAAGAACGGTTGGAAATTGAGTACGCGCTTGCTGCAAGCGAATACAGATTCCGTGAACTGTTTGACAGGATGAACAACGGTGTTGCTGTGTATCAGGCCATGGATGAAAACGGCGACGACTTTGTCGGGGTTGATTTTAACCGGGCTGCCCGGGAAATTGACGGGAGAGGCAAAGAGGAACTGGTGGGCAGTACGGTTAAAGAAGTTTTTCCGTCAGTCGGGGAAGATGTCCTGTTGCCGGTGCTCAGGAGAGTGTGGAAGTCCGGTGTTGCGGAAGAGATACCCCTGGCCCCATGTGAAAGGAATGGCGTGACCTGCTGGCGTCGATACAGTATCTACCGGCTTCCCAGCAGGGAGGTTGTTTCCCTTTATAGTGATATAACCGAACGGGTGCGGATCGATGAAGAATTGCGCCAGGCGCATAAGATGGAAGCAATCGGCACCCTGGCCGGCGGTATCGCCCATGACTTCAATAATATCCTGTCAGCCATTCTCGGGTATACGGAAATGGCGAAGGTGACGGTCAAATCCGATACCCATCTGATTGAATATCTCGATGAAGTCATAAAGGCCTCCCATCGGGCCAGGGACCTGGTCCGTCAGATACTTACCTTCAGCCGCAAGGGACAGCAGAAGCTGGAGGTGATGCAACCCCATCTGATTATCAAGGAGTCATTGAAACTGATTCGGGCCTCTCTGCCTTCCACAATCGAGATCAAGGAGGACATTGACCCGAATTGCGGGTTGGTGGAGGCGAATCCGACGCAGATCCAGCAGGTGATTGTCAATCTCTGCACGAATGCCCTGCATGCCATGGAAGGACAGCATGGCAGCCTGAGGGTGAAGCTGGGCAGGAAAGTTTTGACGGGAGATGATGTTGCAGGCGAAACCGGGGTGAAGGCGGGCGATTATGTTGAACTTGTAGTTGCCGACAATGGTCACGGCATGGACAGGGCGGTGATGGAGCGTATTTTCGATCCCTTTTTCACCACCAAGGAGGTGGGACGGGGGACCGGCATGGGCCTGTCCGTGGTTCATGGCATCGTGCAGTCCTGCCACGGCATGATCCGGGTTGACAGTGAACCGGGGGAGGGAACGGTTTTCACCGTTTATTTCCCGGAGGTTAAGGACAGGATTTTGGGACCGCAGGCAAGCAGTCCGATGACCCTGCCCACAGGCAGCGAAAGTATTCTGGTGGTGGATGACGAGGAGATGATAGTCGGTTTCCTGACCAGAATACTTACCCATCTCGGCTACCGGGTTACGGGGAGGACAGACAGCCGTGAGGCTCTTGAACTGTTCCGTCACGATCCGGCCGGTTTCGATCTGGTCATCAGCGACCAGACCATGTCCGGTCTTACCGGAATTGAACTTGCGGGCGAAATCCTCCGCATACGGCCCGATATCTCGATTATCCTGTGCACCGGCTACAGTGATTCCGTGAATGAAGCGCGGGCGAGAGAAACAGGTGTAAAGGCATTCGTCCTGAAACCTGTTGATCATACGACACTGGCGCGTCTGGTCAGGAGTGTTCTGGCCGCTGAATCGAAGTAATACGGTCTCTTCTTTTCGCCCGTTCCATCCTCTGATCCTTTCCTTATCTTTTTTTTCATCGACATTTTTATCGTGGTGTTCTTGGCGCCCCATGCTGATACCTTTCCGAAGGATGAAGAAGTTTCCAAATCAATCCAGTGCCACATTGTGCGTACGGCATTTCCCCCTTCAGCAGCCTTTTTGGGGCATTTCACCAATTGCAACAGAGTATCTGTCGTTATGAAAAGTTCCCGTTGATTGTATTATTTTTTGAAAAAATATTTCATTCCAGGGTTATAGCCGTGTTCCACCGTCTAAGGCAACAAGAGGGGGATTAACGTGGCATAAGGATTGCTCTGAGCGAAAGTCGGTATTTTCTTGAACGAAAGTCACTGGTTGGGGTGCGTAAGATCAGTGAAAACCGGATAAGTAAGATAAGTCATATGAAATCAAATGTTTATGTTAATTTGTCATGTCGGCGAATAGTTTGATTGAAATCAGCTGAAACACTAGTAGAAATTCGGCTTTTTTCACCATTGATAAAAGAAGTCACAACAGGAAAAACAAATGAAGAAAATTCAATCTGTATTCCGCCTCCCTCAGTGCGGCTTGAATGTCGCCTTGTCTCTGTTGTTCGCCAATCTTGTTTTGATACCCTCCATGGCGACGGACGCTCGTTCTCAGACCTACTGCGCTTCTCAATCGACCGATGCGAGTTACGAACATGTTAACGAAGTTGAAATCAACGGCGCCTCCAATCTGTCCGGGGCAAGCAATTATTCCGATTTCACCGGCTCGGTATTGACGATATTAAACCGGGGCGAGACATATTCCCTCAGTTCGGTTTCCATGGTCGTCACCCAGGGCGGTCCCTGGCTTGAGTATGTCAAGGCGTGGATTGATTTTAATCATGACGGTGTATTTGGAGCCAGTGAGGAAATTAATTTCGGCAGCGCCACGGTCAGTGATATTCATACCTTTAGCCGGGATGTTGTGGTGCCGGCTGATGCGGTTCTCGGCGATACCAGAATGCGGGTTATCCTGGAATACAATACAGCACCCATTGCTTGCGGCACCTATACCTATGGGGAAACAGAAGATTATACGGTGACCATCGCTGAATCGGTTGATTATTTTTGTGACGATCTTGACGGGGACGGCCATTATGATCCAACCGGCCCGAATCAGGGCTCCTGTGTCGGGGCCCAGTGCTGGCCCGTTGGTTGTGATATTGTCAATGCGGACGACTGCAATGACAATGATCCGGGCGCTTATCCCGGTGCCCTGGAGAGCTGCGGCGACGGCGTTGATCAGAACTGCAACGGTTATGATGAGACCTGCAGCGGCTCCACTTCCTGCAACGTGAATCCGGTCGGAACTTACGTTGAGGCGGAAAAATACAGTGTTCTTGGCGATTCCTGGTCCCGGCAGACCGGTTCCGGTAATGGCAATGCCTATCTCTCGGCCCTGATCAATGATGCGACTCCTCCACCCAGCGGATTTCCGGTGCAGTATAATTTGAATTTTCCCGCGGCCGGCACATATTACATCTGGTTCCGGGTGAACAACACCAACAACAACGGCAACTCAGAGCTTTGGTATGGTTTGAACGGGCTGACAACAAGCGCTTCCGCCGCCCAGTCTGCGAGGAGTAATAACTGGCAGTGGACCAATGATGATTTTTACAGTTCCAACACGACCCGGATCAGCGTTCCGAGTGCTGGATCGCATGCAATAACTATCTGGTCCCGGGAAGATGCGTTACGCTTTGATGGTTTTTTTCTCTCAACCAATCCGTCGGCCAGTCCAAGTTTCACCGCAACAAATGTTGATCCCTCAATTATCTATGATGCTGATGGCGATGGTCACAGCTCAATTGATTCCTGTTCCGGTACACGGGATGACTGCGAAGACGACAATGCAAATAATTTCCCGGGTAATCAAGAGACCTGCGATAATGCTGACAACAACTGCAGCGGCACGGTTGACGAGAATCTGAGCCGGAACACGAGTTGCGGCGTTGGTCTGTGCTCGGGCAATACCGGAGTTGAGACCTGCTTCGCCGGGGTCTGGGGGAATGATACCTGTGACGCGCTTTTCGGTGCGACTGCCGAGATCTGTGACGGACTTGACAACGACTGTAATGGTGCCGTTGATAACGGCCTGACTTTTGATGTTGACGGCGACGGTCATACATCCCTTTCTTCCTGTACAGGGACCAAGGATGACTGCGATGACAATGACTCGAATAACTATCCCGGTAACACGGAGACCTGCGACAACAAGGACAACAACTGCAGCGGCACGGTTGACGAGAATCTGAGCCGGAACACGAGCTGCGGCGTTGGTCTGTGCTCAGGCAATACAGGAGTGGAAACCTGCACCGCCGGCGTCTGGGGAAACAGTACCTGTGACGCGCTTCTCGGAGCGACTGCCGAGATCTGTGACGGCCTTGACAACGACTGTGACGGCCTCGATGATGACGGTCTCTCGGTTGACGCGGAGGGCGACGGTCATACCTCCCTTGCTTCCTGCACGGGCAGCAGGGATGACTGTGATGACAACGATTCGAGCAACTATCCCGGCAGGGCTGAAAGCTGCGATAATAAGGACAATAACTGTAATGGTGATGTTGACGAGAATCTGAGCCGGAACACGAGCTGTGGTGTTGGCCTCTGCTCGGGCAATACCGGAGTGGAAACCTGCTCGGCCGGCGTCTGGGGGAACAATACCTGTGACGCGCTTCTCGGAGCGACTGCCGAGATCTGTGACGGCCTTGACAACGACTGTGACGGCATCAATGATGACGGTCTCTCTGTTGACGCCGATGGCGACGGCCATACCTCCCTTGCTTCCTGCACGGGGACCAAGGACGACTGCGATGATGCCGACCCTACCAACTATCCCGGCAGGGCTGAAAGCTGCGATAATAAGGACAATAACTGTAATGGTGATGTTGACGAGAATCTGAGCCGGAACACGAGCTGTGGTGTTGGCCTCTGCTCGGGCAATACCGGAGTCGAGACCTGCACCGCCGGCGTCTGGGGGAACAATACCTGTGACGCGCTTCTCGGAGCGACTGCCGAAATTTGTGACGGCCTTGACAACGACTGTGACGGCATCAATGATGACGGTCTCTCGGTTGACGCGGATGGCGACGGTCATACCTCCCTTGCTTCCTGTACGGGCAGCAAGGATGACTGCGATGACAACGATTCGACCAACTATCCCGGCAGGGCTGAAAGTTGCGATAATAAGGACAACAACTGTAATGGTGATGTTGACGAGAATCTGAGCCGGAACACGAGCTGTGGTGTTGGCCTCTGCTCGGGCAATACCGGAGTTGAGACCTGCACAGCCGGCGTCTGGGGGAACAATACCTGTGACGCGCTTCTTGGAGCCACAGTTGAGATCTGTGACGGCCTTGACAACGACTGTGACGGCATCAATGATGACAACCTTACGGCGCCACCGACTGACAACCAGGTCGGGGTGTGCAGCGGCGCGAGCAAGACATGCAGCGGCGCCAGCGGCTGGATCAACAACTATACAATTCTTCCATACTATGAGGTTTCTGAAACCTCCTGCGACGCAAGAGACAACGACTGTGACGGCGTGCTTGATCCGAACTGCGAATGCACACCTGGTCAGACCCAATCCTGTTACAACGGACCCGATGGAACTGAAAATGTCGGCACCTGCGTGGCTGGAACGCAGACTTGTCAGGCGAACAGCACCTGGGGCCCATGCCTGAATCAGGTCCTGCCGCAGGCTGAAACATGCGACAACAGGGACAATAACTGTGACGGGGTAGTGGATGAAGACCTTTCCCGTGCAAACACCTGTGGTGTTGGCCTGTGCTCCGGCAATACCGGAGTCGAGACTTGCTCCGCCGGCGTCTGGGGAAACAGTACCTGTGACGCGCTTCTCGGAGCGACTGTTGAGATCTGTGATGGTCTTGACAACGACTGCGACGGAATCAATGATGACGGCCTGTCCGTTGATGCCGATGGCGACGGTCATACGAGTATTGGTTCCTGCACCGGTACCAAGGATGACTGTGATGACAACGATTCGAGGAACTATCCCGGCAGGGCTGAAAGCTGCGATAATAAAGACAACAACTGCAGCGGCACGATTGACGAGAATCTGAGCCGGAACACGAGCTGCGGCGTTGGTCTCTGCTCGGGCAACACCGGAGTCGAGACCTGCACAGCCGGCGTATGGGGAAACAATACCTGTGACGCGCTTCTTGGCGCAACGGCCGAGATCTGTGATAATCTTGACAACGACTGCGACGGAGCGGTGGATGATGGTGTCACCAACCTCTGCGGAACCTGCGGCCCCACGCCTGACAGCGATGGTGACGGCGTTGTTGACTGCCTTGATAATTGTTTGAGTGTTGTAAATCCGGGTCAGGCGGATTGTGATCATGACAATATCGGCGATCTGTGCGACACGAACTCTCCCTGCTCCAATGACAGCGATTTGGACGGAATCATGAATAGTCTGGACAACTGTCCCACCATTGCCAATCCAAATCAGCGCAACAGGGACAGTGATTCGTTTGGCGATGTCTGTGATTCGTGCCCGGATGATTTCAGAAATGATATAGATGGAGATGGTATCTGCGCCGGGACTGGTTTTACCGCGCCGAAAACAGGTGATCATGATAACTGCCAGACTGCGGCAAACACCGATCAGTCCAATATTGATGGGGATTCCTGGGGCGATGTCTGTGATGTCTGTCCGAATGACTCTGCCAATGACGCGGACAAGGACGGTATATGCGGCGATGTTGATATCTGCCCCAGTGACGCGAACAATGACAGCGACGGCGACACTGTCTGCGGTAATATTGATAACTGCCCGAATGTTGCAAACGCGGATCAGAGTAATGCTGACGGCGACTTGTTTGGCGATGTTTGCGACAGCTGTATAAACGATCCGAACAATGACGCGGACGGCGATTCCCTCTGTGGTGATGTTGATAATTGTCCGTCGGTTGCCAACAGTGGACAGCAGGATGGTGATGGAGATTCCATCGGTGATGCCTGCGATGTCTGTCCCAATGATTCGGATAATGATGCGGATGGGGACGGTGTCTGCGGTGATGTGGATGAGTGCCCCGCTGATTCGTCAAAGAGCAGTGCCGGCCAGTGTGGTTGCGGTGTGCCGGATACCGATAATGACGGTGACTCCATCGCAAACTGCAATGACAGTTGTCCTGATGATGCGGCAAATGATGTCGATGGTGATGGGATTTGCGGCAACGTGGATAACTGTCCGACCCTGGCCAATGCAAATCAGGCCAACGGGGATAACGACAACTTCGGTGACGTGTGCGATTCGTGTCCAAGTGACCTGCACAATGATATAGATGGTGACGGGATCTGTGCCGGTACTGGCTTTAGCGCTCCGAAAACAGGAGACCGTGATAACTGTACAACCGTTGCCAACACCAGCCAGCTGAATGGTGACGGTGACGGTTTGGGCGATGCCTGTGATGTCTGCCCGGCAGATCCGGCCAATGATGCGGATGGTGACGGAATCTGCGGTGACGTTGATACTTGTCCCAATGATCCGGCTAATGATACGGATGGTGATGGTGTGTGCGGTAATGTGGACAACTGTCCGGTTACTGCCAACAACAGCCAGGTCGACGCGGATAACGACGGGAAAGGCGATGTCTGTGACACCTGCCCCAACGATTTCTTCAACGATGCGGACACCGATGGAGTCTGTGGCGATCTTGATGGCTGTCCTCATGATGCCGGCAAGGTTGTAGCGGGAATATGCGGCTGCGGCGTTGCGGATATTGATACCGATAACGATGGGACCATGGATTGCAATGACTACTGTCCCAATGATCCTTACAAAGTCGATGCCGGCAGCAGAGGCTGCGGGTTGATAGATGATACTGTCGTTCCTGCTGGTGAAAATGTTGAGGTCAGCCCCATTCCTGAGCTGAAGCTTGTCATTGATCAGGTGGACAGTGACTGTCTGTTGCGGGTTACTGTTGTGCAGCAGGCCTTTCCTTCCTCTGTGTATCAGCAGGTGGGGGGAAAGATGTATAAGGTCGATCTGCAGTGTCCGCAGCCGACAACGTCAGGTGCGGTCTGCCTTAACTACGATGAGGCGAACGTGCAGACAAATGAAAGGGATGTCCGCATGCTGCGTTATGACCAGCTCGGCCTGAAAGATATCACTTTTTCTCTTGATAAAAATAATGACTGGGTCTGCGGCAGAACGACCACTTTTACAACGTTCGCCGCTGGTGAACCGAAGACAAGCGCCGGGGCGAACCCGGATCTTATTCCGGTTCCTTCGGGATCAAATGTTGCGGTTGCCACCCCCCAGTCAGATGCAACAATTACCTTGCCCAGTGTTGACACCGGCGGGTGCACAATGTCGACATTTGTCATGATCAAACCTGTTCCCCCGCCAGATTACAGGCTGCTGAAAGACCGGGCGCTTGATATTGATCTGGAATGCAGCCCTGACGGCTATGTCTGTCTTGATTATAGTGAATCCGATGTCATCGGTGATGAAGCGGATCTCGTCCTGTGGCACCGGGGAGTGGACGGCTGGGAGGATATTACCGATTCCGTGGATACGGTAAATAACGTCATCTGTGGTTTCGCCACTTCTTTCTCACCTTTTGCAATTGGTGAGTTGAGTGACTACTCCGGTATTCATCTCATTCCCTTTCCAAGCGCTCTGTCGTCCAAGAAATTTGACCGGGTGGTGTCGTTCAATGCGTCCAGGTCATCGTGCTATGAGGATGCGTATGACGATCGGGGAATTATTTATCCGGTCAAGCTCAACTGTACTTTTACCTGGGATTTCGGCGGTCCGGGAGTAGTGGTTGGCGGAAACGGCAATGATATCGTCGAGTTCCAGTATGACGAATTTGGCTCATACACGGCGACAGTAAACATTACCGAAGATATAACCGGTTTGACAGCGAGTGATACGGTCCAGGCCGGTGCCGTTTCGGTTACAAATCCTCTCAGCAGTATCGGTTTCACGACGGGCGTGAATGGTAATGAGGTGGTTCTGCGCGCAACATTGCTTCCATCGCAGATTGCGCGTGCGTATGTCTACTGGGGAGATCGGAAACAGACGCTGGTTTCGTCCAATGTCATATCAACCCTGACGAACGGTGTTACTCATCAGTATCAAAAGGCAGGCAGTTATGATATCAGTATTCTGGTCATTGATAACTCATTGAAAAGGTTTGAATATACAGTCGATGAGGATGGTGATCTGGAGATCCTTATACCCTGAAAATCATAGGGTTAAAGGACAAGAAAAAACACCCCGGCTTCCAGATGAAGCCGGGGTGTTTTTGTGATGTCTGCTGATTTATCCGGTTATTTTACAGACAGGTATTTGTCGTCAATGTTGACGACATATTTGCTGTATTTCTTGTCTGCTGTGAGGATGTGATCCATAAGCCATTTCTTGAGGAATTCTCCTATCCGTGGCAATGCCTCCTCGCCATAGTTGCTCCAGTTTTCCGTGTGCTGGAAAATTTCTTCGGTCAGTTTTTCATGATCATTGATGTGGCTGTTCAGTTCGTTTTGCGGATAACGAGCCATTCGCATCAGCTTCTCTTCATCCCGGAAGTGTTCTTCCGCATACTGCACCAAGCGATTCAGTATAGGATAGGCTGCTTGCTTGCCTTTGCCTGCCGTGATAGCTTCATTAAAATCATTGACGATTGCCAGCAGGTGCTGATGCTGTTGATCGATATATCGAGAGTTGACGTTGTATTCGCTTTTCCAGAAGAGTTTTGCCATGTGAATACCAGGTTGTTTTTTTCGGGGTTATTTCTTTTTTGCAATAACCCAGACCGCATGGACAATGCCTGGGACATAGCCGAGAAGAGTCAGGATGATATTGATCCAGAAATGCTTGCCGATCCCGACCTGAAGAAAGACCCCCACAGGGGGAAGGAGGATGGCGCAGATAATTTTGACAAGTTCCATGTAACACCTTGCTATTTGTAAACTATTATTGAAGAAAGAAATATTCGCAAACTTGCTTGTTTCATTCTACACAGAGAGGCGCAGAAAAACAACCACGGAAGGGTGTGAATCAGTCAGGTGTAAAGACGGTTACATGGGTTGATCCGTCAGAAACTGGTTATCAAAATCATCAGAAACTGATTTCACGGGGACACAGAACTCCTCTGCGAGGCTCATGATAGAAAATGATCGTGGGGTAAGGGTAATTTTGTTCTGCGTTTTTTTTGGTGTTATTGTAGGTTAAGTCCAGAATATCAATAGGTTGCGTTTTAATTCTTTTGGCTTTTTTGGGGTGTGATCCCCGTTCCCGCAATTTAAAACGAAATCTCAATGATTTGGTAAAGATCTTGCTTCATTTACAAGTACAATTTTCTGATTCTTCGAAACTTTAATCCATAAAAACTGCAGCTATATGACATTTTTCTCTGTACTCAAGCCTTTTGATGGATATGTATTTGTTTGTTTTGTCCTTAAATTGCTGGATGGGATGCACAATCCGGAAAAGATGATCAAAGCGGTGCAAGCAGTCATGAAGGGTGACGGGCGGACCTTGCCGTTTTGGGCTAAATTTAATTGATAACAGTATGAAATTGAAACATATTTTTCCTGATTTTTCGGCTAGGTATACCTCAGCGCGGACAGAAGAAACCTCCATGGATGGAATCTGTTTTCCTTTGCTTCTTCATTTCCGCTGGGTAACGGCGATAAGTCTGTTTTTTCTTATCAATGTCGCCAGGGAAATCTTTGAGGTGAATTTCTCCCTGTTTGTCTCGCTGCTCCTCGTTTTTACTCTTCTTGCCAGTAACGCCCTTCTGCTGTACCGTTTGAAGCAGGGGAGAATCATCCATTTCAAGAGTCTCGCGACAATCATGATATTTTTTGATGTGGCGTTGTTGGCGATTCTTTTCTGCCGTATTTCCTGCGTTCTGAATCCCTTTGTCATCCTTTTTGTCATCTACCTCTTTTTCGGTGCATTGCTGCTCAGGCCCAGGTGGGCATTTTTGTTGGTGTGCTTTACACTGGCCTGCTATGTCGTATTTTTTATTACCGCCGATCCCATGGTGATGGATGAAAAGGCTCTGGCAAAACTGCAGGAGGCGGGATTGATGCCCCCAGGCGAGTATATGGCCGCTTTCACCCTTTTTACAGGCTACGTCAAGGCCGATCTCGTCTCATATTCCAGAGTGATGTTTGCCGTGTTTCTTGGTGCTCTTGTCATCATGAGTTTTCTTGTCAGCAGGGTGCGTTCCTCCATCGAACAACAGCGGAAAACCATTGATGAGCTGGAAAAGATCAAAAACAGAACAGATAAGTTGGCAACCCTGGCAACCTTCGCTGCAGGTGCGGCCCATGAATTTTCCACTCCGCTTTCAACTATTGCGGTGGCATCTGGTGAGATGTTATATAATCTGCGGGATCAGGAAGGGAACCCGGACCTGATCGAGGACTGCAGGCTCATCCGCGATCAGGTGGGCAGATGCAAGGAAATTTTGTATCAGATGGCAGCTGATGCCGGAGAGCATCTCGGTGAAAATGTGGAGACATTTTCAGTCAGGGATCTCATCGGCAATGTTCTTGAATCTTTTGCTCCGGAAGCCCAGCAGCACCTGATATTTGCCAATAAAGTGGAGTCCATGCAGATCACCCTGCCTATCCGTACTCTGGTGCGTACTTTGCGAAATATTTTGAAAAACGCCATGGACGCATCGGAACAGGGAACGCCGATTTTTTTTACCTGTACCATGGATGAGACTCACATTTTTTTCTCCGTACAGGATCATGGCTGCGGCATGGATGAAGAAACCGCGAGGAAGGCTTTGGATCCTTTTTTCTCAACAAAGGAGCCTGGCAAGGGAATGGGGCTCGGGCTTTATCTGGCCCAAACCATGGTGCAGAGCTACGGGGGGGATGTTTATATTGAAAGCATCCCTGGAGAGGGAACCACGGTTACCTTGACTTTTGCCAGGGATCAGGTGCATTCGGTACTGGCGGCAAATTGAAAAAAATTGATGGTTGCGCGAACATGAAACGAATTGAAGGGCTTGTTGCTGAATGCGGCACGTCCCCCTTGCGGGATATTATCACCACGGCGGCCGAGGCGGCTTTAGTTGCAGGCGCGATTATTGCTGAATTGTACCATCAGCCCCATCAGATCCGCTACAAAGGTGAAATAGATATCGTGACCGAGGCCGATGTGGCTGCGGAAAAGAGGATTCTCGACATTTTGCGGCAGCGTCATCCGGGAATCACGGTTCTTTCCGAAGAGTCATTTGCCGCCTATGACGACATTCCCCGGGAACCCGTCTGGGTGATTGATCCCCTGGACGGCACCACCAATTTTGCCCATGGATTTCCCTGGTTTGCGGTTTCCATCGGTTACATGGAAAACGGGAAAAGCGTGGCAGGGGTGATTTACGCGCCTATGCTGGATGAGCTTTTCTGTGCCTGCCGAGGTTGCGGGGCCTGGTTGAACGGCGGGAGAATCGTTGTTTCCCGCTGCGCTGAGCTGAAAAAATCGCTTCTTGCCACCGGTTTTCCCTATGATATTGAGCAGCGTTCCGGGGAGGTTGTAAGCGCCTTGCGGAAACTGCTGCCCTCCTGCCAGGGAGTGCGGCGGGCCGGGGCGGCTGCCCTTGATCTGGCCTCTGTTGCCAGCGGGAGATTTGAAGGGTTCTGGGAAATAGAGCTCAAACCCTGGGACACCGCGGCAGGACTTCTGCTGGTGCAGGAGGCTGGAGGCAGGGTGACTGATTTCCAGGGCGGATCATATTCACCCTTTGTCCGGGAGATTGTAGCCTCAAATGCTTTGATTCATGACGAAATGCTTGCCCGGTTGGCGGAATTTTCTTCTCTCTCTTGATTGTTTTTCTTTCAATTTGGGCTGCCTTAAAAGGCATTGATGCATTCATATCTCATTCCCCTCATATTCCTTGCCGCAGGCTTCACCCAAGGGGTGTCCGGATTCGGTTCCGGCCTGGTGGCCATGCCGCTGCTCACGCTTTTTCTCGATGTGAAGATCGCGGTTCCACTCTGCATGCTGAATGGTTTGATCATCACCGCCTATCTGTCGCTCCAGCTGCGGCGTCACACGGACTGGAAAAAGATCGGTCCGCTGCTCATCGGCTGCATGCCGGGTATTTACGTTGGGGCCCGGTTTCTCAAGGAGGCGGACAGCGGTCTCATCAAACTGCTGCTGGGGGTCATGATTATCAGCTATGCCTTCTACAATCTGTTGCTAAAGCCGAAGCCGCGCAAGATTCAGTCCTTCTGGCCCTATGTGGCCGGTTTTTTCACCGGGGTCATCGGCAGCGCGTTCAGCGCAGGCGGGCCGCCCACCATCATCTACACCACCCTCACCGGCTGGAACAAGGACGACATCAAGGCCACTCTATCCGTCTTTTTTTTCACAACCGGTATTTTCATGGCAGCGGCCCATGCCGTAAGCGGGCTCACCACGGTGACGGTGCTGCGTTACTACGCAGTGTCGGCGTTATTTGTCCTGCTCGGGGTGTGGGCGGGATCGTACTGCTACGGAAAAATCAGGCGGGAAACCTATCTGAAGGTCATTCTCTATCTGCTGGTGGTGATGGGCGGCATGATGATTTTTTCCGCCATTCAGTAATTTTCGACATTTTGGGCATTTGAAGTACTTTCTTCATCTCTGTACCACCAGATACCCTTTGCGACGCAGCAGATCAACCACGCTGTCCGGCCCCACGAGATGCCCGGCTCCCACCACCACCAGGGTGACTTTTTCATCCTTCAGGATTTTTTCAAGGGTCGGCAGCCAGTTTCTGTTGCGGTCAAGCACCAGCCGTTTGTAAAGTTTCCCGTATCCGGCAAAGCTTTTAACGATCATGTCGGAGAGCATTTCTTCATTGCCGGTTTTCCAGGCCGTTTCCAAATCTCCGGCCATCTCTTCCGACATCTGCAGGTCATCCAGGGTCTGCAGGAGAAAATCCTCCTGTTCCTTTCTTGACTGGCTGTAGAAAAGGCTCAACTGGAAATCAACCGATTCCAGGGGAATGATTTTCTTGCCGTCCAGTTTCGCCTTTCGGTAAAAATACTCGTCAAGGCCATACTGGGCGAGAAAACCCATTCTCTCAAGCTCGGTCACGGTCAGGGTGAGGGCGCAGAGCCATGGGCGGAGCTGTTGGATGGATTCCGGCTTGATGTTCAGCGAGAGAATTTTTGACTCCAACCGCTGCCAGGTCTCGGGGGAAAGCTGCCCCTGCAGGGTCTGTCCGGCAGGCAGCTTGCCGTAGGACAAAACTTTCTGCTGCATGGGAGGGGTGTCCATCTCGTCCAGATCCGCCTCAAAAATAACAGAGCCGCTCGCGGTGTAGATCTCTTCGATGGACGGGTGGAGTGGATACGAGTTTTTTTTCAGGACATGGAGTGAGCCGAGCAGATAGAGGGTGTGGTCGCCGTCCCGCACCTGCCACAGGCTGCTTTTCGCCTGGCAGGCGGTTGACCAGAGAAGGAATATGATAAGGCCGGAAAAGAAGAAAAAACGCTGAAATTTGCGGTTGTGCATCATATGCCTCCAGTTTGGGGAGGTTGCCAGCCGTGGCTGGTGAAAATGGTTTCCATCAGTTCAGTATACCGCTCAATGGTCCGTGTTTTCTGGATTTTTTTTAATAATTTCTTTCCATCGCTGAAAGATGGGGCGAGATAAAGCCAGATGCCTTTCATGTGGCCGAGAATATGACCCGGTCCTGACTGTTTTTCGCTGAAAAGGGCAAAAAGGGCGTCATGGTAAGCGGAAATGATCGCCATCGGGTCGTCCGGCAATTTCATGCCCTTGATCTGGGCGGGAAGAAAGGGATTGGCCAGGGCGCCGCGTCCGATCATCCACGCCGAAACCTGGGGGAAACGCAGAGCCAGCCGCTTGAAATCTGCCAGGCAAATGATGTCACCGTTATAAACCACGGGGTGGCGGCATATCTCCAGGCACCGGCCAAAGATGTCGAGGTCAACCGTTCCTCCGTACATCTGGATGCCGGTGCGCGGGTGAATGATCACCTCGGACAACGGATAGCGGTTGAAAACGGGCAACAGGTCAAAGATCTCGCTCGAGTCCCTGCGGCCGAGCCGGGTTTTGATGGAGATGGTTGCGGGCAGCGTATGGACTTTTTCCAGAAAGGCATCGATTTTATCCGGATAGGGAAGCAGGCCAGAACCCCGCATCTTGTTTGCCACCATGGGCCATGGGCAGCCCAGGTTCCAGTTCAGCGTGGTGTAGCCGAGATCGCAAAGGATGCGGGCCACGGAAATGAAGTTGTCCGGATTTTTGGAGAGAATCTGCGGAACCACAGGCATTGCCGGGTTGTTTTCCGGCAGCAGATCCTGCAGGTGAGTCGGTTTGATCCTGTTGCCCTGATAGGTGTTGATAAAGGGGGCCACCGCCAGGTCAAAGCCAGGGAAGAAACTGGTAAACAGGGTGCGGAAAGGCGACTCTGTTATGCCGCGTAGGGGGGCGAGAAGAAGGGTCGGGGTCATGGTATCTGTTGCTGCGATAGAGCGGCCTGCCGGTCATACTCGCTGATAATGTCGGCGGTGATGTTGAAGTTGCCGTCAAAGTAAAACATGCTGCCTGAATTTTTGTTGATGACATGGGTAAAGCCATGGTTTCGGGCATAGGTTTCCACCACCGCCTGGATTTCAATAATGACCCCGCTTATGATTTTCTCCTCTGTCTGATCTATGTTTTCCTGACCAGACCGACGCAGTTCCTCGTACTTCTCCCTTGCCGCCCGGCCCCTTTTCGACTGGTTAATGACCTGCTGGATGTCGATAACCCCGACAAGTTGTGCGGGTCTTGCCGGTTCGCCCGTTTTTTTCGCGGGTTGCCGTGACTCTTTCATCGGTACGGGCTCAATGGTTTTTGTCCTGGTTGCATCTGGGGGAGCGGGGGCCGCCTCGGCAGTGCTGGTATTTGCCGGGACCGGCAGGTGCAACCAGCCGTTTTTGTTCCCACCAGCCTGTTCAACCCGAGTCCATTCTCCCACCTGGTAGATTATTTTGACCCTTGTTCCTTTCCGCAGGGCGTCAATGACATCAAAAGAGATGCCCGGGCCCTTGCGCAGATTGGCGTCTTTGGCAAGAACGAGTTCCTCCTTGGCGGAAAACTCACTCTGCTCCGCATGGAGCAGGCAGGGCAGGCACGTGAAAAAAAGGAGCAGAAATGTGATTGTTCGTTTGAGCATATGCGTAACGAGTAAATTTTATGAATGATGAAGGAGTCAGGAAAAACTGTTTTTGTTGTACTTCTGGTTTCTGACTTCTGTCTTCTGACTCCCAAATTTTTACAATGCCGCCGATCCCGGTGTGCGTGGAAAGGCAATGACATCGCGGATATTGCCCATGCCGGTGACAAACTGAACGAGCCGCTCGAAGCCAAGTCCGAAACCGGCATGGGGCACGGTGCCATAACGGCGCAGATCGAGATACCATTGGTAGTTTGCCGTATCAACTCCGGCTGTCACCATTCGTTGTTGGAGCCGGTCAAGTCGTTCCTCGCGCTGGCTGCCGCCGATGATTTCACCGATGGTTGGAAAGAGGATGTCCATGGCGGCGACGGTTTTGTTGTCATCATTTTCCCGCATGTAAAACGGTTTGATTGCTTTCGGGTAATCGGTGACGATGGTCGGCCGCTGGAAGAGTTTTTCAGCCAGGTAGCGCTCATGTTCCGACTGCAGGTCAACGCCCCAACGCACGGGAAAGGTGAAGTTCTCGCCTGATTTTTCCAGGGCGTGGACCGCGTCGGTGTAGGTGATGCGGGCAAAATCGTTATGCAGCACGGTATCAAGCCGGGAGGGGAGATCCTTGTCGACAAAGCGGGCAAAGAGGTCGAGATCCTCGGCGCAGCTTTCCCGGCAGTCGCTGATGAGAAATTTCAGCATCTCCTCGGCCAGATCCATGTCGCCTTCAAGGTCACAGAAGGCCATTTCCGGTTCAATCATCCAGAATTCGGCGAGATGTCGGCTGGTGTTGGAGTTTTCCGCCCGGAAGGTGGGGCCGAAGGTGTAGACATTGCCGAGCGCCAGGGCATAGGCTTCGGCTTCAAGCTGCCCGCTTACCGTGAGGCTTGCCGGACGACCGAAAAAGTCCCGGCTGAAATCAACAGCACTGCCGCTTCTGGCCAGCTTGTCCAGGTCAAAGGAGGTGACGGTGAACATCTCCCCCGCCCCTTCGCAGTCACTGGTGGTGATCACCGGGGTATGGATCTGGAAAAAACCGCGTTCCTGGAAAAAACGGTGAATGGCCCAGGAAAGTCTGCTGCGAACCCTGGCAACGGCGCCCAGGCTGTTGGTGCGGCCGCGCAAATGGGCGATGGAGCGCAGGAATTCAAATGAATGACGTTTTTTCTGGAGCGGATAGTCTTCCGGCTGCGCCCAGCCGAGTATGGTGATCTCCCGGGCATGCAGTTCGACGTCCTGACCCTTGGCGGGAGAGGCGATGAGTTCGCCCCGGGCCGTAATCGAGCAGCCGGTGGTGAGCCGGGCAATGTCGGTGTCGTAATTGGTCAGGGAGCTGTCGGCAAGAACCTGGAGCCCGGCGAGACACGAACCGTCCGTCACGTCGAGAAAGGAGAGGCCCTTGGAGTCACGCCGTGATTTGATCCAGCCCTGCACCGTGATTTCACGGGTAACGGGTTTTTCGGAGAGAATGGTTTTGATACGAAAATTGTTTTCCATTTTTTGCAATGCCGATATTATCTTTGTAAGGTAATCTTCTTCAATTCCTCACTTTACCCATTTTTGACGTTTTTTCACAGGAGAATAGCAGATGGTGAATTTGAAAAGACTGGTGCCGGAGCGAACCGGCCTGCTTGTGGTTGATATTCAGGAAAGAATGATGCGGGTGATTCCCGCCAAAGACGAGGTGGTCGGAAACAGTGTGCTTCTGCTGAAAGCTGCAAACATCCTGAAAGTGCCCATTGTCGCCACCACCCAGTATGGTGCGCGTATAGGTGCTCTCCTGCCTGAGATCAGTGCGGAAATGAGCGGAGTCGAGCCGCTTGACAAGCTCGAGTTCGACTGTTTCGGTAACAAGGCTGTTTTGGCGCACATCAGGTCGTATGAGCATGTTGACACCTGGATCGTTTGCGGAGTGGAAACCCATATCTGCATCTACCAGACGGTGCTTGGTGGTCTGATGGCGGACTACGCCATGTGGGTTCCCGCTGACGCGGTCAGTTCTCGAACGGAAAAAAATTACCTGACCGGCCTTGACCGCATTCGTCGGATCGGCGGCGCTGTGGGAAATACGGAAATGATTATTTACGAATTGCTTCGCAGGGCCGGAACCCCGGAATTCAGGGAAATTCTGCCTTTTATCAAGTAGTCATGATTTGATTTGAAAGAAGGCGGAAGGCTGGGAAAAAATCAGAAAGGTATCTCGATAATCCCTGCCTGTTCCATGATTCATTTGTCTTTTTTTGCCGGACCGGTAAAATTTATTTGAGAAAAACAAATGATTTCCGATAGGTAAAGTTGAAACCACCCATTTAACAGGAAATCAATGGCAGACACCAGAAAAAGAGAATCTCCGGAAATATCGGCAGGAGAGCAGCAACCATCTCCCGTTGTTGCCGGAGGTATCGACCAGTCGGCGGCAACCCCTCTCCGTCGTCGTAAAAAAGCGAAAAGAGCTGCGCGGCAAGTTCCTGTCTTTTCCCAGGAAGTGAGCTGGGAGAGCGGTATGCGGGTTTACGATGAGGGCTCTTTTGAGCGTCTGCGCATGCCCCGCGCTCCCCACTGGTCGGTGGTCTGGTCCGACCTGATGATGACCATGTTCATTCTCTTTGCCGTACTCTATATTTATCAATCATCCCAGAAGGAGATTATTCCTGGAGAAGGCCCGGGGTTTGATTTCGGAACAAACGTCGGCTCGGGGGTCATGGGAACCAGTGGCGGCGGCATTGTCGATCCCTTTGCCGGGCGGGATGAAAACGGAATGACGCAAATTTATGATGTCAGCCAGAAAGCGTTGACAGATGCGAATCTTGGGGAATTTGCCAGGGTTAATCTGGCGCCGGACAAGACGGTGCGGATCATTCTCACCGGTGACCTGCTCTTTGACAGCGGCAACGCCGAGATCAGACCCGATGCCTTTGCCTCTCTCGACAAGATTGTTCCTCTGGTGGATCAGACGCCTTACATGATCAATGTCGTCGGTCATACCGATGATGTGCCGATTCACACCCCGCTGTTTCCTTCGAACTGGGAACTCTCTCTCGTCCGGGCAAGTCGTGTTGCCCGGTTTCTCATGGAAAAAACCGGCATTGGTCAGGAGCGGTTTTCGGTAACCGGACACGCATCATTTGCTCCCATCGCCCCGAATGACAGCCCGGCAAACAGGGCGGCCAACCGGCGGGTGGAAATCGTCCTCACCAGGGATAAGCCGGCAACAGCAGCGCGTGCGGGAGAGATCGATGAAAGATAAGAATATTATCGGTCTGCTTTGTTGCGTTCTGCTCTTTCTGTCCGGGTTTCTCTTTCAGGGTAATCTGGCTCTCTACTTCAATCTTTCCGGAGCTGCCGTGGTGCTGGGCGGCACCTTCGGAGCCACCCTGATTACCTATCGCCTGGAAAGGCTTAAAATTGTCTACAAAGTACTCATGTCCTCCTATAAGGCCAAAACCAAAACCCCGGAAGATATTGTTGAAATTCTGGTCGACCTGTCGGTGAAATCCAAGTTCAAGGGGATTCTTTCCCTGCAGGAGGACGAGGAGGAGACGACCCTTCTTTTTCTGCGACGCGCCCTGGGACTCCTTGTTGACGGTTACCAGGGCAAGGTTATACGGGATATTCTCAGCACGGAGATGTATTTTTTTAAAATGCGTCGGGAAGACTGCGAACGGGTGATCCGTACCATGGGAGAGCTTTTCCCCTCTTTCGGACTGGTGGGAAGCGTGGTGGGGCTGATCAGTATGCTGGCCGGAGTCGGCGACAGCAAGGTTATCCTGGCCACCGTGCCCATAGCTCTCACTTCCACCCTCTATGGCGTGGTTCTCGCCAATTTTTTCTGCGTCCCCTTTGCCGGCAATCTGCGGGAAAGAACAGATCATGAACTGTTGCTGCAAAAGATCATCATGGAAGGGGTGATTGCCATTGGAAGTGAAATGGACCCCCGCAGCCTGGAGCGGAAACTTCAGTCCTTCGTCACACCCTCCTCCCGCAATGTGAAGCTGGTTTCTTTAAAAAGAATCCAGGATCGCTTCAATATTCACCCATAATCAAATATTATTTTAATTAATAATATCAACGTATTGGATTGTTGCGACCGGATCTTGTCCCGTCCCCGTCAGAATGTGTTGCGGGGAAAGCAATAAATTTGTCGGTAATTGCTTGATTTTTTAAATGAAATTTTCGTAACATGTTGGTGACAATCTCTCTGGAAATGGAAAAACAGGAGGATAAGTGGACGAAATTGCGGTGGTTGCCGAACGGCGGAAATATGACAGGCTGGAGAAGGAGATTGTTTTCCGCTACTCCCTGTTTGAGGATCTGGTCAACGTGAGTCTTGGTGATCAGGGACTGATCCTTGATATCGGCGCAGGGGGCGTCCGTTTTCTTTCTTCGTGTCAATGGCACAAGAGCGACCAGCTGCTGATGAAGCTTGATTTCAACGGATGGCGGATAAGCGGAGAAGAATGTGTCGCAACTTTCAGAAAGGAAGATTGCGGCAGCATGCTGGTGGTTGGGACCGTCATGTGGGCGGCTGAAACGGTCCATGACGATCAGTTTGAAATCGGAGTCAGGTTCACGGCCAGGGTTCAACAGCATTTTTAATTTTTGTCAGTCCAACAATGATTAAAGGGTAAAAAAATGGCGACGAGTAATAAACCGGAAATATACCTTGAAATAGGCGCCGGGTTTTTCAGGATTCCCACCACTGAGGCGAATTACAATATCACCCTGTTGGGCGGCCAGGAAACCTCCGTTACCCGGGTCGTTGAGAGGGTTGTCGAAAAGGAAAAAGAACAGGAGCCGGCTTTTGATGAAACAGCGATGAGCGCAGTTTCTCAGGGGCTGTCCGCTGGAGGCGGTGATGATTTTTATCGGGAAATATCAAGCGATATCTACCGTGACATTGGCAATCTCGCCAAGAGTTTGAGTTCAACCCTGATGGATATCCCGGCGGAAGACCGTTTGCAGAAAAGGGTTGAGCTTGATGAGGCGGGGGACAAGATCGAAGACGCCAAAAGCCAGCTCAGGGATGTGGTGGAAATGACCGAAAAAGCTGCCATGAGGATCATGGACAAAGTCGAGGACGTCCAGATCCACACCACTGGCGTCAAGGAGCTGCTTTCCTCACTGCGTGATCACCCCGCTTTTGCCATTGATTCGTCCATGGAGCAGGATGCCGTTGTTGAAGAAGAATCTCCGATTGATCCGGAGGTCGAGGCGCTGCAGGCGCAGATAAGTCAGGCCCTTGAACTGGTCGCCGGCATGCGGAGCGCTGCTGTTGAGATGCCGCTTCCGCCGCCTGAAGTCGAGAAAGAGAAGAAAATTCGCTATCTGTTTGATCTTGATGTGATATTCCAGACCCTGTACGAACTCTGCACCAATGAAACCGTGAAGGAGCACATAACCGGGGCCCGGCAGAAGGCGGGCGAAATTTTTGTTCTTGATGCTTTTTATGAGGCCATCTCCCCCAAGGCGGCGGAATATCAGGCTGACACTGATAATTTTTACACGGTTCCCATGTCCGATGTGTTTTCGTCACTTGCCAAGGCCTGTAAGGATAAAGGGATCGGTAATCTGCTGAAAAAGATGGATGCAGGCCAGAGCTCGATTTTTCTCGATCAGACTATCCCCCTGGAGGTGCCTCCCACCGAAGAGATCGAGATTGAGGTGAAATCCGACCAGCAGGCGCAGCAGGCCGCCCCGGTTGAACCCGATCCCCGCCTGGAGGAGATTGAAACTCTGCTGGCGCAATCTCTGGGACAGCTGGCGGAATTGCCTGGAAAAACCAAGGTGGTTCAGCAACCAACGGGCAGCAGCCCCATGACCCTGGAAGACCAGAAGCAGATTTTTCAGCGCATCGAAGATGCTTTTGCCGTTGCCTCTACCATCAGCGGTGATGTTTCCCAAATTACCGAGGCCCTCAGTTTTCAAGATCTTTCCGGGCAGCAGATCATGAAGATTATCAAGCTGCTCAGCGATTTCCAGGTGCAGCTGCTGGCGCTGGTGGTATCCTTCGGTTCCAAGCTGAAATACAAGGAAAAGAACCGGAATATCTCTCTGGAAGAAAGCAAAAAACTTGCCCAGGGAGATGTGGACAACTATATTAAACGGCTGACGGGCAGCAGCAAGGAAGAGCACGGTGTGCTGGATCAGGATACGGTGAACAGGATGCTTGAGGAAATGGGTTTCTGAGCAGCGTCTGGAAAGAGCATCGGGGGGAAATCCGGCTGATGGAGCCGGATTTTTTATTGGAATATATGGGGATTCACCAATAAAAAAAGGCAACGAAAATGTTGCCTTGAAAGAATGGAGGCGGCGAGCGGATTTGAACCGCTGAATAATGGTTTTGCAGACCACTGCCTTAGCCACTTGGCTACGCCGCCGTTCTTTGTGATGTTGAGCAACCGATAATAAACAGAGAACTTTTTTTTGACAAGTAAAATATGGGGCCGGGTTTAAAAAGCCTATGACTTGCATTATTTGCGCTGAGGAAAAACAACAGGCATAAGGGAGAAGGCTTAATGTTTAAAAGCCTTTTCACTTCTGTTTGTTTATTAAGCAATATGACAACACTCGAAGCATTGGTAAAAAGAAATAAGCATCAGCTCGGTCAGTTTGAGGACAGATTGACTTATCGTTTCAAGGACCAGGCTTTATTGCAGCGGGCCTTTATCCACAGTTCATATGCCTTTGAACAGGGGCAGGACCTGGACTGCGATAATGAAACCCTCGAGTTTCTCGGTGACGCGGTGCTTGATCTGGCCGTCGGCTATGGGTTGATCAGGCATTACCCCGCGATGAAAGAGGGTGAGTTGACCCGCTTGCGGGCAGCCCTTGTTCAGGAAGGGCATCTGGCTGAAATGGCCAGGTCGCTCGTCATGGGAGACCATCTGCTGCTCGGCAAAGGAGAAAACGCCTCCAGGGGAAGGGAAAAACCATCCATTCTTTCCTCTGCTTTTGAAGCGGTGATGGGGGCGGTTTTTCTCGATGGCGGCTACGATACGGCCATGGCTGTGGTGGAAAAACTTTTTGTCCCCTGTTTCCATGAGAAAAAGGAGGACATGTATCTGGCGGACTCAAAGAGCAGACTGCAGGAGATGATTCAGGCCAGATATAACGAAGGGCCTGTTTATGTGCTGGAAAAGACGGAGGGACCGGACCATGCAAAGTTCTTTCATGTATCGGTTAGATTTCAGGAAAAAGTTCTGGCCACAGGTTCCGCCAGCAGTAAAAAGGAAGCAGAACAGCTGGCGGCGGCGGCGGCGGTCAGGGATTTTGACACTTTTGGCCTGTAGTTTTTCTTCAATCTGGTCAGCACTTTGGCATATTTTTTGCCATGTGAGATCTCCGGTGAATGGGATGTTTATCCAGCTCTTGATATGGAATAGCATTTCGACAGGATGGCCTCAAACTTTTTGCGGAAAGGAACGAGCACGGTGAGGGAAAAAGCGCAAAGGGTGAAAGGCGGAAGGGATAAATCGTCAATCCCGGCTCCATATGTTATCCCTTTTTTTATCTCCCATCAGGGTTGTCCCCACCAGTGTGTGTTCTGTAACCAGCATGCCATAACCGGCAGTTCCGGGCAGACCAGTGTGAGCGGGGAGGTGGTCGCTGATGAAATCAGCCAGACTCTTGCTCGTCCAAGGAACACTCTGCGGCCGGTGCAGGTCGCTTTTTACGGCGGTAGTTTCACCGGTCTTGACCGCAGCCGACAGGAGGAACTGCTGGGAGCGGTCCGTCCTTTTCTGCAAAGGGGCGAGGTGGATTTCATCAGGCTTTCCACCCGGCCTGATTATGTTGACGAGGAGATCGCCCTTTTTTTGAAGAACAGTGGAGTAGGGCTGGTGGAACTCGGTATTCAGTCTTTTGATCCTGTTGTCCTTGAGTTGTGTCGGCGGGGGCATGGCATTGGGCAGGTGGAGAATGCCTTTTCCCATTTGCGCGGGGCCGGGATTGGGGTGGGCGGCCAGCTCATGGTGGGGCTGCCCGGAGAAAAATCAGGACGGGTGCTTGCCGGGGCTCGTCTTCTGGTTGCTTTACGCCCCGATCTGGTGCGTATTTATCCAACCCTGGTGCTAAAGGGAAGCCCTCTGGCCGCACTGCTCGAGACCGGGCACTACCGTCCCCTGCCGCTGCCCCGGGCGGTGGCACTCTGCTCACGCATGAAAGAGATTTTTGATCAGGCCTCCATTCCCATTGTCCGCATGGGATTGCAGCCGACCCCGTCCCTGGAAAGGGAGCTTCTGGCAGGGCCCTATCATCCTGCGTTTGGTGAACTGGTGCAGGCCCGGCTTTATTTCAGACGTCTGCGAAGCCGTCTCGGTTGCTTGCAAAAGGAGCGGGGCAACGGTACAATAAAACTTCTGCTGTCTGATTCTGACCGTTCTTTGCTTTACGGCAGGAAACGATATTATCTGGATCGTCTGGCCGGACTGCAGCTCCTGCAGGGGGTTGAGATTGATTATGTTGCCGGAAAGCCGAGAATGGCAATAGGGCATGAGTTGCGCCATTCCTGATTGTTCTGAACCAGATCCGTGACTAAAAATATGAAGTTAACCGCATCCTTGCACTCTGCGTAATCCCATGAATCCGTTGACCCGCATTGCCGAAAGAAGAATAAGTCAGGCCATAGAGGATGGATCGCTGACTTTTGAAAAATGGAAGAATAAGCCTTTGCCGGAGGATGATGATCCCCATGTGCCGGATGATCTGAAAATGGCCTATAAAATTCTGAAAAATGCCGGTTATCTGCCGCCCGAAATCGAGACCAAAAAGGAGATCCGGCAGCTTGAGGAACTTATTGCCGCAACCGAGGACGAGCATGTTCGGCTTAAACAGATGAAAAAACTCAATCTCCTGCTGATAAAAGTGGATGCCATGCGCAAGGGCGGGACAAATATCGCCTCCCAGGAAGACTACTACCGGAAAATCGTCGAGCGTATTTCAGTAAAAAGCGTCGGGAAAGATCGCTGACAACAGAGGTGTTCATGTCATCAGGAATTGACGGGCTAGGCTGTGGCCTTGACAAAGATTCGTAGTGGCGCCGGGTACCCTTCAACGGTCAGCGTGGGATTGTCAGGGTCGATAAAGTCTCCATAGGACTCAAAAACCATCCAGTCGGTGCGTCGTTGCTCCGTGCTGTTCATAGGGTGGCTGCAGAAGATTTCCACATCAGTAAAGCCGGTCCGGGTCAGCCAGTTTTTGACGCAGGCCGCGGTGGGCACAAAATAGGTTCCCGGCACCTTGGCGTAACGCTCGGCCGGAAAAAGCGCCACCGGATCATCACCCGGTATGGCCTGTGATTCCAGAATGAGGGTTCCCCCCGGTTTCATGCTTTTCCGCACATCTCTGAGCATCTCAACCGGCGAGATCCGGTGGTAGATAACCCCCATGAGAAAGACCACATCAAAGCTCTCTTCAAAAAGAGTCATATGCTCGACGCCGAGGAGTTCGAGGTGGAGGTTGTCGAGTCCAGCGAAGCTGTTCAATGTGCGGAAGGTGAAGTAGTGATGGTGGTATGGTTCAAAGCCGATGACCGCAAGCGGCTTGTGGTGAGCCATGCGGAACATGTAATAACCGTTGTTGCAGCCGACATCGGCAATGATTTTGCCGTTCAAGTCGGGTAATACGGCCTTGAGCCGATCCCATTTGCGGAAACTTTGCCATTCCGCGTCAATATCAATGCCGAAAATCTGGAAAGGTCCCTTGCGCCAAGGCATGAAGCCCCGCAGAACCTTGTGGACACGCTCCTGTTCCTCCGGGCTGATGTCTTTTTCTTCGCCTACCCGCACGACATCACCGGAAAGATCGAGGGTAGACGCCCGCAGCCCGCAGACGGATTCATAGGCGGTTCGATAGGAGAGAAACCCTTTTTTCCTGCTCAGGAGTTTTTTTCTGTTTTCACGCCGCAGGGAAAGAATTTCTTCCCGAGAGGCTTTGGCCATGAGGTGGAGATATTCCTGATCGTTTTCCATCATTTAGTCCTTCATGGCAATATAGGAGGCAAAGTTAAACCACTGGAAAAAAGGTTCCACATGGGAAAATCCGGCATCGCGCAGGAGCTGGATGTTTTCGCCGGTGGAAAAGGGAATCAATACGTTTTCCAGGGCCTCCCGTTTTCTGGCTATTTCCGTTTCCGTGTAGCCCTGGCTTTTTTTGAAGTCATGGTAGAAGTCGATAAAGGCGCGGTTGAGCAAAGGGTCATGGAAGATGATTTTTTCGCTGATAATGACGACTCCGCCCGGAAGAAGCGCATCATGAAGCCTGGTGAGGAATGTTTTTCTGATCATGGGGCGGATGAACTGGAGGGTATAGTTTATAATAAAAGCCCGGCACGGCGGTAGATCGGTTTCAGCGATATCGCCGCAGATAAAGTGCACCCGGTCGGTGCGGGAAAGCATTTTGGCCTTGAGCTGCGCCTTGTCGATCATAGGCGCTGAATTGTCAATGCCGATAAAGTTCAGGCCAAAAGGGGCAAGGAGGCGGGAAAGTTCCATCAGGGTGGTGCCGGTGGAACAGCCGAGGTCGCAAATCGTTTCCCCATGACCGACAAATCGGGCAAGAAGCGCGGCGACCATGTCGATGACCTGCCGGTAGCAGGGAACAGAGCGTTGCAGCATGTCGTCAAAAACATCGGCCACCCCGGCATTGAAGGTGAAATCCGCTGACGGAAGGTCGTTTCGGTAGATGATATCTTTTGTCATGATGATTGTAATTTGTTCTTAAAAACTTATAATTATGCCATAAAATGAAAGGATTGCATCTAAAAAATTCCTATACACGCATGAGTTGTTTTTGCTAATATTTTTTATGAGGTTTTGTTTTTCAGGAGTCTGAAAAAATGATGAAATGAGGAGGAAATGACATGGCTGAGATTAAAAAAATTCTAGTGCCGGTTGATTTTTCGGTTAATACGGAAAAATTGATTGAGTTTGCGGTGTTTTTTGCGAAAAAATTTGATGCCTCCCTGCAACTGCTCAATGTGGTGGAAAATCCTGCCGCATACGAAGGGTTTGTCAGTATTCAGTTTGAGGAGGATCTGAAAGCCGGGATGGAAAAGAAAATGATCGCCCTGGTCGATGAATCCAAGGGAAGGTGCAGCGGATGCCAGGGGGATGTCCTGATCGGTGATACGGTGGATGCCATTGTCACTGCAGCCGGAAAATGTGATATGATCATCATAGGCACCCACGGTTACAGGGGATTTGAGAAAATCGTCATGGGCAGCGTGGCGGAACGGGTGGTGAAAAACGCACCCTGTCCGGTGCTCGTCTTTAATCCGTATAAATAGGCTTTTCCGGGGCACCGTGTGATTTCTAGCCTCGTCCAGCCAGTGAATCGTAAATCAGCGGAGTTGAAGGATCGTGTGGAGGCCGGGAATTTTTCTCGTTGCCTCTCCTTTGCTCTGCGATCATGAGGAAAACATGAAAAACAAAGGAGTTGCAATACTTGTCTGTCTCTGCGCCCTTGTCTTTTCCCGGGGTGGGACATGCTTGGCCATGGACCAGGTGGAGAACGGGAAAGCTGAAACATCGGCTGAAAACCCTGTCGAGGAGCCTGCCATGGCGGCCATTCCCCCAGCGGGAAAAGATCAGGCGGTGTCTGATTCGGAACCTGCACCCATCGTTATTCCCCCGTCAGAGCCAGAGATGGCGGCGATACCCGGGGAATAAATTGTCATTCCCAATGATCCCGGTTCGGTTGCCTGTAGCGATTTACGGTTGGCAGTTGGCGGGATGTCTGGAATCCACCCCCTGTAGTCCGGCAAGGAAAAATTCTTGTGCCGGATCAGTGTTCGTTCAGTTTCTCTGTCCAGGATTTCTCCAGTACGGCCAGGGCATCGTAGTTTGTCAGGTCAAGGTGGATCGGGGTGACTGAGATGAAGTCGCGTTCCACTTCGTACGAATCCGTGCCCGGACCTCTTTCTCTTGAAGGGCTGCCCCCACCTATCCAGAAACAGGGGCGCCCCCATGGGTCGGTAAGTTCCTGAACAGCATTTTCGTACATCCGCCGCCCCTGACAGGTGATTTTCATGGCGCCGATCTGCGCTGTTTTCAGGTTGGGGACATTGATATTGAGGTAACAGTCCGCTGGAAGACCATGAGCGAGAATTAGTCGTGCGAGTCTCGCCGCACACTTTACTGCTGTTGCAAAATGATAGGGAGCGTCGCCTGAAATGGAGAGGGCGATGGAAGGCACGCCGCGGATGGTTCCCTCTTTTGCCGCGGAAACGGTGCCGGAATAGCTGATGTCATGACCCAGGTTCGCCCCTTCATTGATGCCGGAGATGATCAGGTCGGGCTTGGCGGGCAGGATTTTTTCAAGGCCGAGGGTGATGCAGTCGGCCGGAGTCCCGTTCACTGAGAAGATGTTGTTTTCAACTTCTTTCACCATGAGGGGCCGGTGCAGGGAAAGGGAATGGCTTACCGCGCTGTTGTCCCTGTCCGGCGCCACGATAACCGGTCGGTAAAGTTCGCGCATGCCCTCATAGAGCAATCGCAGCCCCGGCGCATGAACGCCGTCGTCATTGGTGAGAAGAAGGAGCGGGCGGCTGTCAATCGGCATAACGCTCTTCTTCCCGGTAATAGTCGTTGAAGCCCACGATGTCCCTGAGGGCGGAAAAATCGATATGTTCTGGATAATTGCCCTGTTTGAGGGTCTGCAATGATTGCTGGATCGCCGAAATAGCCGAACTGATGAGGGTGAGGGGGTAGGCGGCGATCTTGAATCCCATTTGTGTCAGTTCAGCGGGAGAAACCAAGGGGGTTTTGCCGTGCAGGAGCATGTTGGCCATTTTGTAGCCGGGGATTTCCCGGCAGAATCGTTCCATCTCTTCCCTTGACTCAGGGGCCTCAAGAAAAATGATATCAGCTCCCAGGTCGACAAAGCCCCGGCAGCGGTCGAGGGCTTCTCCCATGCCGTGGGTGGTTCTGGCATCGGTGCGGGCCATGATGAGGATGTCCGCTCCTTCCTCCCTGGCGTCAACCGCAGCCTGAATCCGGGCAAAAGCCTCCTTTTTTTCCACAACCGTTTTTCCCCTGGTGTGGCCACACCTTTTCGGCATCAGCTGGTCTTCTATCATGGCGCAGGCAAAGCCCGCCGTTGCATAGCCCGTGATGGTTCTCTTGACGTTCAAGGCATTGCCGTAGCCGGTGTCCGCGTCTCCAATGACCGGGATTTTCACCCGGCTGCAGATGGTGCGGCCCTGATCGAGCATCTCGCCGAAAGATATGAGTCCGGTGTCGGGCAGCCCGAGGCGTGCGGCGCTTACGGCAAAACCGCTCATAAAGGTGAGTGGAAAACCTGCCTGTTCTATCAGCAGGGCGGAAAGGGCATCGTAGCAGCAGGGCATGAGAAGAAAATCATCCCCGGCAAGTATTTTTTCGAATTTTTCCCGTGGAGAAGGCATGGCAGAACAATGACCTGTTATGGCAAAATAATTCTTTTGTCCGGCCGGATGTCCTTATTCGCCTTGTAAAGCAGGACGCTGCGGCCGATAACCTGGATTAGCGCGGCGCCCGTTTTGGCTGCAAGTGCCTGGGCCGCCTCGTGCCTTTCCAGGGAAGCTGTGTTCTGGATTTTGACTTTGATCAGTTCATGGGAGGCAAGAACTACTTTGACCGCGTCAAGAACCTCTTTGGTCATGCCGTGCTGTCCCACCATGGCCACCGGAACGAGATGGTGGCCGAGAGAGCGGAGATAGCGTATCTGTTTGCTGGAAAGTGTTTTTTGTTTCGTCATCAGGGTTTCGTCAGGTTGGAGATTATTTCGATGCCGCCCACCCAGGTGCCGATCATACTGCCGAACCCGGGGAGCATGAAAGCCAGGAAGATCTTGAGCAGCCTGTTGCTCCACCAGCGGCGGAAGGAAGACATGTCTTCCAGCACCGATTCAAATTCATGGACAAGTGGAGGTTGCATCATGGCCTGGACAAAGGCGGTCACATAGCCTGCGCCGATAACCGGAGTGAGGCTTGTTATGGGGGCGGCAATGAACGCGGAAAGAATGGTCAGCGGATGGGCCAGGGCAAGCATTGCTCCAAGAGAGGAGGGGATGCCGTTGGCAAGAATCCAGTAGATCAGGTTGTCCCCGGCCACCGCGGCCCCTTTCGTGTAGCCGATCAGGCAGAGTGAGCCGATGATGATTGCCGGAATGAGCCAACCCACCGCTTTCCAGACCGTCGACACCGGGGGTATGGTGTTGATCTCCTCCATCCAGTGGCTGCGGTCTTCAAGCAAAGCCTGTTTCACCCCGCTGATGTGGCCTGCGCCGACCACGGCAACGATTCTTTCCCCTTTGGCCCGTTTTATCTTTTCAGCGAGAAAGGTATCCCGCTCATCAATGAGCACGGTTTTCAGTTCCGGCAAGGCTTTCCCCAATTCGGCCATGAGTTCTGAGAGGACATCGGTTTCCTTCAGCTCGTTTAATTTTTCCTCGGTTATTTCCGTCTCTTCAAAAAGTGAGGCAGCGAGGCTTGCCACCAGATACCCTTTTTTGAAAAAAGAGGTGGATTTCCAGGCCCGGCGCATGGTGACCCGCACGTCCCGGTCGCAGAGGGAAAGGGGAATGTTCAGGGCCTGGGCGGTATTGGCGGCTTCCAGCAGTTCCGAACCCGGCATGACGCCGAGCTGGTCCCCCAGCTTTTTCTGGTAGGAGGCCAGCACCAGGTTGATCATCAGGGTGCTGAGCTGTTTATTGCGAATGATCTGCTTCAGATCAAGGGTCCGCCACCGTTTTTTTTCCGACAGTGACTCGTATCTTTTGGCATCCAGTTCCACGCAGACGCAATCCGGCCTTTCTCGTTCGATGACCTGATGGACCAGGTCAACGGATTTACGGGAAACATGGGCCGTGCCCACTAGGATGAACCGACGGCCGGCATGATCGACGATGTGGACGTCTCCGGAGTCTAAATGAGTTGTTTCCGACATAAAGGTTATGGTTGATGGCGGACGGAGCAGCCATCAGGTTCAGGTTTCCCGTTTTCAGGTAAAGTGTTCTTTGCAGTTGCGAAAGTAAAAAAGCAGGAACGGCGATTCACCGTTCCTGCTCCATAAACTGAAACATTTTTTTGAAGCTCAATCAAAAAACAATTTCAGGAAATAGTCAACCTAATTCCATCAAGGGCTAGAACTTGTATATGAGTCCCATGGTCAGCACGTGGGCGCCGCCGTTTTCGAACTCGCCGTTGATGCCGTTGATATTGGCGTCCTGGGCGTCAATTTTTCGCGTCTTTTTATAATCATAGAGGTACGCCCCGCCTACTTCCATATCAGCGTTGAGCTGATATTTTACGCCAAAGGAATAAAGCAGGGCATCGGAATCCGGCAGCTCAAAGCCCAGGTTGGAGTTAGGCACCGGGTTTTCATCATAGGCAAAACCTGCCATGGCGGTCAGCTGATCGGTGCATTTGTGGGTAACGCCGATGCGGTAGGCGTTGGAATTGCTCCAGTCTTTGTTCTTTGGATCGTTAAATGCTGAGGTAAGAACCCCATTGGCTAAAGGATCCACACTTAATGTGTTGTCAAAATTGAAATCGAGATGGTCATATTTCGACCAGTATGTTTTGTCCCAGGTCAGCTCCACCGTGGTTTTGTCAAAGGTATAGGAGGTGCTCAGGGTCAGCACCGCCGGGGTGACCACATCAAGGGTGACCCCGCCTCTGTATGTGTCGCTGGTTGCGTAAGGGTATGGGGGGGAGGGAATATTGGTATAAAGAACGGCATCACCGCTCAGACTCTGCACCACCCGGGAGCGATAGGTGGCGGCAATGGCCCATTCCGGGGTCGGTTTCACCGTCATGGCCAGATTGTAGCCAAGGTCGGTGGAGTCGCCATCCATGTCGCTACGCAGGTCTATGCCGTTAAGTGTGCCGTCGTTTTTGACAGTGTTGTTGGTGGTGTGCAGGATGCGAGCGCCGGCGGCCACCGAGAAGCGGTCGCAGAATGTGTAGGAAATGGAGGGATTGGCCTCGAAAACATTCAAGGTGAACTCCTCGGCCGATCTTTTCTGAAAGGCATCATCCCATCTTTTTGACAGGCCATAGGGAACGACAAAGGAGAAGCCGAAGCGGAAATTGTTCTTTTCAGGGGAGACCAGGTGGAACATGGGAATGAAGAGGTTTTCGGTTTTTGATGAACCATCCAGTGCGCTGTTGTTGTTCGCGGCGGTATAGTCGATATGGGGCAGATTGATGTAGCTGACACTTGCCTCAAGCTGCCATCTGTCTTCCTGCCAGCCCATGTTGGCCGGATTGTAATAGGCGGTGTCGGGTCCCTCGGTGTGGGCGATATAGGCGTTGCTCAGGGCAACCGAGTTGATGGACTGCTCCGGAATACGGTATCCGGAAGCACAGGCGGTGCCGGCGGTAAAAATTCCCAGGGCTGTCAGCAGTGCGATTTTCTTTTTCATCTCTTCTTCCTTTTCTCGTTTTATATGAAAGTCTCCGGGCGGAGCAGCGTGGTTCCCATGCCGAAGCTCGGGACTTTCATGCTTCGTTGAGGCTGGCCGACTTGGTCCAGCCATGCTGGTTTAGTTTCCATCGGTGTAAAGATAGCGTTTGATTTTGTGGGTAGCCGTCTTGATAAAAGGTTCCTGTCGCTCAATTATTTTCTGTATCTTTGAATAAGCTGCCAGCTGGCTGTTGACGTTTTGCTGTATTTCCTTCAGCAGATGTTCGATATATTCCATTTTCTGAGGATGCGTCTTGTTTTTTGTTTTCTGGTCGATCAGGTCATAATCGAGATAGACCCGCGCCTCCAGATGGTCATGATTTTCCACCACCAGGGACTCGATGACATGCATGAAGGAGTTTATTTTTTCCTCAATGGCCTCGGGGTAGATATTTTCCCCGTTGCTCAGGACAATGACGCTCTTGGAGCGGCCCATGATGTGAAGATTGCCGAAACTGTCAAAGCGGCCCAGATCGCCGGTGGCAAGCCACCCACCGGAATCAATGGTCTCGGCGGTCAGTTCCGGGTGATTGGCGTAGCCTTGCATGACGTTGGGCCCCCTGGCCCTAATTTCTCCGATGCCGGTATCCGGATCAGGATGCTCAATCCTGATCTCCACTTCCGGCACCGGTTTCCCGGTGCAACCGATGACAAGCGTCGGATCCATGAAAGGTCCGCCGGCAAGCAGCGGCGATGTTTCGGTGAGACCGTAGCCGATCAGGTAGGGAAATTGCGCCTCTTTCAAAAAACTTTCCGTTTCGTGATTGATGGCCGCGCCGCCGATGGCGATGAGTTTAAGATTGCCGCCGAAAAAGTCGAGCAGTTTTTTGCCGATTTTGCGGTATATCTTTTGGCGTACAGCAGGGATTTTCGTGGCGAGTTTGAGCAGGGTGCTCTGGTCGATTGCGGTCATTACCCTTTTTTTGTAAATTTTCTCCATAATCATCGGCACCATGCAGATGACGGACGGCTGTTCCTTGTGGCAGATGCGCTGCAGGGTTGTCGGAGTGGGGGCTTTGCCTGCGTAAACAATGCGGCAGCCGTTTAAGAGGGGCAGGAGAAAGCCGATGGTGAATTCATAGGTGTGGGACATGGGCAGAATGGAAAGAAAAGTCCAGTCAGGCATGATCCTGATCAGCTGGTTGGCGGAAGTGACATTGGCGTAGAGGTTGCCGTGGCTCAGCATGACAGCCTTAGAATGGCCCGATGTGCCGGATGTATAGATAATGGCGCAGATTTCATCGCTTGAGACGGAGGAATCCCTGGCCGCAACTTCCAGTTTTTTCGGCGGCAGTTGAGTCGATTTGGCCATAAAAGAGGAAAATGTCTCGATCTGGCCCAGGTGTTTTTCCGGCGGGCTGTCGTCCAGCATGATGATGGAGTTTATTTTGCTGCTTCCCAATTCGTAGATTTTTTCAATCTGCCGCTGGGTGGTGAAGAGAATTTTTGCCTTTGCATCGGTGAGGATGTGACGCACGTCCGATTCGGGAAAATCGGGCAGTATGGGTACGGCGATGGCTCCGAGCCGGATGACGCCGAGGTAAGCGATAGCCCAGTTGGGAGAGTTCTCGCCAAGGATGGCCACTTTGTCCTTTTTGCGGATTCCCGCTTCTTTAAGCAGCGCGGCTACCCGAATGATCCTGTCAAAAAATTCGCCATAGGTCATCGGATTCTGAAAGGCGAGGCTGAGAGCAGGCTGTACGGCAAAACGAGAACAGCTCTCCTCAACGAGGGTATTCAGGGTGTTACCGGGCAATGTTTTATTGTTGGACATGTCGGCTTGTATGTTCGCGGGAAAATGTATTTTTTATGAAATTGAATTTTTGTGTTTTTAACAAAATATCCTGAAAAGAAACAAGCAATTTTGTCCATCGAGGCGCTATTATTTCAAAATCGATATAAAATGAACAAAATTCCCCTTTTGGTGTCTGTTACAATGTGGCACAGGTCGTGCTGGTGCAACAGGGGGGAAATTCAGGAGGTGCGGTATGAGAATGTTTGGGAGCGTTGCTGTGTTATTGTTTGCTGTTTTTCTGTTCGGGTCTGATGCCTGTTATGCCGGCCCGGTAAAAAGATTTGATCCGACCACGCAGACCTGCCGGATTTTCGGATTTGACAGTATGTGGTGGGGAAAGGGGGCGAAGATTTTTCAGAATAACTGTAAAACATGCCATATCAGGGGCAATGACAAGGGGGCTCCGTTTCTTTATTCCGAATCAAAAAGCCCGAAGGCCTGGAACCGGGTCTTTTTTAAAAGATATCCCGCCTGTGCCAGGGATGGTTCGTGGGGCAACCTGACATTAAATGATCAGCTCCTGCTGAACGACTATCTTTACCGCAACGGCGCCAATACCTATGATCCGAATAATGCCGCCGACTGTGGCTGATAAGGGTTTCTTCCCCGGTCCGGGGAACATTTCAAAACCTTTCAAAATGCCAGCTCACCGGCTGTCCGTCACGGTAAGGCATGAAGCCGTGGAAAATGGCTGGGTTGTCATCAAAAACCAGGGGCAGAAAGTGGCGGTCACCGGGCCACATGGGTAAGGTATGCAATAATGCAACAGGCCGCCAGCTCAGCGTTCCTTCCTTGTTCTCGGTAAAAGGAGTGCCGCTGAAGCGGTCGATGCGAAAGATAAATCCAAGCCAATCCTCACCGTTTTTGCCGAAATTTGGCCAGTTGACGGTGCCCCGCAGGGTCATTTCCGTGCATTCAATCCCGGCCTCTTCCCTGATTTCCCTGCGCATGCATCCAGCCACATCTTCGTCCGTCCTCATTTTGCCGCCCAGTCCGTTGTATTTGCCGAGATGCTGATCGTCTTTTCGGGCATTACGATGGATAAGCAGGGTTTGTTCCCGGTTCGGGGAAAGGACAAAACCAAGGGTGGCGACGATGGGTGAGTAAGTTTCGGGCATTTTGTGGTTTTTTGAAAAGCGGTTTTCTCTATTTTTTAGCGAATGAAATGATAGCTCTTGTTTAGCACTTGTTTGAGGAGGGAGCAAGAAAGCCTGGAAAAAAAGACAAAAAAAGTTTACATGGGTCGACGATGGCAATATGGTGTAGTATATTTACCTAGTGTGACAAGAAAAAAATTCGCTCTTGCATCGGATTAAAGAGGGGTGAGTTTGTTATGGTTTGTTCCGGGGGGGAACGTGTCGTATGAGGAAGGCGGAAGTTTTTGTCAATCAGGAAAATATGGCTCTTTTTCACTGCCCGCATTGCGGGAAGATGAAGCATGTTTCCGTGCTCCAGTTTAAAAACAAGAAACATTCCCTGCAGGTAAAATGCGCCTGCAGGGAAACCTTTCAGGTTGATCTCAATTTCCGCAAAAAATACCGGAAGACAACCGATCTTAAAGGGGTTTTCTGCAAAAAAACAGTCGATGGCAAATTGTCCCTGGACAAGAACAAGTCAAACTGTATCATTGTCAATATTTCCATGGGCGGCATCGGATTGCGTATCGACCTCGTTCACGACCTGAAACTCGGGGATGAGCTGATGGTTGATTTTACCCTGGATGACAAGAAACAGTCTCATATCCAGCGAAAAGTCGTTATTCGGCATGTGGGGGAAAGTGGATATATCGGCGCCGAGTTTAGTGATAGTGATCAACCTCTTTATGAGAAAACCATCGGTTTTTACCTGATGCCGTAACTGCTGCACGCGTCGTAAAATTCCGATCGACTGCGTTGCCGCGGAGTCCCGGATGCTCTGTATGTCGGGCCTATTCCGTTTCCGTTCTCGGTTCAATGCTTCTTCAATCAATTGCGCGTCATGTCCTCAACAGCCATACGTTCCGAACTCAAATCCGCCCGCACCAGGGCTGTCGTTTCCGTGGCCCTGAATATCTTTCTGATGGTGATCAAGGCGGTTGCCGGTGTCAAGGCGAACAGCTCCGCCCTGCTCGGCGATGCCATTCATTCCGGTACCGATGTCTTTGCCTCAGCCGCCGCTTTTCTCGGTCTCTGGCTGGCCGGCCGGGAGCATCCTTCTTTCCCCTACGGACTCTATAAGGCGGAAACCGTTGCCACTCTTGTTTCGGCCATCGCGGTTATTGTCGCTGGTTATGAGATCGGCCGTCAGGCGCTTTTCGGTCCTGAAAGGATGCCGGACGTGGCAATTGCCCTGCCCGTGACTGTTTTCTGCCTCGCCGTGGCCCTGATTTTCGGATTTCTGCAGATGCGGGCCGGTGAAAGGCTGCATTCCCCCGCCCTCAAGGCCGATGCCCGGGATTACCTGGCAGACAGTCTTTCCACCGCGGTTGTTTTGATCGGACTGGTGGCCACGAGTCTGGGGTGGCCCCTTGACCGCTGGGCCGCCGCAGGGGTTTCCCTTTTCGTCTTCCGGGCCGGAGGTGAACTTCTGCTGATGGCGGTCAAGGATCTGCTTGACGGAGCGATTGATCGGGAAACCGAACGGGAAATCATCCAGATGGTGGAAACATGCCCCCAGGTGACCAGGGTGAAGAAATGCCTGAGTCGTACCGCAGGCGGCAGGTTCATTGTTGATATGGATGTCATCATGCACACCCCTTCCCATAAATTGGCGGATCAGGCGGCCGATCGATTGGAGGAAGATATACCCGTCCATTTTCCCCGGGTGATCATGGCGCGGATCCGGCCTCACTACGCGAGCGGCAATGTTGTGAAAAGGGTTGTGCCGGTGACCGGCCCGGCAGGGGAGTTGTCCGACCACCTTGGTTCGGCGGCGTGGTTTCTCCTTGAGACCATCAATAAAAAGGATAGTAAAATAATGCGGGAATACGTCGAAAACCCCCATGTCCGGGAAGAGAAAAAAAAGGGACTTCTCGTCGGGAGATGGCTGCTTTCCTTCAAACCGGATCAGTTGGCCGTATCTGATGGGGTGGGAAAAGACGGGGTGGCGCTGGTCCTTTTGCGGGAGGCGGGAGTTGAAATTGTTACGGTGACACAGGATAATTTCAAAACTGAAGAAGCCTCCCTGTCCTCTTTTGGCGACGTGCAATAAAATACTCGGTGAGACGGCCCCGCAAATATGATAAAGATGAGTTTGTCGCGGTAGCGAGGGAGATTCATTTTTATATTTTTTAATTCTAAGGATACGACAATTGTATGACGAAAAACAGGTTACGCTTTCTGCTGACCATGATGATATTTTTTTTGTGGATGGATCCCCCGTTTGTGTTGTCTTCCACAGATCGAAACCTCTTTCCGGTTCACGACTCCATGAAGGCGAATGTCGCCTTCTGGAAAAAAGTATACGCACAGTATTCCACCTCCAAGGGACTTATTCATGATAACCGTGATCTGTCCATTATTTATGAAGTGATCGATCTTGAGCCCCGTGACCAGAACGGCGCAACCAGGAGAAACACGGAGCGGATGGAAAGAGCAAAGGCGAAATACAAGGATATCCTGCTTTCTCTGGCCGGGGGAAGAAAAGCAAAAACAGGCGAGGAAACAAGGGTCCTGGCGCTCTTTGGTGCGAAATCCTCCCCGAGCCGGCTCCGCGATGCGGCAGAGGCAATCCGCTTCCAGCTCTGTCTGAAGGATCATTTCGCCCAGGGTGTGGTTCGTTCCGGCGCCTATCTCGCGGAGATCAAGAGGATTTTCAGAAGCTATGGCTTGCCCGAGGATTTGGCCTATCTGCCCCATGTGGAATCCTCCTTCAATTACAAGGCGTACTCAAAAGTCGGCGCAGCCGGCATCTGGCAGTTTACCCGGGACACGGGTAAGCGTTTCATGACCATTGATTACACGGTGGATGAAAGGCGTGATCCCATAAGGGCGACCCACGCCGCTGCCCGTTTCCTGAAGGGGAACTATGAAAGACTCGGTAGCTGGCCCCTGGCGCTGACCGCTTATAATCACGGAACCACCGGCATGGTGCGGGCCAAAAACGAAATGGGCAGCTATCAAAAAATATTTGAGAAGTATGAGGGCAGCCGTTTCGGGTTCGCCTCCAGAAATTTTTATTCGGAATTTATCGCCGCAGTTGAAGTGGCGAAAAATTATAAAAAACATTTCGGTGATATCAAAATGGATGATCCGGTCTCCCATTTCGAGGTGACCCTGTCCAATTATGCGCCGGTGAAAAATCTTGCCCGTCATTTCAAAGTGGATCTGGCCACATTGCAGGAGCTCAATCCCGCCTTGCGATCGCCGGTGTTTGAGGGGAGAAAACATGTGCCCAAGGGGTATAGACTGCGTCTGCCCGGTAAAAAGAGCCCCCGCGTCCAGGTTGCTTCTGACCTGCCTTTGGAAATTCTGGTCGACAAGCAGAAGCCAAGCCGTTTTTATCGGGTTCGGAAAGGTGACACCGCCGGCACGGTGGCCGACAGGCACGGAGTGAAACTGGAGGATCTGGTCGCTGCCAATGATCTTGGTTCCAGCAAGGTGATTGTCATCGGCCAGAATCTGCGTATTCCCTCCAGGGAGGAAAAGATCGTTCCCCTTGTAAACAGAGGTGGAAAGACCGCCACGCCTGTGGAGTTGACTGCAAAACCGCTGAAAGTCGCGATGACCGAGGCAAAAAAACAATCTCCGGTTGTCCTGGCGGCGGCGGTGAATGAGTCCGGGGCTGCGGAAGAGTTGGCGTCCATACCCTTAAAGGTCCCGCCAAAAGAATCTGAAGAAGATTTCCCGATTATCCAGGCGGCGTTTGAGAAAAAGGTGATTTCCGCGCCGAAGCAGATGGATGAAACAGATGACCAGGAGAACGGGGCTGTTTCCACCGAGGGACATGCAGCGGAAACGGTTCTGGCCGAAGAAGCCGGTCAACTGGAGCGACAGGCGATTCTTGCCCGACTTCCCCAGGGGGCGTTTGACAGTGCTGAGGTGAATCCCAGGGTTGTCACCGGCAACCTGCAGGTGGAAGACGTCACGAGAAAAAACGGACGAGCCCTGACAGGCACCATAAAAGTTGAAGCCGCAGAAACAATCGGCCATTATGCGGGCTGGTTGAATGTGTCAGCCCGTTCAATTCTAAGGAACAACGGTTTGCGATCGGCGAATTCCATCAAGATCGGCCAGAAGTTGAAACTTTCTTTTGACAAAGTCACCCCGGAAAAATTTGAAGAAAGTCGGTATGAGTACCACAAGCAGATAGAAGAAGATTTTTTTGCCGTATATAAGATCGAGAGCGCCCGGCTTTACAGGATCAAGGCGGGCGATAACATTTGGAGACTTTGCGCGGATGAATTTGATCTGCCTGCCTGGCTTGTGCGCAAATACAATACTGCCCATGATTTCAACAATCTCAAGCTTGATGACCAGTTGATCATTCCGGTGGTGAGTAAGGTTGAAGAAGGATGAAGTCGAAAGCGCCTGAAATAAAATATCGCGAGGATTATTCACCGCCATTATACCTGATTGACGAGGTGGATCTTTCTTTTTCCCTTGGAGATGAGCAGACCCTTGTCATCTCCCGCCTGCATTGCCGACGCAACGGAACCAATGGGCACGAAGCTCCTCCCCTTGTCCTCGACGGAGAGGAGCTGGAGCTGCTCTCCGTTTTTCTGGACAACAGGAAGCTTAAAAAGAATGAATACCGACTGGATGAAGAATCCCTCACCATTTTGCATCCGCCGGAAAAATTCATCCTGGAGATCACCACCCTGATCCGCCCCCGGAATAATACGTCGCTTGAGGGACTCTATCAGTCAAGCGGCAACTTTTGCACCCAGTGCGAAGCCCAGGGGTTCAGAAAGATTACCTATTTTCTGGACCGGCCGGATGTGATGAGCCGCTATACCACCACCATCGAGGCGGATAAATCCATTCCGGTGCTGCTGGCCAACGGCAATCTGGTGGAAAAAAGGGAAGCCGGCGGCGACCGCCACTACGCCAAATGGCATGATCCTTTTCCCAAGCCCTGTTATCTCTTTGCCCTGGTTGCCGGCGATCTTGTCCGTATAGAAGACACCTTTACAACGGCTTCGGGCCGCAAAGTTGATCTGCATATCTATGCCCAGAGCCACAACGGCGACAAGTGCGACCATGCCATGCAGTCGCTCAAAAAGGCCATGCGCTGGGATGAACAGGTTTTCGGCCTTGAATATGATCTGGATCTCTATATGATCGTGGCGGTGGATGATTTCAATATGGGCGCCATGGAAAACAAGGGGCTCAATGTCTTCAACTCCAAATATGTGCTGGCCCGCCCCGAGACGGCAACCGACGACGATTATGCCGGCATCGAGGGGGTGATCGCCCATGAGTATTTTCATAACTGGACCGGCAATCGCATCACTTGTCGGGACTGGTTTCAGCTCAGTCTGAAGGAAGGGCTTACCGTTTTCCGCGATCAGCAGTTTTCCGCCGATATGACCTCCGGCGCGGTGAAGCGTCTGCATGATGTGACCATGCTGCGCAATTTTCAGTTCATCGAGGACGGCGGCCCCATGGCCCATCCCGTCCGCCCTGATTCCTATATCGAAATCAACAATTTCTATACGGTGACGGTGTATGAAAAAGGGGCCGAGCTGATCCGCATGATGCACACCCTGCTTGGCGCCGATGGGTTTCGGCGGGGAATGGATCTTTACTTTGCCCGGCATGACGGTCAGGCCGTTACCTGCGATGAGTTTATCCGCTCCATGGAGGATGGTGGGCCGATTGATCTGAGTCAGTTCCGCAACTGGTACAGCCAGGCCGGAACCCCGGAGGTCCGGGTCACTTCTTCCTATGATCCGCAAGGGGGAACATGTATTCTTGAGATGCGCCAGAGTTGTCCTTCCACTCCGGGCCAGAAGGACAAGCCTTCTTTTCATATTCCCGTCGCAGTGGGGCTGCTGGACGGCGCGGGGAACGATATCCCCCTGTCCTGTCAGGGAAAGCAGGGCGAGACGCTTGTCCTTGACCTGACCAAAAGTGAACAGTCCTTTGTTTTTGAAACGATCCCTGATAAGCCGGTTCCCTCTCTGCTGCGCGGCTTCAGTGCGCCGGTAAAGCTCCATTACGGCTACACGGAAGATGAACTGGTTTTTTTGCTGGCCAATGATGCCGACCCATTCTGCCGCTGGGAGGCGGGGCAGAGACTGGCCTGCCGTATTCTTCTCGGCCTGATTGATGATATCGGAAATGGCGCAAAATTGCAGCTGGCTGAAAATTTTATTACGGTTTTCAGCGATCTTCTCGGTCAGGCGGATAAGGCTGATCCTGCTTTTCTTGCCCAGCTTCTCGCTCTGCCGTCGGAAAAATATCTGGGGGAACAGCTCGATGTGATCGATGTGGAGGCGATCCACCAGGCAAGGCTTTTTGTCCGCCGCACCTTGGCCGAGCAGTTACAGGAACTGTTTGCCGAACTCTACCGGAACTTCAGCGACACTTCTCCCTACCGCTATGACCAGCAGAGCGCGGGGCGGCGAAGCCTGAAAAATGTCGCCCTTTCCTATCTCATGCAGCTCAATGACCCGGATGTGATGGATCAGTGTCTGCGACAGTTCGAGCAGGCCGACAACATGACCGATGTGCTGGCCGCCCTGCAAAGCATTGTTCACAACCCTGACTGCCCGGAGAGAAAGGGTGTTCTCGTTTCCTTCTATGGACAGTGGCAGAAGGACACCCTTGTTCTGGACAAGTGGTTTTCTCTGCAGGCCACCGCTCCTCTGCCGGAAACATTGTCCGAAGTCAAATGGCTCATGCGTCATCCCGCCTTTTCCATAAAAAATCCGAACAAGGTGCGATCGCTCATCGGCGCTTTCTGTTCCGGCAATCAGCTCTGTTTCCATGAAAAAAGCGGCGCCGGATACACATTCCTGGCTGATCGGGTGCTCGAATTGAACGGCATGAATCCCCAGATAGCCGCCCGGATGGTGTCGCCGCTGAGCCGCTGGCGCCGTTTTGATAAAGATCGGCAGAAATTGATGAAAAGAGAGCTCAAGCGGATACTGGACGGGGAAAATCTGTCCAAGGATGTGTATGAAGTGGCGACAAAGAGCCTCAATGCGGAGTGAGAAGTCGCTGGTTAACAGTTTCCGGTCCGTTGTTTCAGGATCGCGGAAAGAAACCATTCTTGTGCCGGTAAGCGGCCCCGTAAACAGCTGCCTTCGTCCCGCAGGGGATAACTCTTCCATGAAAACAAAGGGGAGGCCATGGATATTTCAAAGACAATAGCAGCAATGAAACAGAACCCGGAGTTTGCCAAAAACGTCGGCATGGTGCTTGTCCATAACGGGGTGGTGCGCTCCTGGTCGAGGAAAAGCAAGGAGGAGGTCTCCTCTCTTGAGGTTACTCCGGACCCTGAGAAAATCGAGGAGATCAGGCAGGAGTTTTTAATGCGGCCGGGAATTTTTGAAATTATCATTGAGGCAAAGGCAGGTCGCTTCCAGCCCGGTGATGATCTTCTCTTTATCGTGGTTGCCGGCGATCTGAGGGAAAACGTCAAACCGGTACTTGCCGGTCTGCTCGATCGAATCAAGGCCGAGGCTATTTCCAAAAAAGAAGTTGTCTCTGCTTGAAAAAGTGCGTGGATTAGGGTAGAAAGGGCCGTTGCTGATGAGCCGGGCAGCCGTATTTTTTTGCATGACGGCATGAAACGGCTGAATATTGATGATAATCAAATTTTTTTGTTCTGTTTGGAGTTGAATTATGTATACCGCATCAGATTTACGCAAAGGTTTAAAGGTTGAAATAGACGGTGAGCCCTACATTGTCACGGATTTTCAGTTTTCAAAGCCCGGCAAGGGCCAGGCCCTGTATCGTACCCGGCTGAAAAACATGGTTACCGGCAATGCCTTTGAAAAAACTTTCCGTTCCAACGACAAGTTTCAGAAGGCACCCCTGGAAGAGCGCACCATGCAGTATCTTTACTCCCAGGGAGAGGAGTTTCACTTCATGGACAACAAGAGCTATGAGCAGCTCGCCATCAGCAAGGAACAGCTGGGGGACAGCATCAATTTCATGATCGACAACATGGACGTGGACATTCTCCTTTTCAAGGAGCGGCCCATCGGCGTTACGCTGCCGAACTTCGTTAATCTCAAGGTAATCCGGGCCGATCCCTGGGCCAAGGGTGACACCAGCGGCACCGATACCAAGCCGGTCACGGTGCAAACGGGCTTCATCCTGCAGGTTCCTCCCTTTGTTGAAGAAGGCGATTTGCTACAGATAGATACCCGCACCGGGGAGTATATCACCAGGGTCAAGGAATAATCTCTTTGGCGGTGCGCTTTCTTGCTGAAAGGGCCGGGATACTCCGGGCCATCCGCTCGTTTTTTATGGAACAGGGGTATCTGGAAGTGGATACTCCTGTTCGCCTTCCCGCAATCATTCCTGAACGTTATATCGAACCGGAAGAGTCATCCGGCTGGTTTCTTCAGACATCACCCGAACTCTGCATGAAGCGGCTGCTGGCCGCGGGTCACAACAAGATATTTCAGATCTGTAAATGTTTCCGCAGAAGAGAACGGGGCGACCTGCATCTTCCGGAATTCACCATGCTCGAATGGTATCGCGCCGGTTTTGATTACCGTGAATTAATGGCTGAATGCGCCGAGTTGCTGCGTTTTCTTGCCTTTCACCTGGATTTCCCCCTTCCTGCCGACGTCCGTCTGCTGTTGACCGATGCGGACTGGGAGTATCTGACCGTCAGCCGGGCATTTGCCCTCCATGCGCCTATTCTCATCGAAGAGGCGTTGCTTCGGGATATTTTTGACGAAATCCTCGTGCGCTATGTCGAACCCCATCTCGGGATCGTCAGGCCGACCTTCCTCCATGACTACCCAGCCGAACTGGGGGCCCTTGCCCGTCTGAAAAAAGACGATCCGTCACTGGCCGAGCGATTTGAACTCTATGTCAATGGTGTTGAGCTTGCCAACGGCTTTTCCGAGTTGACTGATGCTCACGAACAGCAGGCGCGTTTTAGCAAGGAGAGAGAGCTTATCATCCTCCAAGGGCGCAATCCCGGGCCGATGCCCCAAAAGTTTCTCGCCGATCTCCCTGCGGTTGAATCAGCCGCAGGCGTTGCCCTTGGTGTGGATCGTCTGGTAATGCTGCTGTGCGGGGCAAGGAGCATCGCTGAGGTTGTTTCCTTTACGCCGGAAACCCTGTAGCAGGAGTCTGAATTTTTCGCCATCGGTTGTATTTTTGTTATTAGTTATTATAGTATCATTAGCTGCAAAATAGAGAATCCTTCAAATGATGATAAGGAGGTGGACTTATGCATAGCAAAAAAGAATTGTGCGAAAAAATCAGAGAGGTGTTTCCGGAAATCGGAGTTTGCGGGATTGATCTGGATGTCGAGTATGATTTTGACAACCGGGCCTGGGTCGTTGATTTGAAGAAGGAAGACCATCATCTCAAGACATTTCTGGAAATTCCCGATGCAGACAAATGTATGGAGGGGGAGCAGTGCATTTCACTTGGACTGCAGATCGCCCAGTTGCGGACAAATCTTGGGCTGATTCATTAATAAAATCAAAATTCAAATAATGTGATCTGCGAGGCAAACGAGAAATCGTTTGCCTTTTTTTTTTGATTTCAACTCTATTTGCGTGGATGGCAAGGAAAGAAAGGCCTGCCGGAAAAAGTTGTCCCGTTTTATGGGAACTTGGTATATTGAGTGATATTCCTTGGCAAATAAAATAAACAATTCCATTTACAGGATATGCAAAACATGATCGAGTATGTGCAGCAGTTCCATCCCGTCATGCAGGCGTTTCTGGCAACAATCTTTACCTGGCTGGTGACGGCGGCGGGAGCGGCCCTTGTTTTCACCACCAAAAAAGTGAATGCCAAAGTGATGGATTGCATGCTCGGTTTTGCCGCCGGGGTCATGATCGCCGCAAGCTTCTGGTCTCTGCTTGCGCCCGGCATCGAAATGGCGGAAAATATGGGCAACATCGCCTGGCTGACCGCAGCCATAGGATTCCTCGGCGGTGGTATTTTCATGCGCCTGATCGACAAGGTTCTGCCGCATCTCCATCCCGGTCTTGCCATGTCGGAAAGCGAGGGAATAAAAACATCCTGGCAGCGCAGCACCCTGCTGGTGCTGGCTATCACCCTGCACAATATCCCCGAAGGAATGGCGGTCGGCGTCGCTTTCGGGGCTGCGGCCGCAGGCCTTCCTTCGGCCACCATCGGTGGGGCCATTGCCCTTGCCATCGGCATCGGCCTGCAGAATTTCCCCGAAGGAGCGGCGGTCTCCATGCCTTTGCGGCGGGAGGGGATGGGGCGCTGGAAAAGCTTTCTCATGGGGCAGTATTCCGGCATGGTTGAGCCGGTCGCAGGAGTGATGGGCGCTTATTTTGTTCTGCAGATGCAGTCCGTTCTTCCGTATGCCCTTTGCTTTGCTGCCGGGGCCATGATTTTTGTCGTGGTTGAAGAACTGATCCCCGAATCCCAGAGCAATCACAAGCATATCGATATCGTCACTATGGCCACCATGACCGGCTTCACCGTCATGATGATGCTTGACGTGGCCCTGGGGTAACCAGCGCACTTGTTCAAGAGATGTCCGCGAAAACGTATTCATTTTTATGTCTGCCGGAAATGGTTGCAGCTGCAATAGCTCCAAGAATGGAAACAAATTAAAACGGAAAACAGAGGGGGAAATTTATGAAAAAAATCAGCCGGAAACCTCACCTTATTGCAACGTTCTCAACGCTGCTTCTTTTTGCCGCTTTGCTTCATTCACCCTTGGCACATGCCAAGGCCGAAGTAATTGCCATTGGAGGAATGAACTATAATGTAAACGCAACCCTGGAAGATAATTTGAAATTATTTACCGGCAAAAAAATTTCCGTAACCCTTGCTTCCGGAAAAAACCTTGCCGGCTTTGTCAAGGGAGTGGGTGATCATCTCCTCCATCTGGAAAAGCTTGATGGCAATGATTTCAGTGATGCATTGATCCGCATTGAAAATATCGAGGCCTTTGACGCCAGATTCCGTGAGTTTCAGCGCTGAAAAGGATGTTTCGTGATGATTGATCAATATGATGAAACAGAAGGGTATTGCCGCATGCTGGGGCATGTGTTTCCCTTCCATTATTGCCGGACCATGAATGGAAATCTGCCGTGCGGCAGAATCCTGGACTGCTGGTTCAAGAGGTTGCCCATCAGGGAATTTGTCGAAGTAAATTATTCGGCGGAAGAGCGGGAGTCTGTTTTTCAGCCGCCAAAACCGAAAATGGTGTCTCTTGTTGAGATCGTGGAGAAGGTGCGGATGCAGGCCGGAAAAAATGAGGAGGATGGGTGAATACTCGTGAGCTTTCCCGGGCTTTGGGTGTAAACGAGAACTCCCTGAAGTCAAACCCTTTTCGGCCTTTCTCCTCCCTTACTCCACCTGAATGAGCTGGAAAGAACCGGTTTGGGGAATTCCGCCCTGGGTAAGCCTCGCTCCTTCCACCACTGCCAGCACGTCGCCTTTTGCCAGCACTCCCTTTTGCCGCGCTTCCTCCTGCGCCTGCATGACGATCTGGTCGCGGGTAAGGTTTTCCCTGATGATGATCGTTGAGATATTCTTATAAATGCAGGAATGGCGCGCCACATGGACCGAATTCGTCACCAGCAGGGTGGGCTTTGAGCGGTTCCATTTGGACATGTGCCGGTAAATCTCCCCCTTCAGGTCAAGCACCATGATGGCTGTGGCGTCGCCCAGGCTTGCCGCCGCAACAAGGGCGGGATTGAATCCTTTGTTGCTGCGGAGCAGTTCACAATGGTCCTCGACCGGTTCGGTGTGCAGCTCCTCTTCGCTGATGATCGCCGCCATGGTGCGTATCACGTTCACCGGATTAACGCCAATGGCGGTTTCTCCTGACAGCATAACCGCATCGGTTCCTTCCCGCACGGCGACACTGACATCCGTTACCTCCGCCCGGGTGGGACGGTGATTCGTGGTCATGCTTTCAAGCATCTGGGTTGCGGTGATCACCGGGATGTTGGCCCGCCAGCAGCGTCTGATGATTTCCCGCTGAATCCACGGCACCCTGGAGGCCGGCAGTTCCACGCCGAGATCACCCCTGGCAATCATGACGGCGTCCGTTACCTTGATAATCTCATCAATATTTTCAACGGCTTCCGGCTTTTCTATCTTTGCCACTACTTTGATCTTCCGTCTGCCCTGGCTGATGAGCTCTTTGATTTCCAGAATTTCCCGTGCGGAACGAACAAAAGAGAGGGCGACAAAATCGATGGAATGCTCCATGCCCCAGGCAAGATCACGTTTGTCTTTTTCCGTAATGCTGGGCAGGGAAAGGGGAGTGATGGGCAGATTGATGCCTTTGCTTGATTTCAGTGCGCCGCCGGCAACAACCCGGCAGACAACCTCGTTTTCCCCGGCCTTTTCAACCGCGAGCTCAAGGAGCCCGTCATCGAGCAACACCGGGTCGCCCACCCGCAGATCCCGGAGAAACTCAGGCGCAATGGTTGAAAAACGTTCTGAAGTTCCTTGCATCGGTTCCGCCTGGATAATGACATTCGTGCCGTATTTAAGGATGACGGCGCCGTCCCGCATGGGACCGGTCCTGAGTTTCGGGCCGCAGAGATCCATGAGAACGGCAATGGGGCGCGACCATTTTTCTTCCGCGGCGCGGACGGCGAGCAGTCGCCGTTCATGCTCTTCGTAAGTGCCATGGGAGAAATTGAGGCGGGCGATGTCCATGCCGGCCAAAACTATTTTGCTTAATATCTCGGGCGATTCGGAAGCTGGTCCCAGGGTGCAGACGATCCTGGTCAGCTTGCGCACCTTTTCATTATGGTGGAGTTTCACCCTGTCAAGAAGCTCTTCGAGTTTAGCAGCCCTCACCGGCTTGGGCAGAAAGCCGATCACATTGGAAAAATTGCTCAGTTTGCCCCGCACCGATTTTTCCTCTTCGCTTGACGAGATGACGATGATCGGACATCGGGGGGCGATAACCAGCATGGCCTCCATGAATTTGTAGCCGTCCCATTTGGGCATGACGATATCGGAAATGACCAGATCGTAATGGCGGTAGGTCGCCTTGTGGAAGCCCTGCTGTCCGTTTTCAACGGCGTCAACCGTGTGTCCCATCTTGGTGAGTTGAGATGTCAGCAGGGCGCTGATCACCGGAGCGTCTTCCAGAAGTAATATACGCATGGTTTTTATGACCTTGTTTGCATTAGGGAACCTTGAAAAATCGTCCTCTGGCCCGACTACTGCGTCGCGGCGAAAAGAAAAATGCTCACATATACCCAATATGCTGCGCTTTTTATTCTCGCCGCTTCTTGTCCTCGAACCAGATGCTCAATTTTCAAGGCACCCATTAGTTAAAAAGTGTTTCCCTCCCGGAGATCATACAAAATAAAAGCCGTCATGTGAAATGCAAAGAAGAGACAAGGGGATTAATCATCACTTCGGGTGGTAATTGATTTATTTTTTGACAGAAAACAGGGGGATAAGTACAATCATTTCTGGAAGAATCTTTCCCTCGCTGATGGATATGGTACTTTCAGGAGTGGTCCGCAAAGACTCCGCGCCCTTTCTTCGGGCAGAAGAAAATCAATTTCTCATGGGTTGCAAATGAAACAAACCGCCGGCATTGCATGTTTTTTCATCTGTCTTCTGACCTTGATCGGCCTGTCCGGATGCGGTCAGGAGAAAAAGGCGCCGATTCTGCGCATCGGCCACGCTCCCCAGGATCACCATGCGCCGCTTTATATTGCCGCCATGAATGGCGATTATTTCAGGGAACACGGCGGCATCTGGCTGAAGGAGAACGTCTCGCGGCACGAGTATGAACTGATGGATCAGAAAAGGCTGCTGGCAAAGGTGGTGATTGATTCAAGCACCGGCGGCAAGGAGCTTGTCCAGCGGCTTGCCGAGCACCAGTATGATATGGGTCTCGGCGGGGTTCCGGCCATGCTGAGTTTCATCGATCAGGGAAGCGCCATCAGGATAGTCGCGCCGATCATGGCGGATGGGGCGGGACTCGTGGTTCGTCCCGATATGGCGGTGGCGAGCTGGGTTGAATTTGTTTCCTTTGTCCGGGCCGGCGAGCAACCGGTGAAAATCGGGTACAAAATTGCCGTGTCGGTGCAGAATCTGATTTTTGAACAGGCCCTGAAGGAATCAGGATTATCCTATGATCGAGACCAGGAGGACACCGGCGCCATGGTGCGTCTGATCAATCTTTATGGGGAAAAAAATCTCCTGCCGGCCCTTGAGAACGGGCTGGTGGACGGCTTTGTCGCGAACCAGCCTTTTCTTGCCCTGGCGGAAGAAAAGGGCATCGGTAAAGTGGCGGCAACCCTTGGCGATCTGCCGCCCGAAGGAAAATGGCGGGGTATTCCCTGTTGCGCCCTGGCCGCAGCGGACAGCTATGTCAGCGATCACCCGGAGGTGGTTGAGGCCATGGTCACCCTCATGATGCGCGCCAACCGGTTTATCAAAGAGTATCCGGAAAAAAGCGGTGACCAGATCGCCCAGTGGCTTGCCATTGATCCCGGGGTGGAAAGGAAATCACTGCCCACCATCAGTTATATCGAAGAGTATAATGACGACTGGGAGCGGGGAGTCACGTTCTGGGTTGAGACCATGATTGCCGCCGGACTTCTGAAGGAGAAGGTGAAGGACGCATATGGTCAGGATCATCTTTCCGATCTCATTTATGGATCCCGTCCCGAAAAGGCAGGGGAAAAGAAGTGATAGTACGCATGAACATATCAAAAAAGGTATTTCTGCTTTTCGCCTCTTTTGCGCTGCTGACCGTTATTCTGGCCGTGACGGTTTTCTTTGGGCTCGAAGGTCTGCGCCGGACGGGCGGCAAGATGCGTCTGATGCAGGATTTCAAATTGCAGATTACCGAACTTTCGTCATTTAAGATCAGCAGGGAAACGCAGTTCAAATCTCCTGAACGAGCCCGTTTCCAGGAGGAATTCTCCAGGGCCGTCGCCCTGCTCGAAAAGATGAATAGCCTGGAAGCGAACTCGGGTCCTTTGGTCAAAAAACAGATCAATGCGGTCCGGGAACATCTCGGATTCTATCAAAGGGCGTTTGATGAACTGTTTGTTAAATATGAGCAGGACATCGTCCTGCACGGGAAACAGGAAGAGTTCGGCAGAAAGTTTTACGGGATAATAAATGCGCTGCCCCCTGAACAGGGGTTTGCACTCTATAAAAAACTCCATTCATTGCCGGTTTCCTTTGAGGACTCGTATCATCATTCAGGAGCCGACAATATCGGCGCCTTGAAAACGTTTCGGCAGACTGTTGCCGGGGTTGCCGCTGATTCGGAGATAGTAGCGGTCTATGATGGTCTGGTCGCCAATAGTGAAGCAATATACTTTAATTTTCTCGGCATCAGGGACAGAGAGGATTTTCTCACCGATACGGCAAATCATTTTTTTGATTTTGCCTCTACAAGTGTTGCCGGCCTTGTTCGTGAAAACGGCAAGAAACAGGAGCAGCTGCGGCAGACCATTTTCGCCGTATGCCTCGCCGCCATCATTCTCACCCTGGTCCTCTGGTGGAAAGTCACCCGTTATTTCCAGGCCTTCATTCAGCGACAGAAATACGCCATCGCGTCCATTGAAGAGGCTGATTATGATTATGATGTCGGCTCCGGAATTCCGGATGATGAGTTGGGGGATCAGGCCAGATTTATGAAGGAATTGTCCGCGACTCTGAAAAAAAACATGGAGCAGCTCAAAAGTTCGGAAAATGAGGTGCGCATTGCCAAGGAAGAGTGGGAGCGAACCTTTGACGCGATCGGCGATATCGTCACGCTTCAGGATGCCGATATGCGCATCACCCGGGCCAACAAGGCTACTTTTGATATCATTGGCAGCTCCGATAAAGAGGTGATCGGTAAGAAATGTCATGAGCTTTTCCACGGTGTCGAGCAAACCTGCGACGGCTGCCCCATTCCCGACTCCCTGGAGGAGTTCAAGCCCTATTCAGGCGAGATAATCCATGAAAAGCTTGGTAAAACCTTTCTTGTTTCCGCCTCGCCGGTGGTGGGTCCGTCGGGTGAGCTGCAGCGCATCGTCCACTTCGCCAAGGACATTACGGAGTTGAAAAAACTGGAAATGCAGTTCCTGCAGGCCCAGAAAATGGAGGCAATAGGCCGTCTGTCCAGCGGAGTGGCCCATGATTTCAACAATATCCTGAGCAGCATCCTGGGTTACAGTGAACTTTCCCTGCTGCGGAAGGCCGATGATCCGGGCTGGAGGGATGATGTGGAGGTGATCAGGCAGTCGGGAGAAAAGGCTGCCGCCCTGGTTCGGCAGCTCATGGCTTTCAGCAGAATAAAGCAGCTTGATATTCGTAACGTCAATATCAGTGAAACCGTTACTTCCCTGTATAAGATGCTGTCCAGGATGATCGGGGAAGACGTTACCCTTGATCTGCAGCTCGCCACCGAGGTGTCCATTATCAAGGCGGATCCCGGTCAGATCGAGCAGATAGTCATGAATCTTGCCGTCAATGCCAGGGACGCCATGCCGACGGGCGGCAGGCTGTCGATTCGCACTGGAAATGTCATGGTGGATAAGCAGTATGCCAGAATGCACGTCAATATGGCGTCCGGCCCCTATGTCATGCTGGCGTTGTCAGACAACGGACACGGCATGGACAATGAGACGAAGTCGCGTATCTTTGAACCTTTTTTTACCACCAAACAAGCCGGGAAGGGCACCGGACTCGGGCTGGCCACGGTTTACAGCATCGTCAAGCAGCACAAGGGATTCATCGACGTGTACAGTGAACCCGGCAAAGGGACAACCTTCAAACTTTATTTCCCCGCCACGGGGGAAACAGTGGCGCAGTTGGAGCGGGAGCAGGATGGAGAAGGTCCCAGATACGGCAATGAGACCATTCTGGTGGTGGATGACGAGGCCATCATCAGGCAGATTGTCGTGGACAGCCTGAGTCCTCTCGGCTACACCCTGCTCGGAGCCGCCAGCGGCGAAGAGGCGTTGAGTGTTGCCGAGAGTTACCCCGGAACCATTGATCTGCTTCTCACCGACATCATCATGCCCGGCATGGATGGCAACCGGCTCGCTGGAAAGATTCGGGAAAAAAGACCGGACATCAGGCTGTTGTTCATGTCCGGCTACCTGGATGTCAAGGACGAGAGGAACGGCCTGCTCGACACCGAAAAAAATTTCCTGCCCAAGCCGGTGATGCCGTCGACCCTGATGCGAAAGCTTCGCGAAGTGCTGCGGTAAGTGTGCGTCTATTCGCTTTTAAAAAAAGCATTGGCATTGGCTCCGCACACCGGGCATTTCTCCGGAGCCTCTTTTTCATGGGTATGACCGCATACCTTGCAGATGTAGTAGTCATATGATTCCCCCGATGCGTCGATAGTGTCCAGGGCGTTCTGGTACAGGGCGGCATGTTCCTTTTCCACTTCATTGGCGTACTGAAAGGAGCGGAGCGCCGCTTTGTTGCCCTCTTCCTCGGCCTCTTTGATCATTGTCGGATACATGTTCTTGAATTCATGGGTTTCTCCTTCAATGGCCGCTTTGAGATTTTCCTCGGTGGATCCGATGCCTTTCATTGCCCGGAGATGGGCGTGGGCATGGATCGTCTCGGCCGCCGCCGCCGCCCGGAACAGCTTTGCCGCCTGGGAGCGCCCTTCCTTGTCCGCTTTCTCCGCAAAGGCCAGGTATTTTCTGTTCGCCTGGGATTCGCCGGCAAAGGCCTCCTGCAGATTTTTTTCAGTCTTGCTCATGATTTTTCTCCTTTGTTTTAAAATTGATGACAGCTTGATTCCTAGTTGATAATTATAACCGAAATAGTGAATTATTGCTCTCCCTTCCAGCAATTTTGACATATTACCCATCCTTCTGTATACAATGAATGGCAGGAAGTTTCTGCTGGGTATTTTATAAAACGGGCCCCTGGTTGAATATGAGCCGGAAAAAACTGAAAACAGCGAGCAGGCATGAATGACAATCAGTCCCATGGTCAGGAAATAGATTTTCTTCTTGTCGGGATCAATCAGGAAGCACTGGACCGTGACGTCCGGATCTTGGAGGATGCGGGACACGGACCTGTCTGCATTCTTCATTCCGGAGTGGAGGCGCGGAATGTGTTGAAAGGCGGGCGCGTCCATTTCGTCATCACCGAAATGAACATGCCCGCCATGAACGGGCTTGAGCTTCTGCGGCTTATCCGCCGCACTCCGGGGTTGTCGGAGATCCCTGTGCTGATGACATCGGACAACCGCCATAAGGAGATGGTGCGCTATGCGGTTGATGAGATGGTTGACGGCTACCTGGTCACGCCATACGGTGGTGATGACCTGTTGAAGGCGATTGATGCCGTCGTGACCCGGAGGAAGAAGATCACACCCTTGCAGCAACAGGTTCGAAGAGCACGGCGGCTGCTGCTGAAAAAAGATTTTGACAAGGTGATCACTGTCGCCCGGGATGTGCTTGCCCGGCAGAAGAACAACAGTGACGCCCTTTTTGTGCTGAGTGAGGCGTACTTTCATCTGCGTCAGGCGGACCGGGCCAGACAGTTTTTAAAACTTTATCTTGCCGGCCAGCCAACCAGCGGAAAGGGGGCGCATCTGCTCAGCAAGGTGTGTCGGCTGGACGGATCGCAGGGTGATGCCTTCAATCTGCTGCAGAAGGCTCACAAGGAGAATCCCCTCAATATCGATCTTGCCATCGATCTCGGTAAATTTTATCTGGATATGGGGATGGAGGAGAATGCCCAGCAGATATTCAGCCGGATTTCTGCGTCAGGACCCACAGACCTGAATCTCATCAAGATAGGGAAGGCTTTTCTGAAAAAAGGCAGGGTGGAAGATGCCGGACCGTATCTCAACCGGACGGTTGAACCCCTGCCGGAAACGGCCTTCGTTTTTGCCCAGTTTGCCGAAATGCTGCAGAAAAGCGGGGACCTTGCCGGATGCGCCGCCCAGTATGAGAAATGTCTGCAACTGGCGCCGGATCATCCTGAATATCTGTTCAGGCTCGGTGAAATCTACCTCAAACAGGGAGAGCTGGACAGGGCAAGGTCGCTTTGTCTTGAATGGCTGAAAAGACAGCCGGAAGAGGATGGGGCGAAAAGGTTGTTTTCCCTCGCCTTTCATGGGTAGAAGGAGTCTGTCCGCTCTTTCTGATCCGTACAACAAATCATGGATCGGTCCGGAAAATATGATCGAAACAGCAGTTGTTGCGCTTGCGACTTTTTTTGCCACAATCGGCCCCATTGATGTTGCCGCCATCTTTGCCGTCCTGACGAGTAATTCCAAACAGTATGAAAGACAGGCCATGGCCCTCCGCGGGACACTGATCGCCTCGGCCGTTCTTTTTACCTTTGCCTTTCTCGGTGAAGCGCTGCTGGCCGGTTTCGGCATTTCTCTTGCCGCCCTGCGAACGTCAGGCGGGATTCTGCTGCTCCTGATCGGCATTGAAATGGTTTTCGCCCGGCCTTCCGGCGCAACTTCTGCGACAACCGAGGAAACCCATGAAGCGGAGGGGAAAAATGATATCTCCGTCTTTCCCCTCGCCACCCCGCTGATTGCCGGACCCGGCGCCATCGGCGCGGCAATTCTGCTGATGGCAAATGTGCGCGGAGATATTGCCCGCCAATCCATCGTCCTTCTTTCCCTGCTGGCGATTCTGCTCATTACCTACCTTTCTTTGCTTGGTGCGACAAAGCTCATGCGGCTCCTTGGCGTTACCGGCATGAGGGTAATCAGCCGACTTTTCGGTGTTCTCCTCTGTGCCCTGGCGGTGCAGTTCATCTTCGACGGTATCAGGCAGAGCGGCCTTTTATCGGGATAAGATCATTCGCCCAGGTTGCGTTCTTCCCTCCAGCAGTACAGGACCGGCACGACAAAAACGGTCAGGGTGGCGATACACATGCCGCCAAAGGAGGGAATCGCCATGGGCACCATGATGTCGGATCCCCGTCCGGTGGAGGTGAGGATGGGCAGCAGGGCGAGAATGGTGGTGGCGCTGGTCATGAGCGCCGGCCGGATGCGGCGCTCGGCCCCCTCGATCACCATGGCCCGTATATCTTCTCTGGTTTTTCCGGCGTAACGGGATTTTGATTCGTCCAGAAAGGTGGCCATCAGCACGCCGTCATCAGAGGCGATGCCGAAGAGCGCCAGGAACCCGACCCAGATGGCGACCGAGAGGTTGATGGGATGCACCTGGAACAACTCCCGCAGGTTCGCGCCAAACAGGGTGACATTGAGAAACCACTCCTGTCCGTAGAGCCAGATCATCATGAATCCGCCGGACCAGGCAACGAAGATGGCGGAAAAAACCATCAGAGTGGTGGACAGCGACTTGAACTGCAGGTAAAGGATAACCATGATGGCAAGCAGAGCCAGCGGCAGGATCATGGCAAGTTTTTTCTGGGCCCTGATCTGATTTTCATAGCTGCCGGAAAAGGAATAGGAGACTCCCGCCGGCAGGGTGAGCTCGCCGGTTTTGATCTTTTGATCGAGAAAGGCCTTGGCCTGTTCCACCACATCCACCTCGGCAAACCCCGGTTTTTTGTCAAAGAGCACATAGGCGGTGAGGAAGGTGTCTTCGCTTTTGATCATCTGCGGTCCCCGTACATATTCAATGTCGGCAAGCTGGATCAGGGGAATCTGCTCACCGTTCGGCGCAGCCACCAGTATCTTTTCAATATCTTCAAGGGAATCGCGCAGTTCACGCAGGTAGCGGACCCTCACCGGGTATCGCTCGCGGCCCTCCACTGTCGAGGTAATCATCTCGCCGCCGATGGCAACGGAGATGACCTGCTGCACCTGGGACACCATAAGGCCGTAACGGGCAATGGCTTCCCTGTTGATATTGATTTCAATATAGGGCTTGCCCACCACCCGGTCAGCCAGAACAGTGGGCGGCGAGACGGAGGGGATCTGCTTGAGAAATCCTTCAAGCTGCAGGGCAACGCTTTCGATGGTGGGAAGATCAGGGCCTTTTACTTTCATTCCCATGGGAGAGCGCATACCGGTCTGCAGCATGACGATGCGGGTGGCGATGGGCTGCAGCTTGGGAGCTGAGGTCACCCCCGGGATGTCAGCCGCGGCAACGATCTCGTTCCAGACATCGTCCGGGGTGATAATGCCGCGCCATGCTTCCCGTCCCGGGTTGATGTCCGGATCAAGGGCCTGGCGCCAGATGCGGAACGGTTTGCCGTTCTTGTCCTCTATCAGTTTTCCCGCCTCGTCTCTTTCAAAACGGCCCTGCACAAGATAGGGCGCTCCATCCGGCGCGGACAACGGAGTTCCCTGCGGGGTGCGGAAATAGTCCTTCTTGTCGGCGCGGTACTTGAAACGCATACGCTCGCCCTGATCATCAAGCAGGTATTCAGGATAGTAATTAATGATGGTTTCGATCATGGAAAGGGGGGCCGGATCAAGCGGACTTTCCGCCCGGCCGAGCTTGCCCACCGCGGACTCCACTTCCGGAATACGCTGGATCTGTCTGTCCTGCTGGGCAAGCACCTCCTGCACCTCGGCAATCGATGCATGGGGCATGGTGGTGGGCATGTAGAGAAATGAGCCTTCATCGAGCGGGGGCATGAATTCCTTGCCCAGGCCCGGAAATTCGTGGGCCAGCGCCACCAGCGGTTTGCTGCCCCGTACGATGTCGGGAAGAAAAGAGGTCATGCGCGGCACCCCGAGCCAGACAATGGCGCCGAACAGGGTGACGAGGATGGGCAGGGTGAGAAATGTTTTTTTGTACTCAATGCACCAGGCGAGCATGGCGGTGTAACGATATTGAAAAAGTTGCAAAAAGGCCAGGGTTGCGCCGATGATCAGGGCGACGAAAATAAAATTGGCAAGTTCCCCCGGTTCTATGCCAAGGGGCTGCCAGGAGCGGGCCAGCAGAACGGTGATCAAGAGGATGGCCACGACGTTCTCCATTTTTCCAGCCGCAGCCTGAATTTTTTCGGGCATCCATTTGAGGCCGAAGCGATAAAGGCCGATGGCGGAAACGATAAGGCCCAAGGGGCTGACCTTCCAGGCCAGGACAATACCGGCCGTGAAAAACAGAGCCGGTATGAAAAATTGTATCAGGGAGGGTCGGTTTTCTTTTCTGATCCGGGAAAAAAGCATATGGGCAAAAGGCGGCAGCACGGTGAGCGCCAGAATGACGGAGGCGATCAGGGCAAAGGTCTTGGTGTAGGCCAGCGGTTTGAAGAGCTTGCCCTCTGCCGCCTCCATGGTGAAGACCGGCAGAAAGCTGACGATGGTGGTGGAGACGGCGGTGAGCACCGCGCTGCCCACTTCGGTGGACGCTTCATGGATAATTCTCATGGTATGGGCATCCGGTCCGGCCTCGTCGAGTTTTTTGACGATGTTCTCACAGATGATGATGCCCATGTCGACAATGGTGCCGATGGCGATGGCGATACCCGACAGGGCGACGATATTGGCGTCGACCTTGAAGAGTTTCATGCCGATGAAGGCGAGCAGGACGGCAAAGGGCAGCATGGAGGAGACGGCGAGCGAACTGCGGAAGTGCATGAGTGAAATCAGCACCACGATGATGGTGATCAGAATTTCCTGGCCGAGTGCGGTTTTCAGGGTACCCAGGGTTTCATGGATGAGTCCTGAGCGGTCGTAGAAAGGCACAACCGTGATTTTACTCAGTGTGCCGTCGGCCAGGGTTTTCGACGGCAGACCGGGGCTTATTTCCGTGATTTTTTTCTTGATCCGGTCGATTGCCGCCAGGGGATTATCGCCGAACCGCGCCACCACCACTCCTCCCACCACCTCGGCCCCGTCCTTGTCGAGCACGCCCCGGCGCAGGGCAGGCCCCAGTGACACCTTGGCCACATCGCCGACCCTGATGGGCTGGTTGTCGGCAACCTTGATCACCGCGTTTTCAAGATCTGCAAGGGTTTTGATAAAACCAACACCGCGGATGACGTATTCCACCCGGTTGATTTCGATGGTGCGCGCCCCGACATCGATGTTCGACATCTTGACCGCGCCGAACACCTGCTCAAGCGCGATCTTGTGGGCGCGCATGGCATCAGGATCAACATCAATCTGATACTCTTTGACAAAACCGCCCACCGAGGCCACCTCGCTGATACCGGAAACCCCCATCAGGGCGTAGCGCACATACCAGTCCTGAATGGAACGCAGCTCGTCAAGATCCCAGCCGCCGGTGGGATTGCCCTTGTCGTCAAGTCCTTCCAGTGTGTACCAGAAAACCTGGCCGAGTCCCGTGGCGTCTGGTCCCAGGGTCGGGGTGACATCGGGCGGCAGGCTTCCCCCCGGCAGACTGGCCAGTTTCTCCAGCAGACGCGAGCGGGACCAGTAGAACTCAACCGAATCATTAAAGATGACATAGATGGAGGAAAATCCGAACATGGAATAGGAGCGCACCGTTTTGACTCCGGGCAGACCAAGCAGGGAGACGGTAAGGGGGTAGGTGATCTGGTCTTCCACGTCCTGAGGGGAGCGACCCGGCCACGGTGTAAAAACGATCTGCTGATTTTCGCCGATATCAGGAATGGCGTCAACCGGAACAGGGTCTCTGGGCAGGTGTTTCAGGTTGAAATCAAAGGGAGCAACCATGAGGCCCCAGCCGGTGAGGGCGATAATGCCGATAACCACCAGCACCTTATGGAGCAGGCAGAAGCGGATGATATGGCCGACGAATGAAGTTGCCTTTGGTAGTTGATTATGATCGGGAACGTTCATGACGGGAGGCTCATTTTAAGTGTTGAATTTCCTTCAATCTCAAGTTTCAGGGTGAAACGTCATTTCAATTTCCATAATAACAGGCAGGTTACTGCAGCTGGCGGCGAACCTCGCCGCAGCGCAGCATCATCGCCCCGAAATAGGGGTTGTTTATTTCGTTGCTGCCGGCAAGCCAGGTGGCGCCTGTATTGCCGAATGCCATGGGGCAGAATTGTTCATAGATCGAGCCTGAGCCGGGAGCGCCAAATATGGAAAGCGCCAGGGCAAGTCCTCTGCTCAGCGGGTAAAAGGATGCGCGAATAGCTTCAATGCTGCTGCTTTTTTCCAGCCCTTCCATGCTGTTCCGCAGATCATCTGTAATCTGCCCTTTCGCTTCAATGGAGGTTTCGGCAAGTTCCTCCAGCATGATTGATTCATTGCCGGTTATCTCTTTTTTCAGGGTCAGGGATTTGTCGAGATCATCCGTTGCCAGAGCCTGCTGCAAAGCAAAATAACTGGTGAGAAGTTTTCCCAGGGTGGCCTGCAGGGCAAGGTGTTCTTCCCCTCCAATCTTCTTAGCGTCATCAAGTTTGAAATAGGCGCGCACCTGATGGAAATGTTCAGCCATTACCGCATAGATGCGATCAAGCTCTTTTTCGTCATCCGCTTCAGCGACAAGGATCGTATCGCTTGCGAGCAGCATGCTCATTTCCTTCCAGGCGAGTTTGTCTGCGCCGGTCAGTTCGTTTTCCGTCAGTTTTCCCAGTTGGGCACGGAATTGTTTCACTTCTTCGTCAACGGATTTCTCGCTTTTTTGATGCACGGCGTCGGACAGATCGGTGAAGGCTGTGTTGAGCAGCGCGAGCTTGGAGCGAAAAAGGGTTATGTTGCCCTCCTCTTCAGGTTTGGCAAAACGGGTTTGCGCCATCATAGATGGCCTGGCCTGGATCTGGATGGCGGAATCTATTTTGAAATTGCCGTGGCTGACCACAAGCTCTCCTTCGGCAATTCCTTCTTTGACTTGGTAAAAGTCACCATGTCGCGGCCCGAGAATGACTTCTCTTCCTTCATAGACTCCTTCTTTTTCCGGCTGCTGGACATAGACAAGGGCTCTCTTGCCGGTAAAAAGCGGGGCCGAGGCGGGAATGAGGAGAAGTTCACCCTTGGAGCCGCTGTTTTCGATGCGGGCCCGGACAAACATGCCGGGTTTCAGCCGCATGTCGCTGTTGTCGACATTGAGGCGGACGCGGATGGTGCGGGTCTTTTCATTGACCAGGGGGTCGATATAGGCAACTTTTCCTGCAAAAAAGCGGCCGGGGAATGCCTCGACGCTGAAATCAACTTTCTGGCCCAGTTTGATCCGGGCAAGATCTGATTCATAGGCTTCCAGATTCACCCAGAGATGGTTGAGAGAGGCGATGGTGTAAATCGGCATGCCGGTTTTAACATACACTCCTTCAACCACGTCCTTGGTGATGACGACTCCACTCATGGGCGCGATCAGGGTGACGTGGTCGGAGGGTTTGCCGCGGGTGATTACCTCCTTTATCTGACCTTCGGAAAGGCCGAGCAGCCGCAGTTTTTCCCGGGACGCCTGTTCGGTGCGCAATACGGTGTTACGGATAAGATCAAGGGTCGAATCCTGCAGCCTGCCGGAGGCGGCAACCGCCTGGATGAGCTCTGCCTGGGCGGTGAGAAGATCAGGGCTGTAGAGTTCGGCCATGGCCTGCCCTTTTTTGACCGTGCTGCCGGTGTAATCAATATGCAGTTTGTCGATACGGCCGCCAATCCAGGCAGTGATGGTGCCGAGCCTGGTTTCATCATAATCAACCTTGCCTGTCATTCTTGTTTCGGTTGAACCGTTGCCTCGGACAACAGGAGTTACCTCCACCTGGGCAATTTTGCGGGCCCGTTCGTCAAAGGTGATCTGGCGCAGGCTGGTGCGTTCGCTGTCGCCGCTGTCTTTCGGCACTTCGATCAGATCCATGAAGCAGATCGGACACTGGCCGAATTCCGGCAGCTGAATCTGCGGGTGCATGGAGCATGTCCAAATGGTTTCCTCGGCGGCATGATTTTCTCCTTCGTGGCTGCCATGGTCATGTTCAGCGGAACGGGTCAACGGAGCCCATGAAAGCAGGACAACAAAGAGAGACAGAACGAAGAGATGTCTGATTATGATTCGGCAGGCCATGATATTTCCCCGGGAATGACTAATTGTTATTTTGTTTCCTTGTTAATAATTTCAGGTTGCTGACCTGCCTTCTCCATTTGTTCGATATATTTTTCCGGGTTCTTTTTGAACTCGCCGTCACAGTAGGAGCAGCAGAAATAAACACGTTTACCGTTATGATCGGCGTAAAGCTGCTTGTTGATCTGTCCTCCCATGACCGGACAGTCCGTCTGGGGCGCGGCCAGTGCAGAGGTTGTTGCAACCGTTGCGGAAAGGATCAGAGTCAGAATGAGGGTGATTGTCTGTTTCATTGGGTTCTCCTTGTTTGCGATGAATCATTTTTCCAGTCGGCAAGGGTGACACCGGCCAGTTCTTCAAGCCGCGCCACCTCGATCGCCAGATCGGCAAGGGCTTGGATCTCGGCCAAGGTGAACTGCAGCAGGTTCTTTTCAACATCAATCAGTTCCGGGGCGGAGATACGGCCGTTCTGAAATGCCTCCAGTCCGACTTCAATCTGTTGTCGGACGGCAGGCAGAAGGGTTTCGCGGTAGAGGTCACGGCTGCGGATGCCGTTACGGTACTTGTAAAGGGATTGCTCGATGTTTGTCTCAAGTGTGCGCATATGCTGGCTGAGATTGCTGCGCATGGCCCGCAGGGTTGCCTGTTTTTCTTCCATCGCTCCGTGGCGTCGGTCGCGAAACAGGGGAATATTGAGACTGACACCGGCGATGACCGGGTCACGGCCGCTGTCCGGAGGGCTGCCGAATTCGGCTTGGCCGGTCAGAATCGTTTTGACGTTGAAAGTGAAATCAGGATAAAAGTCCTTATTGGCCATATCAACACCAAGCTGAGCCTTGACGATCTCCTGGGCGGCCTCGAGAATCGCCGGATTATTTTCCCGGGCGGTTTCAAGGAGTCTGTCATCCGCCATGGTGAGTAGTATTTCCGGTATTCCGGTCTGGGGGCGGGCTGTGTCCGCATCGGCGCCCAGCAGGTTGTTCAGTGTCGTGCGGATTGAAGTGACGCGGTCGCGGACGGAACGCAGGTTTTCTTCTGCTTTCGCCATTTCAACCTGTATTTTCAACAGGGCGCCATATTCAAGTCCGCCACCGGCATAACGGGTGGAGGCGACGCTTTCCAAGTATTTCAGGAGTTCAAGGTTTTCCTCGATGATTTTCTGGTTTTCCAGATTGAAATTATATTCCACAGAGATCTGTTTGACTTTACTTGCCACGGTCAGTTTGACTGCGGCAAGCTGCATGCCGGAAATGGCCGCGTCCTGTTGGGAAATCTTTTTTGCCAGAGAGAGCTTTCCCGGCCATGGCACCGTCTGGGAGAGGCTGATGGCCGACTCCTGGGGACCGGTGCGGGTTTCAATCGATTCCAGATAATATTCAACTCCCAGCCGCGGATCAGGAAGAACGCCGTTTTGTCTGATTCTCTGTTGCGCCGCCTGCAGCCGGGCTTCAGCCATCTGAATGGAGTCGTTGTGGGCAAAGGCCTCTGCCAGGTAATCCGGTAAGGTTTGTTCAGATCCATATACTGCCGAATTTGGCAGCATGAAGGCGGCCAGCAGGAAAAGGGAGAGAGGGAATGTCCTGAATTTCATGATCGCTGTTTCCTGGGAAGAGAAGTATTGTCACTTTACCGCGCAATGCGGCCTACATGTCAGACATGTTAACAGCAATGAACGTGCCGCTGGTGTGAGACGATTCTTTTGAAAATCAGGATGAGAGGCCCAATGCTGATTGCAGTAAGGGTGTGGCGTTATGAAAAGAAAGGAAATGGGGGAAAAGGAGTGAAATTAAAGAGTGATAACAGGTGAAATTGAAGAATATTCATCAAGACATTGAAGAATATTCTTCAATTTCACTTTGATCAGAGGTCAAATTTTTCCAAACGGTAAATGAGCACATGGCGGGGTATTTTCAGCAGCCGGGCCGCTTCAGAGCGGTTGCCGCCACTCATGGCAAGGGCCTTGATGATCAACCCCTTTTCCACCTCTTCGAGTGAGATTCCTTCGGGGGGGATATCGGGCAGTGAGGATGCGGCAGACGGGCTGCCTCCCGGCAGCAGGATATCCGTTTCCTCGATAATGTCTTTTTCCCGCAGGATGATGCACCGCTCCACCACATTCTGCAACTCACGGATGTTGCCGGGCCAGTCATAGGATTTAAGCTTTGCCAGGGCTGCTTTGCTGAAGGACACTTGGGCCGGGGCTTCGTGTTTTTTGAGAAAATGGGCAACCAGCGCGTCGATGTCTTCCCGCCTGTCCCGTAGAGGGGGAAGGTGGAGGGGAATAACCGAAATGCGGTAATAGAGATCCTCGCGGAAACGTCCGCTTTTGATATCCGCGGGCAGGTCGCGATTGGTGGCGGCGATAATGCGGACGTCAACCTGCTCGGTCCGGTCGCTTCCCACCGCTTCCACCTGTTTTTCCTGTAGGGCCCGCAGGAATTTCACCTGCATTTCCGGTTGCAGTTCGCCTATCTCATCGAGAAAAAGGGTTCCCTGGTTTGCCGCCTGAAAGCGGCCCTGTCGGTTCTGTACGGCGCCGGTAAAGGCTCCTTTGACATGGCCGAACAGCTCGCTTTCAATAAGAGTTGCCGGAATGGCCGCGCAGTTCACCGCGATGAACGATTCGCTTTTTCTGTGACTGTGCTGGTGGATGAGACGGGCCAGAACTTCCTTGCCGGTTCCCGACTCTCCGCTGATCAGAACGGTGGCATCGGATTCCGCCACCTTCAGCGCCGTGTGGAGGAGTTCGGCCATGGCCGGGTTGGCTGTTTCCATGCCTTCAACCCCGGTAAGACGGCTGATTTCCTGGGCAAGCGATCTGGTTCGTATGCGCAGGCTTCGCAATTCCAGGGCTTTCCTACAGGAAAGGCGAAGGGTGTCGCGGTCAAAGGGTTTGGTGATAAAGGTGAAGGCCCCCAGGTGCATGGCCTGGACCGCCATTTCAATGGACCCGTAGGCGGTAATGATGATAACCGGTATTTCCGGCGCAACTTTCTTGAAACTCTTGAGCAGCTCGAGTCCGTTGACGTCACCCAGCTCGACATCGGTCACCACCAGATCGGGAAGGTTGTCGTGAAAAAGGGAAAGCGCCTCTTTGCCGCTGGCTGCGGCGGTAACGGAAAATCCTGCCTTGCCAAGGTTGTATTCGGTGACCCGGCGCAGGCTTTCGTCATCGTCGATAAGAAGAATGCGGTTTGTCATGATTTTTCAGGGGATTGAGTTTTCGCAGGGGATGACAATGGTGAAGGAAGCTCCGCCCTCCGGAGATTCCGCGAGTTCAATGCGGCCACCATAACTTTCCACGATTTTGGCGCTGATGGCAAGCCCGAGCCCGGTGCCGTCCTCCCGGCCACTGTAAAAGGGGGTGAAAATTTTATCACGTTCTTCCGGGGGGATGCCGGGACCGTTATCGCTGACAATGATCCTCATGTCGTCTCCTGACTGGGCGCCGTCAATACGGATTTCGCCGCCACGATCAATCGCCTCAATTGCATTGAGCAGCAGATTGATGAAAACCTGAGACATCTTGTTCCCGTCGATCAGCATAGACGCCCGTTCCGGGGAAATCCTGCGTGTGATCCGGATGTTTTTTTTGCGTATTTTGTTGTCAAGCAGGGCCAGGACGTGGTCCAGCACGACACTGACCGATTCCATGCTTTCTTTCTGCGCAGCGCACTGTTGCTGGTTTTTTGAATAACGCAGGACTTCTTCCACCGTGGTGTTGAGGCGAGCGGTTTCTTTCAGGAGTATCTCAACAAATTCCCGCTTGGGATGACCGGGAGGGAATTCATCCAGGAATATCTCAGCGGTTCCTTTGATGGAGCCTAGGGGGTTTTTGATTTCATGGGCAAGAGAGGCGGAAAGCTGACCGAGTGCGGAAAATTTCTGGCTGACACGCAGCTGTTCTTCAGCCTCAAGCAGAAGTTCCGCTTCCTCGTGGAGCCGGGTGTATGATTTTTCAAGCTTTTCCGAGAGGACCTGATATTTTTCCTTCAGTCTTGATTCCCGACCGGCGATGGTCCCCACCACGATTCCCGCCGCAAGATAAAGAGCGATCTCCGTCAGTTCTCCCAGGAAGAAATCATAATTCATGTTGTGGAAAAGGTGGAGATGGGGGACAAAGGAGAGAATGGTGAAGAGGGCCAGCATGACCCCGCCGCCGGTGCCATAGAGCAGGGCTGCAACAACAATGGGGAAATAACTGAGCCGCCGGTATGTTTCATGGAGAAAAACCCTGTCACCCGGAGTGAAACTGTGGAGAAGTCCGATGCCGACGACCATGATGATCAGGAGAAAAAGGTATATTCCTGAACGCTTCCGGGCGGCCATGGGAATGATTACCTCTCTTCGGCCAGAGCGGCCAGTTTTTTCCGGATCAGCAGAAGGTCATGCCATGATCCCTTTTTCAGTTCCGGGTTTTTCAGCAGCAGGGACGGGTGGAAGGTCGGCATCAGGGGGATGACGTTCAAGTTGTAAAACTTTCCACGCAGGGCGTGGAGCGGCGCATTGATTTTGAGCATCATCTGGATGGCAAGCTGGTCCATGATGCAGAGGATTTTGGGTTTGATCACTTCAATCTGCCGCAGCAGTATGGGCAGGCAGGCGGCAGCCTGTTCACTTGTCGCGGAATACTGCTTTGCCGACGTGCATTTGATGGTGTTGGTCAGAAAGACATGGTCGAGGCGCAGGTCGATTGCGCCGAGCATTTTGGCCAGCAGTTCCCTGGCTTCCCCGGTAATCGCCTGGTTGCTGTCTTTTTCGTCAGCGTTTTGATGCGGGCAGATGATGCAGAGAGGTGGTGCTTTTGCCGGCCCTTCACCGAAGAACATCATCCGGCCGCTTTCTTCACCCAGCGGGCACCGCCGGCAGCCGGAAAATTCCCTTTTCAGGTCTTCCAGCGAGACGGTCGACGGCAAGGATTGTCTGATGCCGGCCGGAGATGAATCTTTGGTTTTGATCTTTGCTTTAAGAGATGATTTGATCGGCGGGGTTGGAGCGAGAAAGCTTTTTATCTCATCCGAGAGAGGGTAGACAAGGCCGCAGTGGCGGTGAAAATTCAGCAGACAGCGGGTGTCCTGCAACAGTTTCCAGAGACCGGGGTCATCCTTCATTGAGCTGTTCCCGCCATTTTTGCAGGCTTTGCATGGCATGCTCAGCTCGCAGCTGGCCGCGCATTTTTTTCGGTATCTTGCGCTTTCCCTCTCTGGGAAGCTCCGGGAAGAGTCCGAAATTGATGTTGGATGGCTGAAAGCGGCGTGATTCGGTTTCAGTCAGGTGGCGAATCAAGGCGCCAATGGCCGTGTCGGTCGGCGGCGGGTCCGGTATTTTGTTCGTTAGAAGCAAGGCTGCATTGATGCCGGCGAGGAGTCCCATGGCGGTTGATTCCACATAGCCTTCCACGCCGGTTATCTGTCCGGCCAGCAGGATGTCGGGCCGTGATTTCAGCTGCAGGGAAGACTCAAGCACCTCGGGAGCACAGACAAAGGTGTTGCGGTGGATGCTGCCCAGTCGGTCAAACTCGGCCTTTTCCATGCCCGGAATCAGCCGGAAAACTCTTTTCTGTTCCGGGTAGGTGAGTTTGGTCTGGAAACCGACCATGTTATAGTGTGTCGCCTCAATGTTTTCCTTTCTGAGCTGCACCACCGCATACGGGTCACGCCCGGTGCGCGGATCAGGCAATCCCACAGGTTTCATGGGGCCGAAACGGAGCGTGTCGTCGCCCCGTTCAAGCATCACCTCAATGGGGAGACACCCTTCAAAATATTTTTTTTCTTCAAAGGATTTGAGCTCAACCTTGTCCGCCTCGGCAAGCGCAGTGATAAATGTTTTATACTGGGCCAGGTCAAACGGGCAGTTGAGATAGTCACCCGGTCCGTCATCGTAGCGCGAGGCCTGGTAGATGACGCTTCGGTCGAGGGAATCGGCAACAACGATGGGGGCAATTGCATCATAAAAAGAGAGATGGTTGCCGGTGATTTCCTGCAGGGAGCCGGCCAGCGCGTCAGATGTGAGCGGGCCCGTGGCGAGTATGGTCAAGGTGCCGGTTGTCGCGGCATCAGGCAATTTGGTGATTTCCTCGCGGCGAATCTCAACGGCCGGGTGCGTCGCCAGCTTTTCAGTAATAAATGCGGCAAATCGGCTGCGGTCAACGGCCAGCGCTCTGCCGGCCGGCACCCTGGTCGCGGCGGCAGCCGCCATCACCAGGGAATCGAGTCCGCGCATTTCCTCTTTCAGCAAACCCACCGCAGAAAATGGATCATTGGAGCGGAAGGAATTGCTGCAGACGAGCTCGGCAAGATCGGGGGAGGAGTGGGCCGGGCTGAAGCGCTGGGGCTTCATGTCGTACAGGATGACCCTGCAACCGCGTTGTGCCGCCTGCCAGGCCGCTTCAGAGCCGGCCAGCCCTCCGCCGATAATGGTCAGAGACCGGGCAGGCATCAGATGCCGATCGCCTTTTTGATGCCGTCAACCACGACATCGCTTGAGGTGCCGGTGATGGTTTTGAGAAGCCCTTCTTTTTCATAGAAGCCTGCCAAAGGGGCGGTTTTTTCATTGTAGGTGTCAAGGCGGTGGGCGATGGCTTCCTGGGTTTCATCAGCCCGCTGGATGACAGCAGCGCCGCATTTGTCGCAGATGCCTTCTTTCTTGGGCGGGTTGCCTTTGACGTTATAAATGGCCTGACACTTGGCATTCTCGCAGGTGCGGCGGGTACAGAGGCGGTCAAAGATGACGTCGCGGGGGACATCAATGGCGACCACCTTGTCAAGCGTGATGGACAATTTGTTGAGAAGATCCTTTAGAGCCTCGGCCTGGGGAATGGTACGGGGAAAACCGTCAAGCAGAAAGCCTTTCTGGCAGTCGGCTTCCTGCAGCCTTTTTTCCATGATGCCCATGATCAGTGAATCGGGAACGAGGTCGCCGCGATTCATGTAGCCTTCCGCCTCCTTGCCGAGTTCGCTGCCCGCCTGAACTGCACCGCGCAGAATGTCTCCGGTTGAAATCTGAACGGAACCGTCGATTTTGGTCAGCATCTTTGCCACAGTGCCTTTACCGGCGCCTGGTGCGCCGAGCAGAATAAGTTTCATTGGTTTTTCTCCTATGTTTGTTTCTGGTTATTTTAAATGAGAGTAAAACTGAATATCGAAAAACTATATAATATACACAATATTTCCTGATAAAGCAGCTAAAATAGGCTCAATTTGTGGAGGGGAAAGAAAAAAAAGGAATCATCACCGCATGAATAAAAAAAACCGGCGTTGGGGGCGCCGGTTTTTTTACAACATTGAAGGAGAAAAAAAGAAGAAGAGTGAAAAGGTATCTGTTTTCGTGTGGCATTTACAGTGCCTTTGTTAGATAAGATTCCACCACCATAAAAAGGTTCCAAAAAAATGCAGACAAAAAAAATAAAAAAAAGCCGGTGCTGGGAGGGGCACCGGCTTTTTTTTTCCATTTCTGGAAAACTGAGAGAAAAATGAAAAAAAGGAGAAAAAGAAGAGGTAACAGCTTTTTTTGCTGTACTTAAATTATAAGATACTGCCCCAGGGAAAAGGTTCCAAAAAAAAGAAAATAAAAATTTTCTATTGGTCAGGGGGAAACTTTTTCGACCTTCGCAAGTTATTGAGAATGAAAACAAACGATTCAGGAAAGACTTATTCTTTTACCCCATCCCAATAAAGCCGGTCCAGAGCGGTAAAAAGGGCAATGCGAGATTTTTCGAATTTTGCCATCAACTGGGTGGCTTCGCCTTTTTTTCCTTGTTGGGTCAATGTTACGATTTTTAGCGCAACGGCGTGCACGTCCTTGTGGTGGCTTTCCACGTCGGAGAAGGCGGGAGAGTCTTTATGGGCGGTTCCTTCGGAGTAAAACCATTTGCCGAAGGCGCAACTATGGTGATCAGGCACATCAGCGGGATTCAAGAATGCTCCACGGTCAAGCACACCTTCAAGTTTTGATTTCCAGGCAAGATGGGCGGCCTTGACCGGGCCGATGTTAAAGGCTTCGGGACCGATGTCGAACTGCGTGGTTTGCTTCTGCAGATCGGTTGCCAGCGCTTTCAGGTTATTGGAGTCAGCATGAACTTCCGCCGATTGAGCCGAAGTTTTCTCGGCGCCTTCACTTATTTGCCGGATATCATTGGCAACACTTTGTAAACTGGCTGAGGCCTCGCGAATCATCGGCGCGATTTTTTCATTAATTGCTCCGGAAAGGCCCTGTACGGTGGTTGAGACATTGCCGGCGGCGGACGCGGTGTTGGCCACGGTCTGGGCGATTTCGTTTACCGTGGCGGACTGCTCTTCCACCGCAGCCGCTATGGAATAATTGATTTCATTGACATTTTTGTTCATGTTTGAAATCTCGCTGATTGCTGTGACCACAGAAGAGGTCCGGGCCTGCATATTTTTAACGCTCGTGATAATATCAATGGTCGCCTCGGCTGTCTGACGAGCAAGATCTTTTACCTCGTTGGCCACCACGGCAAAACCTTTGCCCGCCTCGCCGGCTCTTGCTGCTTCAATGGTTGCGTTCAAGGCAAGAAGCTTTGTCTGTTCGGTGATCTCGGTGATCACGTCGACTACTCTTCCGATTTTTCCGGCGGCCTGATCAAGTTCCGTGATTTTTTCCCCGGACTCTTCACTTTTGTCCATGGCAAGCCGGGCAATTTCCGACGCCTTGGCGCAATGCTGGGACACCTCATGGATGGAACTCGTCATTTCCTCGATGGCCGCTGCCACACTGTTGACGTTGTCGGACATTGCCATGGCGCTGGTCGAAATTGTTGTTGTTTCATGGGCCAGGGAATCGATCACCGAGGAAACCTCCTCAAGGCGAGCCGAGGCTTGGGTGGTTGCAGCGGCGACATCACTGGACTGACTTTTCAGGTCATCAGTATCTTTCATCATTTCGGCGGAAATTGTTACGGTATTGAGCGTTGCATGCGCGACAATCTGGCTGTCCTGGCGGGTGCGGCCCATGGTAATTCGGAAAGTTCGGGTAATATTGTCAAGCACCCTGCAGATTGAACTCAGCTCGTCATTGCCGCTGATGCCGGATTGGATTGAAACGTTCATCTTTTCAAGAGCGCTCATAATCATATTGATTTTGCCCATCCTGTTCCGGAACAGATTGAGAGTGAGCGCTGTGTAAACAAGGCAGAGCAGGGATGCGGCAATGCCGATGATTTGAAGGATGAGCAGGTTCCGCACTCTTTTTTCCGACATGTCCTGCATCATGGCGACCGCCTTGTTCATCTCTGAGAGGATCGGCGTATTGTTGGCAAGAATCCATTCAATGTTTTTTCCGGACTTGTCGGGAGCAGTAATTTCCTGTTGAAGGGCAGTGGAAAAAGGCTGCCAGAGTTGCTGCACTTTTCCCAGTTGTTCCCGAATAGTGCCTTGAGCGGGAGGGCAGTCACGGTATTGGGTCTCCGACAGATTGGTTTCAAGTGGCGCCTTGCCTCCTTCAAGAAGGGCCTTTAGCGTGATGTCGAAGATCTTTATGGTATTGGTGGCGTTTGCGGTTTCGGCATTTGTGCCTGCCAGGAACTGACGGTGAAAGTCGATGATTTCTTTGCTCATTTTCTGGCTCAGCATCCGCTGGCGGCCGGCCAGATTGATGAGCAAGCCGTCATCCTTCTGCTGGCCGGTAACTATCCAGGTTGCCGCAAACATGCCGAGGATGATTGCCGTGAGCACTATGGTGGAGATTGTCAAACGTTGAATAATCGTCATGAAAGATCCTCGAGAAAAGTATTTCAAAAACCGAAAAGTAATTCTTTTTGCGTATCGCAATTTATACCAAGCGACATTTTACTAGTATGATTTTTGCTAAGTCAAGCGAGAACATGGGGTGTGTGACTTATCGTGTCCCCGATTCTCCGCAAGCGAAGAAGAGAGAGAATATTCTGCTCTGGATTTCATTCAAAAAGGGCATTTTTTTTGAATCACGCGGGTCAAAACAAAAATGACGCGACACCGTCAATGACCGGGTTAGGCAGGATGGTTTTTGGGAAAAAGATAGGCGATCTCTTCAAGATTATTTTTCAAGACAAAGGGCATCGCCTTGGCATACATATCAAGGAAGACGACGGCATTGACGGATGAATCCGTTTCCGAGACCGCCCGCAGCCGGGTTGCCATGGCATGATTGACTTTCTGGGCGTTGTGGTATATCGCCTCAAGTCCATTCAACTCAAAATCGGCCCCGCCATCAGCCCGGTTTATGAAATACTGCCCAAGCAAATAAACTGACAATGCCCGGAATATGGTCTCCTCTTCACTGGCAAATGGGAGGTGGAAGCGGGCCATGGGCTTGAAAAATAGGGTATGGGGGCAGCCGCTTACAGCAAGGACCAGGCCCATCAGGGAACCGATTGCCCGCTGGGCGGATGTGTGCTGGATGGTTTTTCGTTCAATGGTTGTCACCTCGACGTCGAGCTCGTCATGGGAGCAGAAACCCTCAAAGGCTTTTGCCAGGGGCACAATGGCTACTGCGGCCGGACAAAAAGGATGAGAAGCCGGAGTCAGACTGCAGTGTTTGCATTGATGAAAGCCAAGTTTTGCCCACTCCGGCAGTTTTTTGTCATCCGTGGGGAAAAGATCGAGGGTAACGGGATCGAGAGAAACGGCAAAATTGTTTTCTGATCCTTCGCCACTGATAAAACGGTAGTGGATGTCAATTGCCATGATTCTCTCCTTACGCTTCGCCGTGACTCTTTGCGCGTTTGCCGTTTTCGGACGGGTAAACAAATGGTAGCACGCTCCATTAAAAGGTGTAAAGCGGAACTTTAAGCAGTCTGTTTTCGGCAAAGGCAACAGCGAGGTGAAAGAGAAGTGCGCGAGGAGAAAAAATGAAACAATATGACTGATGTTTGTCCTGCTGTTTTTAATGACGCAGTAGTATTTTAATCACTCCCAGGAAATTCTGAGCAGCCTACAATCTTCATCAAAAGCCCTGCCGGAAACTGCAACGGCGGCAAAGTGGTTCCACCAGCCTGCGACGGGAAAAACCATCATGCAATGCGGAGGCTCTTGAACTAGCCAGGATTTCCTGTAAAGGTTGATCATGGATGTTGCCCAGGCTGATGTCAGCTTCGGCATCGAGGCAGCACGGCACGACAGTCCCGTCAACCAGGATGGCCACATGGTCGCGCAGGCCCCGGCAAAAGCCAACGGCGCCCAGTTCCGGAGCCGGGGCGTGGGGCCAGGTAAAACGCGGGTGCTGACTCAGAAAAATCTTGGGGGCCAAAGAGATGCCGTGGCCGGGTGTCAAGGCGTCGGCAAGTCTCACGGGAAGAGCAAAAAAATCTTCAATCTTTCGTAGTACTGGTTCGTTCTGGAGGGGGACTGAATCGCTGCCTGCGCCTTGCAGATTCCAGAGCCGCAGGCTGATATAAAGTGATCTGGTGGCGCTTGCTTGCCGGATGAAGGAGAAAATGCCGGATAGGTAGTCCGAGAGGTCAGCCCCTGTCTTCACCCCGGTTACGCTGTGCAGGGAGATGTTGACCTGGCGCAGTGCCGGACTGGCGAGCAGCATGTCCTGTTGCCGTGGCAAGAGAGTGCCGTTCGTGGTCAGATTAACAGCCAGGCCGTTCCTCTGGCTTTCGGCGAGCAATTGGCCAAGGTTCGGATGCAGCAAAGGCTCACCAAGCACATGCAGGGCAATATGACTGGTGAAGTTCCTGATCTGGCCAGCGATTTCGGCAAAGTCTTCAGGGCTCATCCATGCTTTGGCGCGCTTGCTCTGATGGCAGAAGCTGCAGGTAAGATTACAGCGGTTTGTAATCTCAATGTAAATTTTTTTAAATTTTTTCACGAAGAAGCATGAGGGAGAAAGGGCGCCTACTGAGATTTTTTCATGAAAGTCTGAAATTACCGGTGAATTGAAATGAACAGAGCGTTCTTTTGGCTTCACGTTCTGTCAGACGAAACTACCGAGGATCAGCCGCGTTTTTTGTGTTTGGATCGGATGTCATCGGCCCGTCTTTTCTTGAGAATCCCGACCGCGACAAAACAAGCAAGGAAGAGAAGAAATCCGCTTCCCATGCCGATTAAGAATTTGCCCCAGCCGCGGTCATTTTCCTGTGCCGGAGGAATAATTGTTAATCCTTGTTCGGAATCCGTTTCTGGTTTCGGCGTTGGCTCGGGAGCAGGCTGATTCAACGTTTCGGTGGTAACGGCGGTTGAAGTCTGCTGTGGCTGCCTGGTGGCCGGTTCTGGTGTAACTGTTGCCGGTTTCGGTTGCGGTGGTACGAGGCTGAATCCTTTGGACAGTAATTCCGCAGCCTTGGCGTCGCGCACCTTGCGATCCTTGCTGCCCATGACCAGTGTGATAATCCTGACCCCGCCTTTCTTGGCAGTGGCGGCGATGGAAAATCCGGCTGCCGCATAATAGCCGGTTTTGAAACCGTCACAACCGGAAAACCGGGTCAGCAGTTTGTTGTGGTTGTGCATAATAAATTTGTCGTCGCGAAACCCCTTGGTCTGCGTGCCGGTATATTTCAAGGCTTGAGGCCGTTTTGCAAGCTCACGGCAGAGAATGGCGAGATCACGGGCAGTGGTGACATCCGGTTGCTGTCCATCAGAGGGGGGCAGGCCATGAACGGAATTGAACCGGGAGTTTTTCATCCCCAATTCCTGCGCCTTCTGATTCATCAAGGCGATAAAACCTTCCTTGGAACCGGCGATATGTGTGGCCAGGGCAACGGCTGCATCGTTGGCTGACTGCACCATCAAAGCGTAGATGAGGTCTTCTACTGAAAATTGTTCTTTGGGATCAAGGTAAACCTGGGATCCTCCGATTTTGGCGGCTTCCGGGGTCACCTGCACCATCTCGTCCAGTTTCAGGGCTCCTTGCTCGATGCGGTCAAGGATAACATAGAGATCCATGAGCTTGAGTACGCTGGCCGGATATACCTGGGCATCGGCGTTCTCTTCAAACAGTATTTTTCCGCTGTCCGCATCGATCACCAGGGCGGAAACATAGGGGTCCTGGGAGAGGACGTTCAAGGGAGTGCGGCCGGCCATGGCTACGGGTGTCAGTAAAATAATGAAAAATATGCAAAGGAAAAGACGTTTCATGTTTTGAACAAAGCTCCTTATCAATCAAACAGTTGTTTCATGCCCGTACCGATACTGTTTCAGCGAGATTGATCGGTTGCGGGAAATTGGATAATGGTACTGATGCCTATGTTAAGATACTAATGATTTAAAGTGGTTGTGTACTGTGATGGCGATTTTTCCTGTCCGTTGCGGATGCTGAAGGGAGAGTATGAGTATGTTGCCGAGTGAATCTAAAATAAAGCTTTATAGTCCCTTTTGCGAGTTATATCAGAAGTGGTGCGAAAATTTTTTTTAAAAAGTACGGTATTGCTGTTTACTGATTGGATTTCGGCAATGTAATGTTTGAGAAAAATATGTTATATCAGTATTTTATCAAAACTTTTCATGTGAGAATTTGAATAAATTGAATACAGAAAAAAACACAATGACGGTCACGACCAAACTCACCCTTGCTGATAATCTGCTGCTTACCTGTTCACGTTCAGGCACCTGCTGTCATTGCAAAATTAACAGGCTGAACCCGTGGGAACTGGCGTGTCTGGCTGAAGCAAAAGGGCTGACCCCAAGGGCATTTCGTGATCGTTACTTCGATTTTGGTGGCATCCATTTGCGTTTTGATGGTGCACCGGGCTGGTGACAGCAGCCGGCGTTCAGCCGGTATGTGCCTGATTTCGGATGCAGCGTGCATTTGGGGTGCCCATTGGCCTGCCGGTTATATCCTCTTGGCCGTCAAAGGCAGGGCGAGGAACTGCACTACATGTGCCAACTTCTGCTGGAAACCGGTTTGGCCGAATCGGGTGACCGGTAGACATTGCGTCTCTGGCGAGAGATGGGGAGAGAAGAACCCGAACAATTGCAGGACCGGCTTGGTCCAGAGTGGATCGACCTACTGATGCTCCCTGAGTTGACGGATGGCTTAAATGATTCCATTGCTTTTGCTCTCCAGCATCACGATCTGCACATGTTGAAGGCTCAAGAATTATTTGGCACTCTGGACAATTTCACCGATTTATGCAACGCATCGGAATTAATGATGGGACTGGCGCTGCACCTTGGCCGTGGTCTGGGTGCAAATCCTGCCGAACTGGCCGAACACTGGATCAAGACCGCAAAAGAGCATGGGGCGCTTGACTAGCGGCGCAAAGACGTGGATAGGGTAGCAGTAGGTGATTTTTCTGTTATCGTTAAATCATTTTGAGAACAGAAATACCACCAAGACAGAAGCTGCTACCGACAAGCTGTAATTGGTGCATTTTGTCTTGGGGCAATCGCTTTGGTGCGATCCATTGATACGCGGCCAGTGCCAGCATGTACGATTAGTGAATTACGGCGCACATATTCCCACATCGAATATCTGAAAAATATTGCGATTTTCAATTCTTATAATCCTGCCGTTCTGCGCAGAAATCAGGAATAATCATAAGTTTTGGTCTTGCAGGAATAAGTTAATATTGTCGATGGTTTTATCAAAAAAAACACCCCGGAGAATTGATTCCCCGGGGTAGGCTATTTGTGATGAATCTGTTTAGAGAATTGTTTGCTTTAATTCGGGCATACCCAGACAGCTTCTTTCGATTCATATGTGCATGTTTTGGTATCAAGGCCGCCCTTGAACGGTTTGATGGAGTCACCTGCAGAGGCTGTCAAAGCCGCACCGCCAAGCAGCATGACCAGTGACAGAGCCACGGTCAACATTTTCAGAGCTTTTCTTAATGA
>JAZDEG010000027.1:0-19890 GCA_043809085.1 Pseudomonadota bacterium | reverse complement strand
AGCCAACAAAGAAACAAGCGGACATCCTGAAGGCGTTTGGCTTCAAAGTGGCCAATGGGGTCTTACAAAATGTCGCCAGCTAATATGTTGTTTTTGCGAAATTTTTACGCTTCGAAATAGCCGTAGCGGTTAAACTCCTGTCCGATATTACATATGTCTGGACAAACGAAGGCTGGTTGTATTTGGCTGTAATCCTGGATTTATTCTCCAGGCAGGTCGTTGGTCGGTCACTCAATAGCCGAATGAGCAGGAAATTGATCATGGAGGCATTACGCATGGCAGTCTGGCGACGACAACCAGTTCCTGGATTACTATTCCATTCAGACCGGGGCAGTCAATATTGCAGTGATGATTTCCAGAGGCTGCTAAAAACTTATGCAATGGTCAGCAGCATGAGCCGGAAAGGGAATTGTTGGGACAATTCTGTGGCGGAAAGTTTTTTTGGAAGCTTGAAAACAGAGCGAATATTTTTCACAAACTACAAGAATCGAAATGAGGCCAGAAAAAATATCGTTGATTACATTGAAATGTTCTACAACAGCAGAAGGCGGCATTCGTATTTGGGCTATATTAGTCCAAGGGAATTTGAGGAAATGCAGCTTCTTGAAAAAGCAGCTTAGCAAACTGTCCATTTTTACTTGACCACCTCAAGATGCCACTGTGGGAGAAGTCAAACATCTTCAAAGATTAGAGAGCCAGGCAGTTCTTTCATTTGATGGTAAATTGAAACGTTACTTGTTGCTTGCAGTCAATATTTTTGTGACAAAAAAACAGGGAGGAGCAGATGCTCCTCCCTGGGGTGATTCAAGACCTCACATTACTTAAAAAATCAGTACTTAGGATAGAATCGCATTACAAACTGTGTTGGGGTCGGCCACTTGGAGTTGGTGCCGTTAACCGTGATGTAGTAGTTCAGGCCAAGATTCGCCAGGTCTTCGATTGGGCCGGTCAAATACAGCGGATGGGATTCCATTTCAGCAACGATGGCCTCTGGAACCGGCTTTTTGATGCCGTCGGAAGGATAGGGTAAACCATTGGCGTCCAGACCGGCCTGGCTGCGGTAGGTCACCCAGGTGCCATCACAGTAGCCTGTTTCAAGGATCGGGTCAAAAACCACGAAATTACCGTCACAGTTGGCCATCAGAGTGTTGTCGGTGTTGACGTCGTTGTCATCGTCGTAGAAGTAACCCCACGGCACGCCGGACAGATTGTTCCAGTCGCCGAACAGCGCCATGTAGTTGGAAGAAATCAGACCGGTGTCAAGGGTGTCTTCCGTGGCATTGAGCAGATAGCTCATGCGGTAGATCGGATCAAAATACCCGGTGGCCGGATGGTTTGCATCTGCAGGACCGGCCAGTCCCTGGGCAAAGAGAGCGGACAGGGTTTCTGCAGATTGGAGAGCAGAAGAGGTCGTGGTGAAATATTTACCCTTGTTGGAGGAGAAACCCAGACCGTCAAGGGACTTGGACTTGGTGAACACGCCGTTGACCATAAAACCCAGTTCTGCACGAAAACCTTTCCACTTTCTGATATCGTTGTCGGTCAGCTTCTGCATGGAGTTGTAAATGCTGACGTTTTTGTCGATTGCAACGGTAAAGTAGACGTCGATGGGCTGGCCATTGGTACCCCCGACCTTCCAGCGCTTGCTGGACTGCAGCGGATCTGAGCACATCTTATCGGAGAGATCATAGGGATTGTAGCCGGTGGTCATGATGCACTTCAGGCCGGTCACGTCATCTCTGTTGACAACCTTCATTCCCGGCGCCTGGACATCCGTCTCTTTCCAGCTGATATAACCGTTGGTGGCAGTCTTGGCAGTGGTGGTGAAAAGGGTGCTTCTATATGTTACAAATTCAGTGTAGGGCGGAGGCGCTACTGTTACGTTCCCCATGTTCCAGCTGGAGATGGTACCGGCACTGGCGGAGCTAGCAGCTAACAACGACAGTCCAAACAATGGAATCAGCTTCTTGGCAAACTTTTTTGGTGGCATATAATTTTCCTTTCATTTAGTTAAGAGTGACTTCAGAAAAAAATACCATGGTGCTGGAGAAAATAAACAAGAACACAAGGTTGTATGGCATCAAGCAAATAAAATCGACGGGTTTTCGATTTTATCAAGATTCGTTTTGCATCAGCACCATTTCACAGCCAGTGACCAAGGCAGACCTCGACCACATTACCGCCTTTAGCAAAAACCCTTCGAGCACCTCCTTTCAGGATTGAAACCGTTTTCCTGATAAACCTTGCCAATGACTTCCATAACTACCGTCCATTTCCTTGCGGCCTGAATAGCGGCATAACAACGCTCCTTCAGACTTGCACATACCGATATCGCAACTGTTGTGCCATGTTTTTTCGCAAAACAAAAATCTTGAAACGCACTTTGTAACTATCTTAAAATAAAGAATAAATTTGTCATTGAGGGTGGCTGTGAAATGCCACTAGAGGTTGCCGGGGGCGGCTTGCTGAGCACTTTAACAATCAGTTTCTGAGCATTTGGTCACCAGAAACTGATTGCGTACTCTTGAGAAGACAAGATAAGTTCCGCAACGATGCCGAAAAGAATTTCAACGGAAAATTTCTTCATGTGCGTCATTTGCCCAACTAAACCATACCACAATGTGGGTTATTCACAGCCTGAATTGGCCAAATAGCCACGTTCCTCCCTCCAGGCCCCTCCTGCCAATTTACCCATAACCATCTTAAATAATAAAACAAAATTACTTACTCCACAAAGTGGCACTTCTTTTGCATTCACTTTTCATTAAACCGAAAGGTATAAAATCACCATTCAGGGGATTCAGATTCTTCACTCAGGAGGTTAAATGATGAACACAGCCACCATGCAGATCGCAACTGAGAATCATGACACCCGGCCCAGCATCAAAGAACGCACCCTGGCCATATTTGACTTCGCCATTCCCTTTCATATCATCTCAATGGATACAAACGGCCTTGTATTCCGGTATGTCGGCAATGAGCAATGGTTCCGAAATCCCCAAAAAATCGATATCATTCACGACGGTTATATCGTGCATAACCTGAAAGTCATTTCTGTTTCCGATTTCCGCATCCCTTCTGATCTGGTGCAGACCAGACATCACTGCGTTCGATTCAAAGACCTTTCGCCGGAGCAGATGAAACAGCTGGATCATTTCATCGTCCATTAAAGTCCTGGAGACCGTTGTCCGAAAATTCAAGTTGAACCGATTCATTATCGATTTTTCATTGCAATCATGATAAGTACAAGGAAAGAGTATCTTTCCTCGTCCCCTATGATCCGATGGAAAAACCAATGACAAAAGCCGGCAATACAGTGCGCCTACAGGGAAAAAATCCGGGCGATGAGGATAGACAGACCGTCGTCAGTCTTCGCGAAGTAGTCTGGGCGATGTCTGATATGCTTGACCTTGTTGGAGTGGATGATTTTTACCACGGCAAGCGTGTTGCCTACATGGCCATAGAATGCATGCGACTGCACAATGCCCGCAGCGGTGAAGAGTCCCCGCTTGTTACAACGTATGACGCCGCGCTGCTGCATGATTGCGGAGTCTCATCCACACTCATTCACAAAAAAATCATCACCGAACTTGACTGGGACCAGTCCCACATCCATTGTGAACGCGGCCATGCTCTCCTCGCTAAACACCCGCTTCTTTCCCATCTGGCGCCGGTTATCCTGAATCATCATACCCATTGGCAGGAACTCAGAGACAAGCCGCTCCCCGATGAAACAAGGCTTCTCGCCAACTGTATATACATGGCGGACCGCATCGACTCTCTTGCAACGGAATGTGCCCCCCATGAACTTCTGATGAAATCCAGGGAAATCAGAAAAACGATTGCCGGATACCGCGGACATCTGTTTGATCCGCAACTGGTCGACACTTTTCTTGCCATTTCCGAGAACGAAAATTTCTGGCTCACGCTATTTGCGCCCCATATCAACCACTATTTTGAGGACTTGCACACTCCCCTTCGTGAACACCAGGTTGACTTTACGTCACTGAAGGGAATAGCCGCTCTTTTTGCCGATATCGTCGACGCCAAAAGCCAATTCACCGCTGAACATTCTCTAGGGGTTGGGCATCTTGCCGGGTTCATCGGCGCGCTGTGCGGACTTGACCGGCCAACATGTGAAAAACTGGAACTGGCGGGCTTGCTTCATGATCTCGGCAAACTGAAGGTTCCGGATGAAATTCTGGAAAAAAACGGCCCCCTGAATACATCAGAACGGGCGGTCATCATCCAGCACAGTTTTGAAACCTACCAGATATTGCGCCGTATCAGAGGTTTTGAAACGATTGCCCGTTTGGCCGCCTTTCACCACGAAACACCGTCAGGTGAAGGCTATCCCTTCCATATGCATGACACCGAACTCGGAATCGAGGCACGAATTATCGCGGTGGCCGATATCTTCCAGGCCCTTGCCCAAAACCGCCCCTACCGCGCGTCCCTTTCGCCGGGAGCAATCAAAAAGGTTTTGCATACCCTTGCCGAAGCCAACAAACTTGATCCTGAAATTGTCGCTCTTGTGGGAGAAAACCTGATTCAATGCTGGGAGATTGCCACAAACGTACACCAGCAGAAAAAGTAGTGATTCCCGCCAAATAATCCAGTTCCCGATGCCGTTCATTGACTTCGCTCACGACAGACGATAGAATAACCGATACAAAGTAATCTCATACTTTTGGCGAGATCGACGGCGGTTTAAGTAATACATCCGGAAACGGTTGATGAAGCATACCAAACCCATCCTTATTCTTTTTTTCATCGCTGCGGCTATTGCTGCGGGAATATTCACCTTCAACCGACCCAAACCGATTCCCGTCAAAGTTACCGGAGTGGAACGAGGCACCATCAAATCAACCGTGGTCAATACCCGGGCCGGGACGGTGAAAGTCTGCCGCCGGGCTGGATTGTCGCCGGCTATGGGCGGACAGATCGCCGCCTGGCCGGTGACCGAAGGAATGAAGGTCAAGAAGGGGGACCTGTTGCTCGCCCTCTGGAACGACGATCTCCGGGCTCAGCTCAGCCTTGCGGAAAGCGAGACGGAGGCTGCGAGGTCAAACGCCGAGGCGGTCTGCCTGCAGGCGGATATCGCCGAACGCCAGCTTGACCGCTATCTTGCCCTAAAAGAGAGCGGCGCCACCACAGCAGAACGTCTGGACAAACTCGACACCGACTTCAGGATCGGCAAAACGCAGTGCAAGGCTGCCCAGGCGACTCTTGAGGTAAACCGAAACCGAATCGCCCTGGCTGCCGCCAATCTTGACCGCACCTTTCTTCATGCCCCTTTCGACGGCATCATCGCCCAGCTGAACGGTGAACTTGGCGAATATGTCACCCCTTCTCCGGTCGGCGTCCAGACCCTGCCCGCAGTTGATCTGATTGATACCGGCTGTTACTACGTCTCCGCCCCGATTGACGAAGTTGATGCCGCCTTAATCCGCAACGGAATGGAAGTGCGCATATCCCTTGACGCTTTTCGCGGCCGCACCTTTGCCGGCCGGGTCAAGCGAATAAGTGATTATGTTCTTGATCTCGAAAAACAGGCGCGCACCGTTGAAATAGAAGTTCTCTTTGTTCACCCGGAGGATACGGCAAGCCTCCTGCCCGGCTACAGCGCCGATGCTGAAATCATTCTTGATGCAAAGGAAAACGTCCTGCGCATTCCCACTGAATCCATAATGGACGGAAGCATTGTCTATGTTTATGATCCTCAGTCGGGTAAACTGCATGAACGGCGTATCACCACCGGCGTGGCGAACTGGGATTATACCGAGATTACTTCCGGTGTTACCGAGGGGGAACAGATCATCCTGACCGCCGACCGCAAGGGATTAATCGACGGCGCATCGGCTGAACTGGAAATTGACGGGAATGACTGAGTCCGTCATCGAACTCAGCGGCATCAACCGCACTTTTATCGTGGGCGAAGAAACGGTCTACGGTCTCCATGACGTTTCACTGCAAATCAATCAAGGTGAATATATCTCCATCATGGGCCCTTCCGGTTCCGGCAAATCTACCCTTCTGAATACCATCGGCCTGCTTGATCGACCGGACAACGGCTCTTATCGATTCGAAAACCACACCGTTACGGCCATTGACGATGAAGAACGATCCCGGATCAGGCGTCAGCGCATCGGTTTTGTCTTCCAGCTTTTTCATCTGGTGCCCCGCTTAACCGCAGCGGAAAACATAGAGCTTCCCATGATCATTGCCGAAGTTCCGGCATTGACGCGCAGGCAGCGCGTCAATGCCGTTCTTGCCAGCCTGAGCATGAAAGAGCGGGCCGGTCATCGCCCCGACCAGTTGTCCGGAGGACAGCGCCAGCGGGTTGCCATCGCCCGGGCAATCGCCATGCAGCCCGCCGTTCTGCTGGCAGATGAACCCACCGGCAATCTGGACAAGACGGCGGGCAGTGATGTTGTGGATATACTGGAGGAACTCAACCGCAACGGCCTCACCCTTATCATGGTTACTCACGATCCGGAACTGGGCCGACGGGCAAAAAGACAGATCCGCATGGAAGACGGACGAATCATATCGGATACGGCCTGATGCGCCTTTTTGACCTTTTTTCTTATTCTTCGAGGGCCCTTTTCGCTGTTCGCCTGCGAAACATGCTCATATTGCTGGCCATGTCCATCGGGGTGGCCTCTGTCATCATCCTCACATCCCTGGGGGAAGCGGCCCGAGGCTATGTGGTGTCAAAATTTTCCAGTCTCGGCACAAATCTGCTCATCGTTCTCCCTGGTCGTTCGGAAACAACCGGGTCAATGCCGCCGCTGCTTGGCGCGACCCCCCGCGACCTCACCCTTGATGACGCCCGAGCCCTTCTGAACAGCCGCTTCATCAAAGACATGGCGCCCATCGTCGTCGGCAATGCCCCGGTTTCCCGGCAGGAAAGAGAACGTGAGGTATCAATTCTCGGCACGTCAGCCTCTTTTCTTGCCATCCGCCAACTCACCATGCTATCCGGCCATTTCCTTCCGGACAGTGATCTCACCAAAGGTCAATCCATCTGCGTGATCGGACAGAGCCTGGCTGCGGAATTATTCGGGACGCAATCCCCCATAGGAAAAATCATCAGAATCGGTGACAGCCGTTTCCGTATCCTTGGCCTGCTGAGCCCGGCCGGGATTTCAATCGGTGTTGATCTTGACGATCTTGCCGTGATTCCGGTTGCCAATGCCCAATCCCTTTTCAACACCGAATCCCTTTTTCGCATCATTGTCGAGGCCAGGGACAGGGATGCTATACTCAAGGCAAAAACCGACATCCTCAGAATTATCAAAGAACGTCATGACGGGGAGGATGACGTCACAGTCATTACCCAGGATGCCGTGCTTTCCACCTTTGACCGTATTTTTACGGCGCTGAACCTTACCGTCGGCGGCATAGCTTTTATCAGTCTTCTGGTGGCGGGAATTCTCATCATGAATGTCATGCTTGTTTCAGTTTCACAACGCAAAAGTGAAATAGGACTCCTCAAGGCGCTTGGGACACCATCCCGTCAGATCCTGTTTCTTTTTCTGGCTGAGGCCGGGCTGCTCTCTCTTTGCGGCGCCGTGCTTGGAACTGTTATCGGACTTTCCGCCAATGGCGTTCTTCAACGTCTTTTCCCCGACTTCGTCATCACACCGCCACCCTGGGCGGTTGGCTGCGCCGTTCTGACCGCGCTTTTCACCGGCCTTCTCTTTGCAGCCCTGCCCGCCGGCAAGGCCGCTTCCCTGGAACCGGTCACAGCTCTTTCCCGGCGCTGAGCATCATGCGAACAACGGACACCCTGAAATTTTCCTCAAAAGCCGTCACCAGCCACCGGCTGCGCAGTTTTCTGACCACGTTGGGTATTGCCATCGGCATAGGTTCAGTGATTCTGCTCACCTCAATCGGTGAGGGTGTCCAGCAATTTATTGTGGCTGAATTTACCCAGTTCGGCACGAACCTCATCGGCATCGTGCCGGGCCGAACAACAACCATGGGAATGTCAGGCGCGGTGATCAGCAATGTCCGCCCCCTCAGTCTGGACGACGAACAGGCCATGAAAACGATTCCACAGGTTACGGCCACTGTGCCCGTTGTTCAGGGAAACGGAGAAATCGAATCACGCCGAAAACAGCGACGCACCACTATTCTCGGTGTCGGCCATCATGCACCGGAGGTATGGCAGTTCAATGTAGCGTCAGGAAATTTCCTGCCGCCTGATGACCCGCATTCGGCAAGAGCTTTTGTTGTCCTTGGCAGCAAGGTACGAAGCGAACTGTTCGGCGCGTCGAATCCTCTGGGAGAAGTTGTCAGGATCGGTGGATTTCGCTACCGGGTCATCGGCGTTATGGAGTCAAAGGGACAGATTCTCGGCTTTGATCTTGACGATGCGGTTTATATTCCCGCCGCCCGGGCTCTTGAATTGTTCAACCGCAACAGTCTGATGGAAATCGACGTCCTTTACGACGACAATGCTTCCGTCGTAAAAATTACCGATCGGGTAAAAAAAATCCTCATCGACAGACACGGCAGCGAAGATTTCACCATCACCACTCAGGATCAGATGCTTGATGTGCTTGGCAATGTCCTTGACAAACTGACTCTGGCTGTGGCTGCTCTCGGGGGAATTTCTCTTCTGGTGGGGGGAGTGGGAATCATGACAATCATGACAATCGCCGTGCATGACCGCACAGGCGAAATAGGATTGCTGCGGGCGCTCGGTGCGACCCGCAGCCAGGTGCTGAGACTCTTTCTCATGGAGGCTGTTTTTCTATCCCTGGTCGGAGGAATGGCGGGACTCGTTCTGGGCGGGGGTGGAGCCAGAATTCTTCATCTTGTTATCCCGGCTTTACCGACAAAAACAAGTCTTCTTTATATTGTTCTTTCCATGGCCATGTCATTTTTCATCGGCCTTCTTGCCGGCGTTCTGCCGGCCCGCCAAGCCGCCAACATGGATCCTCAGGAAGCCCTGCGGGCCGAATAACTGCAAAATCATCATCCACCTATGGCGACCATCCAGCCTTTCACAACATCAACAACTCCGTTCTGAATCATGGCGCTGACGAGACATGCTACACTCCACAGACCAATCAAAGCGCAGATATTGAAAATTGTTCCGGTGCCGACGTGGCATGCGGCCTCAGCAATGTCTTCATCATACTCATCCCGGTCAACAACAGCGGTATTTACTCGATATTTATCATTCCGTTTCATCGCTTTTCCCCCTTATGTTGAAGTTCAAGAGGTGTTGCATGTTTCTCTTGCCTTACTCTATAGCAGGAGCTGTGCCACCAAGAAAAAACTCGGGATTAATCATTCCAATATGCTGATAATACACATTTTACCAGAATATGGTGCGGCAAGAAAAAAAACAGATGTGTTGCACTGACTGATGCGCACCACACAATGTGTTGCAGAAAATACCACACCTTTGTGTTGCAGGAGTCAAGACCGGCGAAGGCCTTTTCGATTGGGTTGAAATATTGCTATTTTTGAATTGTATGAGTATGTTACATGCCGTTACGATTGGCGGCCAACGAATGAGGAGAAAACAAAAAGGAAATATAACATGGCACAGATAAAAAAGGGAAGCAAAGTTAAAGTCTATTATACCGGAAAATTGAAAGACGGAACTGTTTTTGAGTCAAATCTTGGCCAGGAACCGTTACAATTTGTTGTCGGCAAAGGAAAAGTCATTAAAGGTTTTGAGAAAGCGGTCATGGGCATGAGCCTTGGTGAACGGAAAACGGTCATCCTCAAGCCTGCCGAGGCATACGGCCAGACAGACCCGGATCTGATCTGGTCAGTAAAAGCGCAAGAACTGCCGGAAGGAACATCACGGGAAATCGAAACCGAGGTATCTTTTACCGATGCCGCTGGAAATGAGATTGAAGGCCGCATTTCAAGTATTGCAGATGACATGTTCACCATTGACGGCAACCACCCCCTTGCCGGACGCAATCTCACCTTTGAATTGAAGATTGAAGGGATCAGCTGAAAAATCACGGCGCTACAGATTATAGTTCTTTAATTTTTCCCACAGATTTTTCCGGCTGATACCGAGAAGACGGGATGCTTCCGACTTGTTGCCGTTCGTCCGGCGTAATGCCCTCATGATACACGACCTTTCTGCAACCGCAACCGCATGAGAGAGTTTGAGGGTTTCTTCGCTATCAGTCTCGTTTATGCCGCTGATGTCAGGCGGGAGGTTCCAGGCCTGAATAACGGGCGAGGTGGCAAGAACGCAGATGCGCTCGATGATGTTTTTCAATTCTCTGACGTTTCCGGGAAAATCATAGGATTGCAGAACCCCCAAGGCCTCCTTTGACAAGACAAAATCCATTCCTCGATCACGGCTGAATTCACGCAGGAAAAACTCGCACAATTCGGCAATATCCTCTTTGCGTTTTCTGAGGGGCGGCACTTCGATGGGGATGACCTGGAGACGATAAAAAAGATCTTCCCGAAATCGGCCGTTTTTAACTTCCTGGGCCAGATTCCTGGCCGTTGAACAGATAACCCGGACATCGATGGGGATGCTTCTGGTGCCGCCGACTCTTTCTATCTCATGTTCCTGGAGCACCCGCAACAGTTTCACCTGAAGATCAAAGGGCATGTCACCAATTTCATCAAGGAGAATGGTGCCCCGTTCGGCAAGTTCAAATTTTCCGATCTTCCGCGAAACCGCGCCTGTAAAAGCCCCTTTTTCATGGCCGAAAAGTTCGGACTCCATCAGCCCTTCAGGAATGGCGGCGCAGTTGATGCGGATATAGGGGCTCCCTGACCTCCTGCTGCCATAATGAATCGCTGCGGCAACAAGCTCCTTGCCGGTGCCGCTTTCACCGGTGACGAGCACGGTTGCTTCGGCAAGAGCAACCTGACTGATGAGCTGCAGCATTGCCATGACGGGCCGCGAACTGCCGACTATCGGCGTTCGATGCCCCCGGCAGTCCTCCTCCAGGGTGACGCATTTGACCTTGATCGCCTGCATTTCCAGCAGCCGCTTGATACGGATGGTCAAGTCATCCATGTCAAAGGGTTTCAGGATATAATCCGCAGCCCCCTGTTTCAAGCAGGCAACGGCATCATCGGTACCGCCATAGGCCGTCATCAGAATCACATCCGTTCCCGGAGTCATTTCTTTTATTTTTCCCAGAAGACGCTGGCCATCAAGACCGGGCATGCGGATATCGGAAAGCGCGAGTTGATAGACGTTTTTTTTAATCAGCTCAAGCGCCTGTCTGCCATCTTCGGCACAATCCACCTTCCAGCCGTTTTTGACAAGCCTGTCATGCAGGGTGATGCGCATGATCTCATCGTCTTCGGCAAGCAGTATGCGGGCCTTGGCTGATTTTTCAAAATCTCCCGTCATTATTCCTTTTTCTCCTTGCCGCACAGGCAACTGTCATCGGCAGGCAACTCGATGGTAAAACATGTTCCCGCCCCTTTTTCACTTTTCACACTTATCCGTCCACCCATCCTTTTCACCATGGTGTATGTCACGGCAAGACCAAGTCCGGTTCCTTCTCCCACATCCTTGGTGGTAAAAAACGGATCAAAAATCTTCTTCATGTTTTCCGGATCAATACCAATCCCTGTATCCGTAAAATCAAGAACGACATTGCCATTCTCCCTGCGACTGGTAACTGTGAGTGTGCCGCCATGGGGCATGGCATGAATGGCATTGATGCCGATATTCATCACCACCTGTTTCATTGCCTCCTTATCCAGGCAAATAAACTTTTCAAGGGAAAGATCAAGACTGATGTCAATATTCTTCAAACCATAGCCCAGCAGCTCGAAGCATTCACGGATCAAACCGTCAATATTAAGAATCTGTGGATGGAGGGCCTCGCGGCGGCCAAAATTGAGCAACTGGCGGACGGTATGCCTGATGCGGTCAAGCCCTTTGGCAAGAAGCGGCAGATAGCGCCGGTTCAGTTCAAGGTCGTCCGGCGATTCCTGCATGGATTTCAAACAATTCAGCATCCCCCCCAACGGATTGTTGATCTCATGGCCGACGCCCGCCACCAACCGGCCCAGGGCCGCCAGTTTCTCATTCTGGAAAATCTGCTCCTGGGCCAGATCAAGCTCCTGCCGGGAAATATCCAGACGACGGCAGAGATCCCGGAACTTTTCACTGAGTCTGCCGATCTCATCCTCTCCGCCTGGCAGGCTGGCAAGCTCCTCCGGCAAGAGTTGGCCGGGATAGCGCTCCATGACATCTTCGAGTAACCTCAGACGGCGCACCACAAGCGAATCCCCCAACAGAAAAAGGATGAGCGAGACCACACAGATCGTCACTACGGCAATGACAAGAAGCATGAGATTATTTTTTTTGATATCGGCATAAGCCCATTCCATGGGAATGGTGACACTGAGCCCCCCCCTGATTTCGCCGATCCTGTATTTCTGCTCAACATGACACTCCAGACAGGAAGGTTCAATCACCAGGGGGGCAATATAGCGCAACCGCTTTTCCCCACCGGTTTCCTCAATTGCCGATGCTTCAAGGAGTCCTTCATTGAACCGCTTCAGACTCTGCTCCTCAAATGCATCCGGAGCGTTTGCCGGGTTGATCGGCTGAAGACTCGTCACGGAAAATCGACCCAGTCCTGCTTCAGCAGCATAGCGGGACAACTCCCTGGTGACCATGGCGGGATTGCGTTTCACGAGAATCGTGCCGTCGATGGTTTCAATCTCACCATCCGCCAGGAAGGGGCTGGCCGGAACGCCTGATTTTTTAACCACAAAAAGACCGTTATGATCCGCAACCCACTGACGGGTCAGACGCAGTTGATTAAACAGCATGGAAGCCTGGCGGGCCGCCTGGGTCACAACCAGCTCTTCCTGAAAGGCCGAGGTACGGTAAAAAGTCACGCCATAAGAGATAATGACCACCAGACTGATGGAAATGATGAATTTTGTTTTTATTTTCATAGCGCTTATACTAGCAGAAAAATCTGGTCAATGTAAAGCACTTGTCACCACACGGTAACATGCTGCCGCCAAACACGATACCGCATGGTTACACAATTCACTTTCCACACCTTACTCAAGAATGCCGACAATGCCGCAAATGAAAAATAAATCCCCGCTAACCCTTTCCCATCAAGGATGGGAACACTCATCAATTTATTTTATTCATCTCCGGTATGACACTTGCTCTTCTGTTCCTGCAAAAAGGCCGAGATGGGATTGAAAACAAAAAACAAAATCAAGGAGGGAATCAGATCCGAAAAAATGAACCGGGAGAGGAGAATATGCCGACCAACAAAAATTTACCGAGAACAGGCTGAACCATGGAAACAGGAACCATTATGAAATTTATAGCAACCTGCAGCGTCGTGGTGGCGGTTGGACTGTTTGCCTATGTGGTGAAAGCGTCCAACATGATATCGTATCTTTCCAGTGATCCGAAAGTATGTATCAACTGCCATACCATGAACGTCTATTATGCCACCTGGCAGCACAGTTCACACCGGGGAAAGGCCACCTGTGTGGAATGCCATCTGCCCAGGGATTCTTTTTCCAATAAAATGACGGCAAAATCGAGAGACGGATTCAAACATTCCGTTGCCATGACGCTCAGATCCTACGGGATGAACATCAGGGCAACCGAGGATGCGTCAGACAGAATCCAGGCCAACTGCATATCCTGCCATAAAGAAATCGTCTCGCAGATGGCGATGAACAGCAGCTTATACCAAGGTCCCGCCGGTAACGGAGCGCACATCGACCGTCGCTGCTGGGATTGTCATCGGAATGTCCCCCATGGCACCAACAGAAACCTGACCGCAACTCCCGATAATATCGGGGTGAAGGAATTATAAAAAAGCACCCAAGGAGACCGTGAAGAATGAAAAAATCAACAGTGGTGACAGTCGGATCAATCGCAGTCATTGTTCCTTTGTTTTTGCTCGCCCTTTCAATCAATGAAAACAAAGCCGAACAGCAGGCCATTAATGAAGTGCCGAAAATAAAAAAGCTGGAATCAATAAGCGCCGAGTGGGGCAAACACTACCCCAGGCAATACGACTCATACAAGCAGACGAAAAAAAGCGACAAGATTGACGACATGCTGAAAAAAAATCCGGCACTGGTTGTCCTTTGGGCTGGTTATGGATTCTCCAAGGATTATAATGCTCCAAGAGGTCACTCCTACATGCTTGAGGACAACATCAACACCCTGAGAACAGGTGGCCCGGTTGACGCCGCAACCGGGCCCATGCCCACCGCATGCTGGACCTGTAAATCTCCGGATGTGCCCAGACTCATGGACAAAATAGGTGAACTCGATTTCTTTACCGGCAAATGGGCCAGGTTCGGCAGCGAGATCGTCAATCCGGTGGGATGCGCGGACTGCCATGATAACGAAACCATGAAACTGACGATCACACGGCCTCACCTGAACCGTGCCCTGGATGCAGAAGGCAGTCTGAAAGCGGCAGACGCCACGCACCAGCAGATGAGATCACTCGTCTGCGCCCAGTGCCATGCCGAATATTATTTCAAACCCACGGAATGGACGGACAATAGCGGTCAGAAAAAAGAGGCAAAGGTTGTTACTTTTCCCTGGGCCAACGGCTTTGCGGTTGAAGACATGGAAAAATATTATGACGATATCAAATTCGTCGACTGGACCCATCAGGTCAGCAAGACCCCCATGCTGAAAGCGCAGCACCCAGGCTATGAATTATACAAAACCGGCATCCATGCACAAAACGATGTCGCATGCGCTGATTGCCACATGCCCTACGTCCGGGAAGGCGGGGTCAAGTATTCCTCTCACAATGTCGGCAGCCCGCTTGACAATTTACAAAATACCTGCCTGAACTGCCATAACGAGGATGAAAAAACCCTGCGCGACACCATTGCCAGAAAGCTGCAAAGAAAGGATGAGCTGAGCAAAATCGCAATGGATGTTATCGCCAAGGCCCATCTCGAGGCTGGTAAGGCCTGGGAAACAGGAGCAACCGAAGAAGAGATGAAGGATATCCAGCAGGACATCAGGCACGCCCAGTGGCGCTGGGATTACTCCATCGCAAGCCATGGTTCCTTCTTCCATGCGCCTGAAGAAACATTGCGTATTTTAGGATCTGCAATCAACAAGGGCCAGGATGCCCGGGTGAAACTGCGCATTGTTCTGGCTAAATACAATGCCGCAGATTACACGGCCCCGGACTTCTCCACCAAGGAACAGGCGCAGCAGGTCATCGGCTTGCCCTTCCAGAAGCTTGTTGACGAGAAAGTGCAGTTTCTGAACACCCTGCGGGAAGAGTGGATCAAGGAAGCAACCGGAAAAGGGCTGTATGATCCTCAAACACTTGAAGGTGTGGAATTCAAGACATCCTATAAATAACAAAACCCATTCTCAACCACCTTCGTGATCATGCAGGCTGACCAAACAAAGGCGGGACGACGCAAATCGTTCTGCCTTTGTTTGGTTCTTATCCGACTGTCTCGACCAATACTTGACTAAATGACACTCCCGCCTTTCTACAGGTCATCGAGAGAGGGCGGCCGGTTAAGCTTTGCCCTGAATATGCTCTACGAAATTGAAAACATCAGCCGGTTTCCCCGCGTTCAGGATTTTGTCTCATACTGCAGCCTGGTCAAATGCGCGAAAGAATCAAACGGGAAAAATACGGATCTTCCGGCAAAAAGATCGGCAATGTCCATCTGCGCTGGGCTTTTTCCGAAGCGGCACAGCTCTTTCTCAAGGACAACGAAATGGGCCGGCGATATCTGCAGAAAATCGACAAAAAGCACGGGAAAGGCAAAACGCTCTCCATTCTTGCCCACAAACTGGGGCGTGCAATTAGTTGTCAAAGATCATGCTGACCGATGAATACAGATTCGAAAAATACCTTTTTTCGTTAACGGATACTTCTACACCTTGACACCTAGAGGCATTCTAAGTGTTAGGCGATTTGTCGGTTCGCTGCATAGATACAAAAATTTATGCTCCAAGCGACACTGTCCTCACATCACCGGAACGTTTGTAATTAGCAACAATAACGCCGAGGGGCGTAATTTTGCTGTCGGTTAATTTGAAAGCTGCCGGAATCGTACCTTCGGCAAATAGTCGTTTGCCTGAGCCGAGCGTTATAGGGAAAATTTTGAGCCACAATTCATCAACCAAATCGTGCTCCAAGAGCGTCTGTATCAAGTTGCCGCTTCCCCAAACGTGCAGGTTGGGACCGTCCTCACTTTTAAGTTTCTTCACCTTTCCGGCAACGTTGCCGGAAAGAAGCACAGAATTCTCCCAATCAAGCTTGAGCGATGAGTCGTGAGACGCAACATACTTTTTTACTTCGTTGATGCCGGGCCAACCGGCAGGGTGGTACGGCCAGTATCCTGCGAAGATTTCGTAAGTCTTTCGGCCAAGAAGCAGCTCAGATCGTTCTAACGACATCTGCTGCCTCATCACCTTACCAGAAAAGTCGTCCATGTAGGGACCCACCCACCCGCCGTACTTGAAGCCTTCCGCAGTATCTTCTTCGGAGCCCCCAGGCGCCTGGATCACGCCGTCGAGGGTTATGAATAATACGACAATAAGCTTTCTCATAATTTCAACTCTTTAATCTTAATTAATGCTGGCCACCTCCGGAGTATATACACCGCCGCAAGCTTCGGCACCTCAAACATATTGTATTCTGGAGAGGCTTGACCTTTCGCCTAAAGGTGTTTTTTTGTTATGCGTGGGATTCATGTTTAATTCTGAGTATTTTCAATTGGCTTTGAAACATGTTGGTGGGTTATTGTCCAAAAGCCATCTATTTTCTTCAAACAAAAGGTTGCTCTTACTAAATCTTGGAATTTTTCACCATTGGGCATGGTTCCACCACAACGTATGAAACTATGAGCAAATGCAACATCCACTCCCTCAGTTATCGTTAGATTTTCTATATCAAACTGGACCTCACCATCTGTTTCAGGTTGCCAATCATCCCAGCCGGCACGATATTCAGCTGCACTTTCATATTTCATTGGGGCTAGAACATCGAAGATAACTAAATCACCCGAGTGATTGGCAAGAATATCTTCTTTGCGATTCTCTCGTGTTGCTTTTGCCCAAGCTTCTATTATTTCTGCAACTTCACTCATTGTCATCACTCATTTCAATTCTGAGGCCACACATAACGCCTGTTTCACTTATGACAGCCAGCGTGCAAGCAATTGTTGGACGTTACATCATTCAAACATTGCATCGCAACGTCTCTGCATCTCATCAAAAGATACATCCTCAATGTGCGACATGATATGCCACTTGTGTCCAAAGGGGTCTAAAAATACACCCACACGTAAACCATAAAACTCATCTTTGACCGGCATAGCTCCAGTTGCACCTGAGTCAAGCGCGAGTTGGTAAGTGGCATCAACGTCATCTACATATACGGCAATGGTTACGGATGTTCCGCCTAAGGTCGCAGGGCTTTTGTTGCCCCATTCGACATTCTCTTCAGCCAACATGAATTTGGCGTCACCAATTTGCAATTCCGCGTGCCCGATTACGCCGCCAGGCATCAACAAGCGCCCGATTTCTTTTGCGCCGAATACCTGTTGATAAAACTGAATGGCGGTATCTGCACCTTTAATGTTCAAATAAGGCGTAATGGCATGTTCGCCTTTGGGAATGGGTTTGGTTGTAGTCATTTTCGCTCTCCTTTAGAGATTTGAGGATATATTTTTGGTCATCGAGAGAGGACGGTAGGTTACCCGGTCGTCCTCTCACCGCTCCTTGCGTGGGGTTTTCCCGCACAAGGCTCTTCGGTATTGCTCGCTTTGTACCAGAACATTGTTAGTTCCAGTAACCGATCATTCGGGGCTGCGGGATTCTGAAATGCTCAAGCATCTGTTGGAATCCCTTCCAGCTACAGCTCTTTCGCTGACTACGGCGGTTTAGCCGTTTGAAGACGATCCGGCATGTCAGATGGTAAAAGGAGCGCAGCATGCCGCAGTTACCGGAAACCCCGTAATGATTGAAGTGTCCCCGCAGCTTGGCACGCATGCTCTCCATGATCTCCGCAGTGCCGTCTATGCGACGTACGCTTTTGATCCATTCCGTTACCGCAGTCAACGCCATACGAAACTTCTTCTTTACCGTTCGCATCTTCACCAAGGGGTTTGTTCCTTCTTCTCAAGCCCCATTGATATTCGCAAAAAACGTAAAACTCTCGCTCTTCGTGGTTTCGAAGCGGGTGAACCGATGACCCGAGTCTTTTCTTTCAACAGCGTCGCGCATTATCGGACGCAGGAAGCAAGCCGGCGATATTTATCTCATTCTGATGAATCAGCCGGACAAACGGGCCAGACAAAAAAAGACTTTCCTGGTTTGTGACCAACGCCGCAGGCGCCTTTCAACAGGTAGAGAACCCACGCCCAATCGGTTTCGAAAAAGCTCGTGGTAGCTGACCAGTACCCCTCGCGCAGGTTGATGAATGGATGGTCCGCAGACAGGGCCGGGTTATGGGTCGCGCAATCTACCAGAGATTCCAGCTCGTTGATATTAGGCAGCCGCCAGTGGTCAAGCCCGGCAAAGCGGATGTTGTTCATACTCTGGACCACGGCAAAAGCCTGCTGCCAACTGACCGGGCCATCGCTGTTGTCCGCCTGTCGAGTCCAGCAGAGATTTGTCAGCCGGTCCAGAACAGTCAATTTTCCTGGCACGAAACGTGGTTCAGGCCAGTGATGGCCGAAACGGTAATCCCCGTCCTGACCGCTCCCGACGCCTGATATCATCTCACCCCGGCTGTCGAAACAGTGTTTTTGCCCGGTGCGGTGCAATAAACCATTCCCTGCTCCTCGAACCGGCCAGAAAAGACAATATTGATCCTTTCTGCCATAAAACATTCGAGCCCCTTCCAGATGTACATACCAGGCATAGGCCGGGTTGATGAACGCCGAAGTTGAAGACCAGTACCAGCCGAGAAAAATGTTCACGAACGGATGACCGGCCGGCAAGGCGGGTTTTTTGCTTTGATAACTCATCAGGCTGCGCAGCTCAAGACGGTTTGGCAGGCGCCAATCGTTGCAGTCAAGGTGATTGTCACGATTCATGACAGCAATCGCCTCAATCGCCTCCTGCCAGTTAACCGGAAATCCATTCGGATCGGCATCCCTGGTCCAGGTCAAACCGGTAAGCTGGTCGCGGACCGTATCGCCCAGAGTAACAAAGCGCGGTTCAGGCCATGATGCTCCGCTACGGTACTCGCCGTCCTGACCGCTGCCCCGGCATGAAATTTCCTTCCCAGCCTCGTCATAGCAGTTTATCTGTCCGGTGTGTAACAGCAAGCAACACCCCCTGTGCAAATCAGTTTTGGTGACCCAATATGACCAGGAATATATTCTTGACCATTGGAGTATGGTTTACTGTTTTACGGTATTTATCATAACATATGGAGGTGAGACATGAAAAGACGTTCATTTCGCCTCTGTTCCGGGCAGTGGAAAAACTTTTTGACTTTAATCCTGACAAGGGTATACGATCAATTCATCTGTAAAATAAAAATATAACCAGTGGGAGGTGAGTCAGATGCCGACCGGCGATAACCGGACCGTGAATCTCTCCCACGCCACCATGACGAATATCAGGCAGAACCTTTTCTTTGCCTTTATCTGCACCTCGCAGGGCGTGCCGGTGGTGAGGTGAAGGGGCATGACCCCCTTGTAACAATAATCCACTAATAATGGGGAATAATAAGCGGAAAGATCACAATGGAAAAAGATCCGGCCACGCGGAATAATCTCATACAGCAGCAAATGATGATGAAATAATCCGGCTGTCTCTATCGATTTCCGGCTCCTGGCCGGAAAAATAATGATACCTTCCAGCCAGACGCCGGGCGATATTTCGTGCAGGTATGCCCGCAGCGAAATTTCAAGGGAAGGTTT
>JAZDEG010000026.1:0-47859 GCA_043809085.1 Pseudomonadota bacterium | reverse complement strand
GCCCTTCTCTTCGCAGAAGTTCGCCGATATCACCTGGTTTGGAACAGGCGCCAACTTCAACGAGAATGCTGAGCTTGTATTTTGTGGTAAACCGGCGCCGCGGTTTCTTTTCCAGCACCTCAGGGTCCGGTCGTTTTGGTTGTTTGTCAGTCATGGAAACTTGAGATGATTGTTTGGGGCTGTGAATAGATTTTGTTTCAAATTGCATTGGTAATTTCCTACCCGCCCTACACTAATTTTTCAAGGGGTAGGTGTCTCACTCACATTGACACAGAGGGGCTCAGTGACAATTCAGAATTTACAGGCTTCGTCGTATTGGACCGGCACAAGATGGGAACTGCCAGAGAATGGCACCTATTATTGGACTTTTGTTTCAAAATATGGAGAGACCAATGCAGCATACGAATATACTGCACAATATGGCTGGGCTGTTCGTGATGGTGATGTTGCAGCCGCACCCATACCAGAACCAGCCACACTGCTTCTTATGGGAACTGGCATAACCGCACTCATCGGAGCACGCAAGAAAAAGAAACCCTAACTTTCGCTCCCATCACATCAGACGCAAGGCAGGGTCATTCATATGGCGCTGTTCTTTTTCCTTTTGAACTCCAATTCCATTCATGCAGTTAGGAGCAACCATGCTGAGTAAACTAAAAAAGATTGCTGGGAAAACGAAGGAAATCATATCATCTACTGCGGTCCTTGTTGGAGATTTGAACGGTGACGGCAAAGTCGATGAGGAAGATGCACGTATAGCTGCCGAGTGGGCGAAGAAAACGGCAACCTCAATAAGTGACGAGGCGAGCAAGTTAGGGAAGCAAGCTATTCGTTCTGATCTCACGAAAGATGCAGCTGCTGGTGCAGCCATCGGTGCGGCAGTTGCTATTCCAGTCCCCGTTTTAGGTCCTATGGCAGGTGCGGCAATTGGAGCAGGATTAGGTGTTTACAAGAACCTAACAGGGAAAGGCCAAAAGTCTCATTTGCCTGAAAAACAGGTGGATGTTCATGCCGAGTTATTAAAACTGCATGACCTTCTAATGAAAAATATAATTTCCGAAGCGGAGTACGAAGCTCAGAAGAATAAAATTCTCGCGGCTCGCACTTAACTTTAATTTGCAGTCGGACACACAAATCACTCGGGCGCCTAACTCATCATCAATCAATATTCATCGAAAGGGGCAGAAATCATGTACTGTAGAAACTGCGGCAAGCAAATTGACGACAAGGCTGCTGTTTGCATCAACTGCGGCGTGCCTCCTCGCCTGGAGAAGAAGTTCTGCAACAACTGCGGCACAGCCTTAAGCAACAATCCGACTATATGCCTAAGCTGTGGAGTTTCAATTGGGAGGGGGTCAGGTCAAAAATCCAAGCCCACTGATACATTACTCAACTTATTCCTCGGAACAGTTGGCGCGCATAAATTCTACATGGGTTCGTGGGGCTGGGGAATCATTTACTTGGTTTTGTGCCTGACATTCGTTTTGTCGTGGATTCCTGCGATCGCATCTCTCGTTGAACTCATCAGGACCATCCTTATGTCTGACGACGAATTTGCGATAAAGGCAGAAGCGTTCAAAGACAAAGGGCCATTCGCCTTCTTCTGGTAACGCCGCCCCAACAGCACTGAGCTTCCTTTCGCCAGTCTCTTGCGGTCAGACATAATCCCACCACTCACTCTTTATTACTTTTATTTGCTTTTTTATACTTTTTTATGCTTGACATTGTCGTGCGGCTTACTATAATAAAAGCAAGTGAAGCACATAAAAGCATTAAAAAGGAGGATAAAGCATGAAATCGCAAATATCAGTTCCGGTTCAGACATCGCAATTTTTGGAGTTGGTAAACTTTCTACGGATCAATAATGATCCGCGAGACCCTGTAGATGTAGTTGGCACTGCAATCGATTACTGGCTTGATAATGCTAATTGGAAACCTGAGTTGTTGTCAGAGATTAGCAGTGATGACCGAGGATACCAATGGAAGAGCCTATTCCTAGTTCATGGAACTCAAATTCGCATGCAGTACAAAGGCACAACTTTTTACGCAAAGGTCGAAGGTGACGAGATCATATACAATGGCGAATCGATTTCGCCAGGAAGCATGGTGAACAAAATCACCGGGACCAGCCGGAATGCCTGGCGGGATCTCTGGATCAAGAGCCCTGGCGACCAAGAGTGGCAACTTGCTTTGGAATTACGTCCTGAAAATAAGGAAATCTCAGAGAAGCTTCTTCGTGAGTTGAACGAGCGTTGAGCTTCGTTCAACCAAAACAGCAGCCATGAATACAAAGACTCACGCTGCAACATGCGTCCAGTGCCGTTGCAGCCTCTCCTGTTAACGAGAAAAAATACGTTGACATCAATTGTGCCATTTGATATCAAATAAATTATAATAAATCAAATAATACAAATCGGGAGACAGCAAATGAATAAAAATATAGAGATTCCGGGCAGCTTGTATCAGCGTCTTGGCCTACATGCAAATGGTTTCGAAACCCCGGCAAGTGTAATTGAGAGAATGGTGACGTTTTACGAAGAGCAAACAGGTATAGGAAATAAGATGCCCGTTGAGGCAATGAGTATGATACCTATGTCTTTAGAGATTGTTTACTATCCATCTGGGGAGGAAAGTTTTAGGCAGGCACTACTACAAAAAAAAGTTGCTTATCTTTTGTTGCACAAGATTGACGGTACAAAAGAATTCAAAGAATGGAATGCGCTAAGTTTTAATGACCGTTCAAGCGTTAATGGCAACTTACGATCTGGGTATTTACGAGGATGGAAGAAAAAAGGTATCATAAAGGCCGAAATTTCAACCAGCAGGAATGACCTCAATAAAAAGAGCTATGCCGAAACCACATGAAATAATATCGGTAATGACTGAGGTGGCAGATTTTTTATGGACAGGTTATTTTAACAATTGGTTACAGAGATCATTTCTTGATAAATTGGGCATTTCTTCTCTCTGCACCTATGGGCCATCTTAAGAAATAGGTTATGGCGATCATCTTTTCCCCCAGTTACCAATTTGATTTCACTATCATTTTCAAGACAACATTCTGCATTCCCATTTCTGATTTTAGCAAATTCAGAATCTTGACCTGACTTAAAATCACTTTTATTTTGTATCTTCGTCAACGATTTCAATTTGGACCTGAGTCTTATTTCTTTAGAAACAGGAAGTCCGATTTCCCTTTCAATCGCATTAAAAAACAGATTTTTTGTTGGAGTATCAACGAAATCATCACGCCTGCTATTAGGAACTAAATCAGAACTCACAATATGAATTTCACCAACTGTATAACTATTGAATCTTTCTTCCCGGAAGAACTGGTCAAGAAGGTGCTCATTGCCGATCATAATATTCCCCACTTTAACGCGAATACCGGCAATGCCTTCGCCTTTGCTAATTGAACCTAAAAAACCTCGCCTCTTACCGAGCCATCCTTTTGCTGTGATTTTTCCATTTACCTTTAATTCGACAAATTCTATCTCTTCAATACAATCATTAATGCCTTTATTGGTGACACGAAATTCTTTTTTGTAAGGACGATAAACAGGGGTCCCATTAATAGTCACATAATATTCTCCGTATTTATTCACATTTTCATAAAGGTATTTGGTTATTTCGTTACCAAAAGGATCAAAACTCTCTGGGTCAAAAGGTAGGGGCGCAACTTGGGATAGATATTTTTTTATCCGCATAATATCAAAAATCTGATTCCTGTAACTCTCGACGCCGTCAAGGCGAACCTCAAAAAAACTGTCGTTTTCAGGGACATCAGAGTTCAACCCATTAAAGGCTGTGACTTGTTGAAACATCTCTTCAAGGGATAGTGGCGATTTGGCAGGGTCACTTAAGAGTTGCCTCAGCTTTTCACAGTCCCAAATTTGCTCCGATATTTTTTTTTCACCAGCAGCTTTTGTTCGAAACGTCACCCTCTGGGCAAAGGCAATACCGCCAAGACGGCCAATCCCCCTGAAGCCTCGCTGGTCCGTGCCTATTTTATCGCTACTGCCAATGCTGCTTAAAACTCTTTCTGCATGAGATGCTGGTATCCCGGCACCATTGTCGTGTATCAAAACAACCTTTTCAAATGGGTCCAGCGTAATTCGTATTTCAAAATCATCCTGTCCAGCTTGTCGTGCAAGGTCAATGGAATCAACACAGTTCTGAATATACTCTCGATAAATAGATAAAGGCTCGTTGTACATGCCTGCAGTTAGAGTCTCGAGCAAATACATACCAGCTTTAAATTGTTGTTTGCCTTTTTTCACTGAATCCCTCCTGGACTATTTCAAAAAGCGGCATTATGCTTGCGGCTGTCGTATTTTCCGGCAGATAATATTCAAGTATGTCTTTAAGTTTTTTATTTTTTTGACCAGCAAAGACACTTAATAACTCTCGTTTTGCCCTGTTCGTGCAAATTATTTCCAGCAGTTCTTTTTTCTCACCAGAGCTTAACTCCCTGAACTTACAACACCAATTGTTTTCATCAGGCCCGACCTCTCTGCCCCTATACATGATGATCCTTTCCGGCATGTGTAGAATTTCATAAAATTCTTTTTCATTTTGCCCAAATGCACGGTAGAAAAATTTTCTGGAGGTCATTACAGAACCTTTAAGCACATTAAGAATGCGCTGTACATTTCTAACAAAGAGCCAATTCCAGTGGGTTTCGTTAATATAGGTCCTGTCCTTGGCATTTAAGGGAATATATTTCATCGGAAAAGAGTATATTTGTAGCTTGAGCTCTTCGTTGAGGTCGATATTTATTTTCAGCCTTTGCCAGAAATCTCCTGGTGTATCTTTGTGATTATAAAGGATATAGTTGCTCAAATGATTTATCCCGTAATTAGCCACTAAGCGGATTTTTTCTTCATAGAGTTCGCGATACCGGATTGAATCAAAGGCTATTCGGAGCGGGCTGATGCAGATTTCGGAAAGCAGTTTTGCTTTATTGTCATCCAATAACCGCGCATCAGTTCCTTGGTTGAAATCAACTCTTCTTGCTTTTTTGGTTGGTCCGAATTTTGCGCCGGCCTCAAAGCCTAAGTGTTTTATATCACTGATTATTTTTTGGAATTTCTTTGAAGCGAGGATGTTATTGTCAAAAAGGACTAAATCTGTTTTTTCACCATATGTGTTGATAATTCCATTTACATAAGGAATAAGACCTTTATATTCGATGAATTTAGGCTCCAATTTGTGAACTCCGCAGAATTCACATTTACGAATACAACCCCGCGTGCTATAGCCAATGTAAGCCTGACGCACAAGAGGATAATCATATGGAGTATTTTCAAAAAGGGCATAATCAGGAATTACAGAATCAACAATAATTTCATTGTCATCAAGAAGCCCAGGTCGGTTTAACACTCCTTGAAATGGAACAATTCCTGTTTCTTCCCACACGGCTTTTGGCTCCAAACTTGCCATGATACCGCCGACAAAAATACGAGACAAATCTCCACCAATCAATTTTTTATAGTGATTAATGGTATCTATGGTTAATTTCCAGTTGTATGTAAAAAGAGTAGTAATATAAACCCTGTCCCAAAACTGTTCCGAGACTAGCGTATTACTTTTTTTATCAACGGCTAGTGAACTGCTTATCCCTTTTACAAAGCAAACATTGTCTCCTAATTGCTTGTGGTAGGCGGCAATTTTCATCAACCCAAGTGGAGGGAATTTTGTTTTATAGCCGGGCTCTACAAGCAAGACATTACGTCGCATCAAAATTTTCCTTATTTATTGGCAGATTATTACGAGAATTTACTATCTACCACAACAAAGAGGAAAAGTCTATCTGAAAATGGTCGTTGGCCAACTTCTGGATATAACAAATCTTCATCCAACTTAAATTATTTTTTTTGGGTTTGAGCCATATTCATTGATTATTTAGTTTATATTTTATAGATTCATTTTAATCCTTAAAAAACTATGGTTTAGGTACAAACTATGACAGAATTCCTGAGCCCTTTGCTTGTTGGGCATAATAGAATCAATTCCGCACTCAGAACGCGAAGAAACAAATTTACCGAGAAATCCATTTCTTCAAAAAGCAAGGAGAACCTCGAGGAAAAAGCGATTCTTGAGGGAAATGATGGATGGGAAGTATTAAGAAAAAACATGCAAAGTTATAGGCTTGGCAAAAACAAACCACTTGATGAGCAGCTAGAAGATGCACTCTGGTGCATAGCGGCAAAAATGGGCTTTGACGAGCTCAGCGATGGAAGAAATTTTACAATTAATGTCGGAGAAGATGTCAATCCTCGCCAAATTGATATTTTTTGCAAAGACCGCGAGACAGCCGTCTTTATCGAATGTACCTGCAGTGAAGTCCCGAAAAGAAAGCGGATGACAAATCTGATTGAGAAAATTGAAAGTATACAACCCAAAGTGGCACAGTCCGTTAACGCACATTACGGGAAAAACCCAAAATTAAAACTCCGCTGGGTAATTGCAACAAGGAATATCGAATGGGGTGATGCGGACCTTGAAAAAGCAAAAGTTGCCAAAATCATCGTTTTAAGAGACCAAGAAATTGATTATTACAGCAAACTCACTGAACATCTCAAATCAGCAGCAAAGTATCAGTTTTTATCTCACATATTTCACAATGAATCAATAAGCGGATTAGATATCACCGTCCCCGCCACGAAAGGAAAGATGGGCGGTGTGACATTTTATAATTTTTTAATCCGGCCTTCAGATTTGTTAAAAATCGGATATGTAAGTCATAAAGCCAGCCGTGATTTAGAAAATCTAGAAACATACCAGAGGATGCTGCAACCCTCGCGTCTTAAAAGGATAGCAAAATATATTGATGAGGGCGGTCAGTTCCCAACCAACATAGTCGTTAATATTAAAAGCGCTAAAAATGGATTAAGATTTGACCGGAAAGACATTATAGGCGACTCTGCGTTTGGAACCCTGTATCTACCCGACAAATATGCTTCAGCATGGATAATCGATGGACAACATAGGTTATATGGGTATGCACATAGTGAACGGGCTAATATGCCTGACGACCGCACTACTCTTCCAGTTCTGGCATATGAGAACATGTCCCCTTCCGATGAAGCTCAATTATTCGTAAACATAAACTGCGAACAAGTCCGCGTTGCCAAAGGTTTGCTTATTGAGATTTATGCTAATTTAAGGTGGGATTCTCCTTTTTTTGAAGAAAGAATTGATGCCCTTCGATCGAGGGTCATCATGGCTTTAGACCACCGAAAAACTTCAGCCATACACAACAGGATAAAATCAACCACTAAAGATAAATCCCGAAAAAGATGCTTAACCTTGACCTCTTTCAACGAAGGGTTAAAAGAAAACAAATTTTTTGGTGAAATCCGAAACGATATTTTCAAACCGGGGCCTCTCTCTGAATCTCGCTCAACAAAGATGGAAGACACCTTGAAGAAAGGTGTTGAAATACTTTCCGGTTATCTTGCATTGTTTGCCGATGCCATGCCTGAACATTGGGCCATAGGTGATGGGCCCTCAGGTTACCTCTGCACCAATAATGGCATAAGAGCAATTTTGCGAGTCCTCAAGGAAGTTTTTACCTATATTGCTCATAAGCATTCCATAGAGCCTGAAATTTATGACCCTGATGATTTACTGCCCTTAATAGCTAAGCACACACAGCCGGTCGTAGATTATTTTAAAGGTGCATCACAAGATTCCATCGCATTATTCAGAAGTCGCCAAGCTCTCCAAGGGGTTAATAAGAATTCTTTAATGATGATGAGTCTTATTCATGATTCATATAAGGATTTTCTTCCTTTAGGGCTTCAAAAATATCTTGAAACAGTGGATGTTGAAGGAACTGAGGAAGCTCGTTCAATGATGGAGAGCATACAGGAAAGATTGTTCACAGTCACGATTAGGGTTCTCAAGGACCACTACAAAGAAAATGAAGAACAGTGGTGGTATGAAGGTATTCCTGAAACTGTTCGAACTGAATGCTCCAAACGTTGTGAACTAGATAAGGGAGCTAAGAACCGAGAGCAATATTTTTTCCTTATTGATTACAAAACGATAGCCGCATTTCGGTGGGAAGATTTATTTAATAAATATTATTCATTTAGCAAAGATGGCGGAAAAGAGAAACAGCTGAAATGGCTAGTTGATTTAAACCAAATTAGAACAATTACCCATCATAGGGAAAAATGGCCAGCCACTAAAGACCAAGTTGCTTTTGTTAGGGAAATCCATGCAAAAGTTATGGAGAAGTTTGTTTGATACCACCATCAAACAACACTTAATGTTTCAAAAGTTATCTTTCCGAAGTTAATAATCCATGAATCATTTAATAAAGCCATTTAAAATAATAAGGAAATATAAGAGTATCTTTTTTATTTGGATACTCTATATTTTAATTGTTGGAAATTTAGGAAGCATTTTTTCTATATTTTTTTCTGAAACATCTTCACAAGAAACATTAATGCACCTAATGACGAATGGGTCATTTTTTCTTTTTAGCATAACATTACTAGCTGCTTCATTATCAGATTTTTTTATCGAATTTATTACTTGCAAAGAAAATATTAAATTTAAAACAATTAAAATAACAGCAACATCATTATCTGTTATAATTATTCTTTTTTTGGCTGGTTTTTTTACACATCAAATAAACATATCAATTAAAAATAAATGTGAAAGTAACATTGAAACTCAAATTTTGTTTACTGCTATATCAGTAATATTGGCAATTTACATTTTTTGCGTAAATCATCTATACCTTGATTACGATGAATATCAAGACATCGAAGACAAAAAAATAGATGATCTGGATAAAAGAAGTAAGAAAGTAAAAGACGATGGCCACGGCATAGCAATATGAAAATAAATATATTAAAAATCACGCAGCCGATAGGAACTTTCTATATTGGAGTTATTCCGGCAAAAATCCTTATTGAGACAGCATATGTAAGGCAACGAGAATATGATCCCGTAACTCAGAAACCGGGCGGGGGTGTTCAGCGCATTGAGAACATGCCTAGAGTTAATGAAATAGCTGAATATTGCTCAGATACAGATGCTACTTTTCCCACTCCTATCATTATAGCAGTAGATAATGATTCAAATACTCATCTCGTTGACGACAAGGAATTCGTTTTTGACGAGAAAAGTTTTTTTGGAGAAATTATTGACGGACAACACAGAATTAAAGGGATAGAAAAATCAAAAAAATCGGAAAATTTCGAATTACCTGTAATTCTGATGTTTAATTTGAATGAAGAGGAGAAGGCATATGTTTTTTCTATAATCAATAGCAAACAAACAAAAGTTCCAATGTCGCTAATTTATGACCTATTTGATGTTATAGCAACAAGGTGCCCACAAAAAACATGTCACGAAATTGCTAGATTGATGAATTCAAGTGAAGATTCGCCTTTTTACAAAAAACTGAAAATGCTTGGTAAGAAAGAGGATGAATATGCCTTTCTTTCACAAGGAACTTTTGTTAAATATTTAATGAAATTAATATCAAAAAAACCTGATGACGATTTGCGTAAAATCAAATCAAAAGATAAACTTATTGATGATAATAGCTTACCATTTCGTAGGTATTTTTTAGATAATAAAGATGAGGTAATTTATAAAATATTAGTTAATCTATTCTATGCAATAAAAAATACATTTCCAGAAGAGTGGGACAGCAATAGACATATATTATCAAAAACTCTTGGTTATGGCGCAGTATTACGTTCATTTCCACATTTGTATAAATGTGGTTCTCGTTCTAAAGATTTAAGCTATGATTTTTTTAAAATAATATTTGATAAGATGAATCATTACTTAGATGAAAATTCGATTGAATTAACATCAGATTATTTCCCTTCTAATGAACAAGAGATGAAAAAGCTGAGTAACATAATTATAAAGATGTGTGATTAATTTCCATTGTAGAAAATTAGTAGAAACCGCATGCAATGCCGCCGCATTTTTGCTGAAATAAAGTTTCTTTTAATCCCGCCTCTCTCTTCCCCACCATCACCGCGTCTCGATCCCCTTCTTCCGCATGTGATCCTTCACCGCCGCAATAGGCACTTCCTTCCGGTGGAATATTCCAGCGGCGAGTGCCGCTTCGGCATCCGTCTTTTCAAACACCTCGGAGAAATGCTCCACCTTTCCCGCGCCGCTTGAGGCGATAACCGGAATGGAAACCGCTTTTTTCACCTGATTGATCAACTCCAGATCAAAGCCTGAGTTGGTGCCGTCCTTGTCGATGCAGTTTAAGAGAATCTCCCCGGCTCCCAACTCCTGGCAGGTTTGCGCCAGCTGCACCGCATCCACGTCCCGGCCCTCGCGGCCGCCCCTGACCGTGCACTGGTACCAGCAAAAACTTTCCCCGTTCGGACCAGGGAAAGCCGTCCGGATGGTGTTATGCTCCGTCTCTTCCGGACTTCCCACATAAACCCGCCTGGGATCAATGGAGATGACCACAGCCTGGGCGCCGTAAACAATGGAGATCTGTTCAATGGAACTGTTGCCGGTTTTCTTGCCGCTCTTAAGATATTCCTCCACCGTGTAGACCGCGTCGCTGCCGATGGAAATCTTATCCGCCCCGCTCCTGAAATATTCGGAGGCAACATCTAACGCGGTATAATGTTTGCCTTCCGAATCGGTGAACTCACGGATGCCGCCGCCGATGGTAAGCGGCACAAAGACGTTTTTCGAGGTGCTTTTCAGCACGTCGAGCATGGGCTGGTCCTTCATGGGAAAATCACGGAAGCCGGTGATGTTGAGAAAGGTCACCTCATCGGCGCCCTCTTCAAAATAACGGCGGGCCAACTCAACCGGTTTGCCCAGGTTGCGCACCTCACCCTCCTGCCGCACATCGTACTGGTCGCCCTTGGTTACCACCAGGTCGCCGTTATCGTTGCTGCGCACATCAAGGCAGGCAATGACACGCTTGGCCATTCTGGTCTCCTGCGGCAGCGGGATAATTTCACAAACATCCCGCCCCAGATCATCACACTCCAGAAAATTCTTCAGAATGTTTAAGCCTGCCTCGCCGCTTTTTTCCGGATGGAACTGGACGGCTGCCACCCGGCCTTTCTGCACGCCGCTGACAAACTCCTCGCCGTAATTGGTGGTGGTCAACAGCCACTCCCGGCTGTCACCCGCCAGGGTGGCGCGAAAGGAATGGACAAAGTAGAGCTTTTCGCCCTTGTATCCGGCAAAAAGCGGCGAGCCCTTTCTGATATTGATACCGTTCCAGCCGATCTGCGGCACGGATAGATCTTTCACCTGAAACCGCTTGATCTGGCCGGGAATGATGCCAAGCCCTGCAACGCCGGGAGATTCCTCGCTTCCCTCGAAAAGGGTCTGCAGCCCGAGACAGATGCCGAGAAAAGGTTTATCGGCCCTGATATGTTCGAGCAAAGGCTCCACATATCCCATGCCGTGCAGCCGCTCCATGGCCTTGCCGAAACTGCCCACACCGGGAAACACCAGCCTTTCAGCCCGACGGATATCATCAGGACTCCTTGCGTCCTTCACTTCAAACCCCAATTTTTTAATGGCATTGCGCACGCTGCGCACATTGCCTGCACCATAGTCGAGTAATGTGATCATACAACCTACCGTTTATAAAAAATTCAACCTGACTCCTGACTCCTGACTCCTGACTCCTGACTCCTGACTCCTGACTCCTGACTCCTGACTCCTGACTCCTGACTCCTGACTCCTGACTCCTGACTCCTGAACAATACCTGTCTTTTCCCCGGCCTGCAACTCCCTTTGGTTTCAAGCAGACAATTGACAGAAAAAGCACATTGATTTATAGATCATATGTTTTCTTATTTCATACAATCACAAGAGGAAGAATATGATCACCATAAATGAAAATTATCTGAAACTGCAGGCATCCTATCTGTTTTCCGATATTGCCAAGCGGGTTGCCGCTTTTCAACAGAACAATCCCGACCGGGACGTCATCAAACTCGGCATTGGCGACGTCACCCGCCCTCTGCCGACCGCCTGTATCGAGGCTCTGCATCAGGCAACCGATGAAATGGCCGCGGCAAAAACATTCCACGGGTACGGACCTGAACAGGGATATGCCTTCCTGCGTGAGGCCATTGCCCAAAATGACTTTCAGGCCCGGGGCGCGGATATCGCCCCTGACGAAATTTTTGTCAGCGACGGCGCCAAATGCGACACCGGCAACATTCAGGAAATTTTTTCCATTGATGCGAAAATTGCTATTCCCGACCCGGTCTACCCGGTCTATCTCGACACCAACGTCATGGCAGGCCGGACCGGCGCCTTTGCCGACGGCCGCTACCAGGGACTGACCTATCTTGATTCAGTGAAAGGAAACAACTTTGTCCCGGACCTGCCGACTCAGCCGGTTGACCTCATCTATCTCTGCTTCCCCAATAATCCCACCGGTTCCACCATCTCGAAGGAGCAGCTGAAAATCTGGGTTGATTATGCCAGGGCCAACAAGGCGCTGATCCTCTTTGACGCCGCCTATGAGGCATTTGTCCGCGACGAGTCACTGCCCAAATCGATTTTTGAAATAGAAGGGGCGAAAGAGGTTGCCATCGAATTCCGCAGCTTCTCCAAAAACGCCGGATTCACCGGCACCCGCTGCGCCTATACGGTGGTGCCCAAACAGTGCCGCGCCTTCGACAGCAAGGGAAACCCGCAGTTTATCCACCCCCTTTGGAACAGGCGTCACTGCACGAAATTCAACGGCGTCTCCTATCCGATCCAAAAGGCTGCCGCAGCGGTCTACAGCGAGGCAGGCAAAGCCCAGATCAGGGAACTGACCGACTATTACATGAAAAATGCGGCGCTCATCAAAAAGGAGATAACCGCGCTTGGATTTGACTCGGTGGGCGGGGACAATGCCCCCTATATCTGGATCGACGGCCAGGGCCGCGATTCCTGGGAATTCTTTGACATGCTGCTCAACAAGGCGGGGGTGGTCTGCACCCCGGGGGCGGGTTTCGGCAAATGCGGCCAAGGCTATATCCGTCTTTCCGCTTTCAACAGCTTTGAAAACGTCACCCGGGCCATGGAGCGGATACGGGCCGCCTTGACATAAAAAGCCGGCTCACACCAGTCCCCTGACAGTTTTCAGTGTGTTTTTCCTCCAGGGAGTGACCAATATTTACGGTTTACGGTTGAAGGATATTTTCTTTCTAAAATCATAGAATCCATCACCCGTAAACTGTGAACCGGCAACCGTAAACTAACTGCCTGGCTTCTTTCCTGTTTTTCCGGGACCATCAAATATCCAGAGGCTCAAGCGGCACCTTGCCGAACTCCATTTCGTCGGAAAAGTGCTGGGCGATCAGATGAAATGATTCCTCCATGGCAAGAAAGGCCTTCACCACATCCGGATCAAAATGACTGCCGCTCCCCTCTTGGACGATCTGCAACGCCTCCCGGTGAGTAAAAGCCGGCTTGTAGCGCCGGGCCGAGATAAGGGCGTCATAGACATCAGCCAAGGCCATCAACCTTCCGGCAAGGGGAATCGCCTCTCCCTTTAACCCCCTCGGATAGCCCGACCCATCCCATTTTTCATGGTGGGTATAGGCAATATCCCCGGCCACCCGCAAAAAGGAATGTCCCGCTTCGTCCCGCAGCAGGGTTTCCGCCTTGAGCAGGGTTTCATGACCGTAAACAGTGTGTTTCTTCATGGCCTCAAACTCTTCCGGGGTCAGCTTTCCCGGATTCAGCAGAATACTGTCCGACACCCCCACCTTGCCGATATCATGGAGTGGCGCTGACCGGAAAAGCATGTCAATGGTTGACCAGTCCAGATGTTTCTTGTATTTCGGCCGGCGGGCCAGATGTTCGGCGAGAACCCGAACATAATGCTGGGTTCTCAGAATATGGGCGCCTGTTTCATTGTCCCGCGTTTCGGCGAGCGCCGTCAAGCTGAGAATGGTGGTATCTTGGGCGAGGAGCAACTCCCTGGTCCGCTTCCTCACCTCTCGCTCCTCCTGCCAGAACTTCATCAGACTCAAAATGGCAAAATTGACGAAAAGGGCGAGAAAAGCCCAGAGAGGATTGACAAAAACGGCTTGATTGTCGAGCAAAAAAAACGACCCGTACCATAATCCAACGCCCCCCAGAACAAGAAACAGGACGCTGACAAGTGGTCTTGCTGCGGCAAGAATAAGACTTGAAATGAGGCCGAACAGAAAAACAGTGCCCAGCTCAACCCCGCCCGCCCAAAGAGGTCGGGAAAGGAAATGACTGTTCATGATATTTTCCACGATGGTGGCATGAACCTCCACCCCGGGATAGAGTGGATCAAGGGGGGTTGGATGCACGTCCATCAGCCCGGTGGCTGAAGTTCCCACGAACACTGTCTTTCCCTGAATGCGGTCCTTTGCCACTCCGTCATGTAATATGTCGGCCGCGGAAATATATTCAAAAAAACGTCCTTTTCCCCTGTAGGCGAGAAGAATATTTCCAGCCGCATCAACGGGAATGCGACGGCTGTCCAGCATCACCGTCTGCAGCCGGTCATTTTCCATATCAAGGATGAGGCTTTTCCTGCCGAGCGCCTGCATGGCCGTTGCAAGCGCCAGGCTCGGATACAATTTTTCCTGATAGCGGATGAGAAGGGGAACCCGGCGGAGAACGCCGTCATCATCAGCCGGATAATTAAGAAACCCGGATGAAGTAACCGCCCCGGAAAGCTCAGGGAGATTGGCGACCACATCACGGGCCTCAAAGAGGTGGGATGTCGCCAAAAGACTTTGACCCTGCTGATAAACAATATCAATGGGGTGCAGCAAATGATCCCTGCCCGGGATAACATCTCCGTCGAAAAAAAATTTAAACCCAGACACAAAAGGGCCTTGCAAGAGAGACTGCGCCAGAGCAAGGTCATTATTGACAGGGAGAAGCGGTGAGCCTTCAAAGGTCATGGTGGCATCAAAATCGCGCTTCAGTTCCTGCTGGAGTACATGCAGGGAGGTTCTGTCCGGTTCGGCAAAAAGAATATCCAGGCCGACGGCTTTCGGCTCCAGACTGTTCAGTTTGTCCAGAAGCTGGGCGACCCGGTAACGCGGCCAGGGCCACTGGCCGAATTCAGCCAGACTTTTTTCATCCAGATCAATAACAACCGGACCGTTTTTTTCCATGCTTTGCGGCAAGGCGCGAACCATGGAATCGTAGACCTTGAGCCCCACAAGACTCAACAGGGAAGGGCGGTAAATAGAAGCAAGGCAGAAAAGCAGAGTGATGAACCCGCCGCAGAGCAGAATAACTCCTGGCTTGCGCGGGTATCTGCTGCCCCTATTCATCTGATGACAACCTCAACCCTTCTGTTTCTCGGTTCTTCAACATCGTCTTCAGTGGGAATCAAAGGGTTCCCCTCTCCATGGGAAGAGACGTCTATTAACGAGGCATCGGCACCTTTTTCCACCAGCTGATCCCGGACATACTCGGCACGTTTGGTTGACAGGGCAAAATTGTACTCCTTGGACCCGGCCCGGTCGGAATGACCGATAACGCTGATATCACGGGAATCCCTCGCCCTGATGGATTCAAGAATCTCGGGGAACAGGGCGGCTGACTGATCCGTCAGCTCACTTCCTCCAGTCTTAAAATAGAGGAGGAAGCTCTGGGGCTGACGGGGTTCAGCCCCAAGCGCACCCCTGAAGATGGTGTTGAATTCCTCTTCGCCCATGGGTGCAACCGCTTTGGGCGCGCTGTCCGGACCGGCAACCTCAACGGTGTCTCCCTGTGCATTAATGACCATGTTCCCCTTGTTATTGGCGACCTCAATGCTGCCTACTTTACCGTCCTGGTCCGGCAAAAGGACAAAAACATTTTTTTCGGAACAGCCGACAAAAACAACGGCCAGAACAAGACAGAACAGAATATGAACTGCGATTTTCATATACATTCTCCTTTCGGCTGATTACTTGCCGGCAATTTTAGCGGCAAAGCGGGTACCACGGATGGCGATGGTGCCCACAGGCGTTTCAAGCTTGATGGATTCCGGTGAAAGCTTACCCATGACACCGGAAAGATAAACAAAAGTTCCTTTGATCATTTTCGCAAACAGAGAAAAACGCCCTTCGTCCGGAGAAAAAACATACTCCTCCAGGACCAGCTTGCTGTCAGCCCCAAGGGAAAAGATCGTATTGTCCTGCAGGATGACACCGACCGCACCATCCGCGCCGGTAACAATGAGATCCCGGGCATAAATCTTCATCCCCTTTTCAGCCGGGATAGCGGTTCCCTCCCGCTCCACCGTGACGGTGCCCTGCACATTCTTGACGGAGCCGGCCGGAATTCCCCCGGCAAAAAGTGGAGATGCCGGAAACAGCATGATCAGAAACAGAAAAAAAATCATTTTTTTCATAAGACCTCCCCTGTCTTCAATATGATTACGCAATGTTCAAAAAGCTTATCAAATCATCCTATCGTTTGACAAGAGCGCCTGACAAAAAAACCTCACATCCTCACAATGGAAGAAAAATTTCTTTCCTGCTTTTCAATGCTTTCAAGAAGGCGAAACTGAACCAAGGCGCGCTCCATGTTCTGAAGAGGAAAGGATGTTTTGAAGTAGACATCGCCTTCCAGGTAATCGGTAAAAAACCGGATCCCCAGTTCCAGCGCAATCAGCTTCACCGCATCGAAAAGCAAATCAACATCGTGCCGGGTCAACAATGTACCCGCCTCTTCGGCATATCCCTCCATGACGGCCCGGCAAAGATCGATATCAAAAACAACATCGGAAAGAGAACACTCCTCTCCGGCCCTATTGCAACTGGAGCGGAGACAGTCACCGATATCATAGAGGATGAGACCCGGCTTGACCGTGTCAAGGTCAATCAGGCTCACCGCAAGGCCGTTGTTCCTATCAAAAAGGATGTTGCTCAGTTTGGGATCACCGTGAATGGGGCGAAGATGAAGTTTCCCCTGGCCGGCTGCTTTTTCAAGCACATCTGCCGCGCCGCGCCGCTGATCAATGAAATTCCGGCAGAAACGGATGTCGACGGACTCCGTTCTTTGCGACCGGGCCAAAATGCGATCATAACGGGACAGGTACAGGGGGGTGACATGAAAACCCGGCAGAGTATCGTGCAGGCGGCGCGGATCAAGATCGTTGATCAGTCGATGAAAGCGGCCGAGAGCGAAACCGACTTCATGACCACGGGCAGGGCTATCAACCTCGTCAAAACACTCGCTTTCCCTGATAAAATGCAGGGCCCGCCAGCAGTCTCCTTCATTATCCAGCCAGAAATCCCGCCCTGACTTGGTCTGCCGGATAAACGGCATTTCCCAGCGGCGACCGTCGAAGTTCCCGCCCTTGGCTGCAACATGATCGCAGACGACCCGCAGATTCTCCATGACCCAATCCGAACGGGGAAACACCTGGGAACTGAGCTTCTGCAGCAGATATGCCTGTTTGTCTCCGCCCAGGGTTACCAGAAAAGTATCGTTGACCTTGCCGGTGCCATAGGGCCTGATATCTTCAATTTCCACGGCAGCAAAAAACATCTGTGCGGCGAGATGAGTTTTTTTCATTGATCCAACACCATTTTCACCGAATCAAAAAAATCTTTTTATTATAGCCTGTTACACCAGCACACCCTTTGCGCTCCGTGGTTTATTTCTCGTTTTTTTTGCGAGTCTATCATTTTTTGATCTTTACGAACACCAATTAAAACAGGTAGATTATTATCCATGCAGATCAATAAGATACGTTCCGCAAACAGAGTTTCCCAATTCACCCTCCTCCTGCTGCTGGGATTGCAGCTTTTTTTTACCGGCTGCAGCACCAAGTCGGCTCCGCCCGGGATTGAAGCCCTTGATCCACATGGGAGTGAAAAAATCGGCCGCCTCGGTTATACCATTCAGGTCGGCGCTTTCGGAGACGTTGAAAATGCTGCAGGGCTGAGCAACGTCCTCAACAGGAAGGGGCTCAGCGCCTACTATTTCCGCCATGAGTCAGGACTCTACAAGGTCCGTTTCGGTGATTTCCTTTCCCTTGACCAAGCCCGTGACAAGGCGGAGTCCCTTCTGCAGGCAGGAGTAATTGCCGACTATTATATTGTCAGGCCCGAATCATATGCGATTGCCCGCCTCGGCTGGAATGGTGATGCTTACGTTCGTGAAAAGCTGATCAGCACCGCCTCAAATTTTGTCGGTATTCCCTACAAATGGGGCGGGGAATCGATGGAGGAGGGGTTTGACTGCAGCGGTCTTGTCATGGCCGTTTACCAGCTGAACGGACTCAACCTGCCCCGCACCTCAAGAAAGCAGTATCGCACGGGCAAAGCAGTGCGGGCACATGAACTGAAAAAAGGCGATCTGGTCTTTTTTGCCACAAACGGGGGAAGAAGGGTGTCTCATGTCGGTATCTACACCGGCAACAACACCTTTATCCATGCACCGAAAAAAGGGAAGCCGATCCAGACCGCCTCCCTTGACAACGATTATTTCAAGAAACGTTATCTGGGCGGCAGAACCTATCTGGGAGACAGCTGATGGGGCACAGCACAAAATGGATTTTTTTTCTTTTCGCGGCCTTCCTCTTTTTCGGAGGTCTGACGGCAGGGGGAGCACGGGCGGAAAACGATTCAAGACTCCATGTTTCTGTTTCCATCCAGCCCCAGGCCTTTTTTGTCGAGCGGATCGGCGGCGATCGGGTGAAAGTGGATGTCATGGTGCAGCCCGGCCAGAGCCCGCACACCTATGCTCCGACCCCGAAGCAGATGGTAAGGCTTGCCGGTGCCAAAGCCTATTTTCGCGTCGGTGTCCCCTTTGAAAACGGATTTATCACCAAGCTGAAAAGCACGGTTCCAGGCATCGCGATTATTGATACCAGCCGGGGAATTGCCCTGGAGAATATGCCCGTCCACGATATCGGCGAAGAGGAAGAGCATCATGATGGAGAGCTCGACACCCATACCTGGCTTGACCCGATGCTCGTCAAAAAACAGGCGGCCATCATCAGAGACAGCCTGAGCGAACTCGACCCGGCCGGGAGGTCTTCTTTCGAAAACAATTTCAACAGGTTTGCCGGTGAACTGGATGACCTGCACAGTCGTCTCGCCCAGGCCCTTGCGCCGGTAAAAGGAAAAAGCTTTTTTGTCTTCCATCCCGCCTTCGGTTATTTCGCCAGGGCATACGGATTGAACCAGGTTGCCGTGGAAACCGGCGGCAAGCAGCCAAGCGCCCGGCATCTTGCCCAACTCATCGAAAAAGCGCGAAAACAAGAGGTGAAAGTGCTTTTCGTGCAGCCCCAATTCTCCACCAAAAGTGCAGAAACCATTGCCCGGGCCATTGACGGGGCAGTCGTTCCCCTGGACCCCCTGGCACGTGATTATATAGCCAATATGGAGACCATCGCCACAGCCATGGAAAAGGCATTACGATAATAGCCGCAAAAAAATGAGGGCCCCATGACGCTTTTGCCAATTTGCACTCAAGATGGCATTCCAGCTGGAATCAGAGCAATATCCGCTCCGGCGCATTAAATACATTGAGCCGTTCCGGCCGGGCATAGGCGGCCAGAGTCAAACCGGCGCGCTTGGCAATGGCAAGCCCCAGGGAGGAAGGAGAAGTCCGGGACAGCACGATGGGGATGCCGATGCGGGCGCATTTGAGCACCATATCCGAAGTCAGGCGACCGGTGGTATAAACCGCACCCCGGGGACTCGCCTTTTTCAGAAGAATAGCGCCGATAATCTTGTCCACCGCGTTGTGACGGCCCACATCCTCGTAAAACGCCTGCATTCTGCCGTCGGCCCAGAGCCCGCAGCCATGGACGCAATGGGTATCCTGGCCGAGACGCGAGGCATGCAGGGTGGCAAGAATGAATTCCCTGATTTCGGCAAAGCTCACCGTATATTCCTGCAGGGGATCAAATGCCCCCTCAAGCATTTCCCGGGAAATTTTCCCTGTTCCGCCGCAGCCCGACGTAATAATCACCTCTTTCGGCGCTGCATCCTCTTCCACATCGGCATAGACCGATATTCTTCCGTCCGGACAGACCAGGACCTCCTTGACCTGATCAGGCGTAGTGACATAGCCCTGGCCGAAAAGAAAACCCGCCCCGAACTCTTCCAAACCTGTTTCCAGCACCATTGACGCCCCGATCTCCTTGTCATTCAAGGCGACCTTGTACGGGGTTTCAATGGCAACTATTTCCTCCTGCTCCTGCCGTCCTTCAGGGGTGAGAATGACGGTGGAATGGATCAGCGTAATTTGTTTTATCATACATTTTTCTTGAACAATATTAATATACTATGACTACTAAAACCTGAAAGTTTTTCATAATCGGCAAAAGAAACCATCGAAGCGAGAAACCCATAATAACAAAAAAAATATAAAAACTCTCTGCGAGGTTCATATTTCTTTTGCTTTTTAGGTAGTTCTACGTATATAATCATATTCTACTACAATGTGCAGATATTGTTTGCAACAAAGACTGACCTAGAGTCGCAATTTTAGTTTGCATTTTTTTTTTTTGCCTTGCGCATAATGAAAACAAATGATTCCCTCATTCGCTTTTCAAGGTTTCCAAATGACAAAAGCATTTCATTCCCATCTGCTTTGCGCAAAATGCGCGACGGCTCCTGTTCTCATTACCTCTCCGGAACGCATCACCCCGGTCGAAAGGAAAATTCCGCGGGAAGAATGGGGGAATTGTTTCTCTGAACAATCCCTGAAAAACCCTCTTCCCATACTCACTGCCCTCCTGTGCGGCAGCATGAAACATCTATTTCTACTCATCAGTAACTTTATAGAACGCTTCTTTTCTTGCAGCAAACACCAGAAAGAAATTCTTATCAAATGAAGGAGGATTCAATGGAAGTCTCAAGGCGGGGTTTTCTGAAGCTGTCCGGCACCACAGTAGTACTCGGATCCCTTGGCGTGAATCTCGATCCTGCCAGGGCCTATGCCCAGGGCCTCAGGATCAAAAACGCCAAACAGACGACAACGGTCTGCCCATACTGTTCCGTGGGGTGCGGCATCATTGTCCACGCAGCGGAAGGGAAGGTCATCAACACCGAGGGCGACCCTGATCACCCTATCAGCGAGGGAACTCTCTGCTCCAAGGGCGCATCGGTGATGCAGGTCATCAACAACGATACCCGCGTCCTGAAACCCCTGTACCGTGAGCCAGGGGCGGATAAATGGAAAGAGGTGGAATGGGACTGGGCGCTGAACAGAATCGCCCGTCTTGTCAAGGACACCCGGGACCGCTCCTTTAAAACGGTAACCAAGGCCAAGGTGAAGGAGAAGCAGCCAGACGGCACGGAGATTGAGGTCGAGAAAGAATTCGTGGTCAACCGGACCGACTCCATCGCCCATGTGGGCAGCGCCGCACTCGACAACGAGGAGTGCTACCTTCTGCAGAAACTTGTCCGGTCGTGGGGCCTGGTGTACGTCGAACACCAGGCGCGTATCTGACACTCCGCAACTGTTGCGGCTCTGGCAGAGTCGTTCGGACGCGGTGCAATGACAAACCACTGGATAGACCTGAAAAACTCCGATGTCATTCTGGCAATGGGAGGCAATCCGGCATCCAACCATCCCATTTCAATGAAGTGGATCATGCGGGCCCGGGAAAAAGGCGCAAAGCTCATTTGCGTTGACCCGCGCTTTTCACAGACCGCTGCGAAAGCGGACCTCTACGCCCCGATTCGTTCAGGAACCGATATCGCCTTTCTGGGCGGCATGATCAACTACATCCTGGCAAACAACCTCTATTTCAAGGAATACGTTGCCAACTACACCAATGCCTCGTTCCTGGTAAACCCGGAGTTCAAGGGTCCGGCGGAACTGGACGGCCTCTTTTCAGGATACGACCCGGAGAAAAGAAAGTATGACAAAGCAACCTGGGCCTTCCAGAAGGACGAGAACGGTGTGGCGCTGAAGGACCTCACCCTTGAGGATCCGAACTGCGTGTTCCAGCTCATGAAGAAACACTTTGCCCGTTACAACCCGGAAAAGGTGTCGAGCATTACCGGTACCCCCCTGGACAAGCTGATGGCCGTGTACGAGCTCTATGCCTCCACCGGCAAACCCGACCGGGTCGGGACCGAGTGTTACGCCATGGGCTGGACCCAGCACACCGTCGGCACCCAGAACATCAGAACCATGACCATCATCCAGCTGTTGCTCGGCAACATGGGCATGGCCGGCGGCGGGGTCAACGCCCTGCGCGGCGAGTCCAACGTGCAGGGGTCCACGGATCACGGCATCCTGTTTCATATCCTGCCCGGCTATAACCCGACGCCGAAAGCTTCCCTGGTCGACCTCGCAACGTACATCGAGAAGAACACCCCGAAAGCCACCGACCCACGCAGCGTCAACTGGTGGTCCAACCGCAACAAATATATCACCAGCTACCTCAAGGCCGTCTATGGGGCGGCGGCAACCAAGGAGAATGATTTCGGCTACTCCTGGCTGCCGAAGCTCGACGAGGGCATGAACGCCTCCTGGCTCATGCTCTTCGACAAGATGTATCAGGGACAGTTCGAAGGATTCTTTGCCTGGGGACAGAACCCGGCATGCTCGGGTTCGAACGCCGGAAAGACACGTACCGCCATGACCAAACTCAAGTGGCTGGTGAACGTCAACCTCTTTGACAACGAGACCGCTTCCTTCTGGCGCGGTCCCGGCTTGAAGCCTGCGGACATCCAAACCGAGGTGTTCATGCTGCCGTGCTGCTCCTCGGTGGAAAAAGAGGGGAGTATCTCCAATTCCGGACGCTGGGCGCAGTGGCGCTACAAGGCCATTGAACCACAGGGCCAATCCCTGCCCGACGCCGAGATCATGAACGAGCTCTATTTCAAGGTAAAAGAGCTTTACAAGAAGGAGGGCGGCGCCTACCCCGATCCCATCGTAAACCTGGCCTGGGATTATGGCGAACGCGACTCGGCGGGCAAGGTCAAGCACATCGACACCCATGCCGTCGCCAAGGAAATCAACGGCTACTTTCTCGAAGATGTGTACGACGCAAAAGTGGAGCCGCCCAAACTCATCGGCAAGAAAGGGGATCTGGTCGGCAGCTTCGGCCTCCTGCAGGCCGACGGCTCCACCTCCAGCGGCAACTGGCTTTACTGCAATTCCTATATCATGAAGGACGGCCAGGTCGTCAACATGATGGCGCGGCGCGGCAAGGAAGATCCGACCGGCCTCGGCCTCTTCCCTGGATGGACCTGGTGCTGGCCGGTAAACCGTCGGGTCATCTACAACCGCGCCTCGGTTGATCTTCAGGGGCAGCCCTGGGATCCGAAACGTCCGCTTCTCAAATGGAACGCCACCAAACTCGACGCCAAGAGCGGCAAGCCCGGCGTCTGGGAAGGCGACGTCCCCGACGGACCGCCGCCGCCCATGGGTGATTCGGGGAAATATCCGTTCATCATGAAGCCCGACGGAGTCGCATCCGTGTTCGGTCCCGGTCTGGCCGAGGGTCCGTTCCCCGAGCATTACGAGGCCCTGGAGTGTCCTCTGGAGGAAAACTCCATGTCCAAGCAGCGAATCAACCCCACCATCAAAATCTTCGGTGACCAGATGGATGCCTTTTACTCCTGCGACATGCGGTACCCATACGTTGCGACCACCTACCGGGTGTCGGAGCACTGGCAGACCGGAGTCATGACGCGGCACTGCTCATGGCAGCTTGAGATGCAGCCCCAGAACTTCGTCGAGATGAGCGTGGAACTGGGCAAAGAACTGGGGATCCGCAACGGAGAGACGGTGGTGGTTGTCTCCGGCCGCGGCGAAGTAAAAGCGGTGGCCATGGTCTCCGAAAGGTTCAAACCCTTCAAGGTAGCCGATTCGACCGTTCATCAGGTCGGTCTTCCCTGGCATTTCGGCTGGCAGTATCCTGAGGACGGCAGCGGCTACGACAGTTCAAACCTGCTCACCCCGACCGTGGGCGATGCGAACACAATGATACCCGAGACGAAGGCCTTCATGGTCAACGTCCGAAAAGTATAAGGGGGGTGAATCATGGCAAACAATACTTCGAAAAACCGCAAAGCGATCCTTGTCACCCCCGAGACCTGCATCGGGTGCCGGGGATGCCAGACGGCCTGCAAGTCCTGGAACCAGCTGCCGGGCGTCAGCACAAAAAACACCGGGACTTTCCAGAACCCGCCGGATCTGGCGAGTACGACATTCAACATCATCCGTTTCAGCGAATTGCCTTCCGAAAAAAAAGACGTGCGCTGGCTCTTTGTCAGCAGACGATGCATGCATTGCGAGGAGGCCGGGTGCATGCAGATCTGCCCCGCTCCCGGGGCCCTGTTCAGAACGAAAGAAGGAGCAGTGGCCTTTGACCGGGATAAATGCATCGGCTGCAAGCTCTGCGTCAATGCCTGCCCCTTTGACGTGCCCCGGTTCGATGCAGTGGAGGGGAAAGTAGCAAAATGCCACCTCTGCTTCGACCGAACCGAGGCAGGGCTTGAGCCCGCCTGCACCAAGACCTGTCCCACGGGCGCGCTGAAATACGGTGACCGTGATGAGCTCATCAATTCTGCCAGGAAAGAAGGCTTCACGACAATATACGGAGAGAAGGACCTGGGTGGACTGGGTTCACTCTATGCGTTCAGGGACGCACCGAAACTCTACGGAATGAAGGATAATCCCGCTATTCCGTCCAGTGTGGTCTTCTGGCACACTGTTCTGAAGCCGTTTGCCGTGGTGGGTCTGGGCGGGGTTGTCGCTGCAGCAGCGATCCACTATCTGGCGGTAGGTCCCCACAAGGAAGAGGAGGAGGTGTGACATGGCAGAGATGGTAAGAAAATCGAGCGGCGGTGAAATCGTCAATCATTGGATATTGGCATTAAGTTGCATTCTGTTGATCATCTCCGGATATGGTTTCCTGTTCAAGCTGGAGGCAATCGGATCCCTGTTCGGCGGGTTCAACACCATGAAAACAGTACACAACTGGGTAGGGGTGGTCTTTATCCTCTCACTTCTCGCCACCATGCGGCATTACCTCAAGGACTGTCTTGAATTCGACGCCGACGACCGGCAATGGTTCAAGGTTGCGGGGGGATACCTCTCCCACAAGGTGAAGGTTCCGCCGATGGGAAAACACAATCCCGGCCAGAAGCTTTACTATCTGGCCATTCTGGCAGCCGGAATCGCCATCGCCCTCTCGGGATTCGCCATCTGGCTTCTAAAAGATAACGCGACCCTGATGCTCATTTCTCACCTGATCCACAACCTGGCGTTCTGCATCTTCATCATTGCCGTACCGGTTCATATCTATCTCGGAACCGTGGCCAACCCGGGAACATTCCAGATCATGGTGAACGGCATGGTGCCGCTTGATGTCGCCAAAAAAAGGTATCCCAAATGGATGAAGGAAATGGGAAAAATTTAACCCGGCTCGCGTCCGGATAGGGTGAGGGGAAAGGGGAGTCGGGAGACCGCCTCCCCTCTTTTATCGACTATGATGAAAAAAATACTGATATTTATTTTCGTTCTGCTGCTGTTCGGGGTGGCCAATGCTGATGAGAAGAGAACCGAGGTCCCCACCGGCGACTCGCCATCCATGGGGCCGGCCGATGCGCCGGTCACAATCATCGAGTTCATTGATTTCCAGTGACCCCACTGCGTGGCGGCCGGTCCGACCGTCAAACAGATACTGCAGACCTACCCCGGCAAGATCCGGCTGGTAATCAAGAACTATCCCTATCGCTATCGTGATTTCGCAAAAATAGCGGCCGATGCGTCTCTCGCAGCAAGAGACCAGGGCAAATACTGGGAGATGCACGACATGCTGATCGCCCGCTCACCAAAGCTTGATCGGGGAAGCCTGATCACCTATGCCGGGGAACTTGGACTTGACGTAAAACAATTCACCGAATCCATCGACAGCGGCAGAAACGCCAAGGAGATTGACCGCGACATAGCGCTTGCTCAGTCAATGGATCTCTACAACACGCCGACCTTCTACATCAACGGTCGGCAGGTGGTGGGTGAACGTCCCTTTGAATACTTCAGGAAAATCATCGACGAAGAACTGAACCAGACAGGGAAATAGCAGATGCGCAAAATACTTTGGATACTCATCGGAGTGCTCTTCCTGCCGGTATGCGGCATCACCGCCCCTCTGGAACCGTTCAGGGACATTCCGGTCCCTGCAGAGAATCCCCAGACCACGGCCAAGGTCGAACTCGGCAAGAAGCTCTTCTTTGACCGACGGTTGTCCGGCGACGGAACCATGAACTGTGTGACATGCCATGATCCCGAGCTGGGGTACAGTGACGGCCTCGAAATCTCACTCAACTATCCGACTACCCGGAACTGGCGCAACTCCCCGACGCTCTTCAACGTCGCATTCCAGAAACACCTTTTCCATGACGGACGGGCTTCAACCCTTGAGGAGCAGGCCCTGTTTCCCATGATGTCGGCTTTTGAGATGAACCAGAACCTGGACTTCATGGAAGAGGAGATACGGTCCGTGCCCGAATACGTAGAAGAGTTTACGGCGGTCTTCGGCGACGGTGACGTAACGCGGGAACGCATCGCCATGGCGATCGCCGCTTTCGAGCGGACCCTTATCTCACGGGATGCCCCGCTGGACAGATTCCTTGCAGGAGACAAAAACGCTCTCTCGCCGCAAGCGCTGAAAGGCTACGAAATATTCACGGGAAAAGGGAAGTGCTCCGAGTGCCATTTTGGCTTTCATCTGGCGGATGACAAGTTCCACGTTCTCCATGTTCAGGAGAACCCGGAGCACCTGAAAGATCCGCGAATTGCAGCAACGCGCCGTTTCGTCGCCAAGGTGTATCATTTCGATGAATACCGGACCCTGGCAGAGGATCCGGGCCGCTACCTCATCACCAAGGACCGGAAAGACTGGAAAGCATTCAAAACCCCAGCCCTCAGGGAAATAGTCAGGACTGCTCCCTACATGCACAACGGTGTCTACGCAACCCTGTCAGAGGTGATCGAATTTTTCGACTCGGGAGGCGGAAAGGGCAACACCGCACTGAAACCCCTGCAGTTAACATCAACAGAGAAGGAACAACTCAGAATTTTCCTTGAAGAAGGGCTGACCGGAAAACCGCTGACTTTCACCTATCCAAAAGTTCCATAAGGAAACCATGACTATTGATATTCAGACCTTGATTGAACAACTGCCGCACCTCAAGGACCCACTCGAGTTCTATGACAGATGGCAGCGCTTTCAACGCGCAGCCGAAGGAATTCTCCCGAAGAACCGGGCAAGCCTGGGTCCATCGGAATCCAGGGCCTACCCCCCGGAAAGCGCCGGGCCCGTACTCCAGTCCTTTGCCTCAGTTTTTGACCTGCCTCCGGAGGGATTGGCGCCACTCGACAAGGCGCTGGAGGCCGGCGATATAGACTTCATGCGACTTCCCCTTGACGAGCTGCCCACAGTCTCCCTCGCTCCTGCTGTGGGAGAGCTGGCGACAACCCTTTTTCTGCTGAGCAGGCCCTGGTTTCTCAGGCTTCACGAACTCTGCATGCTCGACGGCCGCGAGTGGAAGGGGGGGCGCTGTCCGGCCTGCTCGGCTCGTCCTGCTTTGACTTCCATCATGGAAGGCCCGAAACGCAATCTCCACTGCTCCTGGTGCGGCACCACAGGTCCGTACCGGTTCATCGGCTGCCCGAACTGCGGGAACGAGGTTGCGGCAAAACTCGGTACCCTTGTCCCGGAAGGAGAGGCGGGATTCCGGGTGGCCACCTGCGATGCATGCCAGACCTATGTGAAGGTCGTGGAAGGCGGGGTGCTTAAAAAAATGACCGCTGACCAGGCCGACCTTTCAAGCCTGCCGCTGGACATGGTGGCCCAGGAAAAGGGTTACACGCGAACGGCACCGAATCCCATCGGTCTGAAGAAGATAAAATAGCGGCTGGTGCTTGCGGCAGGAACCAAATTTACGGTTGACGGTTGACCGCGAGCTGTTTTATTGTGACCGTAATGCTCGTGATCTAAAAGATAAACATTCAGCGGGTCTCCTTGTCAAAGGAACCCGCTCTTTTTTGCCAGAGAATATTTCCATGCCCCAGATCGTCACTTTCATCGGCTGGCACGACAGCGGCAAGACAACCCTTGCCACCCAGGTGGTCAGTCACCTCAAGGAAGCCGGCTACCGGGTTGCCGTCATCAAATCAAGCAAGGAAACGGGAATCACCTTTGATACACCCGGCACCGACACGGACAAACACCGTCAGGCCGGGGCAGACTCAATTCTTTTTGTCGCCCCTGACCAAGTGGTGCTGATGACAAACAACAACAACCTATCGCTCAGAACCCTGGCACACCGCTACTTCTTCGATGTTGATATCGTCATCGGTGAAGGATTCAAAGAGGCGCGTCATGTGGCAAAAATCGAGGTGGTCCGCGACAGCGCACAACTCCTCCGCAACAAGGTGACCGGCGTCATCGCAATCGCCACCGACCAGGACATTGCCGGTGACTCCATCTTCCGTATGAACGAGAGCCGGAAAATCGCCGCTTTCATTGAAAATCGTTTTCTTCAGGACAAACGCAACGGCGTTGAACTGGCATCACTGCTGGTCAACGGCAACAAGATACCACTGAAAAATTTTGTCCAGAAGGCTCTTGGAGGCACGGTGGCGGGCTTTGTCAAATCCCTTAAATTAACCGAAAACGCCCAGGAAATTGAAATCCGCATCAAGCTTAATGATTCCTGACAAGGACAGACCGGACCAATGAAAGGTTTCTTCAACCTGATCAGCTCGCAGCAATTCACCAATCTCTTTGCCGATTTCAAGTCACTTGCAGGTGAACGCATCCCTCTTGCGGAAGGATTGGGCCGTGTCTTAGCCGAAAACGTCCTTGCAGCCGAATCCCTGCCTCCCTTTTCCCGCTCAACCATGGACGGCTATGCAGTCCGGGCGCGGGACACTTTCGGTTGCAGCGAATCAGAACCAGCCCTGCTCAGCGTAAGCGGGGAGATCACAATGGGCAAAAGCGGTCGCGCAATCAGCCTCAAACCAGGCGAAACGGCCCGCATCTGGACCGGAGGCGAGCTTGCTGAAAAATCTGATGCCGTGGTGATGATCGAATACACCAACCAGATCGACGACAGCACCATCGAGATATTCAGGGCAGTGGCGCCTGGAGAAAACGTCATCCAGGCCGGTGATGATTTCAGACAGGGCGCTCCGGTTATGGCCCGGGGGCACCGCTTGCGCCCCCAGGATCTGGGAGTGCTTGCGGGCCTCGGCATCACCGAAATTCCCGTGACGAGAAAACCGCTGGTCGGCATTATCAGCACGGGCGATGAGCTGGTGGAGCCCCATCGCCCCCCCGGCCCCGGCCAGATAAGAGACATCAACTCCACAACACTCACCGGTCTGGTTCTTGAAGCAGGCGGGATTCCCGTGCCGCTTGGTATCATCCGCGACAGCTTTGACGACATGCTGCAGGCCTGCAGGGCGGCCATCGACAAACCGGTGGACATGCTGCTCCTGTCAGGCGGCAGTTCGGTGGGCAAAAAGGACTTTACCCTGGCTGTCTTTCAGGAACTTGACCAAACTGAAATCCTGGCCCACGGAGTCTCAATCCGGCCGGGCAAACCAACCATTTTCGCCCGCCGCGACAACTGCGCCCTTTTCGGTCTGCCCGGTCATGTGGCGTCAGCCATGGTGGTTTTTTATCTTTTTGTCCGACCACTGATACTCACCATGTGCGGCGCACAACAAACAAATCTGCAGCGGATTACCGCCACCACCGGCGAGCAGATTCCATCCGCCATCGGACGCGAGGACTATGTGCGGGTAAAACTGCATTATCTGCCTGGAAATTTCAGCCCGTTTGCGCATCCTGTCTATGGCAAATCCGGGCTGCTCAAACCGCTGGTGACCTCGGACGGACTACTGAAAATCGGGCGCGACTGTGAAGGCTTAGATAAAGGTGAACAGGCGGAGGTACTTTTATTTCCATGAAACGTAGAATTTATTTAAAGATGAAGACGCTGGAAGAAGCCAAAGGGCTTTTCCACCAGAAATTCACCTCTCTCTGCACCGGCGAGGAAGAAATCAACAGCAGGGAGGCAGCCGGCCGCGTCACCTCGCGCCCTGTTTCCGCCCGCTTTTCATCTCCCGCCTTTCACGGAGCGGCCATGGACGGCCTGGCAGTGCATGCCCAGGACACCTTCGGCGCCTCGGACGATTCACCCGTCACTCTGGATGTTGCCGGTGGTCAGGCAGTACCGATCAATACAGGCCATCCGCTACCGCTTGACAAGGACGCGGTGATCATGATCGAACACGTGCTCATGAGCGACGACGAGCGCCAGGGCGTCATCCGGGCGCCGGTCTATCCCTGGCAGAACGTGCGCAAGGCCGGCGAGGATATTGTCGCCACTGAACTGCTCTTTCCCTCCAATCACCGGATCGCGCCTGCCGATATCGGCGCCCTGCTGACCGCCGGGTGCCCCAAAGTCCGGGTGCGCAAACGCCCCCATCTCACCATCATTCCCACCGGCACCGAACTGATCGATCTGGAGCGGGACGATCAGGAGATGCCGCCGGGCAAGACGGTCGAATCAAACAGCGCAGTGCTTGCCGCCATGGCCCGCCAGGCCGGGGCGGATGTTCTTGTCAGCCCGCTGGTGGCTGATGATTACGACAATATCAGAAAACATCTTGAACAGGCGGTGGATTCGGCGACGGACATGGTGATCATCAATGCCGGATCATCGGCGGGCAGCGCCGATTATACCGTGCAGATCATAGAAGAGCTCGGTGAGGTGCTGGTACACGGCGTCACCATCATGCCGGGCAAACCGACCATCCTCGGCGCCGTCAACGGCAAACCGGTGGTGGGCAATCCCGGCTATCCGGTCTCCGCCATTATCTCCTTTGAGCAGTTCGTCCTGCCGTTGCTGGCCGCGATGCAGGGTACGGAGCATGAAGAGCACCGACATCTTTCCGCCCGGCTCGCCAAGAACATGCCCTCCAGGGCCGGGATGGAAGAGTTCCGTCGCATGATAACCGGCAGGATCGATGAACATTTTGTCACGGTGCCCCTCAAAAAAGGAGCGGGCGCCATAACCACCCTTACCCGGGCCAATTCCATGCTGCGTATCCCGGCGGAAAGCGAGGGTCTCAGCAAAGGCGGTCAGGTGGAGGTGGAACTGCTCCGGTCCCCGGCTCAGATTGAAAAGACCATTCTCTGCACCGGAAGCCATGACCTCTGCCTGGATCTGATTCACGATTTCCTCAAAAAAAACCAGCCCGCCTTTCCCCTCTGCTCCACCCATGTGGGCAGCCTGGGCGGCATTATGGCCATCCGGGAAGACATGACCCATATTGCCGGCAGCCACCTTCTTGACCCCGAAACCGGCGATTATAACCGCTCCTATATCAAACGGTATCTTGCGGATCAGGAAGTGGCGCTTATCACTTTAGTTTACCGCCAGCAGGGCTTCATGGTGCGTCCGGGAAACCCGAAAAATATCCGTGATGTTCGCGATCTGCTTCGCAATGACGTCACCTTCATCAACCGGCAAGCCGGTTCCGGCACCAGGGTGCTGCTCGATTACGAGCTTGCCAAGGCCGGGCTCGACGCTGACTCCATCACCGGTTATGACAACGAGGAATACACCCACATGGCGGTTGCGGTCACCGTGCTGTCCGGCAAGGCGGATGCGGGGCTCGGCATTCTTGCCGCTGCCCGGGCGCTCAAACTCGACTTCATCCCGGTGACCGAAGAACGCTATGATCTCATTATCCCCACCCGCTTCCTGGAGTTGCCCATGATCCGCCGACTTCTGGAAATAATTTCCCGGGATGACTTCAAAAAGGCGGTGGAAGCCATGGGGGGCTATTCCACCCGGGAAACCGGGGAGAGGAAAGCCTGAATGAAGTCAGGCGCTCATGGATAAAGGCCGAACCCTTCAGTAATTCCTCTGTTCCCGATAACGGAAAATCAAAGTTCATAGATTTTTTGAACATTTATTGATACCCTTAAAAGAAAAGGTTGTCCCTCGCCGGTCTCAATTCGGCAAAACGGGATACACTGTAAAGGGTACATGGCACCCATGAACTCCTGTGCTTCCACAAAATAACAGAAGGAAATATCGATCCGTGAAAAATCTCTTCATCGCTCTTCTGGCCGGTTTCCTCCTCTGCTCTACACTGACGATTGCCTTGGCTGAACAGAGCGCCTTGCAGGGCACCAAGGAAGAAGCGCGCGCTATGATCGAAAAGGCGGCGGCGTATTTCCAGGAATATGGCAGGGAAAAGACCCTGGACGAAATCACCTTGGCCGGTTCGGAAAAAAAGGGCGTGTTTATCGACCGTGACCTCTATATTTTTGCTTATGATTTCAACGGGGTGGTTCTCGCCCACGGCGCCAATCCCAAACTTGTCGGCAAGAACCTTTTCAATTTCCAGGACGCGGACGGCCGTTATCTCATCCGCGGTCTTATAGACACCGCCGGGAATGGCGGCGGCTGGTACTATTATAAATGGTCGAACCCGATCACAAAAAAAATCGAAGACAAGATGGCCTATGTCCTGAAAATCGACGATACCATGTGGATCGGCTGCGGGGTCTACGGCAAGGAAGTGCAGGAAAAGGCAATGACCCGCATCGGCATCTTCAAATTATATGACCAGACCCTCTACGACGAGTCCATGCGGGGTATCATGGACCAACTGAAACAAGACGGTTTTGGCCCACCCACCACCACGTTCATGACCGAAAACGCTATGAACAGCTATGTCAAGGCAGATGAACTGATTCGAAAACTGGCGGCGGCCCACATGGATCTGATCATCAGCTTCGGGACTCAGGCCGGCATTGCCGTAGCCAAGGTTATCAAGGAGACCCCGGTTGTCTTCAGTGTGGTCTACGATCCTGTGGAGACAGGAATCGTCGATGATTGGACTAAACCGGGCAAAAACGTCACCGGCACCAGCACAAAAATTCCCATGGAGATGGTTTTAACCCCCCTGAAGGAGCTGGCGCCGGTGAAAAAACTGGCCGTGCTTTACACCCCCGGTGAAAAGAACTCCGTGGCGCAGCTTGCGGCACTGAAGGCGGTTGAAGAAAAATTACAGATCAAGATCGAACCGGTCCCCATCTCCAGGAAACAGGATCTTGAGCATATACTACTGGAAGTGGTCCATACCGCTAACGCCATTTATCTCACCGGCAGCAGCATCGTCAACGCCGGTGTTCCCCAGATTGTCGCTGCTGCGGGCACGGAAAAACTGATAACCATCACCCACCTGGAAGACTTGGTCCGCAATGGAGCACTGATAGGAATATGTGCCGATCCATACCTTGAAGGTCGGATGGCGGGGGAAAAAATCGTCCAGATATTAAAAGGCGCCAAACCATCCTCCATTCCAGTTGGAACGCCTGATAAAGTTGATGTCATTTTAAACAAAAAAACGGCCTCGGAATGGCAGTTTGTTATCCCCGCCTCATTCATGGAAAAGGTTACGAAAATCATAGACTAGCCCCAAACATAATGGCAAGAGGTCGGTTTCACAAATGACATCCACTACAACCCCATTCACGGAAAGTATACGTTTCAGATTCCTGAAGGGCATCTGTTTCCTTCTGCTCATCAGCGCCTGCCTGTTGAGTTTTACCATGGCGTATAATACAAGTCGATTGCTGCAGGAATCCCTGACCAGCAAGGGCAAAAGCCTGGCCTCCAACATTGCCAAGCGCAACGAGAACGCCCTGATGATCAGCGGCGCCATCCGTCTGGAAAACGTTCTTGTCGAACTGATCACCGACGAAGAAATCGCCTACACCACCATCATGGACAATCAGGGAAAAATCCTGACCAGCCAGTTTGAGAGCATCAACTATAACTGGCCTGAATTGAAGGAAATTCTTCCCAAACTTGCCCAAAACAGCGAATTGCCGGATATTCTCGAAGCCATCAAAAAATACGGGATGGTGCGGGAACTGTCCGTACCCATCATGCTCGGCGTCGATCAATTGGGCAAAGTCACCATCGGCGTGTCGGAGGCAAGGATCAGAGAACAGATCACCAACACCGTCTTTTTTGTGGTCGCGCTCAACCTTGTTATCGCGGTGGTGCTCGGCGTTGCCCTGTTCATCGCCTCAAAGAAAACCATCCTTGACCCCATTATCGCATTGAGCCAGGCAGCCAGGAAACTTTCGGCGGGCAACCTCTCCACCAAGGTGGACATCAGGAGCAGTGGTGAGATTCAGATGCTGGTCGACTCCTTCAACCAGATGGCCGAGAACCTCAACACAACCACCGTGTCCAAAAAATATGTCGACAACATCATCAACAGCATGATGGACTCCCTGGTGGTTCTTTCCCCGGAAAAGCAGATCGTTCTCGTCAATCCCGCCGCCTGCCGGCTGTTGGGATATGAGGCGCAGGAACTGATCGGCGAAAATGTGGAGAAGATATTCCATAACGGTGACGCCCAATGCAAATCGCTGATGGAAGAGATTCTGGCGACCGGTTTTGTCAACAATATCGAGACATCCTATAAGACCAAAGACGGCCAAAAAACCCTCATGCTTTTTTCCGGTTCACTGATTACCGACGGAAACAACGTGAACGGCATCGCCTGTGTCGCCATCGACATCACCGAACAGGAAAGAATGAAAAATGAACTCCTGAAGCTTGACAAGCTTGAGTCGGTGGGTGTGCTCGCCGGCGGTCTGGCTCACGATTTCAACAATCTCCTGCAGGGTGTTTTCGGATACATTTCCATGGCCAAAACGACTGTCAAGGTCGGCAGCGAGGTATACAAATTGCTCGAGAACGCCGAGAAGGCCCTCGGCCTTTCTCGAAACCTGACCCAGCAGCTCCTGACCTTTTCGAAAGGAGGAGACCCGATCAAAAAGGTGGTCCTGCTGCCGAAAATCATTCAGAACTCAGTGAATTTCGCCCTGAGCGGCTCGAACATTGATTGCCGCTTTTCCATAGATGACCACCTCTGGTCTGTTGAGGCGGATGAGGGCCAGTTAAGCCAGGTGATACAGAACATGGTGATCAATTCGGTAGACGCCATGCCGGCGGGCGGAACCATCCGTATTACCGCCAGAAATATAACCAATGACGGAGACACGATTCCGACCCTCAAACCCGGCGAATACGTGCTCGTCACCATCAAGGACAGTGGCCAGGGGATTCATGAAGAGAATATCAGAAAAATTTTCGACCCGTACTTCACCACGAAAGAAAAAGGCAACGGCCTGGGTCTGGCCGCCTCCTTTTCCATCGTCAAGAAACACGGCGGAATCATCGCGGTCCAATCGACACCGGGGGCCGGCAGCACCTTTTCCATCTACCTGCCCGCCTCCGAAAAAAATATCGAGCCTGCAATTCAGATTCAGGAAGATGTAATCCCGCAATCCGGCAGCGGCAATATTCTGGTCATGGATGACGATGAGATTGTCAGGGACATCTCCAAAAGGATGATAGAGGCGCTGGGCTACGGCGTAAAATTCGCTGTAAACGGTGAAGAGGCTCTTGCCAAATATGCGCAGGCCATGGAATCGGGGAACACCTTCGACGCGGTCATCCTGGATCTGACCATCAAGGGCGGTATGGGCGGCAAAGAAACGATTGAAAAACTCATCGAACTTGACCCCAGGGTCAGGGCCTGTGTTTCCAGCGGGTACTCAGTTGATCCCATCATGGCCAACTTCGACGAATATGGTTTTAAATCCGCCATGGCCAAACCCTTTACCCTTTCCAAGCTGCGCGAGACCCTCAGCAATCTGATGAAAGCCTGACATCCCACCTCCCCAGAAAAAAGGCAAAAAAAAGAGTTAGTCGTTTTCGACTAACTCTTTGGAAATATCTTGGCTCCCCGGGACGGATTCGAACCGCCGACAAGGTGGTTAACAGCCACCTGCTCTACCGACTGAGCTACCGGGGAATATTTGGTGCCCAACGAAGCGGCAAATATAGCAACTTGCTTTTCCTGCGTCAACCATTTTGAACAATAAAATTACCAGATACTATTTTTTCCCTCGCCAACGTAGGGTTTTTCCTTGACGCAAAACGCAGTTAATGCTAATTGGTTGCTCTCATTGAGCGTCGGGGCGTAGCGCAGTCTGGTTAGCGCGCCTGCCTTGGGAGCAGGAGGCCGGAGGTTCGAATCCTCTCGCCCCGACCATTCATCATTATTGATATCAAAGGATTATCGGTATTCCGGTAATCCTTTTTTTTGTTTGCTGATAGTATCGGTTTCATGCAGCTTTCATTGTAGCTTAGCGCTACGCCATCCCTGAACGGCGTTGCCGCCTCCTCTGCCGAGGCCGCCGTAACTATTGAAAAATTATCCCTTGATCACTCCAACCGAAGGCCTCGCCGTTCACCACAAGCTTTTCTTTGGCCAACCACAAGACCAGGTCGACGGCGTCTTCCTCTTTTTCCGCCGATTTCTCTTGTGTGGGCGCTTGCTGATCTGCCGGCTCATCGGTGTCAAAAATTTTTGCTTTCCCGCTGCCGACGACGCTGGCTGCGAGGCTGTCGGCATAGAGCTTCTCTTTCGCCGATTTCTCTGCGGAAGGCACTATGGTGGTGGTGAAAATCATCTCGATAGAGTAAGCATCCTGATCCGTTTTATCCTCTGCAAGCTTTTCCCGGACAAGGTCAATGGCGATTTGGGCAGTCCGTTTTTTCTTGATGTATGTTTTTACCGACAAAACGTCGGCAAAGGTCAGCACGGTTATCTCCGGGAAATTCGGCAACGGACCCATTTCGGAGGGGCGAAACTCGCGGGTCTCATTCTCGGTGGCAAGGTGCAGCCGGATCGTCAGGTTGTCCGCCATCCACCGGGTGGGCAGGAACAAGGTGAGGTTGTCGCCTTTAAAGAGGTTGAGAGGATTCAGCAACGATTTATTCGATGTGACCAAAAGGATCCGGTCGAATTCGGGCTTGATCCGCTTTAAAATATCGCGATTACGAATTTGCCCGTAAAGCCACAGAACATCGTAATTTTTGATTTTGTCGTTCTCCATCACCGTGTCCATGATACGATTGAATACGTCCGGACGAGAATTGAGCAGCAAAGCCGGACCCACGGTATGGACCATCTCAGGATTTTCAATAAAGGCCATGTGCCCGTTGTCCAAATTTCTCATAATCAGCTGGGCGGCATTGTCCACATCGCCGATGCGGGCATATTGAAGGGCGGCAAAAAGGATGTTCCCCCAGTCCGCATCATCCGAGTTGTCCACAATGATTTTCAGGTCGCTTCTGAGCTGATCCGGTGTCGCCTGCCCCTCCATCAACATGGACTTGCGCATGGCGGTGGATGCCGCGTAGGGATCCTTTCGGAAGAGGCCCTGATGAATCTGCTGGAATTGATTAAAACAGCGTAACGCCTCCTGTTTGTTGCCCATTTCCTGGGCGGCTTGGCCCCGGTAGTACCAGTAGGGAGGAAATTTCTGGAAGCTGTTTTCAATCCGCTCCAATTTGCGATACCGCAACTCAATGTTGGACTCTTTCAAAATAGCTGTATAATCGGAGAGTTGGTTTTCATTCAAGCGCCATTCATCCGGCAAATTATACTGGCGCATCAACTCCCAGGAGGATTTAAGCAATTTTTTGTAGAAATTATTGAGCCCCAGCAAGGTCTTCTCATCGATTTCCCATGCCTTCTTTTCGCGCTCTTTCTTGTAATCCTCGATTTTAAAACGGTAATTGAAATAAAAGGAACCGGCGTTGACCACCGCTATCAAGATGCCGGTATACGGATTCGTGATGAACCCGGCGGGGTCGAAGATGCGGGATGCCGCATTTCTTTCGAGCTCGTTTTCGACGTCCCGCTCGTAGCTCCGCGCCAGATAGGACCGATCATGGTCCTGAATTTTAGAACTGGCGAGCAGGTCCATAAGCTCTTGGAGCAACGAGATAATTTCTGCGTCGGGGATCCTGCTCAAATTGAGATTATTGATGATGGTATTATATTCCTGATCAAGGACCACTTTATCGTTATATGAGATGATATGGGTCAAGGAGATTGCAATTTGATTCAAGGATTGCAGTACCTGCAGCTTGGTCTGGGCCTGATCTGCAGTGGGATCGCCCTGGGGGGCCATGATTTCATCCGGGCGCGCCACCCCGACGAATGCGAAGAGGGCCAACAACGCAATCAGGAAAAAGGAGACAGTTCTGTTTTTCATACTTTCCGGACCTCCCAGGTCCACGTAATTCGATCTTCGGTCGCGTAGCCGAAATCTCTCTTCAAATCCCTATTGTCGGACAGGACTGGACTCTATCATCGGCTCAAACGAATGTCAAAAGAAAGAAATCTAGCCTTTTCCATCCTGGTGGACAAGCTGCCGAAACACCAAAGGAGAAAATAGTTACAAAGAAAAACTCTTTCGATTTTCAACGGAGGTTCGAATCTTCTCGCCCGGACAATTTTTATAGTGCAAAATCAAGATGAAATCCAAGCGCATATTTTAGGCGTTTTTGGATGGGATATCAAAAATGGAATCTTACAAGAATTACAGCCTTAACATACTGGAATTGCGTTGTTATGTCGGTTAAAATAAGGATAAGCCGGCAAACTCCTGCCTGAATTTGACTATGCAAAAAAAATATGATCCAAGTAAAATAAAATGATAACATGGAAGGAGTTGTTCCATTCGCATCAACGTCTGCGGAAATAAGCATCTGCCCACGAATAGAATTTTCCCGCATGGAATCATGCTCAATTCATTCTGTAACCCATACGGAATCGTACTTTATCAAGGAGAAGGGATATGGAAACCGTTGTTAACCCTGAATTCAACATCTCGCTGTCGTTTGAAAGCGTGAATCTCCCTCCCGTCACCGACATTCTTGTCCTTGGCCGAAAATTCCCGCAAGGCACGAATGGAGTAACCCAGGCTTTCAAATTCATCGCGCCGGATGAATTCGAGTGCATCAAGGAGGAAAATCACAGCCTGGTCGGTGTGGTTTTTGTTTCCAAAAAAATTCTTCTCAAGATTCCGGCAAAAAATCTTCTGGCGATTCTGGAGAAATATGTCTACCCCTATGTCTCCGATGAGGAGGCAATCAAGGTGGATATCAATATTCTGCTCTCCCACAAAAACATAAAGGGGGCTTTGACATGATGAAGGCAGGCGACCTTGTTGTCACCTCGTTTCCAGAAATTTCGCCTTTTACCGGAACGCGGGATTTACAAGAACGATTGGCTTCGGAGAAATTCTTCGTTGTCATGGACACGGAGGGATTTCAGGGCATCGTTACTGTTGCGGATTATCTGCGCAGGCCTCACAAACTGATTATTGACTGCGTTGAGGACAAACCGAAAATCAACTTTGACGATGACCTCAGCCAGGCCATGTTGACATTGAAAGAGTCGGGACATTCCGCCCTGCCGGTCTTCAAAGGGGATGAGTTTTACGGGGTTTTTTCAGAGGAAGCTGTTTTCAATTTCGCCTCGGAAATAATATTACAGGGCCTCTGCGAGTCGACCAACGAAGAGTCGGTCCGGGCAACGAGAATTCTTGCCGCAGGCCTTGGGCACGATTTCAACAATCTCCTCACCGTCATCCTCGGCGGCATCACCATTTCTCTCCGCCAGGAAATAAAAAGCCAGGAGCAGACCATCGCCCTGCAAAAGGCGGAAAGGGCGGCGGTTGCGGCCAAGAAGCTCTCGCGCCAGCTCCTCTTGTTTTCCCGCGAAGAGGCGCCGAAAAAAGAAACAGTCGATCTTGCCAAACTGATAGCCGAATCCGTTTCCTTTTACACATTAAATTCCGGGGTGACGACAAAATTTCATTTCGAAACCGACACGCTGCCGGTTCACGCTAATATCGACCAGTTGAACCAGATTTTCAGCAACCTGACGGTCAATGCCATTCAAGCCATGCCGGAAGGAGGAGAAATCTTTTTCAGATTACGTCAGGTTGCCATTACCGAGGACAGTGATCTTCCCCTTCATGCCGGTAAATACAACTGTATCGAGGTGGAGGATACGGGCACAGGTATTCCGAAAAAATATCTGCATAAAATCTTTGATCCGAATTTTACCACGAAACCAAAGGGCAGCGGACTCGGGCTTGCCATCTCCTACAGTGTCATCACAAAACATGATGGCCACATAACCGTTGAATCTGAAAAAGGAAAGGGAACAAAATTCACAATCTATCTGCCCACGGCCGACTCCCGTCAGGCCCAGGAAGTGCTTGAAGAGACGTCTTTCACCCGAATTGAGAATCAATCGAAACAAAAGAATTTTTTGGTCATGGATGACAATCTTGACAATCTCGAACTGCTGGAGCGATATCTCACCCACCTGGGACACCGGGTGAAAACCGCGAATTCCTCCAAAAAGACTCTGCGTCTTTATAAGGAAGCGCTAAAAGGAGAGGATCCTTTTGACGCAGCGCTGCTTGATTTGATTCTGCCGGGGGATGCCGGAGGGGAAGAGGTGATGCGCGCGTTACTCAATCTCGATGCGGAGGCCAAGGGAATTATCACAAGCGGCTATGGCGGACACGAAATAATGGTGAATCATCAAGAGTATGGTTTTTCCGGTTCCATCACCAAACCATATCGCTTGAGTGAACTGAGAGCCATGCTGGAGGAAATCTGAAACCTGTTTTTTTCTTCCCGTTGTCAATAAAAAACGCGCTGCCGTTGATAAAACAGCATCGCGTTTTTTATTGACACAACATCATTCTAACCGCCACTTCCTTATACGGTAATGCCGTAGAAGAAGTAGATAACAGCCATCATGACAATCAGATAAAGAACCGTCATGCCGGAGCCGGCCCGGAAGTAATCAGCCGTGCGATACCCTCCCGGCCGCATAATGAGCGCGTTGACCTGATGGGTCGGCAGGACGAATGTGTTGGAGCAGGCAATGGCCACGACAAGCGCCGCCATGCGGGGATCCGCCCCGGCTGAAACGGCCATGTTCATGGCAAGGGGCACCATGAGGACGGTGGCGCCGACGTTTGAGGCAACCAGGGTGAAAAAAGAGGTGAGAAGTCCGATCACCGTGAGCAGGACGATAGGCGAAACCGTGCCTATGGTCGTCATGATGGTTTCGGCGATGAATTTCGCCGCACCTGTTTTTTCAAAGGCAATTCCCAGCGGAATAAGCCCACCCAGTAGAAAAACCGTCATCCAGTCCACTGAATTATACGCTTCGTCGATACTCATGACCCCGGTGAGGATCATGCCCAGGGCTCCGGCAAGGAGCGCGATGGAAAGCTGGACATGAAAGCCGAGAATCATGACAAGCGAGATCAGCAGCCAGCCCACGGCAAACTTCAGCTTGTCCGTCCTGATAATTTCCCCCTGCACCTCTTCGGTAAAAACCAGATCAGGTTTATCCTTGAGCACATGAAATTTTTCCCAGCGCCCCTGCATCAGAATTGCATCACCGGGCTGGAGAACAATATCGGAGATCCCGGCGACAAAAACCTTGTTGCCCCGAAAGATCGCTAAAGGATTGACCTGATAGCGCTTGCGGAATTCGAAGCTGCGCATTGTTCTTCTCGCCAGCTCCGATCTCGGGGTGATAATCGCTTCAAGGATACCGGCATTATTTGGTGACAGGTCTTCGGCAAAGGTGGCCAGTTCCGAACGCAGGGTCCAGCCGAAATTTTGCGCCAGTCTTTCGACGAACTCACGGGTTCCCACCACGGCAATATCGTCACCCGGCATAATTTCGCTGTCCCGCTTGGGGGCGAAATTTTTCTGCTTCAGTTCAGTACGCGACACGGCAACAACGGTTGTAAAGTAGTGGGGGCGGATGGAAAGATCGGCAAGGGATCTGGGTCCGGAATAACTCTCCGGCACATGCAGCTCAAAAAGGGTGCCCATGTCGCGATAGGTATTTTTCAAAACCGCGGACATTGGCCCTCCGGTGTCCTCGCCCTGGGAACTCGGCAGAACAAATTTTCCAAACACGATAAAATAAAGGAGCGCGGACACGGTAAGCGCAAGACCGATGGGAGTCACGGAAAAAAGGCCGAAAGGCTCCACATCGGGATTGGAAATTTTCATGATGTCGTTGAGCAGAATCAGCGGGCTTGATCCGATCAGGGTGATACAGCCGCCGATGATGGCGCAATAACCCATGGGGATCAGGATGCGGGAAACCGGGATGCCTGTCTGGCGGCCTATCCGCCGAGCCGCCGGCATGAAAAGCGCCGCCGCGCCGATATTCTGCATAAAACTTGAAATAAAGGCAACAGTGGAAGCGATGAGCGTCACAATACGGCTTTCACTTTTCCCGGCAAATTTCAGGATAAGACGGGCAAGGGAATTCATGGCGCCCGTTTTATCAAGCCCGGCTCCTATGATAATAACCGCAATAATGGAAACGACCGCATTACTGGAAAGACCACTGATGGCCTCCTTCGGGGTGACAAGACCAAGCAGCGGCAATATGACCATCATGATGATACCAACTACATCCACCCGGACCCATTCGAAAATAAACATAAGAATGGCTACGCCCAGCACAGCCATGACAAGGATTATTTCTGGCGTCATGTACTCTCCTTCGATACTGCACACAACACTACACCCCGGTGGAGAAAAATTTCTCCACCGGGGTGTGATGCGCAAAGTTGATGAGGGAAGACAGGAATCCTGTTCACCTCACGTTATATATTTAATTTGCAAACGATCACAGGGGAACAATATCTTCCGTAAAGCCGCAGGATACTAGTAATTTATTCCCTTGTGCAGGATTTCTCGCTGTATTTTTTATGCCGTCAAGCCATGATAGCTTCCCAGGTCAAATACGGGGATGGAAACATTTCCCTTCACCATATCTGCAACTTCCTGGTCCGGCTCGGTCAGCACATAGCGCATTCCCGGATATTCAGCATGCAACTTTTCCACGACCTCATCCTGAAGACCGATTTCCAGCAGATGACTGAACTCTATCCCCGCGTTTTGCGCCTGCTCCATCATGCAAGCGACATTGCAAACGCAGTCTTTACGAAAAAATTCCGTTGCCTCTTCTCTCTTTTCTTGTGCCATACGAAGTGGCGCTTCCGTCACATTCAAAGCCAGAATTTCAAAGTCAAGGCGCTTGGCCATCTCCAGAGCATATTCAACCAGTCTTGGAGAAAAGCTGCTTTCACGGCCTATGACAAGAATTTTTCGATTTCCCTTGGGCCGCTCGATCATGGAGCGGGCGGTTGCATGTTCACCGGCCTCGGCAAATGCTGCGGCAACTGCTGCATTCTGCAAGGGATTTTTTTCCCGCTTTTTCAGCAGTACCTCAAGGTCTTTCTCATTTTTCTTAAATAATCCGAAGAATGCCATTGTTTCCTCCAATCTGACTTACTCTTTGTTTTTTCATACTTTTTTGTACGTTTTCAGGCCGTATGCCGGAATCAAACTCTCAGCTCAGGCCGGTTTGCATCATTTCTTTTTTCAGGACGTTTGTCTTTCTCAACAACCGGATCAATGATATTTTTTGCGGTTTCATGCTCACCCGCCTCGGCAAAGGTGACTGCCATCATGAGTCTATCCCAAGCGTTAAGACGTTTTTCTTCTTTTGCCATGACTTTTTCCTCCAATAAATGATTACAAGTGAGAAATAAAATTTTGTTTCTGTATTACAGACCTATTGACGGCCGATTTTCCTTCCGTGCTTCAGGTCGCTGCTCTTTGCGGGTTTCATCCCCAAGAAGGCTTTTCGCTGTTTGGTATTCCCCCGCCTCGGCAAAGGTGACTGCCGTCATTATTCTGTCCAGGTATGAGTATTTTGTCTTTGTAGCCATATTTCTTCCTCCTCAAGATTTTGGTTTGTTCTTTTGCTGATCACCATGCTTGACTCACTAAGATTGCAACCACCGTGCCACTTTAAAAAAAAGGCCGCAACACACTAATATTATATATTTTTATTGAGTTTCTCTGCAAAATACCGCTCGCCACCACATTGTTGCGATATGAAACACGCCCATGACATCAAACAAACATTCCCTTCAAAAACAGGACATTATGAATTGTTGCACTTTCCAAATACCGTTGTTGCAATATGCATCACCCCCACTGCAAAAGAATAGCAAAACCCTTTGGCTTTTGCGAAAAAGTAATGTAGATCAGAAAGAAAGCAGGGTGGAATTGCCGAAACGAATTATGGCGACTGAGGACCGGGTATGGGGTTGTTTACAAAATGGCAGGGAACGGAACAGGAGGAATGCGAGTGCGCCACTCCTGAGATTGATAAGTTGCGTGAGGCTATTCTGCATGCGGCAATGTCGCCTCTTGTCGAAAAGGCGGCCCTGAAGGAAATAGAAAAACTCGAAAAGACGAACAGCGCCGCAACCGAGTATACCATTGGCGTCAATTATCTCGAATACCTGATCAGCTTGCCGTGGAATACCTTTTCCGATGACAATCTTGATATCAACCACGCCCAGAAAATCCTCGACGAAGATCATTACGGCCTGCATGATGTGAAAGAACGCATCATGGAATACCTTGCCGTTCGCATCCTTAAACTCTCTTCACCACATACGGTTCTTCTTGTCGATGATGACGAAATCGCCCGCGCGAACATGAAACATGTTCTGACGAAAGACGGATATGTTGTCGACACCGCCGCCAGCGGAGCTGAAGCGCTGGAAGAGCTGCAAAAAAAACGCTTTGACCTGGTTGTCACCGATTTAAAGATGCCGGGGGTGGACGGCATGGAAGTGCTGGAAAAAGTCAAGGCCCGGCATCCGCAAACCGAGGTCATTATCGTCACCGGCTATGCGACGACTCCGACGGCGGTTGAGGCGATGAAAAAAGGCTCCTTTCACTTCCTTTCCAAGCCGCTGCAGCTTGATGAACTGCGGACAACCCTCAAGGGCGCACTGGCTAACAAGAAAAAACAGCTTGGCGCCAAGGGGCCGATTCTCTGTTTCGTCGGCCCGCCGGGAACAGGCAAAACATCTCTGCAGAAATCCATCGCCAAATGCCTCGGCCGGCAATTTATCCGCATTTCCCTGGCCGGCATGAAGGATGAAGCGGAGATCCGTGGCCACCGCCGCAGCTATGTCGGCGCACTTCCTGGTCGGATTATCCAGGAAATCCGGCGGTCCGGAACAAAAAATCCCCTTGTCATGCTCGACGAAATCGACAAGATAGGGCAGGATTTCAAGGGAGATCCAGCCTCTGCCCTGCTTGAGGTGCTCGACCACAACCAGAACACCCATTTTATCGATAATTACCTTGACCTGCCCTTTGACCTCTCCAGGGTCATGTTTATTGCCACTGCGAACACCACTGACCCCATTCCCGCACCTCTCCTTGACCGGCTGGAACTCCTTCATTTTTCCGGCTACACCGAGGAAGAAAAGGAACAAATCGCATTCAGTTATCTGCTTCCCAAGGAAATCGAGGAGGCTGGTCTGTCGTCCAGATCACTGGTTTTTACCCCGGATGCGGTGCGCAAGATCGTGCGGGAATATACACAGGAAGCGGGCCTGCGCAACATCAAAAGACAGATTGCATCCATCTGCAGAAAAACGGCCCGGGAAATTTTAAGCAGCAACGGGGAGAAAAAGGTCATTGAAATCACGGCCGAGCTGGTGGAGAAATATCTCGGCCCGCGGAAATTCTTCTTTGAAAGCGCAGATGCCACGGAACGAATCGGTGTTGCCACCGGCCTTGCCCTGACTGAAGCGGGAGGGAGGATTTTATTTATCGAAGCAACCATTATGAAGGGAAAAGAAAATCTCATCCTCACCGGCTCCCTCGGCAATGTCATGAAGGAGTCAGCCCAGGCGGCTCTCAGCTATATCCGCAGTAACGCCCCGTATTTTCAGATTGATGAGGATTTTTTCGAAGGCCACGATATCCATATTCATGTGCCTGCCGGAGCAGTCCCCAAGGACGGGCCGTCGGCCGGACTGACCATCGCCATCGCCCTCCTTTCCCTGGTGACCAAACGACCCGTCAGAAGAGACGTCGCCCTGACAGGAGAGCTGACGTTAAGCGGCCGTATACTGCCGGTGGGCGGCATCCGGGATAAAATCCTTGCCGCCCGGCGGGCGGGGATGAAAACCGTCATCCTGCCGCTCGCCAACAAAAGCGATCTGGTTGAAATCCCGGATGACGTATTACTGGATCTGAAAATCATCACCACCGACGATGTCGGAGAGGTTGTCGCCTTGGCCCTGCACTGAGACTCACGCCCCGCGCTTACCGCCGCTGGACGTTCACCACGCTTACCCCACAAAATCTGATTCCGCATACGCTTTTATTTTACCTTTTTCCACAGCTTCCGCGTTGCTGGTAACCTGCAGCAAGATTACTGGCAATGGGCCAAGCCAGGTAAACACGGAATTTTTTTATGTTGATTTAACTAGACTCTTGCTGTCAGCGTTAATTGCATGGTTCAGATTGTGGCTCGCTGCGCACTCACAATCTAACCTTGTTCACCCTTGTTCGTTATGCCTGTATTTCTTCTACTGGCAGAATTTGCTTGCTATGACGCACAGTAAGTATAGATATTTTGTTTTTTTCTATTCTGTAAATGATTCTATAATTCCCATAGATCAATTCCCGAATATCGTCTCTTTGGGTTTCTGGAACTATCCAACCACTCCTTGGCGAGGATTTTAGCAGTTGAACCTTACCAAACAAGACTTCAACCCATTTTGCAGCAGTCGCAGGGTTGTCTTGAGTGATATATTCTGCAATTTCTGTTGTTCTATCTACTGCAAGAGAGGACCATAAGATTTTCATTTTCCAATGCGCCCTAAAATTGATGCTTTAGCTTTATTATGTTCAATGCCAGCCCCTGCATCAATTTGGGCTATGGAAATTTGTACGTCCTCTAATAATTCAATTTTTTCTTGCATAGCTTCATATTCTGCAACATCAAGTAGTACGGCGACCCCTTTACCATGCTGGGTAATGACTAAAGGCCTTTTTGTATCATGAACTTGTTTTAAAAAAGAAGCAATTCCCGTTCGGAATTCTGACAGAGGACGAATGTCTTGGTCAATTTTCAGTCTTTGCATAATGCACCTCATTATTGTTTTTATAGTACATTATACCGTACACTATATTGTCCAAACAAGTTATTTTTTGATGCAGGAGGCATAACGACCTGCACCATCAGCGGCCCACCGGACTTGCCGCGACAGCGCCGCCACGCTTCTTCCAGTCCGCTGCAGTGATTGGTTAACCCCTGGAGCCCCCGGAAGTGACTGACTGTTTCAGAACTTTTAAACAAAAATTATTTAGGCTTTCTCCTGCCTGCAATGCCTTTATGGCAAGGGCATGATGAAGTTCACTCCCCGCGCGAAGTTGAAATTTACCTGAATACTTTTTGCCGACTGTTGCTGAAGGTAATGGCTTGCCATCTTTTTTGTAAATTTCTATCCAGTCGTCAACTATTTGGCAGAGCTCGTGGTAAACTTTTTCTTCATTATCACCATGGCAACATGTACCAACCCAGCCCGGAACTGTGCCCACATAACATTTGTCTTCTTCTGACCACTCAACAATTTTTAAATAACGATCACGCTCTTTCATTACTTGGCCTCCTCGATTTTTTGCAGAACTATTTTTCTTGATATGGTTTTGCATCATCACCAAGTTTGCCAGAAATAGTGAGGGCAATACCTTTGTCATGCAAAAAGTTGCGATGGCTTCCTTTCCCTCCACGATTGGTAAAGCCAGCTTTCTCAAGTTCTTTTATTAATTGACGAATTTTCCTAGGCATATAATTATGGTACTATTTCAGTACCACTTTGCCAAAGAGATTAGTGAAAAAGCGTATAAAGCTTTTGGGGGTTAACGAGCCTGTAGAAAAAGCCGTTTTTGCGATACCCGCCATGTCGCATTGAACCCAATTCCGAGAATATCCCGGTATCTGTCAATCCGGATTCCGAGCTTCAGCAATTTGGCTTATTCAGCTCATTTCTATTGTTATTTT
>JAZDEG010000025.1:0-100679 GCA_043809085.1 Pseudomonadota bacterium | reverse complement strand
AGCCAACAAAGAAACAAGCGGACATCCTGAAGGCGTTTGGCTTCAAAGTGGCCAATGGGGTCTTACAAAATGTCGCCAGCTAATATGTTGTTTTTGCGAAATTTTTACGCTTCGAAATAGCCGTAGCGGTTAAACTCCTGTTAGATTGTCTCGATGAAAATTGGGTACCCGGAAAACCAATTGACCATTCTCACCGGCGGCATGACAAAACGATCACAAAAGGAAATGCCGGTGACAAAATAAAATCAAGGTCTTTCTTGTGGTGAAGAAGTGAGGACAAGGAGGGGGGAGCGGGGCGGGATACCCTGGAATGAAACTCCGTCACCCCTGTGGCGAAGAAGTGGTTTCGGGAAATCAGCGCAGAGCAATGACCCTGGTGCGGATCACGTCGGAATGGGCCTCGATCAACTTGATAACCTCGGCCGGAACAGCGCTCTCAAGGTCGATGATATTATAGCCGATGCGGCCGTTGCTTTCGTTCAGGTAACTCGCGATATTGATCCCATGGGCACCGATGGTCTGCGATGCAAAACCGATCATGCCGGGCTTGTCACGGTTTATCATGATAAGCCGGGAATGAACCGCATCGCCGGGAATCGATTCAATGTTTGGAAAATTGACACTGTGGGTGACGGATCCTCGCTCAAGATAAGATTTCAGCTCATTGACCGCCATGGTGGCGCAATGCTCTTCCGATTCCTCTGTGCTGGCTCCCAGGTGAGGTGAGGTGATCACCTTCGGATGCCCGATGAGCGCGGCAGATGGAAAATCGGTGATGTAGCAGGAGAGCCGGCCTGAATCAAGCGCCATCCGCACATCCTCATCAACCACCACCCCGCCCCTTGCATAATTGATCAGCATGGCGCCATCCGGCAGACGGGATAGTAACGTCTTGTTGACAAAACCCTTTGTCTTATCATTGAAAGGCATGTGCAGGGAAAGGATGTTGGCCTTTTCCACGACCTCATGGAGAGAGCGCGACAGAATGACATCAGGCGACAGCATATGAATATTGGCAAGGGTCGGACTCGGATCAAAACCAATGGTGCGCATCTGCCGCTGAGCCCCGCCATTGGCAACCCTGACACCGATCTGCCCCAGACCGAGCACCCCCAATGTCTTGCCGGCCAACTCAAAACCCCGGAAGGCGGATTTCTTGGCCTCCACCTCTTTTGCCAGCTCCTCATTCGGAAGAGACGCCAATCCCCGGCAAAATTCTATGCCATGATGGATGTTGCGCGCGCCGATACCCGCCATGACAAAAACCAGCTCAGCAACCGCGTTGGCGTTAGCGCCCGGTGTATTAAAAACGCAGATTCCCCTTTCCGTGGCCCGGTCAACTGTAATATTATTGACCCCCGCGCCTGCCCTGGCAACGGCAAGAAGGGAGGGGAACCGGTCCGTATCAACCTTGCTGCTTCTGACAATAAGGCCATGTGGATCTTTTTCTTCCGGTGAAACAAGATAGTGTTCATCCATAAGGGCAAGTCCCTCAAAAGCAATCTTATTGACGATCTTAATACGGAATTTTTCCATTTTTCTCCCTGCCGGTTAATGTCACGTTTTTTGACTAAGTGTCTTTATAAATGATAAGGGGAAATGTTTCCGTATTCAACGAAAACATTTCCCCTTAATTTTGGAACAACAATTATGTCCTATTTATTTCATGATGTCATAAAGAGCAGACCCGGCTGCGGCCATTGTTCTTGGCCTGATAAAGCAACTCATCCGTCAACTGCAGCCATTCATCCTTAGTCAAGTCCGGCTCCCACTGACTGAGACCAATACTGACTCCAAGCCGTTGTCCCGGGGCGGCATTAATTTCCAGGTTGTCAATGGCACTGCACAGTCTTTCAGCTAAAATCCTGGCGGCATCAAGCGGCGTGTCCGGGAGAACCAGAACAAACTCATCACCACCCATGCGCACAAGCAGATCGCTGCTCCTCACCATGCTGCTGAAGGTGGAAGCAACTTTCTTCAATACCCGGTCACCTTCCGCATGACCGAGATTGTCATTCACCAGCTTGAAGCGGTCGAGGTCCATACAGACAATGGTCAGGGGATGATCATGACGCCTGCTGCTATCCATGAGAGCGCCTATTCTCTCTTCAAAAACTCTTCGATTGGCAAGCCCTGTCAGAGTATCACGGCGGGCAATCTCGAAAAGGTCTTCATAATCCAAAGCCCGTTGCAGGGGCTCCCGCAAAACAGACAAAGCCTCGTTGATCAGGGTAGCCTCTTCGGCATCAAGCACCCGTGCCTGACGCAATACCAGCACCAATCCACTGGAATCTATCGAACCAAGGTGCCAGTTCTGCACATAAAAATCCTCTTCGTACCAGCCATGCCCGCCATTCTCGAGACGCGAAATAAAAAGCTTCTCGGCCAGTTCAAAAATGCGCTGCCGCTCTGGTCCATGGGAAGAGCTGTACATATAACTGCGCTTTCTCTCAGCATTATGATAGGCAACGAGATCATGCTCGACTAACGGCATAAGCCAGATAGAGAAAGACTCAATCATGGATGGCAGGTCCACAGCACCTGCAAGACGTCCATGCAGTTCATTCAACTGGGCAAGCCGAGCCGTTTTCTTCCGAAACTGGTCAAGCTCGGCCATAAGGGCCGGCATGTCAATCTGGCATATTTCCGGAACATATTCTTCGGTTGAGCTTATCGAGACTGATTCACTCATACATTACTCCTTTTTTAATGGAAGCACTCTTTGCCTGTTTTCATTAGCTATTTTCATGCCAAAACAAAGAAGCGCCCACACAAAAAAGCAATCAATTTATAACAAACTAAAAACAATAGGTTTTTTTGTCCAGTAAGGTGTGCACTGAAGATTTTCCGACCAGGAAAATTTTGCCGACCAGGAGGCCACGAGACTATGCCGGCAACAGACACGTCACCTTTGCGTCAAATTTCTAACACATATATCGGCACTTCCGGCTCAACTCTTTAACATTGAAAGAAAAAAACAGCGAGAGGGGAGACAAAGGACAAAAAATGGAGAAAGGGAAGCCTGGAGGGAAAAAATTTCCCCCCAGAGCAGAAGATGAATCAGGCAACGTGAATTATTTACGATACCATCAATATTTGAGCCCAACCTTCTCCCGTACGAGCTCAAGAGTGGGAAAGGCTTTCTCGCGGGCTTTCTCAGCCCCCTTGGCAAGTAAAGCGCGCAGATAGCCGTGGTCGGCAACAAGCTTTTCTCTTTTTTCCCGGGCAGGGCGGAAGTACTCCCAGAGGATATCCACCAGCTCAAGCTTCAGATAGCCATAGGCCGCGCCGCCATTGACATAAAGCTCATGCACTTCTTTCAATCGATCAGCCGGGGCAAAGAGCTTGAAAATATTATACAGATTACATTTGTCCGGATCCTTCGGCTCATCAACAGGAGCGGAATCCGTGACAATGGACATGACGCTTTTCTTCAAGGTTTTCTGATCAAGAAAAATGCCGATGGTGTTACCGTATGATTTTGACATCTTCTGACCGTCAACTCCGGGCACGGTTGCCATATCATCGTCGATTGCCGGTTCCGGAATCACAAATGTTTCGCCAAAGCTATTATTAAATTTGATGGCAATATCACGGGCAACCTCCAGATGCTGCTTCTGGTCTTTGCCCACAGGGACAAGATCCGCCTGATAAAGGAGGATATCCGCCGCCATGAGCACAGGGTAGGAAAAAAGCCCGTGGCTTGCGGCAATTCCCTTGGCCACCTTGTCTTTATAAGAATGACAGCGTTCCAGGAGCCCAAGGGGGGTCAAGGTGGAGAGAATCCAGGTCAACTCCGTCACCTCCGGCACATCCGACTGGACCCAGAAAATACACCTGTCAGGGTCAAGCCCGAGGGCCAGAAAGTCGGCTGCAGCTTCCATGGTATCACGAACAATGGCCTTGGGGTCATGGACCGAGGTCAGGGCGTGCAGATTGACGATAAAGGCATAAAGCTCGCCACGATCCATGTTGCTGATCATGGGCTTCATCATGCCGAAATAATTACCTATATGGAGTTTTCCAGAAGGCTGGATACCGGAAAGAATTTTCATATCATTACAAATAGATGTTTTCTCTGTGCTTTCAACTGTAAGGTAAACGACTGTGGACCAGAAACCTGCGACCTCTGTTTATACCCATCATGATCAAGAAGGACAATAAAAAAAGGGAGCAAAATTGCTCCCTTTTTTTAACCATCTGCAATGAGTCGGCAGAAGTTATTTCACCTCTTCGAAGTCGGCATCAACAACATCGTCGTCGTCTTTCTTGCCGCCTGCGGCTCCACCAGCTCCTCCGGCTGAACCGCCACCAGCATCACCACCACCCGGCTGGCCTTTTGACGCCTGGGAATACATGATCTCGGCAAGCTTATGGGATGCCTGGGTCAACTCCTCGGTGGCCGCCTTGATGGCGTCAACATCTTCGCCCTCAAGGGCCTTTTTCACCTTGTCAATGCCGGCTTGAACCTTTGCCTTGGTGTCGGCATCAGCCTTGTCACCGACATCCTTCAAACTCTTTTCAGTGGCATAGATCAGTGAATCCCCGTTATTTTTCGCCTCAACAAGCGTCTTGCGCTTCTTGTCCTCTTCGGCATGGGCTTCCGCGTCGCGCTTCATCTTTTCGATCTCAGCCTCGGAGAGACCGCTGGAGGCGGTTATCCGGATGGACTGCTCCTTGCCGGTGCCCAGATCCTTGGCCGACACATGGAGGATTCCGTTGGCGTCAAGATCAAAAGTAACTTCAATCTGCGGAACTCCTCGAGGAGCGGGAGGAATATCGGTCAGCTCAAAACGACCGATGGTCTTGTTGCCCTGGGCCATTTCCCGTTCACCCTGGAGAACGTGGATGGAAACCGCAGGCTGATTGTCCGATGCGGTGGAAAACACCTGGCTCTTCTTGGTGGGTACCGTGGTGTTTTTCTCAATAAGACGGGTGGTAACGCCGCCAAGAGTTTCGATGCCCAGAGAAAGCGGGGTAACATCAAGCAGCAGAACATCCTTCACATCGCCTTTGAGAACACCACCCTGGATGGCAGCGCCGATGGCGACAACCTCATCGGGATTAACACCTTTATGAGGCTCCTTGCCGAAAATCTCTTTTACTTTCTGCTGCACCATGGGCATCCTCGTCATACCGCCAACCAGAACCACTTCGTCGATATCTGCCGGAGAAAGCCCGGCATCCTTCAGTGCCGTCAGGCAGGGCTGCACAGTGCGATCAACCAGATCGCCAACCAGCGCCTCGAGTTTGGCCCGACTCATCTTGATATTCATATGCTTGGGGCCTGATGCGTCAGCTGTGATAAAGGGCAGATTGATGTCAGTTTCCATGGTGGTGGAAAGTTCCTTCTTGGCCTTTTCCGCCTCTTCCTTTAAACGCTGCAGAGCCATCTTGTCATTGCGCAGATCAATACCCTGGTCACGCTTGAATTCATCGGCCAACCAGTTGACGATGCGCATGTCGAAATCTTCACCGCCAAGAAAGGTATCGCCGTTGGTGGATTTCACCTCAAAAACACCGTCACCGATCTCAAGGATGGAAATATCAAAGGTGCCTCCGCCAAGATCGTAGACGGCGATGGTTTCCTCGCCCTTCTTATCGAGTCCGTAAGCCAGGGATGCGGCAGTCGGCTCATTAATGATCCTCTGCACATTGAGACCGGCAATGCGGCCCGCATCCTTGGTGGCCTGGCGCTGGCTGTCATTAAAATAAGCGGGAACCGTAATAACCGCGTCGGTTACCTCTTCGCCCAGGTATTCTTCCGCAGTCTGCTTCATTTTGATCAGAACCATGGCGGAAAGCTCGGCCGGGGTATACTGTTTGCCGGCCACCTCAATGGCAGGATCACCCTTTCCTTCCACAATTTTAAAGGGGCTGACTTCAATTGATTTCTTGACTTCCGCATCGCTGAATTTGCGCCCGATAAGCCGTTTCATGGCAAAGATTGTCCGCTCCGGATTGGTGACCGACTGCCGTCTGGCAACCTGACCAACCAGCCTTTCGCCGCTGTCGGTAAAGGCAACCACCGATGGAGTTGTTCTGTTTCCTTCCGCATTGGTCAGAACTTTCGGCTCACCGCCTTCCATTACTGCCACGCATGAATTTGTCGTACCCAAGTCTATTCCAATAATTTTACCCATGATAGCTCTCCAAAAATCTATTTTTACAACACCGGCTATGCGCCCGCTGTTTCATTTTTTTTCGCCACGACAACCTTTGCCGGGCGGATAAGCCTGTCTTTATACATGTATCCTTTTTCGAATTCCCGCAACACACAGTTGGGGGCAACTTCATCGCTTCCTTCCATGGCCAGAGCTTCATGAATATTCGGATCAAACGGCTGTCCGATGCTGTTCAGGGGAACAACGGAAAATTTTTCCAGGGCACTCATCAACCCTTTACAGGTTAACTCAACTCCGGCCAGCAAATCATCGGCATTATGCGTTTTGCGGCCCTGCTCAATCGCCCTTTCAAGATTATCCATGAAGGGCAGTAATTCCTTGAGAATCGACTCTTCCGCATATTTCAAAGCGATACCCCGCTCACGCTCCATGCGCTTCCGGTAATTTTCAAATTCCGCGGCAAGACGAAGCAGCTTATCCTGCAATTCACTTACCTGCATCCTGGCCTGGGCCAGTTCATCTTCTGCTTCTGGCTCAGCCCCGCCGGAAATTTCGGCGTTGTCGCTTCCTTCTGTTCCTTGCCCTGAAAGGCGCGTCTCAGCGTCGAGCGTTTCCTCGACGATTTCCTCTTTTTCCGCCACCAGCTCCTCCTTTACTCTCCCAAAAGCCTCATGTGTCCCCTGAGAAATCCTGAAGATCATGTGAAATATAACTCAAAAAAACGTACGTCAAAAAATCCGCCTCTCATCTACGACAAGTCCGGCAGGCCGTACATCATTGAGGGGAACAATAAGTATGCTCTTTTTCAATGTCAAGTTTTCAAACCATATTGTTACATTCTGTTGAGGCGAAGCGAAAAAATGAAAATAATTGGCTACTTATTCCGGCAAACGCCCTCCCTATCAACCAGAACCCTATACTCTTGCTTGATTTTCAAGAATGGTATCTGATAGTCTGATACAAGAAATAATTGGCATTGATGACTTCAACCGGAAATTTTCCTCTTTGAGCCTGAACAAACAACAGATAATCCGCCCATGCAAAAAATCAAAATCATTCTCTTTACGACACTCATGCTTCTTCTCGCCGTGTCCGGCCGGGCGTGCGCGGAAATGAAACCGCTGCTCAAAAACAGGGCTGGAATCCCTCCTTTTGATATCCTGAAAGAAATCCTCACAACCCAGAGCAAACAGCCATACGGCAACGGAGGACTGCCAAGGGATGACACCGCGCCCTACCTGACCTGGCTGGCGGATTCCGATGCCAGGGTGCAACCGCATTTCATCATTTCACGGCCTGAAAAAAAGATCTATTCCGTGCGAAATCTGGGCAACCAGCTCGCGTCATCCCTTGCCGCCCTTGACTATGGTATCCAATATCTGCACAGCCCGATTCTTCTGATTACCGGAAACACCGACAGTGACGCGCTCCGCTTCTTTGCCGACGGTTATGCGTACCTTGACCCGACAATACGGCAGGAACTTGACCACCTCTACCCTGCCCTAATAAATCAGAAAACAGCGACGGAAGACAATATGGGGGAAGAGGAACTCAGACAGGTTGAAAAAAATGTCGATTACCAGGTGGCACAGGCCATGATCCGCTACAGCGACCGTATCGCCAATGGTCGACTGGCGGTGGTGGGAAGTGTGCTCGACATTGCCAATCGCTACGGCAGAGGGGTAAATCAACTGATTATCATCAACATCAACGGTGAAACTGACACCGGAAAGTTAAAAAAAATGGAGTTGCTGCGAACCATCGACCCCAGACTGCTGACTTCCATCGGCAGGCCGAAAGCTGAGAATACAACTGAAGGGAGAACAGGTCGTTGAAGGGACGTGGGAGCTTCATCAGCTCCCACGTCCATGACCATCAAGAGGCAAGATACTTTCTGATACTGTCCGCGATGGTTTCAAAAATCATGCGAAATTTTTCTTCATTTCTTTCCAGCAGGGTAACGCGGAATCCCTGGATCGGCGTGGCGAAAGACGAAAGAGGCACAACGCATACCCCGGTCGCCCCCAGAAGATAATAAACAAACCGCTTGTCAAGGGAAACACCGGGCTGGCCGACCAGTCTTTCTATCTCCGCCTGCACCTGGCTGTTTTCTATTTCAAGCGTCTGCCGGTGAGTCAATGCCCCGTCGCGGAAGGCCACACTCATGTAAAAGGCGCCGTTGGTGCGATTCACCAGCACCCCATCAAGATCCTTCAGCGCCTCATAGGCGATATTGGAATACTTCTCGTACCGTTCCACCCGCTCGCGAAGATAATTCCCATACTCCGGATGGCTGACAATATGAGGCAAGGCTTTCTGGGGAAGTGTTGTCGAACAGACCTCCACCATTTTCGAATTGAGGATCGACTTCACATAGCTCTCGAACATCGGATCACGATGGCCGTTATAAACCTCAATCCAGCCGCACCGCGAACCAGGCCAGGGCATCTCCTTTGAGACACCGCGCATGGCAATGGCCGGCACATCGCCGACGATGTCGGAAATGGGCACGGTCTTCTTACCGTTATAAACAATATTGTGATACACCTCGTCACAGATGACAAACAAATCATAACGCCGCGCCAGATCAACCATGCCGCGCAGAATGGACTCCGGATAGACCGCGCCGGTCGGATTGTCCGGATTGATGATCAGGATGCCGGCAACAGCCGGATTGTATTTAATCCTTTTTTCCAGGTCATCAAGGTCAGGATACCAGTTGTTTTCCGGATCAAGCATGTACGTCACCGGTCTGTCGCCGGCATGGGCCGCCTCGGCGGAGGAATGGGTGGTGTAGCTCGGGGTCGGCACAACCACCCGGGCGGTACGGCGGAGAAAACCGAAAATTTTCGTAATGGCATCACCAAGGCCATTGAAAAAGAGAATATCATCCGCTGTTATCTGAGCGCCGCCGCGCTTATTGGTCTCTTCGGCGATGAATTGCCGGGTTTCCCAAATACCCCGGGTCGGACAGTAGCCGTAGCTGTGGTCCTCCATCGCCAGTCCCGCGACAATCTCTTTCATCCAGGTTGGAATTTTTTCACCCTTGGCCACCGGATCACCGATATTCTCCCAATAAGTCGACATTCCAAGTTCCTGCAGTTTTTCCCCAACACTGACTATATTACGAATCTCATAAGTCAGTTCCCCAGCTCCTATATGGACTATATCCGTACGCATCTCTTTGATCCTTTGTTTTCTGCACGGGAAGACAGTTAAAAAAAACAAACAATCGAGATTTCTACCACACCCCTTAAATATAGTCAACAAGGGGTTAAGATATCCGGTGAGGTTGCCGATGAGAGGGGTAAGAGCAAGTTTTTTTCCAGGGAGGGAAGAAAATGGCAAAGATCTGGAAATTTTCCGTTAGAGACAACACGGTGACAAGCGGCAGCCGCCAAAGAAAAAAGCTTTCCAAAAACGGATGCAACGAACCGTTCAAAAACCGATACTGGTGCCCCAAAACGCAATGGTTCATGAAGGAACCATGTCCATTCATAAACCGACGTGAATGTGAAAACTATCTGGTAATGTGCGGAAGCCTCTAAAACAACAAACAGGAACGCGGGATCAAACCGTCAGATGAAAAGCCCCCTGCCCCTGGGGCACGGAACGATAACCGGCAATTTCCTTTATTGCAGCAGATGCCGAACCCGCTTCTGTCTTGTTTTCCGGCGATGAAGAACGGCCCGGATCGACTTCAGCTTCTTCGCTTCCGGCATCATCCTCAACCTTTCCCCCGGACTCGACTTCCATTTTTTGCAGGCGCAACTCATTTACAGCCTCACTCTTTACCATTGATGCGGACTGCGCCACCTTCCTGTCCTGGGGGGAAGGATCAGCCGGTGCAAGAGCCGCCGCCCTGACCCGGTCCATCCGCGAAATGGTTTCAGAGGGAGTACTCCCTTTTGAGGTATCAATCGACACCTCGCCGGCAACCGCATAATTACGTCCGTCAGGACCCTTTCTATATGCGAAGTTGGCCCCTCCCTTGGCAAGACCTCCTGCTGCGGCAAGGTGTGCCTGCTCGTGGGCCCGGACCGCTCCATCGGCTTTTTTCAGCTCCATCAGCAACGCCACCTCTTCCGGGTCAAGGGACTCGCCATCGCTGCCCTTGGGCTGAGTTGGGTCCTTGGCTTCCCCTGCTGCCGCTTCCCCCCCAGCCTCGTCGCCATCCGGCCCGGCAGCAGACCGGGCGGCAGCAGCAGCAGGATCTGTTTCGGCAGTACCACCCTTATCGCTGGCTCCTTTTTGTGTCGCAAGCTGCTGATCCTGGGCAGAATAAACACGAGCCGCACACTGAAGGCAATTTCCACAACGGCATCCGGAAGACGACAGACCAGCACTTTCGCCGGTCCCCCTGTTTTTCCAATAAAGGCCCTTCTCAAAAACATCCCCGGAAGTGGCGTCTTCAATCACCTGGGGGGCAATCCGCCCCCCAGCGGGAAAATTATCCCCTGTCAACCCTGAAGGAGAGTAGACCCGGGCAAGTATTGCATTCAATCCGGCCATAATAGCAAATTCCTGTTAAATTCCGGCAATACAGCAAAATTACACCAATAAAGTACTGATACAGCCAATCATAATCCTTATCGAAATCCTGGACACCTTTCTTTAATTTTTTTTCAAAAAAAATCCCCGGCTGTTGTGGCTGCCGGGGATCGATTTTCTTCCATGACGGAAAAAGCTACTTCCGTTCATCTATGGGGACAAAAGCTCTGTGTGTCGGACCTGTATAAATCTGCCGAGGCCGTCCGATACGCCAGTTCGGATCATCCCACATTTCGGTCCAGTGTGCGATCCATCCCGGCAGACGGCCCAGGGCGAACATAACGGTAAACATGTTGTTGGGGATGCCGATGGCCCGATAGATGATGCCGCTGTAAAAATCCACATTGGGATAGAGGTTCCGCTCAACAAAGTAATCATCCTTCAGAACCACCTCTTCAATTTCCCGGGCAATATCAAGCAGAGGGTCGCCCTTGAAACCCAGCGCCTCAAGCACCTTGTCACAGGCGCTCTTGATGATGCGGGAACGGGGATCATGGCTCTTATAGACCCGATGCCCGAAACCAACCAGGCGGAAAGGATCCTTGGGGTCTTTCGCCTTTTCGATATATTTCTGGTAATCGTCACCGTTTTCATAGATCTCTTCAAGCATTTCGATCACCGCCTGATTGGCCCCACCATGCAGAGGCCCCCAAAGGGCGTTGATACCCGCTGATATTGAGGCATAGAGATTGACTCTGGCGCTGCCCACCAGTCGCACGGTGGAGGTGGAGCAGTTCTGTTCATGGTCGGCATGAAGAATCAGCAGCTTGTTCAAGGCGGAAACCACCGCATCATTCACCACGTAAGGCTGCACCGGGGAATCAAACATCATGTTCAGGAAGTTTGCGCAGTAGGAATAATCGTGGCGTGGATAGACCAGAGGCTGGCCCATGGACTTCTTATAGGAAAAGGCGGCAATGGTGCGGATCTTGGAAATGAGCCGCGCACTCATGAGATCAATATTTTCCAGGGGATTATCAGCCATTTCCGGATAAAAATTACACAGGGAGTTGACCATTGAGGAAAGAATGGACATGGGCGGCGCATAAGGGGGGAAATGATCAAAGAAATGAATCATATCCTCATGAATCAGGGCAAAACGCCCCAGCAGAGTGCTGAAATTACCAAGCTCCTGCCGGGTTGGAAGGCTGCCATGCACCAGCAGATAGGCGACCTCGACAAAGGTGCAGTTTTCCGCCAGATCCTCAATGGCATAGCCGCGATAATTCAGAATGCCTTTTTCACCGTCAAGATAGGTGATTGCACTGGAGCAGGAACCGGTATTCATATAACCGGAATCAATGGTCACATAACCGGTTTCCGCTCGCAAGGTCCTTATGTCAATGGCTTTTTCGCCTTCGGAGCCCTCAACAATCGGCAGAGTATACGTCTTCCCGTCAAGTATCAGTTGCGCCTTTTTATCAGAGACAAACTTATCAAGCATATTCTTGTCCTTTTCCACACACGTATCAGAGATTGACGAATGGTGTTTAAATAATTATAAAAGAGGGATTATAGGGAAATTTCACGCAACTTTCAACCAATAACATGTATATCCATATTATTTCAAAGAGTTAGAGCAAAGCCACAACCCCGAGAGGATCTCCGCAAAGTGACACAACCAGGAAGCATCTACCAGCAAAGGCAGGCACAATTCAGCTCGATCACCCTCTATCCGGTCTCCTGCGAAAAATTGGCCTGCGGCCGAAGCGACGGAGAATGGCTTGACGGGGTGCTTGCCGGAGGGTCACGCATCGTGCAGCTGCGTGATAAACTTTCCGATGACCGCACGCTATTTGCCAAAGCACAGCTGTTCAGAAAAAAAACCAAGGAAGCAGGCGCCCTGCTCATTGTCAACAACCGGGTCGATATCGCCCTGCTTGTCGATGCCGACGGTGTGCACCTCGGCAACAGCGACCTGCCTGCCGAGGAAGTACGGCGACTGGCACCTGACCTGATCATCGGCGTGTCAGCCAACACCCGGGAACAGGCTGCATCCGCCAAAGCCAGGGGAGCAAGTTATTACAACATCGGCCCGCTTTTCCCCACATCGACCAAAGCGGGTCTTACGAAATTTGTCGGCGAACAGGCTATTACCGAGTTCTCAGCCCTTTCCGACCTGCCCTTTACCGTAATGGGCGGCATAAAGTTTCACCATGTGAACCGGCTGACCACATTAGGCGCGAGACGTATCGCTGTTGTCACCGCCCTGACCCAGGCCGATGACATTGCACAGGAAACCAGGCGATGGATCGAAGCGATCAGCACGGGGATCAAAACACGCGGAGAAGGGAAGTGCTAAGCAAAAAGACCAAAGAAATCGAGCTGCTCATGCAGTATGCCGTTCCCCCGGAAGATCTGGAGAAGGCTATTGCCATGCTGAAAGAACACGATGGCGACCGCATTGCCCTCAACCTTTTTCACTCCTTTTACAGTTACCTGCCGGAAGGGCTTGACGACACCATCAACGCGTTGCACATTCTGGCACGGAAAGAAGGGATATTTCTCATCGCTGCCGTCACCCGGATCGATAACTATCTCTATATGGTGAGCCAGGAGGAGGCGGATTTTTTAGGCAGCAGCGCGGAGGGAATCTGGGACAGTGAGGTGCTCAGCTTCTTCGGGTACCGGGATCAGGAGGAAAGCGCAAAAAAATTTGAGAATATTTCCGGCTTTCCCCTATACACCCCCGCCTATGCCGATGAGGACCTCTGCCCGGTCTGCTCTGCCGCAACCGGGGAGCTGCACACCCTGGGCTGCCCGGTGGAAGTCTGCCCCTGGTGCGCCGGGCAACTCACCAACTGCAACTGCAGGTTCACCATCACCGGCAAAACGAAACTGCATACAGAAGCAGATCTGATCCATTTTCAGGAGTCGCTGGAAAAAAAAGGGCGCGTCTCATACGATGCCAAGAGACAGCGCCCTGCGTATCCTGATGATGTCGACAACAGCGACAACTGATTTACTTCAGATCATTCAAATATCTGTAAAACTCGGAATCCGAGGAAATAATCAGCCGGGTATTGTTGCCGATGGTATTCTGATAGGCATCAAGACTTTTGGAAAATGCATAAAACTCCGTATCCCTGTTAAAGGCGTCGGCATAAATCCCGGCCGCTTCCGCATCGGCCTTACCCTTGATCTCTTCCGCCTGGCGGGTGGCCCCGGAGGTGATTGATTTCAGTTCGCGCTCCACCTTACCGAGAATTTCCGCCTTCTGCCCCTCACCAAGAGACCTCTTTTCCGCCGCAATCCTCTTGCGCTCGGAAATCATCCGCTCATAGACCTTCTGCCTCACGCTGTCAATGTAATTGACCCGCTTGAACATCACGTCCACCAGCTCAATGCCGTATTCAGGGGTTAATTTGGAGGCCGCCTCAAAAATCATCTGGGAAATCTTGTCACGACCGAGCCTGATCGGTTTTGCCACCTCTTCTTCGGCAACAGTACTCTTAAACGCGCCAGGCACCCAATCCGAGCTCCTGATGATTTCCACCAGATCATTTTTGTTGACCATATCCCTGATGGTACTGTCGAGAATATCATCAAGAAGGGTCTGAGCCCGGTTCACATTATTCACCGCCTGCAAAAACCGCAGCGCGTCCGATATCCTCCAGCGGGCGGTGGCGTCGATATAAACAAATGTTTTGTCATTGGTGGGAATCTGGTTTGGATCGCCATCCCAGATCATGATCCTTTTCTCAAAATATCGAACATCCTGAATAAAAGGGGTTTTGAACTTGAGTCCCGCCTCGGTCACCGGCGTCCCGACCGGGGCGCCGAACTGGGTCACCACGGCCTGCTGCCCTTCGGGCAGGATGAAAAAACCGTCCCAGACGGTAATGCCTGCCCCAACAACCAGGGCTATTAAAATATAACGTACGAAAATATTCACTGGATTCTCCCTTTGGCTCGTCTACAGAATTTTATTTGGGTCCGTTGCGAAATTGAGATCTTCCCACCATTTCGCTCACGTCCCTTATACCGTTCACGCTCTTGTGATGTTCCTGTTTTTTTACTCCGGCTTAGCTGTCAGGCCTGGAGATTTTCGGGTGGAACTCAAATCGAGAAAAGGCAGTATTGCCTTCTGTTCTTTATCAATGATATAGATATCCGTGACTGTCGGCAGCACTTTCTGCATGGTTTCCAGATACATCCTCTTTCGGGTCACATCCTCGGCTTTTTTGTATTCCTCGAGGATGGCAAGAAAACGAGTTGTTTCACCCTTGGCCAGGTTGGTCCGCTCTATCGCATAACCGTGAGCCTCCTCCAGCACCTTTTTCGCATTGCCTCGTGCCTTGGGAATAACATTGTTGTACGTCTGCTCCGCCTCATTGACCAGACGCTTCATATCCTGATCCGCTTCATTCACCTCGTTGAAAGCAGGCTTAACAAGGTCCGGCGGATTGATATCCTGGAGCTTGACGGCAAGTATCTTGACACCGCTCTCGTATTTGTTCAGATTTTCCTGCAGATCCTTGGCAACCGAAGCTTCAAGGATCTCGCGATTACTCAGAACATAGTCAAAATTCTGGTTGCCGACAATACGGCGGATGACCATTTCGCCGATATCACGCACCGCCTGATCGACATTTCCCACTTTGAATACGAAATTAAAGGGATCGGAAATCTTGTACTGAACAATCCACTCAACGTCGATGACGTTTTTATCCCCGGTCAGCATGAGGGATTCCGCATCAAAACCCTCTTTGGAGTAAATCGTGTTCTGCCCCGGAATCTTGGTGCGGAAACCGAATTCCTGTTTACGCACCGTCTCCACATCAACCTTGACGACATCGTCAATGATGGGCACCTTGAAATTAAGCCCCGACGAGGCCAGCTTGTTGAACTTGCCCAGGCGCAGCACAACACCTTTTTCCCCGGGCTCAATGGTGTAAAAGGAAGAGTAGACCACCTGGACGATGAAAATGATTGCCGCAATGACAACTATTTTCATGATGCTGCCGCCGATATTGGGTGGGGTTTCCGAACCCTGGGAAGGGGGGACTCCCCCATCTCCTCCGCCTTGTTCTCCTCTGTTTTCAAAGCTTTCTTTGATTTTCTTCAAAAACCCGGCAAGAATATCTTCCGGAGATGTGGGACGCTTTTTCTGACCCCACGGTGGTTGTTGGTCGTCTAATGCCATTTTTCATTCCTGTTTCAAATTGAAGATTATCAGCTATCTGCTAACCGGCATGGCCGAACCTGATCGGCCGGATGTTGCGAACAATATATTTTCCCATTACAACAGTTTTATCAAGAAAAGGCAAGCCACCACCCGCCGATAACGAGCAACAGGGTCGACAGCAGAAACCAGAACTGACGCTTCCATGGATTGCTCCACTTCAGAAAAGCGGGGAACAAGGCGGCAAGAAAACCGATGGCCACCCCGGCAATTAATCCCCAGAAATGGGCGCCCAGGTCCGTCCGCTCCCCGCTGCTGCCCAGCATGGCAAGCAGACTGAACCCTGCGCCCAAGGGCAGGATAATTCCCTTCAGGCGGACTTGCCTCTTCAGCTCAAGACCCGTCAAAATTCCGATTGCGCCAAACACGGCGGTGGAAAAACCCACGGACAGATGCTGGTCCGTCCGCAGAAAAATATTCAAACTGTTGCCGAGAACCCCGGCGCAAAGCACAAGAAACCAGCCCAGCCCGCTGCCCAGTATTTTACAGAGAAAATGGATCACCATGCCGCCGATGACGACATTGCCCAACACGTGAACCGGATCCGCATGCAGGGTGAGCCCGGTGAGCAGGCGCCACCACTCGCCGTGGTTGACAATCTGCTCAAAATTCACCGCACCTGCTTGAAACCATGGGCTGCCATCCTTCCATGGACCGGTGATCCAGTAGAAGATCAGGAGAAATCCCATCAGCAGCAGAGTGGGCGGCTGCCTCTCTCGAAAAGAAAAAAATCCGACAGGTTCCTCTTTCCGGGGCGGCCAGTTTCTGTTTTCCTGCTCAAAGGCGGCAATATGACCGACGGCAAAGGACTTATCCCGCTCATCGACACTGAGCAGCCATTGATTGGCCTCTTTGACCAGGCGATGAGGAACATTGACTGACTGCAGCACCAGCGACCAGATATACGCCTGCTGGTAATTTTTTATGTGAGCAAGGGAAACCCAGTTTTCATTTTCCGGCACAAAAGTCAATCCTACTGCATCCTTCCGGCCAGGGAGGGCGAAAAGAACTCTGCGTGTTCCGGCTTGCGCCCTGGGCGTGAAAAAATTAGTCTCAAATGCTGTTGAGGAATTAATATAAGCACTCCCTTGCCTGAATCAACCCGCATCTTGAAACTGTTAAGAAAATTACCCCCCAGCAGACCAAATCCTCCCACCCCGTTGCCATCAAGGCAACGTCGGACACATCGTGAACAACCCAGCCCTGCAGCTCAAGGGAGTCAAGAGTCACCTCCCGGTCAACCTCCATTCCTCCTGCGGTTGCCCTCTCGATGTTTCCGCCGGCCAGCATGATTATTTTCCCGCATGAACCTCACACCTTCACCCGAACGAATCAGGCAAGCGTCGGTATACATGTCATTGGCACAATAAAAAAAGGGGTTACGCCCTAAAGCATAACCCCTTGATATTTCCTGGTGCCGAAGGCGAGACTCGAACTCGCACATCCATACAGACACTAGACCCTGAACCTAGCGCGTCTACCAATTCCGCCACTTCGGCTGACATGAGCGATCTTTTTAACGACTTTTCAGCTCTCTTGTCAAGTATTTTATATAACACTTTTTACAGCACCAATGATTTTCACCCTTGAGCGATTGCGGTTCTGTGATTATCATGGGCCTATGAAAATTTACACAGACCTTTCCGACATAACCGAACCAATTGCAAATCCCTTCGTCACCATCGGCAACTTCGACGGAGTCCACCTCGGCCACCAGATGCTTTTCAGTGAAGTGATGAGCAAGTCATACCAGAATAAAGGTACCAGCGTCGCCATCACCTTCAACCCGCATCCTCTCAAGGTTGTACGACCGGACATCGGCATCAAGCTTATCTCCAACTGTGACCAGAAACGTGAACTTATTGAACTTGCAGGACTTGACGTGCTGGTCATTATACCCTTTACCAGCGGATTCGCCGCCACCCGTGCGGAAGACTTTGTCGACCAGGTCCTCATTGAGACAATCGGTCTCAATGAACTCGTCGTAGGCTATGATTATGCTTTCGGCAAAGGACGACAAGGCGACATTTCCTTTTTGAAAAAACAGGGGGAGCTGAAGAATTTTCCGGTCACCGTGGTTGAGCCTTATTATGTGGATGGCGTGCTTGCCAGCAGCACCAAGGTCCGCGAACTTGTCAGTTCGGGTAAAATGAGTGATGTCAAGAAACTGCTCGGCCGGTCCTACCAGATCAGGGGAGAGGTGAAACGGGGCAAACAACGGGGAGGAACGGAACTGGGCTTCCCCACCGCCAACCTGCATATCTCGGAGGAGGACCTTTGTCCAAGACATGGAGTTTACGTGACCCAGGTCATTTACGACGGCAAGTGTTACGGCGGGGTTCTCAACATCGGCTACAATCCCACATTCGGGGAAGATCACCTGTCAGCCGAAACCCATATATTTGACTTCAATCAGGACATTTACGGCAAACCGATCAAGATCAACCTGCTCAAATTCCTGCGCCCTGAAAAAAAATTCTCCGGGGTCAAGGAACTGGCAGGGCAGATCGGAGAAGACATCAAGCAGGCCAAGGCCGTGCTGGCCGACGCCCAGAAAGAACTGCTGCTTTCCTGTGAGGAAAAGTACAACAGTTGAGAAGTCCGGTCAGAATTCCGCAAAATCATCAGACACCACCGACTTTTCAGCAATGGCCCTGACTCGGGGCTTCTTCGGAACCGGTTTCCTCGCAACCCTCTGCGCAGTCTTTCTTCCGGAATCCATCTCCTTTGCCTCACCTTTGTTTCCTTTGACAAGAGCCAGCAACTCAACAGCCAGATTGACGAGGTTGACGGCCTGGGCATGCATCTCGGTGGCGGCGCTTGCCGACTCCTCGGCATTTGCCGCTGTATCCTGGGTAACACGATCAATTTCCGTCATGCTTGTACTTACCTGGCCAAAGCCTATGGCCTGTTCCTTGGAGGCCTCGGCTATTTCACTGACCAGAGTCGCCACTTTGGCGATCTTTTCCGACATGTGGCCGAATTCTTTATTGGTCTGCTGGACAATTTCCTCACCCTCATGCACCTGCTTAACAATACCTTCAATCAACTTTTCCGTATCCTTGGCAGCAGCGGCAGCCCGCATGGCAAGATTTCGCACCTCTTCAGCCACCACGGCAAAACCTGCTCCGGCTTCTCCTGCCCGGGCGGCTTCGACCGCGGCATTCAGGGCAAGGAGATTTGTCTGAAAGGCAATTTCATCAATGGTTTTGATGATTTTCGATGTTTCCTCGCTTGAACGGGAGATAGCGCCCATAGCCTTTGTTTGCCGCTCCATGGACAGATTGGCCTGTTTCACCACCTGTTGCGCCTCCCGCATCAGGTCATCGCCATGGCGGGAATTTTCGGAATTTTTTCTGGTCATGGCCACCAGCTCATCAAGAGCGGCCGTGGTCTCCTCAAGCGAAGCGGCCTGGCTTGCAGCCCCTGCGGCAAGGAGCTGACCCGAACTTTCCAGCTGGAGGGAAGCATCCGTCACCTCGTTTGCGCCGGCAGTAAGACCTGCGGCAACATGTTCCACCGGTTTCACCACATACCGTTTCAGACAGAAAAAAATGACCAGGCAAAGAACGGAAATACCGCAAGCCGCGCTGCCGAGCACCACATACATCAGATTCCGGCTCGCCTGCTGCATGGAAACATCCGCCTCGGCTGCCATTTTTCTGTTGCGCTCCTCGGCCTCGATTTCCTTATCACGAATCAAGGCAAGGCTGAGACCCAGTTCAACCGAACCGATCACGTCCCCCTGGAAGATGACGGACTCCGTAAGAATTTCCAGCCCCTTTTCTTTTTCTTCAGCGTCCCTAGTTAACGTGTTGCCTTCCTTGCCGCGAAAAGTCACATAACTGATATCGCCGTCCTGCACGGCATTATCCGCCATTTTCTGCAGGGAATCAAAATCATAACCAAGAATAAGCGTTACGGCGTTCATCGACAGCAGGCCGGCCAGTGACTTTCCCTTTTCAAGGAGCTTGCCCTGCAGAGTTTTCTTTTCCCCGGCGAGGAGTTCCCGGATGACTCCTTTGAACTCCTCCACCTGGGCGTTTTGGGAGCAGGCGGAAGTATTGATGATGACAAAGGTCAGTGCGCCAAACAGAAGGCCGCTTACCACCATTACACTGACCATGAATTTTATCGTTATACCGCTTTCTTTCTTCACCATCAGGCTCCCGCAGACAATTTCACAAAAAATTACTGAGCAAAGGGTCCGTATTTGATAATGGTCAGACATTCCCGCACAGGGCTGAAATCAGCGGCGTCCTTCCAGCCGAAAATTTTCCCCGCTTTAGCGGACGGTGAATCGGGAGTGACCGCTTTCAAAGCCTCGGTCACCTTGGCGGCCACGTCGGCAGAAGTGTGGGCCATGGCGACCATGGGCCATTCCGGGTAGAGCTGCGTGCTGTGCACAAAGGGGAAATCATCATGAATCTGGTTGATGATACGGAAATCAGCCATCTTGATTTTTCCTTCATCCTGCATGCGCTCAAGGGTGTCGGAGCGGACACTTCCCACATCGGCAACCCCGTTCAGTACGGCGAGGACAACATTGTCATGTTTCTTGCCTTCCAGGAAGGCCGCGGTGTCCTTTTTGGGATCAATGCCGTTTTCAAGCAGCAGTCGCCATGCCATATGCGCGCCGCCGAATGAAGAAAAATCAACCACCATGAATTTCTTGCCGCGGATGTCGGCAAGGGTCTGGATCGGGCTGTCTTTCTTGACAAAGATGACACCGCCGAAGGTATCCATGGGCTTGCCGCCGACGGAATTGACCATGGTGGCGATCGCCCTGGCCTGATATTTCTTTTCCATTTCAACGAAAAAAGCTGAATTGGCGAGGAGAAAATCAATTTTACCCTCTTTCACCATGTGCTCGATATTTTCAAACTTGAGGGGGATGATGGTTGCCTTCTCGCCTATTTTTTCCGTGAGATAATCCCCGGTTGGACCCCATTGAGCAATGGCGACGTCCGCGCCGCGTTTGGCCAGAACGCCTATCTTGATCTCGGCCGATGCCGTTCCGGCGCATAAAATGATCAGAGCCGTGACAAATGAGAACATCCGCAACATCTTCAAAGTTTTCATTCCGATCTCCCACAAAAAATTTAATCTTTACGCGCAAGCATCCATATCCATGAACAATGTGGCACGTCGTTATCTAAAATAGTTTATGGAAAACAGAATTTTTTTGTCAATAAAAAAATATACGTAGAAATACCTATAATGTCGACAAAAAACAGGGGATTTCGTTGCGGGACGGGCCCGGACGAACGTGAAGGCCGGACCAAAAAAAGCGCGGGGAGGGAATTTTTTTTATCAGGAACGGTAGTCGGCGTTTATTTTGACGTAATCGATGGAAAAATCGCAGGTATAGATCTTTTGCTGCGATGCGCCGTCCTTGAGGTCGATGACAACGGAAAATTCCTTTTTTTTCAGGACGGCGGTGGCCTTCTTTTCTTCTTCCGGACCAAGGCCAAGTCCGTTCTGCACCATAAGGACATCATCAAAAGCGATGTCGACACGGTTTTCATCAAAGACGACACCGGAGCGTCCAAGGGCTGCAATAATGCGGCCCCAGTTGGCGTCCTCCCCAAAAAAGGCGGTTTTCACCAGGTTGGAGTTGGCCACGGTCCTGGCGGCCCGGTCGGCATCCTCCCCGCTTTTTGCCCCCTTGACATGAACGGTTATCATTTTGCTCGCCCCTTCACCGTCCCGGACAATCTGCAAGGCCAGATCAAGACAGACATCATCCAGGCACTTCTGCAGAAGCGCGCCTTCCCCCGACGCACTGTCGCTGATCTCCGGATTGGCTGCCGCCCCGTTGGCAAGGAGCAGCAACGTGTCGTTGGTGCTGGTATCGCCATCCACCGTGATGGCATTAAAAGAATGACGGACACTGCGGGAAAGCATTTCCTGCAGCACATCGGGCCGTACCGCGGCATCGGTGACAATAAAAGCGAGCATGGTCGCCATGTTGGGCATAATCATCCCCGCCCCTTTGGCCAGACCAAGCATGGCAACCGTTTTACCGGACAGCGTAATCTCCCGGCGCGCCGTCTTGGGCACCGTATCGGTGGTCATCATGGCCCGGGCCACCTCAGCAAAACCGTCTTCCGTGAGCCCCCCCGCGAGAGGGCCTATACAGTTGGTGAAAATCGAGAGATCAAGCTGCATGCCGATAACACCGGTTGAGGTTACCAGCACGGACTCCTTATCAATGCCGAGACCCGCGGCCACAACCTCCGCCGTGCCGCGGGCAAGCTCCATTCCCACGGCCCCGGTACAGGCATTGGCAATGCCGCTGTTGACAACGATGGCTCGGGCCCGGCCGTTTTTCAGATGATCCATATCAAGCAACACCGGGGCGGCCTTCACCTGGCTTGTGGTAAATACCCCCGCCGCCGCAGCGGGTTTTTCAGAATAAATCAAACCCACATCAAGCCGGTCTTTTCCGCGGATCCCCGCCTTGACCGCCCCTGCCTTAAACCCGGTAACAGTAAATGTCTTGTTCATAGTGAATTGAGCTGTTGTGCTGATACGTTGTTAAACTGCGTAATCTTTGACTTCCGCTTTTTTCAATTTGTTTCGCCGCAGCATTTTTTATATTTCTTGCCGCTGCCGCAGGGGCACGGCGAATTTCGTCCCACCTTGACCGCATCCCGGCGGGACGGGGCCTTTTTATCTTCCTGCTGTTCATCGCTGCGACTCATCTCCATCTGCCGCCGTTTCTCAATCTGCTGTTCTTCAAGCCGGGAGATCTCCTCCTGTCGGGCCAACTGGATCCGCAGCAGGGTGGAGATTGTCTTTTCCTTGACCCGTTGGATCAGATCCGTGAAAAGATTGTAACCTTCCTTCTTATACTCATCCAGTGGATTTTTCTGCCCGTATCCACGCAGTCCGATGCCCTGCTTGAGGTGATCCATGCTCAGGAGATGGTCTTTCCAGTGAGTATCGACGATCTGCAACAGCACAACCCGCTCCAGATAACGCATGTTCTCTTCGCCGATTTCTCCCTCCTTGGCAACAAATGCTTCACCCAGAAGCTGAGCGAGCTTTTCCTCAAAGGTTTTCGCATTGAGTCCCTTGCGTTCATCCTCAGCCCACTCCAGCTTGAGTCCCATGGTGGCCAGGGCACGCTCGTGAATCAGATCCCATTCCCATTCTTCTGAGGGAATTTTCTCATCGCAGAATTCCGCCGCCAGCGCTGCGACAAGATCAACCCGCATATCCTCAATAATGCTCTGGACATTCTCACTACCCAAGACCTCGCGACGCTGTTTATAGATCACCCCGCGCTGCATGTTCATGACATCGTCATATTCCAGCAGATGCTTTCTGATGTCGAAGTTGTGTCCTTCCACCTTGCGCTGGGCGTTCTCGATGGCCTTGGAGATCATATTGTGCTCAATGGGCTCATCCTCTTCCATTCCCAGCTTGTCCATGATGCCGGCAATGCGGTCCGAGCCGAAAATACGGAGCAGATCATCTTCCAGGGAAAGATAAAACCGCGATGACCCGGGATCGCCCTGACGACCGGATCGGCCCCTGAGCTGGTTGTCGATGCGACGGGATTCATGCCGCCCGGTGCCGAGAATATGAAGTCCGCCAAGCTCGGCCACTCCCGGTCCCAGCTTGATATCGGTTCCGCGTCCGGCCATGTTGGTGGCAATGGTAACCCTGCCCTTCAGGCCGGCTTCAGCAACAATCTCCGCCTCCTGGGCGTGCTGTTTGGCATTTAAAACGGAATGCTTGATACCATCTTTTTTCAGCATGTCGGAAAGCATTTCGGAAATTTCAATATTAACCGTGCCCACCAGAATCGGCTGGCCCTTTTCATGAAGTTCCTTGATTTCCTTGACAACCGCCCGAAACTTGGCCTTGGCGTTTTTGTAGATGACATCAGCAAAATCAAGCCTGACCATGTCCTGATGGGTGGGAATGACCGTCACTTCCAGGTTGTAAATCTTCTTGAATTCAGTCGCCTCAGTGTCCGCCGTACCGGTCATGCCGGCCAGCTTGTTGTACATGCGGAAATAATTCTGGAAGGTGATGGAGGCAAGGGTCTGGTTCTCGCGTTCAATCTTGACCCCTTCCTTGGCCTCCAGGGCCTGATGGAGACCATCGCTGTAACGTCTGCCCGGCATGGTGCGGCCGGTAAATTCATCAACGATGACCACCTCGCCGTTATGGACAAGATAATCCACATCGCGACTGAAAAGATGATGGGCCCGCAGGGCCTGGTTTAGATGATGGAGCCATTCAATGCTCTGGGGATCATAGAGATTTTCCACATTGAGCAGCTTTTCGCCCAAGGACACTCCTTCCTCGGTCATGGACAGGGATTTCGACTTTTCATCCACCTCGTAATGGATGTCCTTCTGGAACTCCGGAATAATCTTATTGACATGGTAATAGAGTTCCGTGGAAACTTCGGCCGGGCCGGAAATAATGAGCGGTGTCCTCGCTTCATCGATGAGGATACTGTCCACCTCGTCGACGATGGCATAATAGTGGTCCCGCTGACAGTAATCCTCCAGCCGAAACTTCATGTTGTCCCGCAGATAATCAAAACCGAATTCATTGTTGGTGCCGTAGGTGACATCAGCCGCATAGGCAGCCTTCCTCGCCTCATCATCCATATTATGGACGATGGTGCCGGTGGAAAGCCCGAGAAAACGGTAGATACCTCCCATCCATTCGCTGTCGCGGCGGGCCAGATAATCGTTAACCGTGATCACATGCACCCCCCGGCCTGCCAGGGAGTTGAGATAAACCGGCAGGGTGGCCACCAGGGTCTTGCCCTCACCGGTCTTCATTTCAGCAATTTTCCCCTGATGAAGAATAATGCCGCCGATGAGCTGCACGTCATAAGGGCGCAACCCCAGTACCCGAACCGCGGCTTCCCGCGCCACGGCAAAAGCTTCAACAAGCAACTCATCAAGGGTTTCCCCTTTTTCCAGCCTGCTTTTGAACTCCGCCGTTTTGGCCGCCAGCGCAGAATCATCGAGTTTCTGCATCTCCGGTTCAAGTTTGTTGATGCGACTTACCAGCGGTTGAATCTGCTTAAGAACGCGTTCATTTCTGCTGCCGAAAAACCTGGTTAATACCTGTCCAATCATGAAAACTCCTTACCCCTTTTTTTGCCAGATCATTGCCTCTTCATTACAATCGGGGAATTTCGGGCAATTGATGCAATCGCTCCACACCTTATGGGGCAGTTCTTTTTTATCTATGGGCTTGAAACCCAAGGTCTTGAAAAATTCGGGCTGATATGTCAGCGTGAATACCCGGGGAATGCCGAAAGACTCGGCTTCCGCCAGACAGGAAGAAACAAGCTCTGAGCCTATTCCACGCCGCTGGTAATTTTCATCAACCGCCAGTGAGCGAATTTCCGCCAGATTTTCCCAGCTGATGTGCAAAGCGCCGACACCGACAATACGCTCTCCGTCCTCTTCCTGAACGGCATAAACCTGAAAATCCCGCAACTGATCGTAAAGAGAACTGAAAGATCTGGCCAAGAGAAGTCCCTTCTGGGAAAAATGATGGAGCAGATGGTAGATCGCTTTCACATCCTCCATGCGGGCATTACGGATCATAATCAAAGTTTCCTCCCGGTTCTTGCGGCTGGTTTCTGCCGTTTTCAGTCCTGCTGTCTTTTACTTCCCGGCGCTGCCTGTCAACTTGGAAGCAGGCAGCAGGGTAATATAGGCCCGCACATCTTCCTCTTTTTCCAGCCCGACGGCACGCACATTGGCATCAGTGAGTTTTTCATACCTGCCGATAAAAACCCGGTACGTATCCGTTCCTTCTTCCGGCTCAAGATAAAAAGCATCCTGCCCTTTGGCCTGCCAGCCCAGCACTTCCCGATGGGCTTTTTTCTTATCGCGAAACGAACCAACCTGCAACGAAAAGAATGACGGCTCAGGCTCCGAATCCGTCGGGATGATTACCTGTGGAGCCTGAACAATCTCGTCACCCGTGTCTGATTTTTTCGGAATATCCTGCAGCCGGGAAATATCCTGTTGCGCGCTTTTCCCTTTTTCCCACAATTCGGAAGCCATTCTGGTCAGCATATCAGCCCCTTTCCCCGGCGACGCAGGAAGAAGGATCGCCTGACCACTCCACACCCCAAGAAGAAACATCCAGAGAAAAATGCAGAAGCAGACAACACCCAGCCCCACCATGCCGCCAATGCCCAGTTCAAAACGAAAGACAAAACGTTTCTTCTGTCGTTTGTCGGCAACCATTTTTCTACATCTGTTCCGGCGCGCTCATTCCGAGAAGCACCAGGCCGTTACGAAAGACGACACGCAGACTTTCGCAGAACCAGAGGCGGGCGCGGCTCAACTCCGCGTCATCGGAAAGCACCTTATGCTTGTTGTAGTAGCTATGGAAAAGAGCGGCAAGCTCCTGAAGGAAATAAACGATCCTATGGGGCGCCAGTTCCGCTGCCGACTCATGGACCAGGGCGGGATAGGCGGCAATTGCCTTTAAAATTTTCTGCTCCTCCGGTGAAGTCAGCAGGGAAAGGGCTGCAGCGGCAAGTTCTCCCGCAGCTACCCCCTTTTCTTCCGCCTGACGGCCGATGCTGGCCAGCCTGGCATGTCCGTACTGCACATAGTACACGGGATTTTCCTGGCTCTGCTTCGTCGCCAGATCAAGATCGAATTCGAGCTGGCTGTCGGCCTTGCGCATGAGAAAAAAGAAGCGGGCCGCATCAACCCCCACCTCGTCAAGCAACTCGTCCACCGTGACAAAATTAGCCTTGCGTGTGGACATCTTCACCTGCTGTCCATCACGCATCAACGTAACAAACTGGTGCAGGACAACGGTCACCTTGGACTCGTCATACCCGAGTGCCTTGACTCCGGCAAGCACATCGGGCACGGTGGCGATATGATCCGAGCCGAAGATGTTCACCATCCAGTCGTAGCCCCGCCGGAATTTCTCCCGATGATAGGCGATGTCCGGCAGACGATAGGTGGGTTCGCCGCTGCTCTTGATGATGACCCGGTCCTGCTCCTGGCCGAATTCCGTAGTCTTGAACCAGACCGCGCCATCCTTTTCATAAACCAGCCCCTTTTCCCGCAGGGAGGAAACCACATCGTCAACCAGTCCGTTTTCATACAGGCTGTGTTCGTTGTAGTAGGTATCAAAGCGAATATCGAGACGCTTCAATGTCTGATCGATATCAGCAAAAATCGCCTTTTCCGCCGCTTCCTTAAACGGGGTCACATCCGCCGTATCTTTCAGCGAATCACCGGATTTTCCCACCAGATCCCGGGCTATGTCGTAAATGTACTGCCCCTGGTAACCGTCCTCGGGAAACTGATTGGGAAGTCCAAGCAGTTCGAGATAGCGGGCTCTGGTTGATTCGCCAAGCACCCGCATCTGACGCCCGGCATCGTTGTAGTAATATTCCCGCTCCACATCAAAGCCGCTTGCCGCAAGCAGGCGGGCAATGGAATCCCCCAGAACCGCCTGACGGCCATGGCCGACACTGAGCGGTCCGGTGGGATTGGCGCTGACGAATTCCACAAGCACCCGCTTCCCTTTTTTTTCAGCCGCCATGCCGAAGTTCTCTTTCTGCCCGCACACCTCCGGCACAACGGACTGCCAGACGGATTCCCTGATGAAAAAATTCACAAATCCGGGCCCGGCGATTTCAACCTTGTCATACAGTTCGCTTTCCGCTCCCATGATGGAGACCAGCTGCTCCGCCACCTGACGGGGATTGATTTTCCTGCCCGTTGCCTTCTTTTCCGCGCCGCTGATCACCATGGCGGCATTGGTGGCAAAATCGCCCTGTCCTTCAAATTTCGGATCTTCGACAGCATAGATGCCGGCAGCGACTGCCGACCAGTATCCCAGTTCGACCCCCTGATGAAAACTTGCATCAATATATTTTTTCAGAAGCGATTTGATCATAATGGTGACGTATTGAATTTCATTATATTAGCAGTTAACAGTTGACGACATCGCAAAAAAATCTGCAACTTTTCATTATACTACTTTATAAGCAGAGATTGCAGAGAAATAAACCCACCACTTCTCCCAGGCATCAATAAATTACCTAATCTCTTCATGGGTGATCCCTCACCCGTGCGTTTACAAATAAACCCTTTTGTTTCTGTTGCCGAACAGGCACAGCACTTCATAGCTGATGGTTCCCATCCATCCCGCCAGCTCATCGGCGGTTATTTCCTCTCCCTGCTGGCGCCCCATAAGTGTCACTTCATCGCCGGGAACAACGCCGGGAATATCCGTGACATCAATTACCGTAGCATTCATGCAGACGCGGCCGCGCTGGGGAGCGCGACGGCCCCGAACCAGCACTTCGGCCTTATTTGACAAGGAGCGAAGATAGCCGTCATTATAGCCGACGGGCAGAACGGCGAGCAGACTGTTGCGGGAGGTGACAAAGGTGTGGCCGTAGCTGACGCCGAACCCGGCAGGAACCTCCTTCACCTGCAGCACCCGTGTCTTAAACGACATCACAGGCTTCAGGACCGTCTTGCGCGCCCAGTCATGATCAGCCGGATGACAACCATACAAGGAAAGCCCTGGACGCACCATATCCCAGTGCATATCCGGGAAGCGAAGCAATGCGGCGGAATTGGCAATATGGAGGGCCGTTTTTTCACCCCCCATGCGGTCAAACGATTTAACCGTCTCGGCAAAAAGAGTGTTCTGCAAGACTGACGGCCCGGCATCATCTCCATCCGCCAGAGGACAATGGCTCATGACACCGGCCGGATAGACGTTTTTTGCCTCCCGCAGGCAAGAAAGCAATAGGGGAACCTCCCGGGGTAATATGCCGATTCTGCCCATGCCGGTATCGATCTTGAGATGTACCCCGACCCGAACCCCGGCCTTGCAGGCAACCCGATTTATCTCCGCCACCTGCCGCGTATCAAAAACAACCGGTTGCAGATTGTGTTTCACGACATCGGCAACTTCATCATCCGCCGCCCCCAGGAAAACGGCAATGTCGACCGCTATTCCTTCCCGGCGGAGCATTACCCCTTCCCCGACTTCGGCAACTCCAAAAGCCGTGGCGCCCTCATCCGCCAGGCAACGAGCGGCAGGCACCATGCCATGCCCGTAGGCATCGGATTTCACCACGGCCATAATCCGGGTTGCATTCCCCAGACAACGCTGCAAAGAATGAAAATTTTCCCGCAGCGAATCAAGGTCGATCTCTACCCAACGGGAATACATGACTACAGCTTTCTCCACTGTTGCCAAATGGTAAGGCTAGCAAGAAAAAGCCCCCATCCGACAGCAACAATAATCAGGCTGTAAATTGCCGGAGAAAATCCCGACAGACGAAGAAAACGGCCGAGAAAAATCATGATGAGAATGAGCCCCCAGGCCTTGAACGAGAAAACAGCTCCAAGGCAGGAATCTTCCTGCTTGGCAAGTATCCGGGCAATATTTTTTTCCGCACTTTTTTGAAACACCAGCAGCCCCTTCACTGTACCCAGCAAAAAAGCCCCGCAAAACAGCAGGTAATGGCGACCGGACAGCAATGCTCCGGCTCCCCGCAACAGCAGAACAGTCCCCACCAGCGTCCAGAAAAAGGCTGCGGCAAATAAAAGAGTTTTCCGCGATGCGGCAGGTTTAAGGCGGGAAAGCATGTATTTTCTCCGAAAAAACCACCAATCCCAACAAAAGAGACTCAAAAAAAGATAGGCCCGTCTCCCTATATAAGGAGACAGGCCTAAACAACCTGCAGAAAAATCTGCAAGACTTACATCATATCTCGGTTACGGTGATGGCGCCCTCGGGGCAGACCTCAACGCAGGTCTCGCAGCCAAGGCACTCGTCAGCGTTTACAGGCTCGGCTTTGCCGTCAACCATCTCGTAAACCTGAGCAGGGCAAGCGCTTACACATTCTTCATCTCCGGCACATTTGTCTTTATCAACTATTACTTCCCACATAATAACACCTCCTGTTCATTAAAATATTAGGGGGGAGACTTGTTTCTACCCCGGCATCAACCCTCTTGTATTCGATGGCCACAATTATGTTGCTTTAGCCTGATCACAGCGGATGTTTTTTTATTCAGCGGCAAAAAAATTTACCCCGAACATAGTCGCAACAGACCACCGAGTTCCCTGCTTTTATAACAAAATGCAGCTCAAATCTGTTTTCCATTAAATCATAGCCTCCTATTTGTCAACACAATTTTTAAGCTGTTGACCTTCCCTTCCCAATATTTTAAATAGGGATGAAATATCTTTTGCCGACAACAGATTATCACGTTTTTCATCAAATGGAGCATCCATGAAAATAAAGCAGAAAACAACAAAAAAGCAGGTGTCCGACAAAATTGTCGCACAGAAATCAGAAGAGGCGATGATCGCGGGGATCCTGGAAGGAAGCCCTGAAGGAATTGGAGTTGCGGTCATCAGGCTTGACTGCGGCTGCAAAAAAATGGCGGCAGTCGACAAAAATGGTGAACCGGCCAGCAAAGTCATCATCTATCGCGATCTTGCCGATTCCATCTGCGCCAAGTGCAAGGAGGACAACGGCGCCTTTATGCGCGTCAAGGAAGAGTTCATCCACTGGGTTGACCCCGCCCCTGACGACGCAACCAAGCAGATGATCACATCAAAGGTGCTCGGCACCCAACCGACCCATTAATTCCACATCCCTGGGATTTTGTAATGACTCCACGAAAAGCACTCTTTTTCTCAATGTTGGCCTGTGTTTCCTTCCTCTTGTTCCCGCCCCCGAAAGCGCTTAGCGCGGACAGCGCCCCAACGGCTTTCATCAAGTCCGTCGTTGATAAGGTCTTTCACACCTTGAATATTTATCCGGTGGCCGGACCGGCGGAAAATCTCCCGAAACGGCGCGCTGGAATAAAAGAAATCATCGACGAGAACTTTGACTCCCCGGAAATGGCAAAACGAGCCTTAGGCAAATACTGGAGAGATCAGTCAGCTGAAAAACAGCAGGAGTTCACCAAACTTTTTTATTGGCGGCTTTACAACTTTTATATCATGCGGGTGGAGACCTATTCAGACGAAAAGGTCCTGTACAAGAAAGAGATGTTAAAAGGAAACGTTGCCAGCGTGCACACCCAGATCAGCAGCAAAAAATATCCTGAATTTGATATTGAATACCGGGTAAAAAAGACGGGCGAAGGCTGGAGAATTTACGATGTGGTCATTGAAGGAGTCAGCCTGGTGGCCAACTATCGCAGTCAGTTCGGTAATTTCCTCAGCAAAAAAACATTTGAGGAACTCCTGAAAGAACTGCGGTCGAAAAATCCGGAAAACAATCTGCATTAAAAAGACAACGGCATCCCCGTAAAATCATCTCATTGGGATGCCGCAAACTCCCTGGCCTTGGCAACCAGGGAGTCGGCCCATTGGGGGGTGCCCACTGCATGAACATGGGCATAAAGCGCCAGCACATTTTTGTAAACCAACCCGTCCCCACCCCCGGCAAAACCCACCCCACGCTTCATGTCAAAGGCGAGCTCGTCACCTGAGCCCTTCCAGTGCGCCACTTTGCTGTAACGAAACTCATGTCCTTTGATTTCCGTTCCGGCAGGATAGAAGGGATTTCCCTTTCGTGCGGTGAGCACCGTATATCCGTGGGCCTGGGGTTTTTTCTCAAGGGTGAAATGAACCGGGAAGATGCCCACCAGCGGATAGTCTTTTCCATCCAGAGAAATTTTCTCCCCGAGATAAATCAAGCCCCCGCACTCGGCGTAAATGGGCAACCCCTGGTCCGCCGCCGCCCGGATCGAACTGCGAAACGAAACATTGGCGGCAAGAAGGCCGGCGCTTGTTTCCGGGAACCCGCCGCCGATGTAAAGGGCGTCAATCCGGGGCAGTTTTTTCTCGGTGAGCGAATTGATATCCACCAGTTCCGCACCCAAACGCTGCAGGGCGAGAAGATTTTCCGGATAATAAAACTGAAACGCAGCATCACGAACCACGCCGATCCGCACCTCTCCAGAGGGTTCAGCACAGACGGCGGTTTTCGTTTCTTCCCGCACGGGAGCTCTCCGCATGATTCCCTTAACGGCATCAACATCAATGGAGCGGGACACCGTTTCCGCCAGCAACTTGACAGCCTCATCCGAGCCGTCATACTCCTGAAAAGGCGTGACGCCGAGATGACGCATGGGGAAAATATCGCGCTTGAGACGGCGGATTGCGCCCAAAACCGGCACACCGGCAAACTTTTCCACTGCCTCGCGAACCACCTTTTCATGGCGGGCGCTGCCTATCCTGTTCAGCACCACGCCCGCGATATCAATATTCGGATCAAGCATTTTACAGCCCAGCACGAGAGCCGCCACGGTCCGGGTGGTTTTGGTGCAGTCAACCACCAACAGAATGGGAAGGCCAAGTCGGGAAGCCAGTTCAGCCGTGCTGTAGGTGCCGTCTGCATCAACACCGTCATACAGTCCGCGGTTTCCTTCAACAATGATAAAATCACCGGACCGCCCATGTTCGCTGAAAGAGGCCAGCATGGCCCTTTCTTCCATCAGATAAGGATCAAGGTTGAAGCATGGTCTGCCGGCGGCCAGACTGAGCCACCCTGCGTCGATATAGTCCGGGCCTTTCTTGAACGGCACAACATGATGCCCCTCTCCGGCCAGCAGCGCCACCAGCCCAACCGACACCACACTCTTGCCCGAACCGCCGCCGAGACCGGCAATCACCACTCCCCTGGGATTTTCCATTTTCCTGCTCAATATTTGATACACATCATAAAAAAACACCTTCATTTCCACAATGCAAAACAGGTGTAACCTCTCATCACAACTTTCCTCTTTTTCATGCCACCGACCTCCTTTCAAGTCAAGTAATCATTGGAATTTGATAAATCTTTTCGCTTCTTGCTTCACACACTTGAAATTCTCCAATTTCATGGTTACAGTCATACAACTTATAAAAAAATGGCCGATAAATGCAGTTACTGGAGACCGAAGACAGAAACCGGGAATCAGAATACGTAATCTTCCTGAAATTCTTTTCCCCGACTCCGCGAATTCCTCTTTTGTCATCAATTTTGCACTAACAAAAAAATTTCACATTAATGATGAGGATATCCATGCCCGACAAACAACTCAGAGAAGATCTCCCGAAAATCATTGCCGAGATGGAGCAGAAATGCCAGCAACATCCGGAATCCATCATGGCCCATCATCACCTTGCTCTTGTTTACCGGAAGGCAGGCCGCCACAATGACGCCATCGCTGAGCTGAAAAAATGCATTGAAATAGATGACCATTCCGCTGAGGCATACATCAATCTGGGAGGGGTCTACTTTGAACTTGGCAAGCTGGATGACGCCCTGCAGGCCAATAAAATGGCGCTTCTGTATGCCCCGAATCCCGCTCAGGCACATACCAATATCGGCCTCATCATGCAGCAGAAAGGCGAACAGGAAAAAGCCATTGACGCGTACACCAAGGCAACGCTTGCTGATCCGAAACTGGCCTTTGCCTGGGTGAATCTTGCATCCGCCCAGATTATGACCGGCAATTTCGATGGCGCTCTTTCCTCTGCCAAAAAGGCGGTTGAGCATGATGCCAAGTTCGGCATGGCGCATAACAATCTGGCGGTTGCTTTCTACTATGCAAAAGATTACAAATCCGCCAAGAAATCAATGGATGAAGCGGCACGGCTCGGATATCCGGTAGATCCTAATTTCAGCAAAGCAGTCGAACAAGAACTGTAACCATGGCCAAAAATCCAAATATTAAAACCAGGCCATGGTGTCCTTTCTGCGGCCAGGAAGTCGACCCGCCGACGGAGCCGATCAACCGCAAGATTGATGAGTTCAAGGTGGGTAATTGCCAATGCGGGGCCGTTTACACTTCCGATCCCACCGGATTCAATGTCGGGTCTGCAATGGTCGAGTGCATGATATATGCCTGCGACGAAAACCCGGATCTTGCCTGGGAACTGGTGGCGGAAGATGACTTCCTTACCGGCCGCATCGACAATTACGACGAAGTGACCCATCAGGTATATGAATTAAAAAACGTTGATGGACGCAAGGTTGCCGGTGTCCTCTACTTCATCCGCCTTACCCGTGATCTCGCCGATCTGTCGAAACAGCTCAAGCACCATAAGGAAAAGACTGATGAAATGATCAGCAAACCAGCCTCGAAACTGGTTATTCCTCCCCTGGAGCCGGTGCGGGATCCAAAACGGCAAAAGAAACGAGCCGAAAAAAAGAAAATATCAGAGCTGGTTTTCAGCGCTGATATCGACACGTTGGTTGATTTCACATTTGATGACCAGAAAACGCTGCGTTTCATGCTGCGACTTCTCTACGACCCTGATGAGGATAAACGCTGGTTCTGCGCCCATGTAATCGGACAGGTTTGCGCTCGTCTGTCCACCAGAAAACCAGGGGTGGTCAGCGACTTGCTGCACCGCATGTTTGAATCCTGCACGGATTCCGCCTCCACCCACTGGGGGCTGCTTGAGGCAATCGGTTCCATCATTGCGGCACGGCCGGACATCTACGGTGGATTCGCCCGACATCTGCTCATGTACCGAGGTCTACCGACCTCCAGGGTGCAGGTGTTATGGGCCATGGGAAGCATAGCTGAAACAAACCCTGAAGTGGTGCGCAATACCCCGATATACAGTGTTTTTGCCTATGTCGATCACCCCGAGCCCATCACCCGTGGTCACGCAATCCGGCTTTTCGGCCGCATCAATGCTGTTGAGTTGAAAAGCAAGATAGAGGAGCAGGTCAATGACATTGCACCCCTCACCGTTTACGAAAAAGGCCTGCCGGTGTCCACCACTGTCGGCAAACTGGCGCAGGAAGCATTAGCCTTGATGAATGAATAATTTATATTTTGCAAAGTTTTTTTTGGGAGAAAACAATGACTGGTTTACAACAGAACATACAAAAAGCGGAAGCGGAGAAAAGCCAGGCCCGGCTCGATTATGAGGCCGGCATGGAATTCATGTCAAAGGGAGAGCCGGCCCAGGCCGCCAATATGTTCCACAATGCACTTGTCGGCTTTGAACAGGATAAGGATAGCAACGGCATTGCCAACGCCACCGACAAACTAGGCGATATCTGCGCGGAGAAGAAAGACCTGGACAACGCCCTGGTTCACTACGACAAGGTAATCAGCATCTGCCAGGATCAGGGAGACAGCGTCAGCGTCTTTTCCATTGACAAGAAAAAAGCCAAGCTCTTTGCCGACTGCGGCAAATATGACGAGGCGATCGGGATGTATCTCGGTATCATTGATGAGTACAATGCCATGAAAAATCCCCAGGGAACAGTCGACACCCTGGAAATCCTTGCCGAGGTCTATATCACGGCAGGGAAACGTGACAGCGCCGCTGACTGCTATCGCACCGCCGCCCAGATCCACGAACGCTACAAGCATACCCGGCACGCAGCAACCCTCATGCAGAAGGCGGAAGAAATTCTCAAAGTTGCCTAGCAGTCCCAGACTGCGAGAAGTTTCATTCCCCAATAAAAAAAGCCGTCAAGTCGATGAAGACTGACGGCTTTTTCTCTTTAAAAGAAATACAAAAACTTATTTAGCGTCCTCAGCAGCGTCACGAGTTTCCTCGTTCTTGATCCTTGAAGGAAGTGCGTACATGGTCGTGCTTCCGCTTGACCAGAACATCAATTTCCCTTCTTTTACCAGATCGTTGGCAAGGTTTTTAATGACACGCGGTTTTGCATCAGGATCACAGGCATAAAAGTCCTTCACATAGAGCTGTGGTTTCGGGGCTTTTGTTGCCTTTTCGATCATTGCTGCCTTGATTTCATCATTACTCAGAGCCATTTCATTTACTCCTTTTTTTATAGAGTCAAGGTAAACTTCCATTTCCTGCAGTGTTGTAACTGCAGTGACTGCAGGAACATTTCGGCTCCTGCAGTCATCAAGAAAGACCCAACTGCTGAAAGGCAGTCAATTACTTAATATGGCTGGTAAATTTGAACTGAGTAGAGGTTCTCCATGTGTCGTAGGCCAGACGGTAATCGTCGATTGACTTGATGGTGAACGGAATACCGGTCAGTTCAAAGAATGACTCCCAGCCGATTCTCTCAGCCCACTCGCCAAGACGCTCGTATTTACGGGCATGCTTTGCGTAGGTCTCAAGAATGTTCTTCACTGCGGCAACGGTCTCCGGCCAACGCGGAGGTGTATTGGGCAGGAAGGGAATAACCAGCTTGGAAAATTTCGGCATGGAGCGGGAGTTGGAAACCTTGCCGCCAACCAGAATGGCGATACCGTCACCTTCCGGATCAGCCAGAGGCATGGCCGGACACATGGTGTAGCAGTTACCGCAGAACATACAACGCTCAACGGTTACCTTGACGGATTTTACTTCCTCACCTTTGCTGTTGGTCTCTTTGGTGGGCTTAATCGCGCCAAGAGGACAAGAGGCAATGGCCAGGGGCAGTTCGCAAAGACCCGTAATGGCATCATGGTCGATCATCGGCGGTTTACGATGGATACCGAGAATAGCGATATCGGAAGCGTGAACAGCGCCGCACATGTTCAAACAGCAGGCCAGAGCAACACGAACCTGAGCAGGAAGTGTCATGCTGGTGAAGTAGTCGAACAGTTCGTCCATAACAGCCTTAACAACACCGGAAGCGTCGGTAGCGGGGGTGTGGCAGTGAACCCAACCCTGGGTGTGAACGATGTTGGACACACTTGCTCCAGTTGCGCCGACCGGGAATTTATTGCCGCGGCTCGCCAGATCATCCAGCAGGGGCTGAACTTTGGCTTTGGAATCAACCATGAACTCGACATTGTTTCTGGTGGTCCAACGGACACAACCATCACAATGCTTATCAGCGATATCACAAATCTCGCGGATAAGATCAATACTGATCAGACGGGCAGCGCCGACACGCACCGTCCAGCACTCATCGCCGCTCTCTGCCTTGTGCATCAAGACGCCGGGCTGTGTGATCTCATGATAGAGCCATTTGCCGAAATTCTTTTTGATAACCGGCGGGAGAAACTGCTCATAATGTGGCGGACCGATATCTGTAATCCTGTCAACCATCGGATTTTGTGGATCGTAACCCATTTTTATACCTCCTTATATCAGTTATTATATAACTTATAATTAGTTCAATAATGAGCAACGCTTATTGTGCGTGACGTTTACGGAACTCTCTGATGTCGCGTTCGAAACCGCCTTCAACCTCTTCGTCTGCCCAGAAGACATAGGGGTTTGAGCGGGGCTCTCTGACATGCTGCGGAATGATATCAACTTCCATTATCTTCAGGAAGGTGGGCAGACCGACACGCTGGATGGTCTCACCAACCCGCTCACGGTTCTTGCCGACTTCCATCCACCAATCCCAGATCTTTTCGATCTGCTCAACAACTTCCTCGAATTCGTTATCCGCATCAACCTTAAGGAAGGGGATGGTCATGGTGGCGAACTGGGCGCCGTCAAGAATCGGAGCCTTGGCGCCGACACAGATTGTTGCGCCCTGATCAAGACCTGGACGCAGCGCCCGAGGCATGACGTTGATGCAGTGCATGCAGCGGGTGCACTCTTTGTTGTCGATTTTCAGCTCATCGCCTTCCATCCACATACATTCGGTGGGGCAGAGAGCGATAACTTCTTTCTGGATGTCGAATTTACCCCAGTCACGGCCGGCATGGGCGCCGCCGTTAGAGGGAAATTCTCCCTTGATGTAACCTTTGACCGCGGCCTGATCAATGCGGATGTCATCACGCCAGGTACCGATAACGGCAAAGTCGGAACGGGCGATGGCGGCAACGCAGTCATTGGGGCAACCGGACATCTTGAATTTGAATTTGTAAGGGAAAGCCGGACGATGGATCTCATCCTGATAATGCATGGTCAGGAAGTGGCAGAGCGCCTGGGTGTCAATGCATGACCACTCACAGCGAGACTTTCCGAGACAGGCGGAAGGGGTGCGCAGGTTGGAACCGGAACCGCCGAGATCCTGATTCAGATCATGGGTCAGTTCATAGAACAGGGGCTCCAGATTCGGGGTGGTGGTTCCAAGAAGAACCATGTCACCGGTTGAACCGTGCATGTTGGTCATACCGGAACCGTATTTCTGCCACAGATCACAGATTGCGCGCAGTTTTGCAGAGTTGTAATACATACCTGACGGCTGTGCGATACGTACGGTGTGGAAATGGGCAACACCCGGGAACTGCTTCGGCACATCAGAATAGCGACCTACAATACCACCGCCGTATCCGAATACACCGACGATACCACCGTGCTTCCAGTGGGTGATCCTGTCTTTGAAAGACAGCTCCAGCTGACCCAGAATGTCCCAGCACTCCGGTTTGGTCTCGGCCTGACGTTTGAGATCTGTTACAAAGCTCGGCCAAGGTCCTTTTTCGAGTTCGTCCAATAAGGGCGTATCATGCTTTGGCATTTTCTCGTTTCCTCCTAAGGATCTGTTAAAATATGTAAGCCAATAACCTGCTCACCCGTCAGCTATTCCCTTCATGACGCGTCTTAGTACGCTCACTATCCGCTTCGGAATGAACAAACACAATACTGAATAGTAATTCAGTTTCGACGAACTTATCCATCTCACATCGTTTTGTCAACAAAAAATCTTTATCTTCAAGAATGAAAATTATATAATCATCAAAATCTATTTTCCGGGGGCATGTGACCCATGCCGATATACCAAATGGATATGGATCACATCCACCTTCCCCATGGTGTTTCCGGCTGTCCAGAACCCCAGCGCCCGTCTCTCTGCAGATTCTTTCCCCATTTACCATGCATCCCCGGCAGTCTTTTTCGTATGAAAAAAATTATCGACTCACCCCGTCTCTCCATCAGATGTTTTTCTTTTTTTGGACATTTTTTTTCTTTTCCATGGTTTAATGAAAAAATGCAGGCTCATTCATCGAAACTCTCAACAAGAAGATAAAAAAGTGCCACGACCGAAGAAAACACGACTCTGTGAAGGCGGCATGTGCGGCCGGGCTTTCAAACCCACCGGCACCCCCATGCCGAAACTGCGCAAGATAGATCTGCTGCGTGACGAACTGGAAACGCTGAAACTCTGTGATCTGGAAGGAATGACTCAGGAAGAGGCGGGAAACAGAATGGGGATATCAAGAGGAACGGTGCAGCGCATACTGACCACTGCCAGAAAAAAAACGGCCGAAGCCCTGGTGACAGGTGCTGCTCTTGTTTTCCAGACGGACATGCCTGAAGTGAAGCAACTCCTGCCCAAGGCCCCGGACCCGGGAACGGAAGAAGAAAGCTGACCGGAATCAGTCGATACGCCAGCGCTCCCCTTTATTAATGATGGCAGTCCCCCCCGCCCTGGCAGGTATGCTGGGGCTCCATGACGGGGAATCTCCCCTGCAGAAATCCGTTCACAACCTCTTCCACATCCTGATACTCGTCGCGCTGGGCGAAGTAGACATCTATTCCCACCTCAGTGAAGCCCATCAGGGGCCGGGCTCCCATGCCGCCCACCACCAGGGCGTCGACATTCCGATCCTTGAGCAACTTGACCGGCACCATGCAGCCTCCGGCATCATGGGCCACATTATCAAAGGTTTCAACCCTGGTGATCTTTCCCTCCTCAAGGTCAATGACCGTAAACAGGTCGCAATGACCGAAATGATCGGAACGGGTCGCCTTGATTCCGCCGGGATTGTTCGTCGGCACAGCAAGTTTCAATGTTTTCATGTCGTTCTCCTTTAGGCCTCCTGGGGAGGAGGGCCGAAAATTTTATCCGTGAATTTGACATACCAGGCAGCGGACTGCACCTGGATGATATAAGAAACAGCAATAACCAGCGCCGCATTGGCTCCCTGGGCGCCGAAAGCATTAATCGCAATTGCCAGCGCAATGGAAAGATTACGCATGACGGTGCCGTAGACCAGGGCGATGCCATCGCCTCTTTTGAAAAAGAATTTGCCGACCAGTGTGCTCAGCAGAAAATTGAACATATAAATGATGAGCAGCGGCACAAAAATGCTCCCAATAATGGCCGGATTGCCATAGATCTGCTTCGATTTGAGGGCTATGGCGACAAAAACGATACCCAGCACCCCAATGGTTGACAGAGCGGGAAAGCGGGGGGCAAGCTCCTGCTTGAATTTCGGCATGCCGTATTTTTTTACCAGACTCTGCCGGGTCAGATAACCGAGCAGCATGGGGATAAAAACGATTATGACGATCTGCTTGACCACCAGATAGATATTGACATCAACTTTCGCCCCCATGAGAAACTGAACATAAAAAGGCGTTGCCAAAGAACCCAGGGTGAGTCCGATGACGGTCATATTGATGGCCGCTCCAAGGTTGCCCTTGGCAAAGCCTGTCCAGGAAATGGTCATGCCGCTGGTGGGCAGGAGTGACGCCAGGAGCAGGCCGAGTGCCATGTAGGGCTGATCAGCAAAGAAGTATCGCCCCAGACCATACGCCAGAAAAGGGATAACACAGAAATTGATCACCTGGGTCACGGCCTGCAGCTTGACGTTTTTGATTCCTTCCTTGAGATGCTTGATGTTCAAGGTCACCATCATCGGATAAACCATCAGAAAGGTGAAGGGAACGATGAGCGATTTCAGCTGCATCACGCTTCCCGCCTCAACACGGATGCCGAAGAAAAAACCGGCCGCCATCATCACCGGAATGGCTGTGACCAGATTTTTATTAATCCTGATAAGAAATTTCCACATAAGAGAACCTTCTCGGTTGCTGATTTCGATTGCGGATAAAGGATTTCAGTATCGTGAAATTCCCGGAACGGGTCCCACTCTTTTCAACAATCCGAAATCCTCATTCCGCAATCGGAATCATTTGGCTTCTTCGATCATCTCGATGATTTTTTTATAGGTCTCGGCAAGTGATGCGGGAAAGACATCATCATCCACCACCGCCCGGATATTTGCTTCACTGAAGCTTAAGAAACGAATCTGGGTCTTGCCGTTTTTGGTGAAGGTCATGACGAATTTGGGCATGAGGATGGCGCGTTCGGGATTGGCGCTCAGGCTCTTTGCCGCCTTTTCCGGCTTGCAGATCTGAATCATGTGCAGATCAAATCCTTCTGCAACATTTGCCCCGTGATTGCCGAAAGAATTGGCCATATCCATGGTGCTCTCATTGTGGATGACAAAGCCGTTTTTTTTGACCACCTCACCCAGCGCCTTGACGAATTCCCTTGTGCTTTTCCCTGTTTCCGTTGCATACACTTGATCTTTTTTCATCATAGCCTCCTAAAAATTTTATAAAAATTCAAAATACCCTTGAAAAGATTATGTGCATATGCTCATATATATACGACCAAGAAATAGTATTGTCAAGAGAAGCTTAAGCATTTTCTAAAATTTGCGATATGCAAATTGACACTGCTCGTTTTTCGTACTATAGAAATTCTTTCATCCCACAGTTGAAAATGCGAGATGGCTCCCGGAAACCCAGAAGCACAAAGAAAAAGCGGAGAAAAATGATGGGAAAAAAAATTGTCATTATTGGTGGTGTTGCCGCCGGCCCCAAGTCGGCCTGCCATGCAAAACGGCTCATGGCCGATGCGGAAATAACAATCCTTGATCAGGACAGCCTCATTTCCTATGGCGGCTGCGGTATCCCCTATTACGTTTCCGGTGACGTCAACGACGAAGACCAACTGCGCAAAACAAGCTTTCACATGACCCGCGACGCCGCTTTTTTTCAGGATGCCAAGGGTGTCATGGTCCGCACCCGCACCCGGGCGCTGGCCATTGACCGGCAGAAAAAATGTGTCGAGGTTGAAAACCTTGACAGCGGGAAAAAAGAAGCAATTCCCTACGACAACCTGGTGATCGCCACCGGCAGTCAGCCCTTTGTCCTGCCCATCCCCGGCGCGGACCTGGACGGTGTCTATACCATCAGCGACCTGCACAAGGCCATCGCCATCAAAGAACGTCTGGCAAAAGGAATGATCGGCAAGGCGGTGGTCATCGGCGGCGGCGCCATCGGCCTCGAAATGGCCGAGGCCTTCGCCGATCTCTGGGGAGCCGAGACATCGCTGATCGAATTCATGCCCCAGGTACTGCCCCGCATCATTGACGCCCCTTTTGCCGCCATGCTGCAGAACCACATGGGAAAACACGGGGTCAACATTTATACTGGCGAAGGCGCCCTGTCAATCGAAGCCGACGAAAACGGCAGGGCCTGCCGGGTGGTAACGCCAAAACGCACCATTGACACCGACATTGTCGTCATGGCGGCCGGTGTCCGCCCCCGGACCGATCTGGCCCGCGAAGCAGGACTCCTGGTTTCTCCTCTGGGAATCGTGGTCAACAACCGACTGCAAACCTCAGACCCCAATATCTACGCGGCCGGCGACTGTATCGAGACCGTAAACCTTATCACCGGCAAGAAATTTTTCGCGCCCATGGGCTCCCTGGCCAACCGGGAAGGACGAGTGGTCGGCGATAATCTTGCCGGTGTTCCCTCAACGTTTCCCGGCGTGATCGGCAGTTTCGTCATGAAGGCATTTGAAAGCTGCATCGGCGCCACCGGCCTCAGCCTTGAGACCGCCCGCGCCGAAGGATTTGACGCGGATGCCTCCATCAGCGCCCCGTCCGACCGGGCCCACTTTTTCCCCACGGAAAGCAAAATGCCCATGCAACTCGTCTTTGACAGGAAGACACGTCGGGTGCTCGGTGTCCAGGCCTTCGGCCCCATGAACGACGCAGTGCTGGCCCGCATCAATGCCGCTGCGGCCCTTATCTCAAAAGAGGGAACCATCGATGATTTCAGCCTGCTGGAAATGGCCTATGCGCCGCCCTTTGCCACTGCCATTGACGCGCTGAACGCCGCTGCCAACGTGGCGGACAACATGGCCTGCGGACGGCAGCGCAATATTTCGGTTAACGACTTTCTGGCCTGGATTGACAACCCCGCAGCCCATGGAGACTGGATGGCCCTTGACATCAGGCATCCCAAGGAGGTCGAAGCCTTTGCCGAAAAATTCGGCCCCATCTGGCTCGGCATGCCCTATAACGAAGTGCGCAGACGCTTTGCCGAACTGCCCACGGACAAAACCTTGCTTATTATCTGTGATGCAGGCACCCGTTCCTATGAGATCCAGGTCTTTCTCGAAACCGTGGGACTTTCCAACACCCTGGTGCTGGGGGGCGGCTTTAACATCATTTCCCGGCTTGGTGTCGATTGGTGGCCGAAAAAGCTCTCTTCAGATTCTTGAGTTGAGCTTCCCGATTCCGCCACGGGGAGAAACGGCATGACAGATTCACGATTCCTGCCCAATATGTCGAAAATCGCGGCTCAATGGATGTATGGCCTGCTGCTCATCTTTTTCCTTCTAATCCGGCCGGAAACCGCCCTCGGCCTGACCGGCCGGATCGATCTCAATTCCGCCACCCAGGGAAAACTGCAGGAACTGCCCTACATCGGGGAAAGCCGGGCACGGGCCATTGTCAGACACAGGTCTCTCCATGGCCCGTTCACCAGTCTCGACCAGCTTCTTGAGGTAAACGGCATCGGCCGGGATTGCCTTGATGCGGTCAAGCCTTATCTGACAATCGGCAACGCCCCAATGGCTCCATTGGCCGCTGCCGACTTCGTCAACAAAATCACCACCCGCCCCGGCGACATTATCATGCTGCCGGACGGGAAATACTACGACACCCTTGTCGACTTCATCCGCAGGGCGAACCATTCCATTGACATGGTCATGTTTCTCTTCAAAACCACTTCCTCCCCGCAGAACAGACCGTCCCTGCTCATCAAGGAACTGGAAAAGGCGAGAAAAAAAGGGGTCGTAATTCATATTCTCCTTGAGAATTCCGGCTATGACGACTCCATCAACAAAGAAAACCAGAAGGTGGCGCAGGCCTTGCGCAAAAGCGGAATCAAGGTCTCATTTGACTCGGCAAAAACCACAACCCATGCCAAAATCGTGGTCATTGACCGCCGCTATGCCATTCTCGGCAGCCACAACCTGACCCATTCGGCATTAGCCTTCAACCATGAGTTTTCCCTGCTCATCGACAACACCAACCTGGCGTCGGAGCTTACCCAGTATATAGAAAGTCTTCGTTAGTCCGATTACGGAAATTCCCCCCAGACTGACGACCACCACTCACCTGAAACGTTCCCCGGAGGTGGGGCGAAGGAGAAAAAGATTCATGTCCATTGAAGACGAAATTGCGGCGGCTCTTGAGCTGCAGCAGCATGGCCGGACCGAGGAAGCGCTGGACTGCTGCCTGTCGCTGCTGACAAAAGAGAGCTCCGACTTCCGCGTCCATTTTCTGGCGGGAATACTTTTCCAGCAGTTTGAAAATACCCCCCCCGCTATTTCTCATTTTTCGAAAGCAGTGGAACTTTGTCCCGACCTGGCTCCCGCGCATTACAACCTGGGGGTCCTCCACTTTTCCGAAGGCAAAATGGAACCGGCGGCGGAATCCTACCGGCGGGCCGCTGAACTTGCCCCCGACGACCCTGATGTTTTTTTCAATCTGGCACTCACCTTGAAAAATATGGGGCGCTATCCCGAATCAAAAAACAATTACGGGAAGGTGCTCGCCATCAATCCCGGCGACACCGACGCCCACTACAATCTGGGCGTACTGCTTCGTGAGATGGATGAACCGGAAGAGGCCATCGGTTCTTTTGAAAAAGCGATTTCCCTTTCCCCCTCCCACCTTGCCGCCCGCAAGCATCTGGCTTCTCTTTTTCACCTGCTCGGCCACCGGGAAAAGGCCCTTGCCGCCTATCAGTCCATCCTTGCCCTCGACCCGGCAAACGAATCGGCTCTGCACATGACAGCAGCTCTTGCCGGCGAAACACCGGACACCCCCCCTTTATCCTACGTTCAGGAACTTTTTGACCGATTTTCAGACCGCTATGAAAAAACAATGGGAGAAAAGCTCGAAAGCAATATCGAGAAGCAGCTGCGAGATATGCTCGACAGCCACTGTGGCGGCCTGCGGTTTGCCCGCGGGCTGGATATGGGGTGCGGCACCGGCCTGTCCGGCCTCGCCCTGAAGGATCGAGTTCGCCATTTCACCGGCATTGACCTCTCGGCAGGCATGCTGGCTCAGGCCCGGGAGAAAAAAATTTATCAGGAGGTGGCCCAAAACGATATTGTTTCGTTTCTTGAAAAAGGGGATGTATTTTACGATTTTTTTCTGGCAGCGGATGTCTTTGTCTACCTTGGCGACCTTCGACCGATTTTTTCCCTTGTCCGGAAAAAGGCCCATCCAGGGGCCTGCTTTGTTTTTTCCTCGGAGACATGCGGGCAGGGATTTCTCCTGCAGGAATCAGGTCGCTACGCCCATGCGGAAAAGTATATCAGGGAACTGGCCGAACAATGCGGATTCAGCATAAACTGCTGCCGACCCGCCAGGCTGCGCAAGGAAAAGGGGGAATGGATTTCGGGCAACCTCTATCTGCTAACAGTTGCCACCTGAATCGCGGTTTATCAGCCGCTTCCATCAATTCTCAATTGCTTGTTTTATCTTTTTACCCGGCGGACAACCACTTTCTTTTTCGTCCCGCTTCCTGATGCGCTTCCTGTTTTGCGGCGGACGAGAATTTTTTTCTTTTTACCCGGCAGAGATTGCTCGTCCTCCGTTTCGTTCTCCGGCGCATCGTCAAGAGGCTGGGAATAACTGCAGCCCGCCCTGGGGCAGCGCAGCACCATATGCCCCAGGGAACTCTTTTTTTCCACCAGGAAAGGAGAACCGCAACTGGGGCAATCTATCGCATGGGGCTGGGACCAGGCCATGAACTCACAGTTCTCTGTTGAACAAACGTAGAGTTTTTTGCCGGTAGGTGTTCGCTTTACAGAAACAGACTCCTTGCCGCAAACCGGGCAAAGCGGGTCAATCTCCTCCTGTTTTGCTCCTTCAAAGGATTCGGAATGACGACAGGATGGATACCCTGCACAGGCCCAGTACTTCCCAAAACGGTCACTTTTCAGCAACAAATGCCGCCCACAGGCAGGGCAGATTCTTTCTGATTTCCCTTCTGCCTCTGGTTCCGTCACATCTTGCCCGACAGCATCGACGCCGGCCGGCGACTCGGAAAAAACAGCCTCATTCTCTTCCTGGGACTGTTCCTGCTCTTTCGCCTCTGGCGGGGTCATCATTGCAGCAGCAGCGGTCGTCTCTGCCGCTGGACTTTCCTCAACTTCCGCGTTTTCCAGAAAAGAAGAATCCTCGCCCGCTTGCCCTTCGGCTACTACGTCAGTCTCATCAACAGGCTTCCGGTCATCGTCCTCACTCCCCTGTTCAGATGAAACCTCGGGCTTCACCCCGGTTTCGTCAGCACGCCGGATTTCCTCGCGATCCTCCTCCTGCTCACGCAGATTTTCCGCCTCATCCGGCACAATATCTTTACGAAGGTCCACTTCCGGAACAGCACGGGCTTCTCCCCCCGGGGCATGCTCAGTGGCCGCACTTCCCCCAGCTCTCACTTCCGCCTGAACCGGAGTTTTTATGATATTTCTGGAGCGCTGCTGCGGTATCGGAACGGCCTTTGGGGCCTGCGCCTGTGTTTTGACAAGTGGAACCCCATGCATGGCAAAATTCTGGTCAAACTGCTTCAAAGCAAAATCAAGAGCTTTTCGGCCGCTTACGACCTCATTTACCGTCTGCTCAAAATAAGCGGAAAGATTAATTCCCTTCATGGACGGAAACGCCCGGTTCAGGGTGGCGGTTACCTTTCGGCCATTATCCTGCATGTGAAAGCAGCCGTTTCCATCAATTGACAGATAGTTTTTATCCAGCATCTGCTGGATCAGTATGACCATGGATGCTTCTGCTTCCATGGAAAAATCACGCAAATCATCAAAAAATGTTTCAAAGGTGTAATATTCATCAGCCCCGCTTCCGGACTGTTCCGGAATAATTTTCCCCACCGCAAGCTGCTGCCCTTCTGCCAAGTCTGCCAGCGGGCTCTCCCGCAGAAGATCAGGATCATAACCGGCCTGAAAAACCCTCAAAAATCCTTTTTCATCAAGAACAATGCCCCGCCCGGCAAAAAGACATCCACCTGAGACGCATTCCACCAGAAGATTGCGACCACAGGCATCACCCATCTGGCCGGCCAGAGCCCGGCAGCGGATCAACTCATAGAGATTCTTTTCTTCCACGGACAAAGAATCGGGCAATTCACTGCCGGTAAGACCCGGCAGAAGGGGGAGAATCCCCCCCTCCACGTCACGCTCTACCATCTCCGAGCTTCCGTACAATCTAACCACCTCTGTTCTGACCCGTAGCAAAGTGAGATCAGAACCATCTGATGACTGGGCAAAGGGAGTGGTCGTGAGGCCTGTGCTTCTGCCGTTTATTTCAATGCCGCCATAAAATTTCTGAACGCTGAGCAAAACTTTTGCAGGCCCCATGCCCAGCAGTGTGTATCCGTCATGCAGCAGTTCCGCGAGCCCGTAGGGGCTGGGCGGCTCCAGGGTGAAATCCGTTTCCTCGATTTTATTCACCACTGAGGGCTTGTTCTCGAAGAGAGCAACAGCCTTTTTCACCTCTTCGGGGTCTCTAAAAAAACCATCCTGGCAAATTTCGCGAACCTCATTTACGTGCGCCATGAAATCGCCCTTTGAGCCTGACAGACGCACCTTGATTCGCCATTTTGGCGGAGCAGCAAAGGCGGCAATTCCAGCCTCGCGATCTTCCAGACAAAACAAAGCCGTTAACGATGAAAAATAAAGCGGAATCCCGCCGGGTCCGCTTTCTGTTCCAATCAGTCGACGAATATGGCCGACCAAACACCCATCAAACAGAGATCGGATATAATAGGCAGTGGCCCGGGCATCGTCAACCTGATCATCCATTTGAAAAGAAGAGGCAATCTCCTGTTCGGCAAAACCGGAAATACGGATCCTTCTGGCTGGTTTCTGGCCTTTGGTCGCAAAGAAAAGAAATTTAGCCACCAACCAGCTCCAGAATTCCCCCCGCTGATCACTGTCAAGGGCAAGGCAGATATCCTTATCCAGACTGGTCAGCACGGTGCGGGCAAATTCTTTTTCACTATCTGTCGGAACAAACTGAAACCCGGACTCGCCTGTATAAAGCTTTGGTTCTTTTGGATTATGGCTTATTTTCATCGGTATGGAACGCAAAAGTAAAACCTCATGCGCCCCGCCGGTTTGATCAAGTAAAGTTTTTGCCTTTGCTTCAGACTCAACAATCACCAATGTTGTCATGCATGATACTCCCGGAAAAAAATAAATAATAACAACAGGTACGAAATTTATTGTAGCGATTGGAATACGAAAAAGCAAAATATAGATTTTTTCACCACCCTTCTGTATCCTGAAAGGAAAAATGACTCTTACCTTGCACCCATCACATGAGACACATCCAAGAGAAATGACATGGCATTTATCACTTTAAGCGGCATAGATGAAGCCATCTCCCAACTGAACGCCAATCCAGACACGCTGAAAGGGCGCCTCGTTGACTTGATCCGTTCATATTTCCCGGATGAGGAAAGTCTGCAAACACGAACATCCATTGAACCCGCCGAAATTATTCTCGCTTTATGGGAAACAGAAAATCCGGAGGAGGTTCGCCAGAAAAAGAAGAATCTCTCAAGCCTTAAATCCGCACTCAACAAAAGCCTGAAAGAACTTGCCCAGGAAGGTAACAACCCGGAAGGAATCATTATCAACCGGGACAATGTCTTTTCCATCTCTGATGAACACAAGGACTCCATCCTGCAGAAATTGGGGATCACCGGGTCGTCACCAATGGAGTCGCTTGATCTGGTTGCTGCTTTCCGCGAACTTATGAGTGGCGCCCTGCAGGAAGGCAACCTGAAAGAAACCGCCGCAAAACTACTCAACGAACTGGACAAAACACGACAAATGATCGCCAGGACAGCCGGCCTGGCAGGGCAGGGTTCAGGAGACGGAGAAGGCGATGGTGATGGTGATAGTGATGCGGGATCATCATCCGACGGCGGGAAAACAGTCGAAATCCAAGAGGTGGAAATCGGCGAAGATGACGATTTCGAAATAATCGAAGAAATTATTGATGATCATGGTGAAGAAAACCCCGAAGCAACAAACGGCGGCTCCGTGGAGGATGGCGAGGATGATGAAATCGCAGGCTCAGGACTTGGCGAAATAACCGGAAGAGAAACGCAAGACTTCGACGAAAATACCGAAATCATTGAAGTCGACGAGGAGGAACTTGTTGACGAGGATAATGAACTCACAGGATCAGGACTAGGTGAAATGGTCGGGGGAGAAATGCAAGACTTCGACGACGACACCGAAATTGTTGAAGTTGACGCCGAAGAACTTGGTGACGAGGTTGATGAACTCACAGGATCAGATGATGGTGAAATGGCCGGAGGAGAAACGCAAGACTTCGACGACGACGCCGAAATTGTTGAAGTTGACGCCGAAGAGCTTGGTGACGAGGTTGATGAACTCGCAGGCGCAGTCAATGGCGAAATGGTCGGGGGAGAAACGCAAGACTTCGACGACGACGCCGAAATTGTTGAAGTTGACGCCGAAGAGCTTGGTGACGAGGTTGATGAACTCGCAGGCTCAGGCAATGGCGAAATGGCCGGGGGGGAAACACAAGACTTCGACGAGGACGCCGAAATTGTTGAAGTTGACGCCGAAGAGCTTGGTGACGAGGTTGATGAACTCGCAGGCTCAGGCAATGGCGAAATGGTCGGGGGAGAAACGCAAGACTTCGACGACGACGCCGAAATTGTTGAAGTTGACGAGGAAGACATTGTTGACGAGGTTGATGAACACACAGGCTCAGGACTAGGCGGAATGCCTGGAGGAGAGCTGCCAGACTTTGACGAGGACGCCGAAATTATTGAAGTCGACGAGGAGGAGCTTGTTGACGAGGTTGATGAACTCACAGGCTCAGGACTAGGCGGAATGCCTGGAGGAGAGCTGCCAGACTTTGACGAGGACACCGAAATCATTGAAGTTGACGAGGAAGAACTTTTTGAAGAAGCTGAGGAACACTTGCAGGACAACATGGACAGGATTGACCTAAACAGGGAACCCGCCCCTGTACAGCCTCAAGGGACAGGGCGCACTCTCGACCTGAGCCATTATATCGATGCAAATGAAGCGCTGACTGCCCCTCCTGATACCCTGGTAGAATCGCATGATGATTATATCGCCCAGATACTTGAACGATTCATGCCAAAATTTGTGAAAATACCGGCAGACCACTACATCATCGGCATCCCCCAACCCAATCACAATGAACGCGTCTCAGGAAAAGTATGGCTTAAAAGTTTCTATATCAGCCAACTGCCGGTTACAAATGACCTGTTTGATTTCTTTGTCCGCGAGACCGGCTATGAAACCGACGCTGAACGGGCCGGGTTCGGCAATGTTTTTACCGGACGGATCAGTAGCCGTACCGACCCTGAAACCGGCCGTCATGTTATGACCATCAGCCGAGGGTCTTCTTCGCAAAGGGTACGGGGGGCCAATTGGCGGCACCCGGCGGGACCGGACAGCTCACTTGAAAACAAGGCGACCCACCCTGTGGTTCAGGTCAGCCGACAGGATGCCTTGGCTTTTGCCTCCTGGGCCGGCAAAAGGCTGCCGAACGAAGATGAATGGGAAGCCGCGGCCCGCGGCAGCCAGGGGCTTCTTTTCCCCTGGGGAAACGAGTGGCAAAAGGACATGGCCAACGTTGAATCTTCTCTTGCCGGCGACACGACACCGGTCATCCGCCATGGCCAAAAGTCAATGAGCCCTTTCGGGGTTTACGACCTGTTGGGGAACGTCTTTGAGTGGACGTCCACCATCCATCATCCTGCCACACCATCGACTGGAAATTCTCCTCCGATTTATGTTCTCAAGGGCGGATGCTGGACATCAAAGGCAGGTATCACCTGCGCGGCACGTCTGCTGGAAAGAAATACCTGGTCAAATATTATCGGTTTCCGCTGTGCCGTTTAGTCAGTTCCAGCAACAGGGTAGATTCAAAATTCAATCACGTTGCCAATGCAGCATCAATCAATTCATCCGACACATCATCGGTTATCTTCACTTTCCCTATGCAGGTGGGCAGAACAAAAAAAGGTCTACCGGAGACAGCCTTTTTGTCTGTTTTCAAAAACGATTTCATTAATCCCTTGTCAAGGTGGTCAGGGATCGCAACCGGCAGCTTAAAACCCTCTATAAGACTACGAATTTCAGCCGCGTCCTCACGGGAAAGCAGCGCTTTTCCCACAGCAAGCTTGTTTGCGGCGACCATCCCCATTGCCACCGCCATGCCATGGGCAATGGTAAAATCAGAAGCGGCTTCCACTGCATGACCAAGGGTATGTCCATAATTGAGTATGCGTCTGAGATCTGCCTCCTTCTCATCAGCCGCAACCACGGCTGACTTGATGGCGCAGCAGCGCACGATCACCTCTTCAAGAACCGGCAGGTCAAGGGCAAGAATGGGGTCCTTATGGCGGGACAGATAATGAAAAAAATCCTTATCATAAATGACACCGTACTTAATCACCTCGGCCAGGCCGTTCAGCAACTCATCAAAGGGCAGGCTGAGCAGTACGCTACTGTCAATATAGACGGCTTTCGGCTGGTAAAACGCCCCCACCAGATTCTTTCCTTCCGGAATATCGACACCGGTTTTTCCACCCACCGAGCTGTCCACCTGGGCCAGCAGGGTCGTAGGCACCTGAACAAATGCGATACCGCGCATATAAACAGAAGCAACAAAACCGGTTATATCCCCGGTGACTCCGCCGCCAAGGGCAATCAGACAATCCTTGCGATCAACACCCATGCGCGCCAGAGAACTGGTCAGGCCGGCGATGGTGGAAAGATTCTTGTTCGACTCACCATGGGGGAATGTGACGATATCGCATTGCAACTCAGCCGACCGCAGTGAATGGAGCAATTTCTCTCCATAAAGCTTTTCTACCCGGTCATCGGTGATGATCACGTATCGTTTACCACAAGGGCATTTTTTGAGTTCATGACCGATTTCGCGAATCAGCCCTTCTTTCACCGTGATCGGATACGACCTGTCGCCCAAGCCAACATTGATTGTTTTTATTTCTGCGTCATTATTCATTCGCTATCGACTCCACCATAACATTCCTCTGCCTTTAAATGTAACAATGCTTGACAAGTGAAACAGGTCCAATAGAGTATTACAAGAGAAACAATGCGGATTTGACATTTTTTCCCGGCATGAGGAGGCCCTATGAGCACACAAAAGCCAGAAAACAAGAAAAAAACCGAAGAGAACCATTTAACCAAAGCCGGTCGTGAGGTGGGGAAGGCACTGGCCCGCTCATCATTTCAGGCGGAGCAAACCGGCAAAAAAATAAAGAACAAAGTCGGAGAAACAGTTTCCCGCATGGCCGGCAAAACAAAGAAAATCAAATCTCCCTTCACCGACAAAGGAGGTATTGCCGTCACTGAAACCATGGGCTTTGTAGCTGGGGAAGTCTATGAGCACCTGTGCCAGAAAGGTGAAATGCCGACGGAACAGCTGGTTCATACCATCATGCGCCGGCAGAATTCAAGCGCCATGGTCTACTGCGCCATCGGTTGGCTGACCAGGGAAGGGAAAATCACATTTTCACCGGATGGAGCCATTGTTTCCCTCTCCGAAGAATGCTGAAACCGGCTCTATTAATACAATAAAAAAAGGAGACGCTTGGCGGCGTCTCCTTTTTTTTATTTATGTCAAAAACAGAGATAGAATCCCGTATTACATTGACTCACCAGATGCGGCGCCCTGCATCTTAACCGCAACTTTCTCGGTGAGACCTTCATAGTAAGCACGAAGGATAACCAGAACTTCCTCACGGCCGAAGTGATCCGGAATCGTGGCACCCTCGGACAGCGCTTTACGCAGTTTGGTACCGGAAAGGATAACGCGATTTGATTTGTCATGTGGGCAGGTACGCAGAGAAGCCATACCGTCACAAGCTGAGCAGTAGAAGGTCCAGTCGATTTTCATCGGCTTGCACAGAAGATCTTTCGCGTCATCACCGGTGGTGGGGATTTTGTCAAAGATGGTCTGAGCTTCGAACAAACCATAGAAATCGCCGACACCTGCATGGTCACGGCCGATCAGCATGTTGTTAACGCCGTAATTCTGGCGGAAGGTGGCATGGAGCAGGCCTTCACGGGGACCGGCATAACGCATATCCAGCGGATAACCAGCCTGGATGACATTGTCTTTTACAAAGTGATGCTCACACAGGGTGTCGATTGCCTTAACGCGAACGTTGGCAGGAATGTCACCGGGTTTCAGGTTACCGATCAGTGAGTGGATCAGAACGCCGTCACATACTTCGATTGCGATCTTGGCCAGGAACTCATGGGAGCGATGCATGGGGTTACGAAGCTGCAGGGCAGCTACATTCGCCCAGCCTCTTTCCTCGAACATGGCGCGGGTCTCTGCCGGGGTCAGGTAAACACCTTTGTACTCTACGGGATATTCGCCCTGGGAAAGAACTTTAACAGGACCGGCAATGTTGACGTCTTTCTGAGCCATAACCATCTGAACGCCTGGATGATCTTCCATGGCTACTTTCCAGAATTTGTCATCAGCACTGTCGTCGCCTTCGCCTTTGAATACTTTCTCACATTCCCATTTCTTGTCGGCTTCGGTCATCTCGAATTTTTCGGTGACCTTCATGGTGGCCATCAGCTCACCCTTGCGAACAAGTGCGATTTCCTCGCCGGCTGAGATTGAATTAGCCTCATCCTTGGTGATATCAAGGGTGATGGGCACAGGCCAGAAGGTGCCGTCTGCCATCTGGAAATTATCGCAAACGCCTTTCCAGTCGGCTTTGGTCATGAAACCGCTCAGCGGGCTGAAACCGCCGATACCCATCATGATGAGATCGCCTTTAGCGCGGGCGCTTACCTCGATTTTTTTCATACCGGCAGCTCTATCTTTCTCTGCCTGAAGTTCGCTGCCATGCAGCAATGCACAAACAAGACCTTTCCCGCCATGAGGCGCAACTAATTTTGCCATGTGATTCCGTCTCCTTTAATAGTAGTTAAAGTCAGATATGTCCTCTAACAGAAATGAACCCTTATTCATTTTTAGACACATTTATATAAATTGGGACAGTTTTGTTGTCAAGAAAAAAATAAAAGGGGAAGGATTAAACGAAAGAGACGGCTTCTTGCGAAATAGCGGAAAGCGAGCGCAGATATGGCATTGAAGACTGATTGCGCCCTCTTCATGGGTGGAAAATAAAAAAACAGCGCAGGTTATCTACACTTTTTCGTCAAACAGAATACCGATGAGATCCTGCAATTTTTCCTTTAATTTCAGCACTTCTTCTGAAGGAAACTGCTTGATGACTTCATTGGTTCTCTTGTCCCGCAGCTGGCTGACAATGCTTTTTGTCTCAAGGTGGTTGTAGAGTCCGAAACGAAATGTGCTGCCGATTGAATCGAGACGTTTGTTGATGTCCTGAACAGCTTCTTTCAGGTCTTCTTCCGTCATTTCTTTCTGCTTTTTCGCCTCTTTCCCGGCCTTGCCGTGCAGAGCCTGGTCATTCAACTTGACCGTGTCCCCATTACTGCTTTCCGGCACAGGCATCACCGGCGGCTTGGTCGCATCTTCCATTTCAACCGTCGACACGGCAGGGAGTCCATACACTTTGACATCGGTAGTTACGTTGACATCCATGACAACCTCCAACTTTTTGATCTAGGCTTTACTGCTCAGATACTTTGGTTTGGGACCTGCGCCATGCTTGAGGCCGTATCCTCTGAGAACGGTTTTGCCCCGGCGCAGAGTCCGCATCTTTTCCCGAATCTTTTCCTTCCTGTTCTGTACCTGCATTATGAGTAAGCGCTCATCATTTAGTATCTTTTCCATTATCTTACCGAGCTTCATCGCTGATTCACTTTTCTCATCCAGCATATCCGGATCGAAATGCTCAAAACATTGCTGTAAACGCTGAAAAACCCGATCACGCTTCACTGTCCATTCCGGCAGGGTTTTCAACCTGCCTTCGGCAAGAAGGGCGGCATGATGCTGTTGCATTGCGGCAAACTCACTGAGCGCCGAAGCCAGCTCATCATGTATGTTTTTTGCTTGATCCACGGTTCAGCCTTTTTGTTAAATGGAAAAGGATAATCCACCCGGAGCGGCAACCTTAGGCTCGACTTCTCTCAAGACTTCCCCCGTCGATCGGCCGTATGGCTCCTGTTTTCCCTTTTCCTTGCTTTCCAATTCGGCCATGGCTGTTTCTTCCCATATTTCCTTCAAACGCCGTATATATGACGAAGTCTGCCGAACGACCTGTGCATCGTTATTGACCGCGGCCTTGGGTAATTCCACGAGAATCGCGTTATAAAGGCCCCGCAGAAAAAGAGCTGCCTCGGAATCGTCATCGTCTTTCACAGAGGCATTGAGCTCCGTTATAATAGCGATGGCTTTCCCCAGATTCTCCCCTTTCAACTGAGGACTTTTATTTTCAATGCCGATAAGAGCCATATCAAGATGAATCAAAGTTCTCTCATACATCAGGTGGATAAGCTTAACCGGATGAATTTTTGACTGGGCTTCGGATTGCCGGTAGGCATTACGGGCTTGGGATGAATTCATTCTTTTCTCCTCTATGGACAGACTTCCATTCTTCCATGCATTACGGCGTTAATTTTTATTTGCCAGATCCGCTCCACGAGTTGGCGATACTGTCAAACTGGTTGGAAAGATAACTTGAAAGTGATGTCATCTGGTTCATATATCGGTCTAAGTCGATAAATTGTTGAGTCAATAATTCATATTTTTTGTCCAGACGGCTATTTTCCTGCTCCATCTTCAATTCCAAATCATCAATTCTTGCCTGGGCCGAATCCTTTTCACCCTCAATCTGCCCTGCTCCACCGGTTATGGAACGAAGACGATCATTCACCTTATCGGCAAACCCTTCGATATCCCGCGTGCCGTCACCGAGAAAAAAAGAGCTGACGCCATCGGGATGATCCTCAAGAGCCTGGGCGAGGGTTTCTTCATTTATTGAAATAGATCCGTCCCGGTTAAACTCCAGTCCAAGATCAAAAAGGGTCGTAATATTGCCGCCGCTATCCGCATTAACAGACGATGTCATAAGCCCTTGCAGAGTTGAACGCAGATCACGGACAGTGGTTCGGGCCAATGCTCCGAACTCTCCGCTTTCACTGTCATATCCGGAGCTCGACTTCACCTCGGCTACAGCATCATTATAAGCGGTAACGAGCCCCTGAATCATCTCCTTCATTGCGTCATCATTTTTTTGGATGCTGATCGTTGCCGTCCCCTCCTTTTCGAGGGTCAGAGTCAGGCCGGAGATAACATCGGATACGGAATTCGTCTGGCGCTGATAGTTAATGCCATCCACGGAAAACTGCGCATTCAGTGACGCGCCATCCGCCCCCTGCTGCTCGCCCATGAGCATATCCGGAAGCTGGGACAGGAAGGTAATCCGCCCATCTTCCCCTGTTTTGCCGGAACGAAAACTCAGACGATACGGGTCTGTGGCACTACCGTCATTAATCACCGTGGCGGTGACCCCGGGATTATCATCGTCATCATTGATCAGGTTGGCCAAACCAGCTAATGTTGTGTCCGCAGTTACGGAAACGGAAACTGTGTCTCCTGAACCGACCTGGTAAAAAAGGGTCTTTTCCGGGGCGGCAAAATCAAGATCTGCAAGAGTCTCACTGATCATGACCCGGTTATCTTCGCCCGCTCCATCGACAACGTCGCTTTTGATACGGAGAAAAGTCTGACCGCTCAAGCTGTAAGTTTCCGCGGTGACAAGGCGGCCATTGTCTCCACCACCGACATTGTCACCATGCCCATTGATGGCCGAGACCAAATCATCCATGGTCATGTCCGACGAAATCGCCAGCGCAATCTCATCTCCACCGCCGAAGGTGATGGTCATTGCTTCCCCGGCACGGGCGACGATATCGGTGGCGCTGCCGGCAACACCGGTGGTGGACTCCCGGCTCACCGGCACATAGACACTGGCGCTCACATTCTCCATGCCTTGGGCGGACAACCAGGAACTATTGGCAGCAAGCCTTGTTATGTCGAGGGACACACTCTGGGCAACCGTACCGTCAAGCACTGTCGCCTTGGCAACACTTTCATCGGAACTGGTCACGGTTCTGCCAATAAAAGACCCTTCAAGGGAAAGCTTCAGGGCGGCGCTTTTCATGGCCAGCAACTTCGAATTCACCGTGGTCAAGCCGGTCAGCTGATTTTTAAACCTGGTGATTTCATTCTGCTTGCGGTCGACAACCTGCTGGTCGATTTCCCGCAACTGTTCCAGCATGCCCTGCAAATCAATACCGGACCCGACACCAAGCGTTGTTATCGACCCTGCCATGAGACTCTCCAATGAAGAAAACGTTATTCTGCCTTTTATATCGTTCTATAATACTATCGACATTTTGACCAGCGGACTTGAATATTTTTTATTTTACCGAAAAGACCGCTCGTACCCAGGCATACACAAAAGAAAGGGGCGACAGCAACATCGCCGTCACCCCTGTTAAGGTTTCTATTCTCCAGCTGACAGCCATCAGCCATCAGCCACCAGCTATCAACCGCTTTCCATTACCCCTGCAGCAGGCTCAGAACGTTCTGGGCGCTGGCATTGGCCTGGGCCATGGCAAAGGTGCTGGCCTGGGTCAATATCTGCATTCTGGAGAAGTTGGATGACTCCTCTGCAAAGTCAACGTCACGGATTGACGATTCAGCGGCAAAGATGTTAACCCTGGTAACCGAGATGTTGGAGATCGTCGAGGTCAGCTGGTTCTGGGTAGAACCGAGATCGGAACGAACCTTGTCAAGATTCTTCAGGGCCGCATCCGCCACGGCAATGGCAATCTGGGCGCCTTCCTGTGTCGTTACATTAACATCTGAAAGTCGGTAGGAAACACCTTCCGATGTGGAAGCGACAGCAGATCCGTCAGCAGCAGTAGCATTTGCGGCAAGGGTTGAACCGGCAGCCAATGTAGAACCGCCATTCAACGTCATGTCGGAGGTTAATGTGGTCACCCCTGATGTTGTGATATCGCCGGTTAACTGAGTACCGGCGGTATAGGTCGTTCCATCGTTTGCAACCACATCATTGGTCAGCATGGTGCCGGCGGTGATAACACTTCCACTTGCCAGAGTCGAACCTGTCGTGAGAAGCATATCCGTACTGGAATCAACAATTTCAGCGTTGGCAAGAGTCACCGTACCGCCGATTGATGAGCCCTCTGCCAGAGTAAAACCGCTGGCCAGGGAGGAGCCGGCGCCAAGAGTCATGCTGCCGCCGGTCACATCTATCTGCCCCACATTGCTCCACGCATTGGACAACGTGGTGTCATCCCCAAAGGTCCCGCTGGTCGTGAGGTTTGAGCCTGCCGCCAGGGTCATGTCGGCGGTCAGGGTAAAGGTGGAGCCAACGCCTACGTAGACATTGGCAGTAAGGTTGGTATCCTCTCTAAGCACACTTCCGGAAGCAATGTTCGTTCCCGCCCTCAGTGTCATATCAGCAGAAGTCGTAACCGCCGCCCCGGAGGTGGTAAAATTAACACCAATCGAGGATCCTGCCGTAAACGAGTTTCCTGAAGTGGTTGCCGAGGACGTAGCGGCCAACGTCACGCCGCCGTTAGTGAAGGTAACACCGCTGGCCGTACCAGAGAAATCAGTAATGACGGAATACAATCCTGATGTTGTCGCTGTTTCACCAGAAAAACCTGCGGCCATGGCGGTATAATCCGCCGTCAGCATGGAGCTGCCAACCGCAATCTGCGAACCGGAACCCAAGGACGACCCGGCTGCCAAGGTGCTGGTGGCTGTCGTTGCGCCCACCGAACCTGTAAAGGTACCTTCAAGAACCGTTCCCAAGCCAACAACAGTACCACTTGCGATTGTCGAACCACTTCCCAGTGTACCGGTTGTTACACCTGTTGCCCCGGAAGTTGTCAGGTTACCCTCAAGGTTTGTTCCTGCAGCGACCATGGTTCCCGAATTAAGCACTGAACCGGAACCAATCACACTGGTGTCGGTGGTGAACACCGCCCCTGAAAGCGCGATGAGAGATGTGCCGACGTTAAGGGTGGAGCCGGCGCCGATTGTGGACCCAGACTCAATGATTGACCCGGAGGCCAGAGAGGAAGAAACCGTGGTGGTGACCACTCCGGTTGTTTCCAGGGAGTTGTCAAGCAGAGCCACGGCCATGCCGCCTGCCCTGTTATTGACAACGATCTCGCTGGTTCCCTGCTGGGTAAGAACGATTTCACCCAAAGTCGACATGGAAGCAGTGTTGCCCAGAATCGCGGTTGTTGCGCTGTCCTGGGTTACTTCAATTGCCCGATTGTCGACTGAGGTAAGAGTCAATCTTCCTTCCTGGTTGACAGAGGCGACGACTCCATGCTGGTCGGTTTTCTGGTTGATAGAGGCCACCAGGGCGCCGTCCGAATCGTTCTCCTGCACAGCCAGGGCGCCGATGACAACGCCGTTGATGGCAAAAGAGGAATCCGTCGTTCCTGCAGCAACATTCCCGTCAGTCGTTGTAACAACATTGGCGTCAGCGGTGATACCAAGAACATCACTTAATTTATTGATGGCATCGGCAACAGCGCCGAGACTGTTTTCCGGACTGTTGTCATACGCCACTTCAACAGTATTCAGCGTGTATGTCTGATTCTGCAGATTACTGTAAAGAGAGAGCGCTGCCGTGCCGGGACCGGCAAACGACAGGGTTGATTTTGAAATATGGCCGATTTTTGTCGACTCTGCTGAACCGATGGAAATATTAACCGTCTCGCCAGAGTAGGCGCCAACCTGAAATTTCTTATTGGTGAAATTTCCGGAAAGGAGCTTCTGGTTGTTGAAAGAAGTGGTCTTGGCAATGATATCCAACTCTTCCATCAGCTTGTTGATGTCGGCCTGGATTGCTTTACGGGACTCGGTGGTCTGCCCGTCCTGGGCCGCCTGAATCGCTTTGGTTTTGATGGTGTTGACAATATTGATGGACTCTTCCAGGGCGCCGTCAGCGGTCTGTACCATGGAGATACCGTCATTGGCGTTCCTGATTGCCTGGCCGAGACCCAAGCCCTGGGAACGCAAAGAGTCTGCAATGGCCATACCGGAAGCATCATCAGCGGCCTTGTTAATCCGCAGACCGGATGACAGTTTTTCCAGAGAAGCCGACAAGCTATTGTCGTTTTTAATCATGTTTTTGTGAGCGCTCAAAGCGGCCACGTTTGTGTTAATTCGTAATGCCATTGTTTTTTCCTCCGTGAGAAATGAACATCGAAAATTCCTTTTCCGATGCAGTCATGCGGGAAGGTCCATCCCTGCCGCACTTATTACCAACTACTCTGCTTTACTATCTTTTTCAGCATCACCCCCTTTTATTTTCAAACAAAAAGAGCAACCGTTATAATGTTATCCATTAACCGTATCGGCCATCGCCCCCATGTCTTTAAAGAAATATGGCTGTCATGTGATTTTTTTGACAAAGGGCCAAGATGTTGATCAAATCCAGAAACAGCCATGTCAACGGCGCGGACAAATCCCTGGCTTTTTTATTTTTTTCTTAAGCATGTCCGCAATCTGTCCGATGTGGATATCTAGATGTAAAACAGGAAAAACAAATGGTCATCATATGAAAAAAAACATTGTCGGCACAGAGCTTGCTTTTTTTCATACAGATCACCTGCCCAATACGCTAAAACCCATTACGTCCGGAGAAGCCGCGATGCCCGACATCTGCCCCGATTTTTTCAGTGAAAACATGGCGAGCCTGAAAAAAAACCACGCCCATGTCTGGGAAAACCTGACACAGTTTCCTCCCGAACCGGTTGGGGAAATTTTCCTGGAGCCAAACGGCAAACCCAACCTCCGGGCCCTGGATCAAGACGGCAAGCTTATTTCAATCCACATCCCCGGAGATCCCGAGGCTGAAGTTGCTCAATTTCTCAATATAGTGAAAGAAGATTTCAGCGGAGTGGTCACACTCACGGGGATGGGGGTCGGTTACGCCCCCCTGGCGCTGGCCAGCCACCGACCCAACATCAGACACCTGGTGCTGTTCGAACCCAATAGAGGTATTTTTCTCCAGGCCCTGCGCGCCCAAGATCTCACGTCCCTCCTGTCGGACCCGCGGGTCATCATTGGGATCGGACCCGATCAAAATATCAATGCCGCCATGCAACCGACCACAAAGGCATTGCAACTTGAAAGCATCCAGAATCTCAAACATCTTCCATCATTTTCACTCAATCCCGACGAATATGGAAAACTCCATGAAGATGTCTACAACCATTGCAGCTCCTTCAACATCGAAGGCAACACCGTTGGCCACATGGGCCGCGACTTTCTTGAAAATCGTTTGCAGCATCTCAGCTCCATGCATCATGATCGCCTGCTCATGGAACTGGCCGGGAAATTCAGCGGTCTGCCCGCCATTCTGGTGGCGGCGGGTCCATCCCTTGACAAAAACGTGAAACTTCTTGCCGAAGCCAAGGACAAAGCGCTGATCATCGCCGTCGACTCCGCTCTGCCCACCCTTGTCGCCAACGGAGTAATGCCCGATCTGGTGGGCACCATTGACCCCCTGGAGCTGATTTTTGAAAAAGTAGCCGGCGTTGCCCCACAAATACATGACACATCTCTGCTCTGCATGTCCTGGGCCAGCAGCAAAATGGTGAAATTTTTTCCGGCAGATCAGGTCTTCTGGTGCTTCGGGTCAAAACCCATCGAGGCATGGATGGCGACCCTCCTGGGCAACAATTTACTGACACCCGGGGCCAACACCGTGGCCCATCTGAACTTTATGGCGGCAATTATTATGGGCTGCTCACCCATTGTTTTCGTGGGCCAGGATCTCGCCTTTTCCTCCACCAAAAGCCATTCATCCCATGCGGTTCTCCAGACCAAGGATCTCGGTGATGCATTGCAGAAAGGCAACGAAAATACCGTCTGGCTTGACGGCATTGACGGCGGCAAGGTCCTGTCGGATCGAGGCTTCCTCAGCAATAAGCTTTTTTTTGAAAAAATGATCAAACAGGAAGCAGACCACCATTACATTAACGCCACCGAAGGCGGTGCCCATATTCAAGGCACAGAGGTCATGCCGCTGCAGGCTGTGTTGGATCGTTTCTGCGTGAGTCCTTATGAAATCAAAGAAAAACTGCGCGCCACCAACGAAAACGAACAGGATGAACGGCGGAAACGGTTTTTGCTGGAGTTCACGAAAATTTCAAAAACCGGCAGGAGCATCATCAAAACCCTTGTCAAGACGGACAAGCTGTCACGGAGCATCCTGCAATACCTTGACAAGGCCGAAAAAAACAGGGCCGCCCAGTACCGCTCTTTCAATGAACTGCCAAGCTCAATGAAGAAAAAAATCGAAGAACTGGACAAACTCAACGCACGGCTCGATAATGAGGGCGGCATCTGGCCCCTTCTCCAGGAAGTCACCATGGCAGGACTCCGCCGAAGCGAACAGCAGAAACACACCCTCGATTCCCTGGCCAATGACCCCAATCGCTACACGGAATGGCTGCAAAAAAACATCCAACGCTTTCTCCAGATCAATGAAATACGGCGAGAGGTTCTTCCACTTCTGACCAATACCCTTACGAATGACGTCACCTTTCTCCAGGCAGAAGAAAAACTGCTCAAGAACGTGCAGCAAAACGGGCCCGACGACACGGAAACAATTCTGGAACTTGCCCGTCTCTACTATGAAGCCGGCAACCTGAACCTCGCTCGACCGTGGATTAACCGACTCAACGACCTTCTGCCGGAATCGGCAGAGGTCAATTTCCTGCACGGCTGGATTGCGGCGCATTACACCGAATATGCCAGGGCCGAAAGTTTTTTTGCCAAAGCAATAGCCGTGGACAATGATTATGCCGTAAAAATAGAATCCTTCCGCAAATACCAGGGCGACGCCCACATTCGGTACGCTGCTTTTTTCAGAGAAATGGACAAGGCCACTTCCCGGAAACTTCTCGTCAAGGGACTTATCTATGCCCAGGAACACGAAGGAATCGGCCAGCAACTCATCACCCTCTGCGACCAGGCATTGGCTGAAATCAAGCGATCACTGGAAAACAAAACCCATGAAAAAACCTCAGGGGTGACTCATTCCTGGCTCAGCGACCTGGAGATCAATGGGCGTCTTGCCTCAATCATCGGCCCGGATCGAATCGCGCAATTCCATCGCAGTCAAGGCATGATCCTCGCTGAGAAGCAAGAGTATTCCAAGGCGATCGAGGCATTCAATAATGCCCTCCGCCTGACCCCGACGGACCCGGAACTGCACATCACCCTGACTGATATCCATTTCGCGCTTGAGCAGTATCCACAGGGCATAATCCACCTGGATAAAGCGGTTTCACTTGAAGGCGCATATGCTGTATACTGGGAGGAAATTGGCGATTCCCTGGCTGATGGAGCGCAACATGAGGATGCTCTTGCTGCCTACGAAAGATGCTTCACCATTTTGCCGGACCGAGTCCACCTGCTCAAAAAAATCGGTGATTGCTATGTTGCCGCCGGACAGTTGGAGGCAGCCAAGGAGGCATATCTTTTTTTCAAGGAAAAAATGCATGCAACCGAAACCGCAACAGGCGGCATACAATAGCCCGCACAGCAGCGATAAAAGAACTCTATGAATCTCGCAGACAAAACCATTCTGGTCACAGGCGCCGACGGCTTCATCGGCTCACACCTTACCGAGATGCTGGCCAAAAAGGGCGCGAAGGTGAAGGCCCTGAGCCAATACAATTCCTTCAATTACTGGGGCTGGCTGGAAGACATCGACTGCCTCCGGGACATCGAGGTTCTCACCGGGGATATCAGGGACCCGCACTACTGTAAACACATCAGCAAGGGCATTGATGCTATTTTCCACCTGGCCGCCCTCATTGCCATTCCCTTCTCCTATGTCGCGCCTGACAGCTATGTGGACACCAACATCAAGGGGACCCTCAACCTCTGCCAGGCTGCCAGAGATAGCGGGTGCGCCAAGTTCATCCACACCTCCACTTCCGAGGTGTACGGCACTGCCCGGTATGTGCCCATCGACGAAAAACATCCCCTGCAGCCGCAGTCACCATACAGCGCTTCAAAAATAGGCGGCGACTGCATGGCCATGAGCTTTTACAACGCCTTCGAACTGCCGGTTGTCATCGCCCGTCCTTTCAACACCTATGGCCCCCGCCAGTCCGCCAGGGCGATTATTCCCACCATCATAACCCAGATCGCACAGGGCGCCACTGAGCTTAAGCTCGGCGACCTCACCCCCACCAGGGATCTCAATTTTGTCACCGACACGTGTCTCGGTTTCATCGCCCTGGCGGAATGTGACCAGAGTATCGGAGAAACCGTCAACATCGGCTCAAACTTCGAGGTCACCATGGCTCGGGTGGTTGACGAAATTAAGGATATCATGGGCAGCAAGGTGGAAATCATCACCGAAAAACAACGGCTGCGGCCATCAAAATCCGAAGTATTCCGGCTTTGGTGCGACAACAGCAAGATAAACGAACTGACCGGCTTTGTTCCTGAACACACTCTGCGGCAAGGCCTCGAAAAAACCATTGCCTGGTTTTCGAACCCGGCAAACCTCAAAAAATACAAGGCGCACATCTACAATGTATGATGAGGTGATCTCTTTCATACGCTCCCTCTTCCCGGGCCGGGATTTCATCCCTCTGCACGAACCGAAATTCCCCGGCCGGGAAAAGGAATACGTCAACGCCGCCATTGACTCCACCTTTGTCTCGTCAGTCGGTCAATTCGTGAACCAATTCGAGGACATGATCTGCCAATACACCGGGGCCGGTCATGCCGTGGCTACGGTCAACGGCACCGCAGCCCTTCATGCGGCTCTGATTGTTGCCGGGGTTGCAACCGGAGACGAGGTCATCACCCAGCCGCTGACCTTTGTGGCCACTGCCAATGCCATCAGCTACTGCGGCGCCAGACCGGTCTTTATTGACGTGGATCGCGACACCATGGGCATGTCGCCTGTTTCCCTGGAAAACTTCCTGGACCAGAACACTCTCCAGAAGGATGGCTGCTGTTATAACCGCACCACCGGCAGACCGATTCGCGCCTGCGTACCCATGCACACCTTTGGCCACCCCTGCCGTATCGACAAACTCGTCATGATCTGCCGCCGCCATCACATCAAACTGGTGGAGGATGCCGCCGAATCACTGGGCAGCAGGTATAAAGACAGACATACCGGCACATTTGGCGATGTCGGTATTTTCAGTTTCAACGGCAACAAAACCATAACCTGCGGCGGGGGCGGAGTCATTGTTACGGACGACCAAGTTCTGGCGCAAAGGGCCAAGCACCTGACCACAACGGCCAAGATTCCACACCCATACGCCTATGAACATGACGAACTGGGCTATAATTACCGACTGCCGAACCTTAATGCCGCACTCGCCTGCGCACAGCTCGAAAATCTCGACCGCTTTCTTGACAGCAAACGGGAACTGGCCACGCTGTATAAAAATTTCTTCAGTACTCAGCAGACAATGGACTTTATTCCCGAGCCCGAAGGCGCCAGGTCAAACTACTGGCTCAATGCGATACTCCTTAAAGACCTTAAAACCCGCGATCATTTCCTTACAGTAAGCAACAAGGCAGGGGTCCAGACGCGCCCGGCATGGACCCTCCTTAATCGGCTGCATATCTTCAAACACTGCCAGACAGACGAGCTTATCAATGCAACCTGGCTGTCTGAAAGAATCGTCAACATCCCAAGCAGCGTGCGGCTATGAAAGAAACCCTCATCCTCATCGGCGGCGGCGGTCACTGCAGGTCCTGTATTGATGTTATCGAACAGGAAGGGAGTTACGCGATTGCTGGAATTCTCGACAATGCTGAATTGCCAGGCAAAACGGTATTCAACTATCCGATCATCGGTACTGACGAGGAAATCGCAAAACTTGCCCGGAACCATTATTTTCTTGTCGCCGTCGGACAAATCAAAAGCCCTGCGACTCGGATCATCATTTACGGCAAACTCAAAGAGGCTGCCGCCAAAATCGTTACCATTGTCTCACCACGGGCCTATTTTTCCTCCCATGCCCGCATCGGCGAAGGCAGCATCGTCATGCACGGGGCAACCGTCAATGCCGGCGCCACCATCGGCAACAACTGCATCATCAACTCCCATGCCCTGATCGAACACGATGCGGTTATCCACGACCACTGCCACATCGCCACCGGCGCCATCATCAACGGAGGAGTCAGGGTAGAAGAAGAAACCTTTATCGGTTCCGGGGTAACCACCAAGCAATACATCACCATCGGGGCAAAATCCTTTGTGACCGCCGGGATGAATATTTACCGGGATATCCCTGACCTGAGCAGGATCAAACCCGCATGAACTTCAACCACGACAAGGTATTCATCATTGCCGAAGCCGGGGTCAACCACAACGGCGACCTCGCCCTGGCAAAAAAACTTGTTGAGGCCGCGGCAGAGGCCGGGGCCGATGCGGTAAAATTTCAGACCTTCAAAGCGGAAAACCTTGTGGCGGCATCGGCTCCAAAGGCGGCTTACCAGAAAAAAACAACAGGAGCGGATGAATCTCAGCTTGAAATGCTCAAGAAACTTGAGCTTTCCGAGGCAGACTTCATTGAGCTGCAAGCTCATTGCGTCACCCACAACATCCTCTTCATGTCCACACCCTTTGATCTGGAAAGCATTGATTTCCTGGCAAGCCTTGGCCTGGAAATATTCAAAATCCCATCCGGCGAGCTTACCAACCTGCCCTACCTCAAAAAGATCGGCGGTCTGGGGAAAGACATAATCCTCTCCACCGGCATGGCCGACCTTGCCGAAGTAGAGGCAGCGATTGCAGTCCTGCTGCAGGCAGGCGCCGACCAGGAGCGCATCGCCCTCCTGCACTGCAACACTGAATATCCCACCCCTTACGAAGACGTGAATCTGCGGGTCTTGGAAACACTGCGGACCACCCTGCATCTCCGGGTCGGTTATTCGGACCACACCCTTGGCATCGAAGTTCCCATTGCCGCAGTGGCCCTTGGCGCGGAAATAATAGAAAAACACTTCACCCTGGACAAAAAGATGCCCGGCCCCGACCATCAGGCATCCCTTGAACCCGGGGAACTCAGACGGATGGTCCAATCCATCCGCCACATTGAAACCGCACTGGGCCGTAAAGAAAAAAAAACAACTCCTTCGGAACAGCACAATCGGGTCATCGCCCGCAAAAGTATTGTTGCGGCCCAGGCCATCCGTAAAGGAGAAATGCTAAGCAACACAAACCTCACTGTTAAGCGGCCCGGCACAGGAATTTCACCGATGCAGTGGGACCGGGTGATCGGCAAACCCGCCTCACAAAATTTTGCCAAAGATGAATTGATAATTTTATAGACCATTATGCGAAAAATTTGCGTTTTCACAGGCACCCGCGCCGATTATGGCCTGCTGCAACCCCTGATGCGGGGAATAGCCGAGACTCCGGGATTAGAGCTGCAGGTGATTGCCAGCGGCATGCACCTGTCGCCTGAGTTCGGGAATACCTACCGGGAAATCGAAAATGACGGTTTCAGGATCGATGCCAGGGTGGAAATACTGCTCAGCTCAGACACTCCCGTCGGCATTGCCAAATCCACCGGACTTGGACTGATCAACTACAGTGAAACGCTGAGCCGTCTGCAACCGGACCTGGTTGTTATCCTGGGAGACCGCTTTGAAGCCTTTGCCATGGCCGCCTCTTCGGTTATCTGCAGAATTCCTGTTGCCCACCTGCACGGGGGCGAACTCTCTTTTGGGGTCATCGACGAGGCATTCCGCCATGGTATCAGCAAAATGAGCCATCTCCATTTCACCAGCACTGAGGAATACCGGAAAAGAGTGATCCAGCTCGGAGAAGCACCGGAGCGCGTCTTCAACGTGGGAGCCATCGGCGTTGAGAACATCAAATCACTGCCCCTCCTTGATCGACATACATTGGAAAACGAGATCAACTTTGACCTGGGGAAAGGCGCGCTGCTGGTCACCTTTCACCCCGCCACCCTTGAACACAACACGACAGTTCATCAGTTTCACGAATTACTGATGGCCCTGCAAGAGTTCCCGGAATTGAACATTATTTTCACCAAGGCAAATGCCGATATGGATGGCCGGGCGATCAATCTGATGATTGATGATTTTGTCGAGCAACATCCATCCAACACATGTTCTTTCACTTCCATGGGGCAACTGAAATACATCAGCGCCATGAGGCAGGTCAAGGCCGTGGTCGGCAACTCATCGAGTGGAATTATCGAGGCTCCCAGTCTCAAGGTGCCGACGGTCAATATCGGCGATCGCCAAAAAGGAAGAATAAAGGCGACCAGCGTGATCGACTGCGAACCGACAAAAGCGGCTGTCTGCAAGGCTCTAGAGCTGGTCCTGTCACCATCTTTTCAGGAAACGATGGTGACCGTTTGCAATCCGTATGAAAAAAAGGGAACAACAGCGGCCATCCTGAAAAAATTAAAGGAATACGACCTGAACAACATTCTTAAAAAAGAATTTTACGATCTTCCCGCCCATAAATTTAGTTAGACAAAATATTTGACAAAGCCGCTACGCGGCAGACGAGTCCCGGACGAGCCTGTATGTCCATAACTGGCTGAAGTTCGATGGTAACCAGAAACCCAATTAACAAACTGATAATTCTAGCATTTCAACAATAACCATAAAAGGCCCTTGACATCAACATATAAATACATATTAATATAATTATAACAAGACAGATGCGTAGTTGATGCTTTATGGGTCATTAGAATTAATGGAGGTCTCATTATGAAAGAGAAATTTTGTGAAATGACTGCAAAATATGCTGACCTGCCAGTTACCTCGGTAACCTTGGAAATGCCTGTTGCGCTTTTTGAAAATGTGAAGAAAGCGGCATCCCTGGAGAAATCTGACTATCGAACACTCATAAACTGTTATGTGCAGCACGGTTTGATTAACAATCAAGCCCAGATTAAGCGGAAAGAGTTTGCGGAACATGCTCAAGAAGTTCTAAAAAATCATGGGGTCCGACCTGACGCGATCACGGAAATTTTCACCAAATTTATATATTGAGAAATTACAGAGATGAAGGATGATCAATTAACAGCCCATGGATCAAAATATTAATGAGATAAACCTTCAAACGCTGACTTTTCTCGCGAAGTGCCTGGCTGACGAAAATAGACTACGAATCTTATTTTGCGTGAGTAAGGAGAAAAAATCTGTTTCCCGTATTGTCGAGGAACTTGAATTGTCCCAGCCTCTCATCTCCCATCATCTCAAAGAGTTGAAGAGGGCGCTCCTCGTCAACGTCGAACGCAGCGGTCCTTTTGTCTACTATGAATTAGCTGATGGGCGTATCCTTTCAATACTCGAAAAGCTCAACGAGTTAGGAGACGATTTGCTCAAAGCCAGAACAAGCTTTTGATCGAGGAGGATATCTGAGGGAATGGACGGTATTGAAAAACTAATAGACAGTATGGAGATTGAAGATGCTCTGGCAGCAATAGCAACAGTTGCCAACAGGCTGCTTTCTCAAATCAGTGATGAAGCCAGACTTAATTTTGTCGTATCCCTGATTGGGGATTCCGGGGCCGATAAGGTTTCCAGTATGGTTAATCTCTGACTGGCTGAATGCATGGACGAAGGTGTCGATCCAACGAGCATGTGTCAGAGTCTGGTTCATAAAGTTACCCAGTCAAAACAATTAATGGCGGTTGCCGACCCGGACATTCTTATACTATTTGAGAGCTGGCTGGATGAGCTTGAAGAAGAGGTGCTGAATTTCTTGAAAAAAAATCAGAATGCCAGCCCACGCGATATTGCACAAAGCCTCGGCATATCTGAAAACGGGGCTTCTTTCCTGCTTGCGAAACTGACAAAAAAAACAACTTAAAGGAGACTGTTATGCACACATTAACCGTTTTTCACAGCGGCAACCCGGCTTGAGTAACCTGCAAAAAGGCTATGGGTGTAGCCAATGAAATTAAAGACAAATTCGGCAGCAACCTCGAGATTAAGATTCTCACCTCCGATTCCGAGGAAGCAAAATCTTATAACTTCAGAAGCTCAACCAATGTTTTATTAAACGATGAGCTAATACCACTGGATATAGCAATAGATAGAACAAAACTGGAACAGTTTCTTTCTGAAAAACTTTAAACGAAAGGGAAAAAGAGCATGAATATCACCTTAATTGCCTGTAGCGACAGCCCGGAGATTCTCTGGAACTGTTTCCGTATGGGAAATCTTATGCTGGAGCAGATGGACGATGTCACTATTTTCCTCAATGGCCCTTCTGTGAACTTTGCCTCCCTGTCTTCGGAAAAATACCCCATCAATGAACAGGCAAAAATCTTCACGCTTTCTGATGGAGTGCTGCACGCCTGAGGCAAACTCCTTGACCTCCATGGAGTGGAGGATGGCTACCATCAGCGGGCAAAACAAATTGATCTCTACCGATTGATAATGGAAAGCGAAAAGATAATCACCTATTAGTAGAGGAGATAATCCCTATGAAATTCACCCCCCTAAAATTTCAAGGGACACTGGCAGCAGCCGGCGTTGCCCTGATGCCCTATATTTTTTTAAAGGTTAACATCTTTAAAAACGACGGCCAGATTTCCCTGTCTGAGGTATCGACCCTGGCAAACCCTAGTCTTGAGTATGTAGCTGCCTGGGCATTGATTGCCATAATGGGAAGTTTTATTGTTATCCATCTCAGCCTTACAGCCTTGTTTCTTCATGAGATTATTAAGTGGCTCGCCACTTCAAGCGCCTTTAAAGAAATACTTCACAATCCAGTGACAAATGCATCGCTGTTTTCACCGCTCATCTCCTTGCCCATGACCATGATTGTCCTCTTTGGCCCGATGAGCTTTTTTGTACCGCAGATAACAGCGAACATGCAGGCCCTGATGACTCCGGCATTTGCCGTGTTCTGTCTTTTGTGGTTCCCGTTACTTATCTTGGAAATGAAAGCCATCCAGGTTTTTTTTACCAACCAGGTCGATTATCAAAGCTTGAACTTTGGCTGGCTTCTTGACGTGTTGGCCCTCGGAGCAGTGTCGTTGTTTGGTTCGAGTTTAGTCGATGCCTCAGAAAATCCTCTGATTTCGAACACTACAGCTATTATGGTTGCCATTTCTTTAACTGCAGGCATGGTTGTTTTTACCTTTAAGATGTCAGTCCTGATTTACCAACAGGTAAAATCGGCAACCAGGCCCACTGTTCACATTCTTCCAGCTTATTTTTTATTCATACCACCCATGTGTCTTCTTGGTTTCAGCTCTTTTAAACTCATGATGTTTACCAGTAAGAATTATGGTGTTGATTTATCCCTGGCTTCATTTCTGACCATGGCTTTTTCTTACGTAGGAGCAATGGCGTGGTTTGTTTTTGCCGTATACTGGCTGAGAGATTATTTGGGAAAAGAGTTCTTGTCCGCTGATTTTTCTCCGGCTCAATGGGGCATGGTCTGAGGATTTGTTGGTACCCAAGTATTGGGTACAATGGTTTACAAGCTCTACTTCGCCAGCGCCTTTCTCGGAGCGGTTAATTTTTTGAGCATTATTTTTGTCACTGTCGTGTTTTTCTTGATATTCAAAAAATTTATTGCGGCATCACGACAGGCGGCTCGTCCTTAGCTTGAGCCAGGAAAAATCTGAAACAATATTCCTGACAAAGTCAGCGGAATTAAAGTATTCAAATGGGTCGATACCATGTTATCGCACTCCAACTCCAGCATCCCACCTCATATCTTGCCGTAAGAACTCACCTATGCCCCAGCACCTTCTGAATCTGACTGAAGTTCAATGGTAATCAGATTTAAGAAACACCTCTGTAATAAAATCTTCTAAATATTTTCAAAAAAAAGCCGATAACCATTTTAGATGCTGAAAAACACAACGCTACTGCTTCTCGAAGTACGCGCAAAATGATCAGCTCTTTAATGAAACCTGATGACCAATAACACCTCAATGACCGATTTACGGCGGGAGTCAACGGCATGAAAGACTGGAAAAAAGCTGTCATCCTTTCGACAAGTACAATTCATGATGCCATCGTGGCCATCGATATAAGCTGTGTCCAGACCGCTCTCGTGGTTGATGGCAGTTATCGCCTCATGGGGACAATAACCGACGGAGACATCCGCCGGGCTGTCTTAAAAAATCTTCCGCTTGATGATTCGGTCGCCAAGGTGATGAACATCAATCCAACCATCGCCCGACAAGGCGACAGCCAGGACAATATCCTCATCACCATGAAGCTGACCGGCCACCGGCATATTCCGATCCTGGATAACGATGACCGACTCGTCAATGTCGCTATCATGGACGACATGATCAAAGCCGATGAGCTGGAAAACTGGGTGATCGTCATGGCCGGCGGTTTGGGGACACGGCTGCGGCCGTTGACAAACGACTGCCCCAAACCGCTCCTCAGAGTCGGCGATAAACCAATCCTGGAAACCATCATCGAAAACTGCAAAACATACGGTTTCAGGAAAATTTTTCTCTCAATCAATTACAAAGCGGAGATGATCAAAAAATATTTCAGAGACGGCTCCCACCTCGGCCTTTCCATCGAATACCTTGAGGAAGATGAAAGGCTTGGCACAGCCGGAGCATTGAGTCTCTTGCCGGAGGCGCCCAATAAACCCATTGTGGTAATGAACGGCGACCTGCTCACCAAAGTGAACTTTCAGCATCTCCTGGATTTCCATAGACATAACCAGGCAAAGGCCACCATGTGTGTCCGCGAGTTTGAGATGCAGGTTCCCTATGGGGTTGTGAGTGTTCAGGACCAACGGATTTCCTCAATCATAGAAAAACCGAAAAATCGTTTCCTGATCAATGCCGGCATCTATGTGCTTGAACCGGAAACATTGAAGTTGATTCCAAAAAAAAGCTATTTCGACATGCCGCAGCTTTTCAACTGGATGATAGAACGGGGCCTTTCAACTTCAGCCTTCCCTGTCCGCGAGTATTGGATCGACATCGGACAGATGCCGGATTTTGAAAAGGCCAAGGATGAATTTCAGGAAATTTTTGCATGATTGAGGTTTCGGCATGATTCACGGGAAGAGTGTTCTGGCCATTATCACGGCCCGGGGCGGCTCCAAGGGTGTTCCCAAAAAGAACATCAGGGAGCTGGGGGGGAAACCCCTCATCACCTGGACCATTGAGTCGGCGCAGCGCTCTGTCCATATCGACCGACTTATCCTTTCATCCGATGATCCTGCAATTATTGATATTGCCACCGCTTTAGGCTGCGAAGCTCCATTTATCCGCCCGCCGGAACTGGCCACGGATGAGGCCTCCTCCATGGCGGTCCTTCATCATGCAATGAGATCTCTGAATGAAGTTTACGATTACGTCGTGCTTTTACAGCCGACATCGCCATTTCGAACAACTGCTGACATCGATGGCTGCATTGAACTGTGCGAAGGGAAAAACGCGCCGGCATGCGTCTCTGTAACGGAATGCAGCAAAAATCCACTCTGGATGTACTCACTGACGGCAAGCCAAATGATGCAGCCCATCATGATTCAAGAAAACAGCACGCAAAGAAGGCAAGATCTCCCACCCGTCTACGAGTTAAACGGTGCGGTGTATGTTGCACGAACCGATTGGCTTATTGAAAAAAACGGTTTTGTTCAAGGCGAAACCCTGGCCTATATCATGCCAAAAAAACGCTCTATGGATATCGACTCGGAACAAGATTTCCTTATCGCCCAGTTCTTAATTCAAAAGGAATGTTACTTATGAACCCATTAGCGAAAAAATCAGCGGAATTCACATCTCAAGAAATCAAGCCGGTTTTGAAAATAGTCGAAACAAAGCCGCTTCAGAAAAAATGGCATTTCAAGTTCCCAGAAGGGCTTGATTCCGAACTTTTTGCTCAAAATCACGATCTGGTTGCCAAATACGGTCTGCCTCAGGAAGTTAAATTTTGCCGCTCCTGTGTCATCTCAAACCAACGGCCAAACTCAACCGTTGAACATACCAACTCGGCAGAAAGCAAAAAGCAAACCATCAATTTTGATGAGGACGGCACCTGTGATGCCTGCCGCTTCACGGCACAAAAAAAAGCTGGCATAGATTGGAAAGAACGGGAGGCTGAACTCTGGGAGCTCTGCAACCGTTTCCGTCGCAACGATGGGCGATATGATTGTCTGGTTCCGGGCTCCGGCGGCAAAGACAGCTTTTATGCAGCCCATATCCTAAAAACAAAATTCGGCATGCGTCCCCTGACCGTGACATGGGCTCCCCATATTTACACAGACTGGGGATGGAAAAATATGCAGGCCTGGATACACGCAGGGGTAGACAATTATCTTTGTACCCCGAACGGCAGGATTCACCGACTCTTCACCAGGCTGTCTTTAGAAAACCTCTTCCATCCATTCCAGCCTTTTGTCCTGGGACAAAAGAACCTTGCGCCACGGATGGCTCTTCTTATGGACATCCCTCTCGTATTTTACGGAGAAAACGAAGCGGAATACGGCAATCCAATTGCAGACAATGTAACAGCCAAGAGAGAAAGCCAATACTTTGCACTCGACGATTTAGACAAGGTGCGCGTCGGTGGAGTGCCATACTCTGACCTTGAAAGGGAATTCGGCCTTGAGCATAACGATATAGCCCCGTATCTTCCGGCTGATCCCCAAGCCATGCAGAAACAGGGTACCGAAGTGCATTATCTCGGCTATTACTTGAAATGGCACCCGCAAAGCTGCTACTATTATTCCGTGGAACATGGCGGATTTGAGGCCTCTCCCGAGCGGACACCGGGAACATACAGTAAATACAACAGCATTGATGACAAAATGGATGACCTCCATTACTATACGACATACATCAAATTCGGGATCGGCAGAGCGACATATGACGCTTCTCAAGAAGTACGGTCCGGCGACATTACCCGGGAAGAAGGAGTTGCCCTGGTAAAACGTTTTGACGGCGAGTTCCCGGAACGGTTCATTAACGATCTCTACACCTATCTCAGCTTGCCGCCGGCACAATTCCCCGTGGCAAGCCGAAACTTTGAGCAACCCATCATGGACCATGATTATTTCCGCCATCTCAGCGACTCTTTTCGCTCTCCTCATATCTGGAAAAAAGAGGGCAATCAATGGAAACTGCGCCATGCGGTCTGGCATGAAAATCATCTTTAATACCAGGCCTGATTTTGGCAAATCACAGACTGATCGCACGACTTGACATCAAGGCCCCAAACCTCATCAAGGGCATCCACCTTGAGGGTCTCCGTGTTGTCGGAGACCCTCAGGAGTATGCAACCAGATACTACAAGGCAGGGATCGACGAAATTTTGTACATTGATATCGTCGCAAGCCTCTACGAACGCAACAACATTGCCGACATTGTCCGTTATACCGCTGAAAACATCTTTATTCCCTTGACCGTTGGCGGCGGTGTGCGATCGCTTGCCGATGTTGAAAAACTTCTCCTCTCCGGGGCGGATAAAATCGCCATCAATACAGCTGCCGTGAGGCGGCCTGAACTTATCTCCGATGTGGCCAATCATTTCGGTTCCCAGTGCATGGTGCTTTCCATTGAGGCAAAAAAGCAGCCAAACGGTGAATGGGAGGCATACACAGACAATGGCCGTGAACGAACTGGCCGCAATGTCCTGGAATGGATGCGCATGGGTCAGGAACTGGGTGCCGGGGAAATTCTGCTGACCTCAGTGGACCAGGAAGGAACCCGCAAGGGATTTGATGTGGAACTGTGTAGAAAAGTATCGACAGCGGTATCCATCCCTGTGATAATCAGCGGCGGCATGGGATCTGTCGATCATCTGGTCGAGGTTGTCCAGAAAGGCCATGCTGATGCCATTGCCATGGCCGATGTTCTCCATTACAACAGACTTTCCCTTGAAGATATACGCAAGACAGCCCGGGCCAACGGCATTGAAGTGAGAGAGCCATGAGCTCTAATGTCGTGATAGTTGATTATGGCATGGGTAACCTTCTCAGCGTATCCCGAGCCTTTGAATTTTGCGGGAGCGAAGTCACGGTAAGCTCCGACCCTGCAACGGTCGCTTCCGCCGATCGCGTTGTGCTCCCCGGCGTGGGCGCTTTTGGAGACTGCATGCTTGAATTACACAGAAGGGGTCTTCGGCAGGCCCTCATGGAGTTCATGAACACAGACCGCCCATTTCTCGGTATTTGCCTGGGCATGCAGGTTCTGCACGAAATCGGGGAAGAATTCGGCCGGCAAGAAGGGCTGGGGATCATTGCCGGCAGTGTTTCTCAGATACCTGCCGTGGGGACTGACGGGCTTCCACACAAAATACCGTACATCGGCTGGAGCGGAATCTTCCCCCCGGAACATGATAACAAAATCTGGCGGAACACGATCCTGGATGAAATAAACCAGGGGGCCAACGTCTACTTCGTTCACTCATTCGGGGCCAAGCCGACAAACCCGGAACATATACTTGCCATCTATTATTATGACGGGCAACCCATAACGGCTGCAGTTCGTTCAAAAAACATTTACGGCTGCCAGTTTCATCCTGAAAAAAGCGGCCCGGTCGGTCTCCAGATAATAAAAAGTTTCCTGAATATCTGAACAGGGTAGACTCCACCAGTCCAATTACCCGTAAAAACAACGTTTACAGAGGAAAGTCCACATGCGTATCTTGCTGGTTGTTTACGACAATGACTCTTATATCCATTGGTTTCCGCAGGGTCTCGCCTATATTGCCGCCGTCCTCAGAAGAGAGGGCTATGAAGTTGAAATATACAACCAGGATGTCCATCATTATCCGGAAGAGCATTTGACCGCCTATCTGGACAACCATGACTTTGATGTTATCGGCGTCAGCATCATTGCCGGTTATTACCAGTACAAAAAGTTATTATCCATATCCCAGTCCATTGCCAAATCCAAAAACAGACCGGAACATTATATCATCGGCGGTCACGGACCATCCCCTGAACCGGAATACTTTCTCAAAAAAACAGAAGCGGATATTGCCGTTATCGGCGAAGGAGAGGAGACCGTTGTCGAACTTCTGACCGCCCTGGCCAATCATGATTCACTGGACAAGATTAAGGGCATTGCTTACCGGGACGGCAATGAGGTGCATGTCAACGACCGGCGCGACCTGATAGAGGACATCGACAGCATTCCCTGGCCCGCCTACGATCTCTTCCCCATCGACCATTACCGGCTCCTGCGTATGCCCCACGCCACCCATGGCGACTTTGTGTTGCCCATGCTTTCCGGACGGGGCTGCACATTCACCTGCAACTTCTGCTATCGTATGGACAAAGGCTTCAGGCCACGCAGTGCGGAGACAATTATCGAGGAAATTCAGTATCTCAAAAAAGATTTCGGCATTTCCTACATTGCTTTTTCCGATGAACTACTCATGTCATCTAAACAGAGGACTGTGGAGATATGCGAGGCCTTTCTCAAGGCAAATCTCAATATCAAGTGGGATTGCAATGGCCGTCTGAATTACGCAACCCCGGACGTTCTCGACATAATGAAAAAATCAGGATGCGTTTTTATAAATTACGGCATTGAGGCCTTTGACGATGACGTATTAAGACAGATGAACAAGGCGTTGACGACCAAACAGATAGAACGAGGTATTGACGCGACCCTCAAAGCCGGAATCAGCCCGGGTCTGAATATGCTCTTCGGCCACATCGGTGACAACAGGGATACCCTGCAGGCGGCGGTGGAATTCCTCATCAAGCACGATGACGGAGCGCAGATGCGCACCATACGCCCCGTAACCCCTTACCCCGGTTCGCCACTCTACTATTATGCCCTTGAAAAAGGTCTTATCGAAGATATAGATGATTTCTACAGAAACAAGCACCTCAACTCAGACCTTTTTGCCGCCAACTTTACTGAACTTTCCGAGAGTAATTTATATTCCGAGTTAACAAAAGCAAATGTCTTTCTCATTGAAAACTACTTTGAAAACAAGAAGAAAATGATGAAAGAGCAAACAGAACAATTATACAGGGAAAGGGATGCCTCTTTCAGAGGTTTCCGGCAATCATAGCAACCGGAACTTCGATCTTCCCATACTCCAAGCTGAAAACCAAACGAGCCTGTATCACCAGTGGCGCCAATCAATTTTACGCATCAGCGCGGCAAAGGGCTTCCGCCATCTGGTGAAAGTTCGTTATGGATTCTCATGTCAAATACTCTGAACTATGCGATTTGTTTAAAAAAATAATGGTTAACACCATAGAGTACTAATTCCTTGTCTTCGTTTGACGGGGCAAGGTCAGATGAATACAGATTCGAAAAAATCCTTTTTCGTGAACGGATACTTGTACCCCTTGACAACTGGAGGCCTTATAAATTTTCGGTTTGCCGTTAAGTATTATTTTTCCCGGTGTATCTCATCATGACAAATCGTACATACGGTTATAAGATTACTTTCGGTGTTATCTCCACCCTTGGCATGTTGTTTTTTGTGATGTAACTCCAAATGGCGAGGATCAGATCTATTCCATTCGTCGTGAGACCACTTGCAGACCGTACACTTATAATTGTCACGCCGAAGAACCTCTCTTTTAACCAGGTCGGGAATGTGTCTGTCATGTTCAGGGCTTCGGCGGTCAGCCTCAAGTAAATAAACACCTACGTCAAGGTCGGGGCGACCGGTATTCTGAGTGACGACGGGCCAGCCATATTCAGTGCGTAACTCTCTGACTCGCCTTGCCCATTCCGACCTATCTTTTGCCAGGTACTTCAATTCTTCTCCGGTTACTTGTTGACCGACATTCGCCCTTAAATATTTTAAAATTTTGTCTCGAACAGCAATGTTCTCTCTTCTTATTTCATTGGCAAGATTCCAACGATGGGCAGCATCCCTATCTTTTTGAGAAGAAAGCAATATATAATCGGATGCCCCCATTGATGCCACGTCAACACTCGGAAGAGGAAATTCGTTTTCTTCCGCCATTTGTTTAGCTGTCAGGCCGCTAACAATCGACCACCCGAACTGAACTTTAAGTTCTCGAACCCTTCTGGCATACTCTTGTATACCCGAAACTACAAGCAGCTCGTCGCCGCTAATTATAACGGCTGGATATTTTAGAAAATAATGGAGGATTCTATCTCTTGCGCTTCTTGCAATGGTGGAGGGTATTAATGATTTTCCTAGATTTCGTAAATGGTTAAAGCAAGGGACAAGTAAGAGGACTTTATTTCGTAAACTGTCTAATTTTAATTCTTGTTCAAAATTGGTTAAAAGTTTTTGTAACTTTTTTCTGATTTCTTCAGATTTCATGGGCAATATTCTCTTCTTGGCTTTCGAGAAACGAAAGAAGTTTGATTTTTAGTTTATTCGTGTCCTTCACTTCGCATGACCAAACAGTCAAAACATTCCAACCTAATTGGCTGAGAGTGTTAACGGTTATCTTGTCTCGTTCAATGTTCTTGTTCAATTTTTCACGCCAAAACTTTTGGTTGGTCGCTGGGCGTTTAGATCGTGAACATCCTGTGTGTCCATGCCAGAAGCAACCATGGACAAAAATAACTTTTCTGTACTTAGACAGTGTTATGTCGGGCTTTCCAGGTAAATCCTTCCTGTGGAGCCTGAATCTGTACCCCATGTTGTGAAGTAAAGAACGGACAACGATTTCAGGTTTAGTATTTTTGCCGCTTACACGCGACATAATTTGACTTCGTTTTTCTCTTGAGAAGACGTCCATTACCCATATTTTTGATCAAGTAGTAATCTAACGACATCGGCCACTCGTGCAGCAAGAAGAGGTGGCACGGCATTGCCTATTTGTTTTGCAATTTCAATTTTTGAACCTAAAAATTTAAAACTGTCGGGAAAACTTTGAAAACGTGCGGCTTCTCTATGAGTGATTGGCCTGTGCTGTTCAGGATGCAAATAGCGGCCTTTTTCCGGTTTGAAAAATTCTGTGCGTATGGTGACAGAAGGCTTATCCCACCAGAGCCTGCCGAACAAATCAGTACCGCCTGATTTCTTTCTAATCCAACATTTCGGCGTTAACTCAGGAGCAATGCGTTGCAAGTCAAAACGATTCATCCCCTCATGCGGTATTGCTCGATATCTTTTTCGGCTAAATTCGGTAGGATTCCTCCCAAAGTGTAAATCCAACGGGGGATCAATATTTCTAATTTCAGTTCCTTCCGGTGGAGGCAAATCAGCAATAGCGTCTCTAACGGTTTTCCAAATCGGGGGTGTTGAAAGGTATTCCTCCCGATTGAAAGGAAGAATCAACGGCTTTTCGTTACCATTGGGGTTAAAATGAGTTTTTCGCGGAGGAAATAAAACGGTTGGATCTGTAAATTTACAACCGATGATAAATGCCCTAGTTCGAGTTTGGGGAACTCCGTAATTCGCCGAAATTAATTTGTCCTGCCATACTTGGAAGCCAAGAGATTCTGCAGCTCCGACAATTTCACCATGCTCGAAGGTGCCCAGTAACTGAGGCACATTCTCCATAACAAAAATGGATGCACCAGATCTCTCGACTACCTCTAAGTAAGGCCGCCACAATTCTTTACGTGGATCGTTTTCACGATTTTTGTTTAATAGACTGAATCCTTGGCAAGGGGGGCCACCAATTACAACGTCGGCTTTTGGTATTTCGATATTGCCTTGGTCCAGTATCTCGACAATGTCTCCGGCAACACTATGAGGACCGAAGTTTTCATTGTATGTATCAACACAGAATTGATTAAAATCGTTTGCCCAAACAGATTGGAAGGGCTGCCCGAAAACTTCTGAGAAACCTAATGACATTCCGCCAGCACCTGAAAATAGATCTATTAGGCGATAACGTCTTGGTTTTTGTAACAACTCACCTGAAAAGCGAGAATGGTAAGTCGCTTCGTCTTCTCTTAAAATGAATGATTTGTCTATTTCTATGGTATTTTCATTCGGGTACATAATATATGCCTTGCCATTAGAATCCTTAATGAATGATTTCGATTCTACCGTTTTGGGTGAATTTTTCATCTCAGTAATTATTTGTTGGTAGCCGAGCGTATATCTTCAGCAGAAATTTTGAAACCAGCGGGAAACTTTTTTTACGAAAATACATGCTCTCTCTGTTTTCTTTATGAGGGTTCTTTAAAAATTCCTCCGCAGGTGCCGAATATCGGTCATTAACCATGGCCGATCACTCTTTTTCACTCATTTCCTGTGGATCCGCTTCGTCCATCATCTTTCTCCCGAACAGCCGGACGGCAACAATGCTTATTTCATAGAGAATCACAAGCGGCACGGCCATGAGCATCTGGTTAACCACATCCGGTGTCGGAGTCAGGATGGCTGCGACAACGAAGGAAAGAAGAAACGCGTATTTCCGGTTACGGCTCAGGAATGGCCTGTCAACAATTCCCAGCTTGGCCAGCAGCACCATGAAAACCGGCAACTCAAAAACAACACCAAAGGCGATGAGCAGGCGCAGGCTGAGGGAGAAATATTCTTTCACCGTGGGCAGGGCGGAAAGAATATCAGTGGTATACCCCATGAGGAAACGGAAGGCCGGCGGGAAGACAACATAATAGCCGAAAGCGGCGCCGCCGAAAAAACAGACTGAGGAAAGCAGGGTAAAGGGGATAATCACCCGCTTTTCATGCTGATAGAGGCCGGGGGCGACAAAAGCCCATATCTGCCAGAAAATAACCGGGCTGGCCAGGAGAATACCGCTCACCAGGGCTAATTTCAGATAAAAAAAAAGCCCTCCTGGTACGATGTGAAGATAAGTGTGGAATTTTCCGGCAACACTTCAAAAAGAGGGCGGACGAACCATGCCCCGATATCCTGAACAAAGCCATAGGAAACGGCGAAACCGACCAAGACAGCAATAACCGCCCGGATAAGACTCTTGCGCAGATCACGCAGATGTTCCGTCAGCGCCTGTTTTTCAAATGTATCCATTGGGTCCTGCTGATGGGAGAAATGGTTAAGGATTTTTGTATTAACAACCCGATTTCAGTGTCACTATAGCCCCAGGTGTCAGGGCGGTCAAGAAAACATGCATAGCGCCGGTTGAAATCAAAACAAAAAAACGGTATGTAAAACCATGCTGACACCACAACAAAGAAATCTCTGCCGACCCGGTCTTGAACGCCTGAAAAATCCGATCCTCTCTTTAGTCCGCCTCGCCGGTATGCTCTATCTGACAGGGCCCTTTCCGGTTCTTGAGGAACTGCTTGCCGAAATGGGAGAGCCGCTGGAAACTGGCGGCATCCGCTATGAAGATCCGCAAAGATTGCTCACCCCTTTCCTCCCGGCAATGCGCCCTTTCGAACGGATCAAGAACCCGCAGGAACCCAGCCGGATTATTGTCGATGAAAATCTGCTGGCCGCCGACCAGTTCTCCGCACTCGACAGCTGGGTGAGCCAGAACGTCCTCACCCAGGAGCTTGAAGCGATCAACAGCCTGCTCTGCGGCCCCTGCAGATGCACACTCTGCTGCACCGGACCAGCGCCGGACGCTTCCCAGGAATTTTTCGAAATCCCGCTCAGCGCCGAAGAAGTATCACTCTTCCCATTAAACAGGGTAGACACACCGGAAAGCCGTCAGGCAACCCCTGAGGATGAGCCGCCACTGGCAAACAACGGCTCGCCATTCTACAGACAACCCTCATCTCTGTATCACTGGCTCAACGGCTGGAGCATGATACTGCCCCGGCAGAGCAGGTGCCCGCATCTTGACCCTGAAAGTGGCGGTTGCCTTATTTATCCGCAACGTCCTGATGTCTGCAGGAGACCGCAGATTTTTCCTTATATGCTTGAACGGTACCCGGATCTTGACCGGGAATATGGCGACCGCCTGCTCCCCGCCTTTGTCATCCGCGGAAAACTGCTGGCCGTATGGGACTGCCCCTATGTCAGGGCGTTTCAGGATGAGATCGGCACCTATGCGCAGCATTGCGCCCTTGAACCGATATTTAAAGAAAACAAAACATGATGGTGCCGCGCAAAATCGCCCCTGCCGAGGGGTATGCGCAAGAATGCCTAAAATTTCATCCACTCTTCTTCCCAGTGGGAAAACCTTCCCGTTTTTCTCCCCATAACCACCAGAGGGGGGTTATTTTACGGATTTTTCTTTCGTCAAGATACTCCCAGAATATACGGCCCGCAGGGCTGGGGACATCAACAGGAACATATTTTTTTTCTTCCGTGAAAATCATATCGGCACTGACATCCCAGCAGGCACGTGGCAAGGGATCGGCAACAATCTGCTCGGAGGAAACCAGCGTTACGACCTTGGCATCGCTTTTCAGTGTTCCCGACATGGCAAAAATTGCATGGCTCAAATCAAAAAAGCCATGCCCGTCACCAAGTCTTCCCCCGCAGGCATCTGCCGCTAACGCCCCTGTAATCAACAGGGAAATGCGCAGCCCGGCAAGATCCGCTCTCGACAGTTTACCGGCATATTTCGTAAGTCCTTTTATGGTGACAGCATAGGAAAGATCACGGAAAGCAATGGTATTGGGAAGAAACCGGTAAAAACCCTCCTTCAGGCCGGGGCCGGGCATGATCAATTCTTTGCCGTCAAGCAGACAATTGATCCGAACCTGCTGCATCTGGGGTGAAGGATCGACAAAAACCAGGTCTGCCGCTTGATAACACAGCTCACGGCGTAGCAGTTCAGCGGCTTTCCCCCCTTTGGCCCAATCCGACGAGACGATTCCCTGACGGGTAAAATTCTCCCGCACGAGCTGTTTTTGCCGTTGCAGGTCGCCTAGCTCGGAATGCATTTTACAGCGCCTGAAGTTTTTATAAATTCGGCTGTTTTTTGGTTCCGCTGAGAACCTGAAGAGAATTATTCCTGAAGGGCTGCGCGACTGAACTCATGGCAATCTTTTCGGCCGAACCGGCATTATTGCCCATGGCAGCCATCTGCGCTTTACGGGCAAAGCCGTATTCAACCAGGCGGCTGATATCAGTCCACATGGTTTCACTGCCCATGAGGGCCACTATGATTTCACTGTCGCCCCTGCTGAATTTGCCGACATAAGTCTGCCGAGCCGCGTTGGTATAACCGGTTTTACCGCCGACAGCCCCTTCAACCCGCCACAAAGCCTTGTTGTGGCTGTGCAACACCTGGCCGTAACCGGTTTTGGCCTTGGTCCGACGCATCCGCTCAGCAAACTCCCTGTCCTGCATGGCCTTGTCAAAGACAATAGCCAGATCGCGCGCCGTCGACATCTGCCCTTTGGCAGTCAGACCTGTGGCGGTTTTACAGACCGTATTCGTTGCCCCGAGTGATCGCGCCTTGCTGGTCATCAACTTGGCAAAACTCTGTTCAGAGCCGGCCACCCTTTCTGCAACGGCTACGCTCGCGTCATTGGCGGATGCCATCAAAACGGCATTAATCATATCATTGGCTGAATAGGACTTCCCTGGCTGAATGTAAATCTTGGAACGGGGCATCTTGGCCGCGTTTTTGCTGGGTTTGACGATATCGGTATCGCGCAGTGAATGAATCGCGATAAGCCCGGTTAGAACCTTCAGGGTGCTGGCCGGTTGCGCGGGACGGTCCGGCTCGTGTGCATAGATAACCTGACCGTTGCCGGAATCCATGATGATCGCGCTGCGGGAGGTGAGTCTCCTGCGGAATTTGTCAGTCGGTTCAACCCGTTTGGCCTGTACCGTAGCCTGCTTCCGTTTTTTGTCCGGAGAACGGGTGAGACAGACGGAAGAGTCATCATCCTTGTCTTCAGCAACGACAGAAATTTTATTTGATTTGTCCGGGGCGGATTTATGGGTCGTCTGAAGAAGAAAGGGACTGGAACCGGTTTTTGCGGATACTTCCGCTCCCCCCCACGAAGAGAAAAGCAGAAACGCGAATGAAGAAATAAAAATACGAGACAGAAATTTAGTTGAAATGGTCGTCGCGGTCATCATAAGCACTCGGCTGTTTAATTATGCCAAACGTTCAGCAAGAGTTACAGAACACATGTCACGGTCAAGTCGTTCAATGCCCCTTGCCCGGGAGGTTCAGAGTAAAATTTTATAAACATATTTTAACCTTATATAAGAGATTTCGGAAAATCAAGACTTTTTCTTCAATAAAAAATCGCCATCCCCTTGTTTTCATGGCACAATCATGTTAACCAGCATTGGTTACAGAGCAATGACTATTCCTTATTCACAACAATTTTCTCCTATTATTCCGACATGATAGACCAGAAACCCATCTATTGGCAAGTTCTTTCCTGTTATTCTCTTTATTTCACCATTCTGAGTCGTGACGACAGGGTGATTCATCTCACCTTTGACCGCGAAAAACACCGGCGGGCATTCCTTTTTCTGCAAAAAATGTCCCCCATTGTCTCATTGCCGCAAAGAGTACTGCCCCCCGAGGAACTACTGGAACTGCTCAGAAAGCCCCCTTCTTTTGCGGAACTGAGATCATCCCCATTTATTGAACAGGCTACACTTTTTCAAAATCGGGTTTGGCAACTTATCAGTGAAATCGAGTTCGGATCGGTCAGAACATACGGCGAAATTGCGGAAATGCTGGGCAACAGAGGCCTGGCCCGTGCGGTGGGCCGGGCATGCAACACAAACCCGATCGCGCTTTCCATTCCCTGTCATCGGGTCGTCGGCAGCTCGGGACTCGGCGGATTTTCCGGCGGGATGGAAGTGAAACGGAAACTGCTGGAACTGGAAAAAAATCAAACCATGTCAAGCATAACCTGACTGATCTGATCAAGGGGCACAATCCGGTCAACGCCGCCAACGGCTATCGCTTCCCTCGGCATACCGAACACGATGCAGCTTTCTTCATCCTGGGCAATGGTCTTTGCGCCGGCTTCGTGCATCTTCAACATGCCCTGGGCCCCGTCTTTCCCCATGCCGGTGAGAATGACGCCAATGGCATTTGCTCCCCCATAGGCGGCGACTGAATTGAAAAGCACATCAACCGCCGGTCGCTGATGACATACCAAAGGCCCTGTTTTCACATTGACATAATAGCGTGCGCCGCTTCTACGCATGACCATATGGTAGTTGCCGGGCGCGATCAGGGCCTGGCCCGGCAGCACCGCATCCCCATCCTCCGCCTCCTTGACCCGGATTTTGCATAACCCATCAAGACGTTTGGCAAAGCTTGTCGTGAAATTTGCAGGCATGTGCTGGACAATCATGATACCCGGAGAGGTGAGAGGCAGTTGAACGAGCAACTCTTTCAAGGCTTCGGTCCCTCCGGTGGATGAGCCAATTGCGATGACTTTATGAGTCGATTCAGAGAGCGAGCGTTTATAGTTTAAGGGAGAACGGCTGATTTCCGTTGCCGCACGCTTTTGCAGATCAGCCACCCGCACCCTGGCTGCGGCTCGAATCTTATCAGCGAGCTGCACACTCATATCCCCCACTGAGTATGCCTCACCCGGCTTGGAAATAACATCCACCGCACCCGACTCGATGGCTTCCAGAGCCAGGGCCCCGCCCTCCCTGGTCAGGGAGCTGACGATAATCACCGGCAGCGGATAATGTTTCATCAACTTGCGCAGAAAGGTCAGTCCGTCCATCCGGGGCATCTCGATGTCCAGGGTAACGACATCCGGCTGCAGACGGACAATCTTGTCCCTTGCCACATAGGGATCGGGAGCGGCGCCGATGACCTCGATATCAGGCTGCCCGGCAAGCTCCTCGGTGAAAACCTTGCGGACCACGGCAGAATCATCAACAATCAGTACTTTTATTTTTCCCATGTCTGCAAACTCAGCAACTCCTCGGCAAGGTCGAGCTCGGCGAGCAGATCCGCCATGCATGCCTGCAACATTTCCATGGTAATGGAAAATCTCGAAAGTCCGTCTCCCCGCAGCTCGGATGCAAGGCCATGGGCCCCGACACCGATGCCCATGGAGATGACAAGACTGTTGCTCAAGGCAACAAGGGCGGTTAACGGCGCCTGCTGCAAGGCGTCGGGATGATGGTGACCTCGCACCGCATCAATCAATGGCTGATCGAACTCCCATTTTTCCAGAATTCTCCCCCCCAATTCGGCATGATCGATACCGATGATCTCTTTTTCCGCCTCGACAATAGAACACTTTTCCCTCTCCACTTTCGCGTCGATCCTCTGAAAATCTTCAGACACCAGACTGCTTAAAAAGCATTTGCCGATATCATGAAGTATCCCCGCAGTAAATGCGCTTGCGGGATCAACCTCCCCGATGTGCCGGACGAGCATCCTGGCCATTATGCCGCATGCGACGGAATGCTTCCACATCTCTCCCGGATCGAGTTCATACCCTGCGCCGGCAGCCCCCTGATAAAAATGGGCGCTGCTGCTGGTGATAATGATATCTTTAAGTATGTCATGACCAATGATCACCAGGCCGTCTTCCAGGGAGCTTACCTTGCGGGGCAGACCGTAATAAGCGGCATTACAGATTTTCAGGACGTTGGCGGTAATGACAGGGTCATACTGGATAACCTGGGCGAGCTGGTGTACTGTCACATCGGGATTCTTGACAAGTTCCGTCACTCTTGCGGCAACTTTGGGAAAAGGAGGTACCTGGCGGATCAATGCCATAATTTCTTCAATACGGCTCATAGCTCAAATTCTCCTCTTCCCGAAACTTTTAAAAGAACCCGCCCCGAATCAATCTCCAGACTTACGGTTCGGTTGACGCAACCGCCGATATCCTCATCGGCAATGGAAATATTGTTTTTATCAAAAAGCTTACGTAACAGAATATAATTCCTTTTACCGATGTTGAACAGCCCGGTGGGGTCAAGGATCTGTGCGCCACCGACCACCTTGACGACAAGCCGGTTCTTTGACGCTCCCAGCCGATAGGCCTCATGGAACAAGGCGGGAATGCCTGTATCGGCGAACATATAGGGTTTTTTCTGCGCCAGATCCCGGTCAATCTTTGACTCGGGCAGCATATAGTGAAGCAGGCCGCCCACCTTCACCGCCGGGTCCCAGATGACGAGACCGATACAGGAACCAAGCGAGTAGGTTATGAGGGTCTCACCTGGATTATTGCTGACCTTCATGTCTGAAATACCGACAATGATTTTCATATTCAGTTGTTACATTTTCCGGTAAACGGTTGTCGCAACCTGGCGGAACCGGTTGTTGACAGCAGAAAGGCTTTCAGAATGGCCGATAAAGAGATACCCGTCCGGAGCCAGGCAATGATAAAATTTCTCCACCAGTTCCATCTGGGTTTCCCGGGTGAAATAAATCATCACATTACGGCAGAAAATCACATCCATTTCCCCTTTCCATGGGAAACGGTCCATCAGGTTGAAGCGATTAAAGGTCACAAACCGAGACAATTCATCTTTCGCCCTGACATAACCCGCACACTTCCCCACTCCTTTCTGAAAAAATCTCTTCATATATTCCTGGGGCACCTTGTCTATTTGATCCATTGAATAAATGCCCTTTTCCGCAACGGCAAGAACCTTGGTGGAAATGTCCGTGGCCAGCAGGGAGAAACGAAAGGATGGGTTGCCGGACATAAACACGGCAAGAACCATAGCCAGGGAATAAGCCTCCTCACCCGACGAACAGGCAGCGGACCAGACCCTCATTTTGCCGGAAGTCCGGTCGCTGTTCATGAACTGGGGCAGAACAGTGGACGCAAGGAAATCAAAGTGGGCATTTTCCCTGAAAAAACTGGTAAAATTGGTGGAAACACAGTTGATGAGCTGAACAAGCTCGCTGCCGCTGGCATCATGAACAACGAGATCATAATATTCGGAAAACGAATCGATCCCGCAGGCCCTGAGCCTCTTCCCCAGCCGCGCATTGAGCAGCTCCTTCTTTTCCGGTTTCAGGTAGATGCCGGTTTTGGCGAAGATAAGCGTACTGAACTTCTTGAAATCGTCATCGGTCAAAGACCGTTGCTGATAAGAGATATCCATTCGCAGATTTCGAAGTCCGGCAGGCAGCCGCTATGCGCCGACGGGCTTTAAGCCTGCCTCGCCGATGACCACATCAACATCGAGAAGAATTTTCATCCGGCCCTTTATTTTTGCCATACCGAGAAAATTGTCCGTTTCCACCTCGTCTCCGCCGAATGTGGGGGGAGGCTCAATCTCGGCCTCGGTGATATTGAGAACTTCCGACACGGAATCAACAATCATACCGACCAGAACGGAACCGGACTCGCCCTGCGCCTCGACAACGATAATGCAGGTCCGGTCATTGTATTCCCGGGAATCCATATTGAATTTCAGGCGCAGATCAAGCACTGGAATAACGTTTCCTCTCAGATTAATCACTCCCTTGATGTAACGTGGGGTATGGGGCACTGCGGTGATCTCCATCAGCCCGATGATTTCCCGCACCTTGAGAATGCCGATGCCATACTCCTCACGCCCCAGGTCAAATGTCAGATACTTGCCGGCCAAGTCCTTCATGCTCTGCCTTATGCCGGCCTGTGCGCTTTCAATATGTGCCATGCCCTGTTCTCCAATAAAAAAAGAGTGCTGCGCGATTATACTGTTGGCCCTTCCGACTGACCGGATCCCCGCTCATTGTTGAGGTTGATCAATCCGGCAAGGTCAAGAATCAGGCCGACCCGTCCATCTCCCAGGATGGTCCCGCCTGCCACGCCCCTGACATCCTTCATGTAGCCGCCGAGACTCTTGATGACCACCTCCTGCTTGCCAAGCAGTTCATCCACCAGCAAAGCCCGTTGTCGTCCTTCATTTTCGATGATCACCACGATCCCCTTACTGATCTCGTCGCACGCTTCAGCTACGCCGAAAAGCCGGTAAAGACGTATCACGGGTATCAGTGTATCTCGAACAAGCAGGGTTTCTCCTTTATTCTGGACCGTATTGTAATGCTCCATCTGGGGACGCATGGACTCCCTGATGGCAATGGTCGGGATAATATATCGTTCCGTTCCGACTCGCACGACGATGCCGTCGATAATCGCCAGAGTCAACGGGAGAAATATGAGAAAAAGCGATCCTTCACCCGGCTTGCTGCGCAAATCCACCTTCCCCCGTAGTTTTTCAACCCCTTTTTTAACCACATCCATCCCGACACCGCGTCCGGAAACATCGGTTATTTTATCGGCGGTGGAAAATCCGGGCAGGAAAATGAGATTGTTTATTTCATGATCACTCAAATCGTCATCTTTTCGGATGAGACCGCGCTCAATGGCCTTTTCCCTTATTTTTCCCGTCCTGACCCCTTCCCCGTCATCGGCGATCTCAATGACAATGTTGCCACCTTTCTGATAGGCGCCCAACCTCACTGTTCCCGATTCCGGCTTACCGGATCTGATCCGTTCCTCCGGAACCTGCACCCCGTGATCCACCGAATTACGGATCATGTGAACCAAGGGGTCATAAATGGAATCAACCATGTTACGGTCGATTTCCGTTTCTTCTCCCGCCATGACAAGATTCACCTTCTTCCCTGTTTTCTTGGACAGATCACGGACAAGTCGAGTCATTTTCTGGAAGGTCTGGCGGATGGGCACCATGCGCATGGACATGGCGGTTTTCTGCAATTCAGTGGTGATTCGGTTAAGCTGGGCAAAATCCTTGTTGAGCTGCGGGTCGGAAAGGCGCTCGATAAAAGGGTTGTGGCGCACCATGGCCTGCATGATGACAAGCTCGCCCACCGCATTGACCAGCCCGTCGAGCTTATTGATATCAACCTTGATAGAGGCTTCGACATTCTTCTTCGGCCCAGCCGCATAAACTGTTTCCGCTTTCGGAAGCTCCGGCGTCGACGCCGGAGGAAGGGGCTGCGGGGTGGCAGCCCCTTCCTCCGGAACGAGAGACGGCTTGAAAGCAACAGGAGCAGAGTTCGTTTTCTCCTCCCTGACCTCGACTTGCGGAGCCGGGGACTCGCCGCCACTCCGGCATACTTTGATCCGTTCAAGAAAATCGGTTATGTCATAACGATGATAAACAGAGGATCCTTTTTCCAGAACATCGCTGATATTCTGTATCATCGTGCGGAGAAAATCACCAACACCGAGGACGATGTCGATGATATCCGAGTTCATGAAAAGACGCTCGTTGCGCACATCATCGAGCAGATTTTCCGTGGCATGGGCGAGTTTATTGATCGTTGTCAGATTGAGAAAGCCGGAAACGCCTTTAATGGTATGGAATGGCCTAAAAATATTGTTAATAATTTCAGCATCTTCCGGATTCTGCTCAAGATCGAGCACATGAAGTTCGATGGACTCGAGATGCTCGAAGGCTTCGGTAATAAATCCACTGAGCAGGTCGCTGTCCTTCAGAAAGTCAGGGACCGCTCCCTGCCCGGGAAGAGAGGTCTCACCATTCCCTGCTTCTTCGTCCGGCTGTACGACATCAACATTCTCCCTTGCGTCCATTATCCGACTGCCGGAATCAAGAGGTGTCCTGACGGCTGCCTGTTCGTCCTTGCCCGTTACTCCTGCGACATGCACACCTGTCTGCCCGGGAACGCCGTCTCTTTTGCGCTCCATCCATTCATTGACCCTACCCAGCTGATCATCGATATCGGGAACGATATAGGGCACACCGTTTTCAGAAACATCGCGGACATGAGCCACCATGGCTCTCAGAGCATCGGCAACCCCGAGCACCACCTCGATGACATCTCCATCCATAACCATCGCGCCGCTGCGAACTTCATGCAGCAGACTTTCCGTGGCATGGGCAAGCTCTCTGACCCCATCCAGTGAAACGCTTCCCGCTGTTCCCTTGATAGTATGAAAAGCCCGGAAAACCGAATGAATCGCTTCCTGATTATCAGGCTCTTTTTCCAATGACAGTAGAGTCGTTTCAATGGTTGTGAGATAATCAACGGTTTCATCGAGAAAACATTCAAGCAGCTCCCGATCTTTGAGAAATGGGGCGTCATTGTCAAGAATGTCGGATCCGGCTGCTTCGACTCCGAACAGTGAACCCTGGTCCGTCTTAAAGCCGATACTGGTGAGATGCGTGCAAAAAGCGTTGACGACACTGTGTCCTTTACTTCCCCGCGCCACCTCCTGCATCCTGGAAATACACTCGCCAAGACGCGCGTAACATTCCGTGGAATCAGCCAGTTCACCCATAATCACTTTCTGGAGCGCCTGCTGAAAGGAGGTCGCCATCTGCAGCAGGGGAGGCATGGAAGCAATCTCGTCACTGACCGACAACTTCTCCAGCAGTTCCAGAAGCTCTCCCATAAAAGAAAGATCTCCCGGTTCAACCACCATTATTTTAACAGCCATCTCGTCAAGCAGATCGCATGCACGCTCTCGCTCATCGGCCATATACCCCTCCGATTTGTCGGAAATAAAAATCGTCATTCCTGCAATGACTGCGCAAATTCCCTGTTCCTATTTGCCCAAATCGAAAAGTTTTTTTCAAGTTTTAATCAAAAAAAATCCCCTTTACCGACCATCCATCATGGATCGAGCAAGGCAGGATTCAATCCCCGCAACTGTTCCTCAATGGCCAGCAGGTTCTGTTTCACCTTGTCGACAATCTCAGTCTGCGGGTATTTTTCCATAACCTGCAGGAGTAGTCTTCGGGATTCAAGCAGCAATTTCCCTTTCTCTTCGGGATTCTGAAGATTACGCGATTTCACGAAAAGAGCAGCCGCCTCCTTGCGCAATTCCGCAGCGGCAAGATTGGAGGCTTCGACAAGCTTTTCCTGGGCCTTGAACCGATATTCCTCTTCCTTGGCAAGCTCTCCGAAAAGCACAATGGCCTGATCGAACTGAAGCTGGTCCAGCATGGCAACACCATCATTCCATTTGTCGTCAAGGGCCTCCTTGCGCAACGTTTCCATGATGACCGTTCCCTCGGCATCAGGCGGCCTGATCCCGGAGCCGGTTTCATTCGCCGGTGTCACCGACTCACCCTCATCACTCACCGCCTTGCCGGACAGTTCATCAAGCAGTGCCCTTGCCATGCCGGCATAACTCGACTCCGGAAAATCTTGTTCCAGCAGTCGGACCCCGTCCACCAATTCTGTCGGCAAATTTTTCCCGTCCCATGTCAGCCGGCCAAGCAGGGACTGGCGGAACAAGTCAAGCTCCATGTCATGCTCACCTTGACCATCAAGAAGCGACAACCTGTCCGCGACATTGCTTCCCACCTCTTTCATGGAACTGAAAAGCCGGTCAACACGCTGATACTCCTTGCGCGCCTTTTCAAAATCTCCCAGAGCAAAAAAGATTTCCGCGGCCTGCATCCGTAGCGGCCAACCTTCCATATCGGTCATCGATCCGGCCACATCCAGCAAAACAGGGGCAGCCTCCGCAAGCCGCCCCTCATCCTTCAGGGCCTGGCCATACATGCGGCGTGCGTCGATACTGGTACTGATTCCTGGATTTGTCGTCCGCAGATTCTCATAGGAACTGATCACCCCGGCGGAATCGCCCTGTTCCGCTCGGTAATGAAGAACATCTTCCCCCTGGCGACTCACGACATCCCGATACTTGTCCAGTTGACCCGGCAAGGCTGCTGCTGCGACGGAAAAAACAGCCTGACAATTTTTTTCATAAAAAGTGATATCCTGCTGAAAAACAACAAATGGCGCGGCGTTTTTTTGTTCCGGCATCACACCTTCTTGATCCAGCATGGCGTTTAATTTTCCATAGCCATCAACAATTCCCGTCAGCAATTCATAACACTCCCGCCAGCGCTCTTTTTCCGGCATGGGGTAATCATACATGGCAAAACTATCGGCCAGATCCCGCCATTGCCCAGCCCTTGTGCCATACACCTCTTTTCTGCCGTCGACAAATTTCCTGTCAGGCATGATCTCCCGCAGGGAAAACAGGGAAGGCTTCGGAGTCTCAGCGACAACTGGCACCGGAGCCATGACCGCAGGAACTTCAGGAATTTGTGCCGGGGCCTGTACTTCCTCGTAGGGCGGCACCTTTCTTTTCGGAGAAACCACTTCCCAGGATGATTTTGCCGCCCCGCATCCGGCAAGCAGGGCAAGCATGCAGGTCACCCCCAGCAACCTTCCTACGACAACTCTTTTTTTCCTATGTAAATTCAAAATGTTACCTCTTTTTTCACAAGTCACTGTTTTGCCAGAAGGGCCGAAAATAACGGTCGCCCTCAACCTCACCACCGGCAGTCATTTTACCAAAAGTGACCACCGCGGCATTTTGCTGATTAGCCGCTGCCAAGGGCAGGCCGCCGTTATGATCACTGACCGGAACCTCGATCTGCCCTAGGTCCGGATAGACAAGGGGGACCTCGTTTCGTCCGGAAAAGGACAGATCAACAACATCAAGCATGCCGGCATAATTTTTTGCAAGAACAACGCCTGCGGCAACCTTGGACCAGAGGGGCAGCGCCCCGCTTGATCCGGCAAGACGGGTCGAATTGCGGGTCATTGGCCTGTTATCGTCAAACCCCACGTAAGCGGCAACGGTGAAACCGTTCTCACCGACTGTCACCCCGTCACCCTTGGCGCGGACTTCCGGCACCAGTCCGGCAAAAGAGGCATTGGTGAAGCGGTTCGCCGTTCCGGTTTTGCCCATCACCGGCACCCGCAGATCAAGCAGATCAAGCTGTTTCAGCTGTTCTTCCAGCGCCGGATCATCGCTGTGCAGGAAAATGTTGTCAGCCGCATAGCGTCCCGTGCCGAATTTCACCACATTACGGAGAATATCACTGACCGCCAGGGAGGTTTTCTCATCCACCAGACGCCGGCGGCCTACGCTTGTCTCATATATGACATCCCCGTCAGCCGACTCGATCCTGGTAATCATGGAAAGGCCGGGGTTTGCGCCCTCACCGCTCCGGAAGGCGATACCGGATGTCAACGCTTCGTAGACGCGGGACAACTCAAAGAGACTCATCACATTGGAACCCAGCGGAAAGGAGAGGACCGGCTCAAGGGTGCTGGCAACTCCCATCTCCCGGCAAAGAGCGATCAGATACCGTAAACCGGCCAAAACCCGAAAATCCCTGATGGAGTGAAGCGTCTCCTCTTCATACGGCGGGAGAGATTCTAATTTCCGGAGGGCAATGCGCATATTTTCGGCAAGCAGGTTTATGGTCGCCAGACTGAGCTGATCATCCATGCGGATGTTTCCCAGAAAATCTCTTTTTCCCTGGTCCGTCAGACTTCCAAGGAGCTCAAAAAACGCCCTGCGCTCCACCGGACGCCATCCTCCGCCGGGATTTCCATCCGTATAATTAAACCGTTCGGTTCCCGCAAGTCCCGTCCCCCGTCCCCATCCTGCCTCCCCTCCGGACGAGGGTCGGACATACAGACCGGAAACAAACGCTGAGCCCCCTGCAAAGGGCATCTCAAGCTCGGCCTGCAACTGACGCTGCAATTTCCGGTAACGGGTATAATTGCGGCCGACAATCTCGGCCCGGACCCCTGCTTCAGCAGGGGACACATCATCGACAAGATCCTCCAGTTCATCCTCAAACTGATCACTGTAATGAATAAAGGAGAGATTGCGCACATCATCGTGGCGCCCGTCAAAGATAAGATCCGCCTCACTTGCAGCTACCGCCTGTTCATACGCAGCTTGCTCCAGCGCTGTTTTTTCCACCAGAATCCCCATCTTGTCCCGCACCCGGCGCACGTAATTCTGATAAGATTCTCCCTCCTCCCGCGCCATGCCCACATGGGCAAGAACCTCCTTGAATTGGGCAGGTGTCAGCTTGTCGCAGAGATGATAGAGAAGCCAGACCGATGCGACATTCTCAGAATGCACGCCGGCCCAGTTCATGGAAACCCACTTGTGGGGACTGTCATGATCGGGACGGGGGATATATGCCTGTCGATGATAGACAAACATGTTACGCGCATTGTTGAGCGGATCAAGGGAATTCCATCCGAGCTGAATGGCGGCGGTGTAAAGCAACGGCTTGACCGCTGAACCCATGGGTCTTTTCCCTGCAATGGCCCGGTTATAGAAATAATTGTCCATTCCTCCGACCAGGGCCGCCAGCTTTCCCTGCTGCATGACAAGCGTCGCACCCTGCAGCTCCGGATACTTTTCCAGATCAAACCGGTAATCACCCACCCCTGATCCTGTTTCGCGGACGGCTACATAAACAAGATCGTTCGGCCGTATCTCCTGGAGCAACAAAGGAAAATCCTTCTTTGAAGCGACACTCCACCGTTGCCCCTTATACTGGATCAGTGAGGATAACAGCGGGAGAATCCCTTTCTCATCAATTACCCCCTGCTGCTCCGCATCATGGTCATTTGCCGAAAAGGAAACCAGAATGCTCACAGGCGGCCCCTGCCGGACCTCAACCACCCGTGCGACGAGAAACTGCCCGACGTCAAGGGTTCGTCCTCCGCCGAACACCATGTCCGCATAAAGCTTCTGCAATTCCTTCCGGTCATAGCCGCGGAGCCGCACGTCAAGACGGCTCAGTTCACTTTGGGCGGCAAAAAGAGTGGCATCCTGCAATTTTTTATCAATGGTTGTGAAAATCCGCACCCCCGAGGTTGCCACGTTATCAATACCATAATCCTCAAGTGCAGCCTCAACCTCCGGATCATCAAGCCCATCCTTGACGAGATCCATCAGAGTGTTGAGCCTGAACTGCATCACCCCCTTGTTAAAGGGAATTTCACAACTTACCGCCTGTTGATAGTCGTTCGCTGAAATCATGCCGAGCTTCTGCATCTGTCCCAGAACATATCCCGCACGTATTTTGGCATTTTCTTTTGCCTTATTGATGTCCTCTTCATTTTTTTTGATAAAGGGATTGTAATAATTGGGCCGTTTAACACTGCCGGCAATGAAGGCGGCCTCCAGCAGGTTCAGCTCATGGGGTTCTTTATCGAAATAATAACGGGCCGCTACCCCGAGGCCTAAACCGTTGCCGCTCACATAAAACTGGTTGGCATAAAATTCGAGTATCTTTTCTTTTGGATAATGATATTCAAGCCGCAGGGCAAAAAGCAGTTCCAGCAACTTTGACTTGATGGAACGACCTTTTCTTTCAAAAAGATTTTTTGCTGTCTGCTGGGTAATGGTGCTGCCGCCCTGGACAACCCGGCCGGCACGAAGATTGGCGAACATGGCCCGGGCAAAGCCCGGCAGATCAATGCCATGATGCTGAAAAAACTGGTGATCTTCAGCGGCGACAATGGCCTTGATAAAGTTTTCCGGCAAATCATTGTAGAAAAGATACTGCCGATGGGCATCCTGAAAGAAAACTCCGATTTTAGTCACCCCGTCGGCATAATAAACCGGACTTTCCATGGCCAATTTTCTTTCAATGTTCTCCTGGCGAATCGACTCACCGGGGGAAATAACGACCAGCCATTGAAAAAGACCGACAACGGCAAGGGCCGCCAGAAATGACACCGCGAGAAAAATATATAGAATTTTTTTTACCATTCGCTTACAACTATGAAAAATGAATTGTGGTTCATAATAATTTGAGATAAAAAAAGATCGGACTGACAACTTCCGCCTTTTTTTATCAATTTTCTGCCGTGGGAGTCTTCGTGTAACGACAACGGCAAGCTAAGACTATTTAATTGCATTTCACGCCCATGTCATGTAAGAAATCTATATTTTTTCATGCTATGAATCTTGAAATCTCGCAAATAGTCGCCAAATAAACCGGGGAACGTTACTAACTCAACGAGTTAACGCTTCATCGGCGGTCACGCTTTTTTTCTAAAGGACCGCTATCTCGACAACCCCGACGCCGATAAACGCAGCAGGCATCAATTTTTAGCGCACACGCCTGAAAATGACTCGAATACGCCTGCCAACATTACTGTTTAGAAAAATGCGAAATAAAACGCCATACTTTTTTTTCCTCCTCCCGCCTATTCTGCTGATGTTTCTTTGGGGCTGCGCGGCAACCGATACAACTCAAAAGCTGGTTTCCATTGACAACGAGGCCACGGAAATTGAGGAAAGCTCCCCGGTGGACGACGCAACAATTGCCGAGCCGGAAACCACCGTGGCGGAAGAACTGCAAGAACTGCAAAATCTCGGATTCTGGTTGCCGAAAGATCTGTATCAGGCTGATGAAGAAAAAACCAGCTATGATTTTCCAATGACCATCAATAAAGAGGTGGAGTTTTATCTGGATTTTTTCCAGAATAAACAAAGGAAGTTGTTCACCTGCTGGCTTGAACGATCCACCCGCTATCTGCCTATGATCAAGGAGGAATTACGTGAAGCCGGACTTCCGGAGGATCTTGCCTATCTGCCGATGATTGAAAGCGGTTACAGCCTCACGGCCTTCTCCCGGGCCAAGGCAGTAGGCCCGTGGCAGTTCATGAGCCCCACCGCCCGTGATTACGGCCTTGAAATCAACAAATATGTTGATGAACGACGCGATCCCGAGAAAGCAACTAAAGCGGCCGTTGCCTACCTGTCCGACCTCTACAATATGTTCGATGACTGGCAGCTTGCCGTGGCTGCCTATAACGCCGGCGGCGGTAAAATCAGAAAAGGCATCAAAAACTATAACGCCAGCGATTTCTGGGAGCTTGCCCAGGAGCAGTATCTGCATGACGAGACAAAAAGATATGTGCCAAAGCTGATCGCAGCCATCATTATTGCCAAAAATCCCGAAAAATACGGCTTCACCAACATCAATTACGCAGCCCCGCTCGAATACGAAACAGTGGAGGTTCCTCCCGGGACATCACTACGCGCCGTGGAAGTCGCCTGCGGGACAGATCTCGAAAATTTGCGGAATCTGAATCGCCAGCTGCCGAAGCTGATGACTCCCCCGGGTGAAGACGCATATACCTTGAAAGTCCCGGTGGGTAAAAAAGAATCCGTTGTCAAGAATCTTTCCAAAGTCAAAGCAACGGTCAGTACCGAGTACAAAACCCATGTGGTGGCTGACAACCGTGAAACCCTGACCAAAATCTGTTCCCTCTACGATGTCAACAAAACCACCCTGCTGAAGGCGAATAATCTCCGCAAATCGAAGCTGGCCAAGGGACAGCGCTTGCGGATTCCCTGCCGAACCACCAACTACGTGCTGTGGGATCAGGATTCTCCCACCCTTGCCTCGGCCCCGGTTGATCAACAAATGGTGCTGCACAGGGTCAGATCAGGAGAGACGATTTCTTCCATCTGCCGCCGCTACAACGTTCCGGCCGACCTCGTCGCTTCCTGGAATGGCCTGAAAAATGTTAACAATATCAAGGTTGGACAGCAGTTGGCTCTCTATTTATCCGCCACCCCGGGCATGGATAATGTCGTGGCGGAAACCATTATCGAAAAATCATCCGCTTCCATCCGTGAAGATCAACCAGCTCCTTACAAGGTTCGCAAAGGCGATACCCTGTGGGCAATTTCCCAACGCTTTGAACTGACTCCGCAGCAGATAAAAAAATGGAACAACATCAAGGGCAACGTCATTCAGCCCGGAACCGTCCTGAGGTTGAACGCCCCGGATGAAATTGATGCCCTTTCCATGCTGCCGTCCAAGAACAAGTCCCTTTAACCAATCCCGCACCACACATGGAAATATCCGGTAAAACCGCACTGGTTCTCGGTGCGGCCAAAGGGATCGGCAAACATATCGCCCTCGCTTTGGCCAAAGCAGGCGCCAGGGTTGTTTTCACCTATTTTGATTGGCAGGAAGCAACACGGGAAACCCTGGATGAATTCACCAAAAAAAACTTTGACCATCTGGCCGTCAAAGTGGACCTCCGTCTGCCTGACGAGATCGACAAACTTTTCGCCGAAATCGAGAAGAAATACGGCGGGCTTGACATCCTCATCAACAACATAGAACGGGGCGGCATGCCGGTGGTCCATGGACCATACACCTCCGGGCAGTGGGATCTGGAAATGGAAACCACCCTGAAGGCCAAATGGTTTGTCTTTAACCGGGCCCTTCCCCTGCTGAAAGCATCCGGAGAGGGAATAGCCATCACCTTTTCATCCATTTCGGGCCTGGTGGGTCGATCCGGTCCGGCCGGACTGATATTCAACGACGGATACAGCGCCGCCAACCGGGCCGTCTCCTCATTCACCGAAACATGGGCCCGGATGGGCGCACCCCAGGTCAGGGTCAATGAGTTGATGCTCGGTTTCTTCGAAACACGCCATGCCGAAGGAACACGGGGATGGGCGCTGCTTTCCGGGGAAGAACGCCGGGCAATCATCGATCATACCCTGCTTGGTCGTACCGGCAAAATCGACGACATCATCAAGGCGGTCTTCTTTCTCATCAAGGACGCCTCTTTCATGACCGGCACCACCATCAGGCTTGACGGAGGATATTCGTTGGGGGCATCCCCCATCCCGCCCATGCCCAACGGGGTCGTCTCATAGACAAGTGCGACGGGTTGGTCTCAATCTGAACAATTACATTTGTTCCTGCTTGCTGCGTCCATCCTCTTCAGCACCTCTTCCACGGCCCATACCGGAATCTGATGCATGATCACCTCGACCGCGGCCTGCTTCACGGAATCCTGATCCTTTGGATTTTCAGGCTTTGCCTCGGCAAGCACATCTTCCGCATCATACCAGCATATTTCCTTGCCCTGTTTGTCATAAACAGTCAAGATCCGCCGATTGTTCTCGTGGATATGCTCCTCCTCGATCACATTGCCGACAATCTGTAACGCCACTTCATACGGGACAAATTTCACCTCTTCACTCATTACTCACTCCTCATTGCATAATAAAAAAAATCGTATTAAAAAATCTCGTTTGGAATTGGGGACGGAAAATCCACGGAAAAATGCTATGGGCACATCGACTCGTCATAACGAGTCTGTAGGAAAAGCCTTACCGGTTGACTTGTTTTTAATTTCTTGAGGTTTTTTACAAAATTCTTATCATCCAACCACCTGAAATAACAGGATTTATTGTCTCTGCCTGACTTGACATGTTCACCACATAATCA
>JAZDEG010000024.1:0-97336 GCA_043809085.1 Pseudomonadota bacterium | reverse complement strand
CCGCCGTTGGAGGCATTTGGGGAGCTAAAAGACCAACTCGGCTCTCAAAACCAGCTATACAGGTTGTCAAAGAGCAATTTAGTGGAAAAACATCCACCCCCGTTGTAAAAACGGGCAAGTTATGAAACTCTAAACTTCAGAATAGCCCCAAAGAGGCCAAAAATGGCGACACTGGAAAACATTTTCCCTGAGGAAATCGTGTCAATATTCCCGGTGAATTGTATGATTTCATTCTTAATCATGTAGAAGATGATCAATAGAACTACCAAAAGAATAACAACAAGTACCTTACTAAAATCGCTGCTCAAAGATGCCTTATATGCCTGATTGTTATAATGCTCATCTCTGATGAGTTCTGCTGTATAGACGGTGTAATGATCCTTGACATTTACAGGATTTTTTGAAGTCCCCAACAATTCGCGTATCGCATCCTTTCTCCAACCGCCGAGCTTGTTTGCTTCTTCGCGAAGCACCTTAATCCTTGCCTGGAGTTCATCTTCAGACTTCAATACAAAAAGCTCTGTTCTCTGCGCACCGTGAAAACACTTCCATCCTTTATCAATATTTCCCTTTTGGGCATTATCTTCGGCCAAGTCAAGTAGCCTCAAAGCTTTGTCAATGACTTCGAACGCTTCCTTGGATAGATTTCCAGTCGACTTCCTCGTCTCAAGCTCCAGTCGATAAACCGCAATGGAGGAATCAAGACGATCCCGGCGTCGTGATCGAATAAAAGAACAAAAGAAATCTTTTATCTTCATTAAACAGCCTTATTTTTTCAAATTGAGTACGCCTGCTTTATCAGGTTAATTTCTTCAATATGTTCGAGCCTGGAGATAGCCTCATCAGGCCTAAGCCACTCAAGTTTGTCTACCTCATCATTTGGTTTAAATTCCTGTAACCCTTTTAGGCGCATTTTCCAAAAAAGAACGACCTTAGGATTGTTATTGACGAGATAAGTGATACCATCAACAAATTCAGCAATACTACAGTCAAACCCGGTCTCTTCTTTGACTTCTCGTAAGGCAGTTTTCTCCCACGATTCATCCACTTCCACTTTGCCCTTCGGAAGACACCACTCGCTGCCGTAACGTGTTCGATGGATCACGGCAATTTTCGATCCATCACTTGTAAGACGTTCAATGATCCCTCCCGCCGCTTTTATTAAACTCTTCGTTTCACTTTTCACCTTTTCATCCCTTCAGAAAATCGTTGTTCGCACCACTGGCCATATCTTTCCGCCAGTCGAGACTTGATGCCCAACCCAAAAATTGTTAATGCAATTGAGACGCACGACCAATCAGGTGTTTTTTCAAGTATGTTTTGTCACTTGTTTTTGGGATATTGAAAAAAAAATGCCGAGTTGCCTCTTATTCTGGCAACTCGGCTATCTTTTAAAGACCCGTGGTTTTCCGTCCCCACTTTGCAATGGGTTTGGCTTTATCTTATTTTCCTAACAAATCATAAGCAACTTCTTCTCTTTTTGTCAATAAGGGAAATTGCTTCTAAAAAAACTCTCCCGAAAATCAGCAAGAAAAGATACTTCAACTCCCCTCACTGCCATTCGCGTCTTTTCTCCCTGCTACCCCGACACCATCCAAAGGAGATGTTTTTTCCTGTTTGTAAATGTTGCCAGATGTCTACTATTATGGAATTGGTAATTCTTTCGATATGCCAGAACAAGTTCAAGTGAGGAATATCAATGCCCGATGATGAAAGAGCGAAAAATTTCTGCATAGATAAAAAAATGGCGGAATTATTTGTTGATGCCAAGTCCCAAGAGTTAATGACAGAATTCTTGAATCACTACAAGGCCGTTGCAAAGGAAGATCCAAATTTAGAAGGGAGAAGGCATGACGTTTTTGAGGGATGGGCTATTCAGAAGATAGCTGGCTTGCATCTTGTAATCGACAGGCTTATCAAGAAAATTATTGTTAATGAAACCCGAGATGAAAACGGAGGGGATTGTCCTTTTTAGACTATTATTTGTGAAGTTGACCGATCCAAAGGTCACGATATGTTCCTTATCCAGCCCAGGATTTCAAACATAAGACGAGATAACGAGCCGAACCGATTTTTTTTAGCCCAAAAAAGATTAAAAACGATTAGATTACGCCGTGTTACTTAGGAGTCTTTGATTTGTTTCCCCCAAAAAATCCCCCCGGACAGAATTATTCGACAGGCAATTATCTCCCCTATGCGGCAACCGGTAATCAAACAGACTGACGTTATTGAAGAGACTGTCCGCGGAATTGTGGATCGGGTCACATACCACAATTCTGACAACGGATTCTCAATCTTGCGTGTCTTCCCATTCACCAATCCGCAGCAGCTGGAAACCGTCGTCGTCCACCAAACCAAAGTGTTTGCCGGCGCGACCATGGAGTTTAGCGGCGCCTGGGCAACGCATCCTCAATATGGTCGACAATTTCAAGCGACAAAAGCCGTAGAAAAGAAACCAGCCACCTCAGCAGCTCTCGAAAAGTATTTAGGATCGGGCCTTATCAAAGGCGTAGGTCCAAAGACCGCGAAAAGCATTGTCGGCCATTTCGGCAAACAGACGCTCGATGTTTTTGAAAGCGAAATAGAACGGCTTACCGAGGTGCCCGGAATTGCACTTAAAAAGCTGGAAATGATCAGCGCAGCCTGGATTGAGCATCGCGCTATCCGGGAAGTGATGATGTTTCTGCAGACGCACGGCATAAGCACTCTTTTTGCTGTTCGCATTTACAAGCAATACGGGGACAAGGCCATCCCGTATGTCACGGAGGACCCTTACCGCCTCGCCAATGATTTCTATGGGATAGGGTTTTTTTCAGCGGACAAAGTTGCCTTGAGTATTGGGCTCGCGACTGACAGCCCGCAAAGAATCATGGCAGGGATCAAACATGTTCTTGCGGCAAGTAGAGATTTCGGCCACTGCTATCTGACTGAATCACAAATAAGCGTGCAGGTAAAAGAGCTTTTACAGTTAGACCTCGGAAACAGGCTGGCCGGATTGCTCGACCAGATGGAGCATGAAGGACAGTTAATGGTTCGTCAGATTGCTTCAACCGAGGGGGTGACCGAATCATGCTATTACTCAAAATCGCTCTATTACGATGAATTGTATGTTGCCAAGAAAGTCGTCGGCTTTGGCAATCCTCCCCAGATTGATAAGAGCAGGGTGGAAAAATGGATCACCCGTTACTGCGAGGTAAAGAATATATCCCTAAGCGATGAGCAGGCCGCTGCGGTTAACAATATCGCCTGTGAAAAGTTCTCGATTCTTACCGGCGGCCCCGGCTGTGGCAAGACGACCACCACCTTGGTCATCGTAAAATTGCTTGAGGCGATGCAGCTGAAGGTGTTGCTTGCCGCGCCAACCGGTCGAGCCGCACAACGAATGTCTGAGGTTATCGGTCAGGAAGCAAAAACGATACACAGGTTACTGGAATGGCAACAGGGGAAGTTTAAGAAAAATGAAGATGAGCCCCTAGATGTTGATTTTCTCATTGTTGACGAATGTTCCATGCTGGACATCAATCTAACCGCCTCTCTGTTAAAGGCTGTTCCTGATCGGAGCCAGGTTCTCTTTATCGGTGATGCGGATCAACTACCCTCGGTTGGCGCCGGCAACGTTTTAAGGGACATGATCGCTTCAGGCAAGGTGCCATGTTTTCAACTCACCAAAATTTTCCGACAGGCGCAGGAATCGCTCATTATTCAATATGCCCACCAGATCAACAGCGGCGAAATGCCTTACATCGATTCACCGTTTAAAAAACCTGAACTATGGCGAAACAAAATCGATTGTCTGTTCATTGACTCCGAGGAGGCAACCAAAGATCAGCTCTCCTTTATTGGCAAAGTGAAACGGTTTCATGATCTCAAATCAGCTGACCACCAAGGTGCTGCCTTTGACAATGATCTTAACCTTTATGAATTCCGGACCAATGAACCGTTAATCCCCTATGAGACGGAGTTTGTCATTCCCAAGAAATTTCAGCATGTTAATCTGGCCGATGTTTATACGGCGGAAACTAAGATTGATGAATTACTTGCGGTTTTAAAAAAGGTTCATCCCTGGTCATCGCTGCGTTATGGCCTGGCTGCTTCTGATATTGTCAGGAAGCTTTACCTGGAATGGATACCGAAATATTTTGGTAAAAATTGTGAAATCCAGATCTTGTCGCCAATGACAAGGGGAAGCCTTGGAACAGTCAGTCTCAATGGCATGATTCAGGAATCAGCTAATCCTTTCACTCCAGGGAAGAGTCAGTTGAAGGTTGGTGAAAGGATATTCAGGGTTGGCGATCGAGTTATTCATCGAAGAAACAATTACGACCTGGGGGTCTTTAACGGTGACATTGGCACTATCAAGGAAATTGACAATGAAGAATTGACCTGCGTTATTTCTTTTTTTCCTGACAATCGAGATGTTTTTTATCAAAAGGATGATATTGTGGAACTGGATCTTGCCTATGCCATCACGATCCATAAATCACAGGGAAGCGAATTTGAAGCGGTCATTATTCCAGTCCTTACCCAGCATTTCAAAATGTTGTTCAGGAATCTGATATACACCGGACTGACTAGAGCCAGAAAGCTTGCTGTGTTTGTCGGCACACGAAAAGCGTTGGCCATGGCGGTTCAGAATCAGGATACCAGTCAACGGCAAACAGCCCTGAAGGAATTAATCGTATCGGGTTTCGGGTATCCATTGTGACAGGTAAAAATGAGTATGAAAGGAAATAAAATCGTTAAAATAGGGATAAACGGAACCCTCATAAGTGAAAATGGTGAGAAGTTGTCACCCCCGGACGGATGGGCCTTCCTTCCCGCAGGTGATGCCGGAATTACTAAAAAGGTTACAGCCAAAGGAATTTTCTGGCGAGTTCAGACTCAAATGGGTCGGCGCATCATCTCCAAAGGGATTTGGGCACCAGCGGCGACAATTTCGTCAGCCAAGCAAGAGGTGGAGGCGGTTCGTTCAACGGAGGCATACCAAAAGAAATTAGATAGTGCCCGTCAGCGGAGGGACAAGAAGCAGGCTGAGTATGAGAAGGAATTTTGCCTTGAAGTCAGTAACTATCTTGGCTTTGCGCCAAGGTACGAAGAGTTGGAAAAGGAGATGGCTAAGGCGATTACCGTTCATGCGGTTCCGGTCGGCAGCGGCACGGTTGCCCGGACAGCCATGATCCCAGTCGAAGAGCGGGCTGAAAAAGCAGTAATCGCCTGGATGAGACATCAGACAACCACGTATGAATCCATGAGGATTCCAAGGATAAAAGGCAAGAGACGGGAAATAAGAAAGATGCTGGCCACTCGGTCAGTTGAATTACTGAAGGTATATCGGGATGGGCTTGATACTCCTGTAGGTTGTCCACTAAAGAAAGCTCTGGGAAAAATCAGCCCGTTTGATAGAGTTTAATATCATTTTCGTGATGGAGTTGGAGGACTGGATGCTCGGGAATGAATCCTATCCCAAGATGACCTACAAAGTTTTCAATGAATGGTTCGAAATCCGGGTGGCAGATGCTACGATTGACCTTGGAAATAAACCTTTTGTCACAGAAGAATATTTATGAGTGAATCAGATCCCCTTGATCTGCTTCATGATGATGGTGACGGTGTTATCGAAATATGCCTACTTGATGAGGAAGAGATGGAACAAAAGAAAGGTGAGGGCATATCTGGGAATTCCGGTTGCTGCGTCATCATTTCCGCAGGTTCATCATTGATATTTTCTGTTGTAAAATTAATCAACTACATTATCTGAAAATAAACGCAGGAAATTACGTATACGAAAAAATGCTAACCAAAATAATCTCAGGTGGCCAGACCGGTGCTGACCAGGCGGGCCTTGATGCCGCCATAAAACTCAATATTCCCCATGGTGGCTGGATACCGAAAGGCAGATTAACAGAAAACGGGCCGTTGCCGGAAAAGTATCATCTTCAGGAAATGCCCAACGGTAGCTATCCCAAGCGGACCGAACAGAATGTTATTGATTCTGACGCTACAGTGATTTTCTCCCACGGCAAATTGACAGGTGGCTCTGATCTCACGAGAAAAAAGGCGGAAAAACTCAACAAACCATGGCTGCATCTTGATTTGGATGCAATGTCAGTTGGCTATGCAACTCGGTTGCTGAAATCATGGATCATTGATAACGGGATTAAGGTATTGAATGTGGCCGGGCCACGTGGGAGCAAAGATCCGAAAATTTATGAAGTAACTCTCAAAATTATCGCAGGCGCATTGAATCACAAATGATGAAAAAACTTGTCGGTATTTTCCTGTTTTTTCTGTTCCTTCCATCCCTAAGTTATTCACACCCTGGCGGGTTAGACAGCCAAGGTGGTCATACCGTTAAAAAAACCGGTCTATATCATTACCACAAAAAAACTGATAACCCCGTTCCAGTAGCACCGACAATAACAACACCATACAATCGGGAAGACTGGCCACACTGGACTGATGAAGATAATGACTGCCAGAATACCAGAATGGAAATTCTCATCCGTGACAGCGTAAGCCTGATCAAATACAAACGCAATAATCAGTGTACCGTTACCTGGGGGAAATGGATCTGTCCTTATACCGGCAAAGAATTCACCAAGGCATCTGATATTGACATTGACCATATTGTCCCGCTTGCCCATGCCCATCGTGCCGGAGGTGCCGGATGGTCTAGAGAAAAGAAAAGAGAATTTGCCAACGACCCCACGAATCTCCTGGCCGTGGAAGATAACGTCAACAAGGAAAAAAGCGATAAGGCTCCTGATGAATGGAAGCCACCACTAAAGAGTTTCTGGCCTGAATATGCAAGGAAATGGTGGGCAGTCAAAAAGAAGTATGGATTGTATATCAGCCCAGAAGAAGAAACGGTTTTGAAGAGTATGGAGAGACAATAATGTGGATAATCAACATCCGGCACTGGCTTAACAGACAACTTGATGGCCCTGCGGTACCTCACCTCAAGTTCAAAGTAAATAAATTGACCGAGTTGATAACCTATATTACTTCTCTTGAAAGCGATTTGCTTGTCGGGGATCCTCCTCTTTGTTGGCGCCGTCCTGGCTGGAAACCTTGCAAGACTGAGCTGCACCTGAGCTGGACTGAGGATGAGCAGATTTACTGGCATTGTCCTAAATGCGGGTTCGAAGGAACTCTGGACGGCTGGCAGGGTTTAATCTGGGATGTTTCGGTTGAGGGGAACTATACGGTTCATTAGTGTGGGATAGAATTTATGGCAGAAAAAATGGCTCAGAAACAAACAGTTTCCGTCGAGGACGCCTTGAAAATGGAGATGCTCATAAATCAGGCGTTGATTGATCTCCTTATCGAGAAAGGGATTTTTACTCAGAAGGAGCTGCTGAAAAAAATTGCCGATTTGAGGAGAGAGGTGGAGTAATGAATTTACGGAAATGCACTGTCATTGTAACCATATTTGTTTGTGTCGTTCTTTTTCCCTTGTTTGCATCTGCACAGGAGAACGAAACCAACCATTGCAATGATCCCGAGTCATGGGTGAAGTGGCAAGAACTTCTACAGAGTAATCCTGATGATGACGGAATCTATTCGGCTTACGCGCTGCGGGTTGGTCTTTGCCAGATGATAGAAAAGCATGAAATCGAAACGGGCAGGGCGACAATAATTTTTGAGCACTACATGGAGAGCTTGATTGCCACAAAGAAGGCTCTTAAAGAACAAGAAGAACCGAATGCGGATGGGAAGATATAAATTGGTTTTGTTTCCGAATTTTTGAAAAATATAATTATCTCAAGGCAATACATGTGCGGAAGATTTGCCCTCGAATCAACGTCTGAACAGTTAGCCAAGGTCTTTCATCTAGCTAAACCTATTCCCATTGAACCCCGCTATAATATTGCCCCATCCCAGGATATAGTCATTATCCGCAATCATACCGGAAACAAAATCCCTTCATTGGCCAGATGGGGCCTTATCCCGAATTGGTCAAAAGAAGAAAAAACAGGTTACAAGCTGATCAACGCCAGATCCGAAACATTATATGAAAAACCGGCATTTCGTGAAGATTTTCAGGAGAGAAGATGCTTGATTCCTGCAACGGGGTATTTCGAGTGGCAACCCAAGGGAAGCCGTAAACAGCCATATTTTATCAAGATGAAAAATGGGAGCGTGTTCGCTATGGCAGGGTTATGGGAATCTTGGCGCAGTCCGGATGGGAAAATCATTGAATCGTGTGCCATCATTACCACTGCGGCAAATGGTTTTTTGAGCAAAATCCATGAACGTATGCCGGCAATAATACCCCTTGAAAGTATTGGACTTTGGCTTTCCACAACAAATAATGACCCAAAGTCCATGGGATTTCTGCAACCATATTCTCCTTTTAAAATGACGGCCTATCTCGTAAATGGTATGGTTAATAATCCCAAAAATGAAGGGCCGGGGTGCACTAGAAAAATTTCATACACATTATAATCGCAGCATCAGGAACGAATCTTTACATCGGGAAGACATTGGATGAGTAATTGCCTGAAGACCTTTGCCGATGTCCCAGATCGTGAAAAAATTCTCAATACTTCGGCAGCTCGCAGATTGCTAAAGGCCCTTCCTGATAAAACACGGAATTCTTTTGTTACAGCTTTTCTTGGTTTATCTCTCGATTGGGATAAGAGAGATGTCATATCTTTTTTAACCACAAATTCTGAAATTGGTCGGACGGGTCACCTGCAGCAAGGATCAGCTACACCTTTTGAGGTGGCCTATACTCAGACCGCACACACGGAAATTGACAAATATTGGATCGAGAGCAACGCGGGTAGGCAGATTTATCAACGCCTGAAAGTCATTCAAAGAGAATTGCCAAAGTATATAGACTTGGCGGGTCCCCATAACGGGAACAAAGTGCTGATTGACAATATCGGCTCGGGTGTCGGTCGTGATATTATAGGGACACTGGAGGCAAACCCATTATTGCAGTCAATGGTTCATACTCGATTCATTGATTGCGACGAAAAATCCCTTCGTATAGCCAAACAGATTGTCCAGGAAAAAAGGATGACCGAGTCATTTTCTTTCCATGCAGACAAGTTTAGAAATATCCCCCCACGAGGTGCTGATCTCTTATTATTGATAGGAATCCTTTGCCCGCTGAATAAAAATCTATGCAAAAAGATACTGAAAAATATGAAGTCGTATGTCCGTTCTGAGGGGATTATAATTTATTCAACGGTGACTAAGGATATGCTTATTGATGACCCGTTGACTGACTTCATGATGCGTATCCATGGTTGGGAAATGGACTACAAGACACCCGAGGAATGCGGTGAGATAGCAACAGTATCAGGGTGGAATGTGCTAGATACTTTTTTTGATGAACCAGGGAAGCATCATTGCATAACGGTGGCCCAAACTTCCTAACTTATTGAGACAGGCCCAGGAAAAGTCTTACGGCGGGTTGCCTCTGATACAGTTTTTCATACGCCAGCCTTCTTTTCCAGGCGGGCTATCTGTGCTTCAATTTCCTTCATCCTGTTTCGCAATGCCAGGTTTTCATTATGGGTGCTGACTACTTCATATAAAGCATCAATCAGATCAGACAAGACATCACGACAGGTCGAATCCGACTCCAAGACCACAACCGTCTTCATGATTTTTTCTGAAATGCTTGAAATGGTGTCATCTGCGGCTTTGTCATGGTTTAACCCCTTTTGCTCTTCGCCGCTATCTCCTTCCCCGAGATTTTCTTCTCGGTTTCCCTGGATACGACGACCAAGGGCAAGCATATCTTCGTAGGTAAGGTGAAAATGATCGGCAATTTTGGCCCGTACTTCATCAGAGCCAGGTTTGCGACCTTTAACAATGGCATTAAGGTAGCCGCGGTCAATTTTTTGTTGAACGGCCAGATGACTTTGCGCACCCCTCCCCGCCTGATGCAACAAATAAATCAGCGCCGCATTAAAATGATTCGAAACTGATTGAGCCATAAGTCAACAATAGGGGCAGTGAAAACATCGCTCCGTTTCCATTGGTCCGGTAATGGCTTGCCATCTCCCAATTCCGCTTCAATCTCTTCAATACTGGGCAGGGAGCAGGTGTGTTGTGATTGGTGTATTCGCTTACTCCGATGGGTTTGTGGATATCCTTAAGCTCGTATTCGACAACGGTATCGTTTTTGGACTTGCAAATAAGAATGGCGATGGTAATCAAGTTATGCCCCCAGGGAATTTGCGAAACAAGCTGCTGCGCAAAGTGAGCTTCTGCACCAAAAAACATAAGGCGTCCCGTATGCCCTTTAACTAAGATCCATTAATTTTTTGCTGGGTTGGTCAGTCCTCGTCCGCCTTCAGCTTTTTCGGTTTCCTGGAGGACAGTTTCTTGAAGTTCCCGCTTGAGATGACCGGCTTACCGGTCTGGGCCTCAATGTCCTTGCGCGTCCTGCCGGCCACCGCCCCGCCAGCACGGGCATCCTTTTTCAGTGGCGCCATACCTTGTGAATCGCGGTCCCGGTGCAGCTCCGTGGTGGTTGCCTCGGCGAGCATGGTCAGGATCAGCTCAATGTCGGTCATGTGATCGCGGAGGTTTTCCCGTTCCAGGTCTTTTACCTGCTTGTACTCCTCCACTTTCAGGCCAAAAGCACCGTGCATGATCTCATTGGTCAGGATGGCGTATTCCAAGGCGGTCTGTGCGCCCCGATTTTGCCATTCATCGGTCAGATCCTGCCGCACGGCGATGCCTCGCAGCCGCTTGTCAATCCACTCCTTGGGGTAGCCCTTCTTTTCGTAGAGTTCCTGCATCCGGCCCATGGCCAGCTCGGGATTCTCGATCTCGTCAATCCGCTCCTTGCCCACCCGGGCCAACCAGCGCTTGAGTGGCTCCACTTTTGGCGAAGGTATGGACTGAATGATCCGGAACAGGGTTTCAGTGTTGGCGCAGTCAGTGAAACGCTGCTTGCCGTCCGGAGCGGTCATTTTCAACTGTCCGATTTTTTCGGACACTTCGGAATAGCCTTCGGCGGTGAGCTTTTTCTTTAGATCGTTCCAGTACTTGCGAGGCCGGTCGCCTCCAACCAGAACTTCGACCACGTCGATGATCGAGAACCACCATTCGCCCTCATGGAATGCCTTTCGTATCTGCCGACCTTCGAACAAGGCGAGTTTGTCTTCTTTTTCACTACTCATAATAATCTCTTCTCCAACCAGGGCCAATGAAAAGGCTTAGCGTATATTTACGCACGAATGTCCATAGTTCCCTAAAAACCACAAAAAAATACCATGTCAAAGACCGGGAGTCAGGTATTTTGTTTACATCCCTGCTGAATGTTGGGGAAGCTGTTTCCATTGCCCCCGAGCATCACGGCAAGCTGATGATATCATCTCTTCGGGTTTGCCATCAATATAACAAAGAATTTTCACATCGCGGCACTCTTGCCCTGTGCCTGGATGTTTGTACGTTTTTTGTGGTGTTGCTGAATATTGTTTTTTGGTGTTTGGATTGACCCAGGTTGTTGTCTGCCTGTCTGGTATTGTCTCATAGGTTGTGTTGATTCGCTGCTGATCATATTTGTCCATTTCGTTGCCGACAGCGTAACCCAGGAGACCACCCACAACGGCACCTATCAGCGTTGCTTTTGTCGTTCTGCCAACGGCTTGACCTGCTACGGCACCGCCTAAAACCCCGAGTCCGGCGCCGCTACCGGCTTTAGTTGTTTGGCATCCTGTCGAACTGATTGACAGGTACAGCAACAGGATAATTAAAGCAGAATTTTTCATTTTCATTGGACAACTCCTTAACATTTTAATAGTTCCGTATAATTTCTTCATTCAACCGGATGGGCGCTAAATACACGGGGTATCTTCAGCGCTCGACCAGGGCGACAGCTTCCCGCTCCTGTTTGAGTTCTTTTTCAATTTTGTTGCCGGCCCGGGAAAGATCGATTTTGGCCTGAATATAATCCCGGACCGCCTCTTTCCCCTGGACCCGTGCCATATCGTTAAAGTCGGTGCTGGATTTGTCCGGCTTGGCACCGGCAAAAGATGGGCTGATCACATGGCCGCCAACAGATTCGGCGGCTTCCTTGGCTTTAACCTGCCCCGCGTTCATTTTGCCCTGCTCGATCAAATAGCGGTCATCATCGGCCATAATATAGATGGCCTGGTTGGGGTGTCGGTCCCGCAGAGCGGTTGCGACGTGTTTGAGGTTGTTGGATGTTGTGCTCACAACCACCGGTTTGCCGGTCACCTCATGGATGGTCGCGGCGGTGCTGTACCCTTCTGCCAGCAGGATTTCACCCTTGAGGTCCCGAACGGATTCGGCGCCAATCAGGGCAAAAGTGCCCTGCAGGCGGGAATCTTTAAAAATTTGTTTGAAACCGTTTTCCTGAAGTATTTGATGAGACCACTGCTTCCCGTCAACATCAACCAGGGGCACAACAATGTTTCCCCTGGTGTCCATCTTAACACCGGGTTTGGTAATGCTGATTCCTTTGCTGACAAAATACCCTTCCTGGCCGGTGGCCGTGGCCATGTCTCGCGTAATCTCTTGACTCTCCCTGGCCTTTTGGGTGTACAGCTCTTGGCGCTCTTTTTCGCGCTGGGTCTTTTTCTCCTGCCCTTCCTTTTCGAGCCGAACGCGGTCTTCGTCGGTTAACACGACACCTGCTAATTTCCAGCGTCGTTCTTCTCCACGGAAATTTTTGACGTATCCGGCTGGGACGCCATCCAGATAGCCGACATAAGCAATGTTTTTATTGCCGGCCTTCCCGCCTATTTCCGGTATCCGGTGCATTTTACCATCCATTTCCGGGATGCGGCCCTGCAGGTCGCCCCCCATCTCCCGGATAAATTCGCCGAATTTCTGTTGCGGGTTGTCAGCGGTGACAGATTGGCCTCGCGTCCATTTGAAAAACGGTTTTTTATCCAGACCCTCTGGGATAAACCAGGTTTTTGCCGGTTTATCCCAGAGGGCACCAAGTTCTTGCGCATTGTTTTTGTCCTCGTATGGGACGCTGAGATACTGTTTTTTCATGCCCTTTGCGGCCTGGTACATGCCGGGGTATAATTGTTTTTTGTCCATGGCAATGGCCGCAACCGGCTTACCGTCATTGATGAAAATAACACCGTCGATTCCGGCCTGGTTAAGTTCTTCCAAATTGGTTTTTGATTTTTCCAAAAAGCTTTTTTCAATGGCATTTTCAAATCGTAAAACACCAATTGTGGTGCCGCGTTGCAAAGTCTGTGACAACTCCAGGGTCATATTGCCGGCGGTGTCAATTTCCTGGTTGGCATAAAAAGAGATAAAGCGTTTGCCGGTTAATTTGTTGCCCTGACTTCCCGGCATCCCAGGCATGGCCCTGATCTCGTCTTGCACTATTTTTTCAGGGAATTCCCCACCGATGTTTTCCCTCCACATTGTGCGCATTTTTTGAGGGGTACCGGTTACCATCACAGGATCTTGTTGCAGATCATCGGGTGGGTTAACGCGGTAGATATACAGCTCAGAACCTTCCAGCCGGGCAGCATGGATTTGTTTTGCCTCAACAGCTGCCTGTAAGGCCGTAGCCGGATCCTCAAAGTGAACGTATTCCCCTGCCTGTGCGTCCCCGTTTAATTGACCATCCTTTGTCAAACCGATAAACGAATCATCTGTTATGACATAATAAAGTGCATCGTGTTCCACCATGACATCCTCCTTGATTTGCGCCTGTTCCTGATCAAACTCCAAAATAAAAGACTGGATCTTTTCCGCATCAGCACAAGCTCTGAAAATTTCGGTCGGGTGATCCTCCAGGTCCTTGATCCAACTGTCTACATAGGCAAGGTGCTGACCGGGGTCGTGACCGGTACCGAGCTGCATCCCGAGCATATAACTCGCTATCTCCGCGCGTAACTCCTCACGGGCGTAATCTCGACTGCCAAATACATTGGATATGTTGCGGTTAAGGCGGCTTTCGTGGCCACTCCAGTGCCCGAGTTCGTGCAGAGCGGTAGCGTAATAACCGTCCGGGGTGCTGAACTGTTCTTTTTCCGGCAACACAATACTATCTCGAAGGGGATAATATGCAGCCTTATCCCCTTTCACATGGTCAATCGATGCCCCGGATTGTTGCAAAATGTTCTCAGCGCGGTCGTGTCTTGTAAATTCTTCGTTTTTCTCTGGTTTTTCCAGCTCTGGAACACCCTCGATATCTGAAGCATTAAAAACATAATAATGTCGGAGAATAGGCCGCTCGAGTTTCGTTTCATTTTCAGCTTGATCGCCTGTTTTTTCGTCTTGTTTATCTCCAAATTTCCAGAACTGAATAATAGTGCCCTTGCTGCCCTGTTTAACCTGCCAACCGTTTTGCTGAGCCTGTTTAAATGTCATCCAGCGAGGATCCGGTTTACCAAGTGTGGCCAGATACAAAAAATTAACCCCTTTATATCGTGTGCCGGTCACCGGGTTATAAGGGGCTATGCTCTGTTCCGGTGTCCATGGTTTAATCCAGGGGGCGGTACCGTTTTTGAGGCCGTCAATTATGGTTTGGGCTATTATTTCTGATTTATTTTTAGAAGGCATAATCGTAAACTCCTTGATTTTGCTGATCGCAATCAAAAGCCCGGCGGCCAGGTCGCCGGCAAGGGCTTTTTTGATCGCAATTCCGGCGCACCGGTCGCTCCAGATCCTTGATTTCTGCAATCACTTTCCCCGCATCGGGATCAGCCCGGGGAGATCGGGCCGCAGTTCAACAGGGCGGTGATGGCAATTCAGACCTCATCGTCAAACGCCGCGTCGATAACGTCCTGTTCCGGCATATCGTCCGCTGTCGCTCCTAACTCTTCCGCCTCATCCGGATCAAACGCCACAGCTGCACCATCAACACTGGCATCTGCGAGTTTTTGCTGCAGGGTCGGATTTTTTGTTTTTGGATCCATAGGGTTCTCCTTAAAAATTTGTTGCTGTCAATAACGGCACGGCAAACAACTGTGACCATGCAGCCATAATATTGTGCTGGATATCAGGGATATACGTACCTGCAGCCCACCAGACATTGCTTGTGGCACAGAGCAGGTCCGGCTTATGCCAGAGAGATTGCAGGACCGGCCAGAGCAAAAATTGCTCATAGCAAACAAAAAACGCCAGCCGGTGGCCCTGCAGGTGGACAACGGGATTGTCAAACCAGTGCGCCCGGTAACTGTGTCTATGGCCAGGCCACCACATTGACAAGGGTACCGGCATGCGTTGTCGGTAAATCGGCCGACTGCCTTCGCGCGAGACGGCCAGGATAACGCTGTCCTTATAATTTCCCGACGGAACGGTTGCCCCGACAAGCACGGTGCCGGGAAAGGTTAATCGGGATTCCCAGAGCTGGGGGTTACCGGCAAGCCAGGTGCCGCCGGATCCTTCCGGCAATAAGACGATAGTATTCTGGGTGTGTTGAAAATCATTGTTTATGCTGCTTATTGTATTGATCTGTTGAACAAAATCATTTTTGAAATCTTTCGCGCCGGGGCTGGAAAAAGAGTTGTTTTGGCTGGCAAGCCCAGAAAAGTTTGTATTAAGCGAAGAACAGTCTGACGGGATGGCCACAGTCTTATATGACAAAAACAGGGCAAGAAGTATCGGCACGGCCAGCAAAACCGGCCAGCGGCAAAAAACCGGGATAAGGAGCAGTACAGCGGCGAGGGCCAACCAGCCACCACCGGGCCACCACATACCGGTACTTGCCAGCGGGTGGGTCCAGCAAGTCAGGCCGAACGGCGGAATTGCAACTGCGATGAGAGCTATGTAGAGCCCGATTATTCGCAATTTTTTATTATTAAAAAATAATAAAAATGGCAGGGAAACCAAGAAAACACCGGTCAACCAGGTAAAGGAAGCGTTGAAAAAATTCGTCTGAAGATATGTCATGGTGCCAACAGGCAAACCATGGGATGCGGCGGCAAAATAGAAAAATACGGTAAGAAAGGCGATCAAGCGGTTTTGGGCATAATACCAAGCCGGGAGTAACAGCAGGGACACCGGCATATATGCCGGCTTGTAGTTCCAGGCGATCAGACCGACAATAAGGCCGGTCGCAGGATATAACCAAATGAACCGCTTCAACCGCATACTCCAAAAAAATATTATTTAATCGTTAATATTGGTTGCGTAGATTGTTTAATCTGCGCCCTGGGCACCGGCCCGAAGTACCGGCTGTCAAGGCTATTCGCGTTGTAATCCGACATTATCCAATATTCGTTTGGCTGCAGGGTGTGGCTGTAACCGGGATGGTATTCAGCCTCAAAAATTTTAAATTTTATTTTGGAGTTTTTGATTAACTGGTCGTTAATCATAACGCCCTGATCGGTTATGGCCACCTGATCACCGGGGATCCCGACAAGTTTTTTCATAAGCGGCGCTTGTCGACCTGGGCAGCCGGTTCCGGGCGGTAATATTTCCAGATCATTCGCCTTACGAATTACCGGATTATCGGGATCAAGGCAGACAAGGACAAGTTGCTCTTTATAGCCGTCGAGATTCTCTGTTATATTTTTGGAGTGATACAGCCCCAGCGGCCAGCTCGGTGTAATATTGAAAGTCAGGTTCGCAGCCGCACCGCCTATCAGCAGGACAATCAACAACAGGCAACCACCAACGATAATTTTAAATATCTTAAAGTGCATCGGAGGCGGTTGGCGGCGGGACTTTTGCCCGCGCGCTAAAAGTCTCATCCATAAAATACAGCGGCTGGGTGCCTCTGATTGGCGGCTGTCCGGAGACAAATACCAACATTTCTCCAGGCGTAACGATCATTCCTTTATGGTCTTTGACGGGAGACGGTAACCGCATGATTTCGTCCGGGGTAAGGAGTGACCGTTTAACTTCTGTGTAATGCCTGTTGACCTTGCCCAACATGGCAGACATCCTGTCGCCGCTGGCCGAGGTCTGAACCTTGACAACGGTGGTGTCGCCGGTTGCCTGGCTGAGATATTGTGCTGTTTTAATTTCGTTGGCAGCAAACGATATCCGGATATGACAATTGGGGGTGACACTCTCGTTATCCGTGTACCAGCGGTGCAGCTGTTTTAAATCCTGAATCAAAAAGTAGCATTTGATCCCGTACCCAGCCAAAAAAGGTAACTGCTGTTCAAGAAGTTCCAGTTTGCGGAGGCTGGTAAACTCATCAAGCAACAGCAGGAGCTTGTGTTTGTAATTTGCTACAGCTGCACCGTCCTCAAATTCCATTTTGCCGGTGAGCTTGGTGGTGATCATGGTAATAATCAAACGGATCAAGGGCATGAGCCGTTCTTTATCGCTTGGACGCAGGACAAGATACAGACTGATTGGGTCCTGATGGTTCATAAGATCATCAATTTTAAAATCCGATTTTGATACATTTGCGGCCAAAACCGGATCCCGGTACAGAGTGAGGTACGAGATAGCAGAGGACAGGACGCTTGATCTCTCACGTTCAGCGCGATTGATCATATCTTGGGCAGCCATGGCCGCTACTGGGTGCGGCAGCCCATCGTGATAATCATTGTTCTGCATTTCTTCAAAGAGGTCATCCGGTGATGTCTCCGGATCCGACAAGCATTTGACGACATCGGGCAGAGTCGGCGCCGGCAGCCCCTGTGCCTGGTGTTTGTAAAGGAGGTGAAGAATAACCCCTGTCAGCAGAGCGAAGCTGGTTTTTTGCCAATGATCTGTCAGACCGTGTCCGTCGGGGTCCACAATCAGCGTTGAAATGATTTGAGCGTCCGCCACATCGTGGCCGCTGTTAACCCGAATCTCGTTGAGGGGATTAAACCGAGCTCCGTGGCCACTGTCATCCGTTGGATCAAATTTGAGCACCCTGTTTTTGGCATAATTTTTACGCCAGCCGGACGTTAAAGCCCAACCTTCACCCTTGATATCGAGCACGACGACACTATCAAGCCAAGTGAACAGGGTCGGAAGCATCAGGGCAACACCCTTGCCGGATCGTGACGGAGCAAACCCTAAAATATGCTCGGGCCCCTGGTGGTATAAATATAGTATGTTGTTGCTGTGGGGGGCATAGCCTCCGACAATTACGGCGTTTGAACCGCTGGGAGGATCCAGGAGGCCGGTTTTTTTAACATCCTTAAGTTTGGCGAAACGGGCGGTGCCGTAGAGGGATGTGTTGCCCTTGGTGATAGGCTTGTAAACCAGTAAAACCAGAATACCACATCCAAACAACAAAGCGCCGGCGCTCAGGCTGATATTAAATTGCCGGGCAAATAGCTGCGGATAATCTGATCCTGCTTGCAGATACCAGGTGATACCTTTCCAGGGGGCATACATTTTACCGGTTATCGGGTGCCCCAAGGTATCGCTATACCCAAACGCTTTGGCCACCAATTGGGTGTAGAGAGTTCCCGCAAAGCAGACAGCTGCCAACAAAAGTGCCAAGGCGACAATGCGGGTTGTGCTGGCGTATTTTGTTTGATAACCGATATTCATTTCTGACTACCACACCGCCGGAAATATTATGTCCCGCTTGACCATGACGTTTAATTTATAGCCGGGCCTGATTTTGATTGTCGGTTGAATATTCAGATTTTTGCGAAGCATCATTTGACTGGTTTGCGCCATTTCGCGGGCCACGGCAGAGGCCAGGGTATCACCTGCCGATTGCTCATCACCGTAACGACCGGAATCTTGGCTGTAGTCATACATGCCCGTAATGACGGACATTAAAATAGCCGAGCCGAAAATCCGGAAATAATGATTATTCACCTGATCCTCAAGCCCGGCATAGCCTCCTTGATCAGTCCCCGGCATGCCCTCAAGCTCCAGGGTGGAGCCGTCAGGGTAGACAATCCGGTTCCAGACGACCAGCGCCCGATTCTGACCATAGGCAATGTAATTATCGTATATGCCCACCAAGCGGGAGCCCTGAGGAATCAGCAGATACCCTCCGGTTGCTGTGTCGTAAACGTTTTGCGATACTTGCGCCAGAATCATGCCGGGCAGATCGGAGTTAAGACCGCCAAGCATGGTAGCCGGTATTACCGTGCCGGTTTTGACCTCCAATGGCGATTGCTGCTGATTGCGGGTATGCGGTAGATATTCCGTTGCCGGTTGTTTTTGCAGGTAAAAATCTTCCTTGCGTTCTTGTTGGTTTGGATCCTCCTGGTTTTGCTTCACCAGGTCCCGTTTCAGGTTGCCTAATTCGGCCAGGGGGTTGCCTGCTGCTGCTGCCGTTGAAGCGGCGTGAGCAGACGAGATTAAACCGCTGCCGCCAAATCCGGCGGAATTGATTACGGTAGGGGCAGACAGTGCGGATTCAAAACGCTTCAACTTTGCTTGGCGGATCCGCTCGGATTCTTTTTGTTCTGAAGTTAATTCTGTTTTTTGCGACTGTGGTTGAGCTGTTGGGTCTGTTGCTGTCGGTGGTTCCGGTCTTACTCTCGGCTCTGCGGCGATCACCCCGTATTTGGGTTTATCGGCCAGCAGATTTTCCGCTGGGGTCTGATCAGCCGTATACGGGAGAAACGTCTTTTCCTCGACCCGCTGTTGTCGTTTCCCGCTTTGGGTTATCAGGTAGCCAAACGCGGCCAAAACCATTAAAGATAAAACAAAGACGATAAACAAAGGGAGGCGGTTCAACCGCTTGACCTTTATCCCTGCGGGAGATTTCTCGGGCGACAAATGGTTAATCATCAAAAACACCTATCACCTTGGATTTGTTTGCAACAAGTGTGCTCTGGTCAACGGTATATGACCGGGTATATCGTTGCCGGTTGTTGATAGTCAGGGAGATGTACACAGATCCAGGGTCTGCCCAGTCGATGGTATATCGTATTTCGTCCTGATGTTCCGACTGTTGCTCGTTTTGCCCAATAAACACGATTTCATAACCAAGCTGACCCAGGTCATCAGCCAGGTGACGACCGAAATCATCCCGGTGCAAGGTAAAGCTGATACTCTTGGCCGGGTTATGTTCAGCAATTATGGGAGATATATCGTGGGCAATAATCGCAAAACTGTTGTCCGGCAGGTTGGGCGGCATATAGTTACTGGTCGTCTTGGTGGCACAGCCGGACAGAACCAAAACAGCCAGAGCAAGCAACAGGATATGTTTCATTTTGGTCCTCCTGTTATTTGCCATCATGGGTAATGGTAATTTTAGCTTGATTGCTTCCCACGCCGGAAAGCAGAACCGCCTTATCAAAGAGGTGATCCACGATAAACATGTCGCCATGGAGCCGGTAATTGACCAGGGCTTCCTTGCCATCATTGACGGCAAGAAGTACCGGAGCTTCATACATTTTCATAACTTCCGGCATCTTAAGATAGGTCTTTACCCCGTCATTAAACACCCGTAGCGGTTTCCATTTTGCCTCACCCTTGATGATGTATTCAAAATCAAGATCTTCAGCGTTAAAGGACTGACCGCCGGATTTAAACTGGTTGTCTTGCTGTTTTTGCTGTTCTAGCCGGGCTTGTTCGGCAAGGTGTGCCTGCCATGCCCGTGCCTCGTTTTCCGGGTATCGGAATGATACCATCGGGGTATATTTGTCGTTTCTTGATTTCAATGCCACCACGTAAGTCCGCCGGTCTGTTACCACAACAAGATTAGTGGTCAAACCGCTATCAAGCGGCTTGATGTAAATATGCGGTTGCCGGCGGTCATCGGGCTTGGAGGGACTGATTTCCCATTGCGCGGTATCACCGCAACGCGGCGGATCAATAATTTCCTCGCCCTCTTCTAATTGAAGCACGCAAACCCTCAGGGGCTTGCACACGACGACCGGCAAAGCAGCGCCATAGGTAAAGACCACGGAGCCATCCTTATCTTCCGTTGTCGGCAAGACGGGTCTACTGATCCAGTCTTCTGCCAACTGGACGGCTTTTTTCCCTTTTTCGTCCAAGTGGGCGTTTTGAGGTGATATGTATAATTTAGATGGGTCTTCTGTTTGCGGTATTGCCGGTTTCAGGTGGACGGGCTCCTCTGCCTGGTTTGTGTTTTCCTGCGGCAGCAAAGGGGTCTCATCCTGGGCAACGGCCATGGGGGGGAAGATCAGCATAGATGCAATGATTATTGTCTTGAGCATGACGTTATATCTCCTTTGACCAGTTAAGATCGTTAACAATAAGCCCGGTCGGGTTTTTAAGGATATTGCCTTCATCCGTGGGGGGTGACATGGATGTATAAGCCACCAATTTGTAATTACTGATGCTTAATGTTTGACCGCTTTGCCGGTCCATAATGGTCTCTCGCCACTCAACCTGAAAGGCATTGTCTTTGAGTGGCAAAACACTGATAATTTCGGCGAATACCGTTTCTTTTTTTGCTCGCTCAAATGGGTCGTTTTTTTTGAAAAATTCAGTAACTTTAGTAAAAGCAGGGGTATTCCTTTGCAAAAACACATAGGCGTCAAATACATTTTGCCGCTGCAGGTGAGCATCCAGGCTGACATCACGAAATTTTTTCACAAACCCGGCTAATTGAGCGATTATGACTTTTTGGGTTGTTGCCTTATCAGCCGTGCCGGACTGTTGGACCTGGACGATAGACCCGAATTTGTCAATTTCTACGATGTAGGCAGTAACTTTTTTTTGGCTTGCCAGATAAATGGCGCCAGCAGTTGCTACCAGGGCAATTATCAGGCTGAGGGTGGCGGCAATTTTCCAGGAATGAGCAGCAGACACAAAACAGCCGTATCGTTCTTCCCACTCCCGTCTTGCTGCCAGATAAGGTGATTTATCGCCCATTTTTTTACCTTTTGTTTTTTTGAATTTCTGTTTTTTTCTACAATCAGATTTCCCACCATCGAGGCCAGAACGCCGGACAGATCGAGGCGCCGTTCACCGAGTCGGAGTTTGCAATTTCAAGCCTCTTCGTCCTTGTATATTGAGCCTGTCTTTGTCAAATCCGGTGCTGAGCTGTAATACGGCTCGTCCTTTATATCCTCTTGCTTATTCCCGCCGGTAGAGGTTAACCTCTGCTCTTTGAGAAGGGCGGACATGCGGCCACCTGTGGTGCCAAATCCCCGATGCTGCCCGGCCATTCTGCCGGCGACATCCTGAGCTCCAGCCTTTGCCAGGTTGGATACAGTGCCCTTAATGGTGCTTGCCATACCTCCGGATCCCGAGGCACTGGCCAATTTTGCGGCTTCGCTTACAGCCATAGTGCCCCCTATTGCACCAGCTGCCGCCCCGACACCGGCACCAACCGCTATTTTCCCCATTTGCATACTGGTACGCATCAAAGACTCCCCTGCCCCCCAGCTGAAACCGTTAATCATGTCGCCTACCATGTCGGGAACTGCCTTAACTAGGGCGAGGAGGATAATGGACGCCCCGATAAAGAGGGTGATTTGAGGAAGGGTGACTGTAAAATTGACCGTCCACTGGCTAAGGATCGTCTGTCCCAAGCCGACAACTAAAATCATGACAAACAGTTTCGCGCCTACAGCGAGGGCTGCCTGTAAATACTTGAGGGCGACATCCTTGGTAAACGTTGCCCCGCCAAACCCGAGGAAAATAACGCCCGCATAGATAATAATGTAACCCTGCACATAGATGAGCAGCATCATGGCGGCGATCAGAGCAAAACAAATCATGATAATTATGCCACCGATCACCAGCGCGAGACTGTCTCCAGGGTTCCACACACTCAGCTGTTGGAAAATTTGAGCACAAAGGGTGAAGCCGGTATCAAAAATAAGCGCAGGCGTTACATTGGGTGTACCGCCTGCTTGCGTATTAGCTGCGCCACCAGCCTGGACTAGCGACCGGACAATTGCGCCCGCCCAAGTGGTTCCGTTCTGCAATAATGCGAAGAAAAATCCGATAAAAATTACTTTACGAACGAGATTCGCGGTGAAATCTGCAAACTCTCCGGGTTTGAGGGCAAGTGTAATCCCCATCCACACAATATCAATCAAGGCCAAAATCCAAAATATGCGAGTTGCGTAACCCTCAAGGACGGGCGACCAATTGGACGCCGTGTTGCGATATGTATCCATGATGCTTTGGATGGCGTTATTTGTTGGGACATCCGCCAGCGATAACTCAACAAGGGCAAAAACAAAGACGAAGGATAACGCAGCAATTGTCAGGATTTTTTGAGTATTCACTTAAAATCCTCCAGAATACTGCGCTCATCACCGATAATTGTATTATCTGTTTGTCTATGTACCTGACCGTGAACAATGGACCAATCCTTGCCGGTTACGTTGCAAGTATTATCCTGCATACCGATTGCCTCTTTAATGTGTCTCGGTAATAGATCAAAACCGGGACGACCGATATCATCAACTGCCTGTTGCAGTTCCGTGCATGATAATTGTTCGCCCGTTGCGGGTTGGCTGTCAGTGCCGTCATTGATGACTATATTAATAGTAACAGCGACAGCAATTGATAGAGCAATAGCTCCGCCTCCAGCCCCTAATAATATTTTTTTCTCAATCATCTTCCCTCGTTCCTTTCAAATTTCAAAAATCGTTTATCATGCTGCGCTCGTCACCCAAGACTGTCGTTGCTCCGCCTGTAACCTGCTGCCACTTGGCAGCATTAACATCCTCCTTGTCCTGTTGCCGTGCCTGATAGTTGGCCATGTGCTGGTTATTAACCATGATCAACTGTCTCAATCTTTGCAGACTGGCCACCTCCTCTGCGGCTATCAGGTTCCCGGCCTGAATAGCCTGGAGTCGGCCTTCAGATGTCTGGGACATGCTGACGATAGAATCAAGCCGGTCCTGCTCGGTCAGAATTGTTTGTTCCTGGATTCCAGAGGCCTTGAGAGTTGCTTTGATGTTGTCCGTATTGCTCTGTGACCAATCCAGGTGTTTTTGCTGCAGGATAGCGGATGAGATATCCTGGTTTTGGTATGTTGAATAACCAGGATACATATTGGCGTATAGAGCATCGATATTCTGGGCGGCATAAGACACGATCTGCCCCTGTTGAACAATATTGCTTAATTGTTGCAGGGTATTAATCATAGCCAGGGGATTATTATTCAGAGTAAGCAAGTTTTTAAGCTGGTTTTGAATCATGAACGCTTCGTTGAGCAGCTGTTGGGACTGCTGCGCCAAAGCGGATAGTTCCGTAGAGTGAAGCCCCGCCAGTTCCAAATTGTTGAGTAGTTGAGTAACCTCGGTCGCCACGCCACTGACGCTGGAACCTCCGCCGCCGGCCTTAACCGTGGGCGGCGCCACCAACAGACTTACCAATACCGCTGCCACAATCTTTTTTAATCGCATACAATCCCCCGTATTTCCAACCACCTTGACACCCAGTTATCTCTATATTTTTTTTGCAGTTCACGAATTGTCGCCAGATCCTCTTTGCCGGTTGCCCCTGCCAGGGCTAAAGCAAGTGGGCCGAGCTGCAGGTTGAAAATGCGCCGCCCGACCGGGTTACGAAAATAGTAATCCCATTTGGGCGTAGCTTTAGCCAGGATGTCTATTTCCCGGCTGTTCAGGCCGAGTTGTGCATACAGTTTGGTGCTTGATTCGTCTTTTGCCGTGGCATTCGGTAAAAAAATCTTGGTCGGGCACGACTCGTTGATGACGTCCAGGATACCGCTGTTTGCCGCATCGGAAATGGACTGCGTGGCCATCACAACAGCACAGTTTGATTTACGCAGGACCTTGAGCCATTCCCTGATTTTTGAGCGAAAAACTTCATGACCCAAGGCTATCCAGGCTTCATCGAGAATAATGATGGCCGGTTGGCCATAAAGAGATTTTTCGATCTTTTGGAACAAATAGGTGAGAACCGGTAAGACCATGTCATCCCCCATTTCCATCAGGTGCTCCAATTCAAACACATTAAATTTTGAAGTTTTGAGGGTGTCTTCTTCCGCATCAAGGATTGCGGAGTTTTGGGAGTCATTGACCGTGTACCGCTCAAGGGCCATGCTCATTTCCCGGTCCTGCAGATTCACGACAAAATCATGGAATGATTTATCGCCGCCTTGCTGATGCTGATGCAGGGCGGTTTTAATTGCATTACGCTTTTCAGGAGTGATGGCAACGTTTTGTAATTTAAGGCAGCCGATGATCCATTCTTCAGCCCAGATTTGTTGGGCATCTGTTTCGAGATTTGCTAAGGGACAGAATTCAACCGCAGCGTCCTGGCCAATATCGAAATGACAAGCATCTTTGATGGCCGAGGCCAAGGGATAAAGGGAGTACCCTTTTTCAAAAATAAAAACGGTAGCTTCTCTGTACTTACGGAATTGAGAGGCAAGGATAGCCAAAAGCGTTGATTTACCTGCCCCGGTAGGACCAAAAATAAACGTATGCCCCAAATCCCCGACATGAAGATTCAAGCGGAACGGGGTATTGCCGGTTGTCGAGGTTACCAATAAAGGTGGTGAGTTCGATGGATAATATGAATTTGGGCAAAATTCATGTCCAGGCCAAATCGAACTGATCGGCAACAAGTCAGCAAGATTCAAGGTGTGGATCATGGGCCGACGCAGATTTTCCGTGGCGTGACCCGGTAAAGATCCGAGGTATGCCTCTACTGTGTTGATGGATTCAACTCGTGCGTTGAAACCCAGGTTATTGATAAAGTTTCGGATGACATCCAGGCCGGCTTGCAACACCTCTTTGTCCTTGTCCATTATGACAATGGTGCTTGTATAATATCCGTACAACACGGCTCCGCTGGAGGCCTCAGCTATGCTGTTTTCCGTTTCCGCCTCCATTTGCGCGGCATATTGATCAACCGGCGCATTGTAATTGTGGGTGAGCTGTGCGATAAAGCCCCGTTTTTTTTGCTGCCATTTACGGCGATATTTGTGTAATTGCTTGATGGCCTCGGTTGGATCCTCATAGATAAAACGGTTGTTCCAACGGTATTCAAATTGATGTTGGTCAAGGCCCTCAAGAATCCCCGGGAAAGAGGTTTGCGGAAATCCGTCAATAGAGATTACGCCGATGTGTTTATCGCCGATAATCGGCCGCAGGCCGGTATGATATTCCTGCCCTCCTATAATACTGTCCAGAAACATAGGGATTGGAGGCAGGTTAATAGGATGATTGTCTCCGGTTATGCAGTGATGGATAAAGCGAAGTTGATCGTCTCGAATAGCCCCATTGCCGTGGATATCTATTATCTCCGCATGGCCATGCAGCCTGGTCATGTTGCAGACAGAAGACATAACCCCCTCAAATTCCAGGCATGCCTGGTTAAAATAGGAGATATTTTTACCGCCTGTGCCAACCAGGTTATACTCATCATCATTATCTATCATCAATGCCGTGGTTTTGGATTTACCCACGGTGGGCGGTAGATAGGTTAATGTCACTACCATGCGGTTCTCATGGTGGACACCAGCCGTGTATAACTGTCGACGTTCGTCGTCGATGGCCGAGGTGATCGGATCCGGAAAATGACAAGCTGATTCGGCAGGATATTTTTTTGAAGAAACACGGAAAACGTCATGTTGAGTCATCCAGCCGGTACCAAGGCGTTGGAGGGCGTTGTTGATCCGGGCTGAGCGGCCGTTTAATTCCTCAAATGTCAGAGTGGCGGTATCCGGCCCTGTATACATCCAGGAAGCCATCAGAGCTCCTGATTTGAGCAGGATTACCCCATCATCTATCACGGCGGCATAGTTCAGAAGGTCAGACAAGCCCTGTGCTCTACTGCGGTATGTTCTCAGTGCTTTCACTACCAACCTCGGAAAGATTTTTTTGTATCGGCAAACGGTGTCGAATGAGCTGGGTAATATGGCCTGTATCGGATATGCCGGAGGTAAATACGCGACATAATGGGATCAGCTTTAGCCATCATCTTGAGAACGGTGAAAACCAACACCCAAAAGAACAAAGCAAAGATTGTGATCCAAAATTTAAATGCCAGGCAAATCAGAGTGATTGAGATTAAAGCCGCGGACAACACCAATTCCCGTTCCGCTCCCCAAAGATGATCCGGGCGGCAAAGTGCTTGGTTGATATTAATTTCGCGGGGTCGGTCAGAAGACATGGTTAATCCCTGATGATTGCTGTGGTTTGGGTATTTGTTGCCAACTCCTCGGGTATAGTGGCTCCGGCCGCATACAGGCCCGTCAGTACATTGTTAGCCATAACAAGCAAGCCAAGGACGAGGGTGATGTATACGCCCGTTCGGGCGAAATTATTTATTTCGCCGCCGAAAATAAGCATCCCCCCTGCCACGGCAATGGCGATCAGGGCAATGGAGATAGCGACTGAACCGGTTAAAGAGATCTGAATTGTGGTAAGAGGACCTTCCCAGGGCAACCCGCCACCGCCGGCGGCGGCAAAGACCACCTGGGGCACCAGGGCAAAAACTACAGATGCCATCAGTAATATTTTCTTGTCCATTTTCATTAACATTCTCCTTTCAAAGCATTTTCAGTTGATACTCGTTATCTCTATACCCTTCTACAATAGTTATGTTATTGATCTTTCTTCCTTCTTTGGTGTTTTGAATACAAACGATTACATTAACGGTTGAGCCGATTAAACGGCGGATGAAGTTGTTGCTGAGTTTGGAGTTGGCACGGGCGACAAGCATTTCCAGCCGGTCCAGACCGGCTTGCGGGGTTGCGCTGTCCGCATGCGCTGTGGCTATTCCGCCATTATGCCCGGTGTTCCAGATTTCCAGTAAGTGCAAAGCCTCGCTGCCACGGACCTCACCAATAATTATTCGGTCGGGTCGCATACGCAGAGTCTCTTTAACTAATTGATCAAGATTGCGGTTATGGGTGGTGTAAAGCTGTTCGGTGTTGGGGGCGACGCACTGGATTTCGCCGGTGTCCTCGATGATTACAAAACGGTCTTCCGGCGTGTGTTTTGTTGCTGCATCGATAAGGGCATTGACCAGAGTGGTCTTGCCTGAGCCGGTGGAGCCGACCACAAAAATATTTTTGTGGTCTTGAATTGCAGAGAGAAGAATAATATGGTGTTTTGGAATGAGGATGTTTTGTTTTACATAATCCTCAAGGGTGAATATAAGAGTCGGACGTTTGCGGATAGTAAAAGATGGGCGGCGTGTTTCCGGAGGAATGTTGCCGTGAATTCGGCTGCCGTCAATGATGAGTTCGCCGTCCAGATAAGGGTGTTCAGGGGTAATAGTAACCCCCAAGCTGCTGGCAACCGCCCGCAGAATATTTTCGGTTTGGATGTCGTTTAGTTCAGAAATTTTTTCCCATGGTTTGCTTTGCTTTTTTACCCAAAGCCAGCCGTCGGAATTTCGAGCAATATCCTCAACCAAGGGGTCTTGAAGCGTGTCCAAGATGATATTACCCAGTTCTCGTCGGAGTTTGCTTATTGTTCTTCGATTATGTTCGGTTGTTGGGTATTCATTTATCTCGATCATCGCAAACCATTAAGTTTGTAGATTTTTTTTGAATTATCGTTAATGTTTAGTCACAGTTCATTTCTGGTGGGTAAAATATTACCTAAAAAAATACCTCCATTAATTTTGCTTGTCAATAGAAGGTTTTAAAAAATGTCTAATGGTAAAGTCGTGAAGGCCAATTTTTCCGCGCCGAGTCGCCTTCTGGAAAAGGTCGAAGAAGAATTAATCCAGAAAATCCGCAATGAAACTGGTTACAAATTAACCCGATCCAGCCTTATTCAAGTTTTTTTTGAATTGGCCCTGGAGCAAAAAGATGCCATCCAAACCACAAAAATATTTGACCAAGCTTCCTTTAAACAGGAGCTTAAAAAAGCTTTTCAAAGCTGAATTCTGATCACCTACTGCCCCACTCCGTTTTCTCTATCATTTTTCTCTCTATTTGCGATCCCGCATCAACACACTTCTCAATTCATAAGGGTCGGTCCGGAGGGGAAAAAGTCCCTCAATTTCCGGCAGGCTTTGCTAAACGTGGCCAATATCATCAATGATAATGGCATGATAGCATGCCTTTTGCTGGCCTGGTATAAGATCAGATCCTTGAAAAAAGCAAATTCTGCGCCAACAGATTGTGCATGATATGCACCATATACTTCTGCCTTGTTCGGGTTTAACTCCACGGAAATGGAGATGACAGCATGCACCTTCCCGCTGCCGGGTTGCCGAAAGCAAGCTCCTTTATTCCCGCACTATTCATGGATGATTCTTCAGTCCAAGCATTGACATGCAGCTTTGTCGGCAGTCGTTTCCTTGCAAAGGTTTCCGTACTGCGGTTTTCATCACCACCGCTAAGAGGCCACCGCCCTCCATGCCAAGAAGTGGCAAAAGTGCGACACTATTTGATTGGATACAAAAAACGCCCTAGTCTTGCGAAAAAGGATTAAATTTGATTGATTGCGAATGAAAACAGTGTTGCAAAAAAGAGACGCAATTTGTCATACAGATGTGACATGCACACAGCCTATTGTGTATATTTCCCTGGGAAAACAGATGGTTATTTGTCGTGGGAATATGGCATGTTGGGAATAAGCGACAGCAAGGGTGATCAACGACAATTATTTTTACGGGGGGAATTAGTGAAAAATAATGGAGGCGTTAAAATTAGGAATTCTGATGAATGAACGGTTGCCTGCTTTTATAGCAAAATTGACCGCATGGATAACGACCCGCGCAATATAAATTGCACATTGATTCGCCTGGGAACAATGGCCGAGGCAAAATGTTCGCCTGAAATTGCCCCAAAATAGAAGGATTTTAGAATTGGTGACAACTTGACAGGATCCGGACAGACTATTTGTCCCACCTGATAAAATTAACTTAACGGAAGCGCCCCTTGTGTTGGGTCACTTTTTTTTGTAAGCCCTGCACCAATCACCTCCCCCAGATCCGCCGAACTTCTTTCTGCTTAAATACCACACTCTTCCTTTTCCCAATGAAGTCCTAGCTGAAACGCCTACAAAAAAACCGTTAATTTGTGCCACAAAAAACCATCAAAAAACATTTGATTATGCCGGAAATTAGTGATTTCTTTGATGACAAAAACATGGTTATCTTTACCGAAGCCCAGACATATTAGACCGCTGACTATATTCTGTGTGCCCGGAATCTGGACGAATCATAATCGGGAACACTACACCAGGCAATGCTTTTGACTGTTATCCTCGGCCCCTTGCTCCGCATACTACTCCGCAAGCCCCCTTCCCCTCCCTCGTTAACAGCTTTCGTCTCAATCCACCACGCTTCACCACCAGAAATCCGCCTTGGCACTCTTTGCCTTACTGTGCAGGCTGACTTTCACCGCGACCCTCGGGGATGTGTGTGATTTCTTATCGGGCTAGTCAGAACAGGGCTTTCCCTGCTGTCAGCAGTTTCTTTTACTGGTTCTGGATTGTCACCTTCTTTTTTTACCCCCCTCCCCTCTTATATTTATTAAGCCTTTCTAAGTCCCTCTTTTCCGTTACTGGCTCTGTGTTTTAAACGTGACCACTGTAGCGGTGCGTCGCTAAAATCAAGGCCAAGCCGTTGGTGCGATATGAAAAAATGACGGAAAGGAAGTAATTTTTTAAATCTTTGCCTTGCTTTTGCTCCTTTATCTCCTGCTGAAAAACGGGTCACAAAACACTCACCCCATAACTTCAATAAAGGAGGAACAAGAAATGGCTAAAAAAATTCTTCAGATCGTAGGAGCAAAAAAAATTGAAGGTTCAAAAAATTCCATTTGGACCAGAATAGGAACCGCTTTTGAGAACGCAGACGGCAGCCTGAACCTGTCGTTTGACTACTTCCCGACAACCCCTGAAATCACTCTCCAAGTGCGGGAAATTGATAAAAAGTAAGCTGCGCAACATGGTAGAAGGCCGCCCGCCTGGGCGGCTTTCTTTTTGTTCCGTGTATTTACTTTCGCCTGCAGCCCCACATTAAGGATGACACTCTCCCTGACGGGCAGGGTGTCTGCTTGCAGCTCCCTAACCCTCACTACGCGGTGAGGGAATCAAGGTTGACAGTCGGTCCCCGCGCTGTCTCTTTTTTTTGAAGCCCCCATACCCGGCAGCCCGCCCTTAAATCAATTTCATTAATTGTTCTATCAGCGGTGAATAAAACTTCCAAAGTTTTTTTAATGGGGCAGATGTGGAGTAATAATATTCCCGCCTTTTAGGCATAAAAAAACATTTTTTTACTTAAAATTATGCTCAACATAATATTATGTTTTTTAGCATATTTTAGTATTTTTTAACACAAACAACAGACAGAGATTTACACCACCCCCGATCAATATTGGTTCCGTTTCGTACGATTAAGCAGATTACGCGATTTGAAGGTGAATCTTGAGCCCCCCCCCCCCCCGATGAAGAGTTATCAAGAAAGAGAAAAGGCTTCTAAGAAGTTCCCATCTTTATTCAATTATTTTCCAAATCAAATAAAACATATTGATGTTGGATTGAATAATTAAACACAATTAAGCATAAATTTATGTTTAATTGTGTTTAAAATTTCGCTTGCAATGCATGAAATAATAACCGGCGTTTAATGATCCTTAATAAACATTAATCGCAAAACGGGCATGAGAAAAATTCTGAAATGAAATAAAGGTAAGGTATTTTTTTATAACTAGAGAAATTCATGACAAATTGGAAGTGGGAGAAAAGACAACCGCTGGAACGTTGCCTTTTCCCAGCTTTGGAGAAGTTTACTTGACACTGTCAGCTAAAGCTTTTCCTGACTTAAATTTAACAATCTTCTTTGCCGCAATATTGATCTCTTTCCCTGTTTGAGGATTCCTTCCGGTACGCGCAGCACGATTAGAAATAGAAAATGTACCAAACCCAACCATTGTAACATTTTCCCCTTTTTGCAGGGCACCAGTAACAGCGTCAAGAAAACCAACCAATGCACGTTCTGCGGATATTTTTGTGATTCCGGCTGATTCAGCAATTGCAGAAACCAAGTCTGTTTTATTCATTTTTTCTCCTATCCTTTGTTTATGTGAAATATTTTCTATTCTCTTCTGCTTAATTTTCTACCCCATTAAATCAAAAGTTATCAAGCATTATTCTCCACCTTGGGCAAATATCAATAACTTAAAGCTTTCCCGTTCAATTTGAGGAGTCATGCTTTAAGCATAATTAAACACAAAAAGACATAATTGTGTGTTTTTTAACACAAATTAGACTCTAGCGTAAGATTAATAAGTTCAATAAATTCGGCACATTCAGCTTCTTATAATTCATCAATCTTCGTTAGATGGCCCATTTTGCGGTCAATTTTCAAGAAAAAATGCAGAAGTTTCAGACAATATTTTGTCTTCAAAAACATAACTGATAATAAAAAAATTCTTTATTTGTTTGGAATTCCTTGACAATTTAAAATATAGTGGGATAAGAGATAACTATATTCCCTATAAATGCTAACAATACAGGTGATCAATGGTGTCAGCAAAGTCTAATACGAGTAAAAAAAGATGTGAAAGAATGACTATTTGCAACCGAAAAGGTGGCTGCGGAAAATCATCGGTCGCCATTAACCTTGCTGCATCACTTGTAAAGAAAGGGTTTAAGGTTCTTGCCGTTGACTTCGACCCTCAGGCAGACTTAACGCAAACGCTAGGCCAAATAGCTCCTGAAGAATATAGAGACTTGGAGAAAACAGTCTATGATCTACTAATGAAAAAGGATGGACTTTTAACTGATTTTATAATGAGTTCGAAGATTCCAGGGTTGGACCTAATACCTTCATCCGATGATTTGCAAGATACACCCTTAATAGAAAGCAGGTATGTGATTCCTACTTTATGCCTGCAGTCAAGACTCAGCCATGCCAATCTCGATGATGATTACGACTATCTGATAATAGATACTCCCCCCCATTTCCCTTTTTATGTTCAGGCTGCATTAACCGCCTCAGACTGGTATATCATCCCTGTCAGTTCCGGCAGCAAATTCGCATTGACCGGTCTCACTAAAGTCATAAAAGGGGTCAATCAAGTACGTATGGAAGCAAACCCTGATCTTCGAGCTCTTGGAATTCTGGTCACTTTCTATGATGGACGAACAAATGTCAGTAGAATCATGGAAAAACGGCTTAGAGATTCATATGGGGAACATGTTTTTGAGGCTGTCTTGACTCGATCAACTGTGCAACAGAAAGCGGAGTCTCGCGGACTGGCTGTTCAGGACGCAGCCAAAACATCAAATCTTGCTAATGATTACAGGACGCTTCGAACTGAAGTGTTAAAACGTATTAAGCATGGCGGAACATTGCTTACTGCCTAATAGAGGTTTCATTATGGCTGCTCGAAATAAAGAAAAAGATGAGCTTGCAGCTGGTTTTGATGGCGTATTGGATGCTGCATCCATTTCCCCTTCCCTTTCACAGGGAAAGGCACAGAAGCTCTTGAACGAAATTGGTTCTCTCCCCGACGACTCTGTTAAATCCAATATTTGCATAAACCGATTTGGACTTACATTGTTTGAGGTCCAGTCTATCGCCCAAGGGGACAACGAAAGCTCTTTATACGAGCGTTCAACCCATACGCCACTTGACGGTACAACCCATGCGCCACTCATCGGTGAAACCATTGAGTATGGAACCAGCCCAACCGTTACACAGCCCGCCAAACCGATCGTTACGCAGCATACTGACGCAACCGTTAATCAAAACAATGGTATATACGATACGCAATATCCAGGCATAACCAATACACTGGTTAATGGCGCATCCGCTACGCCACAACATGGCACAACGGGTGCACAAATCCATCTTTCTTTTAATACGCTTGGCACTTTATTACGAAGTGACAATCAAATCAGAGTATTCGTTTTTCTCTATGACAGGTTAACAACAATTCCCCAAGGAATGATTTTGCTTATTTCCGCTACAGAGATCGCCTCAATCCTTGACCTATCATTACATACAGCTCGCAAAATCATACCTAATCTTATCGATAAAAATCTTATTACAGTTACTCCATTAACTCGCGAAGAAAAGAAAGTGAAACAGGGCTATAAGATGAATGCCACCTCACTTGGCATGGCATTATATTCAGAGCTGAAGCGAGAGATTAACTGCGGCGTAACCCTTGCACCATTAGGTGGCGCACCCTATACGTCAACTACAAGCGTAACACCAAAAAAAGCAACTGTTACACCGTTACACCCCGTATCCACTGCGCCCACCATTGGTGTACCAATAAGTTGTAGTGGTTTTTTTAATAACACACAACAACCAGATGCTACCCCAAACCTACCACTTGACGATATGCTGGAAAGGCTTGATTTGACGGAATGGGAAAAACTGGATCCTGGAATGCTCGTTGCTTATATCCAGAAGGGAAGCGAATGGATCCAGGATATCCTGGATGGAACCGCAGCAGCCATAGAGTATAAAAAGAGATTGGCGGCAGAAAATCCCGAGAAGCAATATACTGTCATAAATATGCCATTTCGGTTTTTAAAGAGCAATCTGACAAACGGCTATGTGGATACTCCACCGGGATGGAAAACAAGAAAACAGAAAGCCATGGAGAATGAGCTTGCAAGAGTTCAGAAAGATGCAGAACTGGCATTGCAGCTTCAGGAAGCCAGAAAAAAAAGGGAAGAGGGCATTTTGATTCTCCAATTAGAAGAGATGCTCGCCAATCCATCTGGAGACCTGTTTAAAAAAATAAAAGCCCTTATCCCTGAAAAAGAATTAAGAAACATGGAAAATCTCAAAATTTCTGAAGGTCATCCTGCCTTTAATAAACAAATGGAAAGATACTTCAAAGTTCATTTAGGAATAGCAGAAGAATAGGGGAGCGGCCTGAGTTTTCATCTCTCACCTAATAATCTCTTTTTTCTCAAAAAGGCAGCTGTATTTTGGTTGAACAACCCGCCCTGTTTTTGTCATATTTAAAAACTTTTCCCTGTGATGATGGCTGGCCGAGCATAAAGCTGTTAATCAATAATAGAATGAAGGTCAACCTCCTATTGTCTCCCAATCGCTTAAAGTAACCTGTATTCGCCTAGGGCAGGGGAGAGTCATCTTAAAATCCGCTATAAAAAGACTTGAGTGGAAAAGCCTTTCAAGCTGAAGATCTCAAGTCTGGCCTCTGTTGTGCTTGATTTGTTCGCTCATAATTTTTCCTTTAACCTCAATTTTTCAGCGAACCAACCCATACGAACAGAAAATTTTCCCAAACCTGAGAGGGTAGGGCTGCGTGAATTTTTGCCGGCACAATTAAGTGATATATTTATAAGAATAATTTAACGCAAAATGACACAATCATGTGTTATTTAACGGTAGAACAGTTCTTGTATAAAAGAAAAATTATCAATATAATTGGACCATTATAAACAAATTACTATCCCCATCTATTCCACCCTGTTTTTGTCATAATTCAATCTACCCAATTTATGAATCGAAAAACAAACTCCAGGTAGATGTCTAATCCCACTTCCTTTAAGTAGTTTTATCAAACACAATTTGACACAAAATAACATAATTGTATGTTATTTACCGCAAACAGAAAATGAAGTATTAATCTTCGCCTGTTGCCGTCATCAATTAAGCCCTGTTTTTGTCATATTTCAATTTTCCAACATCACGATCCAAAGAGCAATCACTCCTGGATTCAAATTGATAAAAATGTGAACAAATATTTTAACCACATAATTAACATTAAATAACACACTAAGTATTCTTAAAAAAAAAGAAGCGAAAAAACGAAGCAAGAGGCCTGGAATATTGTCATCATCGCGCCACCCTGTATTTGTCATATTTCAATCAACTCAATTTCCAGAATGATGTGGACGGAAATAATATGATCATATGAAAACAAAAATCTCTCCAGCCATAAAGGGTAGGGGAGTGTGTAATAAAAACTCCCCCGACTCCCTTCAGCTTCCCCTTTTTTGCGAGTAACAAAAACGACCGTTTTATTTACCAAATCCTGAGACAACAATTTTTATCTCTTTTTTCAGCAAAACGAGTAAAGAAACCCGTATACAAAATCTAGGTAATGTTTTATCGTATAGTTAACGGGTTTCTTTACTTTTCTAAGTCTTTTTGAAATAAAAATTATTTTGATAGCCCAAAATGAAAATTGGTTACGCCCGCATATCGACTATAGAGCAAAATTTATCGCTGCAAATTGATGCTCTGGAAAAAGCCGGTTGTGAGAAAATTTTTACAGACAAAATATCCGGGGCCCAAAATGAAAGACCTGGGTTAAAGGATGTAATGAAATTTTCTCGTGAAGGGGATTGTCTGGTTGTTTGGAGACTTGACCGTTTAGGCCGTAGCCTAAAAAACTTGATAGAAATTATCGAAAACTTGATTGAAAGGAATATTGGGTTACAGAGTCTGCAAGAGGGAATCGACACAACAACCAGCGGCGGCCGATTGATCTTTCATATTTTTGGAGCCTTGTCAGAATTTGAAAGAAATTTAATCAGGGAAAGAACACTGGCTGGGCTGGAAGCAGCCAGGGCAAGAGGGAGAAAAGGAGGGCGTAGACAAAAATTATCGCCTGAAAAGGTAAAAACCTTACGGCGTATGCACGAAAGTAAACAACACACGATAAAAGAAATTTGTCAAACCATGCAAATCTCCAAGCCCACATTATATCGGTATCTACAGGATTAATCACATTAAGAGAAGCATGATATTCATAGTCTATATACCCAACACCACAGTAGTAGTCATAACCTGCCAGAAATGACTCTCTGTTTGAGATTATCCCTGCCAACCTTTGGTATAGATAAGATACACCGTCTTCTTCTACTGTAGGCATTGAGGCGTTTATCCTCCCGAAGAGTGGTGACCCTGCCCTGGAAAATAAATCCGTCCAAACTTTGTTGAAATTTCAGGGAAGGTGCAAACTGCTCACATGAAGGAATCTTTCGCTAAAAAAAAAGCAATACCGCCTGCGATTAGAAATATTCCCCAAAACAAGACCATACGAAGCGATCTGATTACACTTTCCTGGTTTGAGAGGGCTACAGTAATTCGATCGCTCTGCTGGGTGACCCCGTTTATGATGGCTTTTTCACTCTCATTGCGTCCTTCCTCATATTGAGCAGGCGTGAGGAACTTAAGTTCCGATTGCCGCAACAGTATCTTGTCAAGGCCTGCCTCAAACTGATTGGGGGTAAGGAACGATAGATCAGACAAGTTTCTTAACGTTTCCACTTGATTACCCTCAAGTACCGCGAGTTTAGACTCCAGTTCAGTAAGCCTCTTGCCGTACTCTTCGAAACGCTTATAGCTTTCGGTGACCAACGTTTGCTGCTCATTTGCAAGATTACTCAAAATCTCTTTAGAGTTACTAATATCTCCCTTCGCCGCATTAACTGCTTCCAAAACTCCGTTGAACTCACTTACCTTGGACGATTGTTCCTCCAATGACTCAATAACCTCATTCAACTTCTTAATGGCGTTCACCAGCTGATCTCCCTGTAACAGTTAGTCAATTTTTCTAATCTTGCAGCCAAAGGAGCAAGAAGTTGGTGGTAGGAGTAGGCATCGCCAAACTCCTCGTTAATTTTTTCTAGTAGTTGCTTGTCTGGAAATTTTTCGTGAATCAGCCGAGCATATTGGCTTCTAGCGTCATCAGAGAATAGAGATTTAAGACCAAGTGTTTCGTAGAGGAGTGTCTCTAACCCTTCTGGGTCTCTTACGAGCAGACGATCAATCGTTGAAGCCATCCGCTTTTCACCATCGACATCATCAAACTGATCTGCTGTAAGGCGAATTACTCCGCTCAGATAATCCAAGCATAAATTGTCTTTGTAGGACTCTAGAAAACGAGCCAATTGTTCTTTGAGTGTCGACAATGCACTTGTACTAATGATCTCTGACTGGCCAGACTCATCCTCCTCGTATAAAACAGATAACCATAAGCTCGTATCAGCATAGTTCTCTGCTAGCTGAAGCAATCGATGGCTGGACTCATTGAACCTAAAGTATTTCTCTATACGTTCTTTAAACTCATCCTCAGAAATCTTACCAGCAGCAAGTTCGCTGCATTGCTCGTAGACGTTTTTGAGCGATTGCCGACGGTTGTAAACAAAGTGATCGTATGACCACAGGAGAAGGACCAAGAATATGAACTGTGTTTTGTTGTTAGCCCCCCTTTGGAGCCTGTCGGCGAGAATCTTGTAGTACTTGTTCTGACTGCTAAGAATATCCTTGAGCTGAAAGCTCGGCTGATATTTTCGAATAGTCGATTGTATGTTTTCCTCTAGCAGTTCCTCTGACAGGCATTTAAAGTCTATTTGCAACGTGCCGTTGAAAAAATCTTCAATGATCCAATCCGACACGATGCCAAGCTGAGATAAGCGGTATATGGCTTTCTCAAATTTAAACTTATCAGAACCAAATTGCTTCGCACTAAGGGTGATAGATTGCTGATCTTCTGTATTCTCTAGAACGTTGTAGATACTGGCGAGCAGCTTGAATTCATCGTTAATAGTGTCGAGGCTATTATTCATCAGAAACAGGTTAGTATTCACATCGCTGTTTCGACTCAGCTGTTCAGAGTATTTCTTTAAGTCCGTTACGTTGGTCGCCTGGTCCCAAATCTTCTCTAGCAACTCGGTGTTTTGCTCTTTAGTTAGAAGCACATAGCAGTCGGCTGGAGCGGCCTCAAACATCTTCTTGTCTCGACCAGCACGACCCGCCTCCTGATAGAGAGCCTCCATTGAGCCTGGAATTCCAAAGTGAATAACGTAAGCGATGTTCCCTTTGTTTACCCCCATCCCGAACGCTTTTGTCGCAGTAAGAAGCCGATATTTGTCAAGTTTGAAATCCTCTTGTGCTTTTCTCTTATACTGATCAAACGCATCTCCGTGCATGCGGCCATACTTCGGCGCTGAGCCAGAAAAATATCTAACATCCATGTTTAGGGTTGTTGAAAGTCTTCCTGCTAGGTCAAAGCAACCCTTCTCCCCATTTACTGTAGGGGTGAAAATGATTCCCGCCTTATTATCGCTAGAAGTATCAGCATTCCATTTCGACTCCATGTCGGCAGCTAAACGTAGAACAACGTCAGTTTTTCGACCTTGGTCATCGACAACATGAAACGCTAGTTCTTTCCTAGTGAATTCGAGAGGAGTTCTTACATACTCTTCGGGTATGTTGAACTCAGTCTGTATGTCCTTGAGGACGTTTACAGAAGCTGTGGCCGTCAAACCGATGTACGTTGCCATCGGCGCGAGTTTTTCAATGGTATTGGAGAGGTTTAGATAAGACGTGCGGAAATCATGTCCCCACTCGGATAAACAGTGAGCCTCATCTATGACTGCGTATGCGAACGAACGATCTAGTCCGATGGATGTCATCTCGCGTCTGAAGGTCGATGTTTGAAAACGTTCTGGCGAGATGAAAACGAAAAAATATTTACCGCGACCGAAGTCACTTTGGATCTTGGCTTTCTGATCAGGCTTCAAATCACTGGTGATGTAGTTACTGCGTGTGAAACCTATGCTATCCAAGTCGGCTTTCTGGTCATACATTAGACTTTTAATCGGACAGACTACGAAACTCACGGCAGGCTGGAGTATGGCAGATAATTGATAGCAAATAGACTTCCCCGAGCCTGTTGGCAGGAGACCAATTGTTCCATTACGAGAAAGTGCCGAGCCGATGATTCCAACCTGACCTTCACGAAAATCGACTTCATCAAGATAAGGTAGAAATAGATTGCTTAGAAAATATCTCAGAGACTCTCGCTGCTGACTTTCATGGCTCAAATCAAGGTGGTATTCGATTGGATCTGAACAGGCCAATTCGAAGAAGTCGTAGGGGACTAAATCGGCAGACTCGATTGATACCGCATCAAGCTTCCTGAAGTAACGATAAAAATCAAAATAATCCGAGCGTGAGTAGATCACATCTGGGTTAACTTGGAACGAGTCGTCATACCTCTCAAAAATACTGAAGTCGATTACTAACCTATCGCCTGAACGAGAGTCCAATAGCTCCGAGTATTCATCAATTTCTAAGTCAAAACTGTGAGCTTCCAGCCCAGAAAGTCTTAAGAGATTAGCCAAGAGATCGTTGAGATCCTCAATAGCGTCCCTTGCGAAGTCAATATGATCACGATTGATCAAGGTTAATTTCGCAGGATGACTTAGCACCACTGTTCCACGGTCTAAAAGCTCAAGGAGAAGAAGCTGAAAACGAATAGCTGAAGTAAGGCGGAGTCTTGAATCACTGAGGTTGAATTCATTTGAGTATGAATTGCGATACGCTTCAAGGGTAATACCATCAGGTGGCTGCAGTACACCCTCACGCTCCAAATTATCTACGCGTTTGATGTAGTCTAGAAGCTCGCCCATTTTCCTTAAAAACCTATCGTTTTCAGATGCTACTTCCTCGGTGGTAAATCGAATAATTTTTAGACCCAAGGAGTCCGTGAATGCATCTCTATTCCGGTCATACTCTTCAGCCCCTTGGTGCTGTGGGCCATCAATCTCAATGATGAGTCCCACGTGGGGAATGTAGAAATCAACCTGTCGATTCTGGAATTGTTCGACATAGACTTGGGTCATGTCGTACACCTGAACCTCGGGAACAATTAACTGTCTTACGTAGACATAATCCCCAAAGTACTTTGGTACCAATTCATCTAAAAAGCGTTTGGCTGGATATCTCCCTTTGGTCTGATCTCCGCGAATCAAACGGTGCCATTCAACTTGCTTGCGTGATATCAGAGCGAGACTGTCATTGTCGAAACCGCTTTCTGCTGGGCTCACTCCGAACGCGTCACGAAGCCTTCTAGACGCAACCGTGGGGTTTCCTCGTTGCAGAATGTTCTTAGCTACCTGTATCAAGCCGTATAGAGATTTCTCCTCTAGTTTGGCTGCGATGGAGTGAGGCTTTAAGTTGTGAAAAATGAAGTTACTATTAGTCCTTGCATAGTTAGCAGAATACCTCTTGCTTACGAGTTTTTCGAACCTTCGAGTTGGATGTGCAAAATCATCAAACTGATCTGAGTTCTCTTCGTCAGTTTGGAGCGGGTTATAAAGATCAAAATACAACTGAGTGTTGTGTTGAAGCTCCCAGCTAGCCTTCCGCGCTTCGGTTCTATAAAGCGTTTTAGCGAGCGTGAACACGTAGACACTTGCATGCGGAAATGCTTCAGTAATGGCCCTAGATATTTCGTCTGTTGTCGCACCAGAGGTGCATACGTCATCAACGATTAGAAACGTGAGCTCTGAAAATTTGGGAGTTGCTATTTTCTCGGGATCAAATACGTACGCACCGTGAACCTGCTTCTTTCGCTCTGCAGCTGTGCACTGAGTAGATTTGGTTAGTTCATGTTGTTTACTCAGTGATTCTGGGGCGTAAGCCGCCTCAAGTGAGACAGCAAGCGTTTGTGCTAGGTGATCCAGAGGTTTTGAGTTACCAGAGACGCTCAGTTCTGCATGGCCCAAGGCTCTGACGATATAATCAATTTTAGGGAATGAATTTGATAACTCGAGAGCTTTGGCGGTCCATCTCTGAACAGATGGTCCATGGTTGTCTTTAAACGACCATAATTCCTGCTTAATCCCCTCTAGATAGAAACCTAGATGGAGTCGATTACCATATTGAAGAAGATCAGATCGAGTGCGAGTATTTGAACGATTTTTTAGGCTTTCACCGATTAACTCTGATAACTTAGAGATTCCGTTGTGTGACTCGTCAACGCCAGACGCAGAACCCCATTCAACGCTGAAAAACTCAACTCCTGCATTTTCAGCCGCCCCCTTGTCTAGATCGCTGTCACCCAGATAGACCACTTGTTTGGAGCCAATATCGAAAAAGCTTAGTATCTTGTCGACGCCTTCTCTACTTGGCTTGTGTTCTTTTACATCATGGTAAGCAACCACATAATCGACGGAGATCTCGAAATATCGGAGTAAAGTCTCGATATATCTAGAAGGAGCGTTTGAAAAAAGTGCTACTTTGATCCCCGCGGATCGTGCTGTGTTTAATACACCCTCAACATCTTTGTAGACCGAACACCTATTGAGATGTTTCGGTATATCTCGCCAATTACCCGAATTTCTCAACGGCTCAAGATAAGAGGTGTCAATTAAAGTATCATCGAGGTCTAATATGATCGTTTTTATCAAATCCGAGTTCCCTGGGTGGAAGAGCCATTTGGGCCGTCAAGGGTCTCGAGAATTGTTGGGTATGATGCTCTGGTATATGGTGAAGCTATGCCCTCATCAACTAGCCACTGCGTCCCCGAAATCGCCGGAATCTCCAGGTCTGAATACCCCGCTTGTGATGCATCTGGCACATATACAGGCCGACCCATAGATTTTGCAGCATTAACAGCATGCATGGTTCCGCCATTAATGGCTGTTTCTATAGCAAAGACAGCTTTTGATAGTCCCGCTTGAATTCGGTCACGCTTGGCAAAATAGGCTGGAATGACCTTAATTCCAGGTGGATTTTCAGCAATCAATAAACCACCGTTGTCTAAGATTCCTTGTGCGAGATTTATGTTTGTGGAAGGAGATATTTTGGATACATCCACGAGGACAGCGATGGTCGGAGCATTACACTCTAGGGCTGATTTGTGAGCTATCGTATCAATCCCTAGCGCAAGGCCACTGACGATTGAGAAGCCAAAACCTCCAAACGCTTCGACACTCTTATTTGTAATTTTTGCACCAAGAGGTGTGTTTTTACGAGTACCGACTACTGCAATAGCACGAGTTTCTCCAAGTAAATCTAAATTCCCTCGGCAAAACAGAATGGGAGGTGGTTTAAGAAGATCAAGCAACTGTTCAGGGTATCCTTCGGAGCCATAGACAATTAAGTTAATCTCGTCACTCTTCCATTTCTCCTGCTCGTTCGAGAACCTTTCACGCTGCTTCGAAAAGTCCTTCGTATCCATAAGATCGAGAAGCGAGGGAGGAAATTGTCTCAAAGGGATAGCCGAAATATCGGCTTTAGCTAGGCTCTCTAGTGATGAGATTGAGTTCGCTTTAGCGAAGTCAAGCAAAGCGATAAGAGTCTCATCACCGACTCCCCTTAAACCTCTTAGAACAAGAACATCTGTTGAATTCACCAAACCTCCAAACAGGTAATCTAAAATAAGGTGATAAGTAATCGTTTTCAGCGAGTGATAATGGTGGAGAAAACGGGGGGAGAGGTGGATGTGATTAGTCACCGAGATCACCCGAAAGTACCCGTTATTGAACCCGGTTCACGCCGCCCGTGACAGCATAATTAAAACCTTCAAAAATCATTACCATACCGCCCAGTCAGTATCAACATTATTGCTAGGAATTTAGATTGCCGGCGGGTAATACTTTGTTTTTTTATAAAGAATGCTCACGGTGAAGAGAAAAAAAAGGGGGCAAGTCTCCCTTTGGCTTTAATTGCACCTTTTGTGTGTTTTTGGGGTCGATCTTACGACACAACATTTGTCATGCCAATCTCAAGCAGTTGGGCAGACTCTAAGTTTGAGCATAATTCCTGAGTATACGTAACGTGCGACACGGGCCAGGTCGTGTAGTCTAGTGGCTGGCCAACCTTCCGCGGCGGGGGTTATATATGATCAACATCATCTTTTATTAACACAATTTAACATCATTTTATGTAATATTGTGGTAAATTATTACCGATAAATATCGGCCTCTAACAGCCCAAAATTGCCTGGACATTAAAGAGTTTTTGCTTCTCATTTATTCATTCATTTTCGCCTTTTCCATCTTTATCCATTCTTCAAAAAGAGGAAATCTCGCCAACTCAGCCATTTTGGCAAGAAAAGCTCTCTTACTCATCACCTCATAGCCTATTCCTTTGCCGTATTGACTTTTTGTTTCACGATTAATCTCGTCTCGAATATTTTCTATTTCTATATCAGACAAAGTCGCCAGGTAATCTTCTGCTGCTTTCTCTTTTTGGCTATAGTAATTGCGCTCCAGATCTTGAAGTTGCTGCTCTTCCAATTGGGCTCGAATCCGCAATATATCTTTTTCTTTTTCTTCTTCCTTGAAAAGGCTTTTCTGATCAGAAATATCATCCTTAATACACTTGAGAGTGTAGGCGCCTATATTCTCAACGCCGCCTTCTTTATACTTTTTCTCCGCATAATTAAGATTTCGCTTCAGCCTTCCTTCAGAGTACTTTTCCATAACCGAATTGGCCTGGGCTTTGGATAAACAAAAATACGTTGTCAGCCTTTTAAAGAGTTCGGGATTGGTGCCTTCAGGGGTGAACTTTTCCTTTGTGGTAATACCCTTTTTGCAAAAAACAAATTTAACGGTGGATACTCGTTTCCCTTCCTTTTTTTCTTCAAACATTATGGATAAATCCGTACTTTTATTCAGCTCCTTCACAACAGGTGTAATAACTCTACGTTTAAAATCAGCATATAATTTATATTTATCTTCCCCTATCCCCAGAATCCGTTTCAACTCTTCCAATGGGAATGTCCGTTCCCCTATCATCTGATATTGTTTGCAGAGTTCGTAAATACGAACGGAATAACTTAGCCGCAGTTTAATTATGTCTTTAAGATTATACGGTGTGTAGAGCTCCTGGAGCTGAAGAAGATACGGTTTCATTTTTGGGGAAAATTCCAGCTCCACATACCCCTTTCCTTTAAAATATTCGGCCGAGGACAACCATCCTATTATCAGGTCGCTTTCAGGTTTTTTGATCAGCAGAGTTCGTTCACGCAACTTTTTTGTTATAGACATTACGTCGTCATATTTTGATTTCCCCGTGACCCCAACCAACTCCATAAACTCCTGAATACTAATTCTAATTGTCTGGAATTCTTTCTCTTTATAAGGATTCAGCATTGAAATCATCAAAAGGATGATCCTTTGCTCCTGAAGCGACAATTTGTAGGACGCTTCAATTAAATCATTACTTTTATGTACTTTTAATTCTCTGGTTTTCATTTTAGAAATCCCTCGGCTGATAGCGTTTCAACTTATTATGACAAACGTATATCATATTGTCATAATAAGTTGAACACAAAAAAACAGAGTGCCAAGCGCGTATGAAATTTTACCCTGTTTTTGTCATAATAGAAAAAAACACAGCTCATTCTAACCCTGGAAATGTCATAGTTGATTCTGAAAAGTTTTTTCTTTGGAGGTTTAAACTCTACCCTCAAGCATCAAAATCCCCATGAAAATGTCATAGTTCAATCTATAAAAAACCGAACCCTGTTTTTGTCATAATACGACTCCCAAAAGAGGAAAATCAAAAAACTATGCGACCCTGGAAATGCCATAGATAAGAATAAACAAGCTCAACCCTGTTTTTGTCATAATTAAGGCATGCAAAGAAATTAAATTTTCTTTTTTCCCCTTGTAAGAACTAATTCCGGTGTAAACCAGGGATCCAGAAACCATTAAGAAAGACATCTCTTCCCGGTGAACATAGACAGAGACGAATAATAGTTCGATATCCAACCCCGTTTTTGTCATATTTGAAATTAAAAATCGCAATTCCTCATCATAAATCAATTCACCCTATTTCTGACATATTTCCGGGGAGAAAACCCTACATTAGTCATATTTAACCCTGAAAACGGCATATTACCCATGATAATAACCCCGAAAATGTCATAAATGACCCTAGATTCGTCATATTTATCGAAGATAACCATCTGATATAAAAAAGAATTATCCTTCCGAAAAGCTTTAAAATTCGTTATAAAATATACAACAACATTACTCAAATAAAATGCCAGCAATTTCCCCCCAATCTCGTTGTTGTTTTTTTTATGAAATCTTTTTTTTCATAAAAATACTCTGTATTTTGTTATAAAGTCTGCTATATTGTGTTTTTTACCACACGATTACGCCTAAAAAACAAACATGATACAATCGTGTGTCATAAATAAATTTTCTTATTTGTTGGAGAAGGGAATGAAGGTCACAGTTTATAATTTCAAAGGGGGAACCGGTAAAACCTCAATATCCTGTAATCTTGCCATGCAGCTTGGTTGGGGAGTCGTTACTAACGATATTTATTCTCCCCTTGAAAGAGTCCTGGAGAAGAAAAAATTACTTAAACTAGATTATAAGGAAGAAGTTCCGAGATTCCCGGAAGATTATAATATAATTTTTGATTGGGGCGGTCACGTTGACCAGCGTGCTGTGGAGGCAATGGAGCAGTCAGATAAGGTATTAATCCCGGTTATCAATGATTTTCTTAATTTGCAGGTTAGTATCGACGCTATTAATGAAATCAAAGAGCACAATAATAATATTGCAATAATTGCTAATCTGGTTGGCAAGGGAGACGCAGAGAATATTGGTAAAATTCTGGCAGCTTTTTATGACTATCCAATTTTCCCAATAAAAAAGAGCAGGGCTTTCCCCGGGATATTTGAAACAAAACGAAGTCTTCAGGAAATGATGGATGAGGGGGGACTCCTGGCGTATTCATACAAGCCAGTTTACGATCAATTTATGGTCTTGGTTGATTTCATCACCAGCGATTCAAAAAAGAAAAAGAAAGGGAAATAGGATGGATCTTAGCGATTTCAAGAAACATGATAAAAAGATTTTGAAAGGCAGTAAAAAGAAAGATGAATTTGAACTCTCTACATCAACAAAAAAGGCTGGGCGTCCTAAAAATGAAGTAATAAAAAAACGGATTAATTTATATTTCCCTGAGGATTTGCTTGAAGTGATAGATGAAAATTGTGAGGGGAACAGGTCATATTTTGCGATAAAAGTTTTCAAGTACTATTTCGACCAGCATAAGATTAAATATTAAAGTTTCCCGGTTACTGACAAGCTGAGGGAAGATGGTGAAGGCATCAAAAAAAAATGGGCCTGATCGCTAGTTTTTTTCCGCTCCCAGTGAGCCGAGATTTCAACAGCAAGCCGTCAGTAAGGTCTCTCCGCTACAAACTCCAAAACCATCGTTTCTAAAATATGCTTCCAAACAATTTCAATGTAAATGGTTGAACTTGTTCATTTTATGTTTTTTTGTTTTTCCCGCCAATTTTGGCAGCATTGACGGGAAATTACTGAATGATAAATCGCCACAGAAGGCGGAGACAGCGCTAAATAATAGCTATCACGCTAAGACTGCCAAGAAGCAACCCAAGTAAAAAAGCACTGATCAACCAGGCTGGCGAATTGCTCTGTTTGTTTATTGTTAGTGCAGGTTGATTAATTAATTTCAATCGACCGGAAAAGTTGTCTGTAAACTGATTTAATACCCTTTCTATTTCTTGCCGGTTTTTAGACTGATTTTCATCAAGAAGTTTGCGTAATTTCACGCCGGTAACCTCTTCTTTAATTGCTACATTGGTGATGCTTTCGGCTAGATGTTGTTCTAACTGACCAACATACTCGCTGAGTATCAACTTGTTGAGTAGGACTGCTGCAAATAGCGGATCTTCTTTATTGAGTATGATCCCATGTTTTGTGGCCAGTTCGGCGATAATTTTGTCGGTGTCCATGATCAGAGAACAATCGAGATATTATTAAACATGGTATCCCGAAATTTTTTAATCCGTTGTTTCGGGATGATCATATATTTATCAGAAGCCAGATATTCATCAAAAGTCACTCGATCCTCAAGCATTTGTTTTACATCAACGCCAAAAGTCTCTTTCGACATTTCCGGAATGGTGACAACCCCGTGAATGTTTGACTTATTCCGTTTAAATACCTGCATTTCTTCAAAGGTCATTTCGTTATATTTAACTTTTCCAAAATACTCGTTCAACCAAACGACAGTATTAGCCGAGCTTCCAAAATTCTTAATAATGTAATCTAACCCTTTGGCGGTATCTTCAACAGCTTGTCCGCCTGTCAGGACAACATGGATAAAAATTGTGAAGCCCTTTTCAGACAAAAACTGAAAAATATCATTTTCTTTGAGATAAGCAGTTAGTGGAATGAATGACGATGCCCCATTGTCTATGACGCACTCATTTTTACTTTCCATTATCATCTCTATCAAGTTATCAAAATTTCTTATATTAACCCGATCATTTTCCATTATATCCAATGGTTTAACGTTTACGCCGTTAAATCCGGTAAAGGTTCTATTTACCGGATCTGTGTCAATACAAAGTGGAGTGATATCTTTGCTCAACAGGTATTGAGCTATAAGGGTTGAAACTAAAGTTTTGCCTACTCCACCCTTACCCTGCAAGGTTAAATGCAAATTCATAAATCATCCTTTGATTAAAAAAGATCTTTTTTGTCATAGTCGTCCGGATTAAAAATGTGTGATTTTTTCTTATCAGTTGTTTCCTTATTTTCTGTAGACACTTTTGGTGTTTTGGGGTGCTCCTTTCCTTTGATGTATATGTTTACAAGCCTGGTAAAAGCATTATAGCGAACCGGCATTTTACCTTCATCGGCTAAAACCGTATGTATTTCCCGCATAGTAAAGCCATGAGACAGCGCATCGCTAATCTCCTCTTTCTGAGCTAAGACGGCAACGACACCTTTATTGCGTAAAGATTCATGTTGAACTCGCCGAGCTTTGATCTTGTCTACAAGGCTCTTTTTTTTTGGCATTTTAGGAATTAGGTAGATTTTGAGTTAAATAGTTTGGATTTAGGAAGATTATTTCTTTTTATAGCTAAAATTTATTTAATGTGCAAGATGATTGACAAAAAATGCGTGATACGTGTATATTTTCTTTGGAGTAAAGAGGGCAGGATGTGCAATTGTATATACAATTGCTTTGCTTATTCGCCTATGGCTCAACGATCCTGCTCTGCGAGGCTTAAAAATGGACACCCAAAAAAATAAATCAGGCAAAAATCAAGTGATCCCGATCCGGGTGACGCCGGCAGAAAAAAACCGGCTGCTGGAGCTGGCCCAGGCTCATGGCCTGAAATTATCCGAGTACATGAGACAGGCCGGGCTGGTGCAGGAGATAACCAGCCGGACAGAGGTGGAAACAGTGCTGCAGCTGGCCAAGATCAACGCCGACCAGGCCCGGCTGGGCAATCTTCTCAAACTGGCGATTGATATGGAAAACAATGTGGAGATTGACCGGCTGATTGCCGAAATCCGGCAAACCCAGCAGCAGCTCAAGGACGCGGTTAATCGTGTATAAATTATTTTTTATTATTAAATAATAACAAAAATATGATAGCCAAACGGGTCCCGACCCCGAAGAATACCTCATCCATCAAAAGGCTGACCGACTACATTGCCGATGCCGGCAAACAAAAGGCTATCCAGCCGGCCCAGCAAAGTGGGATCCAGGGGCTTACCTCGTACATGGATAAACCACAGGCGGTGGTCCGGATAAGCAATTGCTGTTTTGATTCCTTGCCGGAGGCAATCAAGGAAATCCAGGCGACCCAAAAAAAGAACACCAGATCCCGAAACGAAAAGACCTACCACCTGGTTATTTCCTTTCGAGAGGGTGAGCAGCCGGATAAAAACACCCTGGAGCAGATCGAGGACAGGATGGCCGAGCGGATAGGCTTTGGTGAGCACCAGCGGATTTCCGCTTTGCACACCGATACCAACAACTGGCATTTGCACCTGGCGATCAACAAGGTCCATCCAGGCACGTTTCGCAACGTGGAGCCGTATTATGACAAGTTCAAGATGAGCGAGGTTTGCCGGGAGCTGGAAAAGGAGTTCGGGTTGTTGCCGGATAACGGCATTCAGCCGAACCGGGAAATACCAATGAATCCAGCCCAGGACAAAGAGGCCCACACCGGCACACAGTCTTTGGTTGGTTGGATAAGGGAAAACGCCGCCCAGGAGATCAAAGAGATTTTAGCCAAAGATGATGTCACCTGGACGGAGTTGCACAAAACATTCAATCGGTACAGCCTGGCGATCCGGCCGCGCGGGGCCGGTTTTGTTATCCAGGATCTTGGCAGCGGTTTAACGGTTAAGGCTTCCAGTGTTGACCGCAGTATCAGTAAAAAAAAGATCGAGAAAAAGCTCGGCGCCTATCAGGACCCGAGAGTCACACATGCATCCAAGGAGCAATATCAAGAGGGGCCGATACAACGGCCAGCCCCTGAGCGGAACAGGCTTTGGGAGCAATTCCAGGAAGAGCGCAAACAAAACCGTTCTGCCCGGGGGGAGCACTTACAATCAATCACTGATCAACGGCGGGAAGAGTTGCGAAGGGTGTTTGCTCATATCAAGCAGCGGAAGCAAGAGGCCAAAAGTTCAGCAATTTTAGACTGGCGACAGAAGAAGAGGGTATATGCCGCCCTCCAGGTAGAGCGATTAAAAGCCCTGGAGAAAGCCCGGTTGAGGTACGGCCGCAGCCGGGAACTGGTTGACAACAGATATCCTGGTTTGACCTGGACCGCATTTTTACAACGAGAGGCCAAAAACGGCAACTCAACCGCGGTAAAATTATTACGGCAGGGGAAGGGTACGTCAATCCATGACAAGGCGAACTATATAGGTCGAGCCAATAAAGAGGAACCGATTTACCAGGGGATGAAATACCAGGTGGATAAGCGGGGCCGGATCCGCTATCAGTTAAAAAAAGGCTGGGTGCTCGATGCCGGCGAGAGAATCCAGCCGGGATCTTCCGACCGGGAGGTTCTGGTGGCGGCCCTGCAAATTGCTATCGGCAAGTACGGCAAAAAATTAGAAGTCCAGGGAAGCCGGGATTTTGTGGAGCAGGTGACCAGGGCGGCCAGTGAGCGCCGGTTGCATGTGTCGATAAATGGTCAACAGGTGAAGGTTACGAGGCAACAGCAGAAAGAAAAGGGGGGGGTGGAACGGTAAAGGTTCAATCACCCCTGGCCCGGGAGCGGCAAGCAAGTTTTTGATGGCATTTTGATCGCTGCAGCCGCTCCGGATCCAGCTATTTTGCAATCAGATTTGCCGGCATCGAAGACAGCGCCGGACAGTTCGGAGCGCTGTTCACCGGCCTGGTGATTGCAAATGCTCTCCTGCCCTTATTTTGTTAAACAGCAAAAGCTATAGGTTCATAATTTTGCAAATCAACCTCTTGCTTCGCCTGCCAAAGATCATAATTATCTTGCATCAGTAACCAGCTTTCAGGGGATCGACCAAGCACCTTGGAAAGTTTTAAAGCCATTGCCGGTGAAACATCAGTTTTTCCGGTGATCAAACGACTAACTAGACCGGGGCTAACTCGTAATTTCCGGGCCAATTCATTAGAGGCAATGTTAAAAGGCGTTAAATATACACGCTTTATGAATGCCCCTGGGTGCATAGGGTTATGTTGTTGAATTGTCATTAGTGATAATCCTCATAATTGACCACATAAGCGTGACCATCTTTGAATTGAAAAACTACTCGCCAGTTACCACTTACATTGACCGCCCAGAATCCGGCCAGATTGCCTTTAAGTGCATGCAGCCTCCAGCCGGGTAGATCCATATCGTCAATAACAGTTGCCGTGTGGAGTGCTTGCAAACGTTCTTCCAGCTTTAACGCATGATCCGGATTGATTCCCGCCGTACTTCCAGTTGTGAAAAAATGTTTCAATCCTTTGTGTTTAAAGCTTTTTATCATAACAATACATTACGACATCATCCACCGTTGTGCAACAGTAAATCTAATTTTCTAAGACTTCCCAGGCTTGCAAAACCATTTTTTGCTTTTCGCCGGCAAGTACCCGCGTATAAATTTTGGTTGTGGCCGTTGAAGAGTGGCCTATGAGATCGGCCAGAATGTGGAGGGGTAAAGGATTTTCGCTTGTGGCCGTGGCAACCCAGAAATCCAGAGCCGTGCAGTTTCACTTAACCGAAGAATCGTCAATTTGACGTCTTCTTGCTTGCCTCGCTGCTCAGCACTATTCCTTGTTTAATTTTGATTTCTTTGACCTTGGCCATAATCTCATCATGGGTCAAAATCCCTTTAGCAACCAGCACATCGATTAACGCCTGGTTGATGATCATCTCCATCTTCAGCGCATCAGCCAAAGATACCAAATCTGCACTATTTATTTTTTCACCCATTTTCTTCTTATCCTTGTATCGTTTACCGCCAAGGTATTCATGGAACAAAGAGACTTCGCTCGTTTTTAACTTACTTTCGGTTTGGCAATTTGCCATAATTATTTTATGCGTGCAAAATGAAACTCTTTTGAGGGAATCCTGTCCGCGGGCAAGCGGTGATCTGGGAATATACGGTGTGGTGACAAAAGTAGTCGGATCTGTTTTTCCAGCCTAGGTAATGCTAATGAAGAAAATATTTGCATTCATATCGATTTTGCTGCTTCTTTCCACACCTCTCGCCTTTTCTCACCCTGGCGGACTAGATAGCCAAGGGGGGCATACAGATAGAAGAACCGGCGAATATCATTTACACATACAAGCTGACCAAACTGTATCACCAGCACCATACAACAGGGATGATTGGCCGCATTGGACTGATGCAGACAAGGATTGCCAAGATACCCGGGCAGAAATTCTTATCCGTGACAACAAGGGGCTTATCAAATTCAAGCGCAACAGAGGATGTAGCGTCACTTGGGGAAGATGGATCTGCCCATATACTGGACATGAATATACTAAGGCATCGGATATGGACATTGACCATATCGTACCGCTTGCGCATGCTCACAAAACGGGAGGGGCAAGTTGGTCGAGGGAGAAAAAGCGCGAGTTTGCCAATGACCTAATGAATTTAGTTGCCGTGGAAGACAATATCAACCAGGAAAAAGGTGATCAGGCGCCGGATCAATGGCGGCCACCTTTGAAAAGTTACTGGCCTACATATGCCACCTCTTGGAGAGCCGTAAAAAAGAAATACCATTTGTATATCAGCCCTGCAGAGGAGAAAGCATTAAAAGAGATGGAGCGATAATGAATGGAGAAACAAGCTGATGTGCGGTCGCTTTGCCCTGCCCACCCCTGAAGAATTGGCCGGTCATTTCAATCTCAAGACGGCGCCCGAGCTTGCGCCGCGTTATAATATCACACCTGGTACGGACATAGCAGTGGTGCGCCATATTTCCGGCAGCAATGCCCGTGAGCTGGTCATGCTCAAATGGGGCCTCATTCCTTTCTGGGCCAAGGATAAGAAAATCGGTTATAAGATGATTAATGCCAGGGCGGAAGGTATTGCCGGCAAGCCTGCCTTTAGGGCCGCTTTGCGGCATCGCCGCTGCCTGATTCCGGCACTCGGATTTTTTGAGTGGCTGCACACGACCAAAAGCAAACAGCCTTATTTTATAAGGCTTAAAGAGACCGATATCCTCGCCTTTGCCGGCCTCTGGGAGCATTGGCAGGGGGAAGCCGGTGAGATCATCGAATCCTGCACCATCATCACCACCAGTGCCAACCAGACCGTGGGCACAATTCATGACCGGATGCCGGCCATCATTGAGCCGGTACAGTATGAGAATTGGCTTGATCCGCAGGCAGCCAATCAAGCCCTCTTATCCATGCTCAAACCCTTCCCCGACCAAGAAATGGTTGCCTATCCGGTGGGGCTGGGAGTTAATAACCCGAAGAATGATAATCCGGATTGCCTGGCCGAGATAAAGGACAATTAACATGGAACTCAAGACGGATTCTTCGATAGCGGAAATATTCGGTTATGCCCGGAAAACCAGAGTTACCCGGCCACTCTTTCTGTGCGGGGTTTCGGCCGGCTTCCCCTCCCCGGCCGATGACTACATCGACCGCCTGCTTGATCTCAATGACCTCCTGATCAAAAATCCACCCGCCACCTTTTTTGTCAAGGTGGCAGGAGACTCGATGACCGGCGCCGGCATCTATGACGGCAGCATCCTGATCGTTGACCGCTCCATTGAAGCCACCAATGGCAGGATTGTCATTGCCGTTGTCAATGGTGAACTGACCGTCAAGCGATTGGTCAAGAGCAATGATTCATGCCGGCTTATTGCCGAAAATGCCGACTATGCCCCTTTGGAAATTAGCGAAGAGAGCCAATGCGAGATATGGGGAGTGGTGACCAGTGTCATCCAGCAATTTGAAAAGTAACCGGATAGTTGCCCTGGTTGACTGCAACAATTTCTTTGCCTCCTGTGAGCGGGTGTTTCGTCCCGATCTGTGGGGTAAGCCCATTGTTGTGCTGTCAAACAATGACGGCAATATCATTGCCCGGTCAAACGAGGCAAAGGCGCTGGGCATCAAGATGGGGGAGCCCTATTTCAAGATCGAGTCTTTCCTGAAGAAAAACAAGGTTACGATCTTTTCATCGAATTACACCCTGTACGGTGACATGTCCCATCGCGTCATGAGTGTTCTGCAGCACCTTGAAGCCGAGGTTGAAATCTATTCCATTGACGAGGCGTTTATCTCGCTGCCGGCGGGTAAAACCTTTGATCTGAGCGAACATGGCCACAACATCCGGAATATGGTCAAGCAGTGGACCGGCATCCCCGTTTCCATCGGGTTTGCCCCTACCAAGACCCTGGCTAAACTCGCCAACCGGGTGGCAAAGAAGAACGCCCAATATCAAGGGGTCTTTGATCTGACCGCCCAGGGCGATATGGATGAAATCCTGGCACGGATTGAAGTTGGTGATGTCTGGGGGATCGGCCGGCAATACAGCAAAAAGCTGAACAGCCGGGGCATCTTTTCCGCCAGGGATCTGAAATACGCGAACGACAACTGGATCAGAAAGCAGCTGACCGTCATGGGCCTGCGCACGGTCTGGGAGCTGCGCGGCATACCATGCATTCCTATTGAGGACACTCCGGCCGCAAAAAAGGGGATCATTACCTCAAAGTCCTTTGGCCGCCCGGTGACATCCCTGGCAGAACTGCAGGAAGCTGTAGCCACATACGTTTCACGGGCCGCCGAAAAGCTCCGTTCTCAGCAGTCAATTGCCAATTCCCTCCATGTCTTTCTTGCCACCAACATCTTTAAGCCGGAAAAACCGCAATACTCGAAAAGCATCATGGTCACGCTGCCGGAACCCACTGCTTCCACCGCCGTCTTGATCAAGCATGCGCTCAAGGGTCTCAAGGAACTCTACCGGCCGGGATATGACTTTCAGAAAGCCGGGGTCATGCTGGCGGAGATCATACCCGCGTCATGCCGGCAGCGTAGTCTCTTTAACCCCATAAAGAGCGACAAGGATCTGATGAACGCCCTGGACCGCATCAACCGGAAGTGGGGGGCAAACACGGTGCGCTATGCTGTTTCAGGTTTTAAAAAATCCTGGACCTTCAGGCGGGATCACCTCTCCAGGGCGTACACAACCAGGTGGGATCAACTGCCGGTGGTGAAGGCATCATTGCCGGGGATTTGAATGGTACAATTTTAATTGCCATTAACGTCCGGCCGTCACGCTTTTTGCTCATCTTATTTCCGTCGTTTTCCGCTATGCTGCAAACCATCGCCAACGAGTTATAAACTGCAAAGGGGGCTTCCTGAGCAAGCTTTTCAGGCCCCCCGGTTCGCATCTAGGTGCACCACTTTGTATCTCTATCAGCGGCGGGGACCTGAAAATGTGTATTGAGTGAGGCCTGGCTTGATAAAGTTAGGCTTTCTTTGCGTGTAATCCAGCGAGCTGTTTTTCTAACGCTGCTTTTTCGTTTTTAAGATCCCGAATCTCCTGTTTCTGCTCTGCAATAGCACTCTTGTTATCGGTTTTTAGCTCCGCCAGTGTCCTACGGATTTCCTCTAGTGTTTCGGCCTGATCGGTGCTTCGTTGCTCGGCAACGGCTTGCGCTTTTTCAGCTACAATTTTTTCTTGCAGAATTCGTCTCAATTCCGATTCTAATTCCTGGACTCTCGCTTCAGCTTTCGATGAGGCTTGATCGGCACGATCTATCTGGAGCAGGGCCTTGGCTGTTTCAGTGCGGGAAGCTTCGGCGGTCTCGATCAGCTGTTTACGCTCAATCTCAAGATCCTGAGTTCGTTTGGTTAGGGAATCAATTTTCTCTGTGAGTACTGCCTGGACTTTTTCAAATTCCTGCCTGTCTTTGTCTGCCTGGCTCCGCACCTCTGTTAACTCAGTGGTCAGCGCTTCAATTCGGCTTTCGGCCAGATTCAATCCATCCAGAGCCTCAGACTCCCTGGCGCTGGCCTGTTCAATTGCCTCGTTCAGCTTCGCCGCCGCTTCGTCTTGTGCGAACCCTAAAGCGCGGAGTATAGCGGCTTGTAACTCTACAGGAATTTCTGAAGGTAAATTCGTCGGAGTCTGGGCAGAGTTTTGTCGCCACTCTTTGATGTGACCCAAAACAGTCCCCAGGCTGCCGCCTGTAATCGCCAGCACCGCTCTTCCCGTAACTTTCTGGCCTTCGCTTTTCAGGCTTTCACAAGCCCTCACAACCGTTTCGTAAGTTGCGACCTGTTGCATGCTTTCTCCTCCCTTTATGATCTGATACTGTATCTTATATAGATATGATACAGTATCAGATCATAAAGGCGCAATAATTTAATGCATGGTTCGTTTAAAAAGTATGATTTTAATTGGCCCGCCGTGGTAGTTCAATTCCACTTTTCCAATATCCCCTGCAGCAGTATCAACGCTTGTTTGCGTGGTGTTCGCCCCTGGCACAACCGTCGACGGTGCGGACCGAGGTGGAGTAAACTATTTTGTGTGAATTCTGCGGTGGAGTAGAAAAAAGGCACTTTTGGTTTCAGGTGGTTTGATATCGCCAAAAATTAAACAAAAAGAAAAAGCGCCATGAAATTGGAGACAGCCTACCGGAAGTATGAGAAATTTTCAATGCAGATCAGTCTGCAGCAAGGAAAGTTAAGAGATGAACTTCACCAAAAAAGGAAGATACTTCCAAGGTCGCGGAATTTAACCAGAAAAATGAATATTTCACTACCATTTCTATATCATTGATATGCAATCTTAATCGTTATTGCAAAACCACAAGTGGATATTCCTGAAAGGGTAAGGCATGAACGCTCATGCAATCACCTGCAAACCAGGTTGCCGGCCATGGAGGTTTTGATTGCAGTTGTCCGCTCCCGGGTTTGCCCGGGTCGAGCAATTTGCAATCAGATTTGCCGGCATCGAGACCGGCGCCGGACAGATCGAGGCGCAATTCGCCGGGGCGGTGATTGCATTTTCCGCTATTTTGTTTCAATTTGAGGGGGGGATAGTAGGGAGATATCTTGATTTGGGAAGCCAAGGGCTAAAATCAAGTAGGTTGGCGGTAAGCGAAGCGAACCCCAACGCCACGGGCACGGCAAATGTTGGGGTTCCGCCGTCACCCCAACTTACGGGCTACCATTGTCCACTCTCCCACCGTCCTCTTCCCTGAAAGGAGAGAGGGAGCGCAGGTTCATGACGCCGATGCGTTCGGGTAGGATATAGGCGCGGATGTCCCCGACCTCACCGTCCAAGGGTAGGTGAAAGAATTTCTCGACGATCCAGGCGATGAAGCGCCCGAATCCGGAGCGGACATCAAGCGCCTCACTCCACGACTCGACCGATGTTCGATGCTCGGGACTTAGCGAGTCCACAGTTTCGCCGCTGATCAACCGCAACAGTATCTGCTCTCGATCATCCAGCGTCATCCCCTCAACATTATTGACCACAATCGCCGCCGTGCGAACGAGCGCCTCGCGATCAAGTTGGTGAGAGGCTTTGAGTTGCGACAGCAGCATCTCCAGCGCGTCACCTGGATGAAAGCCGAAGGCGATAAGCAACGGACCGGCGATGGGCGCCTCATCCCGTTCGGCGACCCTTGTTGCTTCAGGAGTCAACATATCCGAACGTCCACTTATAGCTCGATCTAAAAACGCCCATGCTGCAGCCTGCGAGCGAGGCCGGTGGGACGGCGACTGGTCAAGGCCTGGGCTTGCTAACGCCGACAGTATAACCGGCACAATACGGGGATCGTCCTGTTTGGCAAGCGCGGTGAGCGCCGCGTATGCGACAAAGGGGTCCGGACTATCGGCTTGTGCAGCCTGGAGAAAGGCGTCAATTGCATGAGCGGGTAAATGCTCGTAGGCTCCCAGAGCCTGGGCAGCCGCGCGTGCCACACTAAACTTAGACCACTGCGTGGCCACGCTGATGTAACTGTGACTGGCAAAGTTGCGCCTATCGCTTAGTAGTTCCACCAAAGCGTCGACCGCCTCAGGCCAATGCTCTTTTTTCATGAGTTCGGCGAACGCAAGTCGGACGTCCGCGCTGTGATCACTGGCCATGGCAATTAGGCTGACCCTTTCGTCTATTGTCGCACTGGCCGCGAGCACTTGAAAAGCGCCTCGCCTTACTGGGTAACGCTTGTGCTTCAACGCCTGCTGAAGCATTGTTCGCAACTCGGGGCCATCGGCAATCACCAAAGCCTGGATGGCCACCTTGCCATCAGCGCCGTTGTCGGTCGAGAGCAGCCGAACAGCAGCCTCATCAATGTTCAAGTCGGCACCAGCTGCGAGACACGCCAACGGCCCAGTCAAATCGATTGAAGCGTTGGCGAGAGTCGTAGCCAGAAGCTGCCGACTTGGCTCGGTCAGCGCACTTGCCGTCGTGCGGATATTGCCACCCGCCAGTATCTCCAACAAGGCCCGCGCCAACTCGCGCTCGTCATCAACGAAGCTGTTCAACAGGCACTCGGCTCGCGCGCGCTTGGCTTCTGCACCATCCCCTCCATTTGGGGCGCCGTCCAGCTCTGTCGTGACAACGTCGTAGACCAACTCCAAACGCCGTGCGAAAGGCACACGTCTGGCTACGGCGACAAGATCGGGCAGGGGATCGCCGTGACCGTGAGCCGCGGCAATAACGACAAGCCGACTACGCTGGCTGGCACTGTCGATATCCGAACGCGCCAGCTCAGCGATGAGAAAGCCGCTCAGCGAATCGTCCCAATGGTTAACGACTGCGGCCCATGCGTTATCTCGGACCCAGTCGTCTGCCTTTGCCAGCAGGAACTCTAGCTCCGCTATTGGCGGTGCCCGACGACTATGCGCGATCAGATCTCCGAGTGCATAGAGAAGGAGCTTTTGGTGTGGATGGCCGGCAATCCATGCCACGCCTTCACGTTTGCGTCGAAGCTTTACAATCATCTTAATGCCTTCGCGAGCGTTGAAATACCGTTCTCCGGGCTCTTCGGTGATGTAATTGGCTGTATCGGCATCGACCACGTGTTCCTCTGCCTCGTATGAATCCTTGGCAAAATTTTCCCACCAGGCGTCAGCTGCGGCCTCCGATCGTGCGAAACGCTCAATCGCGCGCTCGTAGTCTGGAGAGTCACCGGACAGGGCCCCCATAACGATCACGTGGATATTGTCGAACGGATCGCCGGGATCGGCGATCGTATCCAACGCTTTCCAGAAAGACTCGGTAAGATCGGTCGTGAGGCTTTCAAGCAACGGGACCAACTCAGTGTGATAGTTCCGGTCCGTGAACGGCAAAACTTCCCTGATGAACCTCTCAATCAACGGCTGGGCGCGGCTGTCATCTCGGAGGGCAGAGATTTCCTCCCTTGTGAGAGAAGGCGCGCGCCAGCGACCTCTAATGAAAACGGCCTCGGTCTCAGGTCCGCCTTCAAGAAGAAGTCGGGCCAGTCGTGCAGGGGGGTGATCGTCTGAGCCGAACCGCGCAAGATCACGCAACGCACCTTCAAAGTCGGCGCGATTGCCCGAAGACAGGGCGAGAGCTTCGAGATACTGATCGAGGCGTTGCGTCGTGACAGGAGACAAATCCAGTTCGAGCTCCTTGACCTTGGCAGTCGCCCGCAAAACATTGAGGCCGGTTTCCATGCCCCAGTCCTCTCCCGCCCGGTCCCAAGCAAATAAGACATCAACTGAAGTCGACAGGATACGCTCAGCATCACGCGGACGAAGCATGAAGGTGAGACGCAGGCCGTCCTCGACGCGTGGATGGTAAAAGGCCAGCGCCGCACCGTCTTGACGCAGGTTCTGTCCCGCCACCAGGAAGTCGATCAACCCTTCTACATCAGGCCGCAAATTCGGATCTGCCGATCTCAAACGTCGCCCGAATTTGGCGAAGACATCCCGCTTGACCGCTTTTCGCGCGCTTAGCAAGGCCCAAATGATTGCGGCTGCTTCGGCGTCATCTGCGCCAATCTGTTTAGCGATAACTCCCGAAATGGCTTCGATCTGGGAGTCGGCAATGATTTCGTCAACTTTGCGAGGCTTATCGCCAGCTTCGCGGCTTAATGCGACCAAGAACCGCTTCACCTCAAATGGTCTGGTCAAGACCGCGAGCGCGCGCTTCCGATATTGTGCCGCCAAGTGTTTGGAGTGACCGGTCAGGTCCGTCGCGAGTCCATCGTAAATTTCCGCGAGTAGGTCGGCTCCATAGTCCTCGACCTCGATCGAGACGATATAGGGTCGCAGTTCCTTTGCCAGTTCGTTGCCAGCACTTTGCATCACGTCCGAGCGGGATGTGATCAGAAATTTCCGCCCAGGGCCGGCATTGTCGAGTAGTTTGGGAAGCTCTCCACTCCAACGATCGGCGCCGGGCGTGAGGCGATTGCCACCCCAAGGGTCGCGTAAGTGAAATAGGACCGGATCTGTGCGAGTAAGATTCCGTCGTATGTAGCCAGGTCCGTTTTCTTCGCCGATGACGTCAAATGGGGGGGGGCCACGACGTAGATCGAGCTCAAGAATGTCGGCTGTCAGCGTCTTGCCCGTCCCCGATGGCCCCGCGATGACCACAGCGTGCGCTGTATCGAGCTGGGCCTTGATCGCGTCGAACGACATCGGGCGAACATAGTGGTCCATATCGCGGGTGGGCGCTAGCGAGCCGCCATGGTTGACCAGCACCTCAATCACCTCGGACCGCGTCCAAATGCCACCATGGGCACCCTCAATCCGCTGACGTACCGCCTCAAGCAGGTCGCGCAAACAGTCATCATTTCTGGAGATCGGGACATGGCCGTACTGAGTGAGCAACGATCCGATGCGGCCACCAAGCACCTCGCGAGTGACGCCGGTCAACAGCACAATTCGCGGCGCCAGAGACGCTCGTGCTGTCGAGTCAAAGCCGTGGCGCGTGTGTGGTGGGAGTTCATCGACCTCGGGAAAGTCGAACAAGTGTGTACCTTCGTGTGGCCTCAACGCTTCCGTCGATGCTTCATTCGTTACGAAGATGTAGCGGCCATGGGGATCTGCCTGGAGCATAGTGAGCGGCCGGTGGCGCCTGGCGCCTTGATTCGTAACATCGGCGTCCTTGCCTAGAAGGATGTCGGCGATGGCCGTCGACGACCATGGAGAACCCGAACGGGTCTTAGCCTGCATGATCAGGTGGAGCTGAGTGCAATGCACCTGTAAGCTAAGAGAAGCCGACGAGGGGTCTGTTACTGCCGCTTGGATATCCTCTTCCGAGCAAGGCTCGATCTCGATCTCTTCGGTCACGTCCTTGGCAAGCATGAGGTCTAGCGCCACCCAGACGGAGACTTCGATCTGATACTCATAGCCTGAGAACCCGGGGTTACCAGATTTGAGGCGCGACTGCGCTGGTGGACCGCCGCTTGTGGCAGTTCGCCGTTTCTGTGCCTGCTTCTGGGCACGCTTGCTCGTCACCGTAGTTCTCTTACCAGCCATGACCAGTTGCTCCCAGCATCATTCGGACTAGGGTGAACAATCGAGAGAAGATATAGTCGCCCTGATGTGGCGAGGTCAGGGTCTTCTGTCTCGTATCTTGGGGACAGGTCACTATAACTTTAGGAATTCGCTCGTTCTTGATAGCTGGCATCTGATTCAATCTCTATCCTTGCCCATGGCCAGACAAACTATTTCCAAAATATACTCACCAGCACTATTCTCCTTGCGGCAACGAATTGCAATGAAAATAAATCATGGGAACAGGCTGGAACAGGGCAGGGGGTAACCGACGAAGGAAGGGACTGAAAAGGTAAGGTATGGACCGGTAACTACCGGCAATTTCCAGCTGGCCTTGGTGCGGCAATCGACTTTTTGATTGCATTTTGATCGCCGCGGCTAACTCCAGAGCCGGTAATACTGCAATCATATTTCTCAACATCGAGGGCTGCGCCGATCAGATCGGGGACCATCTTCCCAGGGCGGAGATTGCATTTTACTTTTTTGGACTCCCTTATTCTGTTGCAAATTTCGGGCGTATAGTAGGGAGATATATTTTGACTTTAAATTCTACCCAAAACAAAAGCCAAAGGCAGATCTGACCCCTTTCTTGACCCCTTTCCATTTCTGTGATAGCTTACCTCTGATGTCCTCCCCTCAATCCGGAAGACCGGTCAGTATCATGTGCAGGAACTCTCAAGGCTAGGCCTTGCTAAGGCGCTAGCAGCCAATATTGTTCGTCAGTGTAACTGTTATTTCGTGTGATATTACATGTCAAATTCAAAGGTAAATGGGACTTCTAGTCCTGTGGGTTCACTATACAATATCACCAAGAGAGCTTCTGTCTTTCCTTTTGGAGGTTTGGGACCACGGTCATTAAGACTTAGAGAAATTTTTACAGAGTCTTGAGCTAATAGCAAAACAATGAAATTTTGAAGGTTAATGTTTTCAATCATAAGAGCGCTGTTATACTTGGGGTTGTCACTTTCAATAACTTTCCAGTTCAAGCTATCTGTACATTTATCACTAAAATAAGAAGAGTTATTTTTTATGTATAATTTTACTTTTATATAATCTGTATCCGCATTCCCAATATTTTTTATCACAATATCCTTTGTTCTATGTAGGCTGTCAAAATGTACGATTGAATTTGCGAGGGGCTTCCCGTCAACAAAGCAAGCAATTACTGGTTTCCTTAACTGCTTTCCCGCAAGTTCTTCAAATTTTCTTTCCATTTTTTCAATAGCAGAGTCAGCACGGTTAGTTGACTGTTGGGTTAGAAATAATGGAATAAAAGTGCCAAAGATGGCTAAAAAAGCGACACCCAATGCTAGAAGATAATTAAGCCTTTTTTCTGCTACCACTAGCTTTGCTTCAGCAATTTTTTTATCAATAAGAAGCTCTATCTTGTCAATTTGGTTATGGTCTTTCCCTTGGTCTTCATTCATGTTTTTCTCGTCTACCATGCTTGCGCCGCATTGTTGTTGGGGCTATAATCCAGACACACAAGGGGGGGGATATCCTTCCAAAGGAGAGCCTCCCCTCTTGTCAGCTTAACGGAAACTCAGATATATTGTCGGTGCTTGAAACACTTTCTATTCCTACTCAATTTAGGTGTGTTCTTGCAAGAGGAATAACAGGGAGGAAATGACTAGGACATAAATGCATTCACAGGGTCAGAGTCTTGAATTATCACTTTATTGAATAACGCCAAGTTAACATATTTCCAAACAAAGTTGTCTCCAGGCAAGGGGGCGTCTCCCTTATTTTGTTTCAAATCCTGGGGCGTATAGCAGGGAGATATCTTGACTTCAGGAAAATTCCAATCTTTAGCTTCATTGCCAAAGATAATCAAAAATCTTCTGCTGATCAATGATGACCCAATATTTGGAATCACACAAAAAATTGATAAATTTGCTTTGAAAGGGTAGCTTAGGAGCCTTGGATCAGATGGCTCTTGGTTAGAATGGATTTTTTTAGGAACCCCGAAGAAAGCAATGCTTATCACCCACTATGCAAATCAACAATCAAACCGGACTACGCCATGATTAACACGGTATGGGGCAGCACAGATAAGCCTGTTTCGAGCAGGCGACTCGCTGAACTTCTCAGCGCGGAAGCGGACCTTGAAGGCACCCTTTATATTGGTTATCCAATCATCGGCACGCCCGAAGGCTCCTTCCCGATAGATGCGTTGCTTGTATCTCCGGCGAAAGGCCTGGTATTGTTTAGTGTTGTTGAAGGGAGAACCCTCCCAGACTACGCCGAGGCGCAAGACGAGGGGTTCAATAAGATGCAGGCAAAATTGCTCCAGCATCAGGCCTTAATTCGCAAACGAAAGCTCCTTGTCGGCATTCACACGGTTACGTTTGCGCCTGCCATCGCAAAACTTGATGACGATGAGGAGTACCTCCTTTGCAATGCCGACAACTTGGTGTCGGCTATCGAAAAATTGGATGATTTCGACCCAGCGGTTTTTCCGTCGCTGGTTTCGGTTATTCAGGCGATTTCCACATTGCGTAGGGGCCGCAAGAAGCGCGACCTCCGCAATCAGAATTCGCGAGGCACCAAGATCAAAGCGCTGGAGGATTCGATTGCCAATCTCGACAGTCAGCAGAGCGCGGCTGTTGTGGAAACCTATGAAGGCGTTCAGCGCATTCGCGGGCTTGCCGGATGTGGTAAGACTATCGTTCTGGCTTTGAAGGTCGCCTACTTGCACGCACGTCATCCTAGCTGGTTCATCGCGGTCACGTTCAACACCAGGTCACTTAAGAAGCAGTTCGAGAACCTTATCACCACGTTTGTACTGGAACAGGCAAACGAAGAGCCAGACTGGGACAAAATCAGAATCTTGAATGCTTGGGGTGCTCCCGGGGGGTCAAACCGCACAGGCATCTACTACGAGTTCTGCCGTGACCATGGTGTCGAGTATTTGGATTTTGGAACGGCCAAAAATCGCTTTGGATCCGACAAGGCATTTGAGGCGGCATGTGATATTGCCCTTCAAGGCGCAAAACAATTCGTGCCTAAATACGATGCGGTCCTAGTTGATGAAGCACAGGATTTTGCGCCAAATTTTTTATTGCTCTGTTACGAATACCTCAAGGACCCAAAACGCCTAGTCTACGCATATGACGAGTTGCAAAACCTCGGGAACAGATCACTCCCACCTGTCGAAGAAATTTTTGGGAAGAACACGGATGGAACAGCCCGTGTCGTTATTCACCCCCCTGAGGCAGGAAAACCCAAACAAGACATCATCTTAGACATTTGCTATCGCAACTCACGTCCTGTTTTATCCACGGCTCATGCTCTTGGATTTGGGGTTTATCGCGACAAGGGACTTGTTCAAATCTTCGAGAACAAGAACCTTTGGTTCGACATCGGTTATGAAGAGAAGGATGGGGAAATCAAGGACGGAGAATTCGTCACGCTTACTCGCACGCCAAAATCTAGCCCGGAATTCCTGGACAAGCACTCGCCAGTTGATGACTTGATTCAGTTTGAAGTTTTCGACACGTTCGAAGCCCAAACTGCGTGGCTTGTTGCGGAAATCCAGCGAAATCTGACTGAAGATGAACTGATCCCAGACGATATCGTTGTCATAAATCCAGACCCATTGACAACGAAGGGTGCAATTGGTGAGGCCCGACGAACGCTGATGGAGATGGGGATCAACTCAAATCTGGCTGGCGTGACAACAATCACCGATGTATTCACTGAGCCGGGGACTGTGACCTTCACTGGAATCTTCCGCGCAAAGGGCAATGAGGCCGCTATGGTCTATGTGATCAACGCACAAGACTGTTTGGGGGGGGCTTTGCCACGCAATATCGCACGGGTCCGTAATCGTCTTTTTACCGCAATCACTCGCTCAAAAGCATGGGTTCGGGTTTTAGGTGTTGGGGAATCCATGAATGCACTGAAGGCAGAATTCGAAAAGGCCAAGGCAGAGAATTTCGCGCTTCGCTTCCGTTACCCGACCGAAGAGGAGCGGAAGACAATGACGACCGTAAATCGTGACATGTCGAAAGCGGAGCAAGATCGAAGTGAGAAGCGAAGAAACAACTTCGCCGACATTATCGCCTCGCTCGAGTCGGGTGAGAGTTTCATTGAAGACTATCCCGATAGTCTAGTAAAGAAACTCCTGGCCCTACTAGAGAAGAAATCCAAACGGCGCCGAAAATGACACCGCAGCAAACACTCAAGCAGATAAAAAAACTCACGGAAGTGCTCGTCGGACTGAGTCTTTCGAACGAGCAGAATTTCCCAGCCACACACGGCAACATCAATGCGGTGTTCGAAATTACTGTGAGCACCGCCGCAGGCATGAGCGTGGCATTAAAGAATGTGGCTTACCGTGACATCTATGGCGAGCTGGAGAAAGCCCGGTGCTTCAACATTAAGATGCTGGATGGTGCATTGATTTCACTCCGCTACCGGTTTAGGGACAGAGTCATCTGTGAACATTCCCTTTCATATTTCCCGTCCCCAGACCTTGAGCATTTTCAGAACGAGCCAGAAGTTTATCTTGATGATGAGATTTACGCCGATGTTATTGATAGAAATATCGTTCCTTTCCCCGTCCGTTTCGACTTCAGCGACGACCCGGAAAAATTCGTAGATGTTCATCATCCGTATTCCCACCTAACGCTAGGTCAGTATGAGAATTGCCGCATACCGGTCTGTTCTCCCCTTGGGCCACTCACGTTCGGAGGTTTCATTTTGAGAAACTTCTACAACACAACTTTCCGCAAATACTCCGACAAAATTCCAGCGAGCACGTTGGCCTTCTCCAACACAATTACGGCAAACGAACGGAAGATTCCACATGTTGTGTGCGGCGTGTGAATGGCAGGGTCATTCAGTTGGCTCTGCCTTTTATATTTTGCTCTGAGCAGAAGATTTTCCTGAGAGGGTGAGATATGAATGTTCATGCAATCACCAGCTAACCAGGTTGCCGGCAATCTCTTTTTTTTGATTGCATTTTGATCGCCCTGGCTGCTCCGGACCTGGAAATTCTGCAATCAGATTTCCCGTCATCGAGACCGGCGCCGGCCTGATCGGGCCGCAACTCGCTGGGGTGGTGATTGCAATCCCGTATTTTGTTTCAAATCTTGGGGTGTATAGTAGGGAGAGATGTTTACTTTGCCCTGAGACAACTTCCATGGACAAGCAGGAATATTGATATATGGACTTTTGATTTTTTTTAGAATCTTTTTCATTCACGAAGCGTCACGAACCGTCACCTCAAAATCATCACAGAGTTTATCAACCAGGTCTTCGGTTTCTTTAAAGAAGTAATCCCCAACTATTTGTCTGTTCAAAGCTTTGTAGCGGCGGTATATTTTTGCAAAGTCATCATAGATTTCAGTTTCAGATACATGCGACTTGATCTTCACGATCAGACGCTCGCCTTCGATGGCGCTACGCACATAGCTAAAGAAGTCCAGAATCTTGGTTTCAAATTCCTGAATCAGCGTTCCCGTTTTGGCTTCTTTTTCATTCCGTGCTGCGATAATGGCGAGAATATCAAATTGACCGCCAGGGCCAGGAGGTGTCCCTGTTGCAACTTCTGTGGGTTTCTTTTTCTTTTTCTTTGACTCTTCGGCGACAACTTCAACAATACCAATCTGATTGTCAAAATACACCTCAATAGGGTCTTTCACATCCTCGCTGCGGTGCATCATATTGTAGAGCGTATTGAACTTACGCCAGAAGAATAAAAAGCTCGGCTCGCTGTACTTGGCATCTAGCTCAATCACATATTCAATACGATTGAGGATAGTGAAATACTGTGCGGCCTTCGCTTTGATGTCTGCGGTGTGGTCGGGGTTCGCGGCGATATATTTTTTCAAGCTGCTTTCGTAATCCAAATAGCTTTCGGGGTCATCGCGCTTGACGGCATCCTTATATATCCCCATGAATAAAGTAAAAAACCTATCAAAACTGCCTGATTTTTTGAGCATTGTCAGCAGAACATCTAAGACCTTCTTGTCGCCAAACGGGTCAAAGTCACTTACCACCACATCAGAGAAGTGCTCAAAAGCATCCTTAATGTTTTGCACATTCACATTGTCATACGAGAAATCGACAATCTTGCAGTCGTTCTTATATTTAGCGGTGCGATTGACGCGAGAAATGGTTTGAATGGCAGCGATGCCTTTTATTTCTTTATCCAGAAAGAGGGTGTGCAGTTTTTTTTCATCAAAGCCAGTTTGCAGCTTTGCCACCACAATCATCAACCCATTTTTGTTCAGCGCAAAGCTTTCCAACACCTTTTCTTCGGTCAAGCCATCATTCAGACCCGTGGCACTTTGCTCGTCCTGATTATTCGAATACACCACATGAATCGGTGCATCTGCATACTTGGCATATTTGGGTTCTTGCACCAAGATTTTAAAATACTTGGTTACCGCTGCTTGATAAGCAATCGCTGCTTTTATGGAATAGACCGCTAGCATCGCTTTTCCTGTGCCACGAATTTGGCGATACACATCTTTCACCAACAAGTCGGCGACGTACTTCGCTATAGCATCAATACGATCACGATTTTCATAGATTTGCTTTTTTTGCGCGTCCTTGAATTCTTGTTCCGTGAACCCTTCCAGCGGATTAGTTGGTAAGTCAAACAACATCTTGGATGCAACAGGCACAATGTTTTTTAGTGGATTTAAGATAAAACCGTCATCAATAGCTTCTTTCATGGTGTAGCTGTCAAAAGGTCGCCAAAGTTTTTCGCTTTCGGCATAGCCGCTGAATTCGCCAAAACGTGCCAGCGTATGATCATCTGGGGTGGCGGTAAAGCCGATAATCAGGTTTTTTTTGGTACTTGCAGCGGCATAGGCTGCATTATCAAATGGGCTTTGCAGTTCGTCGAAGATACTCACCATTTCTTCATGCTGTTCGCCACTATTGGAACGATGAATCTCATCAATTAGAAAAACAATGCGCATTTTAGACAGCTTTTTCAGAATTTCTGCATCCAGCATCTCGCGCACTGCGCCAAATTTTTGCAAGTTCACAATCACCAAGCGAGTATCAGAGGCCAGTGCCTCTTGAAAGGTTTTTTTATTGGTGGCTTCTTTGATCATACGTTTGTCGATGTTCATATTCAGCATCAATGAATCAATCTGACTTCGCAGTTGCAGGCGGTCCACAACGATCATGATTTTATCGTAAACGTATTCACCATTGCGTCGGATATCTTTGAGCTGCAATGCAGACCAGCCAATGATATTGGATTTACCAAACCCGGCTGCGTATTGCATCAGCAGAGAATAGACATTTTTATTGTTGGAATAGGCTTTGCGTTTTTCCAGGAGCTCTTTTATTTGGGCTTCACCAACGCCTGCCAACTGTTTTTGTAATAGTTTTTCAAAGTAATCTGGATCGTGTTCGTGGGCCAAAAACTCATCAATTTTGGCCATAATTTTATCGGTGCCAAATTTCTGCTTGGGGCGTGGCGATATTAAATGCCCCTTCTCGTCTTTGACCTCTTTCACGCCTTTGGCAACGATGACATCGCGCTCAATAAAGTTGTAATACAAGATCTCTTTTTCAAGATAAAACTTGCCATAGTGGGCTGTGAACAGCTCTTTCAGCTTGTCTTTTTTGTCGGCACCGGGATTTAGCAGCGGATAGGGCTTAAATACGCCGTGTGCTTTTTTTTCAAGCTCTTCCCTGTCAAACTTGCCTTCGCGGCAGGTGGCTAACATCTCATCAAAATAATCTGCGATGGTTCGAATCACAAAGGTCTCACCAATATCAGTGGTGGTGATATGAATTGCCTTTTCAAAAATCCTGAGGAAGTCTTTGCGGTAACCTTGTTTTTCGTTATCACTCAACATGGCATTGCTATCAATATGATGGTGATAGACTTTCACGGCCTCAAAATAATCTTTTATGACCTTGCCACGGCCATTCTTGATGGCGTTTTGATTGGTGAAGTTGGATTTTAATTCGCTGTAGCCCAAAAAAATACCATTCACAAATAAAACAATATCCGGGCGAAAAGAGAATATCTGCACGCCTTGGTAGTTGTATTTATAGGGTAGTTCCTGCACCACAGAAAATATATTTTCATCAAACAGTGTATTGCCATGAATCACACTGTCGCTGGGGTAAAACAAATGCAGCTTAACGCCCTGCAAGGTGATGGACTTATTGGCATTGATAAATAAGGCCATATTACGACTACTGGCGATGCGCTCTTGAATGAGTTCAATCAGCTCCTTGAGTAATTTTTTTTCGTTGCCACGGTATTTTCTCAACAGGGTTTCGTATGGCTTTTTATTCAGCTCGGTACTCGAGATAAATGACTGCAAGTCTTCCTCAATAATCAGCGATTGGGTGACGGTATTCGCTTTCACTTCCTGGTAGCCCAAGACATCCCGAAAAAAAGGGATTAAAAACTTATCTTGCAGGTGGAGTTCGTTCATGCGGCATTCTCCTTTTACACGACCTTTATTTTGCCGGTGACGACATCGTTAATCAGCGTTTTTCGCAGCTCTTTGAGTTTGCCGATTTGGGTGTTAATGGTTTGGATAATGCTGTCAATGTGTGCGGTTTTCTCATCGAGATAATTAGCAATGACTCGTTGTTCTTCAAATGAAGGAACGGCTACTGACAAGGCATAGAAACTATCGGCATACAGACGAAGACGGGATTCAATAATACCTGTCGAGTTTCGCTTAAACTCTGCGATGGCATCTTCAGCACGAAGTAAGTAATGAAAAAAAGCGGAGTTAACCATATTTAATGGAACATATACCGCATAGGATGGACTGACGATTCCATAAAATGGTGAAACACCAAGGCCGCGTTTCCACGCAAGCATTATGTTTATAACAATATCGCCAACTTTACAGATTTTATAACCAACCAAGCTTTCAGCTCGGCTGACAAATTTATCTTCGCCAACATTATCATGTTTTTGCGTAACTCCTGTATATTCCGAGACTGACAAAAGAAGTTCATCGCCAGTTGTGCTCCTAGCTTTAGATTCAACAAAAAGATCTTTTATCCTCCTCACCTCCCAATGGGCCGGCACCTCACCTATCCACTCAACCCCGCTGTCTTTCATGGCTACAGTTTTATCTAATCCACGAGTAACGCTTACATTGATAAGGGATTGTTTTAGCTTGGCGTACTGTGTTGCCTTTTGGGTGAGCAGGTCTATTTGGCGGTCGATATTCGCGGTTTTAGTGTCGAGGTAGACTGCGATGGTTTGTTGTTCAGGAAGTGATGGGACAATTGATATGAGTTTAGTAATATTAAAAATAGAAATTCTAGGTAAACTTGCTCCTTTAACGTAAATCTGAGCCTGATAACGCATTATAGGCGACGTTAAAAAATAGCAAAGGTAGGCAGGGTTACTAATTTTTAAATTGGGGCGAACAATAATAAAAGAAGATCCAACCACAAAATTTCTATCCTCATCTATCACGGCTGTTTCTGATATGGTTCCATCTTTGCTGTATAGCACGTCATTTTTTTTGGGCTGACATCCATTACGAACCAATTTTTCGTAATCAACATAAGATGTAAATAGACAATTATCGAAATCCAATTTTCCATTATTAAGATTTACAACCGTTAGAAAAGGATAGTCATTTGATAATAAATCTGGTGATGTATGAGCTCCATCAGTTATTTTTTTGCAGAATCTCTTAAGATGAGATATTTTCCAATGTCGAGGAATATCTCCAAACCACTCAACACCGCTGTCTTCATAAGTATCATATCGGTCAAATTCAACAGAACTCATAACGCTAGCCCCACTTCCAACACCTTCAACGCCTCATCCAACGCGGCAATTTCTCCCAAAATCTCGCTCACTTCCCGCAGCTTCTCTGGCTTGTAGAAAATCTTGTTAAAATTGATCTCCACACCCACCACGTTTTCCAAATATTCAAAGGGTTTGTTGATGTATTTCGCCGTAAAGGCTTCAATGGCCACCTGGTTTTCCGCTTCGTCTTTATGAAAAGGAATAATCTCGTAATCTTTTTGATAATCGGGCATGAGCTCAACGCTGATTTCAATGCGCTCTGGGAGTTTTTTAGCCGCTTTTTTCAGTGAGGATTTGATCACAATTTTGCCACATCCCAAGGTTTCAACGTTTCCAGCAGTTTTCTTGATCAAGGTTTCTTGCTCGGTATCAAAAAGGTATTGCCCGTGGCTCGTAGTGACGACCAGGGATTGTTCTTTATAATCTAAGCTGGCAATAAAGGGTTTAATGTCTTGCTCGAAATAATCGACAAGTGAGGCGTATTGCTCCTGGTCAAAGGACATTATTGTAAATTGAGTTAGTTCACGCTCGCCGTTACTCAGTTTTATCGGGTCTACTTTAAGAGAGGCTGCTCTTTTGATTTCTCCGGTTTTTGTATTGGTAACAAACGGTAATTGAGATTCAAAGCTGTTACCCTGTTCATCCACATTGGTGAGCATGATGGCTTGTTTATTAAAATAGAAGAATTCTTTTTCAAAGACCCGGGCATAGTCGTTATCCTGATATGCAGTGAGGGTGGCGACAATGTCCAGGCGGCTGGCTATATCAATCTTTTTGCGTTTGGAACCTTTGTTCTTTTTCAGCGGTTTGAATTTTTCACTGGCGTTAATTAGCATCACCTTGTTTTTGTGGTGTGGTTGTTTGTTTTTGTTCAACACCCACAAATAGGTGTAAATGCCGGTGTTAAAGAATTCATCAGTGGGCAGTTGGATCACTGCTTCAACAATATCGCTGTCTAACATCCATTTCCGGATATTACTTTCTGCGGAACCTGCATCGCCACTAAAAAGGGTCGAGCCATTGTGTACAACCACACCCATGCCGGAGCTGTCGAGCTTGGAGATGAGGTGCTGCATAAACAGCAATTGTCCATCTGAGATTGATGGTAGGTATTTAAAACGTTCGGTTTTGTCGTTGTTGATGTCTTTAGCGTAGCCACTCCAGCTCACGCCATAGGGTGGATTGGCAACGACAACATCAAATTCATCGTTATAAAACTTGTCGTCCACCAGGGTGTTGCCATGTTCAATTTTGGAATCGGGACGAAAGCGACTTTCAATCTTGGAAAGTGCGTAGAGTGCGTCGTTCCAGTCTTGACCAAAGGTTTGAGTCATTCGTTTAATTTTTTTGTTAATGCGGTCTTCAACCCCAAACAGCATATTGCCGCCGCCGCAGGTACAATCATAAATTTTTAACAAGGTGTCTGATTCTTCAATCTTGGAGGCAATGATTTCGGCAATCAATGCAATTACATCGTCAGGGGTGTATTGCTCCCCGGCTGTTTCGGCAGAGATATCCGCCCACTTGCGTTTGATGTGTTCTTCCAGGGTGGTGATTTCAGAGTTGTTGAAGGGTTTAAGGTCAATCTCTGCCCATAATTTAGTGTAGCCCAACAAGACCTTTTTGGCTTTGAGCTTGGTGATCACGCCTTTGATATCAAGAAATTTTTCGCCGTCGGTAGAGTCCACCCCGAGTAGGTCTTTGGTTTCTCCATCAAAGCCCTTAAGGTAGGCTTCAAAGTCAATGTCAAACGATTTGTCGTTTTTGCAGATGTCGGTTAACGACTGATTTTTTTCAAAAATGAAGATGTTATAGCCCTGGCCTTTGTCTCGAATCATGTCGTACAAGTCATTTTTATCTATGCGGTTGAATGCCTCTTCGCCAATTTCGGCCTTGAGCTCATCAAACATGCGCACAAGGCGGCTTTCAATCATGGCCAGAGCGAAAAATGGCATCATGAAGGATGGCCATTCGGATTCTTTAATGCCGCAGCCACGTAACAAATCCGCAGTTGCCCAGATTTTTGATTCATATTGAAGGATATTCATTGTGTATATGATTCCTGTTTTAATTATTGAAGTCAGCAGCGATTGTTTGGTTTGGCTTAGTGATGTAAAGGGTGTTGAAAAGTCTCATGTATCTTATTGAAATAACGCCGTTTTGTTCGAAAAACCTGTTTTGCGGTTTTCGGCCTATTTACAAACAGTTACGACGATCTTTGCAACACCCTTATGTATGCTTAACAAGCGATAACCAGAAAACTGGATAACACCGCATCAAACTCCAGCCAATATCACCAGCGCACAATCACTATTCAAATTTCAGGTAGCGCAAATTGCGGAGTATCTGCATACTGCTATGGCCAACATCTTTCCCAACATCCTGGATAAATCTCTTAGGGAACTATATTGGCTTTGCTTTGATTAAGAAAAGCCAATAGCAGATCTGACCCCACTCAGGCAATAGTCCTTCTTGCTTAGGCTATAGGAAGCGAATCGTTTTGGGTAATTATAGTTAGCGACTTCGCCCCCCGAGTCATTGCAACATAGAGTTCCTTCATGTCAAGCGAATCAGCGTCCAGAATAATCGCATGATCATATTCCTGCCCCTTTACAAGTAGAGTGGTTCCAATTAGTTTGGAGTGTCGGATCGGTCTACCCGAGTGTCTGAATTCTCTCTGATATACATGAGCCGATTCAAGGAGGGTTGAATCTCCTCCATCGATGTGAATTCTCAACACATTCAGAAACCGATTGACCAAGTCCCTTCGATAGGTAAATGTCTCTGGGTTATCTCTGACCAAGCAAAAAAAAATCCGGAGATTCTTACTTGTTGGATCAGCTAGATAGGAGTTCGCAGCATCCAAAATCAAGGGGTGTTTCGTGGCCTTTGTCTGTTTTGCGGACTCCCCCCTCATGGTTCCCGCAACGAGTGTTTTATTTACTCCAGTGAAACATTTCTTGGCGAAGTTCAAAGCCAATAAAAATCCTGCATTCACCGTCTTTGCCGACTGTAATTTATTAATGAATGAGAATAGGTCTTTCCCTTCCACTTCCTCAATAGAAGAGAATTTCCCTGCCAATGCCCGAGCGAGATCGTGTGTCTTATTTTTGGATTGCTGATCACCTGATTGTATGGCAATCACTGTCGCCGCATCTTTTAAGAATTTATAGAACAAGGTATACCGTTTTGGGTTTGAAAAATCATGCAGGTCAACTGCAATGCTTTTCACACTCTTTGGCAATGGCACACCCAAATTAATCTTCTGACCTGCAACCAAAGCAGCTCTTACTTCCTTCAACCAGGAAGCAAATTCATGAGCTCCAGCATTATGCCAACGCCATGGAATCTCAAGCTGACCCAAACATTCAAAATGAGGATAGATGTCAGTTTCCCAATCTACAGGCTTGTCAGCGAAATCAAAAATGGCTTGTAGTGGATCACCCAAAATCCTACATGGCAGGAACTCAGCCAAAGAGCATACAAGCGCATGCTGAAGCTCTGAACAGTCCTGATATTCGTCTACATAAAAACCTGAATAAGTTGATGAAACCACGTGGCGGATGAACTCCTTTGCCAACAATCCATGACAGGATTTATAGAGCTTGTTCCATTGCTTTCCTGAAGGATTGTCTACCTTCCAGCCTGAAGTCTTTGGATAGGCAAGGCACAGCCGAAGAGTCCAACTTGCTATCGTGTCCACCTGATACCTTGACGAAGGTACACCCAACAAATTCATCTTGGTCTTGATTGAATTCACACCTGCAAAAGTGTGGGTCAAGATCAGCTGCCGATGGCTGGCCGCTTTAACTGCCAAGGCGATGAGGTGAGTTTTCCCGTATCCCGCAGGAGCAATAATATAGCCCTTGGATGGGAATTCTGCGAGTGTCTTGGGAAGGTTCTCAGGCATTTTCTGCCCATAGCCATAGTTTGTTCAGCTTTACAGCTAAATCCGTTTTTTGAAACCCAGCATCGGCGAAGGCAGTAGAAATCTTCTTAAACCACAGATCGCCTCTTGTAATATCTTTGAACCATCCTGATTTCTTTGCTGCTTGACCAATGGCAGTTCTTAGTTCCGGACTTTCAATCCAAGTTCCAATGTCATGCTGATCAAGAGCTTTATTAAGAGCAGAGCTGATATTGTCTTGCACCGGAAACCCAAGTTCCTCACTTGCCAGTCTCACCGACTTCAAAACAAAGGACCAAGGCAAATCTGTCATCGCCCTCTCTTCAAGGGAGAGCCGGTCAGACCACATCTGAACGTTGACCCCAAGTCCAATCAACAACATCTCATCAGCTTCCGAAAACTGCTCAAGTGCATCTCCATCAGCCAGCACAGTAACCGGATAGGACAGTGAATTGAAGGCTTGTGCCATACCTTTGATTTTGCTCGCTCCCCCAACATCCAGGAGTGCAACGCCATAATAAGAGAACGGTTCTTTTCCTTCACTTAGCTGATAATCGTCAAAGCCTCTCAGGAAGCCGACTTCCGTAGCTCCTTCACAGATCACTACCTTTTGGGCAAGAAAAGCTTCTGCGCTTGATCGGATTTTGCCTTGAACTTCGTGTTCCTCAAGGTTCTTGTCCGAGGCTGAAATTATCTGGACGACCCCACCATTATTATGAACGATATGGAGATCTTTGACAGTGAGCTCTCTGAGAACAATGGGAGAATGCGTGGTCAAGAAATACTGCCCCGCTTGGTCTTCTTTGATGTGCTTAATGAGGCGAGCAATGCGATGAGGTTCAAGACCGAACTCCACCTCATCAAAAAGTGTGATGTGTCCTTCTTCAAGCCTCAATTTTTGAATACCACACAAAAGCATTCGACGTGACCCCAAGCCCAACTGCCTCAGCGGGATATTTCCATCGTGAAGAGCCAACCCACCAATCTTGATGTTGATTGAGTTGAGGTCAAGGTGCGCTTTGTATGCGTCTAGAACAGGAACACCAAGTAGCTTTGCCACGCCCTGAGACTTTTGTGCAGCCTCATCGAAATTTTTGAGAGCTACGGCACGATTGTCATCAAGTGAGCTTCTGGCAGTTCTGGACACGTTGGCCAGTGATTCAGTCAAGCTCTGATCATCAGTCAGTTTGGCTAGGGCTGTGCCTTTCGCCCAAGAAAATTGTTTTTCACTGTAGGTGCCAATCAAGCCAACACCGACCTTGTTTCTATCTGCTGTTTTGAACTCCACTCCTTCAGGATTCCGATCAGAAACCACACGCCACTTGGGCTCCATGTCTTTCTCGACTGTTAGTTGAACCGTCAAGACCTTTTCAAGGTGATCATCTGGCTCATCCGAAAGGGTTAGTTTTGTGGCATCCCAACCTCTCATATGCTGCCCATATTTATTCAATGAACAGAATTCATCAATGAGATCGCCAATAGACACCTCAACAATTATTGGATTATCTGTTTTGCAATTATGGAAATCGGAATCACTTACGGATAGGTTCCAATTGGGATAGAAGGCATAACGAATGCAATCCAGAATGGTAGACTTGGATGAGTCACCCTTCCCGATAAAGCAGAAGACCTTTTCAATAGGAAGATCCCAAACGAGTTCTTTGATGCCGCGAAAATTTTTGATTATTAGTCTTCTGATCTTCATCGGTCTTTATCCCGCGAGTAATAGGGCCAGGCTTGCATTATTGCATTATTGAAGATTAACTTGGATTGGCCACCCATTTCATCCACCGAGGTCAATATATTTCCAAAGAAAGTTGTCCCCTTTATCCTTTCCAGGCCTGCAAAACCATTTTTTGTTTTTCGCCGGCAAGGACCCGCGTATAAATTTCCGTTGTGGCCGTCGAAGAGTGGCCCATGAGATCGGCCAGAATGTAGAGGGGTAAAGGATTTTCGCTTGTGACCATGGCAACCCCGAAACCGTGACGCAGGCCTTTAGGGGTGGCCTGGGGGCCGCTGATCCCGGCCCGCTCCATAACCTTTTTTACCATTCGCCAGGCGGATGTCCTGCTCATAGTCCAAAAGGGCTGGTCATTATTCTTGTGCTGCCGGCGCCGAAGATCAAACACTAAATCAAAAAAATCAACCACACTGGGGGGCACGGGAACAGAGCGATATTGAGGTTTTTTCTCCCTCCCCTGTTTATCGTGCTTTCTTTTTTTGAGGGTCCTGATGATTACCGCCTGGTCTTGCATGGAGATTTGCCGCGGGGTAAGTTCCAGAGCTTCAGAAAGTCGGCAGCCGGTGTAATGCAGGACAGAGCAGAAAACCCGGTTTTCTCTGGTCTCGTGTTTGGAGGCATCGAGAAAAAGCTGGCGCTCCGTGTCGGTAAGATAGAGCCGCTTGCCGTTTTCATCAAAAAGGGACATTTCGGGGAAAAAATTAGCCATAATATCACCTGAAACAATTCGTAAGTTTTGTTTCATTTAACATCAAAAAAATGCCCGGTCAAGGGCCGGGAATAGGGTTTTTTGAGGGTATTTTGCGTGATTTAATGGAGCAGATGAAACATTATCGGGTATTCAGTTTCCCCTGCAAATCCCCTACTTAATAGCAACAGTAGAAAGACTAACCTTTGACTTTTTGCTCTTATGATAATCTTCGATTTGGCAATCTTAGAGGTTGACGAGAACATCTGCAGCTTGTCTGCAGAATGTTATGGTTGAAATCCAGCATACTGTTTCCGGAATTCAGTCTGCCGGGTAACGTCGCGGCCAATTTCCTTGCATCATCGGTCATGATGCGGCTATTAAGCACTATACAGTTCACCGAAACACTCCGTGTTATAGCTCGCCCGAAGTTATTTTTGATCGAATATTCATTAGAATCAATCCGAGCACATTTCTTCCTCGGAGCTTGTCGCGTTCCGGACACGCCCCCCAAAATGTGTCTTCCCAATCATTGCCTTCGACGAGATACTGAGGCTCTGTTTGGATCAGATAGTTCTTCATCTTTTGGTGGGAAAACTTTTTCAATAGGAGTTCGATCATGATTTCAACGCGAACAGCATCCCAGTCGGCCCGAACTAGACCTAACTTAGCCAGATCATTGGCAATACGCTTTATTTCAGAGGGCTTTCGTGATGATGACTTGAAGATTTCGAAAAGATCAGGCACCAAGTTTTCGAACTTGGCTGCAAGTTTCTTTACGACATTTGAAGGGAGCTTTTTACTAACATTGGCGTAGAACTTTGACATCTGGTAGGCGTGCTCTACTGATGGGAACATCACGCCTTTCCACTGAATAGGAATGAGGTGAAAATTTGATAGCGGCGTATACTTAAAGCTTTGACACACATTTGTATTTTCCCATTCAGGCTCAGCGACTTTGCGAGCGAAAGGGTTGCGAGCCTCCTCAGCAAAAACTTCGTACTTTATCCTGCTCACCATAGCGTAGAGAGCCTGACTAGCAAGAGTGGCATAGTGGGAGGACATGTCTCGCGATTCGGTTACTTCTTTTAGGTCATGCTTGCGCCATATTCTCTTCGAGACCGGTAGAACCCCGACAGAATACCTAAATACAGATTGATGTGCGTAATGAGTCCTTTTGTCGAGCCGATTTTTATCTAACTGAGATCGCATAATATCTGCCTCAGCGACAGCGACTATGACATGAGGACTCACATTCACCCGAATTGAGTCCGCAACGGCTTGAAGAGTTGTGCCACTCGAAGAATTGTCATCTACTACAAGGATTCGCTTTGTGCAGTTGGCAAGACTGTGGCGATCCCAATAAGCGGGCAATGCTAATTCAGGTTTTGATTTTTCTCCATACTGAACGTACATTGAATGAAAAGAGATGGGGAGCAGCACACATTGTGTATTTTTCGACCTTTGAGAAAAAATATGCCAAATTAGGAAGGCGATTTCTGTACCACCCGATGGCATTCCGACAACTAGGTCAACGCCCCGAATTCTATTACGAAGAACCGAAGCGAAAGCGAGAAATATCAAAGGATTGGAAGCCTCGGGGCGAACGATGTCTCGCGATGAGATCGTATATTCCCTATACTCCTGATTTAGGGAAGCAGCTACATGAAGAATAGGTGTAATGTCAAGATTAGCCAATTCTTTAATTGCTGTTGGGCGCAATGTATTGATTAGGGACCGATAGTAGGCAACGGTCAAGGTCATGCCAAAGTCAATGAGTTTAGTACGTAAGTCCCAGTACCCTTCGTCAAAGATATCTGCCGTGCCGCGTTTCTCGTTGTGGAGAAAGGCGTTTGTTAAAGTCAGAACAGAGTTTTTTGCATAGTCAATTATTGGAGCAAGCTCAAGATGGGGTCTATCAATTGAATCAACTGATACATTTCTTATGTGCTCGAGTGCGTCATATAGATCTTCGATTAAGATTTCGATTTTTTGTGGAATTGATAATCCGGGGTCAACGGCTGCAAGATATCGTGGACCGCGGAGGAGATGACGACTTCGCTTCTTGAGGAGACGGCCTGTCTTGTTGAGGAAGTATGCACGACCTGTACCTAGCTGGGAGAGATCTAAAAGTTGAAATGCCCCTGTTATAGAGAACATGGTTGAGTAGTCTGGCTCTCCGAAGATGCCATGGCCATGCCGGTAGGCAGCAGAGCATCGAGCCAGATCTTGATTAGCGCTGACAACCTGACGGATCTCGTTGCAATAGTACGGTAGTTTTTTGGCGAAGTCTGTTGGTTTTTCCAGCGAATACTGCGAAGGGCGCACTTTTTCATACCTCCAATAATCACCCGGGGGTGTTTCGGTCAACGACCTAATAAGTTGCCCAAATGGGAAATGGGATTACGCAAAAAGTACGTAAACACGAAACTGCGAAAAGCCAACAAACGGGGCCCTTTGGGTCAACTTGATTTAATTGTTAAATGTCGGAACGTAAGAATCGAGCCTTGTTTCCTTAAAACTCAACAATTTCACCTTCTCGCGCAAATTTCCTTTCAATAAGATTTGCCTTTATCTTGCCCACATCGGATGTATAAATCACATGTGCGAGGCTATTCTTCGCCCGTGTGGATGTGACATAGAACAATCGTCGGGTTCGATCCAAACCAGTTTCTTCACCCGCATCCCGTTTTTCTTGGCTTGATTGAGAAAGCTCCTTCGCGCCAAAATACTGCTCGTAAGAAAATGAGAACCCGCCTGCTTCATCATCATCCATGACAACCATAACACGCTCGAATTCGTTGCCCTTCACGCCTTGATGGGTTCGAAAAACTGAGTTCCCATCAATGTAATCCTTATAGTTTCGAATTTGAAAGAAATCGGTCTCCAAGGCTTCAGCCCAAGCAGCAATCTCGCTTTCATCCCGCTCTTCAGGTTCTACCTCAACCTCCAGTATGGCTCCTGTTTGGTCTGGATCTGATACAACCTCACTTTTTTCAGAAGCTGCTACAAAAGACTGCAATTTTGTTGGAATTCTCAGCAGCATATGTCCCGCAAGCACTTCTAGAACTGCGCGAAAGCTAACCTTATCAATTGAAACCACATCTCTAAACGCATGTTCCGCAGCTCGGGCTAGCGCGAGCGGATCGTCCTTGTTAGCGTCAAGCACACTGGCTTCCAAAAGCGGCGACTTCCTTTCTCTCAAGATAGACATCAATTCGGTTCGTCTTTCCTTCATGCTCGCCTCAGCCATAGGAAAAACAATGCTAGAGAAAAAGTTCAGCTCGGTATTTTCACCTTCAGAAATCCGATCTTTAATTTTGTTTGATTTTGAAAGCTTGTCCCAAAGATCATCAAAGCCTAGCCGATGACCAGCCATTTTATGTTCCAAAAGTAAGATAGCGGTTTCTTTGGATTGAGTATCTGTCCAGTCCGCGTCACCCGTAACTTCCGCCATAGTCTCCCGAATTTTCGCTTCGACTTCATCTTTGTTTGAAACACCGTGCGGCAGTAAGAAATATCGAACGTAACCTTCTGCCGCTCCATCTCGGGCAAACTGTTCGCGTTTATCATCTTCCCTACGGATTTGATTACCCAAACCAACGATGCGCCGCGCTGAGCGATGGTTCATTTTCTTATCGAAAGTGATCCAACCATTTGGCTTAGTCTTACCCAGATCAGGTTCGCCCCCGCCAAAGATGCGTTGCATCGTATCTCCAAACAAGCCTATGACAAGGTTATCCGATTTGGCATCTTGCAGCTCAAAAAATGCATTCACTACGTCCTTGTTAGCATCCTGACTTTCGTCGATGAACATGAAAGGGAACTTGTTTATTATGACTTCGGCCATCATTGGTTTGGTGGTCAAAAAGTGGGAAAAAATTTTTAAAACATCTGCGTGCGACAGCGAATTTTGAGAGGAGTTGACTCCGTTTGGGTCGTAAATAAATGAGCGTGGTTCCGCTAACCATTCCATCTTTTCCGTCAGACGGATGATAGTCCTTTTGCGAGCATCAGAAGCCTTCCCTGCGCGGCCACGCCTTTCCAAATCTTCGACTTCGGCAAGATCCGCAGGAATTTTCTCCAGATACCATTTGCGAATGTCTTCATTAAAACCGGCAATAGCTGACCAACAAAAACTATGAATCGTCGAAACCGCAAAGATCGGATTTTTCTCAATCCGATCCTTGATTTCGTCTGCTGCGTTGTTCGTAAAGGTAACGACCGCGATTTGCTTTCCTTGACGAACAAAATCGCCAGAATACCCTTCTTTTAGAAAATCAAGAGCCTCTTTTAGGGAGTAGGTTTTACCTGATCCCGCCCCCGCAAAGGTGATGAAGCTTTTCCCCGAACCTATGCGTAGGCACTCCTGGATACCTTGATCAACGCTATTGTCATGATCGATAGGTTTGGTTTCCGCCAAGTAAAATTCTTTTGACATGAGTTCCCCCTAAGCTTTTGGTGTAAGCTGAACTTCCAACCATTTAAGACCATCGCTCATATATTTAGGGGAATTGAAGCTATTGGCCTCCTCGCCCGCGAGATGGAAGAGGCAATTGAAGGCAAAGTCACCCTTCTTTAAACCTTGCACATAGTCATAAAGAGACTCCGACAACGATTTAGCGTCGCTTTCAAAATCAGTTTTCGCATCTTTAATGCTTTTTTTCTTCTGGAAATATTCATCCTCGAAATTCGCCAAAATCAACGCATCTTCAAAGGTGCGGGATAAAATTTCCTTCCCTGAAATCTGTGTCGGCTTTTGATAGGCAATGTAAAGAGGCGCACCTTGGCTTGTTGTAGCATGTTCCGCGTGGGGTAAGGCCACCAAGTCATCCAACGCTTCTTTCTTTGGGTGCCAGATCTTCAAAGTATCATTGCTGGTCTTTTGATTTGAACCCTTTTGCGGAAAACAAGATTTCCCCTCGTGATCAACAGAATCTAGATCTGTAAATACCAAAGTTGCGACACCAAGCTTCTCGACTAATTCTCTGTATTTGTGCGTGTGTGCACCGCTGACCTCGAGCATAGAGATGTACCGATTCGACAAACCTGGAAAGCTATTGGAAATGAACTCGGGCACCAGAAGTCGCTCAGCTTGCCCCTCAACGAATATAACGCCGTCGGCAAAGAAGATGTCGCAATGAGTGAGCTTCAAGTGTTTCCTTACAAACAGAAGCTCATCTTTCGCCTTCGCAAAAAGCTCTGACATATTTGCAATTGATGTATGGTCCATTGCGATGGACTTATTCGCTTCATTTCGACGGAAGTAACGTAAATCCTTGAAGTCAATATCATCGATAATATGACTGGAGTGCGTGCTAATAAGGAGTTGTGTCTGGAATTCAGACTTATCTTTCTTGGTTTCCTGGTTGCGCAAATCGGGATGTTTCCGCAGAGTATCATAAGCTTTCGATACAAACACGCGCTGGACTTGCGCGTGAAGATTAACTTCCGGCTCTTCAAGCAAAACCAAATGAATTGGCTCAATATGCTCATCAATGTTGTCCACTGAAGAAGCCGATTTGCCAACGCGCATCCATTTATCACGGAATTCCAGAAGTCTGAAGGTCAGATATATGAGGTTTTGGTAGCCAAGCCCTAGATAACTTTCGGGTAGAAATTCATCATCCTCTTTGTCAAAACGATATCGGACCGATGAAGATTTTTGTAGAGCATCAGTTCCGCTAATTTTTGCTGCAATTTCAACAGCTGGATTACCACCTATACCAGGATAGCCCATACTTTTTAACTCCTCGAACGGAGCTTCAAACTGGTCATTCAATCTTGTGGTGAAATCTTTTTCTAACTGTTGTTGTTGTCCCAAAACTTTGAGGTCGTCGGCCTTCGGAAAATCTTCTGGGTTCAAAATACGTTCATAATATTCACGAAGTAACTTGTTGAGCCGCTGCTTTTCTGAATATGGTCCTTTTTGATCTGTGTTATCTTCAGCACCTAACCCGCGTTGCTCGGATATAACGTCTACTCGAATTAACTTTTTCAAAGCTTCAGATTTGAGGGGCTGCAACACTTCGCTTGCTGTAGGCTCTGCCCCTTTGCTCAAAATGTGGTGTTTTTGCTTAATAAACTTACTGAAGTTCTGGCCTTTCTCCAAAAAATCACATAGATCTTTAGGCCACAGACTCACATCTCCGGGGTGTTCGGACACTACACCTCTCGTATCAACGAACTCACGACATAGTTTGGACATATCGGTCGCTTCGTAAGTTATGCGAACAGCTAGAGCCCCCCCGCTCCATTCCAAGTCCGGGAGGATGTCACGGACCTTGTACGCCTCACTCGGTTCCGCTGAGATTTGAATGTCTAAACTCGGCAATAAACTGGCTAGAAGATCCGATAGTTCCTGCAATTTCTCGCTAGTGGGGAATTCTTGTTCGACGTTTTTGCCCAGTTTTTGGATTATCTTCCAATTACACTTCGAGATATCTCGGACTTTTAGATTTTCCGGACTTTTCAGAAATGTGTGTAGCGCTCCAATACAGGACGTTTTTCCACTATTGTTAGCGCCGACAAGAACAGTTGTTTTGTCATCAAGCACCAAGGTTACATCGACCAGTCGTCGGTATTTTTTTAAAGCGAATGAAGTAATTTTCATATAACAAAACCTTTAAAAATGGAGTCGGATCTTTCGAAAACAGTATCCAGGGATTGGCCGATTTTTTGATTGATATATAGAAGCCTGTTAACATTCCATGATCGATTTATCAGCCAATCTTGTTACTCGTTATACCGCTTTCCTGACAGAAAATGGCATAGAAACGAACAGGCATCATTTCTACATGAAATGGTTACGATATTATCTTGATTCCTGCACTAAATATTCTTTCGAATGGAGCAAAAATGATTCTTTATCTGCCTTGACTCAAATCAGCATTTCGGTTTGAAGAGGTATCCCTTGGCAAGCTTAAATTGGAAAGCACACCTCAAAGGTTAACCTTCTTCCTGAGTATACGTAACAAAGCCTGTTTTTTCTATTTAGATTAAATAGTTACATGTGTATGATTTTTGTCATTTTCTGATTGAAAGTCAAGGTTATTCTCCGCACCAGCGGAGGGGAAAGCCAATTGTGAGAATGGGCTCTAAAAATTGCTCGTCGGAACAATTGGCTTTTGCCGCAGCGGCGTTCTCCCTCTAATTTGCAATCCCTGTAGTTTTCGTCACTGTTTTCTTCAGAACTTTGTCCATGGCAGTGTAATAGTCACGCTGCGCCTTCACGTTAGAGAGCCTGCTATACCGTTGGGTTGTTTCAATACAGTTGTGCCCCAGGATATCCTGAATTGTAACGAGATCGGCATCAGCGTTGAGCAATTGAGTGGCCATTGTATGGCGAAGTCTATGGCAGGACACAGCTATGCCACTTTTTTTTGAATAATATTCTATTCGCTTCTGGATACCGCGCACAGATAAGGGTTGGCCTTTGCAGCATCCTTTCTCTACAAGAAAAACTTTCTGTTCTTTCGTGACTGCTCTTTTTTTGAGATATACGGCCAAAGCTTCCGCCGCATCATCGCTGATATATACAACTCGGTCTTTGGCTCCTTTGCCACTTCTGACCATGATTTGGTTACGCAGGTAATCAATGGCGTTAAGAGTTAAATGTGCCACCTCTTCAACCCGCATTCCACAACGCAGCATCAGCATAAAAATAGCCATATCCCTGTTTTTCTTGATACTGTGGAGGAATATTTCAACATCGCTGTCTCGTAAGTGTTTTGGGAGAGGGCTGGGGAGTCTGAGTGCCAGCTTTTTGATAACCGGGTTAACCGTTTGCAGTTCTTCCTCGTCTCTCAGATAACTGTAAAATCTGCGTATCGCTATCAGATGCGCATTGATAGTTTGGGCAGACAATCTTTTTTCGAGAAGAACATCGATATAATCCTTCACATCCTGCTTTACGACGGCTTCAACAGGAACGGCAGCCCATACCATGAACTGTTTTAATCTGTGCAGGTAATTTTTAACCGTGTGAGAGGCCAAGTTTCTTCTCTTCAAATACCGCCTGTAACGGAGAATTGACTCGGTGAGATTCATGATTTCCTCCTGTTTCTATGATTGTCATTGCCTTAAAGTATTCTGTCTCCCTTGTTATGTCGGACATCCTGGCATAGCGCCTGGTAATCTCGATAGATTTGTGTCCCAATAACTGCGCTAATACTTCCAGGCGTAAGCCGGCATTGAGCATATCAGTTGCAAATGTATGACGAAGGCAATGGAGGCTATAGCCTTTATGTGCTAACCCGACTGCTTCCAGGTATTTCCTCATGATATTCCAGGCGGCCACATAGCAGATTGTTGCCCGGCGTGGGCTGTAAAAAAGAAATTCCCTATTCTTTTCTCGTATCTGCAGCCATTGTTTTAATGCCCGATCAGCATCATCACTGAAATAGACCGCTCTTCCCTGGTAGTTCTTTTCTCCCAGGTAGATCAAAATCTTCTGTTCCGGGAGAATGATGTCAGACATTTTTACATTGAGCAATTCGCCAATTCGCATACCGGTTCGCAGCAGTAACAGGATCATGGCTTTGTCTCGGATGTTGTCTATCTCCGCAATCAGTTTCGCGATGTCTTCTAGAGCAATCGCCTTAGCCAGTATCTCCGGCGGTTTGATTCGTATTTTTTTGAGCAAAATTTCTGCGGGAAGGAGTTCTTGTTCCACCAGAAAACCGATGAAAGTATAAAGGGCTCTCAGATTTGTTCTGACAGCCCCCACCGATAAACCCCGATCCTGCTCATTTTCCACATATGCTTCAATGTCCTGTCTGACCAGGTTGAGAATGTCTCTATTTCTCTCATTCAAAAAGGCGAGGAAAGACAAAACAACAGCGCAGGATTGCTTGATGGTAGCTGCTGCCAGGTTATTCCTATATTTTTTCTGCAGATACTCAATTCCATATAATGTGCCTGGCAACCCGCTTTCACATAGCCGACGAGTACAAAGATCAAGTGCATGACGTTTTTCAGTGGGACGATGAAAAGGGAGTAATCCGGCATGGGGCAAAAAAAATAATTTAGGCGAGGAAGATAAGTCTGTACGGGATGAAGAATGGTAAAACGAGGAATATGCTACTGACCACAGTTCTTGCTGAACTGGATCGGTGGCTTCGCTAGAGTAGAAATTCTTAAGTGAGCACAATAATTCGGTCATGGCTGCCTCCTTTTTCTTTTGTCGAAAAAACAGGGAGTTAATGACGAATTATATCATAACATCCTTTTTTATTTTGTTACGTATACTTCCTGAGTAAAAATAGACGCCATCTCTCTTCCTGCCCAGTATAAAATCTTGGACGTCTAACAATTCCCCACCACCAGAAAAGTCACACTATCCCATTTCATGAAAAGTGAGGATAACTTTCCAAGGCAGGGCGGGAGAAGGGGGGGAACGAAATTCAAAAGCAGGGCAGGAGCGAGAGACAGTCCCTTACAGTATGGAAGGTAACAGGCAATTGTTTGATTTTTTCAGATGTTCGATGTGGCAATCTCAAATAAATCTCTTAAATATTAAATAAATCTGCACCTTTTTCTGCTTTCAAAGGGTTCCTGACTGCCTAAACTTCTGGGGTGTGGGTTGATGACAACGATAAGTTTTTTCAACTAAAAAAAGTTAAAGTTCGGCAGTTGTTATACGTTTTATTTCTTGAAATCCCTTTGTTTTGAGAAATAGCATACGATGAAAAAAGTTTTCCATACTATCTGATGGTTTAATTAAATCCATATTCAATGAATATAATTTGTCTCTTTCAATCGCAACAGAGAGAATTGTTCTATAATCGTTATGACCAGTGCTTCTATTCAATATCTTATCGATAGCAGTAATAATTGTTATATCGATTGGCAGTAAAGAAAAAAGTTCTTTTGCTATCCTCAATACACATCCGCAAACGTAATTTTGATAAAGTTCAAAATACTTACCATTTGGCATTTGTTTAACAGAAAGCTTTCCGCTTTTTAATACACCAATGTGTTCTTTCGGAATGACTTCTTCGCCAGCAATATTTATTGTGGTGTCAATTATTCCATCATCATTAATTCTAAAAGATATTTCTGTTCCGAGTATTCCTATATCAGAAAAAGGATTATATTTTTTAAGGACCTCCGCGAAAGCATCAGAATCACATTTTAACACTCGTTTGGTTAAACTGTAATTTTCTTTCCACACAGATAACTGTTCTTCCCATTTCTCGATATTTTTTTTGTGGCAAACATCATCGTTTTCCTTTGCTTTTTCAATTTCTGCTATGAGTTTTGTTCGTTTCTCTTTTTCAAGATTAAATAATCTGTCAAAAAAACCAGGTCTATATTGCGCCAAGGCATTTCTGGCTTTTTCTTCTAATTCCTGTCTGCGCAATGGTTGCTGTGGGGCTGAAATATTCGCCTTTGAGTGCCAATCAATACGTTTGCTACAATTCTTGTGAATGGTAAGTAATTGTTCTATGTAGTTTTCATATTCTTCAAGAGCAGAGTTTGCTTCTTGTCTTTTCATGTACTTCAATTGCTGTTTATATTCTTGATCAACTTCTCGTTTAGCATAACGATATGCTTTTCCTGCTACACCCCTAAAACCCATTTCAATAACTCCAAAAAAACTAAAAAAAATTCATCGAGGATTACGAATCCTACAACCGTTTTCGATTTGAAAACAATCTTAATTGGGTACAGATATATTTTCAGCAGTCAAAATGTTTTCAACTCACTGACACTATTCTATTAGATTCAATAATTTGCAAGGGAAATATGACGTTTGGTATCTTGGATTGGCAAGCAATATATTTGAGATATGAATTGGGAATCTATTGCCTTGAATGCAATTAGAAATTCATGATGCCTCCTGACAAAAAAGACGCCATCTCTCTTCCTGCCCAGTATAAAATTCTGGACGTCTAACAATTTCCCACCACCAGAAAAGTCAACCTATCCCCTTTCATGAAAAGTGAGGATAATTCCAAACAGGGCGGGGGGCCAAGAGGTAGATAGTAGGAAGGTTAAGTTGAGAACAGTTTGAAATTTTTAAATGTACGATGTGGCAATCTCAAGGGCTGCATTTGCACATTTAGGCGAGACATATTGAGATAAAGCGTTGTTCTCTATTGATTGACAGTTCCGTAAAACGCGAGTTGGCACCAGTTGCTTCTCTTGCCCTCGCGACCCTCAGAATCTACAGCCCACACACGCCAGCGCAAAGACGTTCCGCCAGTTTGTCGAAGCATCACATGAACCTTCGAGCTATATATTGGATTTTGTAGTGTCCTCCTCCCTAAACCGGGCTTGATATGCCAAGGAGTCCCAGACAGACTGTACCAATTATTCGGATGCTGCCCACAGCCAAAGCAGTCGACTTCCACGGTATAGGTTGACGCTCCGTCCACCGGCTGCCAATGCAATACAAGGTATTCTGTATCCAAAACTGCCTTAATGACGCTATCGCAAGCCGGGCGCTCTGGAATAGGTGCTACTAAAACGCCATTTTCCTTCTGATTTCTCTCTCCTATTACCCCCACTTGATACAAAATGGCTATTATGCCGCCTGTGGCAGTTATCACAGCAGCGATTCCCGTTAATATCCCAGGCAATGTTGCCCAGAAGGATTTCTTGTCATTCATGGAACCTAACCTTAGGCCTCCCTGGAACAATTCTGTCCGGTGCTGTTAGCAAAGAGAGTGGACATCCTAAAAGACACCAAGTTTTAGGTCTTTATGGAAGCATAAATTTCTTGTCCCGCTATTTTTACGCATAATATCACTCAGGGCGTTTTTATCCAGCAATTTTGCAGTATGAAAATGTATCTTTCAAGACCCTTTTCAATTGAGATATGTAATGGCAAGGAAAATGATTGGTAGGAATACCGCAAGTTAACACTCTCCTGAGAAAGGTAATGGCAGCTCATGCAATCAAACAGCAGCTGGCCAGGGCGGGGATTGCATTTTCTTTTTTGGAGTCCGCTATTCTGTTGCAAATTTTGATCTTGCCACAAAAAAGTGGAGTCTGAGTTAAGCCGCTTTTCTGTTATTCCACCATTCCAGTTCATATTGGGCCGGGGATTTATAATCATTCGTAATCCCATCAGGACAAGGATCAATGCATGTATTAATTTGTATTCTTTGTTAAGAAATCTGATATTTTTCCAATTGCTGTTTCTCCAACGAAAGGAATGAGATCGAGTTCCTTAAAATTATCAAATAGGTTATCATCAGCGGTGCCATGAATCATATCTTCGCCGTCACGGTGGGAAATGATATTTTCAGCTGCTCGTCGATCCAGCCCAACACCATTATCCAGCAATTCTAACGTCGTGCTTGATGAATTTAGAAATATTATGATTTTTGAATTTGTGTTGCAACTAGCTGTATTGGCTTTAATTTTTTCAATAGCACTCCTGCCGACATAAGTAACCTGGTCCAGTTCTTCTAAGCTATCAAACAAGTTATCATCTGACGTTCCGAAAACTCCGTCTTGGCCACTCCGATGTTTGATAATATTTATTGCAGCTCGTTGGTCAAGTCCAACGTTGAAATCCAAAATATCCGTAGTTGTCTCTTGCCGATTAAGGAAAGTAAGAACGGCGACATCTTGGTCTGGAACAGATTCTCCTTTCCAGAACTGAGAATAGTCAAAATTGAGTTTGGCTATGTCCGAATTGTCTATAGTGTGAAAGAAATAATCATCCTGGTAAGCGAAAATTGGATCAAGCTTTACAGGAATAATACCAGCTGGGAATTTTTTCTCCAAGAAGACGTCAAATTCCTCATCAGTCATGGTATTACCAAAATTTTCTTTCATGGTTTCTCTGTCAAACAGAAGAGCCTGATTAAGTATGTCAATAATTTCTGCTAATTTCTGTTCACCTTTTGGTACAACTGGCAATGTCGTATCAATGGCCTTTTCTCTTCCGGCTGCGAATATAATTTCAATATCATCCGGTTTTAACTGCACAAGAATGGCTTTATCTCCATAAAGAGGATTTCCTCCGACAAGAACAAGCTGAACATGTCTTTCCGTTGATTTAATTAATGAAAGATAAGGATTTTCATCAATTTTGTCGAAAACTGAGATGTCAGCATAGAGTCCTTCTTTCAGCTGACCGATTTTGTCATCAAGTCCCAAAGCAAACGCTGGATTTGACGTAACCATCCTTATGAGTAACTCATCCGAAATTACATTCCCAAATCGGCTAGTATCAACACCATCAGCTATTTTCAGTTCTCCGAGAAGATTTTTGCTTCCACTGGGGCTCCAGTCAGTACCGAGACTAACTAAAACATTTTCCTTGAGTGCTGAAGGTATATCTGTGGTCTGCCCATATAGGAGAAGATTGCTGAGTGGAGACCATATTAATTTTGTTCCATATGTTGCCATCTCACGAAAGTTATCTTTTGTGAGGGCTGTGCCATGGATTACAACGGTAACGTCTTTTAAAAGTTTCCTTGATTTGAGAGTTTCAAATTCTTTCCTTGATTTGTCATCTGTTCCTTCAGCCAAGTGCACTAACCAGGCATCAACGTTACCTTCATCCATCAGGCGAAGAAGCCCATTTTCCAAAGTGGACAGAAATCTGGAATCATCGATAGATAAACCATGTTGATAAATTCTATCTTGGTCAAAATTTAAGTGTTCAATGTTTCTTACAAGTAGGCGAGTTGCAGTCAGATTGGGTGACCCTTGTATGGACGTAACACCCCCGACAATAGCCTTGACTTCCGCATATTTAATGACCTCAGGCTCTAAATCAAAGTAGCTTTTTTCAGTCAGCAAGGTCTTTGGGTAGTTCACATATTGTTTGTATGAATTGGGGTTTCCCCATTGGTAACGGTTATCATATTTTTTAGGAACTTCGTAGATAGGAAGAAAGTTGTATGAAACATGGTTGTGGCTATCTATTAAGCCAGGAAAAATCCAGCCTAATGTTGTAATCACTTTTGCATTAGACAGGTCAATATTGTCGGGAAGATCATCGCCTTCTTTTAGGATAGACACTATCTTTTCATCAACAATTACAATTTTCCCATCCTGAATTACTTCGGATGAATCGTTCATTGTTACAATGTTACCTTGAAGAATCAGCCCATCTTGTGGCGACCAATTATCAGCCCAACAAAGATTGGCAAGAACGAGAAGTGAGAGAATTAAAAAAACTAATCGATTCATCATTTTTGTTCCTTATCATTTGCTCTTGCCGAATTGCTAGGCTTTCTGCTCAATGACTTATGTCGTTTGTTTAAACACATCCATCATTTAATTCTGAAGATCAGCCAGGTATCCCGGTGGCACAGGAGAGTCGTCCGGTGCAGGAGCCCATACCTTCGAGCAAGCGTCTGCCGCGTCCGGTGCCCCTAGAAGAGGTGCAAGTGGGTCGCCGATAATACGGTAGGAATCCCATTGCACGTCAGGTGGACAGGCTCGCAAGACCAACTCGCCCAAGGTGCAACCGGGCCGCTCTGCAAGAACCTCACACAGACTTGTCCCCCAGTACCAATTTTCGACTGTTTTGGTCGGCCGAACTGCGCTGAAGGCTGCTGCAGCGACCCCTGAGAGCGGTATGATTTCGGCAAAAGATAGACCGACACGGTATCGGTTTGCAGTGTGGCATGTCAGTGAGAGGACCGCTCCGGTTGGACGCCCTGCTGCATGAACAAGATGCCGACTGTGGAGGCCGTGATAGCCTGCCCAGCCATAAGGCCTGCCGTGACCGCAATACATTGCCATCCCCAGTCCTATCCGGAGTGCTGTCAGGAGATCGCGGCGGATTATCCGGTCGGCGGTCCACCAGTAGACGGGTACCGGCGGAGTGCCGTTATCGCCCGACATTATCTGCAGACTCTTCCGTACCATCCGGGTTACATGATCATTCCACTGCCCGAGCAAGGCAATGGGACCGCCGCTGCCGGAGCGATTCTGCACCTCTGCAGCGGCAACGGCAAACCTTTTTAGATCTTCTTGTCCTGTAAACGGAAGCCAGCCGGCAGGTACTCTGCGACCGTCCGCTGAGACCAGAAATGGACCGGGAAGAGCTGTACGTGGCGTGTGACACCTCTCCCCTACCATAAGCAGACCTGCAGCATCCTCAAGGAAATCTTGCAGATTATCCTTTGATGAAAGAAGTCGCACCGGCCTGCGCTTTTCATGTGTTTCAATGAGAGGACGCAAGGCCGGCAAGGCTGCCTCAGGCGCTATTAGTAGCCATGTGTCATGCATGGACGACATTGGCATACGGTTGGTAAGCTGCCCAGTCAACCGGAGTGCTACCTGAAGTATTGTAGCGGATAGCCCAATAATCCTCGATGATCGCGGCCTGTGCCTCACGATTAAAGGAGTCGAAGGCTTCCTGGTCCGAAGCTGCGTTGTTGCGGGCAGTTGTCAGTGCCGTTGGTCCTCCGTAGTCATAAGCATCTGGCCCAAATTCGATTTGTGCATGGATAGCCTGGACCATATACAGAGGACCTTCCACCAGGCTTTGCCACACATGGGTTAATTCATGGATGAGCGTTTGTCGCACAACATCGGCCCATGCGGCAAAGTTGATGACATACATGGTTGTGAAGGGCCGTTCCTCGTTCAACAGTTCTATTATTTCGACCGGCAGATTGAGGACTGAAACCAGCACTGAATCGAGGTTAATGGAAGCTCCGAAGACCTTTTCGGCGTCTGCCCGTTCATCGGCAGTAAGAGGCCGGTGGATACCGAACCAGGTCAAGGCGTAGGCGACTACCAAGGCGATGGCGCTTGCCCCCAAGTCAAAGGCAGCTTCCATAATCTCTTTGGCGCTCTTGCCAAGATCGCGAAGCGCATCCAGTATTTTCCCCCAGCTGTCGTCGACCAGTGAGGCCGCTGCTTCGACTATCTGTGTAGTTGTTCGTCCGATTGTCTGTGCTGCTGCCACGATATTCTGGATCACGTTGCCCGGATGGACGAGTGTGTCGGCAAATAGTTTAACCAAGGTTACACCGCTGTCGAGTATCGCCTTGACAACCTCGGTTACTGCCTGAATAGTCCGATTAACTGTCCAGGCGACAAGATCGGCAACCGTTTTTCCTGCATCCAGCAAGGCCTTAGCAATCTTCGCGAGCGCGGGGAGCGCATCCTCTGCAGCCCAGGTAAGGAGATAGCTTACCGAATTTTTGAGTTTGATTGTCGCAACCGCTAGCTGGTCAATAGCCAAATCGCCTGCGGCAACAACCCAGTCAAAGACCACGGTGAGTTTTTCGCCTGCCTCTTCCATCGCATTGACTATCGCGGTGAAGACATCGCTCCCTTTGGCAATCGCCCAATCCATAATATCGATGATACTGTCCTTGGCATAGCGTATTGCCTCCACTGCCTGCTTCCATAAAACGGCACCCACATCTTCAACCTTTGTCAGTACCCAGTCAAGTACATCGCCAACCGGTCCAAGGGCTTGGAGAATGCCGTTCACCATTCGTCGAAAAATGAAATACCCTTGAGAAAGCGCTGTCTCAAGGAGTTGCCCGACAGCCATGCCCGCATCCAGCATCGCCTTGACAAGACGTGCTCCAACTTTGTAGGTAAAGCTCGCTATTGATAGGGCAATTTCGAGAACTGTTTTACCCAGGGCGATCAGTGCCTTTACAACGTCTTTCAACAGTCCTGCAGCAATATGTATAGTCTGCTTCAGAACATCGAGGAGTGTTCGGCCTAATGAAAGTGCGGCATCTATTATCCTCTGAATTGCCGCAAGCCCGTGAGAGGCTGCCGATACCACCAAAGTTGCAATACTCTTACCTATGTCGAGCAACCCCTTCACTACTCTCCTTGCAATATCAACAGCCGCTGTTGCGATAAATGAGGCCAGATCTGCCATTGTTCCTGCTATCCTGCCAAGAGAACCTGCCACCTCATCCACATAGTTGAGAGCCGATGCGGAAATGTCGTTCAAAATGTCGCCAACCGCGTGTCCAAGGTCCAGAAGAGCCCGTGCAACCGCATCGAGCAAGCTTGATGGCCTGGTCACCACAGCCACAAGGATATCGACAGCTGCATGCCCCAGCGCGATCATCGCCTTGACCACGCCGGATATAATAGCAGCTCCGAATTTTAGGGTCTGGTTGAGGATATTGCCAATCTCTTTACCGATTGCAACCAGAGCCTCGACAAACTTCTCAACGACATTGTAAAGCTGTGTGGCCATCCAAGTTAAAAGTTCACCGAGGGTACGGCCGATCTGGTCAATCGCCCGTAGTGCATCCTTCAAAAGATCGCCGGTAAATTCTACGATTGAGGAAAGCACCTCGGTAAGAGCCTTGCCGGCAGCTTCAAGCCCTCGCATGATTTGCTTGAGTACCTGCATTCCAGCATTCCAGGCCCCCTCAACCAGTTCGGCTATTGTTCGGGTGGCACTTAATACTGCCCGGACCAAGTCGGCCACCTGCTCGACCGTCCACTCGACCACATCCTTAACCGCCTCGCCGATAGCGCTTACCACATCACCCACTGCATCGATTACAGCTTCAGCCACCGATTTAACCGCACTAACCAGCGTATCAACAGCCCCTTCGACCCATTCTACAATTGCAGAGTCTGTGCCGGGCTGCGGAGGAGGTACTTCCTGCTCACCTTTGCGTATTGCCGCACCGGCACGGGAAAGCCATTGGGCAAGATCGCTGAACGCAAGCCGATCCTTCTCTCCGTCTGGACGAATCAGGAACTCCCGCATAACTGCTCGTCCCTGCGCGGCAGGGAGAAACCCGACCGCGTGGACAACTGCTGTGCCGAGCCCGACGTTGCGATATCCCTGTATCCCTGCGCGCCGTTCCTCAACTGGGGAAGCGGCAAGATGTTGGAAAAAAGCCCGGTGGCTCCCAGTGGACGGAAGTGCATCGGCATATGCCTCAGCCAACTTTACAGCCAGTTTTGGATCATGCTGCATGGTCTGCCGGAAGGCAACACCTATCTCAGCATGGGTTGGGGGGGATTCCTGTAGACGGCGGGTCATTTCGACACGATCGGCAATCGGTGCGGATTTCAATGTGGAGACGAGCTGCAATTGGGTCATTTAGCACTCCTTTTTTATTAAAGGTCAATAATTAACTGTTGAGTGCCAGAACATCGATAAATAAAAATAGCTTAACGTTCGACAAGCACAGCAGCACATAGTCAAGCAATTGATCTGCCAGCAGTCTTGCCATAATAGAAAATTGTAAAATTCCTTTTAATATAAGTATGTTAGATTGGTCGATTCGAACCTGAAGCATGCATATAAATGCCATTCGCGTTTAATAATTATGCACCTGATACATCTTTTTGTAACCTTTGGATGATACGCGAATAGAACCAACAAACAAGTGGAACATTTTGGGACAGTGCTAAAATTTAATTATTCCGGCAAGATACGTAAAGCTGACTTTGATCAAAAAATTAGCGATGCGAGATCAGTAGCTATATCAGTATAAAGTTACAGGAAACAACAATATCCTGTATGGAATTTATTAGGGCAAGATAGGGGTGGAACAGTTTAGATAATTACAAAGTGTAACACTGATTGTATATTTGCAATAACAGGATGAATTTTGAAATGCTACTGTAGGCCTCGGATAATGAAAAATTGATGTTTTCCTGATAATGTAGGGTTTGGGCACTAAGCGGCCTTACCGGAGTTATAGTCAAATCTGGTGTTTCGGAAATTTCATTTAAGCGACGTTCCTGCTGAGTTCGGCCTCATCTATTTTTTCAATTCGTTCTCCATCCTTGAACTGAACTCCCTGTATTACATCTGCGAGGAGTTTAAATCCTCGCAACTTGCGCCATTTCTTTTGAGAACTCTGGCCAAGTTTGTAAACCATGGATAAAATCGTTTGCCTGGAAACACAACCTCTCGTTTTTGCCGTTCTGAGGCGCACCGTGGCAAATGTTGATTCTATCGGATTACTGGTCCGGATGTGTTGCCAATGCGCTGCCGGAAAATCATAAAAAGCCAGCATCTGATCTTTATCCTTCACGAGACACTGCATCGCTTTCGGATACTTGTCAGAATATATGGAAATGGCTGCACTGAAGGCTTTGCAGGCATCTTCTTTTGTCGGGGCCATCCAGATCTGATGCAGTGACTCCTTGACTTTCGGCTGAACGATTTTGGGAAGCTTATTCAACACATTGGCCGTCTTATGGACCCAGCACCGTTGATGACGAGCATCTGGATAGACTTTGTCCATTGCCTTCCAAAATCCCAGCGCTCCATCACCGATTGCCAGCTTGGGGCCTTGCTTTAAACCCTGCGCCCTGAGTCGCAATAAAAGTTCCGTCCAACTCTGCTCTGATTCACGGTACCCATCTTCAATAGCTACAAATTCTTTCTGCCCCTGCTCGGTGACACCGACGATAACGAGAATACATTGCCGGACATCGTCACTCCGTATGTTGAAATAGACGCCATCAGCCCAGAAATAAACGTAGCGATTCTTTTCCAGATTTCGACTATTCCATTCTTTGTGCTCTTGTTCCCAGAGACCTTTGCAGCGGCTTATCGTTGAAACTGAAAGGCCTTTGGCATTGACTCCCAAAAGAGCCTGGAGAGCTTCTTGAAAATCTCCTGTAGAAATCCCTTTGAGATAGAGCCAGGGCAAAACTTCTTCCACGCTCTTTGTCTTTCGCAAATATGGTGGGAGCAATGCCGAGTTGAATTTAATCCCGCTGCTGCTTTTATCTTTTATTTTCGGGACATTTACTTTTACCAGACCGATCCCTGTTTGGATTTCCCGCTCTGGCAAATACCCATTCCGAACCACAAAATGATGGCCTTGTTCATTACGAAACTCGGAATATTGCCCAAGCAGTTCCTGCAGTTCGGCTTCAACAGCTTCTGCAATTAGTTTCCTTGCCCCATTTCTCAGCAATTCTGTTAATGGATCTGACGAGATTTCCGCTGGCTTTTTCAGTTCTAAAATTTTACTGTTGTTCATGACGTATCCTTTTTTGTTGGAATTTAAGTTTTGGCGAACTTTTCCAACAGGATACGTCATTTATTTTTTCAAATCTCCCTCAAACACCACTTTCGAGTATAACTC
>JAZDEG010000023.1:0-179791 GCA_043809085.1 Pseudomonadota bacterium | reverse complement strand
TTGAGTTCGACAACCGCCGCCCTGAGTTCAACCGGTTCGATCACGGACAGCGCAAACGCGTTGATCTCGGTCAGCGGCCAGGGCGTGCTGAATTCCGGCAGCTCGATCACCCTTGGTGACACGGGTACCGACAACGTGAATTTCGGCAGCCTTGATGCGACAGCAGGTGCATCGGTGGCAATCAGTGAAGACAGCGACATGGTTGTGGATCGGTTGAGTGCTGCCGGCGCAAATCTTGCCTCAACCGGCTCGATTACGGACAGCGCAAACGCATTGATCTCGGTCAGCGGCCAGGGCGTGCTGAATTCCGGCAGCGCCATCACCCTTGGTGACACGGGTACCGACAGCGTGAATTTCGGCAGCCTTGATGCGACGGCTGTTTCAGCGGTCGTGATAAGTGAAAACAGCGATATGGTCGTGGATCGGTTAAGCGCAGCAACCGCCGCCCTGAGCTCAACCGGCTCGATAACGGACAGTGCAAACGCGTTGATCGCGGTCAGCGACCAGGGCGTGCTGAACGCGGGCAGCGCCATCACCCTTGGCGACACGGCTACCGATAGCGTGAATTTCGGCAGCCTTGATGCGACGGCGGTTACGGCGGTGGCAATCAGCGAAGACAGCGACATGATTGTGGATCGGCTAAGCGCAGCAACCGCCGCCCTGAGCTCAACCGGCTCGATTACGGACAGCGCAAACGCATTGATCTCGGTCAGCGGCCAGGGCGTCCTGCATGCCGGCAGCGCCATCACCTTGGGTGACACGGGTACCGATAGCGTGAATTTCGGCAGCCTAGATGCGACGGCGGTTACAGCGGTGGCAATCAGCGAAGACAGCGACATGGTTGTGGATCGGCTCAGCGCAGCAACCGCCGCCCTGAGCTCAACCGGCTCGATCACGGACAGCGCAAACGCATTGATCTCGGTCAGCGACCAGGGCGTTTTGAATGCAGGCAGCGCCATCACCTTGGGCGACACGGCTACCGATAGCGTGAATTTCGGCAGCCTTGATGCGACGGCGGTTACGGCGGTGGCAATCAGCGAAGACAGCGACATGGTTGTGGATCGGCTCAGCGCAGCAACCGCCGCCCTGAGCTCAACCGGCTCGATTACGGACAGCGCAAACGCGATGATCGCGGTCAGCGGCCAGGGCGTTCTGCATGCAGGCAGCGCCATCACCTTGGGCGACACGGCTACCGACAGCGTGAATTTCGGCAGCCTTGATGCGACGGCGGTTACAGCGGTGGCAATCAACGAAGACAGCGACATGGTTGTGGATCGGCTAAGCGCAGCAAACGCCGCCCTGAGCTCAACCGGCTCGATTACGGACAGCGCAAACGCGTTGATAGCGGTCAGCGACCAGGGCGTTTTGAATGCAGGCAGCGCCATCACCTTGGGCGACACTGGTACCGACAGCGTGAATTTCGGCAGCCTTGATGCGACGGCGGTTACGGCGGTGGCAATCAGCGAAGACAGCGACATGGTTGTGGACCGGTTAAGCGCAGCAAACGCCGCCCTGACCTCAACCGGTTCGATCACGGACAGCGCAAACGCGTTGATAGCGGTCAGCGGCCAGGGCGTTTTGAATGCAGGCAGCGCCATCACCCTTGGCGACACGGGCACTGACAACGTTAATTTCGGCAGCCTTGATGCGACGTCGGTTACGGCGGTGGCAATCAGCGAAGACAGCGACATGGTTGTGGATGGACTAAGCGCAACAACCGTCGCCCTGACCTCAACCGGTTCGATCACGGACAGCGCAAACGCATTGATCTCGGTCAGCGACCAGGGCGTCCTGAATGCCGGCAGCTCCATCGCCTTGGGCGACACGGGCGCTGACAACGTGAATTTCGGCAGCCTCCATGCGACGGCTGTTTCAGCGGTAGCGATAAGTGAAAACAGCGATATGGTCGTGGACCGGTTAAGCGCAGCAACCGCCGCCCTGACCTCAACCGGTTCGATCACGGACAGCGCAAACGCGACGATCGCGGTAAGCGGTCAGGGCGTCCTGCATGCCGGCAGTTCCATCACCCTTGGCGACACGGCTACCGACAGCGTGAATTTCGGCAGCCTCCATGCGACGGCGGTTACGGCAGTCTCGATCAACGAAGACAGCGCCATGGTTGTGGATGGACTAAGCGCAACAACCGCCGCCCTGACCTCAACAGGCTCGATCACCGACAGTGCAAACGCGACGATCGCGGTCAGCGACCAGGGCGTGCTGCATGCCGTCAGCGCCATCACCCTTGGCGACACGGGCACCGACAGCGTTAATTTCGGCAGCCTCGATGCGACGGCCGGATCATCGGTCACAATAAGGGAAGACAGCAACATGGTTGTTGACCGGTTAAGCGCAGCAAGCGCGACTCTGGCTTCAACCGGCTCGATCACGGACAGTGCGAACGCGACGATCGCGGTCGGCGGCAAGGGCACTTTGAATGCGAGCGGTTCGATAACTCTGGGCGATACGGCAACGGACAGCGTTAATTTCGGCAGCATATCGGCAACTGCGGGGGCCTCTGCGTCCATAACCGAAAACAGCAACATGATTATTGAACGATTGAGTGCAGTGAGCGCTCATTTGAAATCAACCGGGAATATCACCGACAGCGTCAGTGGCGCCATAGACGTGAGCGGCCTGGGAACTCTGAATGCCGGTGGTTTGATCACCCTGGGAGACACGACAACAGACAGGGTGAATTTCGGCAGTATCGATGCAGCTGCCGTTTCGACAATTGTGATAACTGAAGACAGTGACATGACTATTCAGCGTTTGATTGTTCCGAAAGCCCATATGACCTCAACCGGCATTCTTTCGGCAAACACTGTTACTTCAGACAACATCACCTTTGTCGCCGATGAAATTAATCTCACCGGAGGTGCCGGCAGTATAGTCGGGCATGATATTTTCCTGGAGCCCTTGAGTAAAAACCAGAACATCACTATAGCGGGAGCGGCTGATGCGGGAAACGGTTCACTTGACCTGACGACAACTGATCTCGCTGCCCTGAAAGATGGTTTTTCGACGATCACTATCGGCAGGGTCGACGGCTCCGGCCAGATGTATATCCCATACAACCAGTTTGAATGGCGGGATCCGGTGATTTTTAACGCGCCGGACAGCGGAATCGTGACAGATGATGTCTACGATTTTGTCACGGAAACATACGCTGAGAACCCGGACAGCTATAATATTTTTTCCGGCGCGGGTGATGCGTCATTTGCCTTCATGTCTGATTCGCCGACAACTTTCTGGCTGAACGGCAATATCAAAACATCCGTTGGTGACGTCTTTATCGACTCCGATATTACGACGATTCTCCGCCCAGGCGACATTAGTATTTCCACCAAGGTAGCCGAGAGTTTCATTGCTATTGACACCGATGGGGGCAATATTCAATTCGGCAGCATGGTTGGTTATACCACCTATCTGATGCTGCTTGCCGGTATCGACGAGGCGGCGGTTGACGGCGGCACCATAAATGGAGCAGTGGAAGTCTACGGGTTGCGGCTTTCCGGTTCAGGAGGTGAGCTTGGAGTGAAAATTACCTCGGTTGATAATGTTTACAGCCAGGACAAGTGGCCGGCGGTTTATACAATCGTCACCCTGCCCGCGCCCCATTACGGCGCTTTTACCTTTAATGATCTTCCGGTGCGTGGACTGCCGATAGACCGGGATCCCCAGAATGCCTTCCTGCTTGGCATGGTAACGTTCTTTGGCGTCAGCAATGATCTTTTTTCCATTGAAAGCTATGCCCTTCCAGAAGGATATTCTGAAGAGGGAGACGACGAAGAGGATGAGGATGAGGCATCCGACACCACGCCAAGCGAAGCCGGCTTCGGACTTACGGGATCCGGGGATGAAGCCGAATGAGGACCAGGGGACGTATGAAACGGATTTTCAGGTTGTTGCGAATTTTTCTGCTGGGACTGCTTGTGGCCACGATGATCTCATGTCAGACGACTTCTTCCGTGACACCTGTTCAGAAAGGCAAACACGTTGCCGGAAGCAGTGGGATCGGGCTCATCCAGTGGGAAAGCATTCCTGCTGCGGAATCAAAGATCAGTATCGTGGATGAAGGTGATGCCGTGCTGGCCCGAAGGGAAAAAAAGGAAGAACACCGCTCTCTTCTTTCCCAGGCATTCCAGTTTAAAGACGGCAGTCTTCTCTACGAAAAAAGGAAGAATATCTCGCCTGAAACAGAGGTGTTCAATCCTTCCCGGGAAATCATGAACAGGTATGGTGCGCACCCGGAGTTGCTCTCGCTGGGCTTGACTGTTCATGAAGACCAGATTGTCGGTGCCCCTGATCTTAAAGGGGATTTTGCCTATACTGTGGCTGAGTCTGCAAAGAAGACGTGCGTGGTTTTTTTCGGCTACTCTCCGGACTCGGTTGTCACGGCGGGAAAAAATGAACCAGTCAGGCATTATCAGGCAGTGACCGGGACCATCTGCACCGCAACCGGCACGGAAGAGGCCGGGATGATAGCAAAGGAGACTGTTGCGCTGCTGAACCGCGTTCTCTTTGATGACGGGGAGTATACCAGGAAGCAGCTTCTTGCCAAGGCGTTCAGGAAACTTGACAAGATCGAGGAACAAAGGATGCTCGAAATGGAAAGAGATCAGTCCGGGCCGGAAATACATGTTGCGGGTACCGTTGAGGCTGCCGGAGGCAAGGCGGTTGTCAGCGGACGAATAACGGATGATTCTGTAATCGACCTCGTCCGTATCGAAGGAGACTGGGTGGAACTGGCCGAGGACGGTTCCTTCACCGCGACCGTCAAGGTTGATCCATCCGTAACCGCATTGAATCTTCTGGCCCTTGATCAATATGGGAACAGTTCCGGGAAAAAAATCAATATTGTCCGGAAGGAAGAAGTTGTCCCGAAAGTGGTTGCCCCCGAGGAGCGCGGTACATATTACGCTTTACTTATCGGCAACAGTGAATACCAGCACTGGCGGGATCTTGATACGCCGCGTTATGACGTGGAGTCCGTCAGCCGGACACTGCAGGACGGCTATAATTTCAATATTCGAAAAGTCATGGTTGATTCCTCCCATGAGGATATTCTTAAATCCTTGAATGACCTGCGGGATCAGGTTGCGCCTGGTGACAGTCTTCTTGTCTACTATTCAGGCCATGGGGTTCTCCATAAAGGGAAAGGATACTGGGTGCCTGCGGATGGATATCTTGACGATCCTGCAAAGTGGATTCCGAACGTCGACATCAATCGGGCATTACGGCGAATTCCGGCAAGGCATGTGATCGTGGTGGCGGATTCCTGTTACTCGGGCACACTTGCCCAGGAGAAATTCATACTTCATGAACAGAAGGACATTTCTCTGCGCTCCCGGACGGCAATGTCTGCGGGCAGCGGGGATGAGGTTGTTCTTGAACCGGTGCTGGCGGAAGGGGAAAAAGACAACTCTGTTTTTGCAAAAAAATTTATCCAGGTTCTTGAAGGAAATCACGATAGTATGAAGGGCGGGAATGAGATTTTTCAGCAAGTCAAATCGTTGCTCAAGCTTTACCCCCAGCATCCCCAATACGGCGCCCTGACGGAAGTCGGGCATGAGGAAGGCGGGGATTTTTATTTTGTCAGAAAATAATTTGTCCGGAAAATTATTATGAGAGCTAGTGATCATATTAGGGAGGCTGATGATGAAAAGTAAAATGCTGCTGTTGGGTGGGATGTGTTTTTTTCTTTCTTTGCAATCCGCGTTTGCCGGGGATCTCGCGTTTCCCAAAACGGAAAAGGAAATTCTTGATTCCTTGAGTTTTAAAGAACAGAGCCTGACTTATAACGGACAGGAATATGTTTCAACAAAGGAAGGCGAGGTCTTCATGGTTCTTGAGGGCAAGCGTTACCGCATGAAGGGCATAGGGGGCATTATCAATACCGCCCTGGTGCCGAAGGCTGGAGCACTGGTCACCTTTGATACGAACTCGGCCCGCATCAAAGAGGAATCGTACCAGCTGCTTGAACAATATGGCAATGTTCTTGAACGTGACCTCCCTGATGCAAAAATCATTATCGAGGGCCATACCGATGATCTCGGACCGGATGATTATAACAGTCTGCTGTCCGAAGAGCGCGCTCTTGCCGTTAAAACGTATCTTGTCAATCGTTTCAAGGTTTCTCCCGATCGCGTCATGATCAAAGGCGCCGGAGAAACAAGACCCATAGCTCCCAACGAAAGCCCTGACGGACGTTCCCTGAACCGGCGAGTCGAGTTCATCAGGACCATTGAATAGGAAAATGATGTGTGACAGATCGTCGCAACGGTTCTTTTTTGGAAAATTTGTGATATAATCTGCTACTATAAATCATGATGAATCGGTATAGCGTCTCCCTGCCTTCAAGCGAAATAGGTAGTTGACTGGTAGTGGAGTTTGACCCGCGGCCCGGCGCGAACTTGCTTTTTTTTCGCGTGGTCGTTAAATGAAGATCGGGATAAGAGGTTTTACCATGAAAAGGTTAGCAGGAGCAGTAATCTTCGGAGTTATCGTCGTTGCGGCTGGTTCCGTATATGCCGAGAACCTCACGTTTCCTCAATCGGAACAGGAAATCAGTCAGGCTTTGAGTTTCCGGGAAGCGACAATTGTTCATGATGGCCAGGAATACGTTTCGACCAAGGAGGGCGAAGTCTTCATGGTGGTGGAAGGGAAACGCTACCGCATGAAGGGGATCGGCGGCTTGGTGAGCACGAGCCTTGTGCCGAAGGCCGGAGCCCTGGTTACTTTTGACTATAATTCCGCCACGATCCGGCCTGAATCATATCAACTCCTCGGGCAGTACGGCAAAGCGCTGACCAATGAACTGACCGACGCCAGATTGATTGTTGAGGGCCACACGGACGATTACGGAACTGAAGATTACAATTACGAATTGTCCGAATTAAGAGCAAGAGCCGTGAAAAAATATCTGCAGGAGAATTTCAGCATTGATCCGAACCGTCTGCTGATTCGCGGTGCCGGGGAAACCAGGCCGCTTGCTGAAAACCAGACGGAGAAAGGGCGCTCTCTGAATCGGCGGGTTGAGTTTGTAAGAATCACAACAGAGTAAGGGCTTACGAATCACGTGATGCCAAGATGACAGCACAAAAAGGCCACATGAACCTGCGCGTTCCTGTGGCCTTTTTGTGTCGAGTATGGGGTGCGGGGATGATATGCGCGTATGAATGAAAAAGAAAGCCTGCCTGAGTCCATTGGCAAATACAAGATAGAAGATGTCCTTGGCAAGGGCGCCATGGGGATCGTTTTCAGGGGGTTTGACCCCTTTATCAAACGGGAAGTGGCAATCAAGCTGATTCACAAGGATCTGATGTCGTCAAGTTCCGGTGAAGAGGTGAGCATCCGCTTCCGTCTTGAAGCACAGGCTGCGGGTCGTTTCAGTTCTCACGCCAATATCGTTACTGTTTACGAATATGGTGAGGAAGAGGGGTGCCCGTATATTGTCATGGAATATGTCCAAGGCAAAACCCTCAAGGCGTGGCTGGACGGCAACACCCATTTCACCCTTCAGAACGCCTGTAACATTATGTATCAACTGCTCAACGCGCTCCATTATTCCCATTCCAACAATGTTGTTCATCGGGACATAAAACCGGAGAACCTGTTTCTCTTGCAGAGCGGACAGATTAAGATATCCGATTTCGGTATTGCCAAAATCGACAAAACATCGGTCACCCAGCATGGCATGCGCATCGGCACCCCGAGTTTCATGTCCCCGGAGCAGATTGAAGGCAAACCGGTTGATGGCCGTTCCGATCTCTTTTCCGCTGCGGTAATTTTCTATCAGCTTCTGACTGACCGGAAACCTTTTGCCGGAGAATCTCTTGCCTCGCTCATGCATCAGGTGGTTAATACCGAACCCGACTCCGTGTTTGAACTGAATCGTTCCCTGCCCAAAACATTTGACGGACTTATGCGCAAGGCGCTGGCCAAAAATCCAGATGACCGTTTTCAGACGGGGCAGGAGTTTGCCATGGCGATCAAGGCGGCCCTTGAGGGGAAATCGGTCCTGCCGAAGGAAAGGAAAGGAACAGGTCCGGCTGCACGATACGCGGCCATTGGCGCTGTCGTAGTTTTGCTGCTGGCTGGGGGAGGATACTGGTTCATGGCTAAGGATGTTCCGGTGGATCAGGCCGGAAGCGGGGTGAGCCGTGATGCTGAGCTTGGGAAAATTCAGGGAACCGAGGAAAAAACTGTAAATCGGGACCCGGCTGTCCCCGGCAACAGGGTCGATCAGGCTCCCCCGGAGAAAGCAACCGTGATAACGGAATCGGTCGCAACACCTCCACAGGGTGGAGTCTCGGCGCAGAAAGAAGAAGATGGCACCCTTGTGACATTATTGCCCTCATCTGGCCCGCCGCCTGAGAGAGCCGTTGACAAACCCGTCACCGCCGGGAAAGCAATCAAGGAAGAGGGGATTGTTGTTCCAGTTTTTGATACACGGATTTTTTTCACCTCAACAGATGGAGTCATGAACGAACTCAAGAACGGCGACAAGCTGACCCCGGCTGACACCTATTATATTTCCTTCAAGGCTGAAGATGAAGTCAACCTTTATGTCGCCCAGATTGACAGTCAGGGAGATATCTACCCGATTTTTCCGAATGCGCAGTTTTCGCGGGAAAAAAACCCTCTTGTTTCCGGGCGTGAATACAAATTCCCGGAGGAGAATAATCTCTTCCTTGATTTCAATACGGGGAAAGAACAGATATTTTTTGTTGCAGGCGCAACACAAAATACGGATATTGACGGTATTTTCAGTGAAATAAATGCCGCGAATGAGACCAGAAAAAAAGAGCTTGCGAAAAAATTCGTCACGATTTTTGAGAAAATCGACCCAGCGTATACCCGCAGCATCTGGTTCTGGCATAAGTGAAATATTCTCTACATCTATGCCGATGGGCGCGATGAATGAATTAAAGGCTATTGTATTGTCATGAAAACAGGCCCTTTAAGAGCTTTATCCAAACAATATGCTGCCGGTGAAATCGATATGGAAGAGTATCGGCGCAACCGGAGACAGCTCTTGAATGAACTTGCGGCGGAAGAATCGCCGCCTTCCCCAGGTCCCCGTGGAATGGCAGCACCGCCTGAGAAAGGAAAAAGCTTGGGCAAGAGAATTTTTTTCTGGCTCTTTGGGGTCGCCTGTGCCCTTGCCTTGATTGTTGTCGCCTGGCGGATGCCAGGCAAGGAAGAAGCGCGATCAATGCCCGGAGCTCCCCTTCCATCGCAGAAAGAGCCATTTGGCAGAGCAGACGCGGAGGTGAGGGGGTATAATGCGCCTGAAACGCTGCAGACAGGCGTGGAGGATGGACTTCCTGCTCTTGGCCCTCTGTGCGAAACAATATGGCTCCATTCTGAATCCCCAGGGCAGTTTGACATGCAGTTCTGTTTCCGAGCCGGGGAAAAGGATGTCGTTACCCTGCTGGAGCAGAACAAGAATATTGACCTGAAAGCGGTTCGATTTGCCGGGAATGATGATGTCTGGCTTCTTTATGGTCGGTATGACAATGTTGAAATGAGCAGGCACTATGCCGGAGTAATCCAGCAGACTCTGCAGCGTGTTTTCCCCGGGCGGGAAATCTTGCAAAAAATCCCTCCTGCCCAATAGCGGTTTCACTATTACAAGCTGAGGCGAAATGGTCGATCTGGACAGCACACAACCCCTGCCCTTAGGGAGAGCAGGAAACGGATCTGAGTTCAAGCTGGCGGCCGGGAAATATTTTTCCTGGCTTTGTTCAGGGCAGACCGATGTGGGCAATGTCCGTAAGATCAATGAGGATTCGATCCTCATCTGCCCGGAAAAAAAGATATGGGCGGTGGCGGACGGAATGGGGGGCCACGCTGCGGGCGACCTGGCCAGTCAAACCGCGGTGGCCTTTCTCCGGGATGTTGTCTTTGTCCCCCGGTTGAGCGATTATGCCGACAACGTTGAAGATTCGCTGCTGGCGGCCAACAAAAGGCTGTTTCAGCTGGGAGTCGACAGAACAATAGTTGCCGGCTCCACCATAGTTGTCCTGGTAGCTCATGAACGCCACTGTTTGGTTATGTGGGCCGGAGACAGCAGACTGTATCGATGGCGGCAGGGTAATTTTGAGCAGATCACCAGGGATCACAGCCATGTTGAGGATCTTGTGGATCTCGGGCACATCTCGGCTGCCGAGGCGGAGTTCCATCCCCAGGCTAATGTCATTACCCGGGCGGTAGGGGCGGCTCAGGATATTTTTCTGGAAATGGACCTTCTTGATGTGCAGGATGGTGACAGCTTTCTTTTGTGCAGCGACGGTCTCTATAAAGAGCTTTCTTTCGCGGAAATAGCCGCAGTCATGGCATCACTGCCACCTTCCCAAGCCTCCAGGCGATTGATTGATCTCGTTCTTGAAAAGGGGGCCCGGGATAATGTGAGCGTGATTATTGTCAGAGCCCAGGAGAATGACTAAAGCGATCATGTCGAACTGGTTTCTTGAGAGCTATGTGCCGGAGAGCGGCACCATCCGCCGAATTTTTCTGGACCGGTTCCCCTTCACCCTCGGCAGGCATGCTGACGAGTCCCTCACTCTCTATTCCTTTGATGTTTCGCGCCATCATGCGGAGTTTGACTGTTCCGGGGGGAATCTTTTCCTGCGTGATCTTGGAAGCGCCAACGGGACATACGTTAACAGAATGAAAATAACCGGGCAGACTCGGCTCCGGCACGGGGATGTGATTCACATCGCCAATGTCGAGTTCCGTCTCATGGAGGAGCGGGTCAGGCAAAGCGACGGCATGGAGGAGACCCAGTTCGGCATCCCGGTGCTTTCCAACCTGCTGCCCGAGGGGCTTCAGGAGTTGCAGGAGCTTCTTGATAAGAGCATGGTGACGGCTGAGCTAGAGCTCATTGTTGATTGCCGGACTCTTGCGATCTATGGCTATGAAGTGCTTGGTCGGGGGCTGCATCCTCTGTTGCCGCAGAATCCCCGCGATCTTTTCCGGATAGCGGAAAGCGGCGGCATGGCAGTGATGTTGAGTGAATTGATGCGCGCCCATGGTTTGGAAATGGCCTGCGCCATGGGGGAAAATGTACCATTTTTCGTGAATACCCATCCCCGGGAACTGGACAATCCGGAGCGGATGCTGGCATCCCTTGCCGGGTCCTGCGCAACCTTTCCTTCCCTGAAAATCGCCCTCGAAATCCATGAAGAAGCGGTGACGGATCTTGCCACCATAAAAAAAATAAAAAAACAACTCCATGCAGGCGGAGTGAGACTGGCCTACGATGATTTCGGCGCCGGTCAGGCCAGGTTGCGTGAGCTGGTTGAAGTTCCCCCCGACTATCTTAAATTTGACATGGGACTGATCGCAAACATCCATAATGCCCCCCCTGTCCACAAACGGATGGTGGAAACCCTGGTTCATTTGTGTCGGGAGGAAAAAATCGTCACCCTTGCGGAAGGAGTGCGAAGTGAAGAGGAGCTTCAGGTCTGTCGGGAGATAGGTTTCGACCTGCTGCAGGGATACCTCTTCTCATGAATTGAAAGTACTTTGTCAAACGGGTGAAAAAGAAGCGCTCATGGGAAAAACAATGCGGAAAAGTCCTGTATGGGTAGTGTATACTATTGCTGACTGATCTGCGGCGCGAAAATGACATTTCGTCACTGAACGACGGAGAAATCGTGCACGATAACAGTATATTATGCAACCAGGCAGGATGAGATGAAAGGGAGTGAGCTATGAATCTGCAGGATTTGGGCATCGGAAGCGTAATCGGCGGCTTTAAGCTGGAAAAGGAGCTCGGCCGGGGCGGAATGGGCGTTGTGTATAAGGCCCATGAGCTTTCCCTGAACAGGAAGGTGGCGCTCAAGATCCTTTCCGACAGGCTCAGCAACGATGAAGAATTCATCGAACGGTTCAAAAGGGAAGCAAAGGTCGTGGCGGCCCTGACCCATCCCAATATCGTCAGCATCATGTCTTTTGGCGAGGAAGGGGGACTTTATTATTTTGCCATGGAATACGTCCAGGGCACGGATCTTGGTCAGATCCTCAAGGAGCGGCGCCAGCTTCCCTTGAATGAGGCCATGGGCATCACCTCGCAGATAGCCGACGCCTTAAGTGAAGCGGCGGACAAGGGCGTTGTCCACCGGGATCTGAAGCCCTCCAATATCATGATCGATTCCGTCGGCAGGGTCAAGGTGACCGATTATGGAATCGCCTACTTTCAGGATGTGGAATCCCATCTGACCCGTACCGGTCTCTATATGGGAACTCCTGAATATTCCTCGCCGGAACAGGCAAGCGGCAAGAAACTCGATATTCGCAGCGATATCTATTCCCTTGGAGCCATGCTTTACAAAATGTTGTCGGGTGAGGTGCCTGTGACAGGGGAATCCCCCCTGGCGGTGGTTGCCAAGATCATGACCGAACCGGTGCGGCCGTTGTCAAAAGTCAACCCGTCCCTGCCCAAGCTGATCTATCAGCTGGTGGAAAAAATGATGGCCAGGGACAAGGACAAGCGGTTCCAGACACCCGGCGACGTGATCAGCGCCATCAATTACTGTATCGATCAGTTGAAAATCGTGCCGCCGTCGGTGCGGAAGGTGGGCGCGCCCGCCGCCACCCACCGTCCGACTGTTTCCGCACAACGCCGCCGGGCCAAGACCATCGGCGCCGTGGCCGGAGTTGTTGTCGCTATCCTGCTATCCATGTGGACGGTGGATGCCCTGCTGAACCGCAAGGAAAAAGTTGAAATACCGGTGGTGGAGGTGGAGCAACCGGCGGCGTCCCCAGAGGTCACAACAACAGGGCAATCGGGAACCCCGGCGCCAACCACGGTGGTGACTAGCGCTGAGCCGACTGTTTCCCAAGTCGTAACCGGAGAAACTCCCGTCACCCAGCAATCGCCTGGGACGACCGTTACGGCAGAAGCCGTGCCTCCTGCTCCTGAACAAACTCCCGGTGTCACGGGGATGATGCCGCAGGCGCCGGTTGCCGCAAAACCCTCCACTCAACCCCAGGTTGAGATGGCAATTCCCGCAGTTCCGGATCAGGCCCCCCCAGAACCCCGTGTTGTTGTCAGGCCGCCGGTGGAAGAGCAGGTGGTGAGCCCCGCGCCCCAACCACGGCCTGAGCCGGTGAAGACGGCGAAAATTGACAAGAGGATGCAACTCCCCGAAAACCCGGTGGTGCTCATGATCGTTTCCGGCGATGAAACCCTTGCCCCGTTTCTTCGGGTTCATTTGGAAAATATTATCCGGGACAGTGGGCTCAGGGTGGCGTCGGTTGCGGAAATTCCCATACTCCGACAGAAGATGCAATTCGGCGAGATGCCGGTCTCCTGGTATGACATCAAGCAGATTGTGCCACCCGGGGCCGCGCATATTCTCCTTATTTCCGATGTGCAGAAGACGGGAACCATGCCCCTGCAGTTCTATGGGCGGACCCAGACACTGACCAATGCGGCGGTGACCGTCCGTGCGGTTGATATGGAAACAGGGCAGTCCGCAGGAGCTTCAGGAACGGCAACAGCCAAGTTTACGCCATTGAATATGGATGAAGAGTTGCGAAAGGCAGCCGACACGGCGGCGGGTTCCATGGGCGGACAGATCAGGATGTTCTGGAAGGAGAAACGGCAGACATCAGACTCCAGCGGCTGATGCCGGAAGATATATATTTATTGGAAAACTAAAAAAGTGCTTGATTTTTCGTGTAAATTTGCCACTATGAAAATAACTTGTTGAATTAACTTTATTTTTTGTATTTGTTGCATCTTCTGGCGTACGATTAATCCTGTAACGTATTGGTTTTATGAAGAAAAATTATTGTAGCTCTGTTGGTTTATCCGCTGTCCCGCCCATTTTTTTCGCGTTGCTGTTTGTTCTTTCCGGCTGTCAGTCCTTTCCCGATGGCCACCTCCAGCCACATCCCCGGAGGGGTTCCTTTATTTCCATGTGGCAAGAGATATCCCCTGCTGAATCCAGGGTGAGTATCGTGGTGGAAAGGGGGGACGTCAAGGCGCGGCGGGCAAAATATGACCCCTATAAAAATCTCTACTCCCAGGCGTTTCTTTTGTCAAACGGCAGCATGGTCTATGAAGAACAGACCGATGTCCCCTCAGGGGCGGTACTGACCCCAACGGAACAGATCGTTCAGCGTTACAACAAACATAATGAAATTATTGCCGGGAGAATCGGCATTGATGAAAAAGACATCGTCAGGAAGCCGACTGAGCAGGGTGATATCTATTACACCTATCTGGAATCACCTGATTTCAAGTGTTACGTCTTTTTCCGCTATTCCGAAGACAGCAGGCTTTATCCCAGCTATGATAAAGGAGCGGGGAAAAGTCATTACCAGGCGATTACCGGCAGCTTCTGCGGTAATCCCGCCACCGCCGATCCGTTGGTCCTTGAAGGGGAAATGCTGCAATTTATGGCAAATGTCCGTTTTGACAACGGGGATTATACGCGTCGGGAGATTTTGAAATACGCAGTTTCCGATGCGGGCCGTTGAATGGACGTTTTAATGTCTGTAGGAAGTTAAAGCAGAGGAGCAGTAAATTACCCACCGATCATCACCGTTGGAAGTCCCACGACGATAACCCCGCCATGTGCTGTCTGATCACCCATCCGCGCCGCAGGCATCCCACCAATTAATACTGTCGCGGAACCTTTTGCTATTACGTCTGGAGGGCCGACACAGGTTGCCATGTCGCCCATCCGGGCGGCGGGCATGCCGCCAATCAGCACCGTCGGGCATCCCGGCGGCAATATGGGGCCGCCGACATGGGGTACAGGGGGAGTTCCGGGGGTGACCATCGGACATGTGTGCATATCTCCAATTCGGGCGGCAGGGGGCATGATGTTTCTCCTAATGATGGCCTGTGATGCAACTCTGTTGTTAAAATTATAAGGAATAAATGTGTTTGAATCAATCAGCTTAAAGAGGTCGCGTCTTTTTTATTTCATTAAATGAAACGCAGCTGGGCGAGAATGCAATTTCTCTTGATTCGACTTTCTGTTCAGCACCCTCTCCACGTAAACAGACCTATTGAGAGTCTAGATCGGGGGCCGGTTCGTACATTATTTCATGTGCGGGATCAATCCATATTGCACTCCAGTAATCCCTCAACGCAGCAGCAAGATGCAAGTTACTTGTCTGCTTCAGTCCTGAGAAAAGAACTTTCCATCCGGTAAATTTTTGAGCAGAGGCATGAAGAATATTTTCTTTGTGCTTGGCAATAATCTGGAGACCGCCAGTCGTATATCCCGAGATGGCCCAAAGCTCTACCGGCGTTTCATATGAACCGGTCGGCACTTTAACTTGATACTCCTCAACTTTTTTTCTTGTATCAATTGTGGGTATGCGAAAATATGAAAGGTACATGATTTTCTGGGGTTGGCCGTTTTCGATAATCTCCTCTACTTTTGTCGGACCGACGAGGGCGTGAACAAAATGTTCCTCATCCACACTGATCGGGGCAAGTTCCAGGGCAAGAAGGGGGAAATCATTTTCGAATATCACTGCCGGTTTGGGGGAAGCCACTTCCCCTTCTTTCGTCATTGTCTGGGTAATAAGGCGAAACCCAGATTTGTTTTCTTCCGCCCAGGCAAGGATAATTTCTCGCCCTTTTCGGGCTGGGGAAAATCCGGCCATTATTTTTTCAGGGAGAATGTTTCCTAATCGGAAACTTTCTTTTTTTTCAATCTTATTTAAAGAAAACGTGTACGCTTGCACATATGCTTGTTTATCTTGCAGGCCTTTGACCATAAATAAAGCAGGGCCGAACCTTTCCTTGTCCACCGGCGCCATTTGAAAACCAGGCATGACAAGTCCGAGTTGCGTCATCTCAGCAGGGATTTCTGAAGGGTTGCCAAGGATATTGGGTCCATTCGCAAGGAAGGCGCCGATTTTCCCTTCACGGACAAAAGCCATCCAGCGGCCTTTCAATCTGGGAAAAGCATAAACCGAAGTTCCAATATCCTGAACTTCTTCACCGGTTGGGTAGGGATGAAATACTCCGTAATCCGCCAGCGTCGTTGAGGTTACACGCTGGTAGATAGAGGTTTTCTTGTCCGCCCCCTGATGATCGAAGACACTGACAAATGAGCCGGAATACTGACAGTAGGCCATATTATACCGCCTGATTTGCGGTTGTTGGACAACAACTTTTATCGGTGTTGATTTGACAATGTCCTTGTCTGTTTTACATTGCGCAATCAATTCGTACTCACCTGAAGCAATCTCTCCTGAAACATAAGATGCGATGTCTTCATCATAACTTTGCGATTGCCCTGAAGGAATAATATCATATTCAGGCTCATCTTCCGGCGCGTCAGGATTGCTGCGCCAGGGGAGGTCATTGCTGGATATCTTGTATCGTACTATTCCTTTATCAATGGATCGTAATTCATAACTGCATGACCAATCAGGGCTGATTTGCAATGAGACATCCGAATCACCATTGTTTGTTATGGTTGCTTCCAGTTTCATCGCTTCTCCGCTCATGAAAACAGTTTTGTGCAATGAAACAGCAAGTTGAATGTTGCCCATCTTGTTTACTCCTTCACCATGTGTTGACGAATGGCTGTTGCACCCCATTCCTTGAAAAATGATCAAACATGCGACAACTATGCGCATCAACCAAGAAACAGTATCGTAATGGCACTTTTCACGGCACAAATCACCCTCCTCTTTTATGGCTCATCCTGAATTGCGGACACGGGATTCGCGAGAGGCTCGACCGCCCAACCTCGCTGTTTGAGAATACATTTTCCACACATCACGCGGGCCATGTTTTTGTTATAACTCATCAAGCAATGACGGTCCCAACATCTCTCTTTGTCGGCGTGAATCGTGTCGGGGGCCGCTTCTCCAGCCAAGTGTGGATTGGTTTGTGAGTCGTGCTGGTCAAGCTGAGCACCCGGCGATGCTCCACAGATTACGGTGACATTGCCACCTGCAACGGGATCGGGAACATTTTTCGTGGTCCGACCTATTGTATGCGGGAGATGAGTATTTTTGCAGGTCCCGGTTGGGTAGGATTGAGCGTGCTGCATATGTCGATGATGGCCCATTTCATGAGCCCAGGTGTCCGGTCTGCGCGGCAGGAACAGCCATGATGCCCCGCAGGCAAGACCACAGGCATTCAATGAAAGGGTTCTTGTCGTTTTTTTATTTATTGCGTATGTGCCGGGTGCGCAGGCGGTACAACCCAACCCTTCCGACTCACTGCTGTATGTATAATTTGTGCCATTAATCAAAATCGTGGCCGCACTTCCCGGGTCATTTACAACCTCGGAATATTGACTATTGCAGTGCGAACATTCCCATTCGACAATCGCTACATTGGGTGACGACTCAAATTCAACCATGAGATGTCCGCGCATGAATCCGTAATTTTTTTCGATCTTTTTTACGAGAAAATGGAGGAGTTTATTCCTGAATTTTTTAAAGCCTTCGTTATCGGCCTTCGGCTTTAAATAGTCTCTCAGGTATTTATTGATATCCATCTCCTTATCTTCAAAGCCATAGTATTTCTCCTGCAAAAACGGCCAGACATACTGCGCATTGAATACGGCTGCTTTTCCCGCAAAATATCCTCCTGCCAGTTCCGCTTCGACAAGATCTTTATACTCTTGGGCGGTTATCAGCGTATTACCACCTGTCAATGGGAATGGATCGTCGTTGTTGTAGGCAAAAACCAAGTGGACAAATGCTTTGTTATACATTCCATTGACTAATCGAATGGTCGCTTTCCAATCAGGCTGCGCTGCGGAGGTCCAATTGACGTACCCTCTCACAGCCGCTTTCCGCCATATCCGCATTGATGCACTGTGTGCTTGAGGGACCTGTGGATACCGCTCATTGAGGACTTCCTGATTGGGGTGATCAAGACCATCGGGAAGCTTCTTGAACGAAACCTGCGCTCGCAGGCGGTAGCCGTCGCCGGCGATGATGGACGGCCGAAAATATATGCCGGTTTTTCCCATATAATCAGGGAAAATCTTTTTTTCGTCCTGCGCAAGATCGTCATGGACGATGGTGCAGACACGGCTGTTTAAAGAGTCGGAACCGTCAGGATCGTCAAGTGCTTTCCATGGCCTGAGGCTGTGATCACCTTCAATGCCGAAAGCTGCTTTATAATACTGAGCCATATCGTTTTGGACGGCAGGCCTAATGCCTCCACAAACCTCATGACCAGGCAGAAGCTCGGTTGGACAATTGGTATATACATTCTCTTCGCGGAGCTTTACTGTTTCACCATCAGTAATATTCCCAGCAGCAATCCTGGCAACCGTAACATCGCCATTATTCTGCTTTTTCAGCCTGAAATCGACATGGGGGGTATACTCGTTCGTGCCTGCACTATTGAATATTCTGACCCCTGCAAGGTTGGCGTTTCTAAGCGGTGCAACCACATGGGCTCCTGTGCCGCTTAAGTCCACCGTTCCTTCTCTCAATACAGAGTTTTCAGGATATTCGCGAACCTTCACTTTCTGGCCATCCGTTATCCGGCCGGTTGGAACCCTGGCCATACTGACAACGCCTTCCTTGGTTTCCCGTAAAAAATAGTCGGTATGGCGGTAGTAATGAATAGTACCTGCCTCGTTATAGACGTGAATAGCAGCCAACTTGGCCTTCTTGAGATGGGGGATAACGTAAAAATCGTTTCCATTCAATGTCACCTCTCCCTCTTTAAGCGTGGTGACCTCCGGGTAAGCGATGCCAACTCCGACACCACCATGCGCCCTTCCTGTAACTCGTTCAATCCATGTCTTGGTTCGATAATTGTTCCCTCCAATAACGATATTCTCCAGCTCGCGATCAGGTTCTGAAAAAGACCAGTCAACACGTATCGGGCCAATTGCCCTGCGCATCGCATCGGTGACTTCCGGGAAATTACCTCGGTGATCATACTGGTTGTTTTTGGACATCAATGCTATTTCAACCTTAATAGGGATCCATGGTCTGGGCGTTGATTCAGCATCCTTGGTGACTTTCCCGTCACCTATGCTCATTGCTCCTCGGTAATTTTCCAGCCCCACTTCCGGGTATTCAGCTCCGTCAGTGTAATAATGTCGATCGTCAACCCAGACGATCAAGGAACTGTCTTTGTTATTCAGTCTATTATTTATCAGCGCCTCATCTGTTATGTCTCGGTCATCTCCCGCCTCGTTGGGATTTCCGAACAATGGACGCTGGGCAGGGGGAGCTGCGAGGCGGGCCAGTGCTGTTTGCGTGTCAGCACTCTTGTTTCCGTCAATCGGCAGTCGCTCAAATGGCGCCGCAGCGTTCTTGGGGTGTGAGCGTTGAAACTCCTTCAACGCTTTTTGAAAGTCATTACTGGTGGCATCGCCATGAACAGGCCCCGGGTGAAAACCATTCATGGCCAACTGCATATAATACCATTCATCACTTCCGGCTGTGGGCGAAGTCGTTTCGGGCCGAAATGGGGATAAGGAAAATTTAAGGGTCGTGGGTTCCTCGATGGCATGCTTTTTTTTGCCGAGGTCTGCATGGGTAAATAACCGCACCTCGGTGTGCATGGCGGCCAACGCAAGTCCGGCGTCCTCTGCAAATTCGGTGTGGGCCTGAATTTGCACCCGGTAAGGCATATTTGCCTCCCTCACGATGTCTTTGCCGCCTTTCTTCGACCAGTCGAATTCATGTTCCCCGCCTGTCAATTCATCTTTACCCAAGCCTTTAAAAAAAACCGGCTTGTCGGTTTTATCCACAACCATTAACAGTCCATGCTTGAGCTTGGGAGTTCCTTCCAGTCCCCACTTGATCTTAAGCGAATCAGCATAAGGCTGGCCACTGTCATCGAACTTGGGCCAAAACGCTTCCAGGATAATCTTTGCATATTTATCCACATCTTTTTTGTAATAACGAAGAAGCACGGTATAAGGTGAAAAAGCGACATTGATATAACGTTCCTTCCCCTCTCGGGGTTTGAGGACGCCCTCCTCTGCTTCACTTTTACCTTTCCAGTCCCGAATCTGATAGGGAGCATTTTGCAGTTCACAATTGGTGCTAACTGTTTTTTTATAGATGGGAACATCGGATTTCCGGTAACTGTATTTAATGAATTTCCCGTCTGCAGACGCCTCTGCTTTGCAATAATTGCTGGCATGCACTTCAAAATCTACGATTGACGCTCTTTCTTTTGCGCCTTCAACCCTGTAATCGATATCGCAAGTTTCCGTTTCCGGGATAAACCATCTGTCGAGTTTGGTGATAATAATTGCCGGGGCGGGTAGTATCTTTTTTGCTTTGACCGTATGAGTCTGATTAACGGAAAGCTCCTCAGATTCCCACAGCTCCGGCAGGAATATTTGTTTGTCTCCTTCCGGGCCTTGCGCCGGGTCGAGAACAGTGTTGCCGGGGTTATCCTGATCTATTTCTTGACACCCGATGATTTCAATCAATATCCGTGTAACCTGAGCAGAATCTTTGGTTCCCCAGTTCAAAAGGGCAAGATCTTCCCAGGTAATATTGTCTTGGCATTCTTTGCCTGCAATTTGGGATAAGGTATCCCCTTGTTGAGGTGAATAGGTTTTTTCACGTTTTTTGAACAGTTTGCTCATGTCCCAGTTTCCCAAATAAAATCTCGTTCAAGTTTCGGCTTCACCTGACTCGATTGATACAAATTCGTATGCCTCATCTTCTGGGCCGGCGGTCATTTCATGAATGGTGTTTTTCCCTTCGGGCAAAATCTTTTTGGTTTCAAAGGCGCCATCAACCAACTGGGCCGTCACTTTTAGTTTATTGCTGAAGGTTACTTGGGCGGTTCCCTTTTTGATGACTTCCCCATCTTCGGCGACAAGTTTCAAACCAAACCAGTGCGGGTCACAGACAACAGTCTCCTGCTCAACCGGCTGCGGTGTTGGTTCGCTTGGAAGGGCTTCCATTTGTTGACCTGACTGCTTGGCTGCTTTTGTTTTTTTTCCACCCATGCTGATTAATACCCGGATAAAGAGTGCTCAATGTGTTGTAGACTGGCCAGATAGAGTCTTTCTGTCTTGTCCATATGCGCATTTTCAGAATCATCGCTTAATGTCTGTGCTGCCCATGGCTGCAGTGGATCTATATCAAAATTTTCTCCCAGCATGAAAGAAAGCGCAGCAAAGGTCGCTTTGCCGGGATGGGAGTCAATGCCATATTTTGCAGCGCGGACCATGCTGCTTTTGATCAAGCGATCGACGTTTTCCTGGCCCTGGTATTCATATTTTTCAGGGTAGCAATATTGCAGGCTTTCGGAGATTTTAGCTTGCAGATCATCTTCAGGTATCTGGTCAAATTCTGTAATGTCGAGTTTTTTAAGACGGATTAAGGCCTTCACGATAAGTTGATTGTCTTTCCCGGCAACATTTTCAAGATAATCAACGGTTTCGGCATAGGCCTGGCGAATCCGCTCATAGCTGTCGGGCATTAATGGGTCATTCAAGGCATCCATTGCCCAACTAAATTGCGGATCCGTGTCAAAGTGGCTGCCTAAAATGAACATAATTCCAAGGAATAAACCTGTTTCACGCTGAGTTGAAAAACCATGATTGGATGCTTTTGCGATTCCTGCACGGATGAATTGAAGAATTTGATCGTTGTCTAACAATGCGCATTCTACTGGATAATGCGCAATAAAATGATCCACGAGGCTGTTTTCAAAACGCTGTCTTGGAGCACTTTGAAAAGCGTGCATCTGTTGTTTTCTGATAATCAGCATTCTGGTTATTTCACTTTGAGGTTATTGGGCGCAAGTCGGAAAAATTGCCTTTTCCCTTCTCACCCGCATTCAATCTCTTGCGCCAGCAAATCCCCTTTCTCCAATAAAAAAACAACGCCTTTTTCTTTCCTCATTTTTTCCATGATGATATGGCGAACCGGCCCGAAAACCGTTTTCAATTCCTCACTGTTACAGGTCAGCAGATAAACCCGCATTACCCTGGGATCGTAAAAACGGAAATAAAGGGTGTTTCGTTCTTCGTCCTCCACAAGAATGAACTGGCGGAAATGGCTGACAACATCAAACAGGTCTTTGCGGGCCGTGAAAAAAATGCCCCAGCTGTTGCCCCAGCCGGTATTGACCAGCCATTCGGCAAATCGTGATTGCGGCTTCAGTTCGACCAGATAGGGCGCTGCCTCGGCCAGTACCAAGGGAAGCCGTCCCTTGTAAAGGCAGAGATATTCACAGTCACAAGACGCGAGCGCATGGTAGATGCGGTCATCCCGTGCTCCGTCAAGGATGGCGTAAAGTTTGCTGGCCGATTGCTGTCCGGTAAAACTCCACAACTCTTTCAGTACCTTGCTCCCGTTTCTCTCTGCATGGAACTCCGGTGTAACCGTCATCTTCTTGAAGCCATTTTCGGTATCTCCCGACGGGAGATTTACGATTTCAGTCATGGTTCGCAAAAGGGCGAGCCGTTTTCAGCGGCCGCTTTCAATGTTGCCGCCTGGGCCGGGGCGATATCATCAAGCGGATCACGGGCCTGAGCAGGGCGGGCCGGGGGAGGCGGTGGAGGCTTGGGGGGTGGCGTGGCCTCAGTTTTTTTGCCGGCAATAAAAAAACCTCGTGATTTCGGTAGGTTTCGGAAAATGTCTTGTTTGTCGTCGGCATCTTCCAGAAGGGTTTCCCCGCCCTTGAGGATGCCGACAAATTGCAGCGCGCCTTGCCTGTAAGCGGTGACGAAATCCCTTGGCCGGTTGAAGCGGGGATCAAGGCTGCCCAGTGAAAATCCCGCTTCCTGATACACGTCAAAGACCAGGCCGGAGCAGTCAAGCGTATGCGGCACCCGTTGATGCAGGTGTCCCTGCTGACCGGATTGCAGTTGTCTGTTGGCGTGCTTCTGATAAAAGCGCATGGACTCAGGATGGTGGCAGATGGGGAGCGGCGCGTCGCCAATTGTGTAACCTCGGCGGTCTGGTTTGTCGACCTGGCTGACAATTTCACGGGCGTTCCTGGTGTGAAAATGAAGAGGGCGTAAAACCAGGGCGGCGTCAGTTTCCTGCAGGGCGCCGGTCAAAGAGGCGGAATGTTTTTTTCCCTGCGGGAGAACCCGGCCGTTTCCGCTATAGAGCATGATCCGGTCGAAATTGGCCAACGTGATGAGGTCGACCATTCCACTGGCCACATTGCCCCGGCCCTGATCAAAATGAAACCAGCCGGTGAGGATGATGTCGCCCTGCTTGAGGTCAGTTGCGGATATTTCTGCGCTGTTTTTTTCTAAACGCATTTTTCAGCTATCTGATGAATTCATCATTTTTTCCTCTTTTTTTTGCGGAGGAAGGGGATTCTGCTAACAAAAGGAAATCCCTGGAAATTTTCTTTTCATTTCAGAGGAATTATACTTGAAGATATCGTATGGGGGCAAGCTCTGTCAACACTCGATGAATTTCTTTTTTTACCTTTTGACAAACCGCACGGAGGGGGAATAAATTATGGCAGGTATTTGTTTTTTCAGGTTGTCTCAAATTAATGTGGAAATGAGGAAATCAAATGGCCTTTGCTTTTGAAATTCCAAATCTGCTTGATATCTGCGGGAAATTCCAGTGCGGGCCAGAGTTGCAGGCTCTTGCCGCAGAAAATCTTCCGCCGTCTGAATTTATCAACACCTTGCAGCAAGGGAAAAAAAGCCTTGAAGCCGTTCAGTCCCTTGCCAGGATGATGCCGGATGAGAAATCCGTGGAATGGGCGGTGCAGAGTGCCAAGATGGGAGGAGAGGCCACCGGCTTGTCGGATGAAGAGATGAAGGCGCTGGACGCAGCGATGGGCTGGGCGCAGAATCCCGGAGCAGAGGCGCAGGCGGCGGCGCTCACTGCGGCGCAGGGATTGCCCGCGTCTTCTCCGTCATATTGGGCGGCAAATGCCGCCGGATTTGCCCAGCCGGCAACGGATCTTGCCTCTCCGGAGCTTGCGGCAATGGCAGGGGATGCTTCTTCCAATTTTGCCGCCGGAACAGTTCTCCTTGCCGCTGGACAGGCTGCCGGATATCCTGCGGAAATTCCGCAAATGGCGCTTGATTTGCCGACAGCGGAAGCAGTTGCTGAGCAGGCGATGGGTGAGGTGGCAGCAATGCCCGAAGGAACTGCATTGACGCCCAAGCAGCTTGAAGAAACGGCAAAATTGCTGGAACCCTTTATCCAAAATGGCCTTGAGATTGCCAAAACCGTGCCCGGTTGGAGCTGAGCAACGCAAGGCTTAAGGATTCATGCCAGATCAGGGGAGAGGGCCGGCAACCTTTGCCGCTTCCGTGAGCTGGTCAATATCGTAGTTCATGTGGACGTTGGTCGGATAGGAAAAACGTTCGCCGCTGATTTTGGCAATCAGCACCACAGCCTTGTCACAGACACGCAGTATGCGGGGAAATTTCGGCGGCATATCGCCAAGATACTGCACCGGGTCGGTGGAGCGCAGTAAGTGTCCCAGGTAGGGCAGGAGCCACCGCTGATCAATGTATTCGGCCAAGGCAAAGGCTTTCATGTCTTTCATGCTTGTCAGGTACTCGGCAAAATCCTTCCGTGCTGTTTCCGACCCAAGCTTTGCCAAAGCCGCCCTGCAGGAAAGAGCGGTTTCCGGGTCTCCATTCTTGCCGCAAAAAGATTGCAGCTCGTCTCTGTCCCCATCGCTTCCCCGTTGGCCGATGGTGAGGACAAGTTGGGCCCGTGCCGCATCGCTCTTCATTGTGCGCAGAAGCTGGGTGAACTGGCCTGCTCCGATGCGGCTCCCGTGTTTCGTCAATTGAGCCACCGCTGTTCCAGCGACAGTGTTGTCGCCCTCTTTGGCCGCATTCATCAATGCCTTGAACGCGTCGGGATGGTCGATTTCGCCAAGAGCTATGACGGCATCCGCCCTGACGCCGTTGTCATCATGTTGCAGCAATTGCATAAGTTCGGGCACGGCCGCAGCCCCTTGGGCCTTTGCCATTTCTTTAGCGGCGGATAAGTCCAAAGCCAGCACTGCCTCGCTGATCTGTGACATTTTTGATTCCTCATGGTGTTGACCTTGGTCATGTGTCCCGGCAGTCTTGTCACCGGCGAAACCGCAGGTGACAAGACTGAGAAACAACAGGCCAAGATACAGGCAGGATTGAAGCGAATAGGGTTTCATTTTGCTTGTTATCCCGAATCGTCTAGTAAAGATTTGTTGGATCCTTTATGTGATTTCGGGCGGTTGAGCACTGGGCGTCAAGGCCTGCACCCGCCCCGGTGCGGACATTTTTCAGGGGAATAAGGCCCGCGCGAAAGGGATTTCCCGAAGAATGTTTACCGTAGCCGAAATCATTGAAGGTGGGCCAGTCGGCAGGATCTCCGGGAGGACCCGAGCGGCCCGTGTAGTTGTAGTTATGCATCAGAAAATGCATGGACCATGTCTCCCATCTTGTCCAAGTGTCGTCTCCTCTATTGTCGTCATCGGACGGGTGCCAGAGGGTAAAGAAATGGCCCAGCTCGTGGGCCAGGTCATTGGCCCACCAGTATGTGTCGCCTGCGCCGCGCACGGTCGTTCCTTCTTTCTCTCCGGCAAAAACACTTGGTTTGCTGATACCGAATCCGGCATGTGCTGCCTTGCTGAAACCGTATCCAAGGGCATTTTCTATCTCTCTGACGATGTAGATGTTAATGTTGTCGGCCTCCCATTGGGTGGCCAGCACGGCATTGACGTCGGCAGTCGTCACGGCGATATCGCGAACTTTGTTTGCATTCGGCAGATTGATTGACCAGCTTTTCTTCGGTCGCACGCGCAGGTTTATGCCGCAAGGAGACCACAGGGCCTTGACCTGTGCCATTACCTGATCCAGATTGATGGATGGTTTGACCCCGCCGGTTCCTGAACTGTTGTGGATGGTGACGATGTGGGGCTGGAGGTTGACGGTCAGCGGGGGGAAAACATAAGCCGTCAATTCGTAGATGATAGGCCCGTCCTTGCTTTCGTAGCGAACTTCGATTTTGGCGCTTTTGGGCTTGGCTTGGGCAAAATCACCGCCCTCCAGTTCAACTGTTGTTTCTTTGGTGCCGGGCAGTTTTTTCCCCGCTGCCGGGTCGAGAACCTTGATCGTTGTTTCGTCACTGCTGGTGAGATAAAGCGGCGCTGCGAGATCGATGTATTCTCGGACCAGGCGAAGCTTGATCTTCTGGCGTTTTCGCAGGCCGACTACGGGACCGCGTATTTCCTTTGATTCGGCAAACCCATCGACAGCGGGCACCTTGAAATTATGTCCTCGGTCATCGATATCTGGAAATGTTTCATCCGGAGATCCGGTTTTGGCCCGCTCGAATCGAACCGGAACAATTCGTAACTCTTTATAAACCTGCAGTTTGATGGTCACGTCTACTCCCCGAATACGTCTTTGATCTTGTCGTAGGTGGTGGCGTTCAGCAGTTCTCCGTTCGGATCAAGACCATTGTCGGCCTGGAAATCAAGTGTGGCCGCATCGGTTCTTTTGCCGTATTTATCGTCAACCTTGGCCTCATAGTAGCCGAGGAGGTTCAACCGGCGCTGGCAGCCCAGCAGGATATCGTGATCTTCGAGATTATAGAGGATTTCTATCTCGTAGGATGAGCCAAGGGTTTCCAGGGTCGCCTGGGAACCGCCCGGTATAAAGACTTCAACACTGCCGTCAGCCGCGAGTTTGCCCCACTGGCTGGGGTTGCCGTCCACGGTAACACGGTAATCCGGGGTGTTTGTGACCCCCCTTTCCGCATCGGTGCCGATTTTCCCGGGATACCGCTGGCCATAGATCTTTACCTTCTGAAAGCGCAGGCGGTTCTTGTTCTGCCGGCTGTTGCATGCCCTGCTCACCAAAGCCATGATTGTCTCCTAAAACCCATACACTTCCTTTAATTTGTTTTTGGTGGCGTCATCGATGACATCGTCATCCGCCAGGCCGTTTTTTTTCTTGAAGGCATTTACCGCCGCCTTGGTCTTGGGGCCGACAATACCGTCTTCCTTGCCGCTGTTGAAGCCGAGGTTGTTGAGCCGGGCCTGGATACCGCGTTTTTCCGTGTGAGGTTCAAGTGCGCCGATTTCCAACGGCCACATCAGAGATGACGTTTTCGTGTTATCGAGCCAGACCGTGAGAGTGCCCTGGGTTTCGTTTGCCATGACAATATGCTCGACAAGTCCGTCTCCGGCTGTGGTGCCCTCAAACGATTCGCGTCCCACTTCCAGCTTGTATTTCTTGCCGGCCAGTCCGGTGCCTTCAAAATCTTCGACGAGGAACCGTATATGGGTACGAAGACCTTTTGCCTTGAAGCGATGCTTCTGGCCATCAGCTCCCTGTTCCTTTTTCTCCGTCTTGTCAGGTATTTTTACCTTGTCGCCCTTGCAGAGAAGATTGGGGTTGCTTCTTTTTGCCTTGAGCTGAGAGTTGTCCGGATGGGAATGAAGCGCGTCTGGATCATGAAATCCGTATTTGCCGGCCAGACTGCTGAGGCAGTCGCCTTTCTTGGTGATATGTGTGCTCATAAACCACAACTCATAGGCAGCAGGTACCATGTGGCGTGTTTATGGGAAAGGCGGGGAAGTCTGAAGTTGGTCAGGGAGATGTGTGCGGTGTATTTTTTGAACCCATCGTTTTTTTTTAGGAAATCTGCTGACTTCGTCATTTTTTCAAGTCCTTTCAGGGAAAGTGACGCTTCTCTCTAACAATGGGAAATTGCAAGAATTTTCTATTCATTTATACTCTATCACATAATATATATCGCAAACCGGCAATCTCTGTCAACTCCTGACGGTTTGCGGTTTTTTTTTACCTTTTGACACATTATGGTAAATCGGAATAGAATACTTTAATTGATGAAAAAGGAGGTCCCCCATGAGTACCAAGCATGTGGTCCGCCAGGGTGATTGTATTTCCAGCATTGCCGATAAATATGGCCATTTCTGGGAAAAAGTCTGGAACCATTCCGAGAACGCGGAGTTGAAAAATCTCCGTAAAGACCCCAATGTCCTGCTTGCTGAAGATGAAGTCATGGTTCCCGACCTGGAAGAAAAACAGGAAGCCGGGGCGACGGAGGAGCGGCACAGGTTCAGGAAAAAGGGGGTACCGGCGAAAATCCGCCTGAAGATCATGCAGGAACCGGTCCCTGATTCCGGCAGTTCCCAGGAGTCTGGAGATGTCATCCAGAGTACATCGAGCAGCATGCAGGACGAGGTCCGTTCGGATCTTCCCTACCGCCTTGAAATCGACGGGTACGTCACGGATGGAACCACGGACAGCGAAGGCATGATCGAGTTTTCCATTCCGCCCGGGGCCAGGCGCGGCAAAGTTATCCTCGAGCCGAACACCACTCGGGCAAAAGAAATTCCCCTCATGCTGGGCGCCCTCGATCCGGTAAGTGAAATCCGCGGAGTCAAGCAGCGGCTGGCCAATCTCGGTTTTGACTGCGGCAATACCAATGATGATGAGATAGCTGAAGAGGTGGAAGCCGCCCTGCGATTCTTTCAGGATGAATACGACCTTGAGGTCACCGGTGTGATAGATGACGCGACCCGGGACAAACTGAAAGAGGTTCACGGTAGCTGAATAACAGGTGGAGGAAAGTATGCCTGCTGATGAAAGGGTTCGGATAACGTTTCGAAAGGTGTTTGTCCGCAGGGACGCGGACACCTTCGGTTCAGGGGAATGGTATTTTCACGCCTCGGTGGATGGTGTGAATGTCGGGAATCGCACCCAGATTTTTCCAGCGGTGGAGCAGCGGTTTATCGATTTCCGCCCAAACGAGTGGCGGGCCGAGGTCAACGTCCGTGACGGGCATGCAATCAATCTGCGTTTTGCCGCCTATGACGAGGACGTCATCAACGACGACCTTCTGGGCACCATTGATTTGAATCTCACCCCGTTGCGGCAGGGCCTCTGGCGGCGTTCCACCGGCTATTACACGGTGGAGTGGATGGTTGAGCTTTCGGTGCTCGGCAGTTTCACCCGCCACACACCGACAACGGTTTTTGCCACCCGGCAGCATAACGGCAGCGTCACCTGTACCACGGTTTCCGGCACTACCCATGAAGCACGCTTCGAGCTCTGTCCGGTTCGGCCCGTTCCACCGGACGGTTCTCTGCCGAGAAGGCCGCCCCTTTCTCCTTCCGCAGCACTTCTTCCGGCCCAGCGCTGCACGGACCTCAATGTCATCCGTCCGGCGGATAACATCAACATCATTCCCAATCCCGCAGTCATTCCAATTCTTGTTGAGGTGGAAGCCAACAACCAGACTGCGGCGCGCATCGAGTTCACCTATTATCATCCCAGATCACTTAATTTTACCGACGACGACCCGCGGCTCGAATGGAGCGTGGTATCGGTTGCCGGCGGGGGCGCGGTTGATTTCGTCGGCCGGCCCCGGGGACGCAAGGTGCTGGTTTACGGCACCCATGAAGGGGAGGTGCGTTTCGAAGTGCGCTACCAGGGGGCGCTTTTTGCCCAGTATCGGGCCCTGGTCCGCTCCATTCGTCAGATTCCTTTTCGGGCAAATATCCTGAACGGCCCCAATCGAGCAAGTCAGCCCCGGGCGACACCCGACAATGTCCGCGCTCATCTTGACATCGTCAACCGCATTCTGCGGCAGGTTGCCCTGGAGCTTGTTCCGGATCCCGATCTCACTCGTACCCATGGCGCCAGAGCAACGGATCATCCCGGCATCTTCAGGATCAGTGTCACGGCGGGGCGGACCCGTAATATCCCGGACACCGGATTTGCCGTTGCCACCCGGCTCAACTACCGACGGGGGGTCTTTAATTTCGCCTACATCCGTTCCGATGCGGGCGGCAATCTCGGCGCGGGCACAGATTACCCGGCAAACGGGGCAGGAGCCACCATCACCGACAACGGCAGCCCGTCAACCTCGTGGATTCAGCCTTCCGGAGTCGACCCGGACAACGCCGCCGGCACCGTCACCATGAATCTGCTTGCCGCCCGGGAAAGAAATACCGCAACCTATCCGCAGCTTGCGGCCATGTATGTTACCGATGCAAACGGTGACCCTGCGGCGGCGGCGGACCAGTTCACCTATGCCGGCACCATCGCCCATGAACTGGGCCACGTGCTGGGCCTGGGGCATCGGGTGGAAGGTGTACCGGAAACCGCGCCCGGCGCGGGTGACCAGCGGGACATGACGTCAGCGGACGCTGCGGCTTCCCTTGTCGCCGGGGGGATCTTCTGGGATGGACTGCTCGTGCCGCCGGGGGAAAACGTCATGCACTGGATCAATCCGACAACCCAGGCCCAGGATTTCGACATCATCCAGGCGCGGGCCATGCATCAGAGTCCGGTGGTGCCGCCATGATCCGCTTAATCAGTTTCGTCCTTGCGCTGCTGTTGCTGCCGGGTTACGGGACGGCCCATTTTACCAAAATTAATGATGAAACGGTGAGTTCCATGAGTGAAAACGGCTCAAACGCAATTCCTCCTGAAAAACAGATCATAGTCGATGCCCTGACGCTAGCTCGAAGTCTGCGGGCCGAGGACCATGCAGAACTGCTGGCCAGGCTGAAATCTCCTGATTTCCTGACTGAACTGGACGACGACAAGGCCTATGCCGGTCGCCCTGAGCGGCTCCGTCTGCGCCGCATCTTGGATGAGTTGACCCGTAATCCCCTGGATTCCGCCCGCAATGTTCTTGCGGCCCTGACCGAGAGCCAGCCGTTTCTTGCCGAAGATTCCCGGATTGACCTGCTGATTAAAGCCTGCGCCGTGATCAAGCCGCCCCCACCGAAGGTTGTGCAGTTCTGGGACAAATACTGGCAGCCCGATGACGGCTTTTCCTCTCTGACTGTTGCTGCGGTGGTGAAAAACGGTGATGAGGCGGCCGTTGCCCTTCTGGAAAAAAAGATGGCAAACCCCGAATTTGAGATGGAGGAAAAACTGCACTGGCTGCACGGCCCGATGCTCAGTCACCGTCTTGATTTGCCTCTGCTGCTGGTCTGTGAGCGGATGCTTCTGACTGGACTTCCCGATGATCTCAACATGAAACTCGTGGAAGCACTCTTTGACTACCGCCCCCAGGAATGGTATCTGCCCTCGGTACCTTATAATCCCCCGCTGCTTGAAAACGCAGCCGAAGCGGTGCTCCTGCAGGTGCAAAAAATCGGCACCATGGTGCTTGAGAGGTTCAGCCTTGATAAGCGGCTGGAGACGCAGGTGAAGATGACGCTTGAGCGGGTGAAAGCAATGCTTGAAGCGAGGTAGTGAGGAGGATAACCCGCGGAATCTGTCTAAAAAAAACGCAGAGCCAATAGTTTGGCTCCGCGTTTGTGTTGTTGTGGGGAAAATTTATTTTTTCTTTCTTCTCATCCTTGAGCCTGCAAGTCCAGCAAGGCCGGTGCCCAGGAGAAGCATGGTGGCCGGTTCTGGAACCGGGGTCTGGTTCACTTCCACGCTCCCTAAGCTGGTTATCGTAAGGGGATCTCCGTTTTCGTCGCCAAGGGTCAGCCAGGGGTCCGATCCATCTATTGAGATAAAAGACGTTCCGATGCTCAGGCAGGTGAAATTCAGCGTGGCAAGGGTGAACGGTAACTGGGGCTGGAGGTCGGCCAACCCGCCGGGATAAAACGGATCATCAATATCAATAAGAGAAAGTTCAGCAAGATCAATGATGCCTCCGCCCAGATCACCCCCTGAAAGGTCCATGGCCTCGAAGAAGTTGACATCACCCAGATAGGTCCCCAGCGTATAGCCGTCAAAGCTCATCTGGCTCGTGTTATAAAGGATATCAACGTCAAATGCGCTGATAAGGGCGCCTTCCGGGTCGACGACCAGGTCAACGGAAAAGGAACTGCCCTGCACAATGTTTAAGGAAGTGGTGTTAAAGCCAAGGGTTGTCGCTCCGGCAGTGCCATATGAAATGAAAAGCAGGCACAGGGAACCCAGAAGGATTGGTAACAAAGGATTTTTTTTCATTCAGTCATCTCCTTATTCAAAAAGTTTTACATGCGCTTGCAATTAATAAGCGCAGCGGGGTTTATCGCACTCGAGAACGCATTTTCGCGAATCAAGAACCGTGACCACACCGTCGCCATCGATGTCATAGGTGATATTTGTGGTGTTTCTGTTTGCGTTGATCAGTGAGATGTCGGCGATATTGACCGCACCGTCGTCATTGACGTCACAGACTCTGGATGTGTCTGCGCTGGTGATTGTCAGGTCGGAAAGGATGGGCGTGTTGCCGTCAGTATCAGGCTGCAGGGTGACCCTTAGCCCGATGAATTGGCCGGTAAGGGTCAGGGCGACCCCGTTGGACACGGTGGTGAAGGGGGCAGCGGTCAGCGCGGCAAGAGAATCTGCTGATCTTGCCTCCACCTTGATGCTTGCGCCGGCGGGGATGAAACCCTCAGGCTCGGCATTCCAGACTATGCTCTGCCACAGGGTGCCGGCCGTGCCGCTGTCGTTAACCACGTTCCAGATGCCGCTTGGTGTCGTGATGTTTCTGGCGGCAAAGCCGGTGGCGTCACTGTATGTGTAAGGCTGGTAGCCGACGGGGATGGTGGCAATATGGTTACCCGTCACCCCGTCGAATTTGGAGATGTTGTTGTTGGACAGATTGACGGTCCATACATCGTTATTGGCGTCGACGATGACCCCGCGCACATCCGACGGATTCACCGGATGGGGTTTTGACCAGACAACGGAACCGTCCGGCGCGAATTTGTAAATAGGATTGCGTCCCAGGACGATGTCGCCGTCGCCGTCCACGGAAATGCCCAAAGTGTAAGTCCAGGCTGCCGCCGGATTGCTGAAAATGTTGGTGACAGGGTCATACTCTATATATGACCTGCTCGATTGGCTGCCCAGGTATACCTTGTCGTTGCCCAGGGCGATGCCGTAGTTGGAGCCTTGGTTTCCGTGATAACGGTTGGTGTAGGCCTTGGTGACGGTGTCCAGTTCTCCGAGGTAAACTCCCAGGTCGGCGCTCCATAGTTTGCCGTTGCCGTCCACCAGGCAGCCGTAATTGGTGAGAGCGTTGTTGTTCGGACCGCTCTTGATGCTGCCGTCGCCGGCGTTCAGTTCGTAATAAGTGTGGCTGTTGTAAAGACCAAGCCAGATGTCGCCCTCGGTGTCGATGCAGAGTGAGCGGCCAAGCCCGTTGTTCGGGCCGACCTGCACGGCCCAGGCGACGCGTTCGTCAAGCAGTTCATCCGGATCAAGCGTGCCGTTGCTGTTGCTGTCCACCAGCGGGATCATTTCACCGGCGCTGATCGTGCAATCATTGTTGGCATCAAATGAGGTGTCGATCACGCCGTTGCCGTTTCGGTCAATACCGCCTTCAGCCAGGATTTTCATGACCTGGGCCGGTCTGCCGTCGAAATGGCGATTGGCTACATAGACATTACCTTCAATGTCGACCGCCGTGCGGGACGGAGCCGGGCCGCTCCAGGCTCCGTGGTTTGGTATGTTGTGCCAGGTTTTGTAGCGGGCCGTTTCGCAGTTGGCGTCGGTATCGATGCGGGAAACGCTGTCTTCGCCGGCATTGGCGATCCACATGATGGGGAAGGTGGTGCCTGTTGTGTTGAGCTGCAATTGGTCGTTGTCCGGAGCATCATGATTCACGCCGTTCAATATGCCGATGTCAAAATCGGAATCCACGGTGTAGATGGTGGTGGCGGCGTGTGTCGGTGCAGGAAAGATCAGCCCCGCAGCGGCAATAATTCCGGCTGCCTGTGATAGCCTTCTGAGTATCTTTCTTGAATTTTTCATTACCCCTCCTTTTTTTCATTTTTCTTTGATCAGTTTTTGTCAATTTGATTTGCACTCAGTGGTTGGAACTGAAAGCCTGGATCGTTGGAAAGACGTGAACGGTCCGTTCCGTCTGGCCTCATGATGCCGGCAACAAAGCGCCTGTCTTCAAAGCCTGAAAACGTAATCCAGTTTCCATCAGGGGTCCAGGCTGGATTTTCATATTCATTTTCGTCTTTTGTCAGGTTCTCTTGTCCGCTCCCGTCGTCATTCATGAGGTAAATTTGGTTTCTGACCATATTGTCGCGCTGACTGAGGAAAAGGATTTTTTTTCCATCCGGAGACCACTGGGGGTATACGTCATTGGCCTCTGGAGTTTTGGTGAGTTGGGTTTCACCTGTCCCGTCAACATGAACGGAATAGATGTTGATGGCATGATTCAAAGTTGCTGCAACGGCGATTTTCGAGCTGTCCGGGGACCATGAATACTGAACGGTAACTCGTTTGTTGTTGTCCGACCGGGTGAGTTTGCGTTTCTCAGCGCCGTCCGGGGTGACGAGAATGAGATCAGAGCCTTTTGCGCCGCTGATCCTTTCGATATATGAAATGTGCTTGCCGTCCGGTGACCATTTCGGGTCATTGACGCCTGCTTCGCTGTCACTGATTTTCCGGACGTCATGGTCGGCTATGTTCATGACATAGATGTTTTCCGTTTTGTCTCTGTTTGAAACAAAAACCAGCCTGGAGCCGTCCGGCGACCATTGGGGGGTGGAGTCAAGACCGGCATGTTGCGTCAAGCGGACTTGGTGACCGCCGTTTGCGCCCATGATGTAGATTTCCGGATTTCCGTCGCGCATTGAGGTAAAGGCGATATGTTTCCCGTCAGGGGACCAGACGGCCTGGGTATCATCCATGTCGTTATCGGTGAGCTGCACTGGAGGTGCACCCGGTTTTCCAATCAGGTAGATTTCATGATCGCCGTCACCATTTGAAATAAACAGAATTTTTTTCGTCAGTTGGTCGTCTGTTTTTTTGCCAATAGAGGTGGTTTCGGTTCCCGCACAGCCGGAGAAAGCGACCAGAAGCATACCCATTATTGCTGTAGCGTTAAGGCTCTGCTTGGACATAATTAATCCTTTTTCTATTGTGGTTCCGGACCGTTATTCGGCTGCCGAAATGATAAAGGTTGTCAGTGGGTCATCAGATGCGCCTGAAGCGTCGAGGATCTTGCCTGTATAGTTTCCTGCCTGGGTGAGATTGAGGTCGAAAGTGATCTCGCCTGCTGCATCGGCCAGAAGGGCAAAGGTGGCAACGGTTTCGTCTGGATAGGTTATTTCCAGTAAAATCGTTTCATTGGCTTCGAGGTTGCCGCCGCTGATTGTTGCGGTCTGTCCCCTTGCAAGACCGGATGGAGCGGTTGCCCATGTATCTGCCTGGGCGGACAGGGCTAAGAGCAAAATAGTTGAGATTGACAGCAATAGGTTGGAGCATAGTTTCTTGCAATTCATCATTTGACACTCCTCCTCATTTGTTTTTTTGGAAGTGTTGACACTTGCCGGAAAAATTGTTGAAACAGCTCAGCTCTGTTAAAGTGGTGATCACCTCCTTTAATGGTAGTTTAGGGAGTAAAAGTAGTATTGGTTTTTGCAATTTTCGTACCAGGGTTGTCGGGGCGGACGTGGATATTTTTTTAGTGTTTTCAGTATGTTGTCTCGCTGTAACAATGGTGTAACGGGGCTATTTTTTCTGAAAACTGGAAGAATCTGTTCGGTTTCCGGGAAACCGGAATTTTTGGTTCAGAGGAATTTCCATTTTCACCTTCCCATATCCTGTCATCAGGATGCGTTGTATGGCTCCATCTCTCAATTATGAATTTGACTTCGTTCGATTCTTTGTGAGAACATTGAAGAGGCAGGGGATGGTTCTGTTCCTTGACCCTCTTAATCTGCAAAAGGAAACAATATGGCGGAACTCCTTTTCATTGTTCTCATTCTTTTCCCTTTTCCGGCAGGTTTTTCCTGTTTCCTGCTCCGCTCATCACATCTCCGTTTGATCCTTGTCGGAGGGACAGTGGCGATGCTGTCTTTCTGCTCTCTGTTTATTGAAAAAACGCTTTTTTCTGCCGATCCCCCTTTTTATTCCATATACAATCAGTTCATTTCAGCCGGTGATTTCCTGGTGCTTCTCGCTATCCTTTTCCTGGGATTGCGGCACCGCCACTGGATAATAATCGTTTTGTCGGTGTGCCAGACAGGGGTTCTCGCCTATCTGGAGTTTTTTGTTATGCATGGCGAGGCGGCGTATCCACCCTTTTATGTTGACTCTCTTTCCCTTGTTCTGGTCAGGGTTGTCTGCCTGGTGGGGGGACTCATCTGTCTTTTTGCCATCCCCTACATGAAGGCCCATGAAGAACATCTGCAGCTTTCCGGGACAAAACAGCACGTCTTTTTTGCGGTTCTGCTTCTTTTTCTCGGCGCCATGAACGGGCTTGTTCTGACTAATGATATGCTTCATTTTTATTTTTTCTTTGAGCTGACCACTCTCTGTTCGTTTCTGCTGATCAGCCATGACGGTACGGAAGAGGCGGTGCGGAATGGCCTCACCGCCCTGTGGATGAACAGTCTGGGCGGTTTGTTTCTGCTTCTCGCCATCTGGGGACTTTACGTGAAATACGCTTCAACGGATATACAACTCCTTTCCCGAATCTCGTTTGTCGGAGCGGCAGCCATCTTGCCCCTTGGTCTGCTGATTCCGGCCGCTTTCGCCAAATCGGCCCAATTGCCATTTCAGAAGTGGCTGCTGGGCGCCATGATCGCCCCGACTCCGGTTTCCGCCCTTCTTCATTCGAGCACCATGGTCAAGGCCGGGGCCTATCTTGTTCTGCGTTTTTCCCCGGCATTTTCCGGAACCCTGCTTGCCGAGGGATTGACACTGGCCGGTGGATTTGTCTTCCTTGCCGCCGCGGTTCTGGCGGTGGGACAGCAGAATGCCAAGAAAGTGCTGGCCTACTCGACCATCAGCAACCTGGGGCTCATTTTTGCCTGTGCCGGGATCGGCACACCGGCCGCAATTATGGCAGGCATCCTGCTTATTCTCTTTCATGCGGTTTCCAAGGGGCTTCTTTTCCTCTGCGTCGGCGCGGCGGAACAGCACCTGCACAGCCGGGATATGGAGGTGATGCGCGGATTATACCGCCACATGCCGTTGACGGTGTTGTGTGTCCAGCTTGCAATGGTGACGCTTGTTATGCCGCCATTCGGCATGCTGGTCGGCAAATGGCTTGTTCTTGAGGCCGGGGCGGGAAATATTGTTTTTTTTGTGCTTGTTGCGCTTGGCAGCGCGGTTACCGTCCTGTATTGGGTGCGGCTGGCCGGCACCTTGCTCGGCATAGGTGCGCCGGGAACGTTTATCCCGGAGAAAAAACCGGTTCTCATCATCTTTCCACTTTCAGCGCTTTGCCTTGCAGCGGTGGGCCTCGGTTTCTGCTCCCCCTGGCTGGCCGGCTGGGTCTCCGCGCCGGGAAGACAATTCGGCGCCCATGAATTGTCGGCAGTGGACGTCTCAGGTTCGCCGGAATTCATCACGTTTCTTCCCCTTTTTGCTATAACCGTGCTGGTTGGCCTCTGGGCGACTCTGGCAGCATGGAAAGCCATGAAGAAAAAATCGGCAACACCTTACATGTCCGGAGCAAACAGCAGGACAGCGGGTGAGTTCCTCGGCCCGATGAAGAAAAGTATCTTCGCAGCATCAGGCAATTATTATCTGTTGCCGTTTTTGGGCGAAGAGCGCCTCACCGTCTGGATAAATATCGCTGCATGTGGTCTTCTTCTCTTCATGTTGACGGGTGATTTATGGCGCTGACCATTCACCCGGCCATCCTTGCCCCGGCAGCCCTTGTCGCAGCGGTTTTCCTGGGCGGATTTCTGCGCGGAATCGACAGGAGGATTACCGCACGCCTCCAGTCACGCAAGGGACCGGCCGTAACCCAGCCATACTGGGACGTGGTAAAACTGATGGGGAAAAAGGGTGCCCTTGTCAACCCGTGGCAGGCGTTCTGTGCCCGGGCCTCCTTCGGGGCCGCGGCAACGGCGGTGATGCTTTTTGCTGTGCAGGCCAATCTGCTGCTGATCATTTTTGTTTACTCGGCGGCCGGTGCTTTTTTGGTCCTCGGCGCCATGAGTTCACTTTCTCCCTACAGCCAGGTCGGAGCCCAGCGGCAGCTCTGGCAGATGTTCTGCTGTGAGGCGGTGCTTTTTTGTCTTGCTGCCGCGATCTATACAATATGCGGCGGTTTCCGGGTTGAGCTGGTTTTTGCCCAGACAACCCCTGTCCTTTTCCGCGCCCCACTGCTTTACGCGGCCTTTCTTTTTGCCCTCACCATCAAGATGCAGAAATCCCCCTTTGATTTTGCCGGTTCACACCATGCCCATCAGGAAATTGTGCGCGGCGTCTACACGGAATACAGCGGCTCGCATCTTGCCTGGATTGAAGTTGCCCATTGGCTTGAGGTCGTCCTTTATCTTTGCATATGTGGACTTTTCTGGGCAACAGGGTGGGGCATGATCGTGCTGCCCGTTGTATCGTTTTTGGCGGTAATCCTGCTGGATAACGTGTCGTCGCGTCTTACCTGGCGGTGGATGACGACAAGGGGGCTCATCGCCGCGCTTTTAATGTCATTTGTCAATCTCTGCCGGCTTATCTGGTGATGAAATGACATTTTTTGCCAAATTTTTCCGCAAAGCACGGATAAAGTCACCCTGGCTGCTTCATTTTGACTGCGGCAGTTGCAATGGCTGCGACATTGAAACCCTGGCCTGCCTCACCCCGCTTTATGACGTGGAGCGATTCGGGGCGATTAATGTGGGCAATCCCAAGCATGCCGATGTTCTGCTCGTGACCGGTACGGTGAATCATCGCAATCAAAGAGTGCTTGAGATTTTGTATGCCCAGATGCCCGAGCCCAAGGCGGTTGTGGCCATCGGTTCCTGCGGCCTTTCCGGCGGGATTTTCCGTGAGGCGCCAAATGTGGTGGGCGGAGTCGACAAAGTGATTCCGGTTGATGTCTATGTTCCCGGGTGTCCGGCGAAACCGGAAAACATCATTGATGGGGTGGTACTTGCCCTGGAAAAATTGGCAAACAAGGAATGACGAGGTGGCGAAAAATGGTTGAAGCGGAAAATATCAGCACGGAAAATATGGCAATGACAATCGAAAATTTCAAGAAAAACGGCTACCGGTTCGTCACCATTACCTGCGTGAAAATTGAGGATGGGCGGGCTGAGTTGCTCTATCATTTTGACCGGGAGCTTCGTCTTGTTCATCTTCGCCTTTGGGCGGATGCAGCTATACCGCTGCCCAGCATATCGCCTATTTTTGCTGCGGCATATCTGGTGGAAAATGAAATACAGGATCATTTCGGCCTCTGTTTTGCGGGTCTGACCCCTGATTATAAGCGCACCCTGTATCTGGAGGATCAAAACATGGAGCCGCCATTTCGCCGCAATCTGAAGGAAAAAAAGGAGGGGTAAGTGGCAAAAACCGTGATCCCTTTCGGCCCGCAGCATCCGGTGCTGCCGGAGCCGTTGCATTTGAATCTGACCACTGAGGATGAAATCGTCACCCACGCCATGCCTGCCTTCGGATATGTGCACAGGGGGCTTGAAAAGCTGGCGGATATCCGCGATTTTCACCAGATGATCCAGGTGGTGGAGCGGGTATGCGGCATCTGTTCCATGATTCATGCCCTTGTTTTTTGCCAGTCCATCGAAGAATTGATGAAGGTTGAGATTCCCCCCCGGGCCCGTTTTTTACGGGTTATCTGGTCGGAGCTGCACCGGTTGCACAGTCATCTGCTCTGGATGGGCCTTTTCGCCGATGCCATGGGTTTTGAAAGTCTTTTCATGCAGATCTGGAAGGTGCGGGAGCGTATCATGGATATCAACGAGGCCACGGCCGGTAATCGGGTAATTCTGTCGGTGAATCTTATTGGCGGGGTGCGGCGGGATCTTGATGGAGGGCAGATCACCTGGATAGGCGATGAGCTTTCCCTTGTCAAAGAGGAAATGGCGAAGCTGGAAAAGACGATGCTTGGTGATTACACCCTGCAGAAGAGGACCAGGGGCAAGGGGGTGCTGACAGGTGATCAGGCCATGGAATTCGGCTGCGCGGGGCCGGTGCTCAGGGGCAGCGGTGTCGGGCAGGATATGCGCATGCTTGGTTACGCCGCCTATGGGGAGCTGGAATTTCAACCTGTGGTGGAAGAGGACTGCGACTGTTATGCCCGCAGCAAGGTTCGTTTCCGGGAGGTCATGCAGTCGATTGATTTGATCGAACAGGCCATTGATAAACTGCCGACGGGCGAGATTGCGGTGCAGGTCAAGGGTAATCCCGAAGGTGAAATTGTTTCCCGGGTGGAGCAGCCCCGGGGTGAGTGTCTTTACTATATCAGGGCAAACGGAACAAAATTTCTGGAACGGCTGCGTATCCGCACCCCGACTTTTGCCAATATCCCGGCCCTGACAACCATGCTGCCCGGGATGGAGCTGGCCGATGTGCCGGTGGTGCTCCTTTCCATTGACCCCTGTGTCAGCTGCACGGAACGTTGAAAGGTGAACCCATGGTTTTTATGACCCCGGTTGTTCTCAAGAATTTTTTGAGCCAACCCGCGACCAGGCTCTACCCGGCAGAAGCGCGTGAACCTTTTGCCGGAAGCCGCGGAAAGCTGTGGAACAGCGTTGCAACCTGTATTCTGTGTGGGATGTGCGCCAAGAAATGTCCTTCGCAGTGCATAACAGTCCGTCGTAAGGACGAATTATGGGAGTATGACCCGTTTGCCTGCGTTTTCTGCGGAATTTGTACTGAAAGCTGCCCGACAGGGAGTCTCCAGCAGCTTGAAGAGCGAAGGGAGGTTGCTGACCATAGGGAGAAAGTTGTTTTAAAGGTTCATGTGGACAGGACTAAGGATAAAAAATAATCCGCAGACGGGAGATGCCCTGAGTGTATTATGTCTGTTTCTCGGCCAACAATTGGGGGAGACTGAAAACAAAATCGCGTATCTGGTCGCGCACCCGGCGGTAGCAGGCAAGGGCTTCCTCCCTGTTTTCCGCATTTTTCGCCAGTTGCGGCGGATCGTCAAAACCCTGATGGATGACTTTTGTCCGGGCGGGGAAAATGGGGCAGTTCTCACCTGCATGTCCGCAGACGGTTATCACGTAATCGAAATCCCGGACTCGCAACTCATCGGTTGTCTTGGAGTGATTTCCGGAAATATCAATCCCCGCCTCAGCCATTACCGTCACCGCCATTTGATTGAGTCCGTGTGTCTCAATGCCGGCAGAATAAAAATCGTATTGATCGCCATGAAAATAGCGGCCCCACCCTTCGGCCATCTGACTGCGGCAGGAGTTTCCGGTGCAGAGGAAAAGAACGGTTTTTTTCAGCAGCATCGGGCAACCTCGCAAATCGCTTCCCTGATAAAACGGGAGGGAACAACCTCATGAATCATGCCGGACCGTACTATCGTCCGACAGACCGACTCTTTGCCGATGAGCTCTGAACAGGAGCAACATGTATTCTCAGAAGCAATGGTCCTGGGCAGGATATCTTCCAGCGCCTTTCCGTTGATCAGAATAATGTTGGAGTCGCCGATATCCTGTTCGGATAATGTTGTTTCCCGAAAAATAATCTCGACCCCCTGAGGACCGCACTCCTCTTGCAGGCCCTTCACGGTTTCACGAATTTCCTTGCCTGTATCGACGCAACGGTCACAGGTTTTGCCATCCTTCTCCAGGTGTTTCCATTCAACAATAATTGTTTGTCTCATGCTGTTCACCTCAGGTTTCCCGACTGGCGCAACGAAAAGAAACGCTGTCTCGTTTCATTGGGCAGGGCCTTCATGGATTGAAGTTAATCTGTTCCTTATTTATGAAAAATAACATATTCACACGGCAGGATATGTATAAAAAAGAAATGGTCCCTGAAAAAGAGGAAGAATCGACTTATTTTTGGTTTAAAGCAAACAAATTGTGATATCAGCATATTATGAAATATTGCAAGATCCTGCTTGTTTCTTGGCGGAACCGTTGGTAATGGTTTTGTGTGCAGGTATTTAAGCAAACTGTTGAACCTGGAGGTTGACAATCATCATTCTGTCGACAAAAAGGGAAACCGAAAAGCTTGCCCCATTAGCAAGAAACCATGCGCAGCAAGCAATAGTGAGATGAACATGATGGACAAACAACGGCATGCAACGAGAATCAGAAAACGGATGACTCTGCTCAATATCCTGGTTTTCATTTTCATCGGTTTTCTTGTGGTGGCCTACACCATCCAGTTTTTTTCCATGGAAAAGAATTTGTTTATTCTTGAGGATTTTCACGATCTTTTTGATAACGTGCTTGAAGTTCGCCGCTATGAAAAAAATTATCTTCTGGGAGTTGGTTCTGAAAATATCGACACGATTCTGGAATATCTTGACACAATCGATAAAGATATTATCCGGCAGGAGGATAATATCATCCGAGTTGTCGGATGGGGGAAGTTTCTTGAATTTCGTGACACACTGAAGGGATACCGGGAGATATTTGCCAGGCCGCACTCCGTCGGCTCACTCAATGAGACTGATACGGCGAAACCCGTGATAGATGCGGTGAGCGTTCGGAGCAAAGGCAAGGAAATGATAGCCTTTACCCGTAAGCTTCTTGATGACAAGCAGCAAAGTATCCGCACCAGCCTGAAGCTGACAATTATCGGGTTCATAGTTCTTACCGGTGACTTTTTCTTCTTTATTATCATTGGTTTATACTTTCAGGCGAAAAGTGTTCTGGATCGGATTGCCTTTGTCCAGCAGGCAACCCGGAATGTTCTTAATGGGAATTTTGAGCCCATAATCTGCAAAAACGTTAATCAAGACGAAATAACAGATCTTATTCAGGCCTTTAACAAGATGGCATCCGAACTTGAGAACAGGCAGGAACAGCTCATCCAGTCACGGAAACTTGCATCCATCGGAACGTTTTCTTCCGGGATCGCCCATGAACTGAACAACCCTTTAAACAATATTTCGCTGTCGGCTGATACATTGCTGGAAGAGTACTCCTCTCTCTCGGAAAAAGAGATGAAGGAAATCATCACAGACATCATTAGTCAGACCGACCGGGCCACGGAAGTGGTAAAAAATCTTCTGGATTTTTCACGGGACCAGGCTCCGTCCACCAGACCGCTTCATATCAAGCAGGTTGTCGCTGCCACGAAGAAACTGATTGCCAATGAACTGCGGTTGAAATCCATCTGGCTGGAGGATTATATCCCGGATGATCTACCTCTTGTCATGGGTGACCTGCACAAACTGCAGCAGGTATTTCTCAATCTTTTTGTGAATTCGGTTTATGCTATGCCTGATGGGGGATTGATTTATATTGATGCCAAGCAGGAGCCTGACGAATATGTCAGAATCAGCGTCAGCGACACGGGCGGCGGCATTGAGCCCGAGAAAGTGGAACATATTTTCGATCCGTTCTATACTACCAAGGAGGTGGGAAAGGGTACGGGACTCGGCCTTTCCATCGTATATGGTATAATAAAGAAACATGGCGGCTACATTGAAGTGAAAAGCAAGATGAATGTCGGCACCATGTTTTCCATTTATCTTCCCATAGCTCCTATTTAAAAGTTGAACCGTCCAATCCGGGGTACTGACAATGATGCGGGTCGCAGTAATTGATGATGAAAAAATTAGTGCGCAACTTGTCAAGCGGGTGCTTGATCAGCAAGGTTTTGAGGTGGAAATATTTCATGCCGGGATGCCGTTCCTTGCTCGAATGGCGCAGAATCCTTTTCATATCGTTTTTATTGATCTCCAGCTGCCCGACGTTGACGGATTAACCATCCTCAACAAGGTGAAAAGACAGAGAGAAGATACGGAGGCAATCATCATCACCGGGCATGGCTCGGTGGAAACCGCATTGGAGGCCACTGAAAAAGGGGCCTTTCACTATATCAATAAGCCCTGCAAACGTCATGATATCCGTCTCCTCGCTCAGCGGGTCCGGGAAAAGATCGAACTCATGGAGGAGAATAGAAAACTGAAAATGGCCATGGGCAAGGATAGCATTATCCCCGGGTTCATCGGGGCCAGCCCGGCCATGCAGGAAATTTTCGCCATGATCCGAAAACTGGCAATGGTGAACTGCAATGTTTTGCTGCAGGCCGAAACCGGCACAGGAAAACAGATGGTGGCCAGGGCCATTCATGCCCTGAGTCCCCGCATGGATAAACCCTTTGTCTATTTCAACTGCGGCGGTTTTACCGAGGAATTGATCAGCAGTGAACTCTTTGGACATGAAAAGGGGGCGTTCACCGGGGCGACCACAGTCAAGGCCGGTCTGTTTGAGACGGCAAGCGGCGGCACCGTTCTGCTGGATGAGATCGGTGAGATGCCGTCTTCCATGCAGGTCAAGCTTCTCCACGTCCTGCAGGAACGGCAGATAATGCGGGTGGGCGGCACCCGTCCCATTGATCTGGACATCCGTATCATTGCCGCAACCAACAAAAATCTGCAGGAAGCCGTCAAGAAAGGCGAATTCCGAGAGGATCTTTATTTCCGGCTCAATGTTGTTGGTCTCCACCTGCCGCGCCTGGCCGACCGCAGCGATGATATCCCTCTTCTCATCTTTTACTTCATTGATAAATTCAACGTGGCCTTCAATAAGCGGGTGAAAAGCGTCTCACCTCAGGTGATGGAGATTTTGAGCTCATATCAGTATCCCGGCAATGTTCGCGAATTGGAGAATATTATCCAGCGTGCGGTGGCGCTTACGGACAGTGATCAGGTTCGTTTGCGTGACCTTCCTTCGAATTTGCGCCAATCTGCAGCAGTCGAAGGAGACACGGGTCAACTGCTTCCCCTGGAAGATGTGGAGAGGCAGCACATTGCCGCAGTGCTTGAAAAAACCAATTACAATAAAAATCTGGCGAGCTTGATTCTCAATCTGCCCCGGACCACCCTCTGGCGTCGTATGAAGAAATACCATCTGCTGAAGTCGGAAGATGAAGAGAGCGAATAAGCTGCATTTCCCGTGATGCATTCCTGGCTGGCATGACCCAGGTGCAATTGGCAACAGTGGTATGTGTCTTTGTGAAACTCGTAGTTCTTTTCAATATGAAACATGATGAAGAGATAGTGCTGGGGGCGGAGCCTTGCCGGGGAGCAAAGCACCCTTGTGTTATTTCATATTGAAACGTGACGGTTTTTACGGTTAATCGCCGCTCCTGCCGCGAAGATCAGGTGTTTGACACAATTTCCAACCTTTCTCCCCTTCCCCACCTTGTTTCAGATTGAAACTGCTTTGTGCGATTCCCCACGATCATTTTTTCCGCTTGTTGAAAATAATAACGTAATAACAGTAAAATACGGCTCGCTTTCTGTAATTCCGATTTGCTTCCCAGCCGGCTTTTCTCTTCCTCCCATGCTTTCCGATAACCCCATTTTGAAATTTGTTATTTTTCTAACTATCTGAAATTAGTATTCAATTTTCTCTTTCTTGCGCCGGGGCTGTTTGTTTTTTTGTCGTGGCATCGACTTTGCTCAAAGGAAGGGCATAACTGAAAGATGCTGGGGCATCAGAGAGTGATGTAAACGAAAAAAACAATCAGGTCCAACAGAGGAAAAAGGAGAAAGAAAAAATGTGGCACATGTACCTTCCCATTGCGGGAAACAGCGTAAACATCCTGACAATATTCGGTCTGGGAGGGTTTGTCGGATTATTGTCGGGGATATTCGGCGTCGGGGGCGGTTTTCTCATGACACCGCTCCTCATCATGTTCGGCATTCCGGCCACCGTTGCAGCGGCTTCGGATTCAAACCAGATCGTCGGGGCTTCAACGTCAGGGACCCTGGCCCATTGGCGGCTCGGCAATGTTGACGTCAAAATGGGAGTGCTGCTCCTGATAGGCGGGATTCTCGGCGGGACGGTCGGCGTTCAGATCATTAAGATTCTGCGCGCCATGGGCAATGCGGATTTTCTTATCAGTATAACCTATGTCCTGATGCTCGGAGGAGTCGGCGGCTATATGTTTATTGAGAGCCTGCAATCCATGAAGAAGGAGAACGCCCCGGCAAAGGTTGATGCGGCTCCTAAAAAACAGTCCAGCTATGCGTTGCTGCTGAAAAAATTGCCGCTGCAGAGCCGGTTTGAGAAATCAGGTGCGGAAATATCAATGCTGATCCCGCTTTTTTTCGGCGTTCTGGTCGGCATACTGGCGGCGATCATGGGGGTCGGCGGCGGATTTATCATGGTGCCGGTGATGGTCTATCTCCTGCGCATGCCGATGCATGTCGTCGTCGGCACAAGCCTTTTCCAGATTCTTTTTACCTGCGTCAACGTAACCATCATGCAGGCCAAGAGTAACCACACAGTAGATTTTATCCTCGCTGTCCTGCTGCTGCTCGGGTCCACCATCGGCGCCCAGGTCGGCACAAAGGTCAGCAAGAAACTGAAAGGCGATCAGCTCAAGATACTGCTCGCAAGCCTCGTGCTGATCGTTTGTGTGAAAATGCTGGCCGGACTGCTTTTAACTCCGGATTTTATGATAGCCATGAAGGGAGGACACTAATATGAAGAATTTTTTCACTGTTTGTTTACTGATTTTGTTGAGCATTGTCGGCCGGCAGGTGGAAAATGCCCTTGCTGCCGACCCAATACTGGATCTTGATCCGGCGGTTGTCGAAATAGGCACTTTTTACAACGGAACCACGGTTCAGGTCAGCGGCATGATTCCTGCCGGTGCTGAGGCGGTGGTGCGGCTCAGCGGCGAGCCCGAAGAGCTGCACCTGAAGAGAAAAGGCAAAGTCGGCGGAGTCCTGTGGATGAATACAGGCGATCTGACATTTGATAATGCTCCCAGGGTATACAAACTGTTTACCGCAAATGGGCTGGATGATTTGGATCACTCAGGAGCGAAGGATTTCGGGTTTGCCGCCCTGAAAAACCGGATCAAGATTTCTCCTGCCTCGGAAGACAATGATTTCTTGCTGAAGGAGTTCATCCGTCTCAAGGAACATGAATCGCTTTATGCCATGACGCCCGGCAGTGTCAAATACGGCACGCAAGAGAACGGTATGAAATCATTTGATGCAACCATGCTCATTCCTCCGGGGATGAAGCCGGGAAGCTATAATGTCGAGGTTGCGGCGGTAAGTAATGGTGCAATAATCGGCACCGCCGCCAAACCTTTGGTTCTGGAGTTGGTCAGTCTGCCGAGTCAGTTGTCCAACATGGCTTTCGGGCATGCCCTCTGGTATGGGATCATGTCGGTCGTGATTGCCGTAATGGCAGGTCTTGTCATGGGCACCCTGTTCAGGGGAAAGGGTGGTGGAGCACACTGATGCGTGAGGAGATGGTATGAGCGCGGCAACGGAATATCCAGGATATGGTTTTTTATGGAATCATTTTCATCTCGGAAAAGGATCTGATTTTGTTCTGATGAAGAAAGCAATGACCAAGATCAGGCGCCTGCTGTCAGGCAGGACGGAAACAGCCGCTGTGCCGTTTCCTGTCCTGTTCAGCAGATTTCAGGAAATTCTGGCGATTAATAATCAGGTTCTGGAACTGATTGCCGCGGCCAATGACAAGCTCGGCGGGGATTATATCTTTGACCGGCATTACATTGAAACGACGTGTCAACGCATATCAGACCTGGTGCGGAACCTTGTCCACAACCTTGACACCATGGCTCCGCATAAATTTTTGCCCCTGCATGATGCCTTTCGAAGGATAGAACTTGAAATCGAAAAGGATCTGCAGGGCAGGCATCACAGTCCTGTGGAGGATTTCGTTTTATTGTACGGAGATGTCGAACGTGATTTCTCCGAGGCGGTGGGAGGAAAGAATGCGAGCCTGGCCGAATTGCGTAAATTTCTCGGGCTGCGTGTTCCTGAAGGTTTTGCCATAACCACCGCTGCCTTTTTTGCTTTCATGGAATTAAACGGGCTCCAGCAAAAAATTGACCGGATACTAACCTCATGGCGGGACGGCCGGACACCACTTGACCGGGCGGCTGATAAAATCAGCAAGCTGATTATGGCAAGTTCCCTGCCGCCCATGGTGGAAAAGGAAATATCCCGCGCCGTGGCCAAGATCAAAGGAAAACATGCGGAATCCTGTTTTTTGGCGATCCGCAGCAGTGCCTGGGGTGAAGATGGTGAACGCAGCTTTGCCGGGCAGTACCGGAGTTTTCTTAATGTTCCGGGAGCGGACATCGGCAATGCCTACCGTCAGGTCGTGGCAAGCGCCTACAGTGAAACCGCTCTGGCTTATCGTCGCAAGATCGGCTTTGACGAAAATGAGGTGGCGATGGCCGTCGCCTGCCAGAGAATGATCGATGCCGACGCCAGCGGTGTTCTTTATACGCTGGACCCCGGTAATGGCAAGGGAGCGATGATGGTGCTCAGCGCCACCTGGGGCTTGGGCGCCCCGGTTGTTTCAGGCCGCGTCGGTGCCGACCGGTTTATCGTCGATCGAAATACACCCCACCCGGTAAAAGAGATGGCGCTGGTACGCAAGGAAACGGCCCTTTATCCTTCGTCCGGCCGAGGGACCGAGGTGCGGTCGGTGCCGGTTGCGCGGCAGACCTCGTCGTGTCTGAATAATAACCAGATCAGGAAGATTGCTGAAACAGGGTTGTTGATTGAGAAGTATTTCAAAAAACCGCAGGATATTGAATTTGCTTTTGACCGGAAGGGTGAATTGGTCATTCTCCAGGCCAGGCCATTGAGCATCATGCCCCCCGCAGCTCCTAAGGCGCGCGAACTGGCAAGCCTGCTCAGCCGCTATCCGGTCATTTTCCGCGATCAGGGCGAAATCGCCCAGAAAGGTATCGGCACCGGCCGGGTCTTTCTGCTGGATGACGAAACAAAACTCAGTGATTTTCCCGCCGGGGCCATTCTGGTGGCCCGTTTTGCCTCTCCTCAGTTGGCAAAAGTCATGACAAGGGCAAGTGGAATTGTCACGGACATTGGCTCGACCACCGGACACCTGGCAACCGTTGCCAGGGAATTCCGGGTTCCCTGCATTGTCAATACCGGCAATGGTTCAGCCCTGTTGCAGGCAGGTCAGGAGATCACCATGGATGCCGAGGATAATATTATCTATCAGGGGCTTGTGAATGAACTCTGTTTTTATGGACTGACCGAGGAAGTAATTGAAGAGACAACCGAATATCGGTTGCTTCGCAGGGTGCTGCAAAATATTGCCCCGTTGAATCTATTGGACCCGGCGGAAAAGAATTTCACCCCGGACGCCTGCCGCACCCTGCATGATATTACTCGGTTCGTGCATGAAAAGGCGGTTGAGGAACTGATTGACCGCAATTATTACCAGCCGCATCATTGGCGTACTGCGGCAGGGAAACTGCAATGGAACATTCCCCTTGATCTCGTGTTGATCGATGTTGACGGAGGTCTCGCCCCTGGCTCCAAGAAAGGGAAAGTGCCGATGGAGGCGATTGTCTCGCTGCCGATGCAGTATCTGCTGAAAGGACTCGCCCATCCTCGGGCCTGGGACAATGAGCCGATGTCGGTTGATCTGGGAAGTTTCATGTCCAGTCTGACCCGGACAATCTCGCCGGAACTCTCCACCCCCAGGGAGGTGGGACAGAATCTGGCGGTTATTTCCAAAGAATATGCCAATGTCAGTCTGCGACTGGGCTATCATTTCACCATGATAGACAGCTATATATCGGAAAACATGAATGACAATTATGCCTATTTCCGTTTTTTCGGCGGGGTGACCGATCCGACCCGCAGGTCGCGTCGGGCAAAATTTCTCGGCGCAATATTGTCCCGCCATGATTTCCGGATCGAGTTGCACGGTGACCTGGTCGTTGCCAGGATCAAGAAGCTGGATAAGGCCGGCATGATGCAGCGACTCCATCTTCTTGGTCTTTTGGTGGGATTCACCCGTCAGCTTGACGTCAAGATGTTGAGCGATCAGCATATTGATACCTATATCGATAAATTCAACCAGCTTCTCGAGGTGAAGATATGAATAATCAGGAACAAACCAGCATTCTGATTCTGGATGATGAACCCATTGTCAGCAAACGGCTCAAGCCATCTCTGGAAAAAAAAGGGTATGAGGTGGAAACATTTACCAGCAGCATGGACGCCTTGATGAGGACCAGGCAGCGGACCTTTGACATCGTCATTACGGATCTGAAAATGGAAGGTCTGGACGGCATGGAATTTCTTACCGAGGTTAAGGCGAAATCTCCCTCTACCGAGGTCATTGTCATCACCGGTTTTGCCACCATGGAAACCGCTAAGAAGTCTTTTCAGAAAGGAGTTTTCGACTTTCTGGCCAAACCCTTCAAGCTGGGGGAAATCAGCGAAGTCATCGGCCGTGCGGGACAGAAAATAAAGGCGAACCGGTAAATATAATATTGTCAAAATACGCAGCATGATGCGGCTGCAAACCAAAAAGGTGAACGGAAATGAATAAGGGTCTTCTTGCGCTCGATGAAAATCTGGCCTCAAGCATTGCCCTCAGGTATGCCGCCCGACTGGTCGAGATTCTGCCTCTGCAACTGCAGGCGGGACATGTGGAAATCCCTGATGCAAAGCAACAGTTAAAGGGCACGGGATGGGTACGGCGTACCTGGGAACAAGGGGTGATGGACGCCGGTCATCAGGCCATTCAGCGGCTGCTGAATACGGAGAAGGTGGGTTGTCCTTTTGTCGGCATACCGAAAGTGTTCGTCGGGGACCGGGATGGTGAACTGCTGGAGGAACTTGGCAATGGCGGCTATGACCTTTTTGTGGAAGGCTACCTGAATACCTCGAATGCCGATGATTTTTATAAACTGGTGTCTTCTCCGCTCTACGCCAAGTCGCCGTGTCCCATGATGGTGGTCAAAAACCTGGTTTCCGGGAACAGGGTTGCGTTGCTCTGTGGGGACGGCGTCGACCATAAGGCGTTGATCCCCGGGGCTCTCAAACTGCTCAACGGCGATGGGCTTGATTTTGACTTGCTGTATTATCGCTATCAGGAAAACGAGAGTCTCGTCCTCCTGGAGAAAGAAGAGGCCGGCAGTGTATTGTCCGAGGCGGAAGAGATGCTGCGGGCCGCAAAGAGGCAGGTGATGAGCAGTCAGGCTGTATGCGGAACACCGGAAGGTGTCGCGGGCATGCTGAAAAAATATATGGTGGTGGTGTCATCTTTTCCGCTCCGGAAAAGCCCCAGGCTTGAACTTCTTGCCCAATGCCCCTCACCTGTCCTTTTTTTTAAGTAAATTCGGAGGCGAAAATGAGAATAATCGCAGCATTTGATCTTCATTCCTACAGCGAACGGATTGTCTCCGACCTGGCTGACATGGCGGCAAATACCTGGGCCGATATAACCATACTTGGTGTGCAGCCGGTCGACAGCGGTGACAGTCCGGATGAATATTTTGCCGGAACACTCCGCCACTACAGAGAGGAGTTCATTCGGCATTTGTCCGGCAATGAACTTCCCTATGGCGGCATCACGGGGTATGAGGAATTTGTTCCCATCGGCCAGGGGAGGTGGGAAATTAATAATCATGGCATGCAGGGGGAGGTTCGTAAAAAACTGCTGGTCAGGATACGGACCGGCGACCCTTTGAAGGAAATTCTGGCTGAAAGCCGCGAGCAGAAAAGTGATCTTGTTATGCTTGGTTGTACAAAAGGGATGGATTGTCAATGGCAGGGAGAGGTTGACCTGCCGCGAAAGGTTGCCGCAAAAGCCGCGTGCTCGGTCCTCGTCATCAAGGATATGAAACGGCCTGACACGATTATCAGCTTTTTGGACCAGGAACATGTCAGTCAGGCGTCCCTTGAGATGATTAATCAGATTGTCACCCTGCATCAGGCTGAACTCAAGATTGTCGGGATTACTCAAGGTGAGAGGGCGGGCAGCGAGGAGGGGATCAAAAGCAGAATAGCAGGAATCCTGAAATACTATTCTGAACGCCGGATAAGCGCCTGGATCAAACTTGTCTGGCCGGAGGATCTGGAGCAATACGTCGCCGAGTCCAGCCGGGAAGGCATGATTGCCCTGTGGATGGGGAAGAAATCATTGCTCGGTAAAATTTTTTCCCGGGATCTGGTGGGGAAACTCGTCAGTCATAGTCAATCTTCCGTGTTGATTCTCCGGTAACATGGAAGGGGGAATGGGTGATTGCGACAGACGGAGGAGAATATCTTCCCTTGCCCGCACAGACCATTTTGAGGTCGTGAGGTCTGATATGAAGGCATTTCTGGAAACATTCGTTTGAGACCGCGAAGGCAAGCGAGCAGCGAGGCGAGACCTTACATGGGGTAAGGCGAGGAGGAGCGCAGCCGCCATAGGTATCGGTTTGTTGAAGAAAACCGGATACTGATATACACGAGCAAATTTCTCGCATTTCTTCAACTCTTTCAATACACAATCAGTCTCCCTCTTTTTCCATTAGGCTTTGTTTTTCCTGGCGAACGAGCATGTCGGCAGCATGGACAATGGACAATGGCGTAATTTTCAATGATGGGTCACGAGGAGGGGAACAGTGAAAGGTGACGATTTCGCTTATCGCATGCGGCAGACCCCACAGGTCGAGAATAAAGCCGCCCACTGTTGCGTGATCCACGCCTAATATTCTTTTTTCTGCTTGATGCAGAGGGAGATTCTCATTTTTGGCAAGATCGATCACCTTTTCATATTCAACCCTGTTTGTAGCGGCGAGCGCAATGATCCCGAGATCATGAAGCAAGCCGGAGGTATAGCAAGTGTCGATATCATCTTGCAAGAGTCCTTCATCATCAGCAATTTTTTTTGCCCTATTCGCTGTAGTTAAAGAATGCTGCCAGATACTTTCGACATCCAATGTTTTCGGAAAATCATTTTCCCTGAACGCATTGAAAAAACCGGAAACCAGGAAGATATCCCGCATGCCGTGGATGCCGATAAGAATGGCTGCATGAACCGGATTCGTCACTTTTTTTCTAAAGCCGAAAAAAGCCGAATTCACGAGCTGAAGCACTTTCGCCGTCATGCCGATATCTTTCTCGATAATTCTCCCTAATTTGGCAACTGAGGCATCCGGGGATTGAATCTCCTTGCAGAACTCTTGGTAAAATTTGGGAAGAGAGGGGATGACTCCTAATTTGTAAAGCTGTTTACGGACCTCGGGATTCTGTAATTTTTCCCGCAGGAGAAGCGAATTTCTTATGAGGGCAACGATCATTTCCCCCTCGCACGGCTTCGAGATGAGCCGGTGAGAGACGGCAGCCGCTTCAATAAGAATAGAGCTTTCAGTTGAACCGGTGAGGGAAAATCTGATTGTATCAGGAGAAGCTCTTTTTACTTTTTTAAGTAAATCTATGCCATTCAATCCATTCATCCGCAGATCGGAAATGATAAGATCAAAGGCGCCTTCGGCCTGAATCAATTCAAAGGCGGATTTTCCATTATCGCTCAAAACGACATTCCACTCGCTGTGCATTGGACGCAACGCCCGTTTAAAGCTTTGCAGAACATTTTGGTCATCGTCAACGAGAAGAATTCTTTTCATGACTGTCCTAGGAAAAATATTTAGCTCGGATCTCTTCAAACTCCGGCTGGACTTTTTCAAATGCATCTATCATCAGGGGCGAAAAATGCTTGCCTCTTTCACTCCGCATTATTCCCATAACCTTATCAACATCAAATGCTTGTTTGTAAGGTCGTATTGAACGAAGGGCGTCATAGACATCGGCAACAGCCACAATTTGCCCTTCGATGGGAATCTCGTCACCCTTCAGCCCCTTCGGGTAACCTGAGCCATCCCATTTTTCGTGATGACTGATGGCAATATTAGCAGCTGTTTGTTTCAATGGTTCGTTTGCGAAAGTTGCCATGAGCTCGACCTGTTCCCCCAAAAGGTAATGCATACCCTGCGGAGCTTCAGTGAGTATAGCTACGCCGATCTCAGTATGGGTTTGCATGATTCTTCTCTCGTCAGGGGTTAGTTTTCCGGGTTTCAGAAGAATGGCATCGGTTATGCCGATTTTTCCAACATCGTGCAACGGACTGGCCAAAAAAATTCTTTCAGCCGATTCAGAATCAAGCCCTAACTGAATGGAAAGAGTGAGGCATTTAACAGCGACACGGGTAACGTGATCGCCCGTTTCTTCATCTCGGTATTCGGCGGCTTTTGCAAGTCGCCACATAAGGTCCTGCCGGGAAAGCTCAAGCTCTCTCGTCCTTTCTTTTACTTTGGCAGCCAGCTTCTCATTGAATTCTGACAACTGATCTTGAAAATGCTTTAGCCGGAGGATGCTTTGCAGTCGTGCGACGAGGTCTTCACGCATGATCGGCTTATTAAGGAGGTCCGCAGCCCCAAGACTGAGAGCCTCTCTCTTGAGGGAGGCCTCCGCATTGCCGGTTAGAATGATCACCGGCACATAACTTGTTTTTTTGGTTTGTTGCAGCATCCTGAGAAAATCAAAGCCGCTTTTTTGGGGCATTGTAATATCACTGACGATGGCGTCATAATTATTGTTCAATGCCTTATTATAGGCTTCACCGACATTTGTTGCAAAATCGAGATCCCATTTTGATTGATACGAATGGAGCATTCTTTCAATAGCGTTTAAAAAATGGGGCTCATCATCGACAAAGAGGATCTTTTGTTTTGTGTTTTCGAGTGCCATATTTTTTAGGTCCTGGTTATTTGTTTAGGAGTCTTTACGAAATAACCTCGTCATTATATCTTTTCATTATGGCTCCTTGTGCCGTCTTTGATATCCGAACAACTGTATTATTGTATTAAAACGTCTAAGGTAGTAGCTGATCAACCTCTTCTGCCGGCCAAAAAGGCAATCGGATAATAAATGTCGTTCCCTGTTCGGGAAGAGTTTCAAATGTAATGGTTCCACGATGCTTATCGACAATAACCGAAGTGGCGATCGCGAGCCCCTGACCAGTCCCTTTACCTGCTTTCTTGGTAGTGAAGAAGTGATCGAACACCTGCGATTGGATTGCGGAGGGAATACCATTGCCGTTATCGCTGATACGAATTTCAACGTGATTGTCATCATGCAGCGTTCGAATAGTGATTTTTCCTTTATGCTCGGGATTTGATGCGGATTTTTCCTCAATGGCGTGGGCCGCATTGACAATGATATTGAGAATAACCTGATTGACCTCGCCGGGCAGGCAATTCACCGGAGGAAGATGAGGATCAAATTCCGTGATCAAATCTGCGACATATTTCCATTCATTGCGGGAAAGTGTAATGGTGCTCATTATTCCTTGATTGATATTGGTCGGTACCATTTCATCCAAACCGGGATGGCAAAACAATTTCATGGCGCGGACAATATCAGCCACCCGTTGGTTGCCTTCAAGGGATTGCTGGAGTGCGATCGGAATTTCTTCACGCAGGTAGCCAATCTCAATCTGTTCATTGAAACTATCCAGATCCGTTAAAAGAACAGCAAACGCCTCTCCATCTTGAAGAATAGCATTTTTCAATTTTTCATACCTGTTGAGAACACCTTCGACGTTCTGAAACGATTCCAGGAGAAAACGTAAATTCTCACCGATATAGTGGGTGGGAGTATTGATTTCATGGGCAACTCCTGCTGCAAGGGCGCCGATTGCCTCGATTTTTCGTGATTCTGAAAGTTGCGCATACAGGCGAAGATTATCGGCTTTCATATGGTAATGTTCGATAGCCTGTTTGATATAGGCCTCAATCTCTTCTATGGAACAGTCCTTTCCGATGTATCGGTATACATCGCCAGTATTGATGGCGGATACTGCCGCGTCGATGTCCGCATAGGCAGTGATCAGTATCCGCACCGTGTCGGGAAAGGACTCTTTCACCCGACCGAGGAGCTCGGAACCGGTCATATTCGGCATTCTCTGATCTGTGATGATAACGGCGATTTTTTCCCTGGTCATGATATCCAGGGCCTCGGCCCCGCTTGTAGCGGTGATGAGGTCAAAAGTCAATTCCAGCGCGAAAAGCAGGTTGGCAAGGTTGTCCACCTCGTCATCAACCAGCAGAATCCGAAATTGTTTGTAGTTGAGTGTATTCATTGTCCGTGGTCTTTCCCGCGTCGAGTGGTCGCTATGATACATAGTTAAATTTTCTGAATTTGTCTATTATGCCGAAGACGATATTTTTGTTATCGTTGCCGCCATTATCCCCGTCATTGGCATCCAAGAGACAGGAGATAGAATTAAAAATATTTGATCTTATTGCATTTTATTCTGACTCCGAACTTCTTTTATACTGAATTTTCTCGAAACAATATGGAAACTATTGGAATACATAAAGCGAAAATCCTCTTCTCTGAATTGACAAAAACTCATGCTGCACCTGCAGGAAGGTCGGAGGCCAACTTCTGCCGGACCGGCAGGGTGATAGTAAACTCCGTCCCTTCTCCAGGCCGGCTATCGACTTTCATGTCCCCGTGATGCCCACGGATAATATTGTAGCAGATGCTGAGTCCCAACCCTGAATTTTTCCCTTCCGGTTTGGTTGAAAAGAAGGGGGTGAAAACCTTATCAAGATGCTCCACGGCAATGCCTGGTCCGTTATCGCTGACCATGACGACCACTCCATTGTCGTCAATACGGGAGGTGCGGATACGGACCACTCCCGGTCCCGTCATGGCCTGATAAGCATTGATGACAAGATTCGTCAGCACCTGATTAATTTCTTCGAGTCTGCATTCAACTTGGGGAATCTCATGAAGATCCTTTTCGATGCTGACCTTATCCTTCACCATGGGCAAGACTATCGTCAGAGTGTTTTCGATTCCCTTGTTGAGATCGGCAAAACTCATACCTTCTTTGTTTTTTCGGGAGAAATCGAGCAGAGCATTGACCACATAGAGTGCGCTTTCCAACGCCTTTTCATTCGTGTCCAGGACCTTGATCAGGCTGTCATGGGTTTCTTCCAGGGTTAGCTTGCCTTCCTGCAGCATAGCCAACCTTTTATTGATACCGGTCAGACCGGCTCGCATGCAATACATTTTGTTTTTCATTTCATGGGCAAGGCCTGCGGCCAGCAGGCCCACCGATTCCAATCTGGCAGAGTGAACCAACTGCACCTGGGTTTCCTGCAAGGTCATTAGCGTCTTGCTGAGCTTTGACTGCAGTTCGCGCTGAGAAAAGAGCGATTCGATGACAACCGTGAGCTCATTGGGATTAAAAGGCTTCGCAATATACTGGTCGGCGCCCTGTTTATAGCCGTCTATTTTATCCGCGACAGTATTTCTGGCGGTAAGGAGGATCAACGGAATATGCCTGGTCTGTTCATCGTTCTTGACCCTCCGGCAGAGCTCATAGCCGTCCATTTCCGGCATCATCACATCTGAGACGATCAGGTCGGGCTGTTCCTTTTTGATTTTTTCCAGTGCCTCTTGGCCGTTATAAGAAATCCTGATATTGTAACGGGGTTTCAGGCATCTGCCGATATTGTCGGCAAGGTCGCGGTTGTCTTCCACCACCAGTATGGTCTTTTTTGTTGGATCTTTCTCTGTGGTCTCAGGCGCATTTCGACCGTTACCCAGGTCGGATAACTGGACCGCCGTAAAACTGATGGTGTCATGGTCCTCGCTAGACGTCGGTTGGCGATCATGGCCGGAAGAGCGCCGATCAAAATCCTTGCGTCGCTCACCTCTCCGGCGGTCGACTTTACGCCGTTCCGACTGCGGTCCCGTCTCATGAAATACGTCCTCCTTTTGTTCGTCAACCACAACTTCTTCATGGGAAAAATGATCTTTGCCCTGACGCAGCTTGATGACAAATTCCGATCCTTCTCCCTGGCGGCTGTTGACCTCGACTTCACCGTGGTGGAGATTCACGAATTCCTTGACCAGAAAAAGACCAAGGCCCGTCCCTTCATACTTGCGCGAGGTGGAGCTGTCCGCCTGTCGGAATCGCTCGAAAATATGGGGCAGATCCTTGTCATTGATCCCCGCCCCGGTATCCTTGACACTGCAAAGCACACCAGGAACTTTGTTGCCGTCAATCATGATCATGCTTGTCATCGTAACAATTGTGACTTCGCCTCCTTTTTGGGTGAACTTCAGGGCATTGCCGATGAGATTAAAAAAGATTTTCTCGATCTTTTCCGGATCTACCCATATTTTTTTTAGATCCGGACCGGGAGTGAACCGGAGGGTAATACCCATCTGTTCGGCGTTGATTTTGAAGGCAGCAATAATGCCGGTCAGTATGGAGTTAAGATCCCTTTCCGTGGCCCGGATGTTCATCTTGCCCGCTTCCAGCCGGGAAAAACCAAGGATTTCGTTGATCTGTTTCATAAGCCGGTAAGCATTTCGTAAAATTGCCTCTTTTTCTCTCCTGCTGTCAGGTTGCAGTTGATCACCGGAAGATTCCAATGCATTCTGAAGCGGCAGAATAATATTGGTGAGGGGGGTTCGCAGTTCATGGCTGACGTTGGAGAAAAACTCGCTTTTCAGTCGATCCAATTCCTTGAGATCTTCATTTGCCTGTCGCAGCTCCTCGGTTCGCTCCAGCACTTTTTTTTCCAGACTGACATTGAGCTCCTCTATTTCCCTGACCCGTTCTCCTAGGTTCCGGTTGAGATTGCTGATCTCATCATATTTGAGACTGTTCTCAATCGCTACCGCCAGCTGATAGGACATGGTCGACAGTACATTTTGTTCCTCTTTGGTGTAATCGCCAACGCTTTCCTTCTCGGCGGCAACCATAAACCCCCGTAATTCATTTTCGAATTTGATGGGGATGCAAAGATGGGCGCCCAGCGCCTTAAGCGCCTCATCGGGATATTCATCGCCATTATTTCTGTCTTTTTTCGTACCGTTTCTCTGGATAACTTCATCGTGGTTTCGTAAATAATGAACCAGCTCGCTTTCCTTTTTTATTACAGCCTGTTTCCATTTTCTCTCGCCATAGGAAAACGAAAGTGTATATTGGCTCTCTTCGTCCACGTGGCGCAAATACACGCCAAAGTTTTTGGTATCGATTGCCTGAGCAATGGTCAGGGTGGATATAGCCAGCAACTCTTCCAAATTATGAAGCGATGTCATCTTTTTTGAAAGATTGTCCAGCGTCTCCCGATAGTCAAACATCCCCTTAAAAAGGATGTTTTCGAGATTGCGTTGTGTATGAACTTTAATACGTGGAAAAACAAAGCCGACAAGGATAAAGAGGCAGGCCAAAACAGGATAATAAAAGCTTTGCGGCAGATGTTTTTCCGTCATGATGACCACGAAAAAACAGGGAACGATCAACATGAGAAGAATCAGGGAATAGGCAACGGACTTCTTAATGATGATGGTAAGGTCCATCAGTTGATGCTTGAATATAGCGTAGGTGAGGATAAAAACATAGAGGGTTATACCGAAATTGCCGGCCGGATAAATGATATCAATTTTGAACATTGGTAGAAATGACGTGAATGCGCCAAAAAATCCAAACATAAAGCCGGTAATGTTATAGAGTGTTTGGATCTTCTGAATTCCTTCCGCGTGACGAAGAAACTTAAGCAGTTCCAAATAGCCTAGGCCGACAAACATAAGGTAAAATGTGATAACGACTGTGCATGGCAGGTTCGCGGTGATAAAATAAATGCCAAACACATACCGCAAGTTGTCGATAACAAGATTAGTGAAAATAACAGAAAGGGTGAACACAACCGCCTGTCCATATGCGACATGGAGGAGTCTTTGACGTCTGGCTTCGCACCAGACAATTATGAGATGAAAAAAAGTAGGGGCGACAAAGAGTCCGCCGGCGAATGCCAATTTCCAGGCGAATCTGGCCTCTGCTGCATTATCTGCGATTCCTACAAAAAACAGTCCTATTCCCCAAACAGCCACTGAGACATTAAAAAAAAGCAGCACGCGGTGAATGGTGGTTTTGCCGAAGTATAACGCAAGAGCTGATAATAAAAGGCAGGAAAACCCAACGGATAATCCTGCCATTGCAAAGAGATTCACTTCCCCTGTCCTTCTATCATTAGATCAGGCAGACTTATCAAGTAAGGGCTGTCCGTTATTGTGCTCAATCATCGAAGATTTTTTTTGAACGGCAGCGGCAGCGAGAATACCCGAAAATAAAGCATCTTCCACTCCCGGGCGAACTGTAGTACCAGCGCCGGCCAGATATAACCCTCGAATTGGTGATTTTATCGGCGGTTTCCATTCATCAATGGCTAAGCCATAGATAGAGCCTCCGGTAGTCCATGCATATCGAGCAAAGGTGGCGGGGCTGGCATCCTGTCTATACACAATGTGTTCCCGCAGATTCGGTATCGCAGTCTCGGCAAGCTTGAGGAGATTATCACCATATTCTTTCTTCCGTCTGGCATAGTCGCTATCATTGCGTTTCCAGGTAATTGCTTCTTCATATGGTACAAGATTGATTAAAGTGATACAGGAAAAACCTGGAGAGGTCAATGAGGGATCAACCTTGGAAGGAATCATAAGCGCAATTACCTCGTTATTGCTGGATACAAAAGTTGCAGGGCATATTTCAGGAACGAAGTCAACCCCGAGAGAGATAGTAAAGGCGGAATTGGCAGGCCTGATTTGTTCCATCCGGACAACAAAAGGTGAAGGTACATGTTCTCGTTCAACAAGCTCTAGGAATGTCCGTCGCACATCAGCGTTGGAGATTACAGTTTCAGCAAAAAACATCTTGTCTTTTCCCGATTTCACACCTTTTACCTGGCTGTTCTCAACAAGTATACTGGTAACCGGCGTTTTTAAACAGACCTTGCCATTATTGCCTTCTATAAAATCGGCCAGAGAGTCGGAAAGGAGTTGCGTCCCCCCTTTAGGATAACTTCCACCTTCTATGTAGTAACCAAAATAAGGTATTGCTATCAGGGAACTGAGATTTTCAGGCTTATCTGTGATGTAATAGGAGAGGACCAACAACACTTTCTTAAGCCGTGGATCTTTGACGTAATTGTCAATCATCTTCAAAAACGGGACGTTTTTCCATTTATCGACATTTAACTTCTTGCCGGATGGGGTCCGCAACTCATTACTGTACAGTTCCTTAAAACAGGCCTCTACTTCCTGGAAAAAGGCGCCCAGTCCGTCTCGTTCATGGGGAAAATGTCCTGACAGAACCTGGACATATTCTCTCACACTTTGCGGGACCTTTATTCGAAGACCATCGACAAAGTACTCATGGTCCATACGGTGGAATTCAATCCGATCAGCAATATCTAGTTCTTTCAATACCTTCAGCGTATTACCGTACTGGCCGAAGGTGGCAATGTCATGGACGCCTGCCTCAAAAACGAAGCTGTGCCTGTGATTATTGACCCGTACATGACGTTTCCAACAGGTGCAAAAGCCTCCCGGCTTGGTATGTTGCTCGAGTACCAATACTCTTTTTCCCCTCTTAGCCAACAATGCTCCGGCCGTCAGTCCGCCGATCCCCGCTCCGACAACGATTACATCATATTCGCGATCTCTGTTATGCTGAATGAAACGGACGGGCGAAACTTGTTTTTCATGAGGGATTAATGCTTCCTGAAATGCCACAGGGAGCTCCGCCGGACTCCAGACCCCTTCCTTGTCGGGGACATACCATATTGCCATATGCTCGCCATACCCAAGCTTTTGGTGTTTTCCATCTGGGGTGACCCGGAAATAATCAAAGGATAATTCAATCCCTCGCGCATAGACCGCTTTCCTGTGCATCCGGACAATGATGCGGTCAAAGGGCATAGCCTCATTTACGTGATTGACTTTGCAATGGACGCAACGCCATTCTCCGCCCTTTTCGCCGATATAGAATCCCGGATCTATTTTCTTAAAAAAGTTGTCTCGGATTCGCCCTTGCCACTTGTAATAGTTGGCGAAATAAATATTCCCGACAAGATTTGCATCCTCTAAAGAAGTCTGGATGGATTCTTCTCCCAAAAGAGAGGAGAGCGTTTGAGGTCCTGCAGATTCTTGATAAAGCGTATTGCCGAAATCAGCCTTTTTCAGAGAATCAGATGGGTTACGCGAGGCATCCTCGTTTTGTGCGGGTGGAAGCAATTTACTAAAGAAATTCCTGGCAAATTCGGGCATTGGCTGAATTTCTACTATCCCGTGACCGCGAACCGCCACCCACGAAGTCGCTGTCTTCCCCGTCGCAATGAGAACATTCCCGCCGCCGGGGAGTATCTTCCACCACTCAAAATTGAATTCTAACGTGGATTTTTCTTTGCCGGATATTCTGTCGAGCCAAACCCGGCCTTGAATTATATCCCCGGATTTTGCATGGCTTATAATCTCAACCTCTGCAGAATTTGTAACCGCACCCCACTTGCCGACTGTGAACAATTTCACCAAATCCTGATAAATCGGCTGGATGATGTATTCCCGGAGTTTGCCTATCCAGTCGAAGTATTGTGAAAAATAAACGGTTCGGCTAGGATTTGCAGCTTCACGAAAGGTTACGGGAAAATTAAAATTGAAAATCCGCTGCCCTTGTGGTCCGTCGGAGATGCTGAGCTGATACGACATCCGATTAAAATCCGGATTTTCCATATAGAGGGGATGGGAACCGGCAAACGCAGTTTTCTCGCTCGTTCCGGAAGCATACATGACAAAGGCGACTATCCTTTCATCACCTTTTGTGAGCGCTGTTGGGAATGACAGGATATCCTTGCCTCCAGCACTGTCTGTAGCCCTGAAGAAAATATTAGTCTCATCTCTTTTCGTGATTTTCAAATCTGCATTCCTCGTTCCGCTTGCCTTATAGAACGCTTCATTGATTGCCCATATCCGTGTCCCCGCTTGATCAAGTGAATCTCCAGCAGTCAGCAGTTCTTCCAATAATGGTTCTCTCTCCTTGCCGAGAAGTGCGATCCATTCCTCCCGTGTCCGTTTCGAAATGGATTGAAGATCACATCCCTGCGGGCCGGCTCCCGCAACACAGAGCACGGTGTCATGATCATGGGAGAGAGAGATGTCCCATTCTTTGTCCGGGGAATTCTCCAGATATGGTTTTCCGGAGGAAAGCCAGGAAACGTCAGCCTCTTGCCCGGAATCCTTCGTTCTGTTTTGTAACTGCCTGACTGCCCTCTGGAAGACAGGGAGTTCATGTTCATGTCGTTCTTGCTTAGCGCGCCCTGTTAAGCCAGGCAAATATGCAACCGCTATTTCAGGCAATTCGAGCTGCCGCTGTTCGGAGATTTTATGCAATTGTCGACGGATAATATCTTCATCCCGAGGCCCCGGATCGGCAAGCTCTTCCGGAAGAGGGTAGTCCTCGTGATATTCGAGGATTTTGAGGATATATCCGTTTATACGTTCCACGATCCGGCCTTGGTCATCCACAACCGTAACCACGGCATGCACTTCCTGTTCCGTCCGATCCTCAATGCGGACGATTCCCGTCAAAAGGGCATCAGCATGATTGACAACGGAAAAGCGTTCGATATTGTCGATCCTGAGCGGCAGACATATGTGTTGCGATACCGACAATTGCACCGCATGCAGCAGGGAGTCTCTGAAATAAGGGTCGTCTAGAAGCCATAACCGACCTGTTTCTTTATGCGATTTCATGCCGTTGTCATGTAGGCGGGCCGCCGGTCTGGTCGTGAAAACACATTGATTTGAGTCGAGGGAATAGATCTCGGCGAGACGCTGAAAACGCGGCCCCTGGAAAAGCAGTTTTCCGTTGTAGAGTTCCTCTTTGGCATTGATGTCGAGCGGTCGTTCCGGCAAGGTAATTTTCTCAATCGGTGCTGGTCTCCCCTCACCAAAGGCAAAAGTGGCCGAAAAATGGGGCGTTGAAAAACCGGTCTGCTCGGTGCCGATACTCACCTGCACCCTCCGGCCGATCTCACCGACTTGGCGTTCTACAACCTCGGCCCTGATCTCGATCTCAATCCCTTTTTCAGGACTTACCGGGATAGGCCGCTCAAGATGAATATTTTCAATGCGAATGGAGCCGAAATCGCTTTCTCCTGTGACATAGGCAACGGCCTGAGCCATCGCCTCCAGGCCGAATACCGTTGGGAAAAGAAGTGTTCCCCGCCAGTTGTGGTCCTCTACATAGGCGTCTTTCGTCAGGTCCAGATGGGCGCGGACAACCACCTCAACATCCGGGGTATAGGTAAGAAATCGTTCCAGGAAACGGGAGGCCCGGGGCAAGGGGTGCGGTACCGATTGAATGGTGTCGAGATTTTTCAGCCGCGCGGTAACGACCACCTGTTGCTCACCGGGGTCATGATCGACGAGTTGCAGGAAGCCACGGATCCCTTCCTGAACGGGAATGGCGGCAATGCCATTCTGGGCAAGATGGGCAATACTCCCCAGCCGGACACCCATGCCGATTTCATCCCAGATGCTGAAGGCCATGGACTGAACCGCGGTTTCCGGGTGATCATCGGCAAAACGCCGCAAAAGCAAATCGAGCGTTTCGTTGGAAAAACCGTACCAGCCGTTGCGCGCCATGCCGCTCACGCCGATAATGGAAGAAAAACCGATAAAAAGCTTGGGCGGGTGGTCTTGTAATACCTCGCAAAGGTTTACTGCTCCGAGTACCTTGGGAGAAATTTCGCGAAAGGCCTCATCGGTGGACACCGCATACAGGTCCCGCGGCTTGTTAAGGGCACTGCCGTGAATGACACCGGTAATACCGCCCATTTCCTGCTGGACCTGCTTCACCAGAAGCCGGACCGCTTCCCGGTCAACGATATCACACTGATAATAGTTGGCCGTAAGGCCCGCTTCCTGAAAGCGGGAAAGGGTTTGAGCAATTTCCCGGCTCCGGGCCACACCGTTCTCTTTATCTGGATGCGGAGAACTCCCCACCAGAGCCATCCGCACTCCCGTCTTCCTCGCAAATTCCAGCGCGCATGCCGCAGTTATACCCTTGGCGCCCCCCGTGACGAGAATGACATCACCGTTCGACCATGAGATGTCACGCGGCGTATATTCCGCAGGCTCCTGGAGGGTCAGTCTTGGCACGCGCCTAGTCAAATCAATATCATAGCCGCTCGCAACATAGTGGTCTTCGGTGACAATTTCAGCCGCTACCATTTTTGCAACCTGCGCGGCATCGACCGAGGAATCGAAATCAAGAACCTGCACCTTGAGATCAGGCCGTTCAAGGTGAAGGCTCGCCGCCAGGGCTGATGTTGAGCATTGTTCAACCCCGCATCTTTTTGGTCCTTGCCCGAAATATCCTCCCCCGAATTGGATGAAGACCACCTTGGTGGCTTGTTCTTCAACCTGAGCCCTGCAGGCGAGATCGGCTATAATTTGTAACCGTTCAACTGTGCGGAAAAGACTCTCTATGGCAATACCGGCTCCGCCGGCCGTTTTCGGCTGAATGCCGATAAGGATTGAAGAGTCTTTTGGGGGAAATTGATCGTTTTTTGATAATTCTTCATATTCAAAGACATCAGTCAGGGCCCCTTGCCCTGCGAAATGGTTCCCGAGAGTTTCCGCCAGATCCCTTTCATCGGTCCGGCAGAGAATAAGGACATTTTTTCCTCGCCAATCTCGGGCGTGCTTCATGGCCCCTGGTGAAGGCAATGGCTCATTGACATATGCAATCCTGAAATTGCGCACCCAGGTCGGCCAGGCTGTTTTGACGGATTTTTTTGGCTCTGCTGCCGCAGAGTTCCCTTTTGCCATGATGAGTTCATCAAACGCTGCCGCAGTCTCCGCCACTGTTTTGTTGGCATATTGGCTGACATCGATATCTCCTGCCACATCAAGCCGTTTGGCCGCCTCGGCCAGGAGCTCGGCCGATTTGATCGAATCGAGATTCAAATCGTCAAGAAGCCTCATCTCGGCGGATAAGCTCTCCCTGGGAAAGCCGGTGCGTTTTTCAATCAGTTCAAAGAGGATATCGGCTGTCGCCTCTTTCGTTAATGAAAATTTAAAATCTTTTCGCTGTTCAGCCGTTAATAGACTCAAGGTGTCAACCACCTCCGACATCTTCGCGTTGGCGTAATGGGAAGCCTCCAGATTACCGGCCACGCCAAGCCGCATGGACGCTTCAGCAATCAACTCCGCCGATTTGATGGAATCGAGGTTCAGGTCATCAAGCAGGCGAAAATTCAAAGAGAGCGTATCCCGCGGGAATCCGGTGCGTTTTTCCACAAGCCCCAGGAGCAGATCAGCGATGCTCGTCACTTCACTGTCTTGAGCCGTTTCGACCTTGACCGCAGATTCTATTCCGGCGAGAGATTGAAGCGGTTTGGTTTCGGGAGAAATCCCTGTCATGGCTCCTTGCGGCTGGAAATTCATGGACATATTCTCGATATCCGCCTTAATCATGGCGCTCAGAAAACGACCACGGCGAACGAGATATTCCGCGAGGATTTGCGGGTCAATATTTGTGGCTGCAGAAAGAGTCGAATGGAGGGTGTTGGTCCCGGCAGGCACAGTTTTCGAGGTGGCGGGCAGGGAACGGCTTAAAGGCCTCTCACAAGGATTAACGATAAACATGCGGGCTGAGGCAGGGATAAATGGCCTGACGAGGCGATCATCGTACAAGGCCTCCCAATGGATTTCGCCTCCTTGGACAAATAAATGGGCAAGACAGAGATGCAAATCACGATCTCGTCCCGGGTTAGATTCGACCGGCAGACAGAGTGGGCCCTGATCGCCTGTTATTGACCGGGCGAGTCCGCTCAGGACCCTGCCCGGTCCGACTTCGAGAAGAAGATCACACTCCCCGGCCATGGCGTGGACGATGGAGACGAAGTCGACCTGGGAAATGACCTGTTCGGCAAAGTGATCACGAAGCTGCAAACCCGCCCTCATTTCCGCCCCGCCGACCCCGGAAAAGAGCTTTATTGCCGGATTGTCAAGAAGCACCGGTACCGACGCCGCACTGCGCAAACGCTCGGCTGCTGCGGCGACAAACCTTGAGTGGAAGGCATTCGAGACCTTGAGTATTCGGGTATCAATCCCCTTTGTTCGGGCAATGGAGACCGCTTGCTCAACCGCCGCTTGCTCGCCTGAGATAACGATCTGCTGTGGGCTGTTGATATTTGCTGCTACAACATAACCTTCTGTCTGTCCGACAATGGTGGATGCTGTCTCGTAATCACAAGCAAGGCTTGCCATGGCGCCCGGTTCACCGTTCGTTTGTGCCATCGCCTGACCCCGCATCGCGGCAAGCTCCAGCAAGGCCATTTCGTTAAAAGCGCCAGCCGCATGAAAAGCCGTGAGTTCGCCGAGACTGTGGCCGCCCGCGGCAACGGGGGCGATGCCGAGACGATCCAGTTTTTTGCACCAGAGAAGAGAAGCCAGGCAAATGGCGGGTTGGGCTACTCGGGTATCTTTGAGTTCCGCAGCCCATGCGTTGACCCGGGCCTGATCAAGAGCCCTGTCCAAAGGCCTGAACATGAGGTCGATTAGACCGCTGCCGTTTTCCTCCTTAAGCCAAACGGATGCCTTGGCTGCAAGATCGCGCGCCCAATCATGGCGTTCGACGAGCAACCTTGCCATATTCAGTTGCTGTGATCCCTGCCCGGGAAACAAAAAGCCGACCCTCGGTTTTTTCAGGGAGTGTCCGACAAAAAAATTCTGTTTCGGGCTGCTGCGCTTTTCGCCGGTTGCCGGAGCATCTTGAGTGAGGCTTTTTTCGAGCTCCTGGAGTCCTTCGACAAGGGATTTCGGTGAATCGGCAACAAGCGCTGCCCGAACTGGGGCTTGATCTTCGACCTCTCGGGCAAGTTGAGCGGCAAAATCGACCATGTCGCCCACGCTCATGCCATGAGCACTCAACCTTATTTCCCGCACCCGCTCCAGTAATTGCCCGGGAGAGCGAGCGGCAATGATGAAAATCTCTGTTTCCTGAAAAGAGGCCAAGAGCTTACGCTCTTCCAGCATTGGGGCCAGTTTGACGGAAGGGGCATCACCGGATGCCAGGGTGACATGACAATTGATACCGCCGAATCCCATACCTGAAACGCCGGCCCGCAGTATTTCACGAGGCGGGCGGACTTCTCCTTGCATGATCGGGTAAACCATGCGGGCAGATTTCTCGAAGGTCTGGCTCGGTTCAGTGCAATTGGCGGTTGGCGGCAAGACGCGACGATTCACCGCCATTACTGCCTTGATGAACCCGCCGATACCGGAGGCGGCCTTGGTGTGACCGATAAGGGACTTAAGCGAAGTGATGCCGCAAGGCCGGAGCGAACCGGGCTGGTCACCCAGAACTTCGGATATTGCAGTCAGTTCCGCTTTGTCCCCTGTCGGCGTTCCTGTGCCGTGCCCTTCGACAAAGTCAATGTCTCGCAATCCATAACCCGCGCCAGTGTATGCCCGGCGGATGGCGATGGCCTGGGTCTCGGCCTTCGGCGCGGTAAGCGCGCCTTTGCCGTCCGTCGACATGCCCCACCCCCCGAGAACGGCATAGATGTAATCGCTGTTGGCGCGAGCGTCTTCCAGTCTTTTTAAAACAACGAAACCAGCACCCTCGCCGGGAATGAAGCCGCTGGCCCGCCGGTCATACACCCACATGTCGTCTCGGGCAAGGGCCTTGGTCTTGGCAAACCCGATCAACTCAAAGGTGTCGAGACTGATATCCACGCCGCCGACGATGGCCAGGTCAAGATTGCCGTTTGACAAGGCAGTGGCGGCGGTTGCAACTGCAATCAGGGAGGAAGAGCACGCCCCGTCCACGGTGTAACCGCCGCCGTTTAAATTGAGAAAATTACAGATCCTGCCGGCAATGGTATTGGAGAGACCTCCTGCAAGGGTGTCTTCGGTTACCGGCGCGAATACGGATTTGTAATAGGCCTCCATATTCGATGCCAATGAAGCGATCATCTCCGGCGGCAGACCATTATCTTCGGCTGCGGCCTGCAAGGTTTTCAGGACAAAAGGCCAACGCAGCCGCATAGCTTCGGTTCGGCTCTGCTCACCGGTAAGAGTATTTCCCAAGATGACGCCGGTCCGGTCGGGCGGTACGTCAGCTGCGCTGAAACCAGCATCTTCCATAGCCTTAAGCGCGGTCTCGAGGGCAAGCCAGTGACTTATATCGGTGGAATCCACCACGGATTTTGGAATTCCTCTCTTCATCCAGTCGAAGCTGAAGCCATCAATGACCGCGGCTTTCGTGCCGTATGTCTTATCGTCTACCGTGGGATCAGGATCGTAATAATCGTCTAAAGGGAGCCGGACATCCGGCATGCGCCGAAATTGCCGCCGACGGGTCACAATATTTTCCCACAACTGTTGGATATTTGGTGCGCCGGGGTAGTAACAGGCCAAGCCGATAACCGCAATGGGACTCCGGGTTATTTCTGTGCGCTCTTGGTAAGAGAGGGATTTATAAAACTTTTTGTAAGCGGTTGACGGATTCTTGATGAGTAGACCCACCCGCCTCACGAGGGGTGAATCAGGGATTTCGGCGGTCCACAATTTCTTGCAAGGCAGGTCGATGGTTTCGGTCGCGCTGACCCGTATCTTCACATTCGCGTCTGTCATGCCCTCATGGGATGTCGACCTTTCCTCCGGCGGGACGGGCAGGATAATATAAAGGCCGATTTCAGAGAGATTACCGATTAAGACAGAGTATGTCCGTCCACCGATAGATAACTTTGCATCAAGATTGACATTAATTCTCCGGGATTCCCGTTTGTCACTCCAACGAAATATTTGCTTTTCACTTCCGTGTGAATCCATGTTTTCCATAACCGCAAATCCCTCTCAAAATAGTAAGTGTTGAAACCTTGCATTTGCCGTTTCTCATCCACGGGTCGGTGACTTTCACTCGTTACAGTTGCTTCGTCAGTTCATGGCAGGCAGCCATCGTGCCTGGCCATGGCGCGATCAAGATGCACGTGCCCCAGGAGATGGGAAATAGGGGAGTCATTACGAAAATCGCTGACACATGCCGCGCTGCAGACCCAAAAAACGCTCAAAATTTTCATTACAAACGGTAAAAGCCTGCACTCCGTAGAATCCAGGCTAGTTTCAATATCATAAAAGTTAAAAAAAAAGCCCATCGGTAACACTTACCAATGGGCCTAATGAATGATAGCTAACAAATTATCCCTTCCAGTAACTCGGCTATCATGGCAAAAGCTTTAGACCCGTAGTTTTGCGCCACTGTTTTTCAACAGTTTTGCCTTTTTTGAGTTAGAATATTAAACAACTAAATCGGCCGGCATATCAATATTTTTTTGTGTTTTTGAATATTGCCCTCAAGTGGCTGGATATCAGGCCTTGTTGGAAAATGCCTAAACAGGTAAATATGGCAAGCCTCAATATTTTATTAAGATGTGAATCGGCTTGTCTAATTAATAAGATTTTGCAGAATGGATACTTCCGGACCAAAAGGGTGCCGCCATGAAGACCACAAACCGGCGCAGAACGTGAAAACAGCAGGCTGAAGGAAGACTTCGGTGCCGGAAATGTCATGGTGAAAGGGCGCAGCAAGGTAACGCTGCACCTTCTGTTTGGCGTTATTGCGCTATTTGTGGATCAGCTGCTACGCCTGATCGGCTGAATCGTCAAAGGTCAAGTCGGTATGAACATGCCGTGCCGGCTGTTCATTTTGAAAGAGGCTCTGTCTGCTGAAATTTTTTAAAAATATATTGACCATAGTCCGGAATTCTTTCAGATTGACCACTCATCAATAATTCAATCCCATGATGGTGCTGCTCATGCAATCTGAAAACGGCAAGATTTTTGCGATTGGCGATATTCACGGCTGCTATGCCAAACTGCGTGATCTGTTGGATCGTCTGCCCTATAAGCCGGGGCGGGACCGGTTGATTTTCCTGGGGGATTATCTCAACCGGGGCCCGGACTCGGCCAGGGTGCTGGAGCTTCTCTGTGAGCTGCAGTCCCGTGATCCGAGGGTTGTCGCCCTGTTCGGCAATCATGAATATCTGCTTATGGAGTATCAACGCAGCGGCGATACGGCTCTGCTTCCTTACCTGCGCGCCATGGGCCTCGACGCGACCCTGACAAGTTACCGTCCCGGCGGATCCGTCAATCTGCAGTCCCTGGATTTTCTGCCTCGTGAACATCTGGCATTTTTGCAGTCCCTTGCGCCATATTGGGAAACAGAGAATTATATTTTTGTCCACGCCGGGCTTGAGCCGCATATATTGCCGGCTGACACTGACCCGGCAACCCTTTGCGAGGCCAGGGATATCTTCCTCTCATCTGATCATGATTTCGGCAAAAAGGTTATTTTCGGCCATACCCCTTTTGAGCTGCCGCTGGTCACCCCCACCAAGGTTTGCATTGACACCGGCGCGACGTATGGCAATCTGCTGACCGCCATTGAGCTTCCAGGGGGAAACTTTTATCACGCCTGATCCGGCGCCCTGATCCCTTCCTCTTTCAGGTTTTCCAGCAGATAGTCTTCATGGAGAAAGGCTTGGGCCACCTTGGTGATCATGTCATCCCGATGCATAACCGCATCCAGCAGTCGGGAAAATCCCAGCAGTCTGCCGATGACCCGCAGTTTCTCCTCAAGTACCTCGGCTGAGCCCCCCTGGATGGAGGAAGTGAGCAGATCATCCCGCTGGTCGCAGTAGAAACCTGAGATGCCGAGGATTTCAGACAGGCAGCGAACCCGGCGACAGCGTTGTTCCAGGCTGGTGCCGCCCCCCTTAAAACGGAATTTGATGTAATTGAGGCGTGGATCCAGGCCGCAGATGGCGTCGACCATGGTGAAGTGGAAATCCATGCGGGCATTGAGATTCAAAAAATCACGGGTAACCAGGGCATAATTGGGCAGGCCGATGGGGCGCGCAGATCGGTGATCGGTGAGAAAACGCGATACCACGGAACCGACTGCCACCCCGCCGGCCGTTCCCCAGTTGATTCCAGGCGTCGTCACCCCCTGCCAGAGGGCGGTAAAAGGCCGCGACAGCACTTTTTCAGGGGGAATCCGTCTGGGGCTGCCGGGCAGCAGTCCGCCGCCCAAGTCAATGAGTGAAACGAAAAACGGGACGTCGCTGTCAAGGTGATAAATAACCCCGTAGGATTGTTCAACCGCCTCGTCTCCCGCCGCAAACATAGCCAGAACCGCCTTTTCATGGGCGTAACGCACAATGTCATGGATGGTTCGGCATTCGGCAATGGAAAAAGTCGGGCCATAGGCGTCGGTGAGGTTGAGAGGGACAACCTGGTCGTAAATGGCGGCAGCAAGCGGATCGACAGGCTTGGCAATCCGTTCTTTCCAGGTGGCGATTTTTTTCCGGTACCGTTCCAGGTGATGAATCATTTCTTCGTTGCGGGCAGCGAACACCATGCCGCGTTCCCCGTCCACAAGGACGGTATCGCCGTTATGAAATGTAGAGCTGGCGATGCCAAGACCGGTCAACATGGGGATTTCGTATTCCCGGGCCACGCACGAGAGATGATCGGCGGGGTTTCCCAGGTCAACCAGCAGGGCGCAGGCCTGCCGGAGCGCCCCCACCGCTGCCACCATGCTCTGGTGCATGACCAGCACGTAAGGCGGTTCCGTAAGTTCTTCCAGATCTTGACGGTTGTTGATGATGCGGACACGGCCTGCGGCACGACCCGGTGAAGCGATTTGGCCGCCGGTCAGAATGGATTGTCTGGATGAGGCGTTGTTTTTTGACGGCGTACTACCGGCAATCACTTTCAAGGGGCGGGACTGGAGGAGCACCACCTGACCCTGATTGTTCACCGCCCATTCAATATCCTGGGGGCCGCCCAGTCGTTCTTCCACCGCCAGGCCGATGCGGGTGAGGGTCATGATTTCGTTCACAGACAGAACCTGCGCACTGCTCGCCGAAGCGTCAAGCTTTTCCTCTCTCACCCCGCCGTCGCCTGCGCTGACCAGCCGGCGGGTTTTTCCGGCCACCTGGCTTTCCCCGGGTCCGGAACCGTCGCGCGGGGGCCTGTAAACATCCGCTGCTTCGCTGCCGCTCACCGCCAGTTCTCCAAGCCCGTGGACGGCGCTGATCAACATTTTGCCGCTGGCGGCGCAATTGGGATCCCTGGTGAAAAGAATGCCGGCTGAGCGAACGTCTACCATTTCAAGACAGAGGATGGCCAGATCAAATTCGTAGGGTGCAAGTCCTGCATGGTGCCGATAGGTCAGGTTGCGGAGATTAAACGCACTTGCCGTAACCTGCTTGAATGCCTCTTCAAGTTGCGTTTGGTTGATGACATTCAGAACCGAGAGATACTGACCTGCAAAAGAGTGGGAGAGGGTGTCTTCGCCCAGTGCGCTGCTGCGGACCGCAAGCCCTTTCTGTGCCTGAAAGAACGGAGCTGCGGCACGTTCCAGGGCGGCAGTCGACTCGGTGGGCATCGGAGTTGCCATGATCATTTTTTTGACGGCCTCGACGGTTTCCCGGCCGGGCAATCCGTCCTCACTTTTTTCTCCACTTCTCAGGCGGGCGACAATGCGGAAATAGAGACCATCCTGATCCAGAAAGAGGCGGCAGACGGAAACCGGCACAACAAAACCGGCTGGAACCGAAAACATGGCAATCCGTCTCAGCCGTGCCAGATTGGCCGCCTTGCCCCCCACGGTCCGGAGCATGTCCGATCCCACATCGTCAAGGGAAAGACAGTAATGATGCTGTTCATCCCGGGGTAATCGGGCCAGATCACGCCGGATTGACGCGGCCAGGGACGCCTGACGCATGGTCAGACCCGCTGAGCCACCGTTGGTGAGGTGATCCAGTTTCCGGGCCAGATCGGCGGTGGTTGTCAGCAGTTCCTCAGTGTCGCTCCTTATGGCGCCCGGCCGGAAGACCGGGGAACGCAGGGCCGTGCCCAGATTCGTGATGAGTTCCACGGAACGGTGGTTGTCGTCAAGCAGGGTGCGAAAAATCTGATAGCGGGCCCGCAAACGGCTGAGCTGTGAGGCGCTTTGTTGCTCCTTGTGTTGCCGGAAGGTTTCCAGGGGATGAAATATCCAGTCGCGCAGCATGATGTCAGCTCCCGGCCCGATCCTGTTCTATGCGGATCCGGGCCAGAAATTCATCGAAAAAACGGTCCACCGCCTCATCATCGGCCATTTTTACATCCAGCTGCCGAGTGAAGGCGACCAGTTCACCCAAATGGACAAGAATGGTTTCCAAATGGGATTGTTCCATCATTTTGGCCTTGCCTTGGACCAGATCGCCTTTCTGTTCCACCTTGAAATGCATGCCGGTCAGGATCTGGTTGATCATGTCCGCGCGGCGTTTGCGTTTGCCGGGTTCTGCAAATCCGCCGACGAAACGGAAGTAGACATAGTTATCCTCCGCCTCGCCGGAGAGGTAGCAGTCGATGATATTGAAATGATAGCCCAGCCGCAGGCTGAGGTTGCAGTAATTGTCGGCGACGATAGCCAGGTTCTCGCCGCTGTAGAGCGGTGCGTTGGTCAACATGGAGAGGGGGTGGCTGAGGCCTGAGAGGAAATCCCGCATTCCGAAAGGAGCCGGTGTCTGATCCCAGGCCTGTTTGTTTAACAGCCCGCTCAGCAGATTCCGAAAGGGCAGGCTGCTCACCTGATCGATGGTTACCTCCGCCCCGGAAGAGGCAGCAAGACCTCCTCCCACATCGAGAATGCGGATTTTGATGGGGATGTCGGCGGTGAGGAGTGGAGCCGCATTGCCTGCCATCATGCGGCCCGTAGTGTGGAAGCCGATAAGCTCGGCCACGGCGCGTTCATGGCAGAAACGGAGAAAATCGTGGATGGTCCGGCAGTTTTCCATACGGAAGAAAGATGATGCCGGGTCCGTCAGGTTGAGGGGGGCAATGAGCCGCAGCAGCCTGCGCAGGATGCGTGCCTCCTGATTGTCGATGAGAGATTCGAAGTCGTCCGGCCGGGACAGGGAGGCCGGCAGGTCGATGCGGCCTGCGTAAACAGTGCGTTCCTCCACGTCGATGATAATCTGCATGCCGTCAGTCAGCAGGGAGGTGGCTTTTTCGGCGCAGAACAGGGCCGGGGTTCTGTATTCCCTGGCAATGGCGGCCAGATGTCCGGTTGGACTGCCGATGTCGGTGATGATTGCCGCCGCACGCCGGACGATCTCGGCAAGTCCGGGGCCGGCAAAGTGGCTTACCGCCACACCTCCCACCGGAAAACTCTCCGCCGGAGTGTCCTCTGTCACCTGCATAACCTTGCCGCCGGCCAGTCCCAGCCGGCAGACACAGCCGAGGCCTGACATCAGCACCGGCAAGGAGGCAAGCTCTGCGGCGAGTTGAGCCTGGGGGCGGTGATTGTCATTGCGGCGAAGCAGGCGGAGGGGGCGGGACTGGAGAATCCAGAGGCGGCCTTCCGCGTCAAGGCTCCATTCGATATCCTGGGGTGATTCGAAATGCTTTTCCAGAATGATGCCGTACTCGGCAAGTTTCCTGAGCAGTGAGAGTCTGACGAGAGCTGAACCTCGACGCAATCCTTCTTTCAATGGGGTTATCGGGCTTGCGTTATCCACGGGTGAGGAGGCTGATGCGTTTCCGGCGATGTTGCTTGCCAGCAGATGAAAGGGGTGGCTGCGCTGCAGGATAAAACGGTCGCCGCTGTCCTGCCCGGAAACAAGGTGCTCGCCCAATCCAGTCACGGCCGAGATCACCATGACATCGGCTCCCGGATTGTTTGGATCACGGGTGTAGAGCACACCGCTGGTCCGGGATTTCACCATGGGCTGCACCAGCACCGCCATGGGCGCGTCCTCGGCTGGAGCGCTTGTGTCATGATAACGCAAAAGTCTCTCGGAAAAACGGGAAGCCATGACCTTGACGCATGCTGCCGCTACCTCACTTGGCGGCACATTAAGGAAGGACTGAAACTGGCCGGCAAAGCTGCGTTCGTCGTCTTCGTCCACCCCGCTGCTGCGCACAGCAAAATGGTCCGGCTGGTCCGGTCCCCCACGTATTCTTTTCACTTCTCTGCTGATGGCCTTGGCCAGGTCGGAAGGGAGCGCTGCTTTCGCAAACAATGCGCCGATCCGGTGGGCACGTTCAGCCGGATCGGTCGATTCCCTGAGTATCCGGTTGCTCCCCGCAAAGAGATTGTTTTCCTCCATGAATCTGCGGTAACCGGTGGTGCTCACCACAAAACCGACAGGCGCGGGCAGCTTGAGGTTGTTTACCACTTCGCCGAGGTTTGCCCCCTTGCCGCCGGCCAGATGGCGCAGATCCCGGTGCAGCATTTCCCAGCTTAACAGCAGCAAAGGTCCATAAGGGCCGGGTCCTCCGGCCAGGATGTCGGTCAGATGGTCGGCCGTGAAGGTGAACCGTTCGTAGAGATGCTGGTATCGGTCGCCGGCCATGCCATTTAAGTGATAAATGACCTGGCGTCCTTTTGCAACAATGTCGGCTACCGAGGTCTCAAGGAAAGAGCGGTCGTAAACGTAGTCTCCACCCAGTACCCGTTCCAGGTCGGCGATTACTTCAAGAATCTGGTTGTTGGTCGTGACAATACGCCGGAAATGGCTGAAAAGGGCTGTAAATGCGTCTGCCCCTGTCTCCCGGTTAGCGGTCGCACCAAAAGGCCACAAAGGGCTCATTGCCTTTCCTCACTGCGAAAGAATGATGAATGGGTTATGAAAAGAGATAGGGCGGAGCCGTTTTTGCCGGAAACAGGCTGCCTGTTTTCTGGTTCATAATGATATATTTCCATGACGGGATTCGTTCAAGGAAAATCAGGGCAGAAACGGCATGGAGATAAAATAGCAGCCCAGGCCGACGATGATGATCCCGGCTATTTTCCGCATGGTGAGCAGTCCATTCTGCCAGGCCGGGCTGTCGAGCATTTTCATCATTCGTGCGCTGAACATTCCGGCCAAAACAAGCGGGAAACAATGGCCCGCGGCAAAGAAGATCAGCATGGTAATTCCGTACACAATCTGATTCTGCAGGGTGATGAGCCCCAGAATGGGGGCAATGAAACCAAAGGTGCAGAGTCCGGAGAGAAAACCATAGGCAAGGCCGAGAATAAAAGCGCCTGTTGTCCCTTTCAGTTGAAAACGGCGGAGCCTGCTGCCTGCGGTGGAACATTGCGGCGGTCGGAAAAGCGGCCAGGCTACCCAAAAAAGGATGATGCCGACAATAATCGGCCAATAGGGTCCCACATCACCAAGCATCCTTCCCAAGAGCGAACAGGCCACGCCGATGGCGACAATGGTAATGAAGAGCCCGGAGGCAAAGAGGATGGCATAGCGTGCGGCAAGGCGGGGCGGCGGAATCTGGTGCTGTCCGGCGACATAAGCCACGAGCAGTGGGATGGAAGCCATGTGGCAGGGGCTGAGAAGGACACTCACCATTCCCCATAGAAAGGTTGCAGGCAGAGCAAACCAGGGGCCTGACTGCATGAAGCTGTTTAATGTGATGAGGAATTGATCCATGAAAACTATTATTTCTGAAGGAGTGCGTCGAGCTTTTCTCGTATTGCTTTCTTGTCGAGAAAGCCTGCGTGCCGCCACACCTCTTTGCCCTGCCTGTCATAAAATATCTGGGTGGGAATGGCGGCTATCTCAAGTTCACTTGCCGTGTCCGTATCTTCCCAGACATCAATAAAAAAAATGGCGGCGCGCCCCTGATATTCCTTTTCAAGCTCTGCCAGAATAGGCGCCATCATTTTGCATGGGATGCATGTCTTTGCGCCCAGATCCACCATGGTAACCGTATCCGGAACCGGAAATTTTGCTGACTGGGTGTCGGCCATGACAAGAGAAGGCGCCAGGAAGAAAAAAAGGGCGCTCAGAGCAGCGATTGATAAACGCAGGTAACGCATACGATCTCCTCGTAGAAATGAATTCGGGCGCAGAAAAATTTGATACTACTTTATCCAGCCCAGAATATCTTTTTTTGTCGGCACTTTGCCGACGCATTTCACCTGGCCGTCAATAAGAACCGCCGGGGTGGAGAAAATTCCGAGTTTGGCGATTTCATTGAAATCAGAAATCTTGACAACCGTTGCTTCAACATCGGCATCCTGAAGTGCTTCCCTGACGATTCTTTCAGCTTCATGACATTTGGCGCATCCGGGCCCGCATACTTTGATTTCCATTTTTTACCTCATATTGTCTGTATTTAAAAGAAAGATCCAAAAATAAGTCCGCTGATGGTTGCCATGATGATGACAAGCGCGACAAAAACCACGGTTTTTTTTGTGCCCATGATGCTGCGAATGACCAGCATATTGGGCAGCGACAAAGCGGGGCCGGCGAGCAGCAGGGCCAGCGCCGGGCCTTTTCCCATACCGCTGCCGATCAGTCCTTGCAGGATCGGAACTTCGGTGAGGGTGGCGAAATACATGAACGCGCCGGCAAAGGAAGCGGCAAAATTGGCAAGGAACGAATTGCCGCCCACAGCCCGGCTGACCCATTCAGACGGAATAAGACCTTCATAGCCGGGCCTGCCGAGGAGAATGCCCGCAACCAGAACGCCGAAAAGCAGCAGGGGAAGGATCTGTTTGGCAAATCCCCATGATTCGCGGAACCATTCACCGGTCTCGTCTTCTCTGGTGCTGATGATGACCGAAAGGCCGATAACACCGATGACAAAGGCAAGGGTTGGATGATCGGAAAACAGCAGTCCGGCAATCATCACCGGCGTGGCGGCAAGTGCAACCTGCCATTTGGGCAGGCCGAACCAGAGCATGAGGATAATACCCATGGCAGCGGAGAAGAAGGAGGTGATCAGCCACTTGCCGGCGTAAATGGACGCCCAGAGGCCTGTGTCAGTGCCAGGTTTTCCCCAGTTGGCAAAGACCAGAATGCCGACCATCATCAGGAAGTAGAGTCCGTTCTGCCAGAGGGGACGCTGCACCTCGGGCTCCGGCATGGCCATCTGCGCCTGGGCCTTTTCCATCTCTTCCCTGCGGAAAAAAAGGTGCATGAGCAGGCCGATGATAATGCTGAACGCGACGGCGCCGACCGCCCTGGCAATGCCCAGTTCCGGGCCGAGAACGCGGGCGGTAAGAATGATGGCAAGAATGTTGATGGCCGGGCCGGAGTAGAGGAACGCGGTGGCCGGACCAAGGCCCGCGCCCATCCGGTAGATCCCGGCAAACAGCGGCAGAATGGTGCAGGAGCAGACGGCAAGGATGGTTCCCGACACCGAGGCAACGCCGTAGGCAACCACCTTGTTTGCCGTGGCGCCGAGATATTTCAGCACCGATGCCTGGCTGACGAAAACCGAAATGGCGCCGGCGATAAAAAAAGCCGGAACCAGGCAGAGGAGCACATGCTCTTCCGCATACCATTTGACCAGTTGCAGGGACTCAAGCACAGCATTGTCAAAACGGGGAGAGCCGACAGGCAGATAATAGCAGGCGGCAAATATCGTTACTATCCAGGCCAGCGGCTTCCATTCTCTTTTCCATTCCATAGCGATCACAAACTCCCTGGCTGATTTACGCAGCCTTGATCCTGCATCGATCTACTTTTTTTACTTTGGTGAGGATGTTTTGAATTTCCTTGTCATCATTGAGCCATTCCCGCAGATGGGTCAGCATGGTTGCCGCGTATTCCCCGGCATCACTCTCAACAAGGCGGTAATTGACCCATGATCCATCCTTGCTGAATTCCACCAGCCCGGCGTCTTCAAGAATTTTCAGATGCTTGGAAACTGTGGGTTGGGCAAGCCCCAGGACGGCTGTGATCTCACAGACGCACAGCTCCTTCTGCTGGAGCATCTTGATGACTTTCACCCTGCCGGGATCGGATAACGCTTTCATGATTCGGATAAGATCTTTCATGGACTCCTCGCTTGATTTGCATATTCACATATGGCAATATAATAATCAGCAAAAAAGGGTTTGTCAATTTATTTGATGAGGGGGAGGTAAAGAAGTGATGAAATGACTATTGTCGGTTCAGGGACCACTCGATCGGAGTATTATTTTCCCAATGGTACCATAGGGAAAATTGTTCACTCAAACTCCAGGAGAGTAATAACATTTAGTTGTGGCCCATCCGATTAAAGAGACTGGTTTTTTTCTCAGCCTTTCTTCGGTAGTCGTTAGTTTTTTTGTCAGGTGTGAAGTGGAAATTAAATCCGCCAGCTTTTTATGTAATATCTGCAATTTCATCATTGTGGATGCTTTCCAGCGATAATTTTCCCGCAATGTGCAGTTTGGCTTTTTGAGCGTTTGGCAGGTCAAATGAAGTCCGGTGTCCTTCGACTCCTAAAGCTAGTCCGGTATCCAAATTCCAATGCCTGCGTAATTTTGGGAAATATTTTTTTGTAGCTTCAAAATCTTTCTCAGTCTTTGCTTCGGAAGTCAGAAAAACATCTATTTCTTTCCAGAATTCTAGCGTAGTAGCCACAGCTCTATCGATATAGAGATCAAATAAGCCTTTTGATAATCGCTTTCCTTCTTTTGAAAATGTACCCCCTTGAACCAACCTTTGACAATTAATCATTCGGTTTTTATCCGGGATCACATGATTGAAATAGGACTGCACATCTAGTGTGGGGGTCCAGCTTGAGGCCCGAAAGAATTCATATTTTTCATTCTCGAATGTGGATTCCAAGTTTGCCCCATATTTATAGAATTTTTTTGATTGGCTGACGAGGAATCTTTCCGCTGAATTCTGATTCTTGAAAAAATAATCTCCAGCAGCAGAAGCTATGTTAACGCTCTCCCAATCGTCCTTGAAACCAGCGTCATCAACAAAAAGCCTGTAGAAGACGTAAGAGTCTTGATAATGCTCTAAAATATTATGGAATTTCCACATTGCGCCTTTCATTTTGCTGGTAACTTCTGCACCTGTAAATGCAACAGCGTTGTCTGGATAAGCACCGACGATGCTATTAACATAAGGATGAATATTTATGTCAGAGGCAATATGAGAGGCATGACCCAGGCAATAGGCGAGTTGCTTTGTTTGTTTAGGCGATGCTGGTGGCTTAGCTAAAAGCGGTTTTAAGTAATCCAGCCATGAAACCAAATATAATCCGGTTTTGTTGTAGTGCAGGAGGTCGGCAATAAAGGTACCTTGACTTCCCTGTTCCAAATAGAACAAGTCTGGTCCGCAGGAACCGAGATAAGCGCAGCCGGCTAAAAGGCATTGGGCTTTATTTTTGTAGTCGTATTTTTTTTCGGTGACGTTGTAGAGATATGCATAACTGTTACTTTCAACTATTTTGTTCAAAATTGGGTGACTGGGTTTAAATTGCCGAAACGCGCTGAACAAAATATACGTATGCGTAAAAAGTCCTGGCATGGTGGTCCTTCAATGTAAGGCTATTTGGTATAACGAAAGACATGATTTTCTTTTCGCCTCATTCGTATCTCCTGCTTGATCATAAAAATTGAGCGGTAATGCTACGCGTAACGTCTTCGAATTCGAGTCAAATATCGTTGCCGGAAAAACCATTGGGGAAAGACTTATACCGGTATCTGCCCAGTAGTCTTCCGTGACATCACTATACATCAGATGCAGTCCGGAATCGGACACCTGTATCAGGTCGAAACCGGTCTGTGTGGACATATCCATCTCTTTTATTCGTCTGTCGACTCCTATCCACTCCTCTACATAACCTTGTTTCGAATCTACTATTTCACGACGCAGTTCATTCTGTTGCTTGGTCGATAATTTTTCGAAATCAGACGTGCCGTAATACGTGTTGGCGTAGTCTCTATAAAATGTTTCGATTTCTTTGTCGGATTCCGTTGTCTTATATTTTTCGTAAAGCCTCTCAATTTCAGTCAAGGAATCCACCCTGCGGGAAGAAAACACTAATAAATAGGGAGACGAACCTTCTGAAGTTTTAACCAATTTCATAAAATAACTTTTCCGAAACATCTCCCAGTCCAGTGACAGTGACGCAGTGATTTGCCCACGCTTATCCAGCAGAGAGATCTGTCTTTTCTCATCGTCAAGCACGGCCAGTTGATCATCAAGTGTTGAAATCGACGATAATTGCCGAGCATCCTTCATTGCAAATTCGACGGCTTTTCCTGTTGTGCCATCAACTTTCATCAATTTGGATGTTCCTGACGACACAACCAAGGAATTCCAGGGAGGATAGTAGGCCATGTTTTTCGGTGTCACAGTGTCATCCGTCCAGGGTAATTTGGCGGGAAAACCCTCTAGCCGTTTGCCTGCTGCCAGATCGAATCCATCAACTTCGCCTGTTGTTTTCACTAATATGTATAAACGGTGATTGAGTTTGTCAAATATCGGTGAATGTTGTTCCGGGAAACCATTTATTGGGAGCGGAAAGCCAGGAAAAGAGCGGCCTTGGGTATCCAACACGTCAATCTGGTTTTTTGACTGAAAATATGGGCCATAATCCGCACTTATCAAAATCCAGCCCTTATGTCTATTTGACTCATCTTCTATAGGCGTTGGCGGCCATACAAGTAATCCTCTCTCGGGGGAGGCAGGACTTTGTTGAATTATTTTTCCTTGACTATCGTAACTGCTAAAATGTCCTTCCAAATCAACAACTAAAAATCCAGAGGGACTGGAACTGCGCACATCAGTCTGAGCCAATTGATGACCGGGTGCAATCAGGTAAGGAGATGAGTCTCCGTCATTCCATAAAATTGGAAAAGAGCGTATATGCTTTCCATCATCGCTATAAGCGTCGACGCCGAAATACCGATCAGTTTTCCGGCCGAGAAGACCGCGTGACATCACGATCTCTCCTCGCACAAATGCAACCCAGTTTTCTGTGCTACCCCTTACCAATGCTGGTGGCGACAATATAGTCCCTTCCAGTTTGATTTCTTTTTTTAGCATTGTTTTTTGCTCCGTTGTGCCAGCTTGACTGATCGTAGCAACACAGATCATGAGGAATGCAGCAATTGCCTGTGTTCCTCCTGAACAAAGGATCAATCTCAGTCTTTGGCCTATCATTTTAGCCTCCTCAGTTTTCCGGAAAGAGCCTGTCGCCATCGCAGTGCAATTCTTTCAAAACAAACCCAGCAGTTCCAGAAGCTGGATCCTGTTCTATGAGGACATGTACCTGAAGCACCCCGGGAATCAGGGGCATTCCTCCGCAGTTTGCCCCATTGAATTGGTTCTCGTCAATATGTTTACGTTTTTCGTACTCCTGTTCCGAAATCAAGTCTGTAGTCACAACACCGTTTTTGATTTCAAAGATTCCCGATTGGTCGTTAATGGTTGTTTTTATGTAAGGGACTAAAATGAGAGCCAATTTTTCTGTCGGTTTCATAGCTGAAGATTGACCGGTAATCCAGGCACAGGCAAAACGGCCGGTGTTATTCAACTCGAAGGTGCGATCCCTTAAAACATGAATGGCAATGGCTTGCCCAAGTACTCTATTGAGGTCTTCCGCTTCTTTGTTTTTTGTATTTTTTTCAGCTTCCTTTACCAGTCTGTATCCTTTTTTTACCGGTACCAATGGTTCATTAATTGTTAGGGCCGCTAAAATTGAATCAGGACTATTTCGATTAACACCAAGATCATATAAGTCTTTAGGGGGCAAGAATTCTTTGTCATTGAACGGGTGGTTTGGCGGAATTGCCGTACTCTTCACAGACAAGGCATTATTGGCACCCTGTTTATGGAATACGTCACTCTCGGTTGCTTTCTCTTTTGCGATGGAAGGTAACATCAAACTCCATCGCCGGTTTTTAATTGGATATTGCCTTATGCTTAATTTTAGGCCGATATATACATCAGGAGATACAATATCGAGAGGGTTTCTTCCAGTTCGTAAAACCACACGTTTTTTGGTATTTTTTGGGGGGGGCATTGGCTAGACTCCTCCATCACGACTCAAACTTTGCCTAATGTGCAAAATGATTTTTTCCCTCGTTATGGAGTTTTTGAAAATATTGCTTCGGTCGGCAAGCAAGTCGATATAGTTTCGATGATAAATAAAGTAGCTGAGATAAACGAAGTTTGAATTCATTAAAATTGTGTTGCCTTGAGTTAATTTCCGTAAGCATCTTTAAGGGCATCACACGTTTCCTGGTCGGGCTTCCCGGTTAGTTCAAGGCCAGCTTGGGTTTGAAACTTCTTTAACGCCTTCTCTGTCTCAAGGGTCATGTTCCCATCATTTTCACAACACAGGAAACCAAGGTTAATAAGCCGTGCTTGGATTCCACTGATTTCATCGATGGGATCAACCCCACCCAGTTCCAGTTCATATTCTAAAGTATCGTCATCCTTTCCCACTATGAGGCTCCCCTTCTTTGAGTTAGGCGGGATCGGGTGATTTATTTCCCCTTGGTCGTTTGTGGTTCCTGAGAACCATTTACCATCAATGTTCAACTTATAAGGTTCGTCTGCCAGAGGTTCGCCTTCTTTTTTCACCACAATATGAATTTTCGATGGAACTCCTTTCCGGAGAAAACGGTGAGTATTTTCAGTTTCACAAGAAATCTGTTTTTCCTGCTTCTCAGGTATGAAAACTTCGTCGCCAGGCATCAAAACATTTGGATTCTTACGCTTTTGCTTCAGGCCGTCATTACGAGGATCATTCCAGATTGTTTCCCAGAACAGGTCATGCATAAATGCGATACTTTCGAGACATTGACCTTGTTTAATAATATGTTTTGGCATGGATTTTTTTTCTAAAATCTTTTTAATTATGAACTTGCGCTAAGATGGGGATTGCTCCAATATACTGAAATAAATTTCAAGCCTTCTCCCACGCATCCTTATCCAGCCGGGGAAAGGTAATCTGGCACGTTCCCGGTTCAACCCCTTCGACCCGGGCGAAGCCGTTTTCGTCAAGGGTGCCCTGGGCGACCTTGCCGTCGGGCAGGGTGATCTTGTACTTTTCGCCGGGAACGGGGTTGTCCTCTTCGTCCACCAGTTCGATCTCAATCCAGCTTTTTTCCTCTTTTTCTTCTTCCGTGGGTTTGTGAGGCTCAAGCTTTTCGCTGCCGTACTTGCCGGATTTGGTCTCAAGCTGTTTTGCCTTGGTTTTCGCCACCTTGCCGGGATCAGCAATATCGGCGTCTTCCGCCACGTCAGGGGCGGTGGGGGTAACGGCGGATCCTGCCGTGCCGCTTTTCGGGTTCATAGATATCTCCTTATTTCACCACAGAGAATTTTTAGATTTTGTTAATTAATCTTCACAATTCCGCCGCTGATGCTGGTCATGGCGTCGCCCTTGACCTCAGTGCTGGTGGATTTTATCGTGGCGGTGGCAGGGGATTCCACCGTCACCCCGGACATGCCTTTGATGCCGACGGTGCTCATTGCATCAAGGACAATCTGGCCGGTGGTGCCTATCTTGATGCCGCCCGCCTCGATGGCAATAAAGGATTGCCCCACTTTCACCGTTACGTTGGTCATGCCTTCGATGACGATGTTGTCGGCTTTCAGATAGTAGTCGCTGGTGGTCTGCTCCGAGTGATTGGCCTTGAACACCTCAATCACGTCACCCTTGACGGTCATAGAATGGCTGCCGCCGATCTCGATGGCCTCCTTGCCGGTCACTGTCAGGTGGCGGTCCTTGCCGATCTTTTCAATGTGGTCATTGGTGATCTCTTCGTTCCGGTTGTTGCCTACCTTCTCACGTTTGTCGTTGGTAACATTGAGGTGCCGGTCATGGTCGATTGTTTCGAACCGGTCGTTCTTGACCCGGATATCCATGTTTTTTTCCGCATGGATAAAGAGCTGTTCCTCACCTTTCTTGTCCTCGAAGCGGATTTCGTTAAAACCGGCGCCTCCTTTGGAGCTGTTGGTCTTGATGGTGCTCTTGGTTTTTTCCGCCGGAAGTTCGTAGGGCGGCATGTTGTTGGCGTGGTATACGCGACCGGTGATGATCGGCTGATCCGGGTCACCCTCAAGAAAAGAGACGATGACCTCATGGCCGATGCGGGGGATGAACATCGCCCCCCAGTTGACCCCGGCCACGGGCTGGCTCACCCTGATCCAGCAGGAGGAGTTCTCGTCCGCCTTGCTTTCCCTGTCCCAGTGAAATTGGACCTTCACCCGGCCGTACTTGTCGGTTTCGATTTCTTCGCCCGCCTTGCCGACAACGGTTGCCGTCTGCACCCCTTCAACCAGAGGTTTGGGGGTGAGGCGCAGCGGCCGGAAGGGAATTTCGTGGGGAATGCAGGTGAAGGTGTTGGAGTAGGTGTCGCCTGCATCGCTTTTTGACTGGGAGCGGTAACCGGTCTGGGTTGCATGATGGGTTATGCCGGTGAGGACATAGAGCTTGTCGCTCATGTCGCTCCGGGGAAAGTCCTCTAGTGTGAACTTGTAGCCGCTGGTGAAGGCCCGGACCACGCTGGTGCCGGAAAGTAGAGTCATCTGGGCCTCGAGCTCCTGCATGCGGAACTTGGAAAATTCCATGCCGCTCCCATATTCATTGTATTCGCCGGGATAGTCATAAATGCCCCCCTCGATGGGGGAGAGCTTGTTTTTGCTTTCCGTTTCGGCCAGCAGGTTGGCGGTGGGTGTTTCAAAGTTGTAGTCATTCAGGATGTATTTCGACGGTTTGATGCTTTTGGAAATCTCGATTTCGGAGATCACATCTTCTTCCAACACGCCGCCGGAATCGAGCAGAAAGCTGACCTCTTTCTGGTGGTCGAGATCAGGGTGGCCGTTGACATGATCGGACAACACCATGGTGTGTTTGCCGTTTTCGTGTTTGAAGAAGTAAAAGATTCCTTCCTCTTCCAGCAGGCGGGAGACGAAGTTGAAATCCGTTTCCCGGTATTGGACACAGTAGACCCGCGGGTTGTGGGTTTCGTTTATGTCGAGCTCAAAGTCGTTTAGTCCGTGGTCCTTGAAGATTTTTTCAATGATATCCGGAACGGATTTGTTCTGGAATATCCGGATGTTTGTGGTGGTGGTTAGAAACCACAGCCAGGGAACAATGGTGGCGTGATAGTGGGAGAAAAGAAGTTTGCCATCCTCTTCCTCGGTGCTGGTGCGGCTCTGGGTGAAGCTTGAGACAAAGCCGTTGAAGAACCGCTGTTCACCATCGGCAAGTTTCATGGTGACGGTGATGTTTTTTGCGATGACATCGTCAAATTTGATGCTGTGATTGACCGGCGAGACAAGGTCTAAATCAAAACGGAAGGGCATGGAAATTCCTTCCGTGCCATGCAGTCCGGTGATCAGCAGCACATTTTCGTCCAGCGCCGTCTTTATCTGCAGAAACCTGTTTTCCTGGGTAATATCCATGTCCAGTCGCCTTGTTTCAGGTTGTAAGGAAAGAAAGTTTATTATTCATGTTGTAACATTCAGCTCCAGCGGCCGTCAAGACGGGAAGAGCCGGCGCTTACCGATTGAAAACGGCCTAGCCTGGCCCTGTCCTGATTGATAAAGGAAAGAAGCGGCATGAAGCCGAGTTCCATGATGTGCGATGCAGCACGTTCGGTGAACACCACCTCGGCACATGGAGTGATGTCTGTTTCACCCTTGTCCGTGTAAATATGCAGGGGCAGGTTTTCCATATCCTGCTGGAGAGCTGCCCGCATTTCCCAGCCTTCTGCCGTATAGGATTTGCCGAGCAGCAAGGCGCAGGCAATGGCGGAGTTGGCCCACAGGTATGACTGATGCTGGGGCAGACCGGGAAACTCTTCAAAATCAAAGGTCTCAGTTGGGTCTGTTTTTTCGCCAAAGGGGAGGCGCAGCAGAAAACGGGGCAAGCAGAGACCGAGCCAGCACGCCTGCGGAGAGTGACGCAGCGCCCGCCAGAGCATGGCCTCCTCATCCGGCAATTTTTGCCAGGAGGATGGATCAGGAGTTGCGGCAAGGCTTGGCGTGCCGAGGAAACTGTCACGGGCGCCGGTTATGAACGGCGCTCCGGCAAGACCGGCGATTGTCGCCATGCGGCCCAGTAGCGCGATATCGGGTACGGCGGGTCCGAATTCGTAAAGGCCGATGAGTGCCGCAAATGGCGTCCCGCCAAACTGTTCCGTCGCATGCTCGACAAAAGAACGATAGAGGGCTGTCTTGCGCGGGTCATTGGATGAGGACAGATCCTGTTTGAACTCGTCGCGTGATATGTCAAAGAGATGGATTGACAGATCCTCGCCGGTGTTGAGCCGGCGGATCAGAAAATCAACCGAACGCCAGGTGGCTTCAAGTTCCTGAAACTCAGGATGGTGAAGGATGGCGCGCATGACCTCTGAAACGGCCTGATCCACTGCATATGTGAGTTCTTCCTGGCCGGACAGTTCCTTCACCAGATGCGGCCCGACGATCTGGCCGAGAAAAGAGGAGAGTTCATTTTTTTCGGCAGAAAGGGGCTGCTGCTCAACCGGCTGGCCGGTGGTTTCGGCGATCACCTGGTCGAGCAGGCTGCCTCCCTGCTGCTTTTGGGGAGGCGGGGACTTTTGCTGAGCATCAGGTTTTGGTGTTGCCTGTGGCGCGAACATGCTTCTCGCAATTTCCGCTGCCGCGTCAAAGGTTTTGGGGTCGCGCAGCGCCTTGCGGAGTTTTCTCAGGGGCTGGAAGATATCAAGCCGCTGGTAAAGACGGTCCGGGTGGAAATCATCGAGTTCTGCAAAGCGGATGACAAGAGACTCCCCCTCCTCTTCCAGGCTGAGATGCACTTCAACCCGGAGTTTTTTAATAAGTTCGTCGATGGTATCCCGGTCAACCTGGGTCGGACGCTTGCCGGCGGCTGATGGATCAAGGAGCCCCCGGCTGGCCCTGCCGCTGAAGTCACCCAGCAGGGCGATTTTGAAAGGAGTTCCCGGAGCCGGTTTTGCCCGGCCTTCCGCCAGGTCGGCCACGACTTCCATGCCGAGTTCATCAAAGGAAATGGGGTCAGCCATTGTGTCACCCTTGCTGGTTTATCGTGTCAATTTCTGAAAACTTTACCGAAAATACCACTGCCCGTCTTTCCTGCAGGCGGTGGAGCGCGCCTTTTCAAACTTGCCGTTGACAATGGAGACAATCGCAACTTCCCGGCACCCCAGGCCCGACCTTTCGTCAACATAAGTCAGTTCCGGAGTGGCGGAAAATTCATTGCCGGACTCATCATTGATCCATTTGGATGTATGATTGTCCGGGTTGTATTCATACACATTGACCAGTTTTTCCCGGTCAACGCTTTTCATGGATTGGGTGAGAATGGAGCCGAGCGCGCCACCGATGGCCCTATTGATCACGTTTATCTCGGCATCCGCGCCGATGATCACCTGACCCTGCACCACCCCGGTCGCGGCACCACCGTCAATATTTTTCGCCGGGCTTTTCGGGGTCGAAACTTGGGCGCAGGAGATCATTGAGACCGCCAGCAGCGGCAACGCCATGATACATATGTTTTTCTTTAATTTAAGCATCAAACTTCCCGTCTTTCATTTATCTTTTTCCTGACTCCTGACTCCTGCATCATTATTCCACCACAAAGACAAATCCCTCATCCCCCACCGAGACGCTGACTCGGTTGAATTGTTCCGCATTGGCCATGCGGGAAAGCAGCTCCCGCGACAGTTCCGGCAGCAGGGTGTTGTTGAGGATATGGTCGATGTTGCGGGCGCCGCTGTCCACTTCGGTGCAGCGGCTGGCGATTGATTCGATCACATCGTCAGTGAAGAGAAATTGCGTCTCCCTGTTTTCCATCATCCGTTTTGCCACCTTGTTGAGTTTCAGGCGGACGATAAGCCGCAGGTTGTCATCGGTGAGCGGAAAATAGGGAATGACCTTCAAGCGGCCGAGAAATGCCGGCTTGAAGTGGTCCTGCAGTTCCGGGCGCAGGGTTTCCGCCAGTCCTTCAGGGGTGGGGCACGTTTCCTCGTCGGCACAGAGCTTCATAATGGTGTTGGTGCCGAGATTTGAGGTAAGGATGATCAGAGTGTTCTTGAAGTCAATGCGGCGTCCCTCGCCATCTTCAAGGGTTCCCTTGTCAAAGACCTGGTAGAAAAGTTCCATGACGTCGGAATGGGCCTTTTCCACCTCGTCAAGTAAAACGACGCTGTATGGCTTGCGGCGCACTGCTTCAGTGAGAACGCCACCTTCGCCATATCCTACGTAACCCGGGGGGGACCCTTTGAGGCTTGAAACCGTATGGGCCTCCTGGTATTCGGACATATTGATGGTGATGATGTTTTCCTCACCGCCGTAAAGGAGATCAGCAAGGGCCAGGGCAGTCTCCGTCTTGCCGACGCCGCTTGGGCCCACCAGCATGAAAACGCCGGTTGGTTTGGAGGGATCCTCGATGCCGGCATGGGCGGTCTGCACAACCTGGGCGATGGAGGCAAGGCCGTGTTTCTGGCCGATAACCCGTTCGCCAAGCAGGGCGTCAAGACTCATGACCGTGGTAATTTCATCGGCCAGCATGCGGCCGGTGGGAATGCCGGTCCAGCCGGAGATGACTTCCGAGATGGTGTTGGAGTCAACCGAAATCTGCACCAGGGGCTCTTCTTTCTGGATTTTCTTGAGACTTGTTTCAAGTTCCCGCAGTTTTTGCTGTTTTTCGGCAATCTGCTGATCTGCCGGATCATTTGCAAAAACATCGTGCAGTTCGCCGCGTACGGCAAGAATCTGGTCGGCGATCTCTTTTTCCTTCTGCCATCTGGTCTGAAGTGTCTCAAGCTGCGCCTGGGTCTCTATTGTCTCATTGTCAAGCTCTACCAGGCGGACGGCATGGTCGATGCCCACCAGGGATTCTTTTTCAAGGATTTTTTTCTCCCGGGCAATCTGGGCGATTTTTCGTGTTGCCTCTTCCACCGAAGGAGGGCTTGTGGTAAGCCCGATGGCCACTCTGGCGCAGGCGGTGTCAAGGACGCTGACCGATTTGTCGGGCAGCTGGCGACCGGAAATGTACCGGTGGGAAAGGCGGACGGAATCACGCAGGGCCTCGTCGGTGATCATCACCTTGTGGTGGTTTTCCACGAACGGGGCAATGGCGCGCATCATGATCAATGCCTTTTCCTCGTCCGGTTCTTCGATTTTCACCACCTGGAAGCGCCGGGCCAGCGCCGCATCCTTTTCAAAGTATTTCTTGTATTCCGCCCAGGTTGTTGCGGCAATGGTGCGCAGTTCGCCGCGGGCCAGCGCCGGTTTCAGGAGGTTTGCGGCATCGCCGCCCTGGGTGCCGCCCGCGCCGATCAGAGTGTGGGCCTCGTCGATAAAAAGAATGATCGGCACCGGAGAAGCCTTGACTTCATTGATTACCTGTTTCAGCCGTTCCTCGAATTCACCCTTGATGCCCGCGCCGGCCTGCAGGAGCCCAAGATCAAGGGTATGGATTGCCACATTGCGCAAGGGGGGAGGAATGTCGCCTTCAACAATCCGCAGGGCGAATCCTTCCACCACAGCAGTTTTGCCGACACCTGCCTCACCAGTCAGGATGGGGTTGTTCTGTCGCCTGCGAATGAGGATGTCCACCATCTGCCGGATTTCGGTGTCACGTCCAAGCACCGGATCAATCTCGCCTTTTTTTGCCTTGTCGGTCAGGTTGACGGTGTACTGGGCCAGGGCCTGGCCCTTGCCCACCCCAACCGCGACACCGGGACCGGCCCCCCCACCAGGCGTCCGGGCAGATTGGGCGACTTCCTCGCTTTCTTCCGCTGAGCCCGAGGTTATATCAGCAAATGATTCCTTCAGGGTGGCCACCGCAATTTTCTGGAACAGGGCGGAACCTGCATAAAGGGAGCGGGCGGTTTCGTCACCGGACAGCAGGGAGATGAGAATATGGCCTGAGCGGATACTGGGGGACTGAAAGTCGAGGGAGGCCACAAGCCAGGCATCCTTTATCATTTTCGGGATGCGGGGGGAGAGCGCCGGTGTCCTGGCATTACCGGTCTTGAATTCCTCGATGGTCCTGGTGAGATCACCGATCAGGTGGGATTCATTGATTTCAAAATATCTGAGAATCTTCTGGAAATCGGTGTCCTGGATATCGAGAAGCTTGATCAGGAAATGCTCCAGCTCAACATCGTAATGGGTGTGCGAGAGGCAGAGTCCGGCCGCGGACTCCATGGATTTGCGGCAGGCGGTGTTCAGTTTTCCGATCAGGGTTTTGAGGGTCGATCCGCTCATGAAGTTCTCCTTTATGTTTCAATGAAATCTCTTTCGTGAAAAGTGATTGACGGGTCACGGGGAAAAGCGATATCCGGGGTTTTAAGCCAGCTCGTCCAGCCAAGGCGCGAGGCTTTTTTGCCGGTGCGGCCAAGGATGATGGGTGGCACCTCTTCGCGTTTGAGGATGATTTTTACGTCAAATTCATACTCCACTCCCACCATGTAACGAATCAGCGAAAAGGTGGGGCCGTGCATGTCGCCGCTGGGAAGGAAGCGGATGAAATCGTCAAAGTGCATGGCGCCGAGAATCAGCATGAACTTTGTCTGGCATTCCCAGATGCTGCTGCCGCACAGGGCATCGACGCCAAGTGTCGCATTGGCTGCGCCGATTTTGGTCATGTCCTTTTCGTCCAGCGGGATGAGGCGATGGATGAACTCCTCGATTTCGGTTCTGGTGCCTGAAAAATGTTCCACCGTGGAACGGATGGATTCACCGGACGGTATCTGTCGTGACAGAAGGCCGCAGTAATAGGAAAGCGATTCCTCGGCAAAGCCGATGCGCCCGGTCAGCCCCTTGGTGCCGAGCCCGCAGAGGCTGAGGAGGTATCCGGAAAGGGCATCCCGGGCACCCAGGAGATAATTTACCGGAAACTGGTGTTTTTTCCAGCCGAGATAGAAGAGGCTTGCCAGCCGGTGGTGAAAGAGATTGAGAAAAGCCACCAAAGAGTGATCTTTTTTGCCGACCCGTTCGAGAGCAAGTTCATTGTAACAGTGGGGGAGGACGCCGGCCGGACCGATGAGGCCCATGAAGGCGATTTCCATCCGGGCCGGACCGCCCTCATCTCCGGGCGGCTCGAGTTTGACAATATCGCTCGCGGGGAAGGTGAGACTCGGCCTGACGCAGAAACGTACCGCTTCACTTCCCGGATCAAGGGTTTCCCCCAGTTTTTTCCTGTCGGGAAGAAACGTCTCCAGAAGGTGCACTGCCTGAAAAAAGGAAAAATTGTACCATTCCTCAAACAGTTTGTCGTTTACAGAAGTATTCTGTTGCCGCTTCGCGGGGGCCACTCTTTTAGTATCTCCTTGCGTTTGGTGGTGGTCACGGCCAGCTGGCTGAACGAGTTGACCGACACATATTGGCCGAGAAGGCGGTCCAGCACACTGGCGAAAAGATAGATGCCGGAACCGACAAATTTATCCTCGTCAAGTTCCAGAGTTACACGTACGCCGCGGCACAGAGATGGGCCGAGGCGTCGGGTGACATGTTCCGAGCGGATCGAGACGATGCCCTTGATCTGCTGCCTGGTTGCCGCTGAATTGTCATAATCGTACAGGGTGAGAATCTCGCGCAGCGCCTCTTCTCCTCCTGCAACCAGTGACAGGTAATTCAGGGCAAAATGGGAAATAAGACGCCACTGCATGGCTCCTCCCATGCTGGGGCGGCGCACCGGCGTTGGTTTGAGCAGGCAGCGGGTCATGAGAACCGGTGCTGCCGTTTCCAGGTCGAAATCGCCGTTTGGGTCGCCGAAGGGCAGGAGAGTCGGCATGTCACGGTTCGTGCAGGTGGTGTGAACGGTGAGCACCAGGCTGTCAGGATCCGTCGGCTTGAAGTCGAGATCGACAAAAGAAAGAAAAACATCAGTACCCTGATCGTCATGACGTCCTGACCAGCGCCGCTGCATGTGCCAGTGGGCCCGCCGGGTCATGTCTTCCCCTTCGCCCAGGTGGTGACGGATGGAGTAGAAGGGTTTGAAGTCGACCTCTTTGCCGGAAACGCCGCCGAGGGATGCGGTGACCCGGTCAATGGAGTGCACTTCATGGGCCTTCTGCCTGCGGATGTCGGGAATAACCATGTATTCCGTGCGTTGGTGTTCCACCCGGACCGGTTCGGCAATTTTACTGAAGAGGTTGATGATGGTCGTGCAGTTCAGGCAAAAAGTGTCCCTGTCCACCACCATGTTTTTTTTGGCGGTACGGTCAAGGTGAATCCAGAGAATGAAGGTATCCTTTTCCTCAAACCGTTTGAGTTTATGGAACCCTGCAATATCGATGAAGAGAAATTTTTCCGGAAAGCTGAAATACTCAAACAGTAGCCGGTATCCCTGGAAAGAGCGACTGGTGAAGGGAACCAGGGCATCATCTTCAGAAAATCCCACCGGGGTGATGTCGCGCGGGGACAGGGCAATGAACTCCGATTTTCCGGGTGAAATCGGAATTTCGCACTCCAGGTGGCAGACATTGTTCAACAGCAGTTCGTAGAGATGATAGATATGGTGCGATTGGCCGTTCAGGAAGAAACGCAGGTTCTTCCACTCAAGTTCGGCCAGGGAAAAGCCGTTGGTGATTTGCAGTTCAATCCGGATGGCCTGCTGGGCTTCGTTTTTTAATTCAATCGGGTCTTTGAACCCTGCTGCCTTGATTTCAACCGGCCAGATGTTGACCGGCATACCGGTGACAAATTGGCAGGGAACTCCTTTGACGGGTTTTGACAGCAGCTTGATTCTCTTGGGGATCTCATATCCTGTTTCCGTGATATTCGGCATCACCGGCTGGAACTGGACCACGGTCATGGAGGGAATGGGATTGACATAGTGGGGGTAGATAATGTTGAGCAGGGATTCGGTGATCTGGGGAAAATCATTGTCGATTTTCTGGTGGATACGGCCGCAGATAAAGGAGAAGGCCTCGATGAGCCGTTCCGTGTGAGGGTCTTCTGATTTGTCAGGCTCAAGCAGCAGGCGGCCGGCTATCTTGGGGTATTTTTTGGCAAATTCCGCCCCCATTTCCCGAATATAGGTCAGCTCCTGCTCGTAATAGGAAAGAAAAGTGTCGTCCATTTCCGCTCAATCTTTATGGTCGCCGGTCATCGTTCAATGACGTAACGATCCTTCTTGGGATCAAAAAAAGTGTCGAAAATAACAGGCTCGGCTATTGGGTCCACAACCAGAACCCCGGAAATTCTGAACCCCAGTCCCTGGGCGTTGTCCGTGGCGGGATCGATCCGTACGGTGACGTTGCGGAGCCGTGGTTCAAACCGTGAAAGGGTGTTCCGTAAGTCCTTCAGGAGTTTTTTCCTGAAATAAGAACTGTTGGGGCTGTCCGCCGAATAATCAGCGACACCGTAAGTGAAAAGAGATTTCTCAACTTCCGGGAATGCCGCGGAAACCGGCAGGATATTCCTTTTCGTGTTGAGCAAGGTCTCAATGTCTCTGATTACGGACTCCCGCACTTCCCTGAAGCCGGTCGAGCGTGACTGTGCCGTCTCGGAAGAGAGTTCAGGTTCATGGTCTATGAGCCTGTCCAGAATGGATGCGTGCAGGTTATCCTGCTGTTGCCGGTTCATGAATAAGTTTTCAGAATTGGAGCGGAGGGTGGGCTCCGCTCCAATTCATGTGCCATCAGGCATGGGTTGACGCATTCCAGCTGACTTCAACCGCGCCGCCGCCCCTAACGGCAGTCTGGGTGTATGTGTAAGTTATTTGCTCGAAATTGAGATGGATTTCCTCAACGGGAATGTTTGTTCCCTCCTTGGACCCGCCGACGACGCCGACTTCGGTGATATAGACCTTTGTCAGCTTGATTGTCAGGTAGGTTTCGCTTTTGCCGGTCACGGTTCTGGTAAGCTGGATTTCAGCTTCAGCATGTTCGGTTGCCATGAGGCAGGATTCGTAAAATTTTGGAGAGGCGATGTCTATCTGTTTGGTGATGACGACATCGCCGATGTTGGCTCGGCCGGTCACCACGGCGCCGCTGGTGTGCCGGTGGGTGGTGGCCTGGGCCACGGCGTAGCTCAGGCTTTCCAGAGAGATCCAGTCCTCAAAACCGGAAGTGGTGCTTTCGCCTTTAATATCCGAGATCTTAAGGTATCCGGTGAATTTAACATCCGCCTCTGCCAGTTTGCTGCTTCCTGAAGGTTTTACGAGTGCCATGATTTGCCCCTCCTTTTCAATGAGTTGTTGTTATCTGTCATTTGTGGTGTGAGATAAGAAAATATTTGTTATCAACCGCCCGCAGGTGGCGGAAGGTCGGCTACCAGCCGGAGTGAAACATTGAGTTCATCGAGCTGAAAATGGGGTTTTAAAAAGGCCACTGCCCGGTATGCCCCGGGCTTGCCGGGGATTTCCGTTACATCGATGCGAGCTTCCCGCAGCGGGAATTTTGATTTTGCCTCCTGGGAGGCGTTGTCGTCAAGCAGGACGTAATTGGAAATCCATCTGTTGAGAAAGTCCTGGGCCTGACTGCGGCTCATGAAGCTGCCGATCTTGTCCCGCATCATCGATTTCAGATAATGGGCGAAACGGGCGGTTGCCATGAGGTATTGCAGCTGGGAGGATAATCGTGCGTTGGCGGTGGCGGACGCGGTGTCGTAGACCTTGGATTTATTGACAGTCTGGGTGCTGAAAAAGGCGGCGTAGTCCGTGCCCTTGCAGTGCACCAGGGGGATAAAACCCAGGTCGGCCAGTTCTTTTTCCCTGCGGTCGGTGATGGCTATTTCAGTCGGGCACTTGAGCGCCACATCCCCCTCATCGGTCTTGAATGTGTGAACAGGTAGTCCATCAACCAGACCGCCGCCTTCAACGCCTCGGATGGCCGCGCACCATGAAAACTTGGCAAAGGCCTCGGTCATGCGGGTGGCCAGGGCATAGGCCGCATTGCCCCAAAGATATTTGCTGTGATCTGTTCCGTCGACCTTTTCCTCAAAATCAAAGGATTCCACCGGCACGGTATTCCTGCCGTAAGGCTGGCGCATCAGGATATGGGGCAGGGCGAGCGCAACGTAGCGCGAATCCTCCGACTCCCTGAATGAGCGCCATTTTGCATACTCGGCAGATTGAAATATTTTGGCAAGATCTCTGGGCTGGCCCAGATCCGTATAGCTGTCCAGATTCAGCATCGCTGATCCGGCGGCGGACAGAAAAGGAGCATGGGAAGCCGCCGCAACACCGGCAATTTTTTCCAGCAGGGCGATGTCCTGGGGATGATTGGAAAACTCATAGTCACCGACCATGACGCCATAGGCGGCGCCGCCGAACATGCCGTATTCTTCCTCATAGACCTTCTTGAACATGGAGGACTGGTCGAATTCGCTGGCCTTTTCCATGTCTTTCAGCAGATCCTTCTTTGAGACGTTCATGACCCGGATCTTCATCCGTTCTCCGGTTTCCGTCTTGTCAACCAGGTACTGCAGACCCCGCCAGGACGCCTCGAGTTTCTTGAAATCCTCGTGGTGCATCACCTCGTTGAGTTGGTCGGAAATGAGTTTGTCAATGGCCGCGATCCGGGCGTTGATCATCGCCTCGGTATCCTTGGAAATGGTCATGGTGCCTTCCATGACCTGACTGACAAACTCGCCGAGAAGATCCTTGGCGTAACTTTTCTGGCTCTCGTCCCGGGCCAGCCGTCCTTCGTCAATAATCTGGTCCAGCAGGCTTTTTTCCGCTACTGCTGCCGCGGCTTCAGCCTGGACCTGTTGTTCCTTTTCAGCCATGTGTGTTCACCTCCTTTATTCCTTGCTTTCCGGTTCTTTTTTCTCGACGCCGGCTGATTGTCCCAGTGCCTCAATGGAGTCCGAACTTGCCAGGACATTCTGCAACAGTTCGTCCAGGCGGTCATTGCCGTCAAGTTTCGCCAGCAGGTCGGACAATTTCTTCCGTGCATCGACCAGTTTGCGGACCGGAGTAACCTGTTCCGCCACCCGCTCCGGATGAAAATCATCGAGAGACTTGAAGCGGAGCTCAACCGCCATCTTGGAATCATCGTCGGTCAGCTTGTTATCGACCCGATAAGCCAGACGTGGTTTCATTCCTTCCAGAACCGTGTTGAAATTATCCCGGTCGATTTCGATAAATTTTCTGTCCTTGAGCTTTGGCAGCGGCTCGTCGGGTTTACCGGACAGATCACTCAGCACTCCCACAACAAAGGGTATTTCCTTTTTCTCGATGGCGCCCCCGACTTCCACGTCGTATGTGATCTGGACCCGCGGGGCCCTGACCCGATCCAGGGTATGCTGCTGACTTTCTTTTGCCATGGTCAAACCTCCTTTTCCATGAGACAGATTTTCCTGTTTAGATTCTTTGTTAGAAACTTCTATTTGCAGAAGCCGGAATTCAGGACCCAGAGGTCAGATGAACAAAAAAATGCAGTTGTTCCGACTCCTGACTCCCGACTCCTGACTCCCCACGTTTTTTCAACCCGCATATTTCATCGCCAGGGTGATATCCAGCGTGCAGATTTTCACCAGCAGCTGGTTGGCCCTGTTCTTGTCCTCCTCGCTCGCGTCCTCGCCGTTCAGGCACTCATAGAGACAACCGTAAGCTTCGGCAATCCAGATGGGAGATTCCCACCGTTCGAGCTGCAGGTCGGTGACGAGTTTGTAGAGTTCTTCGGCAATGGGCCAGGCAAGATCGCTTCGACCGGCACGGAGGCAGATTTTTACCATGAGCAGTCGGCAGCCGGTCTCATCACGAGTGGACTGAGCGGTGCGCGACGCGCCGAGAAGCATCTCAAGGGCCGACTCGATGCCCTCCGATTTCAATCTGTTAAGAGCTTCCTGCCAAAGCAGATCCTCCTTGCCGCCCGAGCCAAGAAAACGGATAACCTGGAAAGAACCCGGAGCAAAGTCGGCGACAACCTGTTGAGGCACCGTCTGAGCCGATGGTGATTTGCGGGCAGCGGCTGAGGGAGACGCATCTCCGGGCATTGTGTTTTGCACCGGTGCTTCCGGTCCGGGCGCTGGGGCTGAAGCTGCAGGCTGCCCGGGTGTTTGAGGCGTTTCTTCCGGCTTTTTCCGGTTGGTGTCGCCACCTTTGTCTTTTACAAAACGGGTAACATGATTGCCGGCTTCTTCCAGCATCGATGAAATTTCCGAAAGTCTGGGGGCGTCCCTGCCGAAGGTGTCGTCAACCGTCTCATCGAATTCCTTGAACGCGGCAACGCAATCCTGAAGTGTTTCATGGAGATTTTCGTAAAAGAGAAGAGACGATTTGCGGACAGCGGCCTCAAACTGCTCCATGGTTGTCTTGCCCTCGGTGATCAGGGCTTCCCGCATCTGGGGAGATGCCTGGCTCACCTGCTGGGCTTCTTTCCAGTTTACCAGGGAGTAGCCATCGGAAACACCGGGATCCGTCAATGGTATTTTCTGGAGGGAGAAACTTATTTTGTCGTTGGCGAATTCCAGAGGACCGACCCGGTAATCAAGGTCGCCATCATCTATTTCAGGATAGAGGTGTTCCCAGAAATTTTTGAGCAGACCCGTGATAATCCGGGTTCCGGCGACAAATCCCACGAACCCGTCGGTTTTGGTCAGGGCTTCGGTCAGCCATACGGCAATCTGCAGATCCTTGGTCTGAGTGGTGAGGGCGGTGAGAGAAAGCTTGATAACCGATTCCCAATCCGATGATTTCAGCTCCCGCTGCCAGTCGCCCCGGTCAAGGGTGTCATCGGCGCGGCGCGCTTCTTTGATGTTGTCGTAAATAGGGCTATAGCGCAGATCCGTGCCGGCTGGATTATCGCCGGGAATCGGAGCCATTATTGCATCAAAGTCCAGTGTGTGTGTCATGAATTTTCGCCTGATTCGCTGTAGTGGAATTCCATCTCGGTGATTTCAAGGATGGAAAGGTCTTGTCCGCCGATTTCAAAGACCTGCTGCCCGACCCCACGGCAGAAAGGTCCGCCGAGTGACAGCCATTCGGTTTGTTTTCCCATTTTGACCAGATCGTTTTCATGCAAAGACGACTCTGGATAAAGAACAGGCAACACGCAGTTCAACGTCAGCCCTTCCCATGTGGTGAGGCTGGCTGTGGCCCAGATGAGGTCGATCAGTGTTTCCGGCGGGGAAATGGTGAGTTCGCGGATGGCCTCGAAGGGAACCCAGACATAACGGCCATGGGCAAATGTTTCGAGAAACCAGGACAGAATGGAGTCGGTGTTGCATACTCCCTTGAACTCGCTGCCGTTGACTGTTCCGGATATTTTCGGCACCTTGCTTTCCGCCTGACTGAAAAGTTCGGAGGCTCCTTCAGAGTCATTGTTCCTGAGTTTGGTGCAGGCCTGGAAGTAGATATCGAAATAGGGGGGTGTCTTGGGCAGGAAAGAGGGCAGGGTTTCCCCATGGATGACGCGGATGCGTTCCTGCTCTCCTCGAATAATGCCGGCGTAATGGATATGGGCCGGGTTGGCCTCTTTGTCCATGCTTGCCAGCGCCTCAAGATGGCGCGCGGCCTTCTCCCATTCGCCACAGAAGAGGAGAACCTGGAAAAGCAGGGTGCGGGCAGTGGTGTCGCCCGGCGCTGATCTGACCTGTTCAATCAGTTCCTTGCGTGCCTGGGCAAGCTGACCTGTTTTGATGAGATCCGTAATATTCACTGGAGTTATCCTTTTGTCATTTAAAGAGCTTTATCAATTAGAGGATATATTATGTTATAGTAATTTCCCCGGATAAGTCAAAGCTTCTGGTGTGTGTGGGAAAAGTTTTTCAAGGGGCGATTTTCGGCGGTCATCCTTTTGAGTGCGGTGTTATAAAGCAGAAGCAATCCCCTTTTCAGAAAGCGCGGACCATTTTTCCATGAACAAGGCTTCCGATCCATGAAAGACAACTGGTTGCATCAGGCCGGACTGATCCGGGCAGACCAGAAACAGTGGGCGGTTTTCGTCTCCCGCATCCGCAAGGGCATCGGCCAGTTTCGGAATTTTGTCCCCCTTAGGCGGCTCAATGAGTATCTGCCTTCCACGCATCTGTTGATAGCACTGTTCAATTGAGGTCAGTCCGTCGAGCGCCTGCCGTTCTTTCAGCAGAACCCGCCATGTGATCAAAGCGGCGGCAGGCAGGAGTCCCGTCTTGATTCCGGCAAGGCTTATAAAAAGCGAAAAAGGGAACTCACGGATACCGTCGTTGCTGTGCTCGATGATTCCGGCGATCAGCGCTGACTTCCTTGCCTGACGGAAGAGAAACCACCATCTTCCCGGTGGCAGGCGTATACCCTCCCGTCCGGCGAAACCGAGAAGCCAGGATTTCCAGGCAGCACTTTCCGGAGTGCTGAGCACGGCGATATAGTCCTGGTAGAACGGCAGTTTGCCGTAAACCTCCAGGGCGGCCATTTTCCTGCTCCCAAATAAATTTCCCAGTATGCTCATCGGTATCGAACCAGCAGGCCTCAACCCGAATCAGCGAGGCCAGGTAACCGGACCAGGCAGCACCTGATCAAAAGAGACCATGAGGGGAACAATGGCAAATCCCGGCTGTTGGCGCACCACGGCCGTTTCCCCGTCTTTTGCCGGTGCAATAACCAGGCTTTCCGGCATCTGCATGGCGACGCTCCACTCAGACAGCCGGGTGCTTTCAATCCTGTTGCCGCTGATGATGAGATAGGCGGGAAGTCCGATACTGCCGCCGGTAATGCGCAGTGATGTTTTCATGCCGGTTTCCTCGTTTTTCGCCTCAATGGTCACGGCAGGGGGCGAGTGGAGATCCCACACGGCTTCGCCGCGTTTGTAACGATTGCCGCTGAAACGCAGCCTGAGGGGTTTGCGCTTGTCGTCTTCGAGGCCGTTGAAAAGAAGCTGGGTGAAGCGTGCTGCCGCCTGACCGGCCTGATCTCTGGCGTCATCAATGACCACTTCCACCCGGTGACTCTTGGGACGCCCACTTTCATCAAAAAGAAATTGCCGCCATTCCTGGCAGTCCTTGAGAAACTGTTTCTGGGATTCACTGAGAAAAGACAGGGATGCGTCCCCGGAAGGCTTGGTCTGCAGCAGGCCATATTTTTTGACAAAGGACTCGAAGCCGTTATCAGCCGCAAAAAAGAAGTCATTGAGCACGGCGGCGCTGCCGACCTGGATGGTCAGGGTTCTCAGGTTTCCGTCAATGTTGTCCTCAATAATCCAGCGGTCAGGGGAGCCGAAGGGGAAGGTGTCGCCGAGTTTCTTCTGCCATTCGCCGATAAAGGAGGAAATGGAGGAGCTGACCCCTGAAGCGACTTTGCCTTTGAGCAGCGAAACACCGTGAGCCTCAATGGCGGCAAGCCGCATGGCCAGAGGTTCTCCACGGCTCAGGGCATCCCGTTCAATTTTGTTGGAAAAGATTTTCAGTGAAGAAAAAGCGTCCATGGGGCTTGGGCCGCTTTCGGGCTTCGCGCTCAGCATCTGCCAGGACTGGGTGGCGTCCTCGCTGAGTCCTTTGACCGCGTTATAGAAGTCGTTCTGGGATTCGTCGAGCATGGACATGTAGCGGTTGCCGCTGTAAACGTATGCGGTTTTTTCCACTTTTTGCTCAAGGGAGCGCAACGACGATGATGCCAGTGCCTTGTTCACCGCGGTCCAGAGCACGTCTTTGACTCCCTGGATATCCTTCAGCGGCATGGCGTCGAGGAAGGCGTCCATGGGCCAGACGCTGATGTCGAGGAAGATGCCCTGCTGGTTCATGACCTCCTGGCGGTAGGCCTTCCATGACTGGGTGGACAGAATACGGGCTGCCGGATCAACGTCCCGGATGGTGCTGTTCCAGAATTTCAGGCACTGCTCCCAGCTCTCAAGCATGACTCCCGTCATGGCTTCATGCACTGGCTTGAGTCCGGTGGTGGCGGCCGGGTATTTCTGACGCAGGCTTTCATGGATGTTGTTCAACGTGGTGTACTGGGTTGTCAACCATGATGCCCGGGCCATTCGGGGAGGATCAAGGCCGGGCTGGAGGCTGTCCGCCGTGATGGCATCCTGGGATCCAACCGCCTGGATGGCGGCAATGGTGGCGTCTCGTTCCGACAGCCAGACAATATGGCGCATGTACGAATCAAGGGCGGCCTGCAGTTCCGGTTTTTTCCATTTTTCCACCGTAAGAGCGGCGATAATGGCCTGTATCTCACCAGATTTGCTTTCCCTTTCCTTCTGCCACGCCTGGTTCCAGAAACCGAGCACAGCGAGGGGGTCGGTGCCTGGTTCCTGCAGCCGCTTGCTTTCTTCGGGGGTAAAAAGCGGGCCGAAATCAAGGGCGGCCTGCACCGCTTTTTTGACCGCCAGCATGTCAGGGTCTAGCTGGCCGTCATCCTTGACCACGTGGCTGTTCTGGCGGATGTATGCGGCCCACGGCGAACCGATATTCTGCTCGATGTCCAGGCAGATTTTTGAATGTCGGTTCGCGGTTGATGTCAGGGCATTGATGTCCCCCTGGGGCTGGTCGGCAAGGGATTTTTCCAGGAGGAGGTAATCCCCCAGGCAGGAAACCCTTTTCTCTGTAGTCCAGATCAGATCATCACGGCCGATGCCGGAAAGGAAATCGATCACGCCCACGAAGCGCTTGGCTTCCGTGGTAAAGGATTCGAAGTCTTTGTCGTCACCGGGCCGCATGGTCATGACGTTCAGGTTGTCGTGGGAGGCGTTGATCTGTGTGATGGAGTCCTGAATCTTTTTCCACAGTTCGGGATAGTAGGTGGCCCAGAATTCCTGGAGCCGACCCATGCCGTCCCTGGCCTGGAACATGGTGCCCTGAAATTTGGCAAAGGTGAAGTTCGGCATGTCGCCGTAAGGATATCCCTTGACCAGCCGTTCCACCTCAATGCGGTTGATGCCCCGCATGGCGGGCGATTGCCAGGGAACAAAGTCGAACCCTTCCATGATGTCGCTTCCGGAAATGGCTTTTCCTCCCTTGGTGTCAAGATAGAGAAGGAGGAGCTTGAGAAACCGGCCCTTTTTGGCCGGGTCGGCCAATCTTTCCATGGAGCCGAAATTGCCGCCGGCGGCAAGCAGCATCGGGTGGAGCACCATCTGCTCCAGCAGCGCGTCTTCGATGCGGCCTATTTTTCTGACGATGGTGTTTTCCTTTGATTTGAAAAAGCGGCGGGCACCTTGTTCCATGAGCTGGAGCCGGCCGCGATCCAGGGTGTCAATCACGGTGATGACTTCATTGAAGTCGACGGGGGGAGGAGTTGATCCCTTGCCGAGCAGCATGGTCTGCGCCTTGCGGGCATGGAGTTCAAGGGGCTGCACCATGTTGATCAGCCTGTTGTAACCGCTGATGAGCAGCCAGGCGGTGACGGTCAGGATGACAAACGCCGTGACGCCTGCCGCGATGCGGAAGGTGATTTCCTGCTTGGCCATTTTTCCGGCGCGGTTGACAAGACCCTGTTCCCGGAAAACCTTGCGATAGAATATATTGATGAAATAGGCCCGAGACTGGACAAAGGATTTGGCGAATTCAGCCATGATCCCTTTTTCCTCAGCCTTTGCACCTGAGAGCAGGGCGCGGGCGATGGAGCGGCCTTCCTGCAGGCCGCTGCTGAAATAGCAGCCGCGCAGCAGAAGCGGTGAGTGAAAGCGGTCTCCTCCGAAAATAAAGCCGAGATACTCCCGCAGGGTATCCTTGACGCGACTGAATTCGCCTGGAAAGGCATAAACCCGGTCCGCCTCGGGGCCGGCGGGGATATCCCGCAGCCGGCGCATGGACCAGCCGTGCATCCTGCCGTGGAGCAGTTCAAAGAAGTGGTTGAATTCCTCCGGGTTGAAGCCCTTGGATGCTATATCGCGTCTGTTCCAGCCGACGGCCTGGGTGCGTTCCTGGGCGGAAAGCGAGGCGCAGAATTCGGCAAAACCGTAGACAAGGTCAAGTTTTGAAACCATGATGTAAACGGGAAACTCGATGCCCAGCACCTTGACCAGTTCGTGCAGTTTTTCCTGGATGTTGCGGGACTTGTTCCTGATGGTGTCCGGCGAATCCTGGATGAGCGAGGTGGCCGGGATGGTGACGATAACACCGTTAATCGGGCAACGGCTGCGGTAGCGGCCGAGCAGTTTGAGAAAGGCATGCCATTCCTGGCGGTCAGGGGCGGTGTCGACCGGCATGGTGAAGCGGCCGGCGGTGTCGATGATGACCGCATCGTTTGTGAACCACCAGTCGCAGTTGACGGTTCCCCCCGCGCCGGTGAGGGCATCTTTTCCCAGCGGGAAATCAAGGCCCGACTCGCGCAGGGTGGTGGTTTTGCCTGACTGGGGCTCGCCGATGAGAAGAAACCACGGCAGGTCGTAAATCTTGACCTTACTCGCCTTGAGTGTCGCCATGGCGTCGGTCCAGCGACCCCTGATATCCTGAACCGCAAGTTTCGACTGCTGGCGCTGCTGGTCCTTGGCCTGCTGCTGCCGGTCAAGCTCGTCCTCCATTTTTTTGCCGCGCCGTTTTTCAAACAGGCGCCAGAGAAAATAGATGCCGACAATGAGCAGGACGGTGAGCAGGGTGCCGCCCACAGCCAGCAAGAGGTATTTTGATCCCAGTTTCAGGCCGAGCCGGGTGAGGTAGTAACCGAGAATCCCGATGATGACCAGGACGCCGGCAATGGCTGACAGGGGCGAACGCAACAGGGAAAGTAGTTTTGACATGGCTTTTTTTATACAGTTTGTTTTATCAGTTTGTGCCTGTCCGTAAACAGACACCAATTTGATACTCCCGCATAAAGCTCAAAGCGCGGACGTACGGATTTCATCATTCGATCAGAGAACGGCTGACATCGTTGATCACGGCGGCGATATCGCTCCACATCCATTGGCTGGTAATAAAGTAGACGAGAAAGGAAACCACCAGCACGGCAATAATGGCTGAAAGGCCGAACAGTTTGGGAAGGTATCTGGTGTCTCCGGCAATAACGTGTTCCGCTCCCGGAGTGAGGCGGCGTTCGTCGTCCGGCAACCGGTTCGGCAGCAGCGCATAAACCCGTTGTTTCAGGCCGGTGACCTTTTCCGGCTGGTTGCGGTATCTGCCTCTGAAGCCCAGCACCATGATGGTGTAGAATAGTTCGGCCAGTTCCGGATCGCGGTACCCTTCGTTTTCCAGCAGATCGTAAAAGCGCTCGCCCACAACACTGGTCCGGAAAAATTCCATTTCAAGGAGCCGTTCGTGCCATTCCTTGGCCCGGTTCCACTGGGAGGAAAGAACGACCTCGTCGGCAAAGCCGGTCATGATGTATTTGATGGTCTGCAGCTTGGGTTGCAGCGCGGCGACGGTCTGCAGAGACGCCTCCATGCCGCTGAGGCGGGTGACGATGTCGGCGCGCAGGGAATGGGTGTCGATCTGTTCGCCGGCTTCGAGCCGGTAACGGAAGCCGAGGAGATAATCGATCACCGGCCGGGCGGCGTTCATTATTCTGTTTTCCATTATTTTTCCCCCTGCTCGATGTGGACGTAAAGGCTGATGTCGGAGGTGGCGTCAACCGGTATGCCGTAGATGACGAGATAGAGATCCCGGCAGAGATCCAGCCAGAATTCCGAGGTGCGGGATATGTCCACCTGGTAATAATGCAGGCCGCTTTTGTCCGGGAGCCCCGAAGGAATGCGGCGCAGCCTCTGGCAGGAGAGTCCCCTGGTTCGGGAGATGATCAGCTCTTCCATGCGTGAGGGCGGGGCTATTTTGACCCGGTAATCGCTCAGCATGGCATCGACCTGGCTCTCCGTCATGTCGGTGACGATGCAGAGATAGGTCTTGACCTTGGTGCCTTGGGCCGGTTCGAGCCATTCCTTGTCAATGCGGCAGACGCGCTGGTCTCCTTCGATTTCAAAACGACGGTGGATGTAGTCGACCACCACACCTCCCTCGATCATCTGTTCAATCAGCTTCATCACCGTTTCCATGACAAAGGTGAGGTTGTCATGGTCATAGGGAGGGATGTTCAGGCGGGTGTCGGGATAGAGGGCCACCAGTTCCCCGGCCAGCCGGACAAGCTCCAGGTAAAGATGAAAGGGGTGGATGTGTTCCGCGTTGAGGAGCTGCTGCATGAGCAGGCTGTAGCTTGCCGAAACCTGCAGTCGGGAAAGATTTGCCAGTATCCGCAGCGGGTCGCCGGTAAGGGAGATTCTCTTGGCGGACATCTCTCCCTGGAGAAAGTTCGCCTGGTTGCTCAGCTTGACCACAACATTCTTGGTGCGCTCCCGAAGAAAGGAGGAGGCGGTGATGTGGAGAAGCGGCGGGATGTGATCCGCTTTGAACACCGGCAGCTTGGAGGAGGACCATTCCATCTCGCCGATCTGCATCGCCTCGAACTGGTCCCCTGGATGGGGGCCGAAAAAGACCTGGACATTCCAGAGGCGGCTTAAGATCGTCTGCTCATTCTGACCGTTGTTTTCGTCGGCCACGGTGTTTTCCTTCAGAACAAAGGTGCGGGCGACTCCCTTCTCCTCCTCGCCGAGTTCGTGGACCAGAGGCCGGTGGGGTTCCGGGCGCCTGACGCCGAACCAGACGGGCAGGCCGGTGTCGAGTTGATCCTTCTGGCCTTCGAAGGATTTTTCCGCGGCATGGCCGTTATCCGGCACATTGATCCAGGTGCCGTCCTTGAGACGGAAAACGGCGCGATCGATTTTGATGCGGAATCCGGCAAGGGCCGCACTGTTGATCAGCAGGTCGCCGATGCCCCACCAGTAGGCATTGAGGTTGGTGGTTTTTTCACATTCCAGCATATGCCTGCTGCGGCCGGAAGTCTGATAATGGTGGGGCAGGAGAAACATCCCCTCGTGCCAGTGGACCTCGGCTGTTTCGCTTTTTCCTGTCACGGCGCAAGCTCCATTCTGTTGTTTTTGATGATTACCTTGTAACTCGGGGCAAAGCGGTCTTTTTCAGGTGAAATGACGATCTGCTGGCCGAGACGATCCACGTTGTTTTCATAGTCGGCGTAGATGATCACCTTGTTGACACCCTCGGGAATGGTGATCTTCACTTCACGCTGGGCGTCACCTTTGATGGCCACATGCTGGATCTCATCGCCGACAAGGCGGTCGCGGAGGGTTTCGCCGAACCAGCTTTCCGGGCCGATTTCAAGGACCGATTCGGAAGCGGCGCGATCGACCACGACAATGTCAACGGGCAGCAGGACATCATCGTTTATGGAAGGATCGGACGCAAAGTTGAGGGTGATATCGGAAAATTTCTTCGGTGCCGCACAGGCGGCTAGCATGATGGACATGATGAGAAACAGAAAAAGACGGCAGGCTTTTCTTCCCATTATTGATACTCCTCCTCAGTTTAATAATCTTTACTCTGTTCAGTTTGATTGTGATTTTTCTCTATACTTCCGAAGCTTTGTCTGGATCTGTTCCCGGATCACCTGTTCGCCCATTCCCTCGCTTTCCACCTTTGTCAGGGTAGCCCTGATGGTGTTGGTGATATCCTGGGCCGTGAGCGCTTTTTTGCCGAGTGGCAGCAACCCTTTGCTCTGGTCATCCGTTGCGGCCAGCGCCTTGCTGATTCGTGCGCCGAGCCGAGTGGCAAAATCCATGTATCCTTCCCGTTGCGCAGCAAGAATCAGGACCAGCAGATGAGAGAGGGTCTCCAGCCGGGCTGAGATAATTTTCTCTCGGCCTGTTTTGTCGAGCGCTACACGAAGCGCTTCCTGCAGATTGCCTTCCAGTTCCGGAAGTTGTTGTTTCCCGGCTCCGGCAATGGGGCTTTCGGCGTCATCAAGAAAGCCTTTTATGATTCTCTCAATTTTCAGGACAAAATCAAGCCAGATCCGCTCATCATAATTTTCCTCCGGCCGGGGTGCCGATGCTTCAGGTCCTGTCGGCAAGGGTCGGGAGACATCAGGCGCCTGCGATATTCCTGCGGCTTTCCCGGGTTGCGGACGGCCAAAGAAAACACCGAATCTTTCCAGCAGGGGCTGGTCTGACCGGATATAGCGGGAAACAAGGCTCCTGCCCTCTTCAAGCACCGCCTTGCAGAAATGCAGCGGGGTAATTCCCTCCTTATCCTTTTTGGCTGCAAGATCAAGCACCCGCCAGACTCGCGGGGCGATGACAAGGGTCTGCGGCATGGTCTGCAACATGGGTTGCAGGCCGATATTGGCAAGGCAGGGATCCAGTATTTTATAGCGCGCACCGGATGACAGGGTGCGAACGCTGGAAAATTCCTCACCCTCTTTTTCATCCACCGCCTTGACCAGGGCCAGAAACATTTTACGGATGTCGCAGTAGTTCCCCTCGGGGGGCATGTGATCATAAAGTTCTTGCCAGACCGGATCAAATTCCGGCGAGAAAACATACTCCTTGCGTGGGTCGCTGAACCCTTTGTCACTGAAAGAGTTCAGGACGTCAAGGATCGATCCCTGGAAAAGCTGGATGATTGTGGAACCGGCAATGAACGTATCGCCCATTTTCAAAGGAAAGGTTTTGCCGGGGTCTATCTTTTTTCCTTTTATCCATGTTCCGTTGGTGCTCTGCAGATCACGCAGACACCAGGAAGGACCCTCCCTGAGAATCTCGGCGTGACGCCCGGAAATTTCAAGATCAAGGGCTAGGGAGAGGATGTTCCCCACGTTCCGTCCGATGTTGCCCTGTTTGTCGATGAGGCAGTTCAGCCCATCCATGGGACCGTCAATTACTTCAAGAACGAGCTGCTCAGTCATTGAGTTTACAGTTGCCCATCTGTTTTGCCAGATTCTCTGCCCGTTCCCTGAAAGCTGATGTTGCCGGGATATCTTTCAGGTAATCGCAGGCCATGGTGAAATTTCCTTCGTTATAATAGCGGTATGCCTCATTAAAGAATCTGCCGTGCAGGTTGTAGTTTTTGGGGTCGCCATCCGTTTGCGCGGGTTCGGTCGGGGCCGGCGGCGGCGCGACTGCCGGCGCGGGGGCGGCAACGGGAGGTTGCGCAGCCTGCTGCGCAACCGGTGGTGCGGTGGCCGGAGACTTGCGGGGCTCATCTTTTTCCCTGGTGAAAAAAAGGACCAGGGTAACGATAATAAGAATACCAAGCAGGGCGGCCCCGCCGATCATGAGATAGCGTCCGATACCTGCTTTTTGTGATGAGAATCCCGATTTCAGGCCACCGTCCGACGTTTGGGAAAAGGGATCCTCCCAGGAATTCTGACCCTCGAAATCATCAAAGGCATTCCCGCTGCTCGCCGAGGGAAAGGAAGGCGATGGTTCCGGTTGGGGGGTGGGGCTTTCGCCGGGAAAGTCGCCTCCAGGAAAAGGCGGGGGCGGTGCAGGTTGACGGAAGTCTCCTCCACGGGGGGGGGGATGTCCTGCAAAGGGGTCGCGGGACGGAGGAGTTGGCTGTTTTTGCTGGGCCTTGGCGAATTCCGCCGGGTCGGCCATGAAAAGCGTTGCGTTGGTATCGACCTTTTTGCGCAGACGGCAGAGAATCCTGCCCACGGTGAATGAGGCGGGAGCCGCGATTTCAATGGTCGTCGATTTGTGGTTGATGCCATTATGGACAAGACCGTTAAGGCCGAGAACCTGAATGATGACCTTGTCGCCCCTTCTTTCAAGAACAAGATGCTCACGGCTCAGGGTGCGGTCATCCAGGATAATGTCCTGGGTGGTGTCGCGGCCCACTGTCAGTCGGTGGCCTGAGGACAGGGGCATTTCAACGGCTCCGTTCGCCATCTCCGCCTCAAACAGCAGATCTTCCTCCCGGACGGGAGATTTGGGGGCGACAGGTCGGGGGGGCGGAGCCACGGGAGCCTGCGGCCTGCTGGTCTGTTCCTCTGCAAAACGGGGGCGCTGGGGGGAATCGAAACCGGTGTCGGCCGGAGGGGGTGGGGCCGGTCTGTTAATGTCTATTCCCGGACCGATGCGGGTTTTCTCACTGTCGTTGACCGGCGTTGGAGACGGTTGGGGCTTCTTGTCCGGTGAGAAAAATTCCACTCCCATACCGATACGGGTCTTGTCATCTTCAGGGAAATCCTGGTCGTTCGTCATTGCGGGCACCAGAGATGGTATTAAATTAGAGCGGCCCGGCGTAAGGAAAGGTATTGGAAATCTGTCATTTCAAAGGCCTTTCACGCCGTTCGGACGCCGGTTCAGGCTATGCAGCCCGGTGGCTGCCTTGCTGTTCCATCCGTTTTGCACGTTGCTTACCCATTTATCAATTTCAGGCAAAAAAAACTATACTATAAATTTGTATATAAATTTCCAGAAAATTTCAAGAAATCTCACAAAACAGGGTTTGTCACCCGGTTCCGGAATTGCGTGATGGACGTTTCTTCATAAGCCCGGCAATATTTTGTCCATTACCCGTATTGTAATCTATGTCAACGATTTGCGGCCGGTTGCCCCGAATTGCTTCTTTTCTTGACGGGGCGTATTGTCGTGGAGTAAAAAAAATGAATACACCTGAAAGATGGGAAGTTTTCGTATTGTTAATACTGTGAATGAGAAAACGTAATTCCATGACAAAACATGAGGAGAATGCACATGGGAATGATGAAAGAATTTAAGGAATTTGCCATGCGCGGCAATGTCGTTGATATGGCCGTGGGTATCATTATCGGCGGCGCATTCGGGAAGATTGTCAGTTCACTTGTGACCGACGTTATCATGCCGCCCATCGGATTGCTTATGGGCAACATCGATTTCTCGCAACTGGCGATCACCCTTCAGGAGAAGACTGCCGGGGCCGAGGCCGTCTCCATCAAGTACGGCGTATTCATCAACACCATACTTGATTTCGTTATCGTGGCGTTTGCGATTTTCATGGTCATCAAACAAATGAACCGTTTCAAGAAAAAAGAGGAAGCTCCGGTGGTCGAACCGACGACAAAGGATTGTCCGAAATGTTTTACCGCCATTCATATCAAGGCGACTCGTTGTCCGAACTGTACCTCAGAGGTTTGATCCTCACATGATCATTGCGCGGGTGATTCCCCGTTCTGGAAATCGCCTGTGCGTTCATCCCTTCATTGCTGAAATTTTGCACCTTTTCTGCAAAAGCATCAGGGTAATGGGTGAGTCTCATCTTGTATGGCTTCTTGTGGGCCCATTTGGTTATCGCCGGAAAAATGGTCCTTGTAATGGTCCTTGTAATGAAGATCGAAAGCACCGTATAATTTTTTCACTTCCCAGAGTTAAAAGCCTTTTGAGTGTTCTCGCATCTGTTTCATAAAGACCAAGCATTTCAGCACGACTTATTCCAACTGGCCAATCCGACTATGAAATTTTTAATATCCCAGTTCAGTTTTTTTGTTCGCAACAAGACGACGAAAAGAAATATTTTTCTTCTGCTCAGATTTTTTTTGATCCTGGCCTCCATCATTACCATATACAGTGTCCTTTTTCATGTCCTTATGCTTTTAGAGGGCAAGGAATACAGCTGGATTACAGGTTTCTACTGGACGCTCACGGTCATGTCCACTCTCGGTTTTGGAGACATCACCTTCAGCAAGGATATCGGCCTGATATTTTCTATAATTGTTCTTCTGACCGGTATTGTCTACCTGCTCGTCATGCTGCCGTTTACGTTCATCAAGTATTTCTACGCTCCGTGGTTGGAGGCGCAGTCGCAGGCAAGAACGCAGAAAGAATTGCCGGAAGAGACGAAAGACCATATTATTTTAACAGCTTTGGATCCCATCACAACAAGTCTCATTAGAAAACTTGTGTCCTATAATTACGATTATGTCATTCTGGTGGATGACTTGAAGCAGGCTCTGGATCTGCATGACTTGGGATATAAAGTTGTCTTCGGCGACTATGGGGATCCGGAGACCTATAACCGCATTCGGGTGAAAAATGCGTCCATGGTCGTTGCTACCAATGATGACATGATCAATACCAGCGTATCCTTTACCATCAGGGAAATTTGCAAAAAGGTGCCCATCGTCACCAGCGCCAATGATGACCATTCCCTCGATATTCTTAAATTTGCCGGCAGTACCCACATTTTTCAATTCACCAAGATGCTCGGCAAATCGCTGGGAAGAAGAACGCTTGGGGTTAACATGGGCGCCAATATTTTATGGAAGTACGATGAACTACTCATTGCCGAGGCGCCCGCCATGCGAACTGCTTTGGAGGGAAAGTCCCTGGCAGAGACACGGCTACGTGAAAAAACAGGGGTAACCGTTGTCGGCGTTTGGGAAAGGGGGAATTTTGAAAGTGCGCACCCGCAAACATTAATCACTTCATCAACAGTACTTGTTTTGGCCGGGTCAGATGAGCAGCTGGCAAAATTCGATAAGCATTTTTCCGTGATTTGCGAAAATTTTTCAAGCGATTCACCTGTCTTGATTCTTGGTGGAGGAAGGGTGGGGAATGCGGCGGCCGAGGCCCTTGATGAGCAGGAAATACCCTATAGAATTGTGGAAAAAAGTCATACGCTGATAAAAAACAGAAAAAATTGTATTTATGGAAACGCGGCGGACATCGATGTATTGCAGGAAGCCGGCATTATGGATGCGAGGTCTGTCATCGTCACGACACATAACGATGATATCAATATCTATCTCACCATTTATTGTCGTCAGTTGCGTCCGAATGTCCAGATTATCAGCAGAGCCAACAGTAGCAGAACGGTTGCCAAACTCCATCGGGCTGGAGCTGATCTGGTTATGTCATTCGCCTCCATGGCCTCAAACAGCATAATCAATCTTCTTAACCCGGAGCAGGTGCTCATGATAGTGGAAGGTCTCAGTATTTTTCGCGCTTCAGCGCAACATTCTCTTGCCGGCAAGTCACTTGCTGAAAGCCGGGTCAGAGAGATGACCGGATGCAGTGTGGTAGCAGTCTCCAGAGATGGAAAATTGATCCTCAATCCGGATCCTTTCATCCCTCTGGAAGCGAATGACGAACTGGTTCTTATTGGCACTGCCGAGGCGGAAAAGCTCTTTATGGGAAAATATGTGAACTAGTCTCCGGGTGGAGATAAAAGGAAGGAGTTCCGTTCTCTGCTTCACCAAAAAACCGCATTTTTAAAAATAAATGACCACGGAAGAGTTTTTTTTGACATTCAATATGATTTGATGCAAAGTAATATCAAGGATTTAAAGATAATTTCTTCAATAAAAGGAAGTTTTCCCATGTTTTGGTCTGGACTTGTTGCCTTTCATTCCTTTCCGCGACATCGGCGGGACCGGAAATAAGATTCTGCTTATGTATCTCGAATATTTCTCTCTGGCGCGTCATCCTTTTCGCATTACCCCTGATCCGGACCTCTTTTTTTCCGGTGGCGGGCGTGGCGGCGTTCTTGACGCCCTAACGTATGCAATCACCTCCGGAGAAGGCATCGTCAAGGTTGTCGGCGAAGTGGGCAGCGGTAAAACCATGCTCTGCCGCATGCTGGCCCAGCGTTTGCCGGAGTCCGTTGAAATAGTCTATCTTGCCAATCCAAGTCTTTCACCCCTCGATATCCTGTATGCCATAGCCTTTGAGCTTAAACTTCCGGTTGATCGAAGCGTTGAGCGGCTGGTGGTGATGCAGTTGCTCCAGGAGTATCTCCTCAAACAGCACGCGGCAGGGCGCAGCGTGGTCGTTTTTGTCGAGGAGGCGCAGGGTATGGCCCTGGAGACCCTTGAGGAAATTCGCCTCTTCAGTAATCTGGAAACACATCGGAGCAAGCTGCTGCAGATTGTGCTGTTTGGTCAACCTGAGCTCGATAAAAAATTGCGGACACGCAATATCCGTCAGTTTCGGGAAAGGATTACCCACAGTTTTTTTCTAGGTGCGTTTACCGTTGCCGAGACGCGGGATTATCTCCGTTTTCGCCTTTATGCCGCAGGGTGCACAAGGCCCGGTGTTTTCAGCGGTGGAGCCGAAAAGCTGATCGCCGGGGCGTCAGGTGGGCTCAGTCGCCGCATCAACATTCTGGCGGACAAGGCTTTGCTTGCCGCCTATGCGGAGTCGGCATACACGGTGAAACCAAAACACGTCCGGGCCGCGACCCGTGACAGCGAATTCGGGGGAGCGCCTCTTTTCCTGCGATGGCAAATGGCGGTTGGTCTCGGCATTCTGGTGCTCGGGCTTGTCGGCGTGCTTCTTCGTTTCTCAGGGGGCTCCATGCCGGTCGGAAATGAAGCAATTTCTCCTGCCGTTCCTCAGGTGGCGACCGTAGCCGTTCCTTCTGCTGCTCAACCGGTGCCGGCCGACGCAGATCCTCATGCCGAGATTTCTCCGGAAGCTCTTCCCGTCTCTGCTGCCGGGGACGAGTCTCTGCCGGAGGAAAGTCTTTTTGGCCAGCGTCTTGCTGCCGGCCGGCAATGGCTGGTTGGAGTGAAACCGGATGCCTACACCATTCAACTGGTGACGGTCTTTCCTGGTTCAGATGCGGTCATGGAAAGGTTTCTTGACCAGGCCCGGCAGGAGGGCCTGCTGGGTGATATTTATGTCTGTCCCGTTTCGTCGGGAGAGGGACCGGATAAGTGGATGATTGTTTACAGAGCGTTTCCTGAAGCCAGCGCAGCCCGTGCCGCCCTGGCCGAATTGCCGCCGAGCTTGTCTGTTTACCAGCCCTTTGTCCGTAATATTCTTACCCTGCGCGGGGGACCGCCCCGTTCCGGGAGTGCCGGCTGAGATTTTTACAAAAGGGAAAGCAACCCATGCGATTTTTTTTCAATTTCTGTCTCCTTCTTGCTCTGGCTGCCGTTGTCGCTGGTTGCGGCGTTGCGTTGCCGGAGAGGCCTGTCGATGGTCGCCATCTTTCACCCGAGCCCCGGGTCGCCACCGCGCTTCCCGAAGTGGTCAGCCATCCGCCGGTGATTGAGCCGCCGACCGCGGAACAGAAGCTCGATCTTTTCACCGTGGAGGTGCATGATGTGCCGGTGCGGGAGCTGTTCTTCGCGCTGGCCCGGGACGCTGCTTTGAATATCGACGTCCATCCGGAAGTTTCCGGCACGGTGACCCTCAATGCCGTTGACCAGACCCTGCCGCAGATTCTCGCGCGCATTGCGAGGCAGGTGGATCTCCGCTGGGAAGTCAATGGCCCCAATCTCATTGTTGTGCCGGACAAGCCTTTTCTGCGTACCTACAAGATTGATTATGTCAACATCAGCCGCAAGTCCATCGGTGAGGTGAGCGTGGCCACCTCCATTTCCACCACTGGCGACGCTTCGGCCGCAGGTGGATCAGGAGGTTCCGGATCCAATAATTCCACAACCAATCTTACCCAGGAGTCAAATAACCAGTTCTGGCAGACATTGCTCGCCAATATCAACGGCATTATCGAAACCGGAGGAGGCAGTGAGACCTCTTCCTCCACCACGATCATGAGCAACCCCGAAACAGGGCTCCTCACGGTGCGGGCTACCGCACGGCAGCATGAAGACATCCAGCATTTCATTGATCTGATGCTGACCCGGGCCCTGCACCAGGTGCTCATCGAGGCCACGGTGGTGGAGGTACGGCTCAGTGATCAGTATCAGACCGGGGTTGACTGGTCTGTTCTCGGGCGCGACGGCGGCAGTCTCAGTTTCAGCCAGAATGTTTCCGGAGCGAATTTCGCCTCCTCACCCGTCACAACCCTGACCCTTGATAAAAGCGGTGATCCCGAAAAGCTGCTGACAACCATCACAATGCTGGAGCAGTTCGGCGATCTCAAGGTCCTCTCCAGTCCCAAGCTGATGGTTTTAAACAACCAGACGGCCATGCTGAAGGTGGTGGATAACAAGATTTATTTCACCATTGAAGTCGAAGTCACCCCGCCAACCGACGCAAGTCCGGCCATTGTTACCTATGAGAGCACCGTTCATACCGTGCCCATCGGTTTCGTCATGGCGGTGACCCCGCAGATCAGCGAGAGTGATCAGGTGACGCTGAATGTGCGGCCGACCATTTCCCGGATTCTCGGTTACGTGAACGACCCGAGCCCGGCCCTGGCCGAATCCGGGGTGGAAAGTAAGGTGCCGGAGGTGCAGGTTCGGGAGGTGGAATCGATTCTCAAGGTGGCGAGCGGACAGATTGCGGTTCTCGGCGGTTTGATGCAGGATTCGGTGCAGAAGGGAACAGCAGGTATTCCCCTCCTTTCCCGCGTGCCGGTACTCGGCAACCTTTTCAGTTACCGGGACGATACGGCAAGCAAGACGGAGCTGGTCATTTTTCTGCGGCCGATGATCGTGCGACAGGCCAGCCTGGATGGGGAATTGGCACGCTATCGTGAGTATCTGTCCACTCCGGCCGAGACTGATGGTTCCGGTTCGAAATACTGGCGGAGTGGACCATGAGTCTGTTGATGGACGCCTTGACCAGGGCGGAGAAAGCGAAGAAACAGGCCGAGAGGGAGGTCGAGTCCGCAGCGGCTCAGGCTGCAGCGGCGCAGGAATCGTCCAGTCCAGGGACCTCTTCGGAAGGGGAGATTGCCTCCCTTGTCCTTGATACCGCCGATACCGTCGGGAAGCCGGCCGATGCTGAAGCACCACCGGAAGCACCACCGGAAGATGTTCCGGAAAATGGCACCATTGTTTTTGATTTTGATCTTAACCCGGAAAAGGGTGCGTCAACCGAGGCGCCGGAAAAACCTGCCGTTGTGGCTGCTGAGCCGGTAACGGAACCTGCGCCGATCGCCCCCGATCCTGAACCCCAACCTAAGCCGGTCACCACCTCTCCTTCGTTTTCCGCTCGGACCGAAGGCGGGGATTCCCCGCTCCGGGCGCGCACCGTTTTCCTTGCCAAGAAACAGTCCGGCGGTCGCAGTAGCTTTCTCTCCCGGACGCTGCTGACGGTGGTTCTGATTTTGATTTTCTTTGGTCTCGCGCTTTCTTCTTATTTCGGTTACCGGATTTTTGTAGACCAACCTGCCGGAATTATAGCCATTCCCGAAGGAGCCCCGGCTCTCTCTCCGCCGGAGGAGATGCCTCCCAGCGAGACAGAACCGGCTGACGGGGGTGACCAGCTTGAGCCTGACCTCACCGAGCCGGTGATGGAGAGTCAGTCGCCCCTTGCTGTGGAGGAAATTGAAAGGCTTCCGGTTGAAGATCCTGCTCCCCAAGGAGATACGTTCGTGGATGAGGCCGAAAGAGCGGAAACCGTGCCGGCCGTTCCTGCTGCCGTTGCTCCGGCCCCACCCCAGAGGGAAGAATCTGTTGCCGATGGAGAGTCAAGCCATCCCATTGTCATTACCCGCCGCAAAGCCGCACCCGCCGTCGACCCCTCTCTGGCAGAGGCTTACGATGCCTACCGACATGGCGATATCGGCCGGGCCGAGCGGGCGTATCTCGATGTATTGCAGAGCGATCCCATGCAGCGCAGCACACTGCTCGGTCTTGCCGCCATCGCCTATCACCGGGGTGATACTGAACTGGCCCTCGTTTATTACCGGCGCCTTTTGGAGCGTGACCCCGGTGATCCCCTGGCTTTGTCAGGGATTCTCTCCATCACGCCGGTGAGTGATATATCCCGTCATATAAGTGAACTGAAGTTGCTTCTGGCGCAATATCCTGAAACCGCAGCCCTTCATTTCGGACTGGGAAACCTCTACGCAGCCCGGAAAAACTGGTCCGAGGCGCATCATTCGTATGCCGCTGCCCTGGCCTTTGAGAGGAAAAGCGTTGACGGAAAGAGCATTCTTGCTGCCGATTATGCCTTTAACCTTGCGGTAAGTCTTGAACATCTCGGCCGGAACCACGATGCCCTTCAGCACTACAAGGAAGCTCTTGAACTGGCCGGATCCCAGTTGCCGGTTGCCTTTGACCGCATGATTGCCACGGAGCGGATTGCCATTCTTGAGCTGCAACCGGAGTCAAGTGCGCCATGACCGAGAAAAAACCGAAACGCATCGGCGATGTTCTGCTGGATCGGGGCATCATCACCCAGGACCAGTTGCGCATCGCCCTTATTGAACAGAAGAATAGCGGTGACATGCTGGGCAAAGCCTTGGTCAGGCTTGGTTTTGTTTCAGAGGCAACCCTGCGTGACGCGCTGGGGGAGGCGCTGCAGCAGAACAGCATCGACCTTGCCAATGCGGTGCCTGACGCCGACGCCATCGCCCTGGTGTCCATTTCCATTGCCAAGCGTTATACGGTGCTGCCGGTTTCCTACAAGCGAGATGAGAAAATTCTCCTTCTGGCCATGGCCGACACCTTCAATGTGGTTGCCGTTGACCAGATATCCTCCCTGCTCGGCGGTCAGCTTGAGATAGAAACCGTGCTGGCCGGCGAAGCCGAAATCATCCATGCCATTGACCAGTTCTATGGCTTTGAGCTGTCCATTGACGGGATTCTGCAGGAAATCGAAACAGGTGAGATCGATCAGGCCAATCTACAGATGGGGAATGCCGAATTCAGTCACCCCATGGTCCGCCTGGTGGATGCCATTATTGCCGATGCGGTGAAAAAAGGGGCTTCCGATATCCATTTCGAGCCCGAGGCCGGTTTTCTCCGCATCCGGTATCGCATTGACGGGGTTTTGCGCCAGATCCGCAGCCTGCATGCCAAGTACTGGTCGGCCATGGTCGTCCGGCTCAAGGTTATAGCCGGGCTCAATATCGCGGAAACAAGATCCCCGCAGGATGGGCGCATCCAGCTTTCCCTTTATGGACGAACCATTGATTTCCGTGTCTCTGCTCTTCCCACTCTGCACGGGGAAAATCTCGTCCTGCGTATTCTCGATCGGCAGAAAGGTATTCTGCCCATGGAAAAACTCGGGCTCAACGAAGAGGCGATGTTTACTCTGCAGACCATGATGGCAAGGCCGGAGGGAATCATACTGGTCTGCGGGCCGACCGGCAGCGGTAAAACCACCACGCTTTATTCGTTGCTGAATGCCATCAACGTGGAAGGCATCAATATCATGACACTGGAGGACCCGGTGGAGTACCCGATGCTCGGCATCCGCCAGTCTTCGGTCAATGAGGCGGCACGGCTCACCTTTGCCACCGGCATCCGCGCCATGATGCGCCAGGACCCGGACGTTATTCTGGTGGGCGAGATCCGTGACGCGGACACCGCGGAGATGGCTCTTCGGGCGGCGATGACTGGTCATCAGGTTTATGCGACCCTGCATACAAATTCCGCAGTGGGCGCCATACCCCGTCTTCTTGATATCGGCCTGCACGCCGATATTCTTGCCGGCGCCATTATCGGGATCGTCGCCCAGCGGCTGGCGCGTCGACTCTGCCCCAAATGCCGGGAACTTTACGAGCCGTCCGAAATAGAACTCCGGCTCCTTGGACTTGTCGAGGAAAAGAACATTCGTCTCTGGCGCGGGGTTGGCTGTAAGGTCTGTGAGTATCAGGGTTACAAAGGACGGGTCGCCCTGATGGAAATTCTGCGGATGAACGATGATATGGATGATTGCGTGGCGCGCCGGGCGACTTTGAAGGATTTGCGACAAACCGCTTCCCGCACGGGATTTAAGACCATGGCTGATGATGCGGTACGCAGGGTGCGTGAAGGTGTTACCAGCCTTGATGAAATTGCCCGGGTTGTTGATATGACCGACAGGTTGCTTGCATGAAAGTTTTTCAATACAAAGCCATGGATGCGACCGGACGTATCCGGCGCGGCCGTTTGGTCGCCGCAAATCTCGATGAGCTGGAAGCCAGCATCGGCGGCATGGGGCTTGATCTTGTCACCTGCAAGACTGTTACCAGCCGGACTCTGCGTCTCTATCGGAAGAATATCAACCGCAGGGATTTGATCGATTTCTGTTTTCAGCTGGAACAGCTTCTTACCGCTGGCGTCGTGCTCCTGACCGGTCTGGAGGATCTGCGAAACAGTTCGGAAAACCCTCGTTTCAAGGAGATCATTTCCGCGCTTATTGACCGCATCAATGACGGCAAGACATTTTCCTCGGCTCTGGAAGAGTTTCCGCGGATTTTTAATCCGGTATTCGTCAATCTGGTTCGGGTTGGCGAGCAGAGCGGGGAACTGCCCGCTATTTTGCGCAACATTGGCGAAAACATGAGATGGGATGATGAGATAGCGGCCCGAGCGTCGAAGGCGCTCATGTATCCTTCTTTTGTCGCCCTGATCGTGTCTTCAGTGGTTGCCTTCCTGATGATCTATCTGGTGCCGCAACTGGTCCAGTTCATCACCAGCATGGAGGGGACTTTGCCCATACACACCAGGGCCCTGCTGTTTACCTCGAATATTTTCACTCATTACTGGTATCTTCTTCTCGGCATTCCTCTTGCCCTGTGGGCGGGATTGGCCGTAGCCATGCGTCTGAATCCGGAAGTGCGCCTGCGGGTGGATGCCGCCAAGTTGCGTTTCTGGTTGCTTGGCGAAATTTTCCAGAAAATCATTCTTGCCCGGTTTGCCAGAGTTTTTTCCTTGATGTACCGGGCCGGTATTCCTGTGCTCCAGATTCTCGATATCTCCATGCATGTTACCGGCAACCTGGCAATTTCCCGGGCCCTGAACGACAGCCGTCGGCAGGTGACCGAGGGTGTAAGTCTGAGTGTTGCTTTTACAGGGACCTCCATGTTTCCGCCTTTTGTCGTGCGTATGATTAACGTCGGGGAAAATACCGGCGATCTGGAGAGCGCCATGCGTAATGTCAGCTATTTCTACGAGCGGGACGTAAAGGAGAGGATCGACAAGGTAGAGGCTGCCCTTGAACCTCTGATCACCGTGGTGCTTGGCGCTGTTCTCGGCTGGATCATCCTTTCCGTGCTTGGTCCTGTTTATGATCTTGTCAGTAAGATCAAGGTGTGACATCAATGACCCTGCTTGGCAAGCGTCTGCTTTTTGTTACCGGTGATGACCTGACCGTTTATTCCTGGCGGGGAGGCCGACTTTGCGAAGCCGTCCTTTTTCCTGCCGGCGATGATGGTGTTGCCGCCTTTGCCGAATTGATCGGGAAAGAACCCCTGATTCCCAGTACCATGCTGGTGGAGCTGGTGGAGGAGGAGTTCCGTTTCGAGAACGTGCCGCATGTCCTGACGGATCGCGAAGCTCTCCTGCAACGCAACGCGGAGCGACTGTTCCGAACTGCGATCTGGCGCCGCTGGCAGATTATCGGTCGGGAAAAAAAAGGTCGCCGGGATGATCGGGTGCTTTTTTCCGCCATCACCAACGGGGAGATTCTGAAACCCTGGCTCACCGTGTTGCAAAATCACAAGGCCCCGCTGACCGCCATCCATTCCGTGCCCTATGTGACGGAAAAAGTGCTTAAGCCGCTGGGGCTCAGCGGACAGACCGTGTTGATCATTACCGAAGAGCAGGGCGGCGGCTTGCGGCAGACATTCTTTCGCGAGGGGCAACTGGCAATAAGCCGTCTTTCTTCGGGAAATCCGAGTGATGATCCGGCGGATTACGCCGCTTATGTTGTCGATGAGATCGGTAAAACCCTGCATTATCTGCAAAGACTGCAGTTGCTTCCTTTTGGAGGTTTTCTTGATGTGTGGGCGCTCAGCGACGATGAAAGGTTTTTTAGCCTGGAGTCGGCTGACGCCGGGCCGTCCATCCACCTGCACGGCTGCGCTTTAGGTGATCTCGCTCAGCGGTTGGGGCTGCATCATGGCGAAGAGATGGATCACCATGCCAATCTGCTGCTGGCCCAGCTTGCTTTTTCCGCCTCAGGCAACGGGTATGCCCGCATGCAGGATCGGCGCTATGCCCTGCACCGGATGATAAAATACGGCCTCAATCTGGCCGGGATCACGCTTTTTGGGCTTTCTCTGGCCGGGACCGCAAGTCTGCTGATTACAAAAGCTATCCTGCATGACCAGGCAAGAGACATGGCCAATCAGGCTGAATATTTTGAACGGTTGTCCGCAGACAATGCCGGCAAGGGGATTGTCAGTCAGGAGGAAGCGGTCAGGGTGCAGTCAGCGGTGGACGGCGCCAGATGGCTTGAAAAGGCACCGGCGATGCCGGCGGCTCTTCTTGCTGAAATAGGAACAATACTGAGCCGTTTTCCGGAATTTGCAGGGGCGCAGGTTGTCTGGCGTGCGGGAATTGGTGCGGTTGTCGCAGCAGCCGAAAGGGATAATGAACCGTTTTGGGCAGAAGCTTCGGCTGATCAGGAAACGGCGCCGGAGACAGAGGGAACAGGATTCTGGCAGGCTGCTCGTATTGAAGGGATGATTATTCTGCCGGACGATGACCTGCACACGGGGTTGCTCCGTCTCGACCAGTTGGTGGCGACGTTTCGGCGAGAGATACCGGAGCTTGTCAGCGCTGAAATCATCAGACAGCAATCCTTTGATTTCGGTCCTGAAGGCACCATTTCCGGGATGGCGTCCGAGGTACGGGGGAGCGTCCCCTTTGCCGTTCAGCTCGTGACTCGCGCCGTTTCGGTCGAGGCGGGTGTTGCCGTGTTGCAGCAGAGCGGGGAGAGCCAATGAGAATAGCCCAGCTTGAAATGGACATGCAGTACCTGCGTTCGACCCTGATAGGCATGGCAACATTGATTCTGGCCGGACTGTGCATTTATGGGGGAGCATATTTTATCGAGGGCCGCAGTGAGCGGGAATACGCAGGCCAGGAACAACGTCTGGGAGTGGCGAGAAATGGATATTTCGCCGCAATCGAGGCCCAAAAAACAATGGCGGAGTATCAGGATTATTTTCTTTCCCTGCGAGCCAGGGGCCTTATAGACGATGAGCGCCGTTTGGATTGGATAGAACATTTGAAAAGTCGCGCCGGCGAGCTCGATTTGCCGGAGCTTACTTACTCGCTCGGGCCACGGGAACCCTTTCAGCTGCCCCCTGCCTTGAATATTGCCGCCCCGCTTTCTGCAAGCCGGATGCAGCTTGAGATGAAGCTGTTCCATGAGGGGGATCTGCTCTCGTTGCTTGACGGTTTGCGCAAAGATGACGCCGGGTTGTTCTGGGTTCAGAGCTGTGATTTGAAACGTAAAGAAATTTCCCCTGGTGCCGATAAGGATGTTGTGACTAAAGAAGGCATGGTTGATGCAAAATGCGAACTGCTTTGGCTGACTGTAAATTCCACTCCGGAATCGGAGGTCGCCAATGAATAATCGTTTTCTTGCCATTTTGCTCTGCGGGCTTGCAATCCCTGCAGGCGTCCGGGCAGGTTCCTTTCCCGAACTGGGCCGCCTGCTGACCACTCCAGAGGAAAGGGCGCGACTGGAAACCTTCCGTCACCAGCGGACACCGGATGAGCTTTCCCCAGAGCCAGGGTGGAGCAATGAAGTTGCAGGAGAAAATCCTGCATCGGTTGAGGAGTCCCGGGTCTATACTCTGAAAGGTTTGGTGCGGCGGGCTGACGGGCGTCATGTCGTCTGGCTTAATGAGGGGAGCACTCTGACGGGGTCAATAACTGCGGAGGGTGCCTATGTCGAGGTGAAAAGTGCGGGAAGCGGTGCGGTTCAGATCCTTTTGCCCGACGATGCCGGCAGAGTCGTGTTGAAACCCGGTCAAAGTTTTGATACGGCAACCGGAAAAATATATGATGTTATAGACAAGGGGCCGGTCCAGCAAGCACTAGTATCGGGAGAAACTGATACGGGTTTGGCGGGTCCTGATGGGCAGGATGTTGACAATGGGCCTTCACCGGACACGGGGAAAGGAGAACCGGCCGACAGCGTTGCCCCTGTCAGGAAAAAATGATACCACAAGATCAAGGGATCAGCCAGAACCAGAAAGGTGCCGCCCTGTTTCTCATGGTGTTGGTTCTTCTGGTGGGAGGAGTCTCCTTGCTCTTCAAGGCCGGGGGCGGTAATCGTGGTGCAATTGATGAAAATAATGCCACCAGGTTGGCTCTTGCCCAGGCAAAAGAGCTGGCAATATCCTTTGCCGTGGCAAACCTTGCCGCGCCCGGCGGGCTTCCCTTTCCCGACCGCAACGCTGATGGAAATTACGACGGCAGCGGCGATTGTGTGACCGCAGGCTTTAATCCGACCCAGCATCTGCTGGGTAAATGGCCCTTTCGCACTGAAGACGGTTGTGGCATGTCCGTGCCCGCTTTTGGCAAACCTCTGCAGGATGGTGGAGGAGAGGTTCTTTGGTACACCGTGTCCGCAGGCTTGGTGCGATCAGTGGCCGGCGGCTATCCCGTCATCAATTCCGAGATACTGGGCAATAACTGGTTCACGGTGGTGAACGGACAGGGCGCGGTGCTCACAAATCGGGCGGCGCTGGTGATTATGGCGCCGGGCAGGGTTGTACAGGCGCAGAGCCGGGCTGGAGCCGTCGCTGCTGCTCAGTTTCTGGAAGGGGTGACTGTCGGCGGAGTCAGTTATACCAATTATGCCATCGAGGCTGGAGATACAGGCTTTGTTGCCCAGGCTGCCGATACGGCTTTTAATGATCAGCTTATTTATGCTACAATAGAAGAACTGATGGCGGTGGTTGAAAAACGGGTATTGGCCCAGGGCAAAGCCTTGGTGCGTGAGTATCGCAACAGTTGCGGTCAATATCCCTGGCCGCGTCCGTATACCAACCCCCGCACGGCTCCGAATTTCAACAGCGTGGCCGGTACGGTTGAAGGGCTCCTGCCGGTTGGCGTGGCCCTGCCTGTCAACTGGGGAACGGGCTGCGCGGCGGGAATCAGCATACCTGCCTGGATGACCGCCAACAGATGGCACCATCTGAGTTATTATGCCGTGGGTTCCGGTGCTGTTCAGGCCGGGGCAGGATGCACAGCAGGTCTTGATTGCCTCACTGTCACTGGCTGGGCAATGCCCGACAACAATAAGGAGGCGGTAGTGCTGCAGGCCGGCGACGCACTGACCGGTCAGAACCGAGCAGCCGCAGCGGGACTTGGTGATTATTTTGAGGCGGCCAACGCAGTTGCCCTTGACCGGCTTTTTACCGTGCAGGGTGCGGCACCCTTCAACGACCGTCTGGAGGTTGTGCGATGAGTCCACGGGTTCCGACTTGCGGGCAAAGTGGTTTTACCCTGATAGAGATGGCTGTTGTGCTGGTGATTCTTGGTCTTCTCCTGGGAGGGCTGCTCATGCCCCTTGGCCAGAGCCTTGAGAATACCAGGCGCAGCGACGCTAATGCCCAGCTTGCCGGGGTGGAGGATGCCCTCTATGGTTTTGCCCAGGCCAATGGCAGGCTGCCGTGCCCGGCAACTCCGGCAAGCAGCGGCCGTGAAGCGCCGCTGGGAGGTGGAGTCTGCACCCGGCAACATGGCTTTGTGCCATCGACCACTCTGGGGCTGTCCGGTGGGGTCAACGCCGATGGGTTGCTGCTCGATGCCTGGGGTAACCCTCTCCGCTATTCGGTGACCACGGCTAATGGCAGCGCTTTCACCACGGCGAATGGAATGCGCGTCACAGGGCTTGCCGCCCTTGTGCCGAACTTACGGATATGCGGCGATGTCCCCTGTGCGACCCTGATTGGGACAACCATCCCGGCAGTGGTGGTTTCCATGGGTAAGAACTGGGCCGCTTTCACCGCAGCCGATGAGGTTGCCAACGCAGGTGAGACTACAGTCAGCGGAGGGCCATCTGGCGCGACATACCGCATCGCCAATAATCTTGATTTTGTATTGGGGGGATACAGTGAAATTAATTACGATGACCTCATTACCTGGCTTTCGCCAAACATCCTTTACACCAGGATGATTGCCGCGGGCCAGTTGCCGTGACAACGGGAAAAAGCGCTGCAGAACGGAAGGATCGTTTTTGCATGTGACAAGCATAAAGCAAACAATCAACAAGCATAAAACAGGAGAAAGCAACATGGAGACAAAACAAGCAATGCGAAAGATCCTTGCAGGCGAGGGAGGCTTCACTCTTATCGAAATAGCAATTGTCATGGTTATTGTCGGCCTGCTTCTTGGCGGTGTACTTAAAGGGCAGGAAATGATTGAAAACGGCAGGGTAAGAAACGCCATCAGCAGTCTGGACGGCGTGACGGCTGCCTATAATTCCTATTTTGATCGTTACCGGCGCATCCCGGGCGATGACGGCCCGATTGCCACGCTGACGGCCCGGGGAGGAAACTGGGCGAATGTCACCCAGGCCGGGAACAGTAATGGCGTAATTCTTTCCAATGCTGGAGACACCTTTACCGGCGGAAACGAAAACGACAATTTCTGGCAGCACCTGCGCGCAGCTGGTTTTGTAAGCGGAGATCCGAATCTTGCTGGGGGCGCCTCCATGCCGCTCAATGCTTTCAGCGGTCTGACCGGGATTACTAATGATGCAACAATCATGACCGGCCCTGGAACAACCGGGGCTTTGGCCGGCAACAAGGTGTGTCTGGGCCGGGTTCCTGGCAAGGCTGCTGCCTCAATCGACGCTCAGCTGGATGACGGGGTGTCGAACACCGGTTCAATCCGGGCAACCTTGGGTACTGCAGGCACAAATACTGTGCCGGGCGCGGCTGTTGCTCCTCCCTACAACGAGGCCAATGAATATACGGTCTGCCGTACTTTTTAGTGGCTAATGCTCAGCATATTTTTTTGAAGCATTTGACTCGATGTTTTCAGCCCCTGAGCGGGTTCTCTGGAAACATCGGGTTTTGTGGCCAGCAGGGCATGGGGCTACGACAAGGCAAAAGTGATTTTTTCGTACCTGACCATGGTGACAAGTGGAGCAACAGGAATTAATTTTAACTAAGGTGTTTCGTGTTTTTTATGACGATTCCTGCAGATGACGAACGATTTAATAAACGAGGAGGCTACTATGACGGAGAAAAAGACTACCCTTAAAAAAGAGGTAGAGGGCACCATGGCATGCAGCGCCTTTGCCGAGGCCGGTGAGCCATGCCCGATTGACACCGGGGGGAAAACAGACAAACCGACTGCAACAGTCAAATCTGGTGAAGGAGAAAAAGAGTCTCCGTCACAATCAGTTTCAGATACCATGGCGTGCAGCGCCTTTGCCGAGGCTGGGGAACCATGCCCGATCGGCGGTGGGGAAAAAGCGGATAAAACGGCTGCAACAGCAAAAACTGCTGAAGGGGAAAAAGAATCTTCGTCACAATCAGTTTCAGACACCATGGCATGCACCGCCTTTGCTGAGGCTGGGGAACCATGTCCGATCGGCACTGAAAAAAAGGATGAACCAAAGACAAAAAAATAGGAGTTGAAAAAAAATTAATTAAAGCCCTTGCCGGCTGGTCACTTCGTTTCAAAAAATGTTAAGGCGGACAAAAGGGAGCAGGTTTCAAAAAAAGGGGGTTAATCATTTATTGCGGATTAACCCCCTTTGGATTTTATGGCGCGCCCGGAGAGATTCGAACTCCCGACCCTCGGATTCGAAGTCCGGTACTCTATCCAGCTGAGCTACGGGCGCATATGATCATAAATATTTTTTCAAAATAGCAGTCTTTCCAGAAAAGATCAATACGGGAAAGGTGATTTTACTTTTTCCATTGGCCGACGATATTTCTCTCATCAGCCATGATCCGCCACATTCTTTCCGTAATGTCGTCAATGTCGGCGACAGTTGTTGAAACCGGCAGCCACAGATAGATGATGTTGCCTAAGGGGCGCAGGATGATGCCTTCTTCCAGTCCTTTGAGGTAGATGGGCCAACCGACTCGCTCTGCAGGAGTGAATGGTTCCTTGCTGTTTTTATCTTTGACCAGTTCAAGGGCACTGATCATGCCCAGCGAACGGACGTCACCAACCCAGGGTAGCTCGAGAAAAGCGGACATTTTTTTGTGCAGATGCGGAACGGTGGCAGCCATGCGGTCAAAGGGCTGTTCATCCTCAAAGACCTGGAGGGAGCCGAGAGCCGCCGCTGCCGCAAGGGGATTGCCGGTGAAGGTGTGTCCGTGAAAAAAAGTCTTGTTTTCGGCATAAGGTCCGTAAAAAGCATTATAAACCTCGTCACTGGTGAGGGTCGCAGCCATTGGCAGCATGCCGCCGGTCAGCCCCTTGGAAAGGCAGAGAAAATCGGGGGTTATTTCGGCATGTTCAAAGGCAAACATTTTTCCGGTGCGGCCAAAACCGGTGGCAACCTCGTCCAGAATAAGATGAACGGAGTGGCGGGCGGTCAGTTCCGTCACCCGGTTCAGATACCTTGACGGATAGATGCGCATTCCGCCTGCCGCCTGAATGAGCGGCTCGATGATCATGGCGGCGATTGTCTTTCCTTTCTCATCAAGGAGCTTTTCAAGGGGGTCAAGGCATTCAAGCCGGCAGTTTGCAGGCTCCCGTTCCATGGGGCAGCGGTAGCAGTATGGCGACGGGACGGTGTAGGACTCAAAGAGGATTGTGGCAAATTCCTTGTGGAAATCAGGAACTCCACCCAGACTCATGGTGCCGATGGTATCACCGTGATAGCCTCTTTCCAGGGCGATAAAGCGATTCCGTTCCGGTCGGCCCTGGTGACGCCAGTACTGCAGGCTCATTTTCAGAGCCACTTCGCAGGCGGTGGAGCCGTTGTCCGAATAAAAAACCTTGGCAAGTCCGGGAGGGGTAATGGTGATCAGTTTCTCTGCAAGCTTGATTGCCGGTTCATGGCTGGTGCCGGCCAGCAACACCTGGTCCAGTCTTTCCAGTTGGAGCTGAACACTCTTTTTGATGGTCGGATGGTTATGCCCGTGAAGGATGCACCACCAGGAGGAAATGGTGTCATAATAGCTTTTTCCATTCTCGTCATAGAGCATGAGCCCTTCGGCATGGTCGATGAGAAGCAGGTCGTGGGTGGCATAATCGTGCATCTGGGTATACGGATGCCACAGATATTTTCGATCCCGATCCTGCAGGGTTGGTTTCATGATTACTCGGCCTGCGGGTTTTCCAGATGATAAACTTCGGGGAGGTTTCGGTGCTGTTCGGCGAAATCAAGTCCGTAACCCACCAGAAAGCCGTCGGCAACGGAAAAGCCGATATAGTCGGCCTCGATATCGACCTCGCGCCGTTCCTTTTTGTCGATGAGCGTGCAGATATGAACGCTTTCCACCCCCCTTTCCTGAAAATGTTTTTTCAGGTGGGCGATGGTTTTGCCGGTGTCGATAATGTCTTCCACCAGCAGAATTTTTTTGCCGGCAAGGTCAAGTTCGGTGTCTTTTGTAAAAGCAAGTCCACCGGGTGAGCTTTTCATGCCGTAGCTTGCCACCCGGATAAAATCGATCTGCAGGGGAAGATTGATGGCGCGGGCCAGATCGGCCATGAAGATAAAGGCGCCATTCAGGACGCCGATGAGAACGAGCTTGTCATTGCGGAAGTCTCGTGTGATCCTGTCACCAAGCTCTTTCACCTTTTTTCCGATTTTGTCGCGGTTTAAGATAATTTTCTTCATCGCCTTGCCGTTGGGGTGAGCGGATTTTTTACATTGACGCCAAAGTTGTCTTCCTGATAATCTTAACGGGAGTTCCGAGATTCTGTCAATGTGCTCTTCATCAATTGCCGGCCTTTATTTTCATCTTGGCCTGCAAAAAATACAACAGGAGAAAAATTATGAAAAAATATGTTTGTTCAGTGTGTGGGTATGTTTATGATCCGGCTAAAGGTGATGCGGACAGCGGTGTCGCCGCCGGAACCTCTTTTGATGATTTGCCGGATGGCTGGACCTGCCCTGTCTGCGGCGCGGAAAAAGATGCTTTTGAGCCGGTTGAATAATACTGTCAAATGATGAGCAGGGTGGAAATATCCCCCCACATCCGGTCCAGCTCTTCATTAAATGATTGGATGAAGTTATCGACATTGACGTCGATAAAGGGGTGATGCTGCTCCTGCAGCAAAATCCAGCCGAATGAAGAGGATAGTGGTGCGGAAAGGTCTCCGGACCTCCCCATCATGATCCCCCTTTCCTTGGCAAAAAGATCGGCGAGGTGGATAATTGCCACCAGAAGAATGTTCTCCCGCGCCTTTTCCGGCGAATGATGGTACAGCATCACGTCAAGGTAGGGCTTGGGCAGCCCCATTTTTTCTCCCAGCCAGTAGCCTGCCTGACCGTGATTAATGCCGATATACTCCTTTTCGGACTCGCTGAGATTTGATTTGATGAAATCCGGGCGCAGCAGTTGCGGATAAAATTGGGGTCCCTGCTGATCAAGGGCAAGCTTGCCAAGGTCGTGAAAGAGACCGGCGAGATAGATGTCTTCCGAAATGTTGATGCGAATCGTGTCCCTCAGTATCTCGGCAATTCTGCCCACCGCCACCGAATGGAGCCAGAATGAATCCGCCAGCTGGGTGAACCCGCCGAAAAGATTATCTTCATTGTCCATTTTCATGGTTTCCTTGGCCACAATTTCCTGCAGGTTTTTTATGCCCATGGTGACCATGGAATGAGGAACAGAGGTGATCGTTGTCGTTCTCCGGAAAAAAGAAGAATTCGCATATTGGATCACCTTGGCGGCAAGCATGGGGTCTGAAGAAATCAGGTCGGAAAATTTTTTGGTGTCATTGCATTCGCCGACGAGAAAAGAAGAGAGGCGGGCCGCAACTGCCGGATTGATACCGAGGTCAATGTTGCTCTGGATGCGGCGCTGCATTTTGCCCTTGGCAACGGACTGAGTTTGCGGGGCTGGCGGAAGGCCGGACAAATCAATCTCCCGGGCAGCCTTGGAAGGAGGATGTCTTTTCTCCTCATGCTTCGACGGGGGGATCGGTTTGGGACGCGATGGTGCAGTTTGTCTGTCGGGTGGGTCTGAAAGTCTGATTTCCTCTGATTCAGAGGCAGGAGTGGAGCGATTGCTCATCCGCTTATTTGCGGCGATAAGACGACTTACCAGTATTTCGCAGAAGCGTCGGTAGAATTTAAGCTGCAGAAAGACGGAAGCCTGGTTCAGGATGTCAGGTTCAACCATGAGGATGTAGGATTCAGAGGTTGTTTTCACCCCCGCCGTTCTTCTCGTTTCTCCCACCAGGGCCATTTCGCCGAAAGTTGCGCCGGTGGAAAGTTGGGTCAACTCCACTCCCTGACCGGTTTCGGTGGTGATAAAAACGGAAACCGTCCCCTTGACCAGAATGTAAAAGACCTTTTCCGTTGTGTTTTCTTTAATGATCAGGGTCCCCGCCGGAATCTTCAGCCAACGGCTTACGGTCAGCAGCTGTTTCAGTTCATGGTCGTCAAAATCCTGGAAAAAGGGGATTTTTCTCAGGAAATTAATCTGCTGGTCATATGCGCTATTGTTCTCTTGTCTCTGCTTCATGCATTATTTTCCTATGCAGAATTGCTCAAAGATCACGTCCAGTATGTCTTCCGTAGTTGTTTCGCCGATGATATCGCCAAGGTAGTCAAGCGCACTTTGCAGTTCGATAGCCAGCAGGTCAGGCGGCAATCCGGTTTGAAGGCCTGTTGCGACATTTTCGCATGAAACCAGTGCTTTTTCAAGGGAAGTTCGATGACGGACGTTGGGGATACAGGTGTGGCCTGGATCCCAATGGGAAACACCGGTTACCAAATGAAACAAGCCATCTTCAAGATCCTGTATGCCTGCATGGGTCTTTGCGGAAATAGAAACAGGATTGATGCCGGGAAATGCCTGGGTAAACAAAGAGTGTGCGGGTTCTGCTATATCGATTTTATTGATCAGCAGCAGTTTCTTTTTCTGGCCGACTGATTCGTATAATTTGATGTCCGCCATTTGCGGGGGCAGGGTGCCGTCAACAAGAAGCAGCACGACGTCGGCTTTTGCCAGTTTCCGGCGGGCCCGCTCGATGCCGATTTCCTCAACCTCTTCCGCATTGTCACGGATACCGGCTGTGTCGACGATGCGAACGGGAATCCCTTTGATGTCGAGCAATTCCTCGATGGTATCGCGGGTTGTGCCGGGAACTGCGGTGACAATCGCCCGGTCCTCCTTGAGCAGAGCGTTCAGCAGGCTTGACTTGCCGACATTGGGCTGTCCGAGGATGATGACGGAAATACCGTCCCGGAATATTTTCCCCTGACCGGCTGATTGGATCAATTTGCGCAAGGGGAAGACAATCTCATCTTCCAACTGGCGCCCCATAACATCAGCCCGGATGATTTCCACATCATCATCCGGAAAATCGATGGCAACTTCAATAATCGCCCGCAGGTTGATAAGGGATGAACGGATGGTGGACACCAGGTCACCCATTCGACCCTGCAGCTGCGACATGGCGATCCCCAGGCTTTCGCTTGTTTTGGCCTGCAGCAGATCAATAACCGCTTCCGCCTGGGTGAGGTCGATGCGGCCGTTGAGAAAGGCCCGCTTAGTGAATTCTCCAGGTTCGGCAGGAGCAGCCCCGAGATTTATGATGAGGGCCAGGATTTCCTGGAGAACGAGAAAGCTTCCATGGCATTGAATTTCAACGACATCCTCCCGGGTATAGGTGCGGGGGGCACGCATGAAAACAGCCAGAACCTCGTCAATGGTCAGATCAGAGGCTGGATTTTTGATCCAGCCGTAATAAAGCCGGTGACTGACAAATGATTTCGGGGATATGGAAGGGGAAAAGATTTTGCTGAGAATGGAAAGGGACTGGCTGCCGCTGATGCGGATAATGCCGATCCCTCCAGGCCCCGGAGGCGTGGCAATGGCGGCTATGGTCGCTTCAGCGTTCGTCGGGGCAATGGTGTCTTTGTTGGTTTCGGACATCGCAGTGGGGAATATTCACCAAAAATGTTAGGGATTGCCGCCATTATCAGCTATCTGGGGGTGATTGTCAATTTTTACGAACTTTCCTCCTGGGTGAAGCCTGGCGGGCCCGACCCTTGCCGGGGAGATAGATGAGGATTTTTTTGAAAAGACCGTCACCGACACTGCGGCTTCGGATTGTTTTGTCTTCCTGCAGAGCCAGATGGACGATGCGTCGTTCAGCTGGATTTAACGCGGGAATGGTCTTTGTTTTTTCCGTTACCTTGACTTCATCTGCCAGTTTCAGGGCAAGTTCCTGAAGTTCGATTTTACGTTTTTCGCGGAATTCGCCTGCGTCGATGGCAAACAGGATTTTCTGGGGAAATTTTTTGCTGATGAATTTGCGCATCAGGTACTGGATGCTGTCAAGCGCCTGACCATCATTTCCTGTAAGTTCATCTATATGTTCGCCTGAAATTTTGGCATAGGCCTTGTTGTTTTTTTCTTCAATCGTCAGCTCGGAGGGGAATCCCATCAAAGTCAGCATCTGGGCGAGGTCGTTTTTTATCTGGTCGAGAATTTCCGGGGTAAGAGGCTCCAGAGGTGTCTCCGGCTCTTTGTCTCGTTTTCTGTTTTCCCGGGCCGGTTTCTTTTTAGGCGGGGCAGGCCGTTGTTCAGTTATTTTTTTTTGTTCGGATGCTTCTTCTTCGTCATGCTCCTCAATCTCGGGAGCAGGCTCGGGCTTTGGTGGGTGTTTGCTTTCTTTCTTTGCCGGGCGTTCGTTTTCCGGGACCTTTTGTCCGGCTCGGATAACAGCCTGTTTTTTACAGAGGCCGAAGATTCCGGATGAGCCGGTTGAAATGATTTCAATGTCAAGTTCTTCCCGTGGGGCGTGAAGCTTTTTGCATGCCTTGCTGATAGCTTCATCAACGTCTTTGCCTTTAAATTCGAGTTTGATGGACATTCGGTTCTCCAAAATAAATAACGGTATAATCCAGGGAAAGCGCGGTGCGGATTATCGCAGAGTGCTGTCAGTCCGCTCGATTAATGGCGTATTGTTGTGCGATTGCTAAGAGGTTATTGACAAACCAGTAAAGAACCAGTCCCGATGCAAAATTGAGAAACATAAAGGTGAAGACCACCGGAAGAAACATCATGATTTTCGCCTGGGTCGGGTCGCCGGTGGTGGGTGTCATTTTCTGCTGGAGAAACATGGAGGCTCCCATCAACAGGGTTAATACCGGAATGCCGCCTAACATGGGGATATCGATGCCGATATAGAGCCGGTCAGGAGCGGAGAGGTCGGTGATCCAAAGCATGAAGGGCGCATGGCGCAATTCGATTGTCTGCAGCAGAACCTTGTAAAGGGCGAAGAAAACAGGAATCTGCAGCAACATCGGCAGGCATCCGCCCATGGGGTTGACCTTGTAGGTCTGGTAGAGCTGGACCATTTCCCGGTTCAGCCGTTCCTTGTCATTTCCGTATTTTTCCCGCAGTTTGGCCATTTTCGGCTGAAGTTTCTGCAGAGTTTTCATGGACTTCATGCCCTTGTGGGCAATGGGCCAGAAAAGGGCCTTGATGATCACGGTGACCAGAATGATGGCCAGGCCGAAATTGTGGACAAAACCGTACAGGAAATTGAGCAGGTAGAGCATGGGCTTGGCCAGCACGTCAAACCAGCCGAAGTTGATAATCTTGTCGAGATTGTGGCCTGCGTTTTTAAGGGTGCTCAATTCTTTGGGGCCGAAGTAGATGATGTACGAATAACGTTTCTGGTCTCCAGGGGGAAGAACCACCATGTCGCCGCTCAGGACACTGGATATGGTGTCTTCGCCGGCCAGTCCGAAGTTGACACTCGTCGGGCTGTCATTGTCCGGAATGATGCTGGTCATGAAATAGGTGTTTTCATAGGCCACCCAGTCCAGCTTGCCGTTGCGGGTCTGTTTGCCGTTTTTCAGGTCATCAGGTTTGATTTCTTCAAGTACGCCGTCCTTGAAAAGTGCCGGTCCCATAAAGACGAAGTTGTTGCTGTCTGCTTTACTGAAGGGTCTGTTGGTCAGGGCGAGGTAAGGGGCGCCCTGCAACTGGTGCTCGGTGGATGAGTTGCGCACATCAACGGTCAGGTGGATAAGGTAGTCGTTTTCGGAAAAAACCATCGTCCGGGTCATTTCGAGACCGGAAGGAAGCCGGCTTTGCATGGTAAGCGTCTTGTCGGAACCTGAGACCTGAATCTTTTCCTTATCTGCCTGAAAAAGCGGAGCAACAGCATGCTCCGGCTCCTCGCCCCAGGTGAAAAAAAGCGGAAGCTGTTGGGCTGTTGATGTTTTGACCAGTTCTTTGGGGCCTGAATCTTTTTCCAGGTTTTCCCGGTATTTATTCAGCTTGAAGCTTTTTATGCCGCCGCCTGTTTCCGAGACAACAGCAGAATAAAGGTCAGAGGAAATGGAAATGTCGCGCCCTTCCCTGGATGGCATCGCGGGGGTGGGGGCACTTGCATGGATTTCCTGGGCAGTAGCAACAGATTTAACCGGGGCGATCGATTGAGGAGATGCCTTTTGTTCTTGCAGCGGCTGTTCAGTTGTTTCGACCATTTCCACCGGTGGTTGCTGTTGCGGCAGAAAAAAATATTGATAGCCTAATAGTATGAGGAGAGATAGCACAATGGCGAGAAAAGCTCTCTTGGTCTCCATGTTTTTTTCCTTTTATTTTTTTACGGGGTCGTAGCCGCCACGGCAGAACGGATGGCAGCGAAGAATGCGGTAGCTTGAAAGAATAACACCTTTCAGGATTCCGTGGTGGCTGATCGCCTCCATGGCATAATACGAACAGGAAGGAGTAAAGCGGCAACTGGGCGGCAGCACGGGGGAGAGAATAATCTGGTATCCGCGGATAAGAAGGAGCAGCAGCTTTTTCATAGTAACCTGTTCACCGTAACCCTGGGATCGGAGTTTTCAATCCGATCAGACGACAAAATGGAGGCGCGTGGATAGTGATTACGACTGTAACGGCTTGACAAGAAGCGGCTTGATAAGCTCAGCCACCTCTTGGGGAGAGGAGGCGGGGAAATCCTTGCGGACAGCAATGACAATGTCTGAAGTGGGAGTGATAAACCGTCTGTGGAAACGATAAAATTCGCGTATTATGCGCTTGATTCTGTTTCGCTTGACCGCTCTCTTGACACCATGCACGCTGATTCCCAGGCGGCTTGTGGGTAAACCATTGGGCAGAATAATGACGCTGAATTCTTTTCCCCGAAACCGTTTTCCTTTCCGGTAAACGGTCTGAAACTCCTCAGACTTGCTGAGGAGCGCTGTTTTTGGTAACCGCAGCTTTTCTCCCTCTGTTGTATCCGGCACAGTCCCGGGGGTTATGCTGAAAGACGTGTTCGTCCTTTGGCGCGACGGCGATTGATAACGGCGCGTCCATTTTTTGTTTTCATTCGGGCGCGGAATCCGTGGTTGCGGCTGCGTCTCAAATTGCCGGGTTGAAAAGTACGTTTGCTCATAACGATTTTCCTTCAATAAATTATTTGCCTGTCATCGGCGGCTTGTCAATAAACGCGGGAATGCACACAAATCATGCGGTGTCTGTTCCATAAAAAAAGGAACCTGGAGTGTTTTCCCTCTCAAAAAAAATAACATGTGAAAATGAATTTTGTAAAATAGCACTGAAAAATGGTGTTGTCAAGAAAACCTTAGTCTTCTTTTTCCAGGTCAAGGCCGAAGAATTTCCGGGTGAAGTCCAGTTTGGCTCTCTTGTCATCGGATGAATGATTTTGTTTTAAAAAGAGAATGGGGTCGTGCAGCAGTTTATTGATGATTGCTCCGGTCATTTTCTCGATGGATTTGATATCTCTTGCGTTCAGGTCGGAGTGGGAGATGGTTTTTTCAAGCTCCGCTCGGGCAATGAGATCGGCCTTGCGGCGCAGTGCGGCTATGGTGGGGGTGATTTGCATGTCCTCCAGCCACTGAAGAAATTTGAGGGTCTCCTCGGTGACGATCCGTTCGGCCCGCAGCGCTTCCTGCTCCCGTTCTGATTTGTTGACCTCGACAACTTGGCTGAGGTCGTCCACGTCGTAAAGGTAGACGTTGTCCAGATCGTTTAATCTGGGATCCAGGTCGCGGGGTACGGCGATGTCGATCAGGAAAAGCGGTCGGTTTTTCCGCTGTTTCATGATGGGTTTCACGTCTTCCTGGTGAAGTATCAGTCCGCTTGCCCCGGTGGAGCTCACCAGGATGTCGACCAGTTCCATCTGGGCGTGTAGTTCAGGCAATCCCACCGCTTTGCCGTTGAACCGTTTGGCCAGATTGACGGCCCGCTCCAGGGTGCGGTTGGCAACGGTTACTTCAGAAATACCCTGGTTGATGAGGTGTTCGGCCGCAAGCTCCGCCATCTCGCCTGCGCCTACCAGCAACACTTTTTTGTCCTTGAGGGACCCGAAGATTTTTTTTGCCAGCTCAACAGCCGCATAACTGATGCTTACCGCGCTGCTGCCGATGTTTGTCTCGGTGCGAATCCGTTTCGCCACGGAAAAGGCTTTATGCAGCAGGCGATTGAGAGTGACACCGGTGCACTCCCGATCGGATGAGTTCCGGTAGGCGTCTTTCAGTTGGCCGAGAATCTGGGGCTCGCCGACCACCATGGAATCAAGGCTTGCGGCGACACGGTAGAGGTGGTTGACCGCATCGGCGCCGCTGTGCAGATAAATAAATTTATCGATGTCGGCGTCCTTGACGGTGCTATTGGCGAAAAGGGCTTTCTTTATGGCGGCAATGCACCGCTGTTGGTTGCCGGTGGTGAAAATGACTTCAACCCTGTTGCAGGTTGACAGGAAACAGAATTCAGCGCAGTCGTCTATGGATTTCATGTTGCGGAACGGGGCTTCCGGATCATCGGTGAAGGCCAACTGTTCCCGCACCTCAACAGGGGCTGATTTGTGATTTACTCCTAAAACCAGAATGGAATCAGCGGACATATGAGTGAACTCCTGACAGCAGAAAGGTCACGCCCCAAAGAGTGAACAGGACGGACATAAAACCGATGATGGCGAGAATGGCGGCTCGTTTTCCTCGCCAGCCCGCGATAAATCGCTGGTGCAGCATGCCGGCATAGATAAACCAGGTGATAAGGGACCAGGTTTCCTTCGGATCCCAATGCCAGTATGCGCCCCAGGCCTGTTTGGCCCAGAATGAACCGGTGATGATGCCCAGGGTGAGCAGGGGAAAGCCCACAGTGAGACAGTGGTGTATTAATGTGTCCAGTGCATCAAGGGAAGGAAGCCGGCTGTAGAATACTCCGAAACGTTTTTTCTTGAGCTCCCGTTCCTGAAGAAGATACATGAGGCCGCTGCAGAAGCCCATGGCCAAAAAGCCGTCGGCCAGTATGGCGATGCTTGCATGGATCGGCAGCCAGGCGCTCTGCAGGGCCGGCGGCAGTTCAGCGATGTTTTGCGAGGAAAGGGCGGCCACCACCATAAGGCAGCTTATAACAATTGAGACAAAGGTGCCGAAATTTTTTACCTGATAGCGCCAGCGAAAGGAGAGAAAGGCCCAGGTCATTGACCAGGCAAAAAAGGAAATCGTATCATGGTGGGTGGTGAGTGGGGTGTGTCCGGCCACGATGTATCGGCTGATGATGGTTACCGTGTGTATTGCTCCTGCGCCGAAGAGCAGGAAGCGGGCGGAAGTGCGGATATCTTTCTTCTGGGTGACGAAAAAGGTAATGTATGTCGCCGTGGCGACCAGGTAGATGACAAGTGAAAGGGTAAAAAGCATGCCGCTATTCTCCGAAAATGGTTGACTTCATAAAAAGTCTTGGCGCTTGGTTTTTGTGACGATAAAGTATTCGGTTATCATGCACTATCAGATCCGTAGCCATTTTTGAATCATTCGTCAACATGCCGCTCAAAAGCCATCGGTAGTAAGGCCGCTCAGCATGTGTTGTAAAACCCGATTTCTTTATTCCGACTGGCCGGTCAGCTTTTCCAGCGGAACATCCCTGCCGAGAACGGAATTGATATGGTCTGTCAGCGCTTGCCAGTTTTCCTGCCTGAGCCAGTCAATCATATCCTTGTGCAGCAGTTTTTCAAAAATAATTTTATTTTTATTGTGGGGAAAACCCATTTCCAGGACAATGGGCCGCAACCGGCCGAGCACCTGCAGCAGGAGGTCATAGTCGTCCGGATATTCCTCTTCCAGATTCTGCCGGAGCTGCTTTGCCAAGGCCGGGCTTTTCCCTGCGGTTGACACGGAAATGGTAAGATCTCCCCGGCGAACGGTGGCCGGCAGGATGAAATTGCACCATTTTGGCACATCGGCTACATTTAGCAGGATATTGCCTGTTTCGGCTTCACTGTGTATCGCCTGCTGCACGGCACTGTCGTCGGTTGCGGCGATTACGAGAAAAGCGCCGGAAAGATCGCCCTTCCTGTATTCCCGTTTCATCCACTGGATACTGCCTTCTGAGGCAAGAGCTGCAAGCTCGTCGTCGAGTTCGGGGCTGATCACCATAACATTGCCGTGGCTTGCCAGCAGGGCGCTGACTTTGCGCGCCGCCACCTTGCCCCCACCGATTACTATACAGAGGCGGTCGCGAATATCAAGACTGATTGGAAAATAATTCATGGTGTTTCTTTTTTTGTCGGGATGTGGACCCTGATTTTGCCTGCCAGTTTTTCAGCAAAAACTTCGGCATCGGTCCGTTCTCCGACAATGGCGCCAAAGTGCATGGGCACGGCCACCTGGGGGTTGATGTCAAGAGCTGCCTTCGCTGCTTCGGCCGCGGTCATCACATAGGTGCCGGAAACAGGAAGCAGGGCGATATCGGCTTGGATATCCGACATTTCGGGGATGTGATCCGTGTCCCCCGCATGATAGATGCGGACTCCTTCGACTGTCAGGATAAAGCCCAGCCAGTTGTTTTTGCGGGGATGAAAATCCTTGTTGGTGTTATAGGCCCGCACAGCCTCAATGGTAATGGATTCACAGCTGAAAGTGTCCCCTGGTTTTACTGTTTTGATATGGCCGGAAAGTTTTGCCGCAGAGTCGGCCCCTGTAATGATGATGGTTGATTCCCGCATGATTTTGTCGATATCATCGGGTGAACAATGGTCAAAATGGGCATGGGTTACCAGGATGATATCGGCCGGTGCGGGTTTGCCTGTGAGTTGGAAGGGGTCGAAGTAGATTGTTTTTCCCCCGGTGGTGAGACGAAAGGAGTCATGGCCAAGCCACTCAAGATTTTTCAGTATGGTGTCAATCATAGTATCCCCCTTGGAAGCGCGGTAAAGAATGACGGTCAATTACAGCCTTTTCAGCGAGAACCGGCTTGAAAAATTGTGTACTGTATCTCATTTTTCAAGATAGCCTATAACCAATTTCGTCTCCAGCGTCATCTCATAATTGAGACAAAATTGAAGAGCTTGCTTTATTATACACATTTTTCGGGAGGTGAAGGATGCATAAAGGGACAATTTCTGTGGCAACTGCCGATTTTATGGAGCTGGTCGATATCACGTCGAGCATAGAAAGGGAGCTTGCCGCCAATAAAATGGTCGAAGGTATCTGTTATCTTTATAATCCCCACACCACTGCCGGTCTGACCATCAACGAGGGGGCGGATCCGGCAGTACAGGGTGATATCGTCAGGGCTTTGAAACAAATGGTGCCCTTTGACCTTCAATACCGGCATCTTGAAGGAAATTCTCCATCCCACGTTCTTGCTTCGCTGTTTGGCTCATCTCTGGTCATTTTAATTGACAACGGCCGTCTTCAGCTCGGCACGTGGCAGAAGATTTTTTTCTGTGAATTTGACGGGCCGAGAACGCGAAAAGTGCATTACAGGTTTGTCTGAGGTACGGCGGAGAAAATTCATTCATGCGCGGCTTTGCGCAACAGGGCCAATTCCCGTTGACGGATGTATTTCATGATCCGTTCCTCTTCGCCGGAGCTCAAGGAAAAATTGACACCGAGACAGAATGTGCGGTAGGTCTCGTTGCGAAAGAGGCGAACCACTTCGGCCTCCTTCACCTTGAATCGCAGCAGCTCGTTTTCCGAGTCGGCGGCCTTTTCGTCGGAGGGGACCGTAATGATGATGTTTTTGATGGTGTGCTGGGGTTCGGGCAGTCCAATGCCGTCCTTGGTGTAGAGCAGCATGCCTCCAGCGCTCAAATCCTCTATATTAAGCTTGCACTTTTTCTGGTTATACAGGAAAGTGGCATTGCTGCCGTCGGGCAGATTGATGCGGTAGTGTTTGCGGCGCTGCAGCATGAACAGTTCTTCCGGGAATTTGAGCTGCAGGGAATCAGCCTTGGTGGCTGTCACGACACCGGTGAAATGGCACCACAGTTTTGTCGCGTTGCGAAAAACAACCCGTGCAGTTGCGTGGCTGCCGGGCCAGTCTCTCGGCTTGTCAAGGATGACGGTTTTGTCGTTTACGTCGATAACCAGGGTGCCGCCTGACTGATAATCCTTATGGAGCACGGTGACGAAAAGGCGGTTTTCAACAAGCCATTTCATCATGTGGCGGATGATGCGTTCCGATCGGGTGTACTCATAGCCGGCCGGGTGTTCGACCCAGCCGCTGTAGACAAGTGCATTTTTTGGAATGTCTGCCATTTGTTGATTCGTAGTCGTCTTTATTGGAAATGAGGGTGTCCGTAGTTTGGCCGGGCATTTTGCATGATTTTTTAAAATATATCAGAAGGCTGGAGCGGTAGCCATGAAAAGCTCTTCTTTTTTTGAAAAAATGAATCCGGCGGAAATATGCTTCGGCTTGAATCGGCACACCGATGAATGCTCCCTTGCCGCTTTTTTACAGATGTTCTGCCGGGAGCACCTGCTGGAAACGTTGATTCCCCGAATGGCGGATGGGGATATCTCCGATACGGTTAACTTCCTCACCGGCATCATGAAAAAACATCTCAGTGAAACAGAGTACCATAGTCTTTTTCTTGGCGAGGAAAAAAGATGAAAGAGCCTTTTATCCGCGACCTGCATGCCTATCTCGACGTCCTGCGCAAAGAGTCGGATCTGCTTGAAGTGGACATCGAGGTTGATCCCTATCTTGAGATTGCCGAGATACACCGGCGGGTCATCGCCAGAGGGGGGCCTGCCCTGCTTTTTAAACGGGTGAAGGGCAGTCGGTTTTCTGTGGCTACCAACCTCTTCGGCACCAACAAAAGAATGGAGATTGCCTTTGGCCATCGGGCCCAGGATTTTGTCAAGGATATGGTCCGGGCGGCAGAGAAACTGATGCCGCCGAGCCTGGGCAAACTCTGGTCAATGCGTGGACTAATTCCGCAGATAACAAAAATCGGCACCAGGGTGGTCAAAAACGGACCGATACTTGACAACTGTTTTTCCCCGGCGCGACTGAGTGAACTGCCCATGCTCACCTCCTGGAAAACCGATGGCGGCCCCTTTGTTACTCTTCCTTTGGTCTACACCGAGCATCCCGGCGGGCGGGGGCATAATCTCGGCATGTACCGTATCCAGCGTTTTGATGATCAGACCACCGGCATTCATTGGCAGATCCACAAGGGCGGCGGCTATCATTATCATGAGGCGGAGCGGCGCAACCAGAGCCTGCCGTTGACCCTGTATATCGGTGGGCCGCCTGCGCTCATCATGTCGGCCATTGCCCCCTTGCCGGAAAATCTGCCTGAGTTGATGCTCGCCTCCCTGCTGCTTGGGGAAAAGTTGCCCATGGTCAAAGACCCGGCCGGCGGACATAACATGGTTGCTTTTGCCGAGTTTGCGGCAAAGGGCACCGTGCCGCCGCATATGCGGCGGCCGGAAGGGCCGTTTGGCGACCATTACGGCTATAACTCCCTGACCCATGATTATCCTGTGTTTCAGGTTGATCGCCTTTACCACCGGCGGAATGCGATTTATCCTGCCACCGTGGTGGGACGGCCGAAACAGGAGGATTACTATATCGGCGATTTTCTTCAGGATCTGCTTTCTCCGCTTTTCCCGCTGGTGATGAACGGGGTTAAGCAACTGAAAACCTTTGGTGAGGCGGGGTTTCACTGTCTGGCCGCAGCCCGGGTGACGGACCGCTATCCCCGCGAATCATTTGCTTCCGGTTTACGTATTCTCGGTGAAGGACAGCTCTCCCTGACAAAATTTCTTATCATCACCGATGGCGATATCAATATTGAAAATTTTCGGGAGCTCTGGGTACATGTGCTGGAACGGGCGGATTGGCGGAGGGATCTGTTTGTTTTTGCCAATGTTTCTCAGGATACCCTTGATTATACGGGGCCATCGGTGAATAATGGTTCCAAGGCATTGCTGATGGGGCTCGGGCGGGAGCCGCGCAATGTTCTTCCCCAGTCATTTCACGGCAGTCTGCCCATGGGTTGCCGTGGCGCACTGGCCTATCTGCCCGGCACATTGGTTGTCGAAGGTGACGGGTATGGGGTTGAAAAGGCGTTGCCCCAGCGGATAGCTTCTGATCAGGCCTTTACCGGCTGGCCGGTGGTTGTTTTGGTTGACAGTCTGAAAGAGGCGACAGAGAATATGCAGGAATTCGTCTGGACTTTTTTTACACGATTTGAACCGGCCGCTGATATTTATTCGGCTGATCAGCAAGTGCATCGGTTCCATGTGGGGCTTGTCCCGCCTATTGTTTTTGATTGCCGGATGAAGCCGTGGTATCCGCATGTGCTTGAAGTGGATCCGGATACCAAAAAGCTGGTGGATGGGAAAATTGATGCCATTTTGCCGAAAAATTTGTGGTAATTGTTTTAAAGAGTAATTTTTTTTTGCCGATAGGATAATAAGAAGCTGGAGTATATAACGACGATGGGATAAAATGCGTTGAGTTGAGTATTCAGCGCTGAGTGGGGGCACCATGAAAATAAACAATCTGCAGGGAACACAAAATATCGGTAAGGCTGAGCAGAAAAATGCAAAGCCAATATCCGGAGCCGATTTCAGCCAGTTGCTTGAAACGCAGTTGCAGGCGGTGTCCGCTTCATCCGGGATGGCAACAGTTGCATCAACCGAAGCATTACAGGTTTCTCCGGCCCTTCGTATAGAAAGCCTTTCTCTTGCTGAGGCGACAATCAACAGTCTCGATTCTTTCGGTACCGCCTTAAAGACCCTTTCCCTGTCCAGCGAATCTTTGCTTCCCTTTGTCGAGTCCCTGGAGGAGGAAACCAGCTCTCTTCTCACGCTCAAGGAGCAATTGCCGGAAGGAGATCCACTGGCCACACTCCTTGACCGGGTTGCCTCGGTTTCCTATGTTGAGGCGGCAAAATTTCGCAGGGGCGATTATCAGTAAATCTTTTCACATCCCCCTTCACTCCTGAAATGGAAGAGCGTCTGCAGAAAATACTGGCCAGTTCAGGAGTCGGGTCCCGCCGCAAGGCAGAGGAGTATATCCGGCAGGGCATGGTCACCATTGATGGACAGGTGGTGACCGACATGGGTATCAAGATTGATCCCGCTGCCCACCAAATCCTCCTGAACGGTAAATCCATCCAGTCTTCCGAAGAAAAAATCTATATCCTGCTGCATAAACCAACAGGATATGTCACTACCCTCAGCGACCCTCAGGGGCGACCCATCGTTACCTCTCTTCTTTCCGGCATCAAACAGCGTGTTTTCCCAGTGGGGAGGCTTGATCTGGATACGGAAGGTGCTTTGCTGCTGACCAACGACGGAGAACTGGCCCAACGGATTCTCCACCCCAGTTTTGAGGTGAAGAAAACATATGTGGCAAAGGTTGCCGGCAAACCTTCTTCCGACAAGATTAAACTTTTGGAGAGCGGCGTGATGGTGGAAGGACGCCGTACATCGCCCGCATCGGTCAAGGTTCTGCAGCAAAATTCCCGTTTTTCCCTGCTCGAAATCACCATTCATGAAGGACGAAAGCGTCAGGTTCGGAAAATGTGCGCAGCGATAGGCCATCGGGTGCTGGCCCTGAAGCGTTTATCCTATGGCAATCTGCAACTCGGTTCTCTGCCTTCTGGTAAATTCAGGATTCTTCGAAAAAAAGATATCGAGAAAATTTTTTCATCCTGAAAGAGTTTTTTTTGTAAAATCCCTTTACATTCCGGCATTTATCTGTATAAGATATTTTCAACTCTTGAAAAAGGGAGCAATGTCAGGTGGTTAGCTCTTTAGTGAGAGGAAAGGTGCAATATTCTTGTTTGGATATATTTAATTAAATCATGAAGTTATGTGTTCAGGAAGAAGGTTTGGCTTTGTATTTAACAGATACGTCGGGAGACAATGATGAACAAGTCAGAATTGATTGAGGCCATCGCCCAGAAGGAAAATCTGCCTCATAGAGAAGCAAGTTCCATAACAAACACAATTCTGGAAACCATGATTGAAACCTTGGCTGCCGGTGAAAGCATCGAGATCCGCGGTTTCGGCAGTTTCGTGATTAAAGAATACGAAGCGTATCATGGCCGTAACCCGAAAACGGGGGAAAAAATCGAGGTGCCGCCGAAAAGACTTCCTTTTTTCAAAGTCGGCAAAGAACTGAAAGAAAAGGTAAATCAGGAAAAATAGCAGTTCTTTTTCCCTTTTTCACAATACGCGTTTCCCATGAAGGGCTTACCGTCCTTCATGGGGTTAGTCTTCAATCGTGCCTATCAGATCATAGGTATGGGCTTCGGTAATTTTCACATTGACGATATCGCCCTGCTCGCACTGGCCATCGGTAATATAGACGCAGCCGTCTATTTCCGGCGCCTGGAATTCTGTTCGACCTTCAAGAAGCAAATCCGATTCCCCGCTTATCCCTTCAACCAGCACAGGAAGAGTTCTTCCCACATATTCACGGTTTCTGGCCAGGGAAATGTCGGCTTGAAGCTCCATCAGATAGTCGTATCGTTCCTGTTTCATCTCATCTGAACACTGGTCGGCAAAATGTTCCGCTGCACAGCCTTCTTCATTTGAGTAGGGGAATATGCCGACATTGTTGAGACGATAGGTTTTGAGAAAATCAGCGATTTCCTCAATATCACTTTCCTTTTCACCGGGAAAGCCGACAATGAACGTTGTCCGAATGGCCGCAGACGGTATTTGTTTGTATATCCTCTCAAGCAGTGAATCGATCTGGGTCCGGCTGAAGGGCCGGTTCATTTTTTTAAGTATCCGTGAACTCACATGCTGCAAAGGGATGTCAAGATAGTTCAGGACTCTTTTTTCGCAGGCCATGAGAGAGAGCAGTTCGTCCGTGATCCTATTCGGGTACAGGTAAAGAAGCCGGAACCAGTCAACGCTGCTGGTTTGCAGGAGCGCCGTCAGCAAAGCAGGCAGCGAGGACTGCTTGCCGGGCAGATCAATGCCGTAAGCCGTAACATCCTGGCCCACCAGAGTCAGTTCGTGAATACCGTCATTGCTGAGTTTTTTTGTTTCAATCACCAGGTCATCAATGCTGCGACTGCGAAGAGGGCCGCGAATGAATGGAATGAGGCAGTATGAACAGCGGTTGGAGCAGCCTTCCGAAATTTTCAGATATGCCCGGTGTCTGGGAGTGGAAATCCGGCGGGGCAAGGATGAATCCATAATAAAGTGAGGAGGCGCGAGATGGATGCCTGTTTTTATAATGGTCGCATCACCCATAATCTGGATAATGTTCTGGAAACCGTCCACGCCGATGAAGAGATCGACTTCAGGCAGTTCTTGCCGCAGCGCTTCTCCATAACGCTGAACCAGGCATCCTGTTACAATAAGTTTAGCTTGCGGATTCTTCTCCTTCACATCACTGAGATGGAGAATTTCGTCAATTGCCTCCTCAACCGCGGATTGAATGAAACCGCATGTATTGACAACTATCAGATCAGCTTCTTCGGGATCAGGGCAAACCATATATCCCCCATCCTCAAGAAGGCCAAGCATGACCTCTGAATCGACAAGATTTTTCGGGCAGCCGAGGCTTACCAGGTACAATTTTTTGTTCATTGAAGTAGGGATGATGTTCCTGTTCAAGCGCTGAAATTGTTTTCCAGCCAGCCGGCAAAATCGAGAAAAACCTGGCGGCTTAACTTTTTAAATGACTTCCTGTGAAATACGGGAAACCATTTGTCATGCCAGAGTTCATCTGAAACAAGCATGACCGCCGCAAAATTGATCCCCCGAAAAGAGGCGACCTTGCAAAGTGCTGAAAATTCCATGTCCACCGCCATGATGCCTTGTCCGGCAAAATTGTCAACCTTATCTTTCGTTTCCCGGTAGGGTGCATCGGTGGTCCAGATCGGTCCTTGCTGTACCGGATACCCTTTCCCAGAAAAGAAGTAGGCCAGCTTTTGCCGGAGTTCCGGAGTGGATCTGGACGGATTTTCACCGGGATAGTGGGCTGATGTCCCTTCCTCGCTTTTCGACCAGGTGGGGATAAATATCTGCTCAGCACCCAATGAGCTTGTAAGTGAGCCGCACCAGCCGTAGACCACGATATTTTGTGCGCCAAGGGCAATGAGTTTTTCCAGGGCGAGAACAGCGGCGGGAGCGCCGAGTGCCGGCCCGGCCCAGTAACTGGTGTTTGGTCCCGGAATTTCAAGAAGATTGCTGTGAAAGAGAAAATGGCGGAGTGCGCCGCGATCTTTTGCTTCGCGGAGAATATGCTGGGTGTCGCCGGGATTAACCCAGAATAGAACCGGTCCGGAAAGAGATGGCTCTCCTTCCCGGCGGCTCGGCTCGATGATGATTGTCGACATGAGTGGAATAAAAAAAAGGCCGCAGTTTCCTGCGGCCTTTTTAACAATGTGCTTTACTGCTATTATCCGAGCAGCGGGTTGGCATAAAGCAGGATAAGAGCGATAACCAGACCGTAAATGGTCAGAGACTCGATCAGAGCCAGACCAAGAATCATGGTAACGGTAATTTTACCGGAAACTTCGGGGTTTCTTGCAACACCGGTACATGCGCCGCCGGCGGCATGACCCATACCGGCACCACAACCGGAAGCTGCAACGCCAACAGCAAGCGCGGCGGCAAGACATACAAGGGACAGGTTGTTGCTGCCGAGTTGCATGTATTTGTCAAAAACTGAGCCTCCCTCTGCTGCCAGGGCCATACCGGTTACACCGAAAACGCCGGCCACTGCCACTAAAACGCCAATTACCTTTTTCATTCCTTTGTTCCTCCTTAAAAACGTTAATTAATTTTGGCCTTCTTTTTCTATCTGAAAAATTGTTTGTTCAAAAATTAATGTGCTTCTTCCATGGCGCCTGCGCAGTAAAGAACGGAAAGCAGGGTGAAAACCATTGTCTGGACGACGGAAACGAGCACACCGAGGCAGAGAATCGGCAGTGGTCCGAAGAAAGCACCGACCAGCATGAACAGAATGGCAAGCAGCGTTTCTTTCGCCATGATGTTGCCGAAAAGTCGTATGGAGAGAGAGAGAACACGAGCAAGGTTACTGATGATCTCGATGGGCAGCATCAGGGGCACAAGCCACCACATGGGGCCCATGAAATGTTTGATGTATTTGACTCCGTGGTATTTGAGGCCGAGGAAGTGATGGGTAACCCAGACGATGAGGGTCATGCCCAAGGTAATGTTGAGATTCGAGGTCGGAGACATGAATCCCGGCACAAGACCCATCAGGTTTGCCACCAGAATGTAGAAGGCAAAGGTGGCGATCATCGGGAACATCATGGCGGCTCTCTGGGCTCCCATATGTTCGGCCATGAAATCCTCAAGTCCGCCGACACACACTTCCCAGAAATTCTGTTTGCCGTCCGGTACCAGGTCAAGCTTGCCCATGGTGATTTTCGGCATGACGATCAGGATGGTCATTACCAACCAGGTGTAGGTCATATGGGGCGAAACGAGTTTGGCAAGCAGGGTGTCGCCCACCGGGCCGTGGGGAACAGGAAGTCCCAGCCATTCCAGAATCACTGATATAAACAGTATCGGATGTTCCATGATTTTCTCCTATGCCTCTTTGGCTGTAAAGTAAAACTTTTTAATCACGCTTGCCACCGTGACACCTATGCTGAAGACAACGGTGGACAAGCCTATTAATAACCCTAAAGGATGCGCGATCTCTTTGCGGACCAGGACATATAGAATGAGGGCAAGCACGATGAGCCTCACATAATACTTAATGTAAAACTGTGTTTTGGCCATTTGTACTTTGCCGCTTAGAATCAGTTTGCCCTGAAGAAAGTTTTTCAGATCTTTTTTCAGAAAAAGATAACTGATGTTGGCCAGCAATCCGCCGATAAAAACACTCTGCGCGATTAAAAAAGGAAAATATATCCATGCTGCAAGAGTGAGAACCCCGGCAATGACCCAGTTGAGAATTTCAACCCGGTGAAGGGGAAATTCAATATGTTCTTCCGTTCCCGCTGCTTTCATTACAAATCCTTCCTTTTTGACATCTGGTAGAGATTTTTGAATCCGGCAACTATACCAAATGCCAAAAAAATCATGGTCAGCCAAGGGGAAGTGCGTCCGTCAAAAACCTTGTTGTCCAGGTAGTATCCAATCCCGAGCCCGATGAAGACGCTGGCTGACATATGAATACCGATGGTGCCGAATACGGACATCATCTTCATTAACTCTTTTCGGGTGCCCATATCGCCTTCTCGGAATTTGGAATTAGCACTGTTTAGCACCAAAGTCAACGAATTTCAACCTATTTTTGCATTTTTTTGAATGACCATTCAGTCATTTCGAGGGCTCGTGCAAGATCCGCGTCACTGTGGGCCGCTGAGAGAAACATGGCCTCAAATTGTGAGGGAGCGAGATAGATTCCCTGGTCCAGCATGAGCCGGTAAAATTCTCCGTATTTGGCCGCATCGGCTTTCATGGCGGACTCGAAATCGGTGATGGGGCCTTTGCCGAAAAAGAGGGTCATGACCGATCCCTGGACGTTCAGTGTTGACTCATCCAGGTATTTGTCGGCAAGAATCCGCAGTTGGGCTGCGAAATCAGCTCCTTTGCGGTCGAGCTTTTCGTAGAATCCCGGCTCTTTCAAGGCTTTCAAAGTGGCGGCTCCGGCCGCCATGGCCAATGGGTTGCCGGAAAGGGTTCCTGCCTGATAGACGGGGCCTACCGGAGAAATCATGGACATGATTTCCCTCTTGCCGCCATAGGCGCCGACAGGAAGACCGCCGCCGATGATTTTGCCGAGACAGGTGAGATCGGGGGTTATGCCGAATTTCTGTTGAGCGCCGCCGTAGCTGACCCTGAAGCCGGTGATCACCTCGTCAAAAATAAGAACTATGCCCTGTTCGCTGGTCAGTTGCCGCAGTTTCTGGAGAAAACCCGGCGCGGGCGGGACCACGCCCATGTTGCCTGCAACCGGTTCGACGATGACGCAGGCGATATCCAGCGAGTCGTCCCGCAGGGTTTTTTCCAGGGTTTCCTCGTCATTATAAGGAATGGAGATGGTGTTTTTAACGATGTCCTCCGGTACGCCGGGGCTGCCTGGAATGCCGAGGGTGATGACGCCGGAACCAGCTTTGACGAGAAAGGAGTCGGCATGTCCGTGGTAGCAGCCGTCAAATTTGACGATTACCTTTCTGCCGGTAAAGCCCCGGGCCAGTCGCACGGCGCTCATGGTGGCCTCGGTGCCGGAACTGACAAAACGGACCATGTCGACAGAGGGCAGGGCATCGGTTACCAGTTCGGCGAGCTCGACTTCAAGGGGGCAGGGGGCGCCGAAGCTTGTGCCGTTTTCCATGGTTTTGCGAATCGCTTCCATGATGGACGGGTAGTTGTGGCCCAGGATCATGGGTCCCCATGAACAGATAAAGTCGATATATTCGTTGCCGTCCGCGTCAAAAACACGGGAACCTGCGGCACGCTGAATAAAGCGGGGATCACAGCCCACCGATTTGCAGGCCCGGACAGGACTGTTGACGCCTCCGGGAATGGAAAGCTGGGCTTGAGCAAATAATGATTGTGATTTCGCTGTGTTCATTTGATCTCCTTTTTTCTGGTCCAACCGTCAAGATTGCAAGTCCAACCTGTGCTGCAGAAGCATGGCAAAGACAGCATCGCAGGGGTTATTTATGAATGGCAGCCACTATAGCATGGGATCGCCTTGACTGTCAAAGTGATAAAGAAAAGCACCTTTGACGGTTTCTGCAAAACCGTTTAACCGCGGAGGGCAGATAGTAACTATTTGATTTGGCATCATGAAAATTCGGTTCAGGGCTTTCAGGGAGCCGGCAATTTTCACCGCTCTTGACAGAATTCCAGGTGGACCGATATAGTGGGATCATCATGAAAAAAATGAAACAGCGCATCATTGAATTAGCCGCTCTGCTGCTTCTGTGCGGCTGCACCTCTTTTGTCGTCGGTTCCGTAATTGAGCCGACGGTGGAAAATCTCCAGAAACAGACCGATCTTGATCTTGTCTGCGAGGGCGCTCCCGCCTATCTGCTGATGGTTGACAGTCTGGCGGCAGATGATCCCGATGACACCCGGCTGGTGCTGACCGCCACCCGTTCTTATGGCGCCTATTCATCGGCTCTCGATGCCTGCGGCCGAAAGGAGAGGGCACGGGTTATCAGCCGCAGGGCAAAAGAGTACGGGGCTTCCCTTTTGACCGGTTGCGGTATCGGGGGTTATCTTGAAAGCGGCTCCCCCGGTGAACTGAACCAGGCGCTGGCATCATGTGGAAAGAGCCAGGTGCCATCGCTTTTCTGGGGAGGATTCGGCTGGGCGACCTGGCTGCAATATCAGGAGGGGGATCCGGCGTCACTTGCCGCCCTGGTGAAACTCGAGCGGATCATGCTCAGGGTGCTTGAGCTCGATGAAGGATATTATCATGGCGGGCCGCATCTTTTTCTCGCCAGCTATTACGGGTCGCGACCGAAAATGCTCGGCGGCGATCCCGAAGCCAGTCTCCGTCATTTCGAGAGGGCGCTTACGCTCAGCAAACGCGCCTTTCTGGCAGTGCAGGTGGCTTACGCCGAAACCTATGCCAGGACAATCTTTGACAGAGACCTGTATGAGCGGCTGTTGCGGGAGGTGCTCGATTTCCCCTTGGGAAGTAATCCGGATCTTGCCCTTGCCAATGTGATTGCCCAGAAAAGGGCTTCCGAACTCTTGAAGGAAGCGGATTTGTATTTTTAACCAGGAGATTCTATGGCCTCTTCAGCGCAGGTTCTGCGTTTTCTTTTGTCTCTTTTCGTGGCGTTGCTTTTTTCCGTCCCGTCTGTTTCAGCTGCGCCGAAATATCTTTTTAAAATCGGCTCCCTTGCCCCTGAAGGGAGCGTCTGGACGAAACGTTTCCGGGAATTCGCCCGGGAAGTCGAGGAGAAAAGCAACGGTCAGGTGGGTTTCAAGGTCTATGCCGGCGGGGTCATGGGGGATGACCTGGCCATGTACCGCAAAATGCGGGTGGGGCAGTTGCATGGCGGCGGGTTCACCATGACCGGCATCGGCGCAATTGTCCCTGATTTCCGGGTCATGGGCATTCCCTTTCTTTTCCGCTCCTACGAAGAGGTTGACCATGTCAAAAAGGGGCTGACCGAATCCTTCAACAAATCCTTTGCCGAAAACGGCATGGAATTTATTGCCCTGACCGAGGTGGGGTTCATCTATACCATGTCGACGGTACCAATCAGTTCTGTTGACGATTTGCGGAAAAGCAGCTGCTGGACGCCTGATAATGACCCCTTGAGTTCTTCTTTTCTGGAAACCCTCGGGGTGTCGCCCACGGCACTTTCCATTCCCGATGTTCTTACCTCCCTGCAGACCGGGCTGGTCACCACCGTTTTCAATTCACTGTACGGCTCCATCGTCCTGCAGTGGTTCACCAAGGCGAAGTATATCACCGACATGCCCTTCGGCTATGCCTATGGTGTTTTTCTCCTTGATCGCAAGGCCTTTTCCCGTCTGCCTCCCCAGTATGGACAACTGGTCAAGACAGCCGCGGACAAGTATTTCGGCGTTCTGCTGGAGGAGACCAGGAAGAGCAATGAGGAGGCGCTTAAGGTTCTCGCTGAAAACGGTGTCACCATGATCAAGACTGCGCCCGATTCTCTGCCGCAGCTGCAGGAGATAAGCGACAAGACGATTGTCCGGGTCAAGGGCACCGCCTTTTCCGCTGAAATTTATGACGAAACAATGATGCTGCTTCAGCAGTATCGCAACAAGTAATCTGCCGGAATCATGGTTTATGGCTACCCTTACAGTGTTTGCCGCAAAGGTCCAGGCAGGTTTTCAACGACTTGAGGAAGGTTTTCTCTGCCTGCTGCTTGTGTTCATGATTGTCCTGGCCTGTCTGCAGATCGCCCTCCGCGGCCTTTTTTCCGGCGGCCTGCTCTGGCTTGACCCCCTGCTCCGCCATATGGTGTTGTGGAGCGGTCTGTTCGGCGCAGCGGTCGCCACCGGAAAAGGAAAGCATATCGCCCTTGACGTGGCTTCGTATTTGATTCCGGCACCTCTGGCTCCATGGCTGCGGCTGGTGATTCATCTCTTTTCAGCCGTTGTTTCCGTTGCCCTGACCTGGGCTGCGATTATCTTTGTCGGTAATGAGATGGAGTTCGGCGGCACCTCACTTCTTTCCGTTCCTTCATGGATCTGGAATCTTGTCTTTCCCCTGGCTTTTACCTTGATCGGACTGCGCTTTTTTGCCGCAGCGGTAAGTGATGCCATGGGTATCATCGGCAGAAACGCTGCCCGAGGGAACGAACCACGATGATTCTTGCCCTCGGGAAATATCTCTCCTTCCTTCTTGCCCTCATGGGCGCCCCGCTTTTTATCGTTATTTCCGCTTTGGCCCTTCTTTCCTTTTACGGGGTGGGAATCGATATTTCCGTGGTGGTCATCGAGATGTCGCGTCTGGCGGATACGCCGCTGCTGCTTTCTCTGCCTCTGTTTATTTTTGCCGGCACCCTGCTTTCCGAAAGCGGCGCTCCGCAGCGCATCCTGCATCTCTCCAGGCTTCTGCTCGGCTGGATGCCGGGGGGTATGGCGGTGGTGTCCCTTGTGGTCTGCGCCGTTTTCACTGCCTTTACCGGGGCATCCGGGGTGACGATTTTCGCCTTGGGCGGTCTGCTCTATCCAGCCCTGATCAAGGATCGCTATTCGGAGAAATTTTCCCTGGGGCTCATCACCTCGTCCGGTAGCCTCGGCCTGCTCTTTCCCCCCAGCCTGCCGCTGATTCTCTATGGGGTCATTTCCGAAACGCGGGTTGATCAGCTTTTTCTGGCCGGGATTCTGCCCGGGCTCGTCATGCTGCTCTTGCTTGTCGCATACAGCATGAAGAAAAGTCCGAAAACGCGCGAAAAAGGGCGGGGGGGCACGGGGAAAGAAATTTATGACGGTCTGCGGGCAGCAGCCTGGGAAGTGCCGTTGCCGTTTATTGTGCTCGGGGGAATTTACGGAGGTTTTTTTGTGGCGGGCGAAGCTGCCGCGGTGACAGCCCTTTATGTTCTCGTGGTCGAGCTCTTTGTTTATCGGGATATACCCCTGTCCCGGCTGCCTGCCATCATGGTGCAGAGCATGATGCTTTTTGGCGGCATCCTGGTCATTCTTGCCGCCTCCATGGCCTCCACGAATTTCCTGGTTGACCGGGAAGTGCCCATGCGCCTTTTTGAAATCATTCAGCAGTACATCACCAGTAAATACACCTTCCTTCTTCTTCTCAACATTTTCCTGCTCATTGTCGGTTCCATGCTCGATATCTTTTCCGCCCTGGTGCTGGTGGTGCCGCTTATCGTTCCCATTGCCCAAGGGTATGATGTAGACCTCATCCATCTCGGCATCATTTTTCTGACCAATCTGCAGATCGGTTACTGCACCCCTCCGGTGGGACTCAATCTTTTTCTCGCCAGTTACCGGTTTGAGAAGCCGGTGACCGAACTCTACGTCGCCACCCTGCCTTTTCTCGCCCTGCTCATGGCAACCCTTGTCCTTATCACCTATTTCCCTTTTTTCAGCCTTTATTTTGTCGGGCTGTGGGGCTGATTTTCTGAGTTTTTTATCCTTTCTTGCCGCCGCTCAGGAGATGGATAAACGAAATGAACTTTTCCTCCTCAAAATGACCTACCATCTCCTGCTTCATGGTGAGCATGGCCTTGAAAGGATCTCGGGCCTCGGCATAGGCCCTTCTGGTGGTGAGCGCGTCATAGACGTCGGCTATGGCGGCGATCTTGGCGAGATCTGATATCTGATCGCCCTTCAGTCCTTCCGGGTAGCCATTGCCGCAATGTTTTTCATGGTGATGGAGGATGACGTCCAGGGAAATTGCCGAGACCGCGTCTTGCATCAGTTCACAGCCATATTCGGGATGTTTTTTGATCACGGCGAATTCTTCCGGCGTCAGTCGGCCCGGTTTGTTGAGGATCGCTGCGTCAATCCTGCTTTTGCCGATGTCATGCAGCATGCAGCCCATGGAAAAATCCAGCAGCCCATTCCGCCTGCCGGGATAAATTTGATTCCACAGGCCGATACTGAAAACCGCGACATTGAGGCAGTGGGTAAAGGTGTAATAGTCGTGGGAGCTGAGCTGAAGCAGGGATGCGACGGAAGCGTTGTCATGCAGGGCAAAATCTATGATATTGCTTGTGATATTCTTGACTCTTACCAAGTTCTCGCCGCTCCTGGGGTCGGTAAAGATATCCTTGAGGACATTGGCCGCGCACTGGTAGATGACTTTTGATTTCTCCGCCAGGGGGATGTTTTTATCCTCAATGACCATGGCGATGAAATTTTCTATCAGGTGATGAAAGTTTTTCTGGTCCTCTTTTTTAATGAAAAAGTCTTCAAAACCCCGGTCGGCAATGATGTCCTGAATTTTGGAGAGCATGGAGTTTCTGCCCATGAGCAGCACGGGTTCCTTGATGTTTTTTTCCCCCGGCGGAAAGGTATAGAGATCAAAGGTTATCTCGCCTTGCAGTTTCATCAGACAATGCTTACTGACCGGCAGGTATGTATCCTTCAAAGAGGATGTTTTGTCACTCATGCAAATGGTCTCCATTCTCGGCTCTGGGATTCGGCCACCTCTTTGATGCAGATGGAGCCGTAATGGGTGTTGATGCCTCTCCGCAGCGCATTACTCTCTGCTGCCGCTGCAAGTCCTTTATCCGCTATTTCCAGGGCAAAGGGCAGGGTGGCGTTGGTCAAGGCAAAGGTCGAGGTGCGGGGAACCGCTCCCGGCATATTGGCAACGCAGTAATGGATGATGTTGCGCACTTTGAAAATCGGCGCGGAATGAGTGGTCGGGCGTGATGTCTCCACGCATCCGCCTTGATCGATCGCCACATCGACAATGACCGAGCCTGGTTTCATGAGAGAAAGCATCTCTCTGCCGACAAGCTTCGGCGCGCTGCCGCCCGGAATCAGTACCGCCCCCACCAGCAGGTCGCATGACTTCAGCTCTTCTTCCAGGTTGTGGATGTTTGACATCAGGGTATTGATCCGTCCGGCAAAAATGTCGTCGAGATACGCGAGGCGGTGAAGATCGGTGTCAAGCACGGTGACGGTTGCGCCAAGCGCCATGGCCACCCGGGCGGCATAACTGCCCACCGTACCGCCGCCGATGATGGTTACGTGCCCATGCTCAACCCCCGGGACGCCGCCCAGCAGGATACCCCGGCCGCCTTCCTCTTTTTCCAGAAAATGAGCGCCCACCTGGATTGACATGCGGCCGGCAACCTCACTCATCGGCGCCAGCAGCGGCAGGTAACCGTTGTCAAGCCTGACTGTTTCATAGCCGATGGCGGTCACGCCTTTTTCGAGCAGGACATCGGTCAATTCCCGCAGGGGAGCGAGGTGAAGGTACGTATAGAGAATCATCCCCTCCCGCAGGAATTCATATTCGTCGGGAAGAGGTTCTTTCACCTTGATGATGAGTTCGGATTTGCGGTAGATTTCTCCGGCTGAATCAAGGAGCGTTGCCCCTGCTTTTTCATAATCCCGGTCACAAATGTCGCTGCCGATCCCAGCTCCTTTTTCAATGAAAACGCGGTGGCCGGCGGCAGCCAGGGTTTTAACCCCCGCCGGAACGATTCCCACCCGGAATTCCTTGTCCTTGATCTCTTTCGGCACACCCACAATCATCGTCACGACCCATTCGCTGAAGGTTTGATTTTCGCCTTTCATAGTATGAAGGAAATGAAGAGAAAAAATCAAGAAAGAAGAGAAAAGTGAGGAAATGCAAATAGAATTTGCAGCGTGAAAAGAGGAAAGTGTTGGTTTGGCTGAACAACTGTTGACGCCCATCCTTCCACAACCTATAATCAAAAAATATGGAGGCGTTTGAGGCGAATGAAGGAGATGAGTAACAATGAACAGCAGGAGGGGGCGAGCAGGATTTTCGTCGCCCGCCAGCCTATATTCCGGCGGAACGGCAAGGTGTACGGTTATGAACTGCTTTTCCGTTCAAGCCTTGATAATTTTTTTGATGAATCCGAGGACGGCGAGACCGCCACTTCAAAGGTTATTACCAATAGTTTTTCACTCATCGGCATCAGCAAAATAACCGAGGGAAAGAAGGCCTTCATCAATTTCACCGGCGATATGCTGGTGAAAGAATATCCGGGCCTTTTCCCAAGCGATATAACGGTCGCCGAGGTTCTGGAGACCGTCAAGGCAACCCCGGAGGTGATCCAGGCCTGCCGGAATCTGGTGGAGCGGGGGTATATCCTCGCACTCGACGATTTTCTTTTTCGTGAGGACTTTCTCCCCCTCATTAAAATAGCCCATATCATCAAGTTTGACATCCGTGCCATGACCCTGGATGAAATGTGCCGGGACATGGAAAAATTGGCGTCCTTCGATGTCAAGTTTCTGGCGGAAAAAGTTGAAACACTTGATGAGTTCGAGCAAATGCAGAAGCTCGGCTTTACCTTTTATCAGGGCTATTTTTTCAGTAAGCCGAAAATTGTCCAGGGACGCGACATTCCAGGCTCCAAACTGCAATATCTGAAAATTATCCGGGCCATGCAGGATGAGAATTACAGTTTCGCCAAAATCACCGGATTCATCGCCCATGATGTTTCCCTCTCCTACAAACTGCTGCGCTATGTCAATTCCGCGGCGATGCGCAGACGGGTTGAGGTGACTTCCATGCAGAGCGCCGTGGCGCTCATCGGAGAACTGACCCTGCGAAAATGGCTCAGCTTGATGATGCTTTCCTATATGGCGGATGATAAACCGGTTGAGTTGCTGCGGATTGCGCTGTTAAGGGCCCGGTTCTGCGAACAGGTGGGGGAGAAGCTGGGGAAAGGGAGAGATTTCAGCAATTCCTGTTACACGGTTGGCATGTTTTCCCTGCTCGATGTTCTGCTCGATCAACCGATGGAAGTGATCTTAAAAGAGCTCAATCTGACGCCTGCCATTGTCGACACCCTGATTGGAGCGAAAAAGACGCCCTACACCGTTATTCTGAATCTTGCCCTGGCATATGAGCGGGGCAACTGGAATGAGGTAGCCGGGATCGCCGGTGAAGAAGGCGGCTTTCTTGAGATGTTACCGTTCTTTTATGAGACCGCACTCGGCGAGGTGGAGGCCTTTTCTGCAGCCATCTAAGGTTTGATGACGTTTGAAAAACCTTTCTTGCGGCGGACTGATATTTTTTCGGCAGGGATATTTCAACCTGCCGACTGGTAAAGTTTCTAGTCCCGACCGGTTAAGTTGTACATCTTGGAAAAATCGCCGACTTGCAGAAAGAGGCGGGCAATGACGGTCAGCAGGGACAGCCGGTTGTTTTTCAGGTTTTCATCCTCGCTCATGACCATGACCTTGTCGAAAAAAGCGTCAACCGGTTCTTTCATCTCCAGGATTTTCTCCAGCGCCTCTTCATAGCGACAGTCCGCGACAAGGGGTTTGACTTGTGCCTCCACAGTCAGGAATACTTCGTACAGTTTCTGTTCCTGCGCTTCCTGAAGCAATTCTCTGTTTACCGATGTGTTTTCGTGTCCTTTGATGATGTTGATAACGCGTTTGAACGCACCGGCCAGCAGGGTAAATGTTTCCCGGGAGTTGACGGCAAGAAGGGCATCGATGCGCCTGCGGCAGTCAACAATATCGTCAAACGAGGTGGAGAGAACCGCGTCAACCGCTTCTTGGGCGACACCTCTGCCGATCAGGTCGTTCATGTAGCGGCCCCGGATGAATTCATGTATTCCCCGGGCTGCCTGCTCCTTTTCTTCGCTCAGTTTGGCGCTGTAGAGTTCCAGGGCTTTGTCGATGCATTCGGAAAGCGAGAGGGAAATTCCGTGGCCGCGGATGATATGAATAAGGGCAAGGGCATGGCGGCGCAGGCCGTAGGGGTCGGTTGTGCCGGTTGGGGTCTTGCCGATGCCGAAACAGCCGGCAATTGTATCGAGCCTGTCGGCCAGGGAAACGATGGCGCCGACAATTGTCAGAGGAAGTGCGCTGTCCGCGCGGAGCGGCAGGTAGTGTTCCTCAATGGCTGCGGCAACTTCCTCCGTTTCTCCTTCAAGGAGAGCATAGTATTTGCCCATCACCCCCTGCAGAGTGGGGAATTCTCCCACCATGCCGGTGACGAGATCCGCCTTGGCGAGCCGTGCGGCGCGGGCAACGATCGTTTTTTTCTCAGGCGCGACTCTGTCGCAGAGAAAAAGGCTGAGGGCCTCGATCCGCTCCACCTTTTCCTGCATGGAACCGAGCTGGGCCTGGAATACAACCCCTGCCAGGTCGAAAAGTCGGTCTTCGAGATTGCGCTGTCTGTCTTCCCGGTAGAAAAAGAGGGCGTCCTCGAGCCGGGCGCGAAGAACTCTTTGATGTCCTGCGGCGGCCGCATCAATGTCGTTGATCCTCGTATTGTTGACTGCGACGAAATTTGCCATCAGTTTGGAGTCGGAACCTGATATGGTGAAGTACTTCTGGTGGACCCGCATGGAAGTAATCAGCACCTCAGGGGGAAGCTCCAGGAATTTTAGGTCAAAACTTCCCTTTATGCCGATGGGGTATTCAACCAGATTGGTGATGGTATCAAGCAGCTCATCGTCGGGGATTATTTTTCCTCCCGCCGCAGCTGCGGCGCTTGCTGCCTCCTTGCGGATCATTTCCCTCCGTTCATCCATATCGGCGATGACGTAAAGGGAGCGCAGTGTTTCAATATAATGGGAAAATTTTTTTATTTCCACCTCATGGGGCGCCATAAAACGGTGGCCGCGGGTGGTATTACCCGATGTGAGGTCGTTAATAGTGAAGTCCAGCACTTTACCGCCCAAAAGGGCCAGAAGCCATTGAACGGGCCGGGCGAAACTTGCCCGGAAAGCTCCCCAGCGCATGGACTTGGGAAAGGGGATGGAGAGGATGAAGTCAGGCAGAAAACGGGACAGGATGATTTCCGTCGACTCGCCTTGGTGCTCCTGAACCAGCATCAGATATTCCCCTTTCGGGGTGGCAACGATCCTGATATCATCAATGGCTGCGCCCCGCGAGGCGGCAAAACCGATTGCCGCCTTGGTAGGTTGGTTGTCGGCGTCAAAGGCGGCTTTTTTGGGAGGGCCAAGCACTTCCTCCCTTCGATCCGGCTGGCGGGGGCTCAGTCCGGTAACGCACAGGGTCAGACGGCGCGGTGTGGCAGCAGTTTTAATGGAGTCGAATGGAAGCGAGAATTCGGCGAGTTTTTTCGCCATGGTCTCTTTCATGAAATTCAGTGCCGGTCTGATGTAGCCTGCCGGGATTTCTTCCGTGCCGATTTCGAGTAAAAATTCTTGATCCATGGATTTAATGTACGCAGTCAGAGGTAGATGAGTTGTCGTTGTCGGGCCATTCGATGGTGGCAAATGTACTGAAGCCCTGTGAAAGATTTTCAACGGTGACGGAAAACCAGCGGATGGACTGGTGGCCGGCCAGTTTTTCTCCCAGATTCTTGGCTATTTTCTCCACCGAGAGGGAATAGTCGGGAGGTTTGGGAGAGGATGCCGACCATTGCAGGTCGTGGGATGTCACTCCCTCAACGAGTTCAATCAATTCTTCCATCCAGACAAAATGTCTGAAGCGGAGGCAGATGTTTGCCATTCCCCAATGGCCGAGGGATTCGGGCAGACCGGACCTGGTCTGCACCGGTATCGGTGGCGAAATGGGAACGGCGATTTCCAGGGAAAGATCGTCAGTCTCTCCAAGGGAGCCGTGCATTTTGCAGAGATACTCCGACAGTTCCATTTTGCCCGTGGCAGGTGATTTCTTTTTGAAAAAATAGGGAAATTCAATTTCCAGATGAGAGGCTTCCGCCTGGAGCTTGTCTTTTGTTTCCTGGAGGATAAGCTGGAAACCGCGCAAATTGATATCCCCGTGGAAATGATTGAGGATTTCGATGAAGCGGCTCATGTGGGTGCCCTTGAACTGGTGGGGCAGGTTGACGTACATGTTGACCCGGGCCACTGTTTTCTGCACCTTGTTTGCCCGATCCAGGACGGTAATCGGGTATGATATATCCTTGACGCCGACCTTTTTGATGTTGATACGGCGGTGATCCCGCAGGCTCTGGATATCCTTCATGTTTTCGTGCGATAAGTGGGTCAGGACAGATGTTTGCGCACGGCATTCTTCAATTCATCCAGGTTGGATGATTTGACGATATAGTCGTCCGAGGCCCAGGAGGCAAGATCCTGTTTGAACTCCTGGTAGGCGGAACTGAGGATGACCGGTAGGTTCTGGTCGATTTCCTTCATTCTGCGCAGGACGTCAATGCCATTCATCCCGGGCATGTTGATGTCAAGGATAACAAGATCAGGGGTGATGATATGCAATTTTTCCAGGGCGTCTTCACCTGACAGGGCGGAATGCACTTCATATCCCTCCTCTTCGAGTTCCTCCCGGTAAAGAAGATGGATGCTTTCTTCATCGTCAACTAGCAATATTTTTTTCATGGGCCACCTATGGTAAAAATTCCATTACACCTTTACTTCCTTGAGGAAGCGGGCAGCATCTTCCGGAGGGGTCGGGTTGATATAAAAACCTGAGCCCCATTCGAAACCGGCAATCTGGGTCAATTTGGGCATGATTTCAAAATGCCAGTGATAATGGTCCAGAGGTTCCGAGCGCAAAGGAGAAGAGTGAAGGACGAAATTGTACGGAACATTGGGAATACAGATGTTGAGGCGCTTCATGCTTTCGGAAAAAATTGACGTCAGCGCCTGGAACGAGTCGTAATCCTGGGTTACGTATGATGAGGCATGCTTGCGCGGCAGGATCCACATTTCAAAAGGAGATCGGGGCGCATATGGGGTTATGGCCAGAAAATGATCGTTCCGGCAAACCACCCGTTCCTCGGTTTTGATCTCCTGACGGATGATATCGCAGAAAACGCATCGTTCCTTGTAGCGGTAATAGGAAAGACTTCCGGAAAGTTCGGACTCGATTGTCCTGGGCACAATGGGCAGGGCGACCAGCTGGGAATGGGAGTGCTCCAGCGAGGCACCTGCGGCTTTTCCGTAGTTTTTAAAGACCATGACGTATTTGAAGCGGGGATCGCGACCGAGATCAATGATACGATCGCGAAACGCCAGGAAAACATCAAGCATCCGGTTGAGTGACAGCTCTGCAAACGGTTCATCGTGATTCGGCGACTCGATGATAACCTCATGGGCGCCTATCCCGTTCATTTTGTCATAAAGACCTTCGCCTTCTTTGTCCAGCTGGCCCTCAATGATAAGAGCCGGATACTTGTTCGGCACGACCCGCAGCGACCAGCCCGGATTGTTCGGCTGATGGTTGCTGTCGCCGTAACTGAGAACCTCGGGTGGTGTTGTTTTTTCGTTGCCGGGGCACAGAGGGCAAAAACCACCCTTGGCCAAATTGTGTTCAACAATAAAATCCGTCGGCCTTTTGCCGCGTTCCTTGGCAATGATGATCCACCGACCGAGGACAGGGTCTTTTCGTAGTTCTGGCATGGCTCAAAAAGTCATAGTTATAAAACTCGGGCAGTAGTGTTAATCAGCTGCTGGCCTTCGCTTTTTCGTAATCTTCCTGCTTGGTTTTGCAGTGGATACAGAGCGTGGTAACGGGACGGGCTTCAAGCCGGGCAACCCCGATATCGTCACCGCAGTCCTCACAGACGCCGTAGTCGCTGTTGTCGATCCGTTCCAGGGCCTCCTTGACCTTGGCCAGAAGCTTTCTTTCACGGTCACGGATGCGGAGTTCAAAATTCCGGTCGGATTCGGCAGTGGCTCGGTCGGTGGGGTCGGGGAAATTACCCCCGCTGTCGGTCATTTCCGTTATGGTCTTATTTGCCTCAGATAAAAGCTCTTCGCTCATATCCTGCAATTTCTTTTTAAAATAGGCCAGTTGTTCGTCGGTCATGGCTTTGATCTCCAATCAATGGTGCTGCTTTGGTAACAAACGGTGCTGATGAAAAAAAGGGCTTCTTGCGGACTATTCCTGCCGCTCGTAGGTTCCGCTTTTCCCACCTGATTTTGACAACAGTCTGATATTGTCGATTATAATCCCCTTATCCACCGCCTTGCACATGTCATATATGGTCAGGGCGGCAATCGAGACAGCGGTAAGAGCTTCCATCTCGACGCCTGTTTTACCGGTAATACCGACAGTGGCGGTGATAAGTATCGTGCTTTTCTCTTCATCCAGGCTGAAATCAATATCCGCTTTCGTAATAGGCAGCGGATGGGTCAGCGGGATGAGGTCGTCAACTTTTTTGGCTGCCATGATACCGGCAAGCCGCGCCACCCCGAGAACGTCTCCTTTGGCGATGGAGGCGTTGCGCAGAAGCTGAAAACATTCGGCCGACATACGGACCGCTCCTCCGGCAGTTGCCTGGCGGACTGTGTCGGTTTTGTGGCTGACATCAACCATACGAGCATTTCCGGTCTGGTCGAAATGGCTGAATTCTTTTTTTTCGTTCATCAATTCCGGGATACGAGACTTTATAATTTACAGGTTTCCGGAGAAGAGTTTTTTGAAAAAACCCTCACTGTGGCTTTCTTCTTCCCCTGACTCAAGCTCGGCAAACTCCCTGAGCAACTCTTCCTGACGCTTGCTCAATTTGGTGGGGATAATGACCTTGATTTCCACCACCATATCCCCTTTCCCATGGCCGCGCAGACTGGGAGCTCCCTCGCCCTTGATCCTGAAAGTGTGACCGGGCTGGGTGCCTTTGGGGACGGACAGATTCTTTTCCCCGTGTATGGTCGGCACATTAAGAGAACACCCCAAGGCCGCCTGCGTCATGGAGAGAGGAAGTTCGCAGTAAATGAGATCCCCGTCCCGCTGGAAAAAATTATGCGGTTCAACGTGGATCACGACATAAAGGTCGCCGCTGGGGCCGCCTTTGCGTCCGCCCTCTCCTTCTCCCCGCAATCGCATGCGGGCCCCCGTATCCACTCCGGATGGGATTTTCAGGGATACTTTTTTGCTTTTGCGCACCAAACCGCTGCCCTGACAGTCAGTGCAGGGATCCGTGATAATCTCTCCCTGGCCCTGGCATTCGGGACAAGGGGTGCGAATGCTGAAAAATCCCTGGGAGCGGGTAACCTGGCCCGCACCCTGACAGGAAGGGCATGTCCTGTTTTTGCAGCCGGGGCGGATACCGCTACCCTCGCAGGTCCAGCATGTTTCGCGTTTGGTGATGTCGATTTCCTTTTCAATGCCCTGAACCGCCTCCATGAAGGAAATGGTCAGGTCATATCGGAGATCGTTGCCCGGCATCGGACCCTGGCTGCGGCGTCTGCCGCCGCCGGCGCTGAAGCCGAAAAGATCTCCGAAAATATCACCGAAGCTCGAAAAAATATCGTCGAAATTGCCGGGCCCGCTGTACCCGCTGCTGCGAAGTCCCTCTTTGCCGTATCTGTCGTAGATTTTGCGTTTATCAAGGTCCCGCAGGACCTCATATGCTTCAGCAGCGGCTTTGAATTTTTCTTCCGCGTTCTTGTCACCCGGGTTCTTGTCCGGATGATATTTCATCGCCTGTTTTCGATAGGCTTTCTTGATCTCATCGGCTGATGCGGTTTTGGCGACACCAAGAATATCGTAGTAATCTGTTTCCATCGGTTATGCGGTCGGTTGTTGCATTAAGCTTCTGCATCAAGAGCAGGCTCGATGATCACCTTTTTTTCTACCACTGTTTTTTTGTTGAAATCGGCAATATTGTCAAAACTTATTTTACCCGCGGCTATTTCCCGCAGGGACATGACAGCTTCCTTGTTTTTTCCCTTAACGAGATAATTCTGGCCATTACGGTGCTGCTTGACCCTGGAAACCGCGAGATGAATCAACATAAAGCGGTTTTCATTGCCAATCTGGCTGAGACAGTCTTCAACGGTAATACGTGCCATAATTTTACAGCGCCTCCCTGGATAATTGCTGATAATTTGAACTTTAAACCTGCTAAATATAATCGCTTTCTCGTGTTTGGCAAGAAGTTTTAGCTTTTCGAAGGTCCATCGGGGTAAAAGAGGGAGTTCCAGCGGGCTTTTTTTTCCGCTTTTTTGAGGTCTTGATCAAGACCGCGCGCCGCGGTGTGCGGGAGACCGACGTTTGTTTTTTTGTTGATATCAATCTGACACGCATAAGGTCTGCAGGTTTCTTTTTAGATAACGGCACGGAAAATGCTAATCATATCACTGAGGGTTTGTCGGAATTTCCCTAGCCGTCAGCCTGAGAGAGGAATAGCAGGCCCACCTGTATGTGGCTTTCCCCCTGGCCTGTTACGATATAGGCAGAGGTTGCCGGTAACTAGGTAATATTTTCCATGTAAACGAATATGGCAGCACTGATATGTTGATAAATTGGCGCAGCGCTGTTTTTTTGACGGAAAGGAGAATGAGGGCGAAAATGAAAAATATTGCATTCATTGTTTTATGTCTGGTCTGTTTCGGGGGATGTTCTAGTGCGGCGCGGCTTACCTCGCAACTGGCGGAAAGTGTCGGTTTGCGATTCCCGCTGGGTGCGAGCGACGAATGTGTACCGGTTATCTATCCCGCCGAGTCTTCTTCTGGATGCGGAAATAGCGGGGGAGGTTCGTCCTCCGCTGACTGGGAATATGGCGCAAGTGGCGATTTGCAGTGTGATGATGACCGCATAGCGTGTAAAAAGTGAGGCGAGAATGGGCACAGTGATGAGATCGTTTCTGGTAATTTCCGTTATCATAGCCTGCCTGCAGGCACAATCCCTCTGGGCTGAAAGCCGTTTGAATCCCCCGGCTGTGAACGGATTTGACTATTCCCGCCCTGCGCCGGTGGAGTATTCCTATCGCAGTGGGCGGATCCAGGAGAGGAAGGATTATATGGGAGATTTTTTTTCCTCCTTCCAGAATTTTTTTAGCGGAGGAAAGAAGCTTGGCCCACTTCCTGCCGAACAGGCAGTTGAATTGAAGCTGAAAGTGCGGGAGTTGACCCAACAGCTGCTGGACCGTTCGGAAGAGCCGATGGGCGATCAGCACCGGGTGGTGGTTACCACCTTTGTCAATTTGAACCAGCTTTACCGAACCTCGGGCTTCGGTCGGGTGATGGCCGAGCAGATGATCAGTGAAATGCAGCGTGCCGGCATCGAGGTTGTCGATGTGCGGATGACGCCATCCATCCAGATTCTCGAAGGCTACGGTGAATACGGACTTTCCAGGGATATGTCGGAACTCAGTTATGTCCAGAGCGCCCAGGCGATTGTGGTCGGAACCTATACCATCAGCAACGGCCAGGTGATGGTCAATGCGCGGCTTCTCCAGCAGGCAAATGGCCTTGTTTTGTCCAGTGGTTCCATTGCCCTGCAAATGGATGACCTGATCTGCGGTTTTTTGCAGGATGAGGCAATGCCTCCCAGGAGGGGGGCCAAAGTCGAGTTGCGGGATTTCTCGGAAATTGCCCGCAAAGAGCACCAATAAGAAGAGGATGGAGGCATGATGCGTCAATATTGCAGCTTTTTCTGGAATAAGAAAGCGACCCTTTCAGGAAAGAAAAGGGAAATGCTGGCAGCACTCCGATTCTGGGTTCTCATCGGCATCGTTCTGTTGCCCCTTTGCAGCACCGCCTGTTCACAGTTACCACTGAAAATGCCGCGGTCGGAGATTTCCGCCGATGGTTCGCGAGCAATGGATGATTACGCCCTGCGTTGTTACCGGCAGGGCGTCGGCTATATGAAGGAATTTCGTTATGAGCTGGCCCGCCAGCAGTTTGCCTATGCAGCCTCAGCGGCCGCTTCGCCGGCCCTTTATGCGGACTCCGTCGACGGGCTGCGTCGGGCGGAGAGACTGATCATTGAGGGCCGATAAAGGTTTTCTGACACAAAGAGGTTGCGCCATGATGTCCGAACAAAACAAGCCACTACTCGCCTGCGGCAAAATGAAACGTTTGCCGGGGGCGTGTATTTTTCCTGCTGCCTTTGCAATGTTGGCGGCTTGCTTGATCATGCTGCTTAGCGGGTGTTTTTTTTCCGGAAAGAGGGGTGGAACGGTTTCCCTTGCCAGCCCGGACTTTTTTGGTTTCGGTGACAATCTGGCCAGGCAGTTGGTGGCAAACAGAGGACCCGGTGCAACCCGCGGGGAGCGTCTCATTCTGACCACATTTGTCAGCCTTGACGATCTCTACGAAACATCGGGACTTGGCCGCGCCCTGACGGAAGGGTTGTCCACCAGTCTTTTCAAGAAGGGTTTCCGTATTGCCGAAATCAGAAAAGCGCAGGGTCTTTATGTGAAAGATGACAGCGGAGAATTTATGCTGACCCGGGACGCGGCTCTTGTGGCGAAAGACGAAGAGGCCCAGGCGATCATTGTCGGCACCTATTCGGTGACGCCGCGTACGGTGATTCTCAATGTGAAGATGGTTGAAGCGGATTCGGCGGAAGTACTTTCTGTCGCCGGGCTTGAAATTGAACGAAGCGCCAATGTCAATTTTCTCCTGGCGGCAAACGGCGGCGCCACTGTCAGCGGTCCCATGTCGGCCTATGAAAGGTGATTGCTTGTTTTTTGCGGATTCATCAATTCTGCGTGATAAGGAGCAAATATGGTGCGCTATCTGATACTTGTCATTTTTCTGCTTGCAGGAGGATGCGCCGGGCATAATCAGGAACAGGCGGAGGTAACGACCGGGTCACCAGTTGTCTATATTCATCCCATGACCACTGATCTGAGCAAGGCCTCGGTGGTTATTCTGCCGTTTCAGATGCCTGAGGGAATTGATATCAGGCAGGGTGAGAATGTCGCCGCATTGTTTCAGGATGTTCTGCTTGGTAAACAGGCATTCCTTTTGGTCAAGCTGGCAAAGAATCATTACGGATCACTGGAAGAGGCGAGAAGACTGGGCAAAGAGGCAGGGGTGGATTTTGTCCTGGCCGGTCAGGTGCATACCCTGCTCAGTGGAACGAGTCTGGGCGGCGGCCGGGTTGATCTGGCGGTACGGGTTATTGATGTCGCCGGCGGAGATACGGTCTGGTACATCCAGCAGGCGCTTGATCAGAAGATGAATCATCCTGATGTGTCGTTCCTGCACCGGCTTGGTTCGATTTTTTCCGTGCCCCCTGTCCGTCCGTCGGAAGGAGCGCCTGTTGCCGTTAATATGCTGGCCCATGTCGCGCTCGACATGGCGGATGTCATGGCCGGTGCCCGGTCTGTGGCAAAGATGTGATTTGCCCCGGGCTGGAAAGAGAAAGCACGCAAATGTCGTACATGTTCAGCGCAACAAGATGATGAAATTGAGCGGGCCCTCGCTGAAAATTCTTTCGTCCTTTCCGGTCAAAGGCAAATTCAGACTCGAACCAGCACCATAAACTGATACGGTTCCATAACCAGAGCCTCCATGGCGACGAGGGATTTTCCCGACATGAGGTCCGTGAATGTTTTGCGCATCCCCAGCAAACGGAGATGACTTCCCGGCACGGTTTGCGGTTCCTGTGAAAAATTTGCAAGGCAAAGGGCCGACTGATCCTCAAAGTGACGGAAATAACCCAGCAAGGCCTTATTGTCGGGATCAATTATCTCCGTGTCCATGCCACTGAACACCTTGTGCTGCTGGCGTAACTGAGTGACCCGCAGAATACCGTGAAAAACCCTGCCGATAACCGTATCCGATTCAAATCGGTCTTCCGCCTTTTTCCAGTCAAAGGAGGGGCGATGCACCCAGCGATTGTCTCCTGCTTTGGCCATGTCTTCCCGGAAGGAATAGTCATTGAGGAATCCGAGGGCATCACCGAGGTAAATCATCGGTATGCCGCCAATTGTTGCTATGACGCCATGCAAAAGAAGAATGCGGCGAATTGCAAGATCGGTCTGTTCGTCGTCTTTTTGTTGGAGCGCCTTTTCCAGGCCGCAAAGCGATGCCGTTGTCCCGCATATTCTGGCGTCTCCGGTTAACGGGTTTTCCTGAAAAGTCAAACCAACGGCGAATGTCTCCTGAAAACGATTGGAATAAAAGTCATTCAGGAACCGCCGGTGCTCATGGGGGTTCATGTGCAGTGCGGCCGCATCTTCATCTGAGAAAGTCCAGCCGATATCATCGTGACAGCGGATGTAATTCACCCAGGCGCATCCCGCAGGTATAGAAAAGCGTCGTTCAAGGGAATGGTGGAGCAGGCTGGTGTTCCTGGTGGCCATAGCCTCCCAGAGTAATGCCATGAGAAGAGGATTGTAGGACAACTGACATTCTTTGGGATGGATGTATCGGGCCACCTCATCCGGATGGACGATTGCCTCGGACTTGAAAACCGTGGCAGGTGCCACCACATTAACAACGGAATTGAAGGCCTGAATGATCATATGGGCTTCTGGGAGATTCTGGCAACTTGTTCCTTTTTGCTTCCAAAGAAAGGCCACGGCATCAAGGCGAAGAATTTCAACACCAATATTGGCGAGAAAGAGCATTTCCTCTGCCATACGGTTGAAGACCTCGGGGTTTTCGTAATTCAGATCCCACTGGAAATTGTTAAATGTTGTCCAGACCCAGCGGCGGATTTTGCTGCGATAGGTAAAGCATCCGGGATGATCGTCAGGGAAGATGGCGAGGATGCTTTTTTCATATTCATCAGGCTCGCGGCGATCATCAAACATTCGATAAAAATTCTGATAATCCTCTTCTTCGGCCAGGGCTCGTTTTGCCCATTCATGTTCGTCTGATGTATGGTTGAAAACAAAATCGAGCACCAGGCTGATTCCCCTGAGCCTCAGTTCCGTGGCTATCTCCTGGAGTTCTTCAATGGTGCCGATATTCTCGTTGACCGTGCGGTAGTCGCTGATTGCATACCCACCGTCATTGTCTCCATCGGGGCATTTAAACAACGGCATGAGGTGGAGCATGGTAATGCCGAGTTCCGCAAGATAGGGTATGCGTTTTCGCAGGCCATGCAGGTCACCGGCATAGAGGTCGACATAACACATTGCGCCAATCATGCGATTGGATTCAAACCAGGTGGGTTCGATGATACGGGCTGCATCCAACGCCTTGAGGTCTGCCGAACGGGCCAGCCACATTTCAGTCATGTTGGTGAGCAGTTCTTCCAGATAAAAGAAAAAATCATAACTGGCGCCGTAAAGATGGAAAAGTATGCTGAAAAGCCGGGGAAACTCTTGCCGCAGACGACTTTCATAGAGCTCCCACTCTCCAGAGTCAACGCCATCCGAGAGCCGTTTGAGTTTTGGCAGCAGCCGGTTGATTGTCCGCTTGGCTTGCGTTTCGTTCCATTTGTTTTCTGTCATTCTTTGCCTCTTGTTCATTAAAAGTCGCCTGGTGCAATTTCTCATGGCGCAATTTTATATACCATATTCAGTGTAAATTCTTCCCTTTCCTTGCTGTGTGGAAGAACAAAAAAATCTTGCAAGATTCAAGTGCCGGGTAGTTTCCGACTCTTTCTGGCTTTTACCATAAGAACCGTCGGTTCACTCCACAGAATAAGAAGAAAAATTGATTCACGCCAAGTATATTTTCGTTGCATTACCAAAGCCATTTTCACCGACAAATTGCTCTGCGCCTTTATTTTTTTCTGAAAATCCGCTAGAATAACGAATATTCTTCTTGTTTGATCCTGGCCACACGAGTCTCAAGATTTGAACCTCTGACGCGATAGGAGTTACTGAAATGGATTTTTCCGCCTACCAAACCGAAGGGTTCTATGATGAACTTTTTGATGAAAACAATTGTCCCCGGATTGGCGCTCAACTTCTTGTCCAGAAAATTGAATCTCTTTCCAGTGAAAGCCTGATGACCAAACAACAGGCCGCTGAAATCATGCTGCTGCAGATGGGAATCACCTTTGCCGTCTATGGCGACGACGAGGGTTCAGAGAAAATATTCCCCTTTGATGTCCTGCCCCGTATTGTGGACGGTTCGGAATGGACCCAGATTGAAGCCGGCCTCAAGCAGCGCATTTTTGCATTAAACGCATTCATTGAAGATATCTACAACAAACGCCAGATATTAAAAGATCGCATCCTTCCGGAAGACCTCATCCTGTCGAGCAAAACCTACCGTCAGGAATGTGTCGGCTTCAGCCCTCCTCATAAAATCTGGTGCCATGTCACCGGAACCGACCTGGTCCGTGATCGGGATGGCACGTTTTACGTTCTGGAGGACAATCTGCGCTGTCCATCGGGAGTTTCCTATGTCCTTGAAAACCGGCAGGTGCTGAAGCGTACTTTTTCACAGGTTTTTGAAGCGTCCAGGGTACGGCCGGTGGATGATTACCCCAACTGGCTTCTTGAGACACTTGAGTATCTGGCGCCGCAAAACGTATTGTCACCAAGAATTGGCGTCCTTACCCCCGGCATATACAATTCCGCCTATTTTGAGCATTCATTTCTGGCTCGCCAGATGGGGGTCGAGCTTGTGGAGGGGCAGGATCTTGTTGTCCATAATGGTTTTGTCCATATGCAGACCACAAAGGGCCTGCAGCGGATCGATGTCCTCTACCGGAGGATTGATGATGATTTTATCGACCCTCTGGCTTTCCGTCCCGATTCAATGCTTGGCGTCCCGGGTTTGATGGCGGCATACAAGGCAGGCAGAATAGCCATGGCGAACGCGCCGGGGACAGGGATCGCCGATGACAAGGTCATTTATGCCTATGTGCCGAAAATAATCAAATACTATACCGGAGAGGATCCCATCCTGCCGAACGTGCCGACCTATATCTGTTCTGATCCGAAAGAACGCTCCTACGTGCTTGACAACCTGGATAAGCTGGTTGTCAAGGCTGCCAATGAATCAGGCGGCTACGGGATGCTCGTCGGACCCCACGCTTCCAGGGAGGAGCGCAGCAAATTCGCCGATCTGATCCGGGAAAATCCGAGAAACTATATGGCCCAGCCCACCATTGCCCTTTCCAGGGCTCCGACCATTGTCGATGGTGCCATTGAGGGCCGTCATGTTGATCTGCGGCCTTATATTCTGTACGGCAAGGACATCCATGTCCTGCCTGGCGGATTGACCCGGGTTGCGCTGCGTAAAGGGTCGCTTGTCGTCAATTCTTCCCAGGGCGGAGGCAGCAAGGATACCTGGGTGGTGGACGGTCCGCAGTAACGTTGAGACGATTCTAAAAGGAGAACAGGCATGTTGAGCCGTGTTGCAAACTCTGTTTATTGGATGTGCAGGTATATTGAACGCGCTGAAAATGTTGCGCGCTTTATCAGTGTCAATTTAAATCTTCTGCTTGATCTTCCTCTGGAGGAAGGGCATCAATGGAAGCCTTTAATCGCCATCACAGGCGACAATGTTCAGTTTGAAGAGAAATATGACGCATATAACCAGGAGAATGTCATCAAGTTTCTGACGTTTGACAGGAATTACTCCAATTCGATTATATCTTGCCTGCAGGCCGCCCGGGAAAACGCCCGTTCTGTCCGGGAAATTATCTCATCTGAAATGTGGGAACAGCTCAATCGCTTTTATATTGAGGTCAAAGAGGCGGAACATTCAGGGTTTGCGCAAAATGATCCACACAAATTTTTCCTGATGATAAAAATGCGGGGACACATGTTCACCGGACTGCTCTATTCCACCATGACCCACGGCGAGGCCTGGCATTTTGCCAGAATGGGGCTGATGCTGGAACGTGCGGACAAAATATCGCGTATTCTCGATGTTAAATATTTCATGCTGCTTCCCAAGGCGGAACACGTCGGAGCGCCTTATGACAATATCCAGTGGGCGGCGGTGCTCAAATCGGTGAGCGCGCATGACATGTACCGCAAAATATTTCATCGCATTTCGCCAAAGCAGGTTGCTGATTTCCTTATCTTTGATGAGGAGTTTCCCCGATCAATCCGTCATTGCATCTCAAATGCGCTTTTTTCCCTGCACAAGATCACCGGTACTCCCCAGGGGGCTGCCCGGAACCGGGCGGAAAAAATTCTTGGTCGCCTGCGGGCAGATCTCGACTATACGGATATTGACGAGGTGGTCGGATACGGCATGCACGAGTATCTTGATTCTCTACAAGGCCGATTGAACCAGGTGGGAGAGGAGATCAGCGCCACATTCTTCAGGCATGTTCCCCTGGAACAAGAGGCGGCCAGTCCCCAATAGGCTTTTCCGGTTCCAGCAGAAATGCCCCTCAACCGATATTACGTTCCCCGGATTCGGCATGGATATTTATTGAAAACGTCATTGCTACCCGGGCTCCGGTGCCGCGGAAGGTCCCTGTGCAGGGAGAGGCGCCTGGTGGAAGATGGCTTGCCGCCAGCGCTATGTGTCGATCCGCCACAGCGAGGCCGTGGGTCGGATCGTATCCTCTCCACCCTCCACCGGGAATAAAAACTTCGCACCAGGCATGAAGCTGCCAATCTTCTGAATCAGGGTCGCCTTCCTGGTAACCGCTGACAAACCGGCCGGCAATGCCCGCATTTCGACAAACCGCAATGAACAGGAGCGCAAGGTCGCGGCAGGATACCTCCTTTTGCCGCAAGGTCGCATCAGGAGGGAGAGGGTCGCCTTCTTCTCTGACGGTCACCTGCCAGTTTGTGTAGAGATGGGCGTTGAGTTCATTGAGGAAAGAAAAGATGTCACCACGGGATTTTTCGAGAATAAGGGTAGTCAGATTTCGTATCCCGACTCCACCTTGAAAACAATCCTGATCAAGGTAGGCGTGCAGAGATGGCACAAGCTCCTCGGGGTATTGAAAGGGATGCGTCTGGAATGAGGGGGAAGCCAGAATATAGTCGTAAGGATTATCGCGGAAGGTCCGGACTTCGCTTTCCACCGAAATATCCAGGGACTCTGTCATTTCGTCGAACCAGACCCATCTGGCAATATTTCCCTCGACATCCGTAATGTCTGAAAATCCTGATGGCTGCGGGTCAATCCTGATGTGAAGTGAAAGAAGCTTCTGCCAGCTGTCGGATCGAGGGTGCAACTTCAGGAGATGGGGCTCCAGGAAGACAGGTCCGCTGAATTTGTAACGGGTCTGGTGGGAAATGGAAAAAAGCATTCTTGCAATCAGACTTCCTGATTGAGTTTGGCAAAAGCCTGGTCAATCAGATCTGTTGGGAGAGATTTGATGGTTTCGCGAAGCTTTGTGTCCCAGAAATCCGAGACAACGCCCAAGTCCTCCCGCTGAAAACGATGTTTGACTATTTTGAATGAGCCTGTGCGGTAGAGAACTACATCCACGGGGAAATCCACATCAGCGGCACTGATCCGTGTCGAATCAAACGAAAGGCATCCTACTTTCAGGGCAAAAGCCAGCGAATCCTTAAAAGAAAAAGTGCGATCCAGGATAGGTTTGCCATACCCTGGTGCGCCGATGATCTGATAAGGGGTCCCTTTGCCTATTTCCACCCAGTTGCCTTGCGGATAGACGAGGTAGAGCAGGTGTTCGGAGTCACCCTGCATCTGTCCGCCGATGATGCAATTCATGTCAAAGTTGAACCCGCTGTCAACGAGAGAGGGCTTGTCTTCTTTTGCCACGGTGCGAATCTGTTCACTGAAGGCGTTGACCGCTTTGTAAAGGCGATTGAACGGTTTCTCCAGGTTGGAGATGTGTTCGTCGAAGTAGGTCAGCGCCTTGTCCCGCACCGACCGGAGTCCTGATGTCATCAGAAACATGCTGCCGTGTTCCATGTTGTAGATTCTGACTTTGCTGGCGGTGATCACTTCGTTTCCAGATGTGACCCTGGTGTCTGCGATGCCGACCAGGCCGTCTTTCACGCGCATGCCGAGACAAAATGTCATAGTGAGTTCCTTGGTTTAACGCTATAAAATAAATTTGTATTTGTTGAACGACTGTTATCAATGCTTTCGCATGGAGCGCCCTTTGGGAGGTTCCTGCGGTACATCTGGGTGTTCCTCGTCAGAGAGGAAAACCGATGCCTGTTTGTGCCATCCGTCTGGACGGTTTCGGGAAATCGTTGGAAAAAATGAATCTCGTTCCCATGTGGGGGGCATGGGAACGATCAGAAGCCTTCATTCCCGGCTTTGTCCGGGCAACAGCGTCAGCGCGGGTATTATTTTTCAAAGGGATTGTTCAGCAGCAGAGTCTCGGCCCGGTCCGGCCCGACGGAAAGCAGCATGGCCGGTGTTTCGGTCAGATCCTCGATTCTTTTCACGTAATCCCTGGCTTTCCCCGGCAGATCATCGACACTGCGCACACCGCTGATATCATCATCCCATCCCGGAATTTCCTCGTAAAGCGGTTGCAGTTTTTCTGCGGTGCGGATGTTGCCCGGCATGGCGGTGAATTTCTTGCCGTCCGCCTGGTAGGAGGTGGCGATTTTCAGCGTTTTTTGTCCGCTCAGCACGTCAAGCTTGGTGATGGCCAGTCCGGTGATGCCGTTTAACCGGACCGCTTCATTGGCCACGACGGTGTCAAGCCAGCCGCAGCGTCTTTTTCTGCCTGTGGTGGCGCCGAATTCGCCGCCTTTTTTCTGCAGTTCGTCTCCTGTCTCGTCAAAAAGCTCGGAGGGGAAGGGGCCTTCTCCTACCCTGGTGGTGTATGCCTTGAGAATGCCGATAACGGCATCGATATGGGAGGGGCCGAATCCTGAACCGGTGCAGGCATTTCCGGCCACCACGTTTGATGACGTGACAAAGGGATAGGTGCCGTGATCAATGTCAAGCTGGGTTCCCTGGGCGCCTTCGAAAAGGATATGCTTGCCTGCCCTGCGGCCTTCGTCGAGTTTGACCGAAACGTTGTCGATATAGGGCGCCAGCTTTTCCGTAAAGCCTTGAAACTGGCCGTAAATCTCATCAAAAGAGAGAGGTTTGGTGCTGTAATAATCGGAGAGAATGCGGTTTTTCTCTTCGAGATTTGCCGCCAGCTTCTCTTTGAAAAGATCCGAATCAAGCAGGTCGCCCGCCTTGATGCCGCTGCGGAGGATCTTGTCGCCGTAGCATGGGCCGATGCCGCGGCCGGTGGTGCCGATTTTGGCCCCTTTCTTCTTGGCGGCTTCACTGCCCAGGTCAAGCAGCTTGTGATAGGGCATGATCAGGTGGGCCCGTTCGCTGATGGTCAGGCGATCCGGATTGACGGGCAGGCCGCTGTCCGCCAGTTTCTGCATTTCCTCAAGCAGCACCCCCGGGTCAATAACAACCCCGTTGCCGATAAAGCAATGCTTGTTTTCATAGAGGATGCCTGATGGAATGAGGTGGAAAATAAATTTTTTCCCCTCAACCACAAGGGTGTGGCCGGCATTGTTGCCTCCCTGAAAGCGAACTATGTAATCTGCATACTGGGTAAGCAGGTCTACTATCTTTCCTTTGCCTTCATCGCCCCACTGGGTGCCTACCACCACAACATTGGCCATTGGTTCTGCTCCTTATCTGTCGGCTTCGCAAAAGGGCCGGCTGTCCATGGACAAGTGTTGTCGCGCTTGGGCAACTCAGGCCGTTGGTCAGCTTTGTGTTTTTTGCGAATTTGTCTTATTGCATTGGATTTGTTAAACGTCCGCAGGACCTGTCGGTAAAAAAACGGAGCGCCCACACAGTTTTGCAGCATTATTTTTGATGCCGGCCAACTTTAGCCAAAGACTTCTCAAAAGTCAATCGCGCCATGCTGCTTGACACTAAAAATCAAATACCGTAGATTGGCGGAATCGGCAACCGTAATGCCGGAATTAATTGTTTTCCCTCCTGAAGCCGGGGTTCCTTATTTAACGTGAATTGTGCACTATGTTTGGCATAGGTCTTCCTGAACTCATTCTTATCATGGCATTGGCGCTCATCGTCGTCGGGCCGGACAAGCTGCCTGATCTGGCGAAATCCCTGGCCAAGCAGTTTCTGGAATTGAAAAAAACGGCAAACGCCCTGAAGGATTCTCTGCAGGAGGAGATGAAGGAAGCGGAACGTCCATGGGAACAGTTGAAGCCCTTAAGTGACGAGGATCGCGCCGCCCTGCCCGGCGCGGAGCATGTCCGGGATGAAGTGGCGGCGAATGAAAATGCCGCTGTGGAAGGGGTTGGTGAAGCCGGCGAAGTGGTCTATCAAGATGACGTCAATGTCGCGGCCTCTGAGAGTGAGAAAACAGGCGACGAGGCGGGAAAAAAGAGCTGATGAGCCCCCTTTCCAGTCATTTCGGGGATCATCTCAATGAGTTGCGTCGCAGGGTTACCGTGGCCTTCGGTGCTGTTGCCCTCTGTTCGGTCGTTGCCTATATTTTTTCCCGGCAGATTACAAAACTGCTCGTCATCCCGCTTTTTCAGGCAAGTCCCGGTCTTCCAGGTCTGGTTTATACCAACCTGACCGAGGCATTTGTCAGTTATCTGAAGATTTCCGTACTCGTCGGCATTATCGCCGCGTTTCCCATGGTGCTGTATCAGGCATGGGCCTTTGTTGCCCCCGCTCTGCACCGGCATGAAAAAAAAAAGGTTCTTGTCGTGGTCTTCTGGGCCACCCTTCTCTTTCTCTTCGGGGTAGGTTTCGCCTATGTGGTTATCATGCCCCAGGCGCTTTCGTTTCTGATGAGTTTTGCCGGAGAGAACCTGGAGGCTTTGCCCAAGCTTGACTCCTACCTCACTTTTGTCGTCCGTTCGTCCCTGGCTTTCGGTCTTGCCTTTGAGATCCCTTTCCTGATGGTGGCCGCCGGAAAAACGGGACTGACAACCAGAGCTCATTTCGTCCGTCAGCGGAAATATTTCTACCTTGCCATCGTCGTCCTCGCATTTCTTCTTGCCGCGGGCGACCTTGTTTCCACGATTATGCTTGCCCTGCCGCTTTTTTTTCTGTATGAGCTTGCCCTGCTCATCATGCGGGTTTTCAGATAGCGTATTGGCAGGTTTGTTTTCAAAATGAGGGGAAATATCAGCTGTTACTTAATTTCCTGTTTCAGGAGACAGCAGGAGATGCGGTACAGCGGGTTTCCTTCCCCGTCATAGCTGATATTGCCCGGCTGGAGGAGCTTGTTCATGACGCAGCCCTCGGCGATGTCAAGGGTGAAGAAACGGTCTTCCGTGAGTCCGGAATTGTGGATCAGCCTGTTGTCGACGATGGTGAAGGAGTGAACAGGGAAATCTTCACACAGGGGGCATTGGTAAACCCGGCCGTTGGGGAAGATGAAGTAGTTCTCCGCCACCCGTCCGGCGCACTCGAATTTTTCATCTTTTTCAAGAAAAACCTTGGGGAAGATAACGTGAATGCCTCTTTGCGCGGCTTCTTGCGCCACCTTGGGGACGGCGGCCAGCCATTCGTCCGGGGTGAGCTGCAGATGTTCTTTTTCCTCGCCCGCTGATTTTCCCCTGATACCGATTACCTGAATAAAAAAACGCTTTATCCCAAGAGTCTGGAGCAGAGCGGGCATTTCGGCTAGGTGGTTGATGTTTATTTTGCTGACCGTATAGATGAGGCTGGTGTCAAAGCCCAGAGCAACGGTTTTTTTGATATTTTCGGTGCAGGTGGCAAAAACTTCCTCCCCGCGGATTGGGTCATTGATTTCCGGAGTCGGTCCGTCAAGGCTGAAGCTGATGACAGCGTCCGTTGGGCTGATTTTGTTCAGCAGATCGTGAAACAGAAATCCATTGCTGTCAACGGTGACGGTGTCGTAGCCGATTTTTTTTGCGGTTTTGATTCCGTGGGCCAGATCCGGATGCATGGTGGGTTCGCCGCCCAGGAAGATGAGGTTGGATTTTTTTTCCGGATCATGGAAAAGCGCAAGCCACTTGTCCATGGTATCTCTGGAAACCGTTGTTGTGCCGTGCTGCTCGGGATTGATGTAACAATGACGGCATGCGAGGTTGCAGGCGGTAAGGATATGGAAAAAAATATTTCTTTCTCTTGGTTTGAAACCCACTGTCCGGGGGGTCAGGCTGATCATGGAGTCTCCTTGCGGTTTGTTGTCTTGCAAAAATGATTCAATTAACTCCCAATGAACGATATTTTCAACAGATTTGGACAAGTGTGATTTGCTTTGTTTTGCGGTTGCTATTTCTGTTGGATAAGGTAGATTGCAATTTCTGCAAAAAGGGTAATTTTACATACATGCTTCTGGAGGAGAAAACCATGGGTGGACACGGACATCACCACGAAGAGGACAGCTCGGTTCCTATGAAGGTTGGAATTTTCATGATATGCATGTTTATCATGATTGCTTTTGTTGCCACCCTGTAGGATTGCGTGGGTAAAAGCTGCGCGCAGTTTTTTTTACGGGAACTGCAAACAAGCCGGACGTGAGCCCCCTGCAGGGCATGTCCGGTTTTTCTATGTGGTGCTCACGGTTGGCGTAAGGTGTATTCGGCCAGATAGCTCCCTTGCCAGTAATTGTTTTCTGGATCCAGAAAAAACTGCCGGAAGAGCTGCAGGCTTTCCTGCCGGAGAACATGGGAGATGATCTCTATTTTCGCTTCCCGGTAGAGCGGGGTCAAGTGTCCCAGCAGCAGCCCGGTGCCGCCTCCCATGGCATCTTCATAGGCGTAGACGATGGTGCCGATGCCGCTGAGCAGCAGGGCCGCATAGCACATCAGGCAAGGTTCCATGGTGCAGTAAGCAATAACCTGCCCCGGGTTGATGCCTGGGTGACCGGTGATGAAATCGTGCAGGGCGATGATTTCCGCATGGTCGAGTTCGTTTCTGCCGGATGGACCGCTGTGGATGCGCCTGCCCCGCGCTATAATCCGGTTGTCGTGGACAAGAACACAGCCCACGGGGAACTCCTTGCTCCGCAACGCTTTCCGCGCTTCATCCAGGGCTTGTTGCATGAAATGCTCATGGGTGTTTTTCATGATATTCCCTTGTTCTTTCGATTCGTTCCATGCGTATCACATGAATAGTTTTTGACATGGCGGAAGTTTGGATGCAAGCTCATGTGCGGTCTTACCATAATGGCTGTTTTCAGCTGCGTCAAAGAAAATAGGGGGATTGCTGGTGCCGATTGAAAATGGCTGATTTGCGCCGTTGAAGCTGTAGAAAAAGTCCAATTTCGGCTATTTTAACTGCAATTTTGTTGGATTTTACTTCTGTTTTGACGATATTTTGCCTCAAAGAGCAGTGAACTAAAGGTGAAAAATACATATTTTCAAGGTGTTACTTGATT
>JAZDEG010000022.1:0-104939 GCA_043809085.1 Pseudomonadota bacterium | reverse complement strand
CTGAACTGTTCTGGTTTATTTCTCAATTTTGCTTTGGAAAGCGCGGCTCCGATTTGGACCGCTCTGTCAATAACTTTTTTGCATATTTTTAACCTTTTTCCACACCTCCCATGGTGTCATGAAACTCTAAAGTCCAGTATACAGTATCCATGACCGAATATCTGATAATCTCGCTCACATCACTTGCCGTAGCAGGCCTTACCTTTTTTTCCGGCTTTGGCCTGGGCACACTGCTCATGCCGGCGTTTGCCGTATTTTTCCCAGTGGAAATAGCAGTAGCCGCCACCGCCTTTATCCATCTGGCCAATAATATTTTCAAAATTTTTCTTGTCGGAAAAAACGCTGACCGCAGAATTGTGCTGCTTTTTGCCCTTCCAGGTGCGGCAGGGGCCATGATCGGCGCGCTGCTGCTCAACTACTTTGCCATATTGCCTTCCCTTGGCGACTACACCTTCATGGGGAAACAATTTTTTCTCATGCCGGGCAAAATCCTCATAGCTGCCTTGATTGTTTTCTTTGCTCTTCTTGAATTATCACCTTATCTCAAAAATTCCTCCTTTTCCTTGCGCTTCGTGCCGCTCGGCGGTGTTCTTTCAGGATTTTTCGGTGGACTCTCCGGACATCAGGGGGCGTTGCGTTCGGCGTTCCTCATGCGCACGGGCCTTGACAAACAAACCCTCATCGGCACAATGGTGGTCTCTGCCGTGGTGGTCGACTTTTCCCGCCTTGTCATTTACGGCCTTACATTTTTCGAAAATAATTTGCCTGCCATGCAGGAACAGGGACTGATCGGGCTTATTATCGTGGGCTCCCTGTTTGCCTTTGCCGGATCGTTTGCCGGTTCTCGTCTGCTGAAAAAGATAACCCTGAAAACGCTGCACACAATCATCGCGGTGATGTTGCTACTCCTCGCCCTGGCTCTGGGCGCTGGAATTTTATGATTGGTTTGTTACTCCCTTGGTAACGCAGAGAGAACCGTGAATTTTTTTTGCTCACTCGTCTCCCGCAGGACGAGCACCAAATATGGAGGTGCCGATGCGCACGAGCGTTGCGCCCTCCTCAACGGCAACCTCAAAATCCCCTGACATGCCCATTGACAGCTCAAAAGACGGTGCTCCGGCAAAGTAGCCCCTGGATGCAAAATCATCAGCCAGTTCCCGCAGTTTACGGAAATAGGGGCGAACCTTTTCCGGATCGTCATAAAAGGGGGGCATGGTCATCAATCCTTCAATGGAAAGATTGCTTAAACCCTGCATAGACTGGAGAAGTTCTTCGGCATCTTCCGTTGCCACTCCCTCCTTCTGGGGTTCCTCGCCCACATTGACCTGGACAAGCACGGACAGGTTCTTCCCCGCTTCTCCGGCATACCTGTTCAAAGCGTTGGCCAGTTTGAGGCGGTCCACCGTATGAACGGCATCAAAAAAATATGCCGCGTCTTTGGCTTTGTTTGACTGGAGATGGCCGATGAAGTGCCACTGGGCCTTTTCTTCGATGGTGATGATCTTTTCCTTGGCTTCCTGCATGTAATTTTCGCCGAATATCTGCTGGCCGGCGGTTATCGCCTCTCTCATAAGAGATGGATCGACTTTCTTGCTGACCGCAACGATTCGTATTTCCCTGGGATCGCGTCCCGTACGTCGGGCTGCACCGGCGATTTTTTCTCTTATTTCTGCTAGATTTTTTTCAATTGTAGTCATGATTACTGCGCGCCATCTTCAGGGATATTGAAAAGCCTTCGTGCGTTGGCGGTTGTCACCCGCGCCACCTCGTTGAGATCAACCCCTTTTAATTCGGCAATTTTCTGGGCTGTGTAAAGAGTGAAGAGGGGTTCGTTGGCTTTTCCCCGGTATGGAACCGGAGCAAGAAAGGGAGCATCGGTTTCAACCAGCATGAAATCCAAGGGCGTGACACGGACCGCTTCATGAAGCATATCAGCCTTGTTGAAAGTGACCACTCCCGGGATAGAGATAAAAAAACCAAGATCAATAAATTTAAGGGCTGTTTCACCGTCTCCGGAAAAACAGTGAATGACTCCGCCATTTGGGAACGGCCCGTATTTTGTAAGAACGCGGTAAATTTCCTCATGGGCTTCACGATTATGGATTATCACCGGCAGGTTGAGTTCCCTGGCCATTTGAAGCTGGCGGGTGAATGCCTTTTGCTGAAAGGGAAGGGGGGCATAGTCCTTCACCGTGTCGATGCCGATTTCACCGAAGGCAACGACACGGCCGTCATCGGCCAGCTGCTTCAATTCTTTTTCCGCCTGGTGGTTCAGTTCCTCGGCATGATGGGGGTGGATGCCCACCGAGGCATAAACATGATCAAAACGGTTGGCCAATTCCACGGCTTTTCGTGAACTGGCCAGATCGATGCCGATGGTAACGGTGCAGGTTACTCCTGCCGCAAAAGCCCGTGTAATAATATCATCGGTGTTCTCACCGTTTTCCATCATATCGAGATGGCAGTGGGTATCTATCAAAGAAACACCCGGGGCTAAGCAGGGGAGTGGGATATGTTTTTTCTTTTTTGACAAGGCAAAAGTGGTAATATTCTTGATTTCATGGCATTATTGCCGAACAACGTTCATCTCGCATCATTCATCTAACAAATTATTGAAATTCCTGCAACAAAGGGGTAATGATGAGATGCATATTCCAAACCCATCAGCAAGAGGAGATGACGGGAAGATGACGCACGCAGTTCTTGATGCCATCCAATCGCGGCGCAGCATTCGAGAGTTTACCGAAGAAGATGTTTCGCAGTCTGATCTGCGGGAGATTGTCCGGGCGGGGATATGGGCGCCTTCCGGGCTGAATAACCAGCCTTGGCGGTTTGTCGTAATCACTGACGACGGGATGCGGAAAAAACTTGCAGGGACGACTCATTACAGCCATATAGTCCTTGCTGCCAGGGCGCTTATCGGTGTCTACCTTGATACGGAAGCGATGTATGACGAGGTGAAGGATCACCAGTCCGCCGGCGCCTGTATCCAGAACATGCTGCTGGCTGTCGAGGCTCTTGGATTGGGAGCGGTCTGGCTTGGCCAGATTCTTAAAAACAAAAACCAAGTCAATGACATTCTGCAGCTCGAACCCAAATTTGACCTCATGGCAATGATCGCCCTCGGTCATCCCCTGCACCGCAATCAGAAATCGAAGCGCAAAGAAATTGATGAATTTATTTTAAAGACATTTTGATGGAGGTGACCATGTTACGCACTGTACGAAAATCTGTAAAAAAATTCGGTCTTTCACTGGCAGGTGTTGTTTGTTGTCTCGTATCTTTCTCATTTCTGTCGGGATGCACCTCGTTCCCCGGTCAGCAGAGCAGTGATCCAGGTATGGCCACTGCCTCCGCCAGCCCCTTTTATCCAAAGGATTTCCGCGACATCCTTCTCCCTGACGGGCTTGAGATGAACCGGGATAATACCATGTTCGTGAAAACGGAATCATTCAACGGTGGAATTCTGAGCTATGAAGGAAGGATAGAGGTAAATTCCCTGACCGAATATTTTGAAAAATCCATGCCGCAAAACGGCTGGAAACTGGGCGGTTCCGTCAAGTCGAAAAACGTCCTGCTCATCTTTACCAAACCGACTAAAACCTGCATGATCAACATCGGAGAAAACGGACTGAGCTTTAAAACCCAGGTATCAATCTATATAGCCCAGGAATTGACTACAGGAAGTGGACAATCTTACTCTCCAGCCCCTGGAGGATCCGCGTATCCCGCACCTGCCTATGAAGAACCGCTTCTCAATTAGTGGTTTTTTTCAGTAATCGTTGTTTCTTGTTTTGTCGCGAGTACCGGCGAAGTGATCTCTTCCGTATGATTCCACAGAGATTGCTTCGCCTTTTCCTTTCAGGCAATAAATTCAACATGATACAGAGGCGCCATGTCTGCCATACTGGAGCAAAAAAACATACTGTGCGGGATAAGCGGATCCATTGCCGCCTATAAGGTTTGCGACTGGGTTCGCGACCTTCATAAAAACGGGGCGGATGTTCATGTCGTTATGACCAAGGCGGCAACCAAATTTGTCTCTCCTCTGACTTTTGCCGCCCTGACCGGCAACAGGGTCTATGGATCCATGTTCTCTTTGCTGGATGAAGAGAAGATCCCTCACATCGGTCTGGCCCGTGCCGCCGACCTCATTCTCGTCGCTCCAGCCACAGCTCAAACCATTGCCCGTCTGGCCTTCGGCCTGGCCGACGACCTGCTTTCCACTATTGTCCTGGCCAGCACGGCAAAAGTGCTGGTGTGTCCTGCCATGAACAGCAAAATGTATCTTCACGCCGCAACCCAGGATAACATCAGAAGGATTAAAGAGTTCGGCTATCAGGTGCTCGAACCGGATACCGGCCTCATGGCCTGTGGCGAGGAAGGCCCCGGACGATTACCCGAGTGGAGCCAGGTGAGAGATGCGGTCATCCGGACCCTCACCCCTCAGGATCTGGTCGGCAAAACAGTTCTCATCACCGCAGGACCCACGGAAGAACCCTTTGATCCCGTTCGTTTTATCGGCAACCGTTCATCAGGCAAAATGGGCTATGCCATGGCAGTGGCGGCAAGGCAGCGCGGCGCAAACGTTATTCTGGTTTCAGGTCCCACGCAAATTGCAGCTCCAACCGGGGTTGAGTGTATACACGTGCGAACTGCGGAAGAGATGTACCGTGAGGTGCTCGGCCGTTTTGATGTTGCCGATATAATAGTGAAAGCCGCAGCTGTCTCGGATTTCAGGCCGTCAGTCGTTTCACCCGAGAAAATCAAGAAATCCGGATCCGAACAGGTGGTGAACCTTGTACAGAACCGCGATATATTACAAAAACTTGGCGAGATAAAAGACCAGCGCCCAAATCCGCCGATGCTCATCGGCTTTGCCGCTGAAAGCGGAAATCTTCTCGAATATGGGCGGGAGAAGCTGCGGAATAAAAACCTTGATTATATCGTCATCAATGACATCACTGCCGTTGACAGTGGATTTGCCGTTGACACGAACCGTGTGACGCTCCTTGACCGGAGGGGGGGGCAGTATGATTTCCCTCTGCTCAGCAAGGAGGAAACAGCCCGCAGTATATGGGATAAGGTTTTGGGGAAAAATCACGAGTCAGGAGCCAGAAGTCAGGAGTCGGAATAACGGCATTCTTTTTCTCCTGACTCCTGACTTCTTCTATTTTGATACAACCTAAAAGCCGGACTGAAACAATATCTGCGCAAAAAAACTTAGATGATCCGCACTTGAAAACTACCGAACCAGGAATGCCAGAATTGATGCCCCGATAATCAGGAGCAGGGGACCGTTGGTGAAATAGATAAAATAGATGAGGGGGTAACGACTGCCCATAATCCCCTTCAACTGTTTTTTATTGATGACACCCGGGATCCAGAACACCAGGGAGACAATCGCCCCCAACGCCACAAAAAATATCCCCACTATTTTTACAATCATTTCTTTTCTTCTTCCTGTTGCGGATTCATGTTGATTCCTTGTTCTCCATCCCCGCCGGGCAACGTATCCTGTTGCGGGGAGGGGGGGATGGGCAGCAGATCCAGCGGCAGAGTCAAAGTGTCAAAGAGGAAGTCCACTGCGGCCTTGCCGATTGCGGTGGGAGAAAGGACGCTGATTTCCGGATCCCTCAGATTGCCGCTCACCTTCACGGGGTAGGTGATGATATGCCTTTTTTTACCACCGATTATCCGGCCGATCAACGGCACAATGTTGATTATTTTGTCAATTGACTTAAACGGAACGATGAAAATGGTCAGGTCTGATTGCAGATCATGAAGATTGATGTTTCCCTGAACAATAATATCCATACCTTCCCCTTCCATGACGGCCTTGTCAAGAATAAGAAGATTTTCGGCCACATGGCCGTCTATTTCCAGCAGTTTGTAATTGAATCCCGTGGTAAGAAGCCCCTGATAGAGATCGGTGAAGTTGATGAGGGTAAATATTTTGGAAAGAAGGGTCATCCTTTTCAGAACACCCCCATTTGATACGAGGTGAAAGGTTCCTGCCGACAGGGTGCCGTTGTCGTCGGTTAAAGCCGCCTTCACCTGGAAGGGACCGGTTATGATTTCGTGCTTTACGCCGCTGCAGGCAATGAAATCTTCCAGGAGCGTCTGGCCTGATTCAGGGTTTTTCAGGAAAAATTGATTGCTGCTCCGGTTTTTGCGCCACTTCAGGGTGCCGTCGATCTCAAGTCCGCAAAACTTCGTATCACCGAGAATAAGGGTGACGGATTCCGGTCCTGAAAAATCAAATATGCCGGACAGGGGAATCAGTTTGTAACTCAGGCTTTTCCCCTCCTTGATAGTTTCGGCAAAAATAAATTCTTCCGCCTTTATCTCTAGTTTTCCGGAAAGTTTACGCACCATCTTTCCGTTTTCCTTGTCGGAGTCTTTTTCTCGTGATTTCTTCAGGAAAACCGACAAGTCCTCGATAAAACGGGTGATGGTATTCTGGGATAAACTTTCCGAATGGAGGACGAGATCAGGTGTAATGGAGGCCGCGGAAAAATTGATGGCGCCATTGACCGTTGCTTCCTCTTTTTCAAAAAACAATCCAAGATCATGGACGATCATTTTTTCCTTATCACCGGTGATGGACAGCCTGGTGAAACTGATTCGGCGCAGGAAGTCACCCCAGAGCCATTCCAGATCACGGGCCTCGATACGACCTTCGAAGCTGAAGGAATCCGATTTACGCATGGGGAAGGTTATTTTGCAAAATCCTTCCAGTTCACCATCAAGGAGAAAAGAACTGTCGAAAATTGCGGAAACGGTCTGCTTATCGATTGTTCCCTGAAAATCAATTATCAATGAGTCATAGCGGTGATCACCGGTAATAGTGATCACCGCGTCTTTTGGATAGCTGAAAAAATGGAGCCTGGTGGATTGGTGACGGCCTTCAATGACCGCGACATCTAACAGTGTCTCCACCGGAACACCGGTAAGAGATTTATTTGACAAGGTTCCGGTAATTGCCAGATCCGATTCCGAGAAGTTTATTTTAATCTTTTTAACATCACAGGGTATTTTCGGGAAAAAAGATTCCGGAATCCATTTTTTCCCCTGCAGCCAGTTTCCCACTTCAGGCGTCACTGTTCCTCCGAGCTCAATCCAGCCCTGCCACTGACGGAAAAATGTGTGATTGAGGCCGGCGGAAAAAGAAAAAGGGCTGCCGAGAAATGTTATTTCACCATTGGAAAATGATGCCGTTTTATCACCTATCGCAACCGTTGCTTTATTAATGAAGATTTCTTCTTGCAGTTTATCCGACTTAAAACTCATGTCGCTGACTTCGCCGGACAGGTTATATTGCCATTCCTTCGGATCAAGAATATTCCCGGATGCCGTACCTTTTTCAACAACGGCAGTTCCATCGACATCAATCAAACCGGCAAGAAGAGTATTTTTCACAGCCGGATAGGCGGCAAGCTGTTCGTAAATCGAACCGACATCAAGCTCTGCCCGCAGATTGTCGAGAACAAACGGAACCTTGGGATCATCCCAGGAGAGCCTGCCTGTTGACTCATGAATTTCATGGAGTCCGGCCGTTGCAGCTATCTTCTCCCATTCTATCCTGTCATCCTGAATGTGGAGCATGCCGCCATGAAAAAGAAACGGCCAAGGGAGTCGACTGTAGCGTATTTCGCTGTCTGTCAGGTCGGGGATGCGGACATCAACGGAAAAGTTCCGGAGATCGTCACCAATGGTAAGATGACCCATTTTCCGCCCGTTGGAGGAAAATTTGAGCACCTCCTTTCGGAAATTTTCATTATGGATAAGATGGTGGAGGGTTGTGGGGAGTTCGGCAAGGTCGGCGTCTATATCAAGATCCAGTTTAAAGAGATGGTTGTCATGGGCGAGTCCCAGGGCAAAGGAGCCGTTTGATCCGTAATGGTTGCCAAGTCGGCTGGTCAGGTCATGGCCTGAAATCTCCCCGTTTTCGATGATGATGGGCCCTGATGACTCAGCCAGATCAAGATCCACCGCTGGAACGTGAATCCGTGCCTGATCCACATCGACATTGATGAGCATCTTTTCAATAAAGGCAAAACCTGAAAGCGGTGCATCAAATCGGTAGGTGGCGGATTTCGCCCTGCCGTCCCGAACAACGTTGCAGACCGTGGTGGTGATGGAATTGTCGCCAAGCAGGGCCAGGAGTCTGTGGCGAATATCAGTCAGGTCGATTTTTTCCGCGGCAAGATCAAGCAGGTAGAAGGGAAGTTCCGGATCTGCGCCGAAATAGCGACGCACCTCGCCTGAAAAAGAAATATCCGGTTCACGCATTGTTAACTGATAAATTTTGGCGGAAAGCTCGTTATCCTTTTTTTCAAGCAGCAGGTCAGCCTGATCAAAAACAAATGAAACCGGCGCGTCGAGCCTCTGCAGGGAAAAGGAAGGGATATTGCCGGAAAACAGAACCTGGACCGTCTTCACCCCTTCACCGATGATATCACATTTGAAATCGACTGCCGACGGCAGTGGACGGATAATCGGATTGTCTGTTTCAATAAGCTGCGGAAGCTCGAATTTCCGGCTTTCCAGGGTGCCGGCATAGGAAAAAGCGGCAAGATCTATATTTCCTTTGACGGAAATTGCATCGGCAAAGGTTGTCCGGCTTTGCAGGGTAAACTTTAATTGCCCTGACTTTTTGCGGAGCTTGAATTCGATATCCGAAAAGGTTGTCTCTTTTGTTCGGAGATGATGATTGCTGTAACCTGCCAGGGAAAGCGTTCCCTTATCAATGGTAATGTTTATAGGCGGCAGTTGGGCCGATCCGTTCTTCACCGCGTTGTAGAACGAGGAATTGATTTTCGCCTCGGGTGAGATAAAATCAATTCCGGCGACACGGATCCGGCCTGTTAAAAGCGCGCTCCAGGCAGGATAAATACGGGTTTTGGGCAGGCGCAGTTCGTAATCAGAATGAACGATGCCGGCGTTCGACAGGGCGAGATGGGGCAGGGGAGTCCAGCGCCAGTTCATCTCATCAACCGATACGTCGGCATGGAGGGCTTTTTCCACCTCCTGGAGGAGCCGCGACTGGACATCTCCCACGGCAAGGATGCGCGGCGAGATAAAGACCAGGAAAGCCGGCAGCAGTGCGGCAAAAAGGAAAAGAAGGTATTTCAGGCGCATCGAGAACAATTACTCAATGCTTTGCAGCATTTCATCAATCAGAGACAAACCTCCCAGCCAGAAGTTGGGATTATCCAGATCAACACCGAATGGTTTGAGCAGTTCATAGGGGGAGAGGCTGCCGCCTTGAGAAAGCAGATGCAGATATTTGGGAATAAAGTCATCTCCTTCACTTCTATAAATTTTATAAAGGGCAAGCACGAGCAGCTCGCCGAAGGCATAGGAGTACACATAGCCCGGTGAATGGAGAAAATGGGGAATATAGGACCACCATATACGATAGTTGTCGGTAATGGTGACGGAATCCCCAAACATCTCTTTCTGGGTGGAAAGCCACAGTTCGCTGATCTTGGCGTCGGACAGTTCCCCGCCCGCCCTTCGGCTGGTATGACTCAGGTGCTCGAATCTGTTCATTGACACCTGCCGGAAAACGGTGGCGAATATGGATTCCAGCTTCTGGCAGATAAACGCCTTGCGCTGCTCCGGATCGGTCAATGTTGCAAGCTGGTTATGAAAGATGAGAAGTTCGGCGAAAACAGAGGCGGTTTCAGCCAGCACCAGCGGCGTATTGCTGTTGTAGTATCCTTTTTTTGCGGCCAGGTACTGGTGCACCCCATGGCCGAGTTCATGGGCAACGGTTGAGACGTCACGGATGTTGCCGGTGTAGTTGACCATGATGTAGGGATGCACTTCAGGCACGCAGGGGTGGGCAAAGGCGCCGCCTCGTTTTCCTTCGCCGATGGGAGCGTGAATCCAGTTCCGGTCAAAAAAGTATGAGGCGATTTCGGCCATTTTCGGTGAAAAATTTCGGAAACCGCTGATCACCATCCCTCGGCATTCTTCCCAGTTGACGGTGAGTGAGGGCAGATGGGGCAGAGGTGCATAGCGGTCGTAATCCAGCAGTTCATCAAGCCCCAGCAGTTTCCCTTTCACCCGGTAATAGCGCTGGACGATGTCATACCGTGACGTCACAGCATTGATCAGCACCTCAACTGTCTTGTCCTCAAGCTCATTGGACAGGTTCATGGAGTTGACCCAGGAAGGATATTGCCGCAAACGGTCGCCGATCATCTTGTCGGCCAACAGGGTGTTGAAAATATGGGTAAGGATGTGCATCTGGCTTTGCAGCCCTTCGGTCAACTCGTCGGCTGCCTTGCTGCGCACCTCACGGTCGGCGTTGTAGAGATCGGACAGCACTTCCTCTTCCGTTCGTTTGTTCTCGCCGAACTGAAGATGGCCCAGCACCTTTTCAAACAGGTTGGTCCAGCTCCCCCTGCCCACCGGCGCTATTTCGATGAGCAGGGTTTCTTCCACCTGGCTCAGCATGTGTTTTGCGTAACGCCTGATGTTCTGCAGATAATGAAGATGGTGGCTTATTTCTTCGGAATCAAGAAATCTCTGCGCGCTTTCCTGGTCCATCTTGCTCCATTCAAGCTCAAAAAAGACCGTTTCCCGGGAAATACGGCTGTTGACTTCCCTGATTTCCTGGAGAAAGGCGCCTGCTTCCGGTTTTTTGATCTGGGTGGTGAAGTTGAGAAAGGCAAAAGTGGAAATCCTGGCCATAAATGTATCGATTCTTTCAAGCCGCCGGACCAATCGTGCGAAAATGTCAGGTGTCAGCCCCGCAAGTTTGCCGGCAAAGGTTTCCCTGACAAGGACCGCCTCCTCCTGGCAGAAATCGATATCGTCTTGAATAGCCGGATCATCAATGGATTGATAAAGGTCTTTCAGGTTCCAGAGAACTTCGGTGGTGCCAAGCTGCTTATTTAATTTGTCGGACATGAAAAGAGTTCCTTCGGTTTTATGTGAAAAATGGACTTGTTATGTCAGAGGTTTGTTCATCGTAACTGCATGAGCACGAAAGCGCACATGAAATGGATTTTCGTGGTGAACTCCGCAACTGGGCTGAATTCAAGACAACATTACCGTAACCAGCGGGATAGGCAATGTTTTTTTTAAAACGGAAAAAATGATTTTCAAATAAGGTTGCAGCCATCCCCAAAGCGAGATATACAATGAAACTCGTTATCATCAGACTGAGAGTGAATCGCAATTAACCATCAAACTTTGATTGAACAATCCCGCATGTCATCAGCAACATCCGTTTCCTACGATGAATCGAAAATAAAAACCCTGAGTTCCCTGGAGCATATCCGGCTCCGTCCCGGTATGTATATCGGTCGACTCGGCAACGGCTCTCACCCGGACGACGGAATCTACATCCTGTTGAAAGAGGTGATCGACAATGCGGTGGACGAGTTCATCATGGGGGCGGGGAAAAAAGTCACCATCGCCATTGATGAACAGGGCAGGGTGAAAGTACGCGATTTCGGCCGCGGCATTCCCCTGGGCAAACTGGTTGAGTGTGTTTCGGTGATCAATACCGGCGCCAAATACAACACCGATGTCTTTCAGTTTTCCGTCGGCCTGAACGGAGTAGGCACCAAGGCTGTCAACGCCCTTTCCCAGGATTTCACCGTTACCTCTTTCCGCGAGGGCAAGTTTGCCAGGGCCGTGTTTCGTGAAGGTATCCTGCAGAGCCAGGACGAAGGGGAAACCACCGAGAAAAACGGCACCTTGGTCGAATTTCTGCCCAATAGCAGCCATTTCGAGGAATATTCATTTAATATTGATTTTGTCCGCAAGAGACTGTGGCGCTACGCCTATCTCAATGCCGGGCTGAAACTCTTTCTCGACAAGGAATGCTTTTTTTCCGCCAACGGACTGCTTGATCTGCTCGCCAACGAAATTGACGAAAGCCGTCTTTATGAACCGATCTATCATAAAGATGAGACCCTGGAATTTGCCTTCTGCCATTCCGACGGCTACGGAGAGAGTTATTTCTCCTTTGTCAACGGCACCTATACCAACGAAGGCGGTACCCATCTCTCCGCCTTTCGCGAGGGGATCCTGAAGGGGGTCAACGACTTTACCGGCAAGAAATATTCAGGCGAGGATGTCCGCGAAGGGGTGATTGGTACGGTTTCGGTCAAGATAAAGGACCCGATTTTTGAGTCGCAGACCAAGAACAAACTGGGTAACACGGAAATTCGAGGACTTATCGTCAACCGGGTCAAGGAGGTTGTCTGTGATTATCTCTACAAGGAAAAAGATGTTGCCGAGGTTCTGACCCATAAGATCCAGCAGAACGAAAAGGTGCGCAGGGAACTGCAGCAGGTGCGCAAGGAGGCCAAGGCCAAGGCCAAGAAAGTCGCCATCCGGGTTCCCCAGCTGAAAGACTGCAAGTATCATCCGAGCAAGGAAAACCCCTCACAGTCAGGTCGGGAAAACATGGTTTTCATCACCGAGGGGCAGTCTGCGTCGGGCTCAATCGTCAGCGCCCGCGACCCCATGACCCAGGCTGTTTTCTCCCTCAAGGGAAAACCGATGAACGTCTTTGGCCAGGCCATGACCCTGCTCTACAAGAATGAAGAGATGTATAACTTGATGCGGGCTTTGAATATCGAGGAATCCGTGGGCGGGCTCCGTTATGACAAGGTGATTCTCGCCACCGATGCCGATGTTGACGGACTCCATATCCGTAATCTGCTGCTCACTTTCTTTCTCACTTTTTTTGAAAATCTGGTGAAACGGGGCCATGTCTATATCCTTGAAACCCCGCTTTTCCGGGTGCGCAACACAAAGGTGACCAGATACTGTTACACAGAAAAGGAAAAGGCCGAAGCGGAAAAGGAACTCAAAGGCCGTGGGAAGAACGACGCCAGGGTCGAGATTACCCGTTTCAAAGGGCTTGGGGAGATATCGCCCAGGGAGTTCAAGCAGTTCATCGGCGACAACATGCGGTTGCAGCAGGTAAATATTGATAGGCTCTCCGATGTGCCGCTGCTTCTTTCCTTTTACATGGGCAAGAACACTCCCGAACGCAAGGAGTACATCATGAGTTATCTCGTCTGACCCGATACGGCAAATCAGAAATACGCAATCCCCAATAAAAAACATGGAAAATCTTACCGATTACGGTTCCCTGCATAAGCTTTTTGACACCAATTTCCTTGATTACACATCCTATGTCATCAAGGAAAGGGCGATTCCGGACGTGACCGACGGGCTTAAGCCCGTTCAGCGGCGCATTATGCAGACCCTGTTCAACATGGATGACGGCCGTTTCAGCAAGGTGGCCAATGTGGTGGGCGAAACCATGAAGCTCCATCCCCATGGCGACCAGTCCATTTTCGGCGCCCTGGTCAATCTGGCCAACAAGGGATACCTCATTGACCGCCAGGGTAACTTCGGCAACATCTACACCGGCGACGGCCCGTCGGCAGCCCGTTACATCGAATGCCGGCTCACGCCTCTTGCCAGGGAGACCCTGTTCAATAAGGATCTGACGGAATTTGTCGACTCCTATGACGGACGCAACAAGGAGCCGGTTGTCCTGCCCAGCAAGTTACCGCTGCTCCTGCTGCAGGGAGCGGACGGCATCGCGGTGGGCATGGCCACCAAGATCCTGCCGCACAATTTCTGCGAACTGCTTGAGGCCCAGAAGAAAATTCTGCGAGGCGAACCCTTCCAGATTTTCCCTGATTTCCCCCAGGGCGGCCGCATCGATGTCTCAGGCTATGATGACGGCAACGGTCGTATCAGGTGTCGGGCCAGGATCGACGAGAAAAACGACAAGACCATCATTATCAAGGAGATTCCCTACACCACCACAACCCAGTCCCTGATGGACAGCATCGAAAAGGCATCCAAGACCGGAAAGATCAAAATCATTTCCATCAACGATTATTCGGCCGAAGAGGTGGAGGTGGAGATTAAGCTGGCCCGCGGTCTCTATGCCCAGGACACCATCAGGGCATTATACGCCTTTTCCGACTGCGAGGTTTCCATCAGCCCCAACCTGACAGCGATATCCAGCAACCGGCCTGTCAATATCTCGGTTTCCGAGCTTCTCCGGATCAACACGGCAAATCTCAAGGCTGATCTGGAAAAAGAGCTGCGCATCGACCTCGACCGGTTACGGGAAAAACTCCATGCCCACCTGCTGGAGCAGATTTTTATCGAAGAGCGACTCTACAAGCAGATAGAAGAGTGCGAAAGCTACAAACTGGTGGTGGAAACCGTTGACCGGTCGCTAGCCCCGTTCCGGGAAAGACTGGTGCGGGACGTCACCCGCGAGGACATCGAGCGGTTGCTTGAAATCCGCATCCGCCGCATATCCCGCTACGACATCGACAAAAAATACCGCGACATCAAGGAAACGGAAAGCGCGATCCGTCAGGTGGAAAAGAACCTGAAGGACGTGGTGGCCTATACCCTGCGTTATCTGGATAAACTGCTCGATACGTACGGGCATCTCTATCCGCGCCGCACCGAAATCACCACCTTTACCGAGGTGGAGGCGCGCAAGGTTGCCCTCTGCAACCTCACCGTCGGGTATCATCAGGAAAGCGGTTTTCTCGGCCACGGGGTGAAAACCGACTGTGACCGCTCCTTTGCCTGTTCGGAATATGACAAAATGCTGCTCATCTTCCAGGACGGGACCTACAAGGTGATTAATGTTGCGGACAAGGTTTTTGTCGGCACCGGACTCAGCTGGTGCGGAGTTGTCGACGAGAAGCTTGTTTTCAACGTCATATACCGGGACGCGGATGAAGACCTGAGTTATATCAAACGATTCAAGTGCCCCAAGTTCATTCTGGAAAAGGAATACCATCTCTTCGGCGGCAACAGGAAATCTACCATGCAGTTCCTTTCCCTTGGCGAGGGTGGCAGGGTACGCATACATTTCAAACCGTCAAAAAGGGCGAAAAAGAATTTTGAGGATTACGAATTCGATCAGTTCCTGACGAAAAATGCGGCGGCTAAAGGCAAGCGGGTGTCAACCCGTCCGGTGCGCAAGGTCGTTGAATTGATCGACAAAAAAAGCGAGGAAGAAGAGAAGGAGTTGGAACCCAAGATCAGGCCGTTGTTCTGATTCCAGTCTGCATTCAACCCGATTTCTTCGCCGTTTCACTGCTGTCGGCTGCGCTGCGCGATCTCGGATCGAATGCTTCCCGGAATGCCATAAGAGTTCCACCCTGAACCCCTTGTCATCCGGGGGCCAAAGTGGACGCCAGCGCTATTTTTCTTCGTAGACCTTCAGCATCACCATGTCTGTTTTCGGCACATCCTGATACATGCCCACCGTTCCGGTGGGAGTTGCGACGATTTTGTCGACAACATCCATTCCCTCAATGACCCGGCCATAAACCGCATATCCGAAACCGGCCTGGGTTTTCCCCCGGTGATCGAGGCTTTTGTTATCAGCCACGTTGATGAAAAACTGGCTCGTGGCGCTGTAAATATCCTGGGTCCGCGCCATGGAAAGGGTGCCGCGGCCGTTCTTCAAACCGTTGTCCGCCTCATTGACAATGGGCGCACGGGTGTTTCTTTTTTTCAGTCCAGGTTCAAATCCACCTCCCTGAATGACAAAGCCCGGAATAACCCGGTGAAAAATCAAACCGTTGAAAAAACCGTCAGCCACATATTGACGGAAATTTGTGCATGTGACCGGAGCCTTTTCGTCGAAAAGTTCAATTTTGATGGTTCCCAGTGTTGTTTCCATGATGATATTACTTTTTTGGGAAGCCGGGTCAGAGGCAGCAGCGGACAACGGCAGACAGAACAACATAAACAAAGCAAGCACTCGGTAAATCATTTCATCCCTCCAGATTAAAAGTGAAATAAAGCTCCTGAATTACACTTTACGCTTTTACTCTGTTTCGTGTTTTTTGACAACTTGCGAGATCGCCGGACATGATGCATCGGTAAAAACGATTTGCTTTTTCAAAAATGAACATATATAGTTCTGCAAAATTTAAGCCATTAATATATGAATATTAATAAAAAATACTATATTTTCGACGGGTTATGCAAATTCACCCTTGTTGAACGCACATCATGCGGTGAATCTCCTTCTTTCCCGGAGAATCCCCCCGGATCAGCCGGAAAAATTCGTCCGGTACGCCGGGTGATAAGGGTCAGCGCCATTGTGACCGCCTGTGTCACCGTCCTTCTGCTTGTCCTTTTTTTTACCCGCCCAAACCCCGTTCTTATTGCCGAAAAACGCATCACGTCAATTACTGCATTGCTGAATATGCCGACTCTAAAGCCTGCAGACGCCAATGATCTGCTGGAAAAATTACGGCACAGCAAACTGTGGGAGATAGACGAGACTTCTCCCATCCCTCCGGTTCTTTTTGTCAACCTGCCCGGGGATATGAAAGAACTTGACGTATCGACAAAGAAAAAAGCCTTCATCAATACCCTTCTTCCCATCAGCCTTATCGCCCTGAATGAAGTGGAACAGGAGAAAATGGTTCTCCGTTCGATTATCGCAAAGCTCAATAATCGTGACGACAACCTGATTTTTGATGATGAGACGCTCTGGCCGCAGGCAATAAGTGATGCCGAAATCGAGATACTTGAGCATCTCAGCCGCAAATACCGAACAACATCGAAGGAAAAGCTTCTTGCCCGCGTCGATGTGCTTCCGGTCAGTCTTATCCTTGCACAAGGAGCAATCGAATCATCCTGGGGCAGTTCCCGTTTCTGCCTGGAGGGGAACAATCTTTTCGGAATATGGACCTGGGGCGAAAAGGGGATAACTCCGAAAGACAGGGAAGAGGGGGCGTCCCACAAGATCGCGGTGTACGAATCTTTGCTCGAATCAGTTCGGGCCTACCTGCTCATGCTGAACCGCTTGCCCGCCTATGCCGGTCTCCGGGAAATGCGCAGCCGCACCGGTTGCTCCCTGGATCTGGCCGATGGCCTTCTCTGCTACTCCCAGCGTCGCGATTCCTATATCAACGATCTGAAACAGGTCATTGTTTCCAACAAACTGCAGAAATTCGACACAATGGCACTGTCCGCTGAGTTCGACACCAATACCGACGAGGCTATGAAATTGGTCCAGCTTGATGTGGCAAAAAATGCCAAAATGTAATAACAACAGAAAATCAGTACATTACATTCTTTATGTAATGCTGCTTCTCCTTTTCGTTTCCCTTCCTCCCCCGCTTTATGCCGCCCCAAAGGGGCCTGGTGTCACGGTGCTGATCTACCATCGTTTCGGCGAAGAAAAATATCCCACCACCAATGTCAGCGAGGAGCGGTTCCGTGAGCAGCTCGCCTATCTGATGATGAACAATTATCAGGTCATTTCCCTGCTTGATCTGGTCAGCGCGCTTGAGCACCACACCCCGTTGCCCGAAAAGGCGGTGGTCATTACTATTGATGATGCATATCGCAGCGTTTACGAGGTGGCCTGGCCGATTTTGCGGTCATTTGGTTATCCTTTTACCGTTTTTCCCTATGTGCAGGGAGTTGAGGAAAAATACAGAGGCTACATGACCTGGGAGGAAATTCGCGAGTTGAAGGAGGCGGGGGTTGATTTCCAGGACCATTCCTATTCTCATTTCCGGCTAGCCGAACCACCCAAGGGGCTTGATGATGCCGAATATCGCAATTGGATCAAAAAAGACCTGCAAAAAGGGTTCGACGTTATGACCAAACGGCTGGGAGAGAAGCCGAAATTCTTCGCGATTCCCTATGGCGAATACAATACGACGGTGCTGGAGGAGGCGAAAGGGATCGGCTACGAGGCGATCATGAGCCAGGACCCTGGCTCCATCAGCCCGGAAACGGATATCATGCTTATCCCCCGTGAGCCCATCCTCGGCAACGACTGGTCCACCATGGCCCATTTTGAAGAGGTGCTGGAACGGACCGATATGCCGGTGACCGTCATGGAGCCACCTCCCTCATCAGGCCTGGAGAAGGTGATCAGGAGATTCGGCGCCTCCCTTCTCTACCCGGAACGGTATAAACAGGAAACGCTGGGCATTTATGTAACAGGACTTGGCTGGCATAAGGCAAAAATTGACGGCAATTTCGTCTATTTTGACAACGACAGGCCGCTTCCGCAGCCCATCAGCAGGGTTTCGGTGAGCGGCAGGGAGAAGGAATCAGGCCGGCTGGCCTTTCGCACCTGGATGGTTGTTAATTAGTCTGACTGGTCTTACTGGTCTTATTGGTCCGACTGGTCAGACAAGTAGGACCAGTTAGACTAGTCAGACCATCCGTCTACTTCCCAAACCCGCACACCGGATACGTACAGTTCTTGCACGTCCGGCATAATCCGCCATGACCGAGGCGGGCCAGATCCGCCCTGGTGATTTTCTCGCCGCACAGCACCCGGGGCAGGATCAGGTCAAACACCGTGATGCGGTGAAACATGCCGCAGGCCGGCAACCCAAGCACCGGCACCTCGCCGATTCTTCCCACCAGAAACATGGCCCCCGGCAGCACCGGGGTGCCGTAGCAGATATCCACAGCGCCCGCTTCGGCAATGGCCGCTCGGGTCACGTCGTCCGGATCAACCGACATGCCGCCGCTGGTGACAATGAGATCAACTCCGTCATTGAGACATGCCTTGATTTCTCCGGCAATCAAGGCAACATCGTCCGGAGCGAAACAGACCTTCTTCACCTCGGAGCCAAGCTTGGCCAGTTTGTCCCGCAGCACCGGCTCAAAGGCGTCCCTGATGCGGCCGCTGAAAATTTCACTGCCGGTAATGACCAGTCCGGCTCGTGCCCGTCGCAGTTCCCTGACCGACAGCACGCCGCCGCATTCTCCGGCAATGCGCACCGCTTCCTCCACCGTCTTTCGCTTGCCGATGAGGGGAATCAACCGGGTGGCGCCTACCTGTTCTCCCTTTTTCACCGGGGTATTGTCATGCAGGGTGGCGCACATCACCTCACCCAACAGGTTGAAACGATACAGGGCGTCAGTATTTACCTTGAGCAGTCCGTCATGGGCGGCATGCAGCCCGATTTTCCCCTCAACCGGACGGCCGGAAGGGACAACACCCTCTCCCATCAGACCATCGGCAATGAGACGGGCCGCCTCGTTTTCATGAATTTCATCTTCATCCAAGGTAAGGATATAGATATGCTCCTTGCCCAGTCTGCGCAAATGCTCGATATCTTCGGTGCGGATGATATGCCCTTTGCGGAAGGCCGGTCCCTTGAATGACTGGTCGGTGTCCGACGCTTTCCTTATTTCCGTTATGTCGTGGGGCAGAACCATGCCCACCGCCAGATCCACCGGGATTGTTTTTGCCGGCATGCCTATACCTGTGTGAGTGGCTGATAATAACGCCCGAAGGCGCAGCTTTTGCAAAAAATGCGACCGTCTTGTTCCACCTCGCGGCAATCCTGCACCCAGTCGCCGCACCCCTGGCACTGAACCCGCTTCATCGGTCTGCCTGGCAGGTCGCATTCCGGAACAACGATAGCGACCTGCTGCACGGTAAAAAGTTCATCTTCAGGCATCACCCGATAGGCTTCCAGCTGCTGCTTGTACTTGTCGCCCAAAGGAGGCGCGTATTTTTGGGCAAGCTCCCGTGATTCCTCCCGGGCCGTCACCCGCACCGCCTTTCCGCTGACAAGGTTGACAAAGGTGGCTGCCATGATGCCGTAATCAAGCCATTTCAGCGAACGTTTCCCCAGGCAGCAGCCGGTGACGGACTGGATGGCGTCGGTGGCGCAGCGGTCGATTTCAACCAGCGCATAAAGGCTTTTGCGCTGGCTGCCCTTGGGATCTGTGATGCCGATCTCCCGCAGGCCGACCATTGACATCCGCACCCCGATCACCTGGCCCGCACAGATATGGCCATGGATACGGGTGGACTCCTCAAGCAGTTCCTCGAAGGTGGTCTCTGTCAGCGGTTTCGTACCGGGGGAGGTCATGGCATCACGCCTTTTTCAGATGGGGATGGTTGAGATCAAGGGCCTTGTTCCACTGGTCGATGCGGTCCTGCATCTTCTCGTACAATGCGGTTGTGTCACCGTCGATGGTAATCGAATTGATCCTGTCCCCCTGAACGATGGAATTAACCACCTTCATGTCCTCATCACCGACAACGGAGCCGAACACCGCGTGTTTGCCGTCAAGCCAGGGGCAGGGAACATGGGTGATGAAGAACTGGCTGCCGTTGGTGCGGGGACCGGCATTGGCCATGGAAAGAATTCCCGGCCGGTTGTGAATCAACTCCCGGTTGAATTCGTCTTCAAAACGGTAGCCCGGTTCACCGGTGCCGGTGCCCAACGGGCAGCCGCCCTGGACCATGAAGTCATTGATTACCCGATGGAAACTGAGGTCGTCATAAAAGCCTCTTTTGGCCAGGTTGACGAAGCTTGCCACGGTGAGCGGCACCTTGTCGGCATAAAGAGTGATGTTGATGGTTCCCTTGTTGGTGTTCATTCTGGCGATGATTTGATTTTCAGTCATGATTTAATCCTTTTGTTCTATTGAAAAGTTGAGTAGTTTCTCTTTTTTTGCGAGACCGTCAGGGTTGAGACGGGCGATTTCGTTTCCAGACTTTTCATATATCCCATATGATCCATTATTTCAACAGAGGACCGCTTGCAGGCGGGGCATAAAAAGCAGGAGCAGCCCATGGACTTTCCACAACTGAGCAAGGAAGAGGAGATCCGCGATATTTTTTTCGGCATCATCAACCGCTTCATCGGCTTTTACACCACGGATTCCCAGAAGTATTCCCAAAATGACACCAAGGGAGAGTATCCCTTTGTTCCCATGGACACCCGGCAGCTTTTCGACCAGCTCCTTTTTGCCGCCGGCTACCTCAAAAAAATCAGACCGGAAAAAGGCCCCTTCACCCTGCTTGATATCGGCTGCGGCATCGGCAATGTCATGCTCTTTGCCGAACAGATGGAATTTGACGTCTACGGCTTTGAAAAAGACGAGTACCCTTGCCGGATCGCTCGGAAAATGATGGGTGGCGAGAGGGTCACCCAGGATGACCTCTGGCATTATGACCAGTACCAGCGTTTTGATGTCATCTATTATTTCCGTCCCCTGTCGGACGGAGAGAGACAACGGAAATTCGAGAAAATGATTGAGGAAAAGATGAAACCGGGCGCGGTGCTCATCGCCAACCGCAAGATGAGCGCGGAAATTGATTCCGATCCCCGTTTCCGGAAACTGCATGTTGATCTGCCGATCTGGCAGAAAATTGGGGAGTCGACCTGACGGACGCCAAAATAATTTTAACCTTCACCGTAAAAACAGGTATTGAATTGCTTTTCCCTTTTCGTTATCCTTTAGTTTCATTCGTTTTTTTTTGATGAAGAGAATCCTGGAACACTTTCTGAGCCACTCTTCACAATCCTCACATGCTCCTTAAAAAGGTATCCAATGTCTCTTGATTCCATAGAAGAGGTCGCGGAAAGGCAAAACTTTTATGCCTCCCACCTGGCCGAAGTCAATAAACAGATGGATGTTGTTTCAACCGAAAACATATACAATAAAAACGGCGTTCTCATCGTTCCCAAAGGGATGCATATCAGCAGTGATGTGGCTAAGAAAATCCTTGCCCATAAGCTTGAAAATCCCCTGGAGGAGCAGGTTCGACTTGGCGACACCATTACCCACACAAGACTCCTCTATTATATCGGAACCCTGCTGAAAAAATATGGGGACCTGTATCAGATCCATGCTCGTAACTGTTTTGACAAGTCTTTTGAAAATCTTGTTGTTAATGTCAAAATCAGTCCAATTTTATTACAAAAACTGACCGTTCTTCAGAAACAACTGCCCAAAGAATACGATAAATCGCTTTTCTGCGGCTGGCTGGCTGCCTTGATCGCCCATGAAATGAAGCTGGAAACACAACTCGTAGCCCACGCCTTTATCGCAGGCCTTGTCCATGATATCGGACTTCTCAATATCTGCCCGGATATCCTCAATAAAAAATCCGCCCTTACTGCCGGAGAATGGCGGGCCATCCAGAGCCATGTGGTTGTCGGCAAGTTACTGCTGATCAATATGCGTGATATCCATGCCAGTGTGGCCACTGCTGTCCTTGAACACCATGAGCGCTGCGACGGCAGTGGGTATCCCATCGGCAAGAGCGAAGAGAATCTTACCGTGCTGGGACAGGTCGTCGCCATGGCCGACAGCATGCAGTCAATCCGCATCAACCAGTTTGAAAAACTGGGCCGCAACATGCGTGATGCCTTGCCCTATCTGCACATGAATTCCACCATTCATTTCCAGAAGGTGTATGAGGCCATGTGCTCCATCCTGAAAAAATCAGCCCTTAATCCCACGGCGGTCAATCCCTTCAGCGGCTTTCCGCAATATATCGCCCATCTGATAAAACGGGGCACCCAGCTTAAAAAAGTGGTGGAAATTCTCGAACCCCTGGTACAGATGACCACCACCCACAAAGACGAGAAGAAATGCGCCATGAAACTATGGAAGGTGAGTCAGCCTGTGGTCCAGATGATTTTCTCCTCCGGTCTGCTGACTGATCATTTCATGGATTGTCTGCACAAGTTCAAAAAAGATCCTGATGGGGTAGCAATGGAGGAGCTGTGCGAGGTGGAACTGATGCAGAATGAATTATATTGGCAAATCAAGAAAATAGACAAGTCAATTGATGGATGCCTTGAAGAAAACCATAGCGCTATGGAGTCGCAGAGCAGGAAAGTGCTGGAGGATTTTTCAAGGCATCTGAAGGAAGTGCTGGCGGGGTGAGGTCTGGTCTTGTTGGTCTGGCTGGTCTGACCAGTCTTACTGGTCTTACTGGTCAACTTGTCGGATCAGATTCCAACGGGTGCGCAGCTAAAAAAGCCGTTATGCCTCCAGTGACTGAGCCGTGAAATTATATGTCAGCAAATTCGACAGCGCAGTATCATAAAATCCCTTCATGCAGTCCACCTTGCCCATGTGGCCGTCCCGTTGACAGGCCATGAAACGGCAGCCGCCGAAGCAGAGCGGCAGATAGACGCACTCCCTGCACTTTTCTTCCTTTTGCCAGTGGCCGAGATGGTACTGCTCCCGGTAATCCGTCATGCCGGTACAGATGTCGCCGCAACGGAACTCCTCGTTGCCCACCAGGGCGGCGCATTGGTAGAGAGACCCGTCGTAATGGACGACAAAGCTGTTGTCCACGTCCACCATGCAGAGTGATGGGGAAAAAGCGCCGGTTGAAGAAGGGAAACCGTGATGGACAATTTCCCTGCCCAGATAGGAAGCGGCCTCGGCCAGCCATTTTTCGTTTGAGGAAACGCAGCCGCCGCAAAAGCCGGTGGCGTGCGAATCGCCCACATGGAGCACCGGGGCGAAGTTGATCTGGTGGATATTACCCACGTTCAGACCGTGTCTGGCAAGATGGGGAAAAATCTCAGGAAAGTTCCGGTAATTATTGCGGGTGAAATTGCCGTTTATGGCAATACCGATAAGCTCCGCGCATTGGCTGATATTTTGGGCGATGCGCTCAAATGATGGCCTGCCGTTTTTGAAGGGGCGGAAAAGATTGTGTACTTCGGGCGGACCGTCAAGGGTCACCTTGGCCCGGACAAGCCCAACGGGGAGCAACGCCTCCACATTCTTCCTGGTCAGAAGCGAACCGTTGGTCACCAGGGTGATTTCAAATTTCGCCCCCTGCTGTTCCACAAAATCTTTCAGCGGGGCGGCGATCTTTTTGATGGTTTCCACGGCAAGCAAGGGTTCGCCGCCGTAGAAATCAAGGGTGAGGCGGGTCAGGCCCGGGGTGAACCGCTCTTGGACATACTCCACCAGCCTGTTTGCCGTTTCCTTGCTCATGTGGCGCTTTCCTTTGCGGCTGCCCTCGTAACAATACCGGCAGCGGAAGTTGCATTCCATGGTAATAATCACCGACACCTTCATCACTGTGCGCAACCGGTTGAGTTCCTGAGGAAGATTACGGACCGACTCCTTTTCTGACTCAAGATCATCAATAAGCAGGCCAAGTTCGACCAGAGTAGTGGCGGATTCGCAATCCAGCGCGTCGCTGCTGATGGAATCGAGAACGTCCTTCGGCACCAGGGCGGTGGCGCCGGTGCGGGTGGAATGGACCAGGCGCATGTCCGGGTCGTCCGGCCAGGGGAAGATGAGGGCGTAATGGGAAAGGGGCATGGAGAATGAAAGAAGGAGGCCGAAGCCCCCTTCTTGTCCTGACTACTCTTCTGGTGCAGTAGCTGGCATTGGTGCGCCAGGTTTACAGCAGGCCATGGCGTTTGCCGATTGCTCAAGTTTTCGCGCCTTGGCCAGCACGATAATCTTTCTGTTCTTCATGCTCCCTCCTGTTTTATAGATTGGGCTCATTGTGATTAATGCAACAGGTCAATGTTACACATCATCCTGGCACAGGAGGAAGTGACAAGTCAAGCAGTTTTAAGGTTGAAAATGTACTGTTTAGGGGACATAGAGCAATATGTCCTCCTCACTAAAATACCATTTTAGAAATGAAACTTTACCCCAGCCTCCACCCAGCGGTGCGGATTTTCAAACCAAGAATGCCAATAATACCGGCCATCAAAGAGGTTGTGGGCAGTTGCGAACAGGGTGACAGCCGTTGATGGACCTGTGGAGATGCGTTTGCTAGCGGAGAGGTCCCACACCATGGTGTCATAGTCGCCATCAAGCTCTCGTGATGGGTCATTTCGCCACCAGGTATAGATGCCGAACAACTCGGCGGTTATGAGGTCCGGGTTGTCATAGAGAAAGGTCACTTTGCCGGTGTATTGGTCGTCACTCTCCTTGAGATTGTCGTCATATTGGGTGTAGACCCAGGTGAAGCTGGCCTGGGCCGAGAGATTGTTCCACGGTTCGGTCGCTGCCTCAAGTTCATAGCCGTAGCGTTTACCGTCGCCACGGTTGACCGTCAGCCAACTTGTATCAGGGCCATAGTACCAGAGATCCCGCACCTGGTGCTCAAAGAGGGAGAGTTTGAATCGGGCCATGGGGCAGGCAGTGGTCTCAACCCCAAGCTGAGAGGAGGTGATCGTTTCGGGTTCCAGGTCCGGGTTACTCGCTCCATCCGAGATGTAGGGCCGACGAAAACCCTTGGCAACAACCGCCCGGAAGAGGGTGGTTGGAGTGAAAAGCCAGGTGGCGCCAAGGCTGGGACTCACCATGCTGTCATCGGTCAAGGCAAATTGATCATAACGCAGTCCGGGGATGATGGAAAAGTCTCCAAAGCTGACAGTATCATTGGCAAAGATGCCCCAGGTTTCGTCATGGTTGACCGTACCGATAAAATCAGACTCGCTGCGGTCATAATCCGTGCCCAGCACCACCTTGTGATTGACGAAGCGTCCGTTCAACAGGGCGGAGAAGCCGTTGGTCCACAAGTCGTTTGTGTACTCAAACAAGAAGTTATCATCAGACAGGGTGTAATAGGGCTGGATAGTTTTTTCTTTCTTGCGATAGGCGTTGACATTGAGACCGAGATTTTCGCTCAGCGGGGCATCAAGATTAGCGGTAAACCAGAAATTGCGGTCTTGTTCTTCTACGCGGACACCCAAGTCAACGTATTCTGACAAACACATCTTCGGTTCGTTGTAACCCGAGGTGAGGGTAAGGCTGGATGATTTTGGCAGGTCAAAAGCCACTTTAGCGTAAATGCTATCTCGCTCAAAGAAACGGTTGCCCATCAAACCGTCCGAATCCTGGGAGCTTGCAGCGAGAAAGTAGCTTGCAGGGCCCGTCTTGCCGGCGACCGTACCATTCACTTCGCTGGAATCCGCCTTGCCGTAAGAGGCGCTGATGGAACCGGTGGGGCGCTGGCTGGCCCCAGCTTTCTTGGTGATGATGTTGACAACACCGCCAAGCGATGAGCCCCAGGTGGAGGAACCGGGCCCTTTGATGATCTCGATGCGGCTGATGATCTCAACCGGAATATTGTAGGTCTTTGGGAATCCTGCATAGGCTTCGTTCCAGCGGATGCCGTCCACCAGGATCAACACGTGTTCCAGGTTTGAGTCATGGACAAAAAAACCGGCAATACCGTTGAAATCCTGGCCGTTGAAGCTCATGAAAAGACCGGAAGCGCGGTTCAGCACCTCGTCCACATTGTGGGCGTTCATCCGCTCGATCTCTGCCGCGGTGATGATGGTGACGTTTTCCGCCACCTCGCTCAGCGGCTTGGGGGCGCGGGTGGCGGTTTCCACTGTTTCGTTCTGGTCGAAATAAAGGTCCATCATCTGGGCGTTTTCATCCTGGGCCGCCTGCTCCTGGGCCAAAATCGGCGCAGCGAAGCCGGTTGTCAACGCGGCGGTGACAGCCGCCACGGCAAATTTCTTTCTCATCTCTTTTCTCCTTTCTTATTAAGAAAAACAATAAATTATCAGGGGAGCCCCCTCCCTCTTTCCATGATAGTGTAAAGAAAAGTGTTACTTTATGCTAAAATGCATGGACAGGCAATGAATTTGTATTCATTTATCGGCAATGACTGGTTGTTCATGAACAAAAAAATTATGGCATGGAAAATGTATAAATTTCCATGAACAACAATCATTATTCATTCTTTTTTTTGACATATCTTCCATGAAAAAAAACCTTCTCATCACTCTCTTTCTGCTCCTTGGAGCGGCCCGCGCCGCGCTGGGCTACGAGATTGCTGTGGTGAAGGGGGACAGCGGCCTGACGACAAATCTCGCCGGGCAGGCCTTTATCCGTGAGCTTGAGAAAACCCTTCCCTCGCCGGGGCTCAAAGCCATCGTTCCCCATTCTTTTCATGAGATACTTATCGAAAAAAACGAGTCGGAATCATCTACCAGAACAAGAATTTCCGCTGTCCGTCCCGACCTGATCCTGGCCCTTGGGCCCAAGGCGCTCACCGCGGCGCGGGGTATCGCCGCTGTGCCGGTCATTTCTCTGCTGGTCTTTTCCCCGGAAAAAATCATTGCCGGTCAGGCCAATATAACCGGCATTACTCTCAACATTCCCGCAAAAATCCAGCTTGATGAAATGTCCCGGCTGCTGCCTGGGGTTAAAAGAGTCGGGGTGATCTATGATCCGGTCCGCAGCAATGACTTGCTTGACCATGCCCGTACAAGCCGGCCGGACCTGGAGTTCGTCGCGATCCCGGCAACAAACGAAAAAGAAGTGGCGGGGCTACTGCATAAGCTGGAAGGACGGATTGATCTGGTCTGGCTGTTGCCTGATCTCACCGTTTTCACACCCCATACTTTCCCCCTGTTTCTCCGTTTTTCCTTTGAAAACAGAATTCCGCTCCTCTCCTTTGCCGAACAGCATCTTAAATCAGGGGCGGCCCTTGTCGTCACCTTTGATGTGGAGGCCATGGGCCAAGAGGCCGCTGAAATAGCCACCCGTCTTTTCCATGGGGAACCGGCGGCCAAAATCGGCATGAAAAATGCGACCAGGGTGAAAACCCTGGTCAACGACATAATCCTCCAGAAAATGAATATCAGTGTGCAGGGAAACACACCATGACTTTAAAGCCTTCCATTCAACGGTTGCGTGAGAGCTTCATCGCCCGCATCACCATCACCATGATGGCGGCGATGATTCTTTTTGCCGTTTTTTTCTCCTGGCATATGGCCCGTATCCAGCGCAAAGTCTATGAGGAGAATATGAGCAGGGGCGGTCGAACCGTTGTCGCCATGCTCGCCCAGAACGTGCAGCTCGCGGTTTTTGCTGAAAACGAAGAGGACTGCGCTATGCCGGTCGACGCGCTCTTTATTGATAATGAAATACTGGAGGCGCAAGTCTTCACAGCTCAAGGCAACCTTCTCTACAAAAAACAACGGAATCCCGGCGGCGTCACCCGACTCAGGGAAAACCCTGAACAACTCGCCGTTGTCTTTCAGGAAACACGAAAAACAGGTTTTTGGCAGGTTAACGGGGAGGATATCGTCCTTTTCTGGAGTCCGGTGAAGCTTTCTGCAACCGGCGCGGTGCACGACATTTTTCATTTACAGGAAGGAGAAACTCCTCCTGTGTCTGAGATTGTCGGTTATGTGGCGGTGGCCGCATCAAAAGAGAAATTCAACCGGGATCTGGGCCGTATCTATTTTGCCATCAGCATCGCCTTTTTCTTTTTTCTCGCTGCTGGTCTTGCTTCTGTTCTGCTGGTTGTCAGACGAATGAGCCAGCCGCTTGACTCGCTCTTAAAAAAGCTCAGAGAACGGACAAACGATGCAACGGACGATCTGAGCCTTCTCACCTCCTCTTATGGCGCCATGGTCGGTGATCTGGAAAGCGCCTTTGTCGAGATCAATACCCTGAAGGAGGGGCTTGAGGACAAGGTGGCGATTCGCACCAGGGAATTGTTCCAGGCAAACAAAGAGTTGCTGGCAGGCAAACATGAGCTTGAGCAGATCCTCGATGAGCTGCGTCTGACCCAGAGCCAGTTGCTCCAGCAGGAAAAAATGGCGGCCATCGGCAGTCTGGTGGCGGGCATCGCCCATGAAATGAACAACAGCGTCAATTTCATTTCAGGCGCTGTTCCGTCACTCAAGCGCTGCCTGGCGGAATTACAGAAACTACCTGAAAACAGCAATGGGAATAACGACGATCCGTCCGATTCCGACCCGGAAGAGCTTTATCGTCTCATCAACGGACTCACGAATAACATCGAGGAGGGGGCCCGGCGTCTGGCCCGGATCATTAGTGATCTGAAGCTGTTTTCCCGCAAGGAAAGCGAAACACCGATGGAAATTGATATTCACCCTATCATTGATTCTTCCCTGAAGCTTGCCAACGGCGGCGATCACGGTCAGGTTGAAATTGTCCGGAACTATGGCGAAATTGCCCCATTATGCTGTCTGCCCGGACGCCTGAGCCAGGTTTTCGTCAACATCAGCACAAACGCCATTCAGGCCATGGAGGGCAGGGGGACTCTCACCGTATACACCCGGCAGGATGAAAAAGAGGTGCATGTCGGTTTCAGGGATACGGGGGACGGCATCGATGCCGCCATTCTGCCGCGGATTTTCGAACCGTTCTACACCACCAAGACAATCGGCAAGGGGACGGGACTTGGTCTGGGTATTTCTTACGCCATTGTCCGGCAACATGGCGGGGACATAAGAGTGGAATCGAAAAAAGGGATAGGCACCGTTTTTGATGTTGTTTTACCGAGGATAAAATTGTTGCACGCGAAACAAGGGAGTTGTAAAAACTCTGTTTTTCAATAATAATAATTGTTTTGTTATTTTCCAACCACAAAGGGAACATTTTGCCAAAACAAAAAATTCTATACGTCGATGATGAGGCGGCGAACCTCTTTAATTTTTCCGTGGCCTTCAGGGAACACTACCGGGTGCTGACCGCACTGTCCGGCGAAGAGGCGATGGACATGTTCAGAGAAAACCCGGATGTCGCCATAGTCGTTGCCGACCAGCGTATGCCCGGCATGTCGGGGGTCGAACTGCTGAGCCGTGTCATGGAATGCAATCAGGATGTGGTGCGGATCATCCTCACCGCCTATACGGAGGTGTCCGACATCATCGATTCCATCAACAAGGGACAGATTTTTCACTATATCGTCAAACCATGGGATGAACAGGAGCTTCTCAATCTGTTCAAAAAAGCGGTTGGTATCCATCATCTGCAGACGGAAAACAGGCGACTGCTGCGTGAACTCGATGAGAAAAACAGAACCCTTGAGGCAGATATTGCCAAGAGAAAAAAGGTCGAGTCCATACTCCTCCGACGGGACATGGTCCTTGCCGCCGTCAACAACATGGCCCGCGCCCTCCTGCTTGAAAAGGACTGGCGTCTTCATATCGAAAGCCTGATGGGGAGAATGGGGCTTGTCATGGGCCTCAGCCGTATTCAGATTGTCAGTCACCATGTTGATGAAAGCGGGGACATGGTTGCCTGTCCGGAATTCATCTGGGTTGCCGGAGAGGGAGTGCCCCTCGAGTTTCTGGAAAAATCTCTCCCTGCAAAAATTTCCTATGAAAAACTCGGGTTTTCCCGCTGGTACACCGCTTTTGCCGATAATGAGATTGTTTTCGGTGATGTGGAGACTTTTCCTTTAAGTGAACGGGATTTTCTCAACCACCACAATATTCGCTCCATCGCTCTGGCGCCGATCATTGCAGGGAATTCAGTCTGGGGTGTCATCGGCTTCGAGGACTGCATCGAAAAACGGAGCTGGCCGACACCTGAACTCGACGCCCTGCACACTGCGGCAAACCTTATCGGCACAGCCATTGCCCGTGAAAAAGCGGAATCCGATCTGGCAACCCAACAGGTCCAACTGACCCACGCAGGCAGACTTACCGCTCTCGGGGAAATGGCATCAGGCATCGGCCATGAAATCCATCAGCCGTTGACCGTCATCAATCTCGGCGCGGAAACATGCAAAAGTTATTTCAACCGTCAAGATCCCCGTTGTCCGGCAGCGGAAGCAGCGGAGGAGATACGGGTTCATGTCAAAAAGATCACCAATATCATCAACAGCATGCGCTCCTTTTCCCGCGCCTCGTCCGGTGAATGGAGAAAAATTTCATTGACCCGTCCGCTGCAGGAGGCGTTGACCTTTTTCCGTGAGCAGTTCCGCATGAACGGCATTGAATACGAAGAAAACATAAGTAATGATCTGCCGTTGGTGAAAACAGACGGTCAAAAATTCGAGCAGATCGTGGTCAACTTTCTTTCCAATGCCCGCTACGCTGTGGACAGGAAAAATGAAAAGACGCCGGACGCGGGTAAAAAAGTCAGCGTTTCCCTGAGATACGAAAACCTGACCAAGGAAGAACTTGAGAGGCTGAGTTTCAAAAAAGATGATACCATCTCAAACCAGGTAATTGTTTTTCAGGTGAAGGATAATGGTATCGGCATGAACCATGAAACAACAAGGCGCTGTCTTGAACCGTTTTTCACCACCAAGGAGGTGGGGGAGGGGACCGGGCTCGGCCTTTCCGTCACCATGGGAATTATCCGGGAGTTGAATTTTCATCTGGAGATTGAAAGCCGTGAAGGGGAGGGCGCCACATTCCGGGTTCTCATTCCGGTGGCCGGTGAAGATTGCATATAAGAAAATTTCCGTTGCCGGTTTACGGTTGCTGGATTGCCCGGCTCAAATATATCCGTCAACTGTAAACCGTAAGTGTTATGCCCACACTCTTCCCGGCGAAACCATTTCTATGGAACGGCTGAAGATGAGCGGCTGTTACAAAAAAGGAACAAAACATGAACAACGCACAGCAGCCGGATCTGCCCATCATAGTCGTTGATGATGACGAAAACGTCGCCAGGGCGGTTGTCCGTATTCTCCGCATAAACGGCTACAATAACATCATTGCTGAAAGTGACGGGTCCCGGGTGATCGATCTACTCACGGAAAAGAACGGATCACTGGTTCTGCTTGACATCACCATGCCGAAAGTGTGCGGGGATGAGCTGCTGGAGCAGATCGTCGCCCTTTTCCCCCATCTGCCGGTCATCATGGCAACGGCCAATGATTCCATCGACATGGTGGTCAGCTGCATGAAAAAAGGGGCATTTGATTATATCGCCAAGCCCCTTGAGGGAAGCAGACTGCTCGCCTCGGTGAGCGCCGCCCTGCAGGTTATGGAGCTGCGCCGGGAAAACGAGGCGTTACGCAGCAAAGATCAGAAATCAAGCCCCGGCAATCCGGATTTTTTCCAGGACACCCTGTCAGGCAACAGTGAAATGCTCAAGCTTTTCACCTACATGGAACAGGTCGCCCCCAGTGGCCAACCGGTGCTGATAAGCGGGGAAACCGGGGTAGGGAAGGAGCTTGCCGCTCTCGCCATCCATCGGGCCAGCGGCAGAAAAGGACGTTTTGTCGCGGTGAACGCGGCAGGTATTGAGGACGACATTTTCGCCGACACCCTGTTCGGACATACAAGAGGGGCTTTTACCGGAGCCAACACAACCCGTGACGGAGCGATAAAAAAGGCTGCGGCCGGCACCCTGTTTCTTGATGAAGCAGGTGACTTGAGTCTTCGTTCCCAGCTGAAACTCCTGCGTCTGCTGCAGGAAAAAGAGTATTATCCCCTGGGTTCCGACACCCCGCAGACAAGCGATGCCCGCATCATTGTCGCCACCAACCGTGATTTCAATGAACTGCTGGCAAGCGGCGGTTTTCGTCGGGATCTTTATTTCCGCCTGAATGCTCACCATGTCCATCTGCCGCCACTGCGTGACCGTTTTGACGATCTGCAACTGCTGGTGCCTCATTTTGTCGGCATGGCGGCAAAGGAGTTCGGAAAAAGCAAGCTTGTCGTTCCCCGGGAGCTCTATTTGCTTCTGGAAAATTATTCCTTTCCCGGCAATATCCGGGAACTCAAGGCAATGATTTATGACGCGGTGAGCCGCCGGCAGGGCCACGTGCTTGGACTTGACCTTTTTGCCGGGCTGATGGGAATGACGCCGCAAAATGGAACGAAGCCACCCGTTTCCTCATCGGACAGGGTGACTTTCGGCCCGGAACTTCCCTCCATGAAGGATGTGCGCAGCCTGCTCACCGAGGAGGCGCTCAAACGCAGCAACGGCAATGTCAGCCTTGCCGCCAGACTCATCGGCCTTACTCGCCAGTCTCTCAGTCAGTATATCCGGAACAATGACATCAACAGGAAAAGTCTGAAAAATTCCGACAACAACGGATGATTTTGACCCCGGCAGGAAAACCTGTCGGCCGCATTTTTTCTTGCTTCACCTTCCTTCCTTTACTGATAGTCGCAATTCCACGTTTTGACGGAGAAAACCCCGGAATGCTGTCAACATATCCTGCCCATCCATTCTGAAATTCACAGAAGTTCTTTCTCTGCCGTCGATCATGGTTCCGTTCTCAGTCAGGTGATGTGTTCATTTTGTGAACAATTTGTCTCAACCTGATGTTTGGCACGATTTTTCCAATGCTGAAATATGAAATATGCTTACCGAATCAATAACGGGGGGAATTGAATCATGATGGCCGACGAAAACGAAATGAATCAACAGTTCTACAATGTTCTGATGCGACTCCGTTCCGAGGGTGACGCATCGTTTGTTGCCGACACTACGGGGAGGAATATTTCAGGGAAGGAGCTGGAAGATATTCTCATGGAAATCGAACTTCTGGAAGACGAAGATCTTGATTGCTTTGCCGCTGATTTTGACAATGCCGAGGTTTCGCGACTTTTTTTTCATCCCCTCATCGCCGTCAGCAAATGTCGCTTATGCGACAGCAGAAAAAACTGGAAGCTGCGCAAGGTTGTTTTCGGATCAAGACTGGGCTTTTCCGCTTAATAAAAATCCGGGAACCGCATGATATGAAAAAACGCTTTCTCATCGTTGACGATCAATCCATGATCCGTTGTTTCCTCAAAGACCTTTTTCTCCATTTTGATTTAGGCTGTGAAGAAGCCAAAAACGGCCGAGAGGCGGTTGAGAAATGGGAACAGGAGGAATTTCTGGCAATCCTGATGGATATCGAGATGCCGGTCATGGACGGCTTGCAGGCGGCAAGTATCATCCGGACCCGTGAACAAAGTGAAAACCGCCCCTATACCCCAATTTACGCCATCTCGGGCTGCACTTTTGCTGATCCTGAGAAAAAATGCAAAATGGCGGGCATGGACGGCTTTATTGCCAAACCGGTGGCAATCAACGAGTTGCTTGAGATTGTCAAACCGTTGACCCGGTAGGCCATACGAAAAAATTGTCAATCGGAACATTTTTGTGGAATTTCTTGAATAAATTCTTGAAGATAGTATCAATATCATTTATTGATACAACATGAGAAGCTATTAACCGTTTTTTTACCGTTCCGTCATGGAGAAAGTTGAGTGACTCAGGCAAAGAAAAAATTTCTTGTTGTTGATGACGAGAATCTCATACGCTTTTATCTCAAAGAGTTTTTCAAGGTTCATGATTTACTTGTGGATGAAGCAACCAACGGACGGGAAGCTATTGAAAAGTGGGAACGGGACGAATACGCCGGTATCCTGATGGATATCAAGATGCCGGAAATCGACGGTTTTGAAGCAACCCGCATTATCCGGCAACGGGAAAAAGAAAAGGGACGTCAATATACCCCTATTTTTGCCGTTTCCGGCTGCAGCTTTCGAGATTTTGAGACACAATGCAAAGATTCCGGCATGGATGGCTGCATAGCCAAGCCGGTTGATTTTGAAAAACTGGTTGAAATCATTCTGCCGCTGGCGGGATGATCCCGTTCTTTCCTGCCGTAATTCTTTCCGGATATTCTCCGAAAATCACTTCTTCCTCGGTCCGCCGGGTCTCCCCGGACCGCTTCTTCCTCGGCCCTTGGTCGGACGGTGGCCCTTAGGGCCTGCCGGACGACGGGAAGGCGCATTTAATTTTTCCAGATCGATTGACTCAGGCAGTATCAGCCATTCCGGATCAGGCAGGCTGCATTCAAGTTTATGACCGATATACGCTTCGATGTCCGGGATGTAAAAGGAGTCCTCCTCGGTAGCAAAACTGATGGATATCCCGGTTTTTCCCGCTCTGCCGGTGCGCCCGATACGGTGGACGTAGTCCTCCGCTTCATAGGGCAGGGTAAAATTGAACACATGGCTTACCCCTTCCACATGAATGCCGCGTCCCGCCACATCTGTTGCCACCAGTATCTGGATTTTACCTGACTTGAAATCATCCAGGGTCTGCATCCGTTTTTTCTGGGCCACGTCGCCTGAAAGCAGATCGCACTTGATCTTACAGCGCAGCAGCATGTCGGTCAGTTTTCTCGTCTCGTCCCTGCGGTTGCCGAAGATAATGGCGCGTTTAATGTTCTGCCGGGTGATGATGTTGTACAGCAGGGCGTAACGGTCGTTGGCCGAAACCATGTAAATGATTTCCTCGACGGAATCAACGGTGACCTGTTCCGGTTCAATCTCAACGATAACCGGATCTTTCGTCCACTGAGCGGAAAGATTGTGCACCTCCGGGGTCAGGGTGGCGCTGAAAAGCAGTGTCTGCCTTTGCCCTTTGGGGGGCAGACTGTAGACGATATGGCGCACGTCGGGGATAAACCCCATATCAAGCATGCGGTCCGCCTCGTCGATCACAAAAATTTCCACGTGGCCGAGATGGATTTCCTGTTTGCGCTGGAAGTCGAGCAGACGTCCCGGTGTCGCCACCACGATATCCACCTGTTTGCCGGAAATGCTGGCAAGCTGCTTCTGGTAATCCATGCCGCCATAGACAGGCACGACAACAAGACCGGTATAGCGGCAGAGAGATTCACAATCCTCGGCTATCTGCAGAACCAGTTCCCTGGTAGGGGCGATGATCAGGGCGCGGGGGCTGCCGTATTTTTTCCCCTGTCTCGGCATGTTCAGTAATCTTGTGATGGCGGTGATGAGAAACGCCGCAGTTTTCCCCGTGCCCGTCTGGGCCCTGCCGGTGGCGTCTCCGCCGCTTAATGTATGCCGGAGAACCGCGGCCTGGATGGGGGTGCAATAGCGAAAAGAGAGATCGGCTATGCCGTGCAGGAGGGAATCGGTTATATCGAAATCCTGGAAACGAACCCGGTCTTCAACGGGCGGGACGTCAAAAGTTGCCGGGTCCCAGGGCTGTGTTTCGACTATTTGTTTTTTTACTTCTATTTCCGGCGCTTCAATTTTTTCAATTATTTCTAATTCAGGCACATGGACCAGGGAAGATTCGGGTGCAACGGCTATGGACGCGGTTTTGCCCAGCTTGACCACGTCGAGACCGAAAACCGCCCCTGTGACGACATATGTTGACTGCTGAGAGGGGGATGGTTTACCGGTCCTTCTTCTTTGTTTCTTTACTTGTTGCACCATTAATTAATCCTTCTATCCTGCGGTTTTGTATATGAAGCAGTTAACTTCCGATTAATACAAATTTTCTTCAATATTAATATGTTATATTGAATATAAAAGATTACTGAAAAGTCCGGGAAAAGTCAAAATAATATCATGACGACGTGGAGATTTGGATGATCTTGCAAATGTCGGACACATTGAGTTCAAACCTTAAAAAATAACGCATAATCGGACAAATCAAAGCCTATGCTTATATTTTTTGGAACAGAAACAATTGAACTCAAGAAGGGAATGGTCAAAGGTCAAAAAAAAAAGGACTTAGAAGGAGCCCCCCTCTAAGTCCTTGAATTTTCTTGGTAGCGGGGAGAGGATTTGAACCTCTGACCTTCGGGTTATGAGCCCGACGAGCTACCGAGCTGCTCCACCCCGCGTCACATTTTTTTATATTACACCAGATTAATTTAAAGTCAAGATTTAAAAACAGAATTCTTTTCTGGCAGAAATTAATAACTATCCAGATTTGATCACTTTTTTTCAACCATCAGCTGTGCATCAACAGGCATCAAGCACTTTTCTGACGACAATCGCGACTTCCATTCTTGACAGAGGCTTCATGAAAAACTCACGTACACCTAGATGGGTTACGGCTTCCTTGTTGATCCGGTCACTGAAACCAGTACACATTATAATGGGCATGTCAGGCCGGATGGATAAAATATGGGAGGACAATTCATCACCTGTCATATTGGGCATTGCCACATCCGTTATGAGAAGATCAAAACACTGCGGATCTTTAATAAACATTTCAATGGTTTCAATGCTGTCGGCCATACAAGTTGCATGATATCCGAGGCTTTCAAGGTTGTTTTTTGCAATCGGGTGATGGAATCATCGTCATCGACAAAGAGTATTCTTTCATTTCCGAATGGAAGGATCTCGAGTGAACCGGAGCGTGTTTCATCCGGCGCAGAGTCAGCGGCTTTCAGGAAAATAAGGGGGCTATAAGTAAGCCTCAACCGTCCTGAGTTTACCTATAGTTTACACGGGGATTTTCCAGCATATTTCCAAGAGCAATAACAAGGCGTAACGTCCTGTTATTACTCAAGATAACTGGAGCCACCTGCCGGGATCGAACCGGCGGCCTTCGGGTTACGAATCCGATGCTCTACCAACTGAGCTAAGGTGGCTCAAAGTTGCATTCTTTTAGCAATTGTCTTCCGGCGTGTCAAGATTTCTCTTTGACGGCTTGCTAAAGAACCAGCAGACCGTCAATCTCCTCCTCAAAAAGAGGCGCTGCTGTAATTATGCTTTCCGATTCCCCGTCAACAATCAGTGCCTGTGATTCCACAGGTTTGCCGTTTATTTTTTTTGCGTATCGGGCAAGGAGCGCGGCGCTGGTTCGGATATCATCAAGATGACGGGAGTGCCGCAACAGACCGATTGGTCCGGGGCGATCGTGCAATCGAAGAACAATATCCTCTGGTTGCTTCAGTTTAAGCACCGCGTTGTTTTCCTTTTCATCTCGACCCATGGCGAGCCAGCCACCGTTGGGCATTCTAAACTGACGACCAACAAGAAGAAAACGAATGTCCTGGCTGTTGATTTCTGAGGTTTCGCCATAAAGTCCGCGTATCCGTTTCGCCAGATTCGGGTCGGTCAATTTGCATCCCCCGGCCGCATTGGGATAATCGGTGATGCCGAGTCGGGCGGCGAGCTCAATCTGCCCGGCTCTTCCTCTGCCGCTGAATTCCGGCAGTTTTTCCCGGTCAATAATGCCTGCCAGTTCCACGGCTGTCGGTTTCTGGGATTTTGCGCACAGGGGCCTGAGCAGCAGGGAATCGGTGTCACTGTCTCGTTCGATAACGCGTAAAGTGTCCCTGCGTTGTGACATGGGCCGCTGCCCGATCACCTCACCTGTGATAATAAAGGTGGCGCCATACATCTCAAGCAGTTTTTTTGCATCGCTGATCATCATGATCTTACAGTCAATACAGGGATTGAAATGCTTACCGAATCCGTGCGGAGGGTTATGCAGCAACTCAAGGTAGGAGGCGGTGATATCCCGGACGATGACGTCAATGTCGTATTTTTCCTTCACTTTGCGGCGATATTCTTCTTCGTCTTCAAGCAGGTCATAGTCGAAAAAAGGGGTGACAAATTTGACGGCAATTACCCTGACACCTTGCTCCGCGACGACGCGGCAGGCAAGAATGGAGTCCAGCCCTCCGGAAAAGAGGGCCAGTGCTGTTATCCGGTCTTTCATGAAAATGCTGTTTATTGTGTGTTTCTTTTGATGAGTTCCGTGGCATAGGCCACGGTCTGGGGAGTTACGGAGCTGCCGTCCAGCATGGCGGCAATTTCCGTCACCCTCTGCTCCATGTCAAGCTTGACGATCGCCGTTCTTGTCCGTTCATTTTCAACCGACTTGCTCACCCTGTAGTGGACATCGGCACAGGAGGCGATCTGGGGCAGATGGGTAATACAGAGCACCTGATGGTGGGAGGCCAGCTCCCTGATTTTTCGGGCAACCGATTCCGCCGCCTTGCCGCTGATGCCGGTATCCACCTCGTCGAAAATGACGGTTTCCACCTGGTCTTTTCGGGCAAGAAGGCATTTCAAAGCAAGAAGCAGCCGGGACAACTCACCCCCTGATGCAATCTGGGCAATGGGCTTGACCGGTTCGCCCCGATTGGCGGAAAACATGAAAACAGGCCTGTCCGCCCCTGTTCTTCCCAGGGACGCAGGGGTCATTTCAACCGATGGAAACTCTATTTCAAAGACAGCCTGCTCGAGACTCAGGGAAACAAGTTCCGTCCTGATGGTTTCGGCAAGGTGGCGGGCCACCTCCTTGCGTCTTTTTGACAATACGGCAGCCTCGTCCATGACTTCCTTTCCCAGAATCTGCAATTCCCTGGCAAGTCCATCAAGACGATGGTCCAAAGCCTCGATTTCTTCCAGCTCATCTGCGGCCTTCCGGCTGTAATCGATCACATCCGACAGATGGGGACCATATTTTCTTTTGAGCTGCGAGAGCACATCAAGCCGCCCCGCGATCTCATCAAGCTGACCGGGATCATCGGGAATCCCGTCAAGATAGGCGCGAAGGTTGTGCACCTTGTCCTCAAGCTGAAAGGTGTAACCGGCAATCTCTTCAGACAGATTAGCCATCATCGGGTCAAGGGCGGCCATGGCCCCCAGGTTTTTCCGCAACTGGGAAAACTGCCCTGTGGCGTCATAGAGAAGGGAGTAGCTTTTCTGGCCGAGACGGGACAGTTCATCAGCGCTTTTCAGCCGTTCCTTTTCAACGACCAGCTTCTCATCTTCCCCGTCCACCACTGCCGCAATCAGAATTTCATTCAGTTGAAAGGAAAGAAAATCCTTGCGCTGCTCCTTGTCTTTTTCTTTTTGCAGAAGGGTTTCGTGTTCCGTTTTTTTCTGTTGAAAAGTATCAAACAATACGGCAAAGGCGGCACGCTGCGGCCAGAGGTCTCCCACCGCATCAATGAAGTCGAGATGGTAACGGGGAATGAGCAGCTGTTGGTGATCATGCTGGCTTGCCAGACTGAAAAGATCCTCGGCGAGTTCACCGGTTATCCTGGCCGTGGCTGGACTGCCGTTTACGTAAAAGCGGCTTCTGCCCTGGTCGGACAGCACCCGCTTCAGAATAATGGTGGTATCCGTCTCAAATCCCTGTTCCTGTAATCGCTTAACAATAAGAGCATGCTCATCATTAATCTCGAAAAGGGCCTCGATCATCGCACTTTCAGCACCGTTCCGCACCCAGGTTGCCGAGCCTTTACCGCCGGAAAGCAAATGGATGGCCTGCAGGATGATGGACTTCCCGGCCCCGGTTTCGCCGGTAAGTACGGATAGCCCGTTGTTGAAGGAAAGCGAGAGTTTTTCGATCAGTGCCAGGTTGGTGATATGGAGTTCACAGAGCATTTTTTAAATTGACAAACCAAGGAGGATACTTGATAATTAACGGAATTGACAAAGAAACTAAAATACATTTATTTCACCTATTGTCAATTTCCATTTTAACCTTATCTTTCATACATACCATTAAGCTATTCCGCATTACGAGCACAAAGAAGAATGGCTCTTCAACGCCGGATTAATTTTTCCCGAAAGGCACGGCAATTGTCATTACTCACCATGTATTTCCCTTCAGCAGTTCAACGGTTTGTTTCTCTTGTTGTTATTTTTTTTCTGTTCTTCATTGATTTCATGCCTTTTTACGGCAGCCGTCCTGCTTACGCCTTTTCCGTCAAGGATGAACGGGAATACGGAGAGAAGATGCTTGCCGTTATCCGTCGGGAATTCAAGCTGTTGGACGAGCTGGATATCATTCAATACGTCAATGACCTTGGCGACTCCATCCTTTCGGTCGCCGGTTCCCAGTATTTCGATTACCACTTTTATGTCATTGATAATAAAGAATTCAATGCCTTTGCCACTCCGTCCGGTTTAATCTTTTTTCATTCCGGAATTATCAGCGCCATGGACTCTGAAGGCGAATTCGTCAGCGTCATGGCCCACGAATGCGGCCATGTCATGAGCCGCCATATTGCCCAGCGCATTGAAAATTCCCTTAAAATCAATGCCGGGACTCTTGCCATGATGCTGGCCGGTATCGCCATGGGAGGCGGGGCCCTCTCCCAGGCCCTTGTTACCGGCGGCATGGCCACCGGGGCAGCAATGAATCTTGAGTTCAGCCGACAGGACGAAGAGGAAGCGGACAGAGTCGGGTTTAAACTGATGGAGGGTCAGCAGCGTAACCCGAAGGAAATGCTGACCATGCTGAACAAGATGTATCGGGAATCGAAAATAAGAATGGGGAATATCCCCCAGTATCTTCTTACCCATCCGAAACCGAAGCTCCGCATGGATTATGTCGAAGACCTGATCCATGTCAAGGGGCAGTCACAGTATCGCGATTATGACCAGTTCGATTTCCTCCGTATGCAGCGCAGGGTTGCCTCCTTGACCCAGGAACCACAGAAGTTGTATGGCAAATACAGGAAAGAACTGCGCGAGTCGCCTGATGAATTGACGAAGATTATGGCAACCTATGGGCTTGCCCTGGCAGATGTCTCCATCGGCAACTATGAACAGGGCGTGGAAAAGCTGAGGGAGGTTATCCGTTTTTTCCCGGATAAACCGATTCTCCTCACCGACCTTGGAATACTCTACTTGAACAGCGGCCAGCTTGAAACCGCGCTGATGTATCTTGAAGAGGCCAGGGCAAAAAATCCGAACAACTGGTACAGCAGTTATTTTCTTGCCAAGGCCCAACTGCAGGCGGGAAATGAAGCACGAGCCGAAGCCCTGTACAAACAGATTCTGGGACATATTACCGACTTTCCCGGCGTTTATTTTCAGCTTGGCCAGATAGAATCAAAACGGGGAAACCAACTCCTTTCCCATCTTTATCTCGGCAAAAATTTCTATTATGAAGGCAACTTCCCCATCAGTACCTTTCACCTGAAAAAGGCTCTTGCCCTTGCAATCGGCCCTGAGCGGGAAGAGATTCTGGTTCTGCTTGAGAAAATAAAAGAGATTGAATAATTTCAAACCGTCCCTTGACGAAAAAGATCCTGCAATTTTGCGCGACGAAAAGTAAATAAATGGATTTACTGCCGGTAGAGCTTCGTTCATTTACCGTTACCCGGCACATAAAACTCCCTGAATATACGGAACATCATCTTACCCGTCCAGGCTGGAAAGAAGAAATTGCCGTCAGGGATTTTGCCACTCTGTTTCTTCAGGGGAAGGAACAGCAGGAATATTTCCGGCAAAGGGTCAAGGGCTGGTTGCGCCTCGGCATCCATCCTCACCTCCAAACATGTTACGGTCCTTTACCGGGGCACGAATCAGCCTTCTTTCTCGAAAAAAAAGAAGGTGAAAGCCTTGCTCAGCTTATTTCTTCGGGCAGTCTTTCCTTTAGAAGCATCCTCTCACTGGCCATGCAGATATGCCACGGCGTTGAGCAACTGCACGCGCACAATATTGTCAATATCCCCCTTGTCCCGGAAAACATTTTTGTCTCGTCGTCATCTCTGGCCAAGATCTGCGACATTGTCAACCCACGCCAATCAGAAGTGAAACAGACCAAGAGTTTTTTTACCAAATCTGACATCATCGGTTTTGGTTCACTTCTATGGAAAATGGCCAGAGTCAGTCAGCCTCAGGAAACTATGGCGAATCTTCGCGTAAACAAAAAGAGAGGGACTCCACTCAAACTGCTCGGCACGTTTCTGACAAAATGCGCATCGTCAAAAGGCTATGAAGATTTTTCCGTTATTCGCCGTGAGCTGAATGCCCTTTACCATGATTCTTTCGCGGTAGACTGCCCTTATTATGAGATACCACTCGATTTTCAAGCGCAATATCTGAACAATCAGGCGGTTTTACATTTTGAAACAGGACGTTACAGGGAAGGGATTGCTTTCCTGGACAAGGCTCTGCGACTGAAAGACAGGCTGTCTGAGGCAATTTACAATCTCATTGCCTACAAGCTGCGATCCGGCATATTTTCACCTGCGAAAATCCTTTTGATGATTGAGTCTGCATCTGTGGACAATTCTGTTGGCGAAACACTTGCCAGGCTGAAAAAAATCACCGAAGTAATTCAGGAAAAAGGCGTAAGCCGCAAGTTGCAACCTCCTCCTTTTCTCCTCTGCCCTCCTGTCCGTTCACTTTCTTTTTATCGTCAGGAAAAACAGAGAAAAAAAATGCGGTCTGTTATTGAAAACCACAGGGCAGGCCTTCGGTATGAATCATGTTTGAAAACCTTGCTGTCTGCCTGGAAAAAAGAAAAATTTCAGAAAAATTCTTTTTTTTCAACAACTCATGAACGCCTTCTTTCCAAAAGCGACAAACTGGACATTGCGGGAGTTCAGCGATATGCCATCCTGAAACAAAGCAATCAACCGATCAAAAATTTATGCTACGTGCCTGGCACAAAAAAAATTGCCGCAAATTTCGATGGAAAAACTGTCTGCCTCCTGAATTACGGTGATGGCGCACAAAATGTCACCCTGCAAAGCGATGGTGAACAGATCAATGCTCTGACCGTATCCCCGAACGGTAAAATCATTGCCGCCGCTATGGATTCCGGGGTTCTTTTTTTCTGGCAGACGAAGAATGGAAAGAAAATCCTGCAGGAAAAAGTCCATGAAGGGGAAATTACATCCATCGATTTCTCCCATGACAGCCGTTTTTTTGCCAGCGGCGGGGTTGACGGCAGACTTGTTACCCGTAGTATTTCCACCGGCAATGAAAAAATCGTCACCCCCTGGGAAGAAGAACGCATTGAGGCACTGGCCTTTGTTCCGGGATTGCTCGATCTGGTTATCGTCAGCAATGGCGGCGAGGTGAAAATAATGGCTGCAAGGGGGAAAAAATGCCTGCATACAATACCTGCACACAATCAACCGGTGACATCACTTTCAATCGCTCCCCGGGGTGATTTTTTTGCAACCTGTGCAGGGGAGATAAAAATATGGGACAGACACAGCGGAGAATGTCTCGAAACTATCGAAGCACATGATGCCGCTGCAACAGAGACACTGCTGCTTGACGACAACAGGCATCTGATTTCTGCCGGCATGGATGACATCATCCGGATACAGGATCTGGTCACTGGAGATGTGGCGGCGGTGCTTGATGGCAGAGGAAGCGGGATAAGATGCCTGGCAAAAGGATCGCAGCCACATTTCTTCTTTGCCGGCCAGCAGGGGGGGGAGTTGCTCATCTGGAAGCTTATTTACAATCTTTCTTTCAGTTGAAATCCTTTGCCGGAATGTTCGGCAAAAAATATCATTCCGGCCCTTGTTTTGTGATATCATCTTTTTATCATTTGTTATTTGCCGCTTTATTGCGTAAACGCTTCCGCAAGGAGAGGTCAAGCAATGAAAAGGGTAATCACCACCGAAAAAAAGCCTATCAAGTTATGGCTTGATGACATTGAGGCCGGCGCCTTTGAGCAGGCCAGAAATCTCGCCAATCTTCCTTTTATTTTCAAGCATGTTGCCGTGATGCCTGATGCCCACCAGGGTTACGGCATGCCCATCGGCGGAGTTATGGCGACTGAAAACGTTGTCATACCAAACGCTGTGGGCGTTGATATCGGCTGCGGCATGTGTGCGGTCAGAACATCACTTACAGCTCTTTCCACTGAAAAAATCAAAGCTGTTTTTTCCGGTATCAGGAAAACAGTCCCCCTTGGTTTCAACCATCACAAGAAAAAGCAGGATGCAGCCTTGATGCCCCAACCCGAGGGTGGCAAACTCCATGATCTTCCCATCATCTCCCAGGAATATCACAACGCTTTAACCCAGCTGGGAACTCTGGGCGGCGGGAATCATTTCATTGAAATTCAGCGGGGCAATGATTCCCATATCTGGCTGATGATCCATTCCGGCAGCCGCAATCTTGGCTTCAAGGTCGCCAATCATTACAACCGGATGGCTATAGATCTCAATCGAAAATGGGGCGCGAAAATTCCTGAAAAGTGGCAGCTCGCCTTCCTGCCTGCTGATAACAAGATCGGTCAGACCTATATGAAGGAAATGCAATACTGTGTTGATTTTGCCTATGCCAATCGAAAACTGATGATGGAGAGGGTTAAGGCGTCTCTGCAAGCGGTGCAACCTGATGTTCATTTTGATGACATCATTAATATCGCCCACAACTACGCCGCCATGGAGATGCATTTTTACAAAAATGTCATGGTGCATCGAAAAGGGGCCACCAGCGCACGAGAAGGGGAGATAGGCATCATTCCCGGCTCCCAGGGGAGTCCGAGCTATATTGTCAAAGGACTGGGCAACACGGATAGTTTCCAGTCATGTGCCCATGGCGCAGGGCGCAAGATGGGACGCAAACAGGCCCAGCGTCAGCTTGATCTTGCCGAGGAGAAGAAAAAACTCGAAGACCAGGGAATTATACATTCCATCCGGCATGTGCGAGATCTTGACGAAGCTTCCGGAGCATACAAGAATATCGACGAAGTTATAGAAAATCAGCTTGACCTGATCGAGGTGATCGTTGAATTACGCCCCTTGGCTGTGATCAAAGGGTAAAGCGAGAATCGTACAAACAGAGAAATGACAAGAACAAGGAGGATCAGCATGACAACCCAGCTTTCGTTTACCAAGATAGAAAATGAATTACTGCCTGAGTTCAGAAGAAAAATCGGCACAGCCGAATCAACCGCTGACGTGAAAAAATTCTTTGTTTACACCATGCAGGAACTCATTCGTCAGGTGTTCTCCGGCAGCATTGAGGTAGGCTATGAAGATGTCGCCCTGCTGCCCAACCAGGTACCGCCTTATTCCATCAGTTCATCGGTACAGGATCATGAAAATTTTTCTGCCATCTGGACCTCATCCGATTTGCCTCATGTAATCAGTCGGTTTACTGAATCCGCCCTGAATCGACACCGTCACCTTGAGAAAAATCCGGAAAAGACAGAGGCCAAGATAAGGATGAAATAAGTTGTCCACCGTTCGTCAACAGATTATTGCCATCCTGTCTTCCCAGGAACAGAATGCCATGGAAATTTCCCAGGGGGTGTCAATTCGTGAAAAGGAGGTGTATGAACATCTTGAACATATAAGCCGGTCGCTTGCCGCATCAGGAAAAAAACTTCTGGTCCAGCCTTACGCCTGCCTGAGTTGTGGATACGTATTTAAGGAGCGTAACCGTTTCAAGCGGCCAGGACGCTGTCCACAGTGCAAGGAAAGTCATATCAGGATGGCGACTTATTGCATTGAAGGTTAATTTCAGTTGTGGTCTGCTCTTTCGTAACTTGTTGAAATTAAAGCAATGTCTACCCGATGTCGGGTCGTGTTGCTGCCCGTATCTGCCGATGTCCTCTATTTTTTCCAGTCACCTTGCTGTAGATTTTGATCAAAAAGAGGGGAAACATTTCCCAAATAAAGCAAGGAGGATATCATGAAAAAACTTATCGTTTTCGCACTGCTGGCAATGGCGACCTTCTCTTCGCTCGAAGCCAGAGCTGACAATGCCTCGGTTGGAACCGTGGCAGGGGTAATAGGGGGAGCGGCAGTGGGGCATGCCGTTGGGCATGATTCCCAAGGAACGTTGCTCGGTGCAGCGGTGGGAGGGGTTTTCGGATACATCATCGGCAACGAAATGGACAGGGGTTCCAACGTACACTATGTCTATCCGGACAACAGGAGACCTGTCTATGTTGTTGAACCACCATATCGACGACCAGAAACCGTCGTGGTTGTTGATCGCTACATACCGGCACGTCCCTATCCTCTGTATCGGAATGTGGTCTTTGTTCCGGAACAACGTTATTATCCAGGTCACCACGGTTACCACAAACATCACAAACAGGGTAAACATTCCCGCTGGGACAGATGAAAGGATAGCAGGGTTATTTCAAAGAGATTGTTGCGGTGATGACTTTGCCGCAAGCTGGCCGCAGGCTGCTGAGATATCAGCGCCTCGGCTGGTTCTGACCAGCACTGTGTAACCGTTGTCTTTCAGGATGTTTTGAAAAGAGTCGATTCTTTCCTGGTCCGGTCGTGAAAAAGAAAGCTGGGGAACTTCATTGCAGGGAAGCAGATTGATTTTGGCTGGTATGCCGCGGAGTATGGTTGCCAGCTTTTTTGCATCACGATCTGAATCATTGACACCTTTTATCAGGACATATTCAAACATGATCCTCTTGCGTTTCGGGATGGGAATCTTTCTGCAGGCATCAAGCAGTACTTCAAGGGGATATCGGGCATTGACCGGCATGAGCCGGTTTCTTGTTTCATTATCAGCAGCATGCAGCGAAACGGCAAGATTGACCTTGAAAATATTGGCCAATTCCATCATTTTCGGCACAAGGCCGCAGGTGGATACGGTAACTTTGCGGTCCGAGAAGTTTATTCCCAGTTCATCCATCAATACGGTGAGCGCTTTGACAAGATTGTCGAAATTGGCCAGTGGTTCTCCCATCCCCATGAAAACGAGATTATTGATGCCGCCCATCCCTCTGCGGCGCAGATCATCGTTCACCGCGCAGATCTGATTCACCATTTCCGCGCAGCTTAAATTTCTGATAAATCCCATGGTTCCCGTAAGACAGAATGCGCAACCCATGGCGCATCCGACCTGAGAGGAGACACAGAGCGTATGCCTGTCTTCTTCAGGAATTAGAACGCTTTCTATCATCCTGTCATCTACAAGCCTGAAACCGTATTTGATCGTTCCATCCTGCGACACCTCGGTGATATCGGGTTCCATTCGACTGAGAAAAAAATCCCTGGCAAGAGATTCACGCAAGTCCTTTGCCAGATCAGTCATCTGGGAGAAATCCGTGACACCCGGTCGATAGATCCAGGAAAAAATCTGTTTTGCCCTGAAGGAAGGCATCTTCCGTTCACAAATAAGGGCGGACAAATCCTCTCTGGTCAGATTTTTAAGGTCGATTAGAAATGACTGGTCGGAGAAAGGCACAATAGAAATTAAGAAGTGGATATTTTATTGGTTAACGTATGTGACTTCCTGGAAACGGTTCTTCCAGAAAAGAAATTTCTGATGGCAGTTTTGCACGGCTTGTTCCAGTTCTTCAATATTCAAAGGTTTATAAAAGATATTCATTGCGCCAAGCAGGTGAGAATGATGAACCACATCCATTGATTTATGGGCCGTGATGACGATAAAATCAGTGCCGGGACACAACTTCTTGATCTGAGTCATCAGTTCAAACCCACCGATTCCCGGCATGGTAAGGTCGGTGAGGACGAGATTGTATGGCTGGGATTTGAATACCGACAGGGCCTGGAGTGAGTTGCTGTAAGGATGGAAGTCATGCCCGGTCAGGGCGGACAGAGTGGCGGAGATACCTTCCGCAATGGCCGGCTCATCATCTACTACCATGATTCTATAAATTCCATTTTGCATGATCACGCGGCATTAATGTTGTCGTGTTCCATCCAGTCAGAAAAAAGTCGCTGATTCATCAGATTGACCCTGCTGTTTTTCTGATCCGCCGGAACCGAATATATCATTTTATCAGGATAATATTCTGAATTTTCAATTCTTGTTTCAGCAAAACTTATTTATATTAATGTATTTATTACATATAATCAATATGATGTGCAATGAGAGAATTTCCTGCAAAAAAAGTTTCCGGTTTTTCTGTTGAATAAATCTTTTTAAATTAATAAGATAGCTTTGTTTCAGTTTACAGTTAAATTTTGAAATATATGTCTTATCAATGAGTTGTCAAAAGGAACGCACGTGACGCTGGAACCTACTAAAGAAAAGATACTTATTGTCGATGATTTACCTGCCAGTGTGAAAGTGCTGGTCAATAAGCTTGAAGAAGATTATCAGGTCATAACCGCGAACAGCGCTCCCCTCGCCCTTGAACTGATCAAAACGGATCCGCCGGATTTGATCCTTCTTGATATCATGATGCCTATCATGGATGGCTATGAATTATGCCGGCTGCTTAAAACAAGTGAAAAATTCAGCCATATCCCCATTATCTTCATCACCGCCAAAACTGATGAGGAAGACCATGAAAAGGGTCTCGCCATGGGAGCGGTTGATTTTCTCATCAAACCGGTCAACACGGCCATTGTCAAGGCCAGGGTGCGCACTCATCTGGACTTGAGGCAGCACCGTGAAAGACTGGAAAAACTGGTTGAGGAGAGAAACAGTGAACTAAAGAAGGCAATGAAGCTTCTGCACGCCAAAAAAGAAAGCGAATATCGCCGTGCAGCCGAAGTGCACAGCGGCAGACTTGCCGCGCTGGGCGAAATGGCCACGTCAATGGCCCATGAAATAAACCAGCCTCTGAATGTTATCTCTATTACTGTACAGGGGTGGCAGTTGCTGGAACGGCGCAATATGCTGACAAAAGAAAAAATGCTCCGTGACGTCCAGGTGCTGCTGGAAAATGTCAACCGCATAACCCGCCTGATTGATCATGTCCGCACCCTTGGTCATCCTTCCCAGGATATCTGCTCCTTTTGTCTCTCCGATGTCCTGGCAGACGCCCTTTCTCTCTGCCGCATGCAGTTCCACAGTCAAGGTGTTACCATCAAAGTTGAAACGGACGAAACAGTGCCTTCGGCCAGGGCAATCCAATCTGAATTTGAGCAGGTCTTGCTCAACCTTCTGTCAAATTCCCGTTATGCCCTTATGGAAAAAAGGAAGGATGACGAAAATTTTGAACCGCTTGTCACAATCCGTGTCCATCATCATGACGATATGGCCTGCATATCCATTGAAGACAATGGCGGCGGAATCGATCCCATGGCCGAGGAAAATATCTTTGATCCTTTTTTCACGACAAAACCGGCAGGGCAGGGGACCGGACTCGGTCTCAGCATTTCCAGGCAGCTGATGCGGAAATTCAACGGTGATTTACGATTAATCAATAAGCCCGGTGTCGGAGCCTGTTTTGAAATTTGCCTTCCCCTTGCCATGAATAATGAATGATGAAAAGAAGAGGGGGGTTGTCACAGGGCGCGTAGGGATTCCGGCCGCAGCAACATCTCTCCATCAAGGGCCAGGTCGATCATGGCAAGAATTTTTTCCTTGTCTTTGCTGAGCCGACAGTTTATCGGCAGATAATTTGAGGCGTGATTGGACTGAAACTGGACCCGGGGAGAGCTGATATGCTCCACCATGGTTCGCAGCTCAACTAGCATTTCGTTTTTGCTTTGAATAGCAAATATGTTCGATTTTTCATCACGATAAAGAGAAGTGTTCGGGAGAATCATGAGGGTTAGAGCGGCGATCTGATTAGCGCCCATTGCCGAAACAACCCTGCCGGTGGCAACGGCATGCTCATGGGAGTAGACTCTGCCGCCGATACCGAGCAACACGGTTACGGAAAGAAAAAGACCCGCGTCTTTTATCCTCTTACCTGCCGTGATCATCCTGGCGCTGTCCGCTCCCTTTCTGATCTCCCGGAGAATCCTGTCCGAACCGCTTTCCACCCCCATATAAACCCGGTCAAGTCCAAGCTGTTTCAGTTCCTGCAGCTCCTGATCCGACTTGAGCATAATGGACTTGGCATTGGCGTACAGGCTGATCCGGTTTACCCAAGGAAGCTTCTTCCGTATTCGGACAAGTAATGGAACCAACTGTTTTTGGGGAATAATCAAGGCATCGCCATCAGCCAGAAACACTCTTTGCTGCCGCCTGCAGTAGGTGGAGGCAAAGTCAATGTCCTGGCCAACCACCACATCGTCCTTGATGCGGAAGCGCACTCCCTTGTATGCCCCGCAGAATGTACATTTGTTGTGGGAACACCCCACCGTCACCTGGAGAATGATGGAGTCGGCCTCACTGGGAGGCCGTATCACATTTCCTTCGTAGTGCAAATCAGGCTGTCTTTTCGAATTCCTTCATAAAGGCCACCAGATCCATAACACCCTGTTTAGGGAAAGCATTATAGATGGATGCCCGGATACCGCCGATGGAGCGATGTCCTTTCAAGCCGTCAAGTCCCCGTTTAGCCCCTTCCTGGATAAATCTGGCCTCAAGCTCAGGTGTCGGAAGATTGAAGGTGACGTTCATCAGAGAGCGGGAATCCTTACGGGCGTGACCACGAAAAAAGTCAGATCCGTCAATGGCGTCATAGAGAATTGCCCCCTTTTCCTGATTGATTTTTTCAATGGCCGCGATGCCGCCGATTTTTTTCAGCCACTTGCAAACGAGACCGATGATATAAATCGCGAAACAGGGCGGGGTGTTGAACATGGAACCGTTGTCCGCGTGGGTCTTGTAACGAAACATGGTTGGCACGCTTTCCTGGACCCGATCAAGCAGGTCTTCCCGAACGATAACCAGGGTTGCTCCGGCAGGGCCGATATTTTTTTGAGCACCGGCAAAAACAAGTCCGAAGGGGCTCATATCAAAGGGCCGTGACATGATGTCTGAACTCATGTCACAAACCAGCATTTTGTCTGATTTCGGCATTGACTGAAACTGGGTACCATAAATGGTGTTGTTTGAGACGAAATAAAGATATTCGGCTTCAGGATCAACCGCATAGTCCGCATCAGCAGGAACATGGTCAAATTTAGTACCCTCGCTTGAATAGGCGACATGGGCCGAGGCCACTATATTGGCTTCCTTGATTGCCTTTTTGGCCCATACACCGGTATTAAGGTAAGAACCTTTCTTGCCGGGCCCAAGCAGGTTCATCGGCACCATGGCGAACTGGGTGGAAGCGCCACCCTGCAGGAAAAGTATTTTGTAGTTCTGGGGAACACTCAGTAATTCCCGAACAAGAGACTCCGCTTCTTCCGCCACGGCCATGAACTCCTTGCCGCGATGGCTCAATTCAATAAGGCCGATGCCCTTGTTGTTGTAATTGACGACATCAATAGCGGCCTGCTTCAATACCTCAACGGGAAGGGTTGCAGGTCCTGGGCTGAAATTATAGATTCTTTCCGGCATGACATGATCTCCTGAACCGGTAGCACCGGTCTGATAAAATTAACAGCGCAACTCTATGTTGCTATAACTTGTTGAAATAAAAAACAATATACTTACTCACAAAAGGATTCCAGCTCTTTTCAACCCTCCGACGCCGCCCTGAAGGTTAAGGGTATGGGGCCTTATGGTCTGCAGCAGACACATGGCATCGTAGGAACGGCTTCCGGCATTGCATACCAGTATAATTTCCTTATCCTCCGGCACCTCGCCGATCCGTTCCAGCAGCTGATCGTTCGGAATGTTCAGCCAGCAGGGGCTGTATTTTTCCGCCGGCGATCCGCCTTGAGCAGTCGCCCGCACGTCGAGAAAAACAGTATTTCCCGTGGCCCGGTTTTCAAGTTGTTGCATAAAGTCATCGGCGTCAATAATCTTGTTGCGGCCTTCCAGAATATTCTGGGCTGTGTTGGCAAGGGTATTGATGATATCCATGGCCGCAGAATACGGAGGGGAATAGGGCATCTCCAGATTGGCGATATCCTGTACCGTTGGCCTGTATTTGAGTATTGCCGCAACCGCGCTGATCCTGGCCAGCAAACTGTCGCTGTTGGGGCCGATCCCCTGAACACCAAGAACCCGTTGCGTTTTTTTCTCAACCACCATCTGCATGAAAAGCATATCGCTGCCCGGATAGAAATGGGCACGATCCGCCTGAACGACAAAGGCCGCCAGGGCATCAAACCCGTTTGCCTTTGCCGTTTCAAGACTGAGACCGGTTTTGGCCACGCAATTGTCAAAAAGCTTGATGATGAAGCTGCCGACCACGCCGTCAAAGGTTTCCTGCTTGCCGGCCAGGTTTGAACCGATTACCCGGCCCTGTCGATTGGCCAGTGAACCAAGAGGGGCAAAGGTATTTGCGCCGCTGACCAGATCCATCAACTCGACACAATCCCCTCCGGCATAAATGGCCGGATCGGATGTCTGCATCTTTCTGTTGACCGCAATACCGCCGAAAGGGCCGACAGCAAGACCAGCATCACGAGCCAATTGACTGTTTGGCCTCACCCCTACAGCCAGAATGACCAGGTCAGCATCAATGATGCGCTTGTCCGTTTTAACTCCGGTTACCTTGCCGTCAACGCTGATAAAAGATTCCGCCTTTTCCGACGTGAAGACGGTGACCCCCTTTTCTTCGAGATGATGGCGGGCCATTCCGGCGAAATTGGCGTCAATGATACGGGGCAGAACCTGATCCATCATTTCGACAACGGTTGTTTCAACACCCCAGAGATCAGTCATGGCCTCTGCCATTTCAAGACCAATGGCGCCGCCACCGAGAACAACGGCATGGGATACTCCTCCAAGGGATAAACGTTTCTTTATTTCAACGGCTTTATGAAGGTCGCTGATGGTGAAGATGCCATCAGCATCCACCCCGGGAATGGGAGGTGTAAAAGGAGTGCTGCCGGTGGCAAGGACAAGTTTGTCGTAAGGAAAAAATTCCTTCTGGCCGGTAACGAGATTTTGTACTAAAACTTCTTTTTTGGAGCGATCAATTTTCAGTGCCCGGGTTTGCGTTTTGACGGTAAAACCCTTTTCCCTGGCAAAATAAGCCCCATCCCGCAGACTGTGAAACGAAGTGGAACGAAGACCTTCCGCTTCGGCAACATCGCCGCAGACATAATAGGGAATACCGCAACCTCCGTAAGAAATGATGGAATCCTGGTCAATTAAGGTGATGTCGGCTGAAGGATCAAGTCGTTTTGCCCGACTTGCCGCTTTAGGTCCGAGTGCGACACCTCCGATGATAAGAATTTTTTGTGACATTTCCGCTCCCAACAGGCTGGACTTTCAGTATTTCTCATTAACAATGGCTGAAAAAATCGTAATAATAGTGTAAATAAAAAACTCTGTCATCTACTTACTTAATTTTATTGAAGACCACTTTGCCAAACAATACCGCTACCCAAAAAATCATCATCCTTGTGGGGCCAACCGCCATCGGCAAGACGGAACTTTCTCTTTCCGTTGCCGAGGATTTCGGATGTGAAATAGTCTCCATGGACTCAATGCAGATATACAAATACATGGATATCGGCACAGCTAAACCATCTGTGGTCGAGCGGCGGCGGGTTCATCATCATCTTATTGATTTTGTCGAACCGGATGACAATTACAATGTTGCCCGTTATGTGGATGATGCGGAAAGGGCTATCAAAAAAGTAAGGGCGACAAACCATATTCCCCTGCTTGTGGGGGGCACCGGTTTATACATGAAAGGGTTGCTCGAGGGAATATTTACCATGCCGACAATTTCTGCGGAAATTCGTGAACGAGTGAAAAAGGACCTTCATGAAAAGGGACATGAAAAACTGCACAAAGACCTGCAAGAATTTGATCCTGAAAGTGCCGCAAGAATTCATCCCCACGACATACAGCGCCTAAACAGAGCAGTGGAAGTCTGGCAGGCAACCGGAATTTCATGGAGTCGCCATCTTGCCCTGCAGAATGAAGAACGCGAAAATCGAAAGTGTCGATTTGATTCCATCAAAATAGGACTCAACATGGAGCGGGAAAAACTATATGCAAGAATCAACAGCAGGGCAGGGATCATGGTAAACCAAGGACTTTTGCAGGAAGTTGAAAAACTGCTATCCATGGGTTTTGACCCTCAACTCAATTCCATGCAATCCATCGGCTACAAACACATGGTGAATTTCATTCACGGAATTTGGTCCTGGGAGGAGACGCTTGAACACCTGGCCCAGGACACCCGCAGATACGCCAAACGACAATTGACCTGGTTTGGACGGGATCCTGCCATCAGGTGGTTCAGCCCGGATGAAACAGAGAAGGTCCATCGTTACCTCAAAGAAAAACTTTTCGTTTGAAGTTGTCTTTAAAGAAAATATTTTTTCTTCATAATTTCAAAAAGTTACAAATATATAAAGTTTAATTATGGCTATAATCCGCAAAACCCTGAAGCAACGGCCGGAAAATCCTGGTGCTTTCAGAGCTGCAAAAAAATATGGCTTTACCGATCTGCAGTGCCGCGTCATTGCAGGAAGAACGAACCGGGACGAAGATGAGTTGGAGAATATTCTTTTTCCTGCCCTGAAAAATCTGCACCATCCGGACAAGTTGAAAGACGGTAAAATAGCAGCCGAAAAGATAGTGGCTGCCATTTGCGGAAAAAAAAGGATCGGCATCCTGACGGATTACGATGTGGACGGCATCTGTTCCCATGTTGTCGTGTATGAATCACTCAAACTTTGGGGGGTTGATCCGGGGTTGATTTCAAGTTTTATCGGACACAGAATGAATGACGGATACGGAATCAGCGAAAATCTGGTTGACCGGATATTGGATATGGCTGAAAAACCGCATCTCATTATCACAGCTGATTGCGGCTCGTCAGACGAAAAACAGATCAGCAGACTAAAAAATTCAGAAACAGAGGTGATTGTTACCGATCATCATGCAATTCCCGTTGAGGGAGTTCCACAATCCGCTGCAGCTACGGTAAACCCGAATCGAATTGATTGCCGGTATCCGGACAAATACATATCGGGTTGCATGGTCAGCTGGCTCCTGATGTGCTATGTGAGAAATATTCTCATAAATAATGAACATGTAATTGAAAACACGAATAAACTTGGACATCTACTTGATTTTGTCGCATTGAGCACCATAGCTGACGCCGTCTCATTCTTCAGCGCAACGAATCGGGCTGTGGTGGGCAGCGGACTTGACATCATCAATAAACTTGACAAGCCATCATGGTGCGCCCTGGCATCATTTCTAAACAAAAAAAACTCTGTTCCATTCACAGCGGAAGACCTTGCCTTTCAGGTAGCACCAAGAATTAATGCAAGAAGCAGAATGGCTGATCCGTATGCCGCACTCAATTTTTTTCTGGCAGAATCAAAGGAAAAGGCAGATGATCAGCTGCAAAGGCTTGAAAAAAACAATGAAGAAAGAAAAACCACTGAAAAGAATATGGTGAAAAAGGCAAAAAAAGAGGCCCAAAAACTAATAAATGGCAAGAGACGAACCATTGTCGTATGGGATAGGGAATTTCATCCAGGGGTGCAGGGGATCGTTGCATCACGACTTGTGGACACGTATGGCAGACCTGCTGTGGTGTTGAGTCCGATCAATGGTGGTGATGTGTTGTCCGGATCAGCGCGATCCATTCCTGAAATTCATATCCGCGATGTACTGCAAAAAATTAATGTAAAGTATCCAGATATATTTATTTCCTTTGGCGGCCACAGCGGGGCGGCTGGACTGCGAATTAAAGAAGAGGATTTTGAAATTTTTAGTAATGCCTTTGAAGAAGAGGTAAAAAAGGAAATTAATAATCGACATCTTGATCCGGTTATCTTGACGGACGGAAAACTTGATGAAAGTTTGATGAATACGAAAACAATAACAGAACTACAATCACTTGGACCATATGGAAGAGAATTTGACGAACCGGTATTTGAAGGAATGTTCAAGGTGAAAAAACATAGATTGGTGGGTGATGAACCTGTGCATCTATCGCTGACCCTGGAAGCGGAAAACCAAAAAAAACTGCACGGAATATGGTTTCGCGCCTTGGAAAATCCAGGTGAAGAAATTCAAATAAAAGACAATAATACAATAAAATGCGCATACAAGTTAAAGCTGAATAATTTTCGCGGACACAAAAATATTCAATTAATGATTGAGTATGCTGAAGTTGTAGAAAATTCACCCATAGCTGTTGAATGTTGAGTTAGAGAATAATAATTTTCATGGGGTTTCAATCTCAGAATTATGGAGATTACATAAAAGAGCCGGGTCACTCCCATCTATTTGTTTTTTTTATTTAAATACAAACTTAACATAATATACATTATGCGACATTTGAAATATGGTGTTTTCTTTTCGGTCGACCGGTGCTAATTTGCTTTTTTTTACTCACAACACTTACACCTCATTTCTTTTTATTATTAAGCTGGGAGTTATCCGTCATGAATAGAGAAATATACCAGGAGCCACTGGTGAGCCGTTACACCAGCCTGGAAATGCAGAAAATTTTTTCGGAACAATCAAAATTTGAAACCTGGAGAAGTTGCTGGATAGCCCTTGCCGAGGCGCAGCATGAACTCGGATTAACGGATCTCGTTACCCCTTCAATGATTGATGAATTGAAAAAACATCAGAAAGACATCAACTTTGACGTTGCCGCCCTAAAAGAAAAAGAAATCCGCCATGACGTCATGGCGCATGTTTATGCCTATGGCTGCCAGTGCCCGACCGCTGAACCCATTATTCACCTTGGAGCAACCTCGCAGTTTGTCGGCTGCAACACTGATCTTATCTTGCAACGCAAGGCCCTTGGCCTGGTGAAAAAATCCCTGGTTAATGTTATCGCCAATCTTTCTTCCTTCTGCAGCAAGTATAAATCCCAAGCCACCCTTGGCTACACCCACTACCAGCCCGCCCAACCCACCACGGTCGGCAAAAGACACACCCTTTACATCCAGGATCTGTTGATGGATCTTGATTATATTGAAAATCTAGAAAAACAGTTTAAGGCCCGCGGCGCCAAAGGAACTGTCGGCACCCAGGCGACATTTATTGAACTCTTCAAGGGCGATCATGAAAAAGTTCGCAAACTAGATAAATTAGTCGCTGCAAAGCTTGGATTTGACGATGTTTTTGCTGTTACAGGACAGACATACACACGCAAGCTTGATATGAAAACAGCGGAAACCCTTTCAGGAATCGGAGCATCTGCCCACAAATTCGCTGTAGATCTTCGCCTTCTTTCCAACCTCAAGATACAGGAAGAACCCTTCGCCACGAACCAGGTCGGCAGTTCAGCCATGGCTTATAAGCGTAATCCCATGCGCAGCGAGAGAATGACCGGCCTTGCCCGCAAGCTGATGGGGCTTCCTGCTGATTTTGCCGGCACCTTTGCAAATCAGTGGTTTGAGCGAACCCTCGACGATTCGGCGATACGCAGAATGGATATCCCACAGGCCTTTTTGTTGACAGATGCGATACTCAAGTTATATCTTAATATATCGTCGGGAATGGTTGTTTTTCCGAAACAAATTGAACGTCATTTAATGTTGGAATTGCCCTTCATGGCAACAGAGAAGATACTCATGGCTTGTGTGGAAAAAGGAAAAAGCCGACAGGAAATGCATGAGATCATTAAAATCCATTCCGTTGAGGCGGGCAAGATTGTAAAAGAGGAAGGCAGGGACAATGATCTTCTTCTGCGACTTGGTAATAATCCGGAGATCCCCTTTACCACAGCAGAACTCCAGGCAATGATGGGTACAGGTGAAGAATTTGTCGGTCGCGCCCCTGAACAAACAGAAGAATTTTTAACTGAAGTAGTTGAGCCGCGTCTTCGTCAATACAAACACATGATCGGCTCTTTTGATTCAGAGTTGAATGTATGACAGCTGTTGAAGTGGAATCGTCAAAGCTTTATCTCCGCATATCTCCCCGCCAGATTCATTATTTGAAATTCCTTCTGGAGGGGTATGACGGCATGGCTGTACTCTCAACCATGGATGCGGTTTCAGGACTTGTTCTTGTCAGCTATCCCGAACATTCGTCACGATTTCTTTTTTCCCTTCTTAATGAGCTTGCACCGGTTTTGGTACTTTCATCATGAAAACTATTTTCCAGAATGCTTCAAAACATTTTTTGCCTTTGTTCCTTTTTTTATGTTTTGGTTCCCCCGTTTTTTCAGCGTCCAATAATGATTCTGGGGAAATCCTTGATTTAAAAACATGTATCAATATCGTTATTGACAAGAATCCTTCCCTGGCTTTGACCCGTTACGAACTTGCACAGCGCAAAGCTGCAGGAAGGAGCGTCAAAAAAGATCTTTTACCCACCCTTTCGTCTCAATATGCCTATATTCATCAACCCGACTCTCTTCTCCTTCCGGAAGATCAATTTTCCTACGGTTTTACAGCTGAACAACCCTTATACAGAGGCAAATCTCTGGTTACCGCCGTAAATCAGGCTGAGCTTTCAGTCGAGTCGGCCCAACTCGCCATTGAAGAGACGGTTAACAATCTTGTTTATGATGTTCATGTCCGCTATTTTGCCCTTTTACGTGCTGAAAAAATCATGGAAGAATCCAGTCAGGCTGTTCTTCGTCTTCAATCCCACGTTAAGGATGCCACTGCCTTTTATAATGCAGGACTTATCCCCAAAAACGATCTTCTGCAGAGTGAAGTCGAACTTGCCCAGGGTGAACAGGATCTGGTCGACGCTGAGAATGAGTTGTTGATGGCCACTTCACAATTGAACGTCCTCATGCGGCGGCCGGTTGGAACACCTCTCCATCTTGCCGATATGACGGAACATTCCTCGCTGGAAGCAAAATGGGAGGACATTGTTGAATATGCCCGTTCAAGTCGGGCAGAAATAGCCCGGTCGGATCGCGATGTAAAACGTGCGGAAAATGATATCATCCTGAAAAAAGCCCCTTATCTTCCTTCTGTTTCTCTTTCAGCTTCCTATGAGAAAATCGGTGATGAGTTCACAGGCGCGCCCTATCAGGGTGGCCCCAGTGAAGTGAAAACCATCATGGCGATAGCCAGCTGGAAGCTGTGGACTTGGAGGAAGGATAGAGACGATGTCCTGGCTGCAGAGCAAAATCTCAAAAAGGCGGAAAAATATGTCGATATAATCGTCGACGAAGTTACGATTGACGCCAGAAATTCTTTTCTTCACCTTGAACAAGCTGCAAAAAGAATTACAGTAGCGGAAAAAACCATTGAGCATGCTCGGGAAAATTTTCGCATCAATCAGGCCCAGTATCAGGCACAGCTTTCCACATCAACCGATGTTCTTGACGCACAATCCCTGCTGACACGAGCCATGACAAATTACTATGACGCCCTTTATGGTTATCAGCTTGCTGTAGCGGCGGTTGACAAGGCAAAAGGGACCTTTGGGCAACTTTATATGGCGAAAAATGAATAAAAAATCCCTCTACATTGAAACATTTGGCTGCCAGATGAATGACCGCGATTCGGAAATCATGCGTCAACTTCTCAGCAATAGCTACGAGACCACCGAAGAATTGAAAGCTGCCGACGCAATTATTGTCAACACCTGCAGCATTCGCGGGAAAGCGGAGCAGAAAGCTTACAGTCTTCTGGGAGCCCTTCGGAAAAAGAAAAAGGAAAATCCTGATCTGATTATTGCCGCAACAGGTTGTGTAGCCCAGCAGGAAGGCAGCAAAATGCTTTCACGAATGTCCCATATTGACCTTGTGGTCGGGCCGCAACACATATACAGGCTGCCCGAGCTTTTCACCCAGGTCGAACTCTCCCGTAAAGGCATTGTCGCGACCGATCAGGAAAAGACATTTCATATCCCCCCTTTCCTGCCTTCCCTGCATTCCGGCCAACCACACAAGCGGTTTGTCACTATTATGCAGGGGTGTAACAATTTCTGCACTTACTGCATCGTTCCCTTCACCCGTGGCAGGGAAGTAAGCAGAAGAGTCGAAGATATACTTGCCGAAGTGCGGCACCTTGCAGCTGGCGGAGTCAGGGAAATCACCCTGCTCGGCCAAAATGTAAATTCTTACGGCAATGACCAGCCGAAGCAGGAGCAGACAAATTTCCCTCGCCTACTTCACCAGGTTGCCGATATTGCAGGTATCAAGCGAATCCGCTTTACCACGTCAAACCCCAAGGATCTTTCCGAAGAATTGATGCAATGTTTTACTGAAGAGGCCAAACTGTGTCATCATTTTCATTTGCCTGTTCAGTCAGGATCGAACACTGTTTTAAAAAGGATGAACCGCAAATACACAATTGAAAATTATCTGGAAAAAGTTGAAAAATTAAGAAGATACTGCCCGGATATCGCATTAACCACTGATATCATAGTGGGTTTCCCCGGGGAAACCAGGGAGGATTTTCTGGCCACCATGGAACTCCTGCGCATGGTCCGTTATCATGGTGCTTTTTCTTTTAAATATTCCAGCAGACCTCCGGCAAAATCATGCGATTTTGAGGAAACCGTAAGCGAAGAGGAAAAAATTGAGCGACTGGCGGAACTGCAGGAAATGCAAAAGCAGATATCTCTCGGACGAAACAGCGAATATGTCGGCAAACGAATTCAGTTGATGGTAGAGGGAGAAAGCAAATCAGAAAATGGCAACCAGTGGGCCGGACGCAGCAGCAGCAACCATACCGTCAACTTCCTCTCCCCTTCCCCTCTGGTGCCGGGTCAGTTTGTCGATGTCATTATTCGTGAGGCCTGTTTGAATTCTCTTCGGGGCGAGTTGTTGAAGAAATCCTGAAACCGCAAATGCGGTTCCGGCTTAACGAAAGAGAAATACTTCCCAAGCTTCACCATATCTCACCATTTCAGTTAATTTATAGGGAACAATTATGATTGATCTGCATACCCATTGTTTTTTCAGCGACGGTGAGTTGGTTCCGGCCGAACATCTTCGCCGGGTTGAGGTGCTCGGTTATGCGGCAATTGCCATAACCGACCACGCCGACTCCTCTAATATTGATTTTATCGTCCCCCGTATTCTGAAAGCGGCTCAGGATCTGAACCGTTACTCGGCAACAAGACTGCTCGCGGGAATTGAGTTAACCCATGTCCCGCCGGAATTGATGGCGGAATTAACCGTTTATGCGAGAAAGCTTGGCGCTCAGGTGGTGGTTGGACATGGAGAAACCATTGTCGAGCCTGTGAAACCGGGAACAAACCGGGCGGCCATTGAGGCGGGAGTCGATGTTTTGGCACATCCGGGCTTTCTCAGTCTTGAGGATGCGCGGCTTGCGGCGGAAAAAGGGGTTATGATCGAACTTTCCGGACGGAAAGGCCATTCGCTGACCAACGGCCATGTGGCGAAGATAGCCGAACAATGCGGCGCGAGACTTGCCGTGAACGCCGATGCCCATGGCCCGTCTGATTTTCTCACTGCGGAAATGGCCAGAAATGTCGCACTGGGTGCCGGTATCAGCTCAATCCGCTATGAGCAGATCAGAAAAGACATGGTCTCTTTCGTTAACTCAATCGCATAAGAAATACACTTTACAGAGAACAATGTCCTTTTATGCCGGCAAATTTAGCCGGCCCGATTCCGGGCACGTCGAGAAGTTCGCGAATGTTGTGAAATCCTTTTCTCTCATCTCTCAGGGCAATGATCCTTCGTGAGAGGGTCGGCCCGATTCCCGGAATCGTTTCAAGCAATTCCGCGTCAGCCCTGTTGATATTCACCGGTAGAAAGAACAATGGCCGCATCCGGTCGACCATTGGAAGTTGAAAAATATACGCCGGGACAGATTCCTGTTCCGGCGTATATTCAAAACGAGGGAGGAAGTCCTGCAGGCTGATAAAAAGGCCCACGGCAAAAAGGACGATAATGCGGTAGTCCTTTCTGCTTCTTCTCAGATCATGGAGTCTGCTTGTTCTTTTCATCCTTCATCAGTTTATAGCTGATGCTGTCGACAAGTGCCTGCCAACTCGCCTCAAGGATATCATGGGAAACGCCGACCGTTCCCCATTCGGATTCCTGATCACGTGACTCGATCAGGACCCTGACCCGGGCTCCGGTTCCGTGTTCGCTGGCAAGGACGCGAACCCGATAATCATTAAGCCACATTTCAGCTAAAGACGGATAAAACCGGGTAAGAGCTTTACGCAGGGCCTTGTCCAAGGCATTAACCGGTCCATCGCCCAAGGAAACGGTATGGACCATTTCCCCACCAACCTCCAAACGTATGGTTGCCTCAGCCTGGGGAGGCTGATCCATATCGTTTTTCTGGTTGATTACCCTGAAACTGATCAGGGTGAAATATCGCCGCTGAACACCAAGCGCCCGTCGCATCAGCAGTTCAAAGGATGCTTCCGCCCCCTCATATTGAAAACCCTGATTTTCAAGTGTTTTTAATTCTTTGAGGATCGACGTCACCACTGGATCGCGGCTGTCGATATCTATACCAAACTTTTTGGCCTTATGCAGAACATTGCTCCGACCGGATTGATCGGAGATAAGAATTCTGCGGATATTCCCTACCTTTTCCGGATCAATGTGTTCGTAAGTCAGCGGGTTTCTCTGCACAGCGCTGACATGGATTCCTCCCTTATGGGCAAAAGCCGACGCGCCGACATAGGGCTGATAACGGTTGTGGGGGAGATTGGCCAGTTCATTGACATACCGGGACGTTTCACTAAGGTTTTTCAAGTTATTGGCAGCTGCAAAATTGTATCCCAATTTCAACGCCAAAGCCGGAATAACAGAGGTCAGATTGCAGTTGCCGCACCTCTCTCCGTAACCATTGATAGTTCCCTGCACCTGGCTGGCACCCATGGTGATGGCAACGAGTGAATTAGCCACCGCTGTTTCCGTATCATTATGGGCGTGAATTCCCAGTTGAACCTGATGGCCGCATCTGGCAAGATGGTTCTGCACCTCCCTGAAGATATCAGGTATTTCGGTGGGAAGTGTGCCGCCGTTGGTGTCACACAAAACAAGCATCTCAGCCCCACCCTTGACAGCTCTTTCCAGGGTTGTGAGCGCATATTCCTTATTGTTCTTGAAACCGTCGAAAAAATGCTCGGCGTCGTAAAAAAGATGTCTGACATGGGGACGGAGAAAGGCGAGTGAATCTTCGATAATGAGCAGATTGTCTTCAAGTTCAATCCGAAGCGCGGCGTGAACATGAATATCCCAGCTTTTGCCGAAGATGGTAATGACCGGCGTACGAGCGGCTATCAATGCCTTGAGGTTCACGTCGGCATCAGCCGGATTATGAAAAAGCCTGGTGCTGCCGAATGCCGCGATCTGTGTATGTTTGAGTTCGTAATTTCTCATTTCCTCAAAATACTGAGTCGCTGCCGGATTAGCGCCTGGCCAGCCACCTTCAATAAAATCAATACCGAGTTCATCGAGTTTCAGACTGACCCTCACCTTGTCTTCAACGGACAAGTTGAAGTTTTCAGCCTGGCAGCCGTCACGCAACGTGGTATCGTATATTGTCAGTTGTCTGCTCATAACCTCTCCATATTATTTTTCTTCCAAAGCCAGATTTGCCTTATCAAGTTCAAAGGCATCATGCAATGCTCTGACCGCGAGTTCGGTATATTTTTCTTCGATGACACAGGAAATCTTGATCTCGGATGTGGAAATCATGAGAATATTGATATTTTCCCGGGCCAGAATGTGAAACATCGTGGTAGCGATACCTGAATGGTTGCGCATGCCGACACCGACAATGGAAACCTTGGCTATCTTCGGATCACCTGTGACACTTTCCGCCCCGATTTCCTTTGCGATTTTTTCCACAACCAGCATCGCCTTATCATAATCGGTGCGCGGCACGGTAAAGGTCATATCAGTCATGTCCCCTTCCCTGGTATTCTGAATAATCATATCCACCACGATGCCGGCATCAGAAATGGGATTAAATATGCGAGAGGCCGTGCCCGGCGTATCCGGTACTTTGCTAAAAGTAATACGAGCCTCATTCTTGTTATATGTTACACCTGAAACCAACATGGATTCCATAATTTTATCCTCCTCAACAACCCATGTGCCTTCTGTTTCCGTAAAGGTTGAGCGCACATGGACCGGTACTTTGTATCTTTTAGCCAGACTTACGGAGCGGATATCAAGCACTTTTGCACCGAGACTCGCCAGTTCAAGCATTTCATCATACGTTATTCTGTCGATCTTTCTTGCAGACGGACACACATTGGGATCCGTTGTATAAACCCCTTCAACATCGGTGAAAATATCACACTGATCCGCCTGAAGGGCAGCCGCAAGCGCCACGGCTGTTGTATCAGATCCGCCACGGCCCAAAGTGGTGATATCCCCACTTTCCGTTACCCCCTGAAACCCGGCCACCACGACTATCTTATCCTCATTCAAGTGGGTCTTAATGAGGTCGGCATTGATCTCCTTGATGCGCGCCTTGGTGTGCATGGTGTCGGTGCTGATTTTGACCTGGTCTCCAAGCAGGGAAACCGAATCGAGTCCTCCCGCCTTGACCGCCATCGCAAAAAGAGCTACAGTTACCTGTTCTCCTGTTGCAAGAAGAACATCCATTTCCCTGGGATCCGGTATCGGCTGCATCTGTTTGCTCAGATCAACAAGACGGTTGGTTTCACCGGCCATTGCCGATAATACCACTACCATCTGGTTGCCCTTTTTGTGGCAATCCATGACCCGTTTCGCCACCGCTTTTATTTTCTCAGGATTCGCAACGGAAGTACCGCCAAATTTTTGAACAATTAATGCCATTTAGTCAAACACTCCTATTCCATTATTATGGGGCCTATCAGGTGATAAGTCCGGCAAATAGAGTATTTATATCAAAATACATCTGTTTTTTTTACAAAAAGCCTTTTATTTAAGAAATGCCTGCGATCGCAGGGAACAATCAAATACAAAGGCACCAAAATTGCATAAATATTGCCACATTAAAGAATACGTAAAACCAAAAGGACAAATAAATAACAGAATACAAGCTGCATTATCAAGGAGAAAGAGAAATTATTCAAAAAAAAGGCGCAGAAAGCGTTACGGCAACCAAACAAATTTTTTCATAAAATGTTTAAATTCCGCCCTTGGTCGTTTTTTTACTTTTTCTCCAAATAGATGTTGTAACAACCATAGGATTTTGCTACAAAATTAAAGGATGTTTTTTCCGATAATTTTCACAAGGAATATTCATGACAAAAGAAAATAAAACTCTTTTGATTAACTTCACCATAGCTGTTCTGGTTATCACTTTCATCGGTAGCGGTCTTTATTTTTCTCAAGATGAACTTTCATCTCCCGCCATTGCCTCCCTGCCGCCTGAAGAGGAATATGCCGAAAAGATCGACCAACCTGAAAGCTTCTTTCACACGCTGATCGAGGGAACACTTCTCCGGGGTGACTCATTAAGCAAGTCGCTGGAAAGATACAATCTATCAGCCGAGGTACGGAAACAAATTGTCGATTATCTGGCCGACTGTTTGGATTTCAGGCGTCTCCGTCCCGACGACAAATACCGTGTTTATCTCGACGAGGAAGGCCGGCTTCTCCGCTGTGAATATGAATCCGGACCTCTTGACTGTTATTCGGTCACCCGAGAAGATGACACTTTTAAGGCACAAAAGGATGTGATTGCTCTCAACGTCAAAACATGCATGATCGCCGGGGAGATTTCATCGTCACTTTTTGACGCCTTTTCCCAACACAATTTGCAGGCGTCTCTCTTGTATGCATTTGCCGACATTTTCTCATCACGTATCGATTTCAACACGGAAACACAGGAAGGGGATTCATTCAGGCTTGTTTTTGAAGAATTCTACAAAGAGGAAAAATTTATCGGCTACGGCAAAATCCTTTTTGCTCAGTATCAGCAGAAAAACGCCCAAACTTTTGAAGGTTATTTTTATTCACCGGACGATAACAATCATGGCACTTATTATGACGCCATGGGCCGGGAACTCGGCGCCTCTTTTATCAAATCCCCTGTTCCAGTGGGCAAGGTTACCTCAAATTTCACCTTCAAGCGAAAACATCCTATTCTTGGAGTTGTTCGCCCCCATCTTGGAGTGGATCTTGCCGCTCCGGTTGGAACACCGATCATGGCTGCTTCTAATGGCAAGATTGTTTTCATGGGTTTCAAGGGAGGATTCGGGAGGCAGGTAATTCTTTCCCATGCTGGTGGATACAAGACATATTATGGACACCTTTCCCGTTTTGCCAAAAACCTGAAAAAAGGAAGCGTTGTCAATCAGAAAGACATTATTGGATATGTCGGCTCATCCGGCCTTTCCACCGGCCCTCATCTTGATTACCGGGTGGAACATCTCGGCAAGTTCCAGGATCCTTTCTCCCTTGAAATGCTGCCCAAAACCGTCCTGGCGGGAACGGAAGTAGACCATTTCAAGAAAAAAATGGACACGCTGGTCAGCATGATAGATTCCACTTCCGCACCTGACACCCTTTATGTCCGTCGCCTGGTTGTGCAACCTGAGGACAAGATTCGTCTGCTTTAAATGTCCTTCATTCGTAAACCTTTTAATATTGTCCTCGTTGAACCGGAAATTCCCCCAAATACCGGAAGTATAGCACGTCTTTGTGGCGCCACGGACACAATTCTCCACCTGATTCGCCCGCTCGGGTTCAGCACTGATGACAAGCAATTGAAACGTGCCGGGCTTGATTATTGGCAATATGTTACGATTCATTACTGGGATAATCTTGATCAGTTCCTTGCCGCTCAGGACGAAACGAGACTCTATTTTCTCAGCAAGAAGGTTACTCGCACTTACACCGAAGCAATATTCCGCCCGGGAGATTTTCTGATTTTCGGCAAAGAGACGAAAGGACTCCCGGAAGATATTCTTCGTCTTTATCACGATCGCTGTTTCACGTTACCCATGACAAATCCCCACATCAGAAGCCTCAATCTTGCTATGGCAGCAGGCATTGTTCTGTATGAGGCGCTGAGACAACAAGGTTATTGATGCATTTGAGTTTTTACCCTTTACCCTCTTCTCTCTAATTGATAAGATTCAAATTTGACCTTTTGTAATTATTCGTAATCGGGATTTGATGAAAAAAATTCTTGTAATTGACAATAATCCGGTGATCAGAAAGATGCTGTCCTCCGCCTTGGAAAAAAAGAATTTCAAGGTTTTGACTGCTGAGGACGGACTTTGCGCCTTTGATCTTCTGCAGAATTTTATTCCTGACATTATCTTTCTTGATCTTATCATGCCGAATATCAATGGAGAACAGTTCTGTCAAATGGTGGCAGGGCGGCCTGAACTTGCCGACACCACAATTATCGTCATTTCCGGAGTTGCGGTTGAATCGCGCGGGGAATGCGAAATAAAAGGAGTCCATGCCTGCATCGCCAAGGGTCCGAATCTGGTAAACCATGTGGTCGAAGCGTCTCTCACTTTCAGCAAAAGCCAATACCAGCAACACGGCCATATGGTCTTTGGCGAGGAAGAGGTTTTTCCTCGGGAAATCTCCCGCGAGTTACTTGCCGCCAACCGACATCTCCGTGTTGTCTTAAATAACATGAGTGAGGGAATAGTCGAATTAGCGCCTGACAACAGAATTATTTTTGCCAATCCGTCAGCGGAAATGCTTGCCGGAATGTCCCAGGCAAAATTGCTGGCCATGGATTTCACCTCTTTTTTCTCAGGATCCGACCAGTTACGGATTATCGACATCCTGCGAAACTCTGATAAAAAGAAATCATTCCAAATCAACGATGACACACCGGTTCTTTTCAACAACCGACAGGTTGCCATAAATTTTCTCCCTGTTAAAGATCGGGAAAGCAAAACTGTTATCGCCATTATCAAGGACATCAGCAAAACTAAAGTTGCAGAACAACGACTCAAGGAAACCAAAGAATATCTTCATTCAGTTTTTCACTCTGTCCAGGCGGGTATCCTGGTGATAGATGGGGAAACGAGTCTGATTGTTGACGCTAATCCCAGAGCTCTTGAAGTGTTCGGGTTGAGCAAGAACGAAATGGAAGGAAAACACTACGACAACTTTGTTCCTCAACCCCGATATCAGGAATCACCAGTTGGTTCGTTTAGCAGATGCTCCAGCCAGGCAACAACACAGATGGTCACCAACAGTCGGGGACAAAAAATCCATATTCTCAAAACCTCCACCGAATGTTTTATCAACGACAGAAAGTTTATCGTCAAAAGTTTTCTTGATGTTACTGAACAAAAAAAACTCGAAGAAAAGCTCCATTCCCTTTCAATAACAGATGAATTAACAGGCCTGTTGAATCGCCGCGGTTTTCTCATGATGGCAAAAAAACAGCTGCGCATTGCCGACAGGAAAATAGGGAAACTGATGTTGCTTTTTGCCGACGTTGACAATTTGAAAATCGTTAATGACACCTATGGTCATGAAATAGGAGATATTCTCCTTATTAAGGTAGGAGAAATACTCTCTTCTTTCAGGCGGTCCGATATAATTGCCCGACTCGGGGGCGACGAATTTGCCGTGCTGGTTTCGGACGGGTCCGAAGAAGAGGGAGAACAAAAACTGATGGAACGCTTCAAGGTTCTGCTTGACGAGGCAAACAGGGAAAATGAACTTGATTTTGACATTAGCGTCAGCATCGGAGTCGTAACTTATGATGGCGAAAAGACAGCCCATATTGATGAGCTCATCGCTGAAGCTGACAAAAGAATGTATCTTTCCAAAAAAGACAAAAAAAAATAGCGTGCCGCTGGGATTTCCTGCTGATCGAACAAAACAAGCCTGCTTAAAAAGCAGGCTTGTTTTGTTGGTTGCCAATTACAGAAGCTGGATTATTTGCTTTCGCCCTCACTGAATCCCTTTAAAACGACAGCACCGGCAAGTCCGAGAAGACCAAGGCTTTTGGCCTTTTTCATCTCAGGCTTCAAACGGGCCATAAGGCTTCGACGCAGTGAAGCAGAAGGCATCTCAATTGGTGTCGATGTACTGGTCAGCAAGTGCATGTCTTTTTTATTCCCATAATAACGGGAGTTTGGTCCGATATTTACGGCGGCTGATGTTAATCCCGCCGCTCCCTTCTTGACATACTGGGAAACCTCGGAATTCGGGTCGTCAAGATCACCGAAGATCCGGGCGTTTGCCAAACAGGTCTGGACACATGCGGGCTGCAGTCCCTGCTCCACCCGGGGCATGCAATACGTGCACTTGTCGGCGATGCCTTCACCGCCGATCTCCTCGTTAACAATGTCCTTATTGACATAACGGGCATTATAGGGGCAGGCGTCGGCACAGGCGCCGCAGCCAAGACAGCGGTCCTGATCAATCTGGACGGTTCCGTTGAATGGATCCTTGTAGGTAGCGGCAACCTGCAGTGTTTTCGTCTGACCTGTCTTACTATCCTTGAATGTTTTTTCAATGGTGTCCGCGGGGCAGACATCCACACACGCGGGCTTATTGCAATGATTGCAAAGTCCCGGATAATAAGTGGATGCAAGACCTTCAGGTGTTTTAGCCGGGCCGAGACGATGCACCCAGTTCCGACCCTTGTCGGCCGGCACATCCCATTCCGCCTTGCAGGCAATGGCGCAGGCATGGCAGCCGATACATCTGTTCAAATCAATTATCATTCCATACTGCATAAGGGTTTTACCTCCTTAAAGACGTACAGTCGTTTAAGTCTTAATGATAAATATCAAATAGGGCATAATCATTATATCTCAACCATTAATCATGCCGAGATATCAAGAGTTTTACCGTTCTTGACAATCTTTACGAAATTGTTGCGCATACCGTGGCAGCCTGTTTCCGGATCAACTGCAAGTTTTGTGATCAATTCCTGATCATCTATGCCTTTATTAACGCCGGCGGTCATCATCGGGTTTTTTGAGCCATAACCATGGGCAATATAAATGGTATCCTTACGGATACCCGGGGTAGATTTGATAATACTTGTTGCAGAGGAAACAACCCCCTCGCTGTTTACCAGACTTACTTCGTCACCATCTTTAAGTCCCAGCTTATTTGCGACTTCATCATTGACCCAGACTGGATTAACCGGCATTTCATAATTCAGCCAGACATTATTCTGGCTGCGGTTGAAGGTGTGGACAGGAGAACGTCCATAAACGAGACGGGCAAAACCCGTGGGAATTTCTTCCACCGCCACATAGGTCGGTATACCGGGATAGCCGTTGTCCTCCAGGTCTTCATTATAAAGAAGAACCTCAAAATCGTCTGCAACGCCATATGGATCTTTGCCGGGTTGAATATGGATTCCATCTTCCTTTTTGATCTGCTCAATGGAAAGATTAACGGTAGCAAGTTCTTTATCAACCTTTTCCTCCTGACTTTTCACTGGAATTTTATCACCGTAGCCCATCCGTGTGGCCAGTTCGTTGGTAATCCAGATTTCGTCTTTACGCTCAAACATGGCGTCAACAAGCGGCATTCTGGGTGAAATAAACTGCTGATGCGGATCGGCGAAATTCCACTGGGTGCCTGTTTTGATGTAGTCGTATCTTTCTAAATAGCACGCTTCAGGCAGCAGGATGTCCGCATACATGGTGATGTCGGTGGGCATGACATCAACGCACATGACGAAATCCATCTGTTTCAAGGCATCTATCGTTTTCTGTTGATTTGGAATGGTCTGCATTGGGTTCTGGCCCCAGATGACACAACCTTTGATGGGATATGGCTTGCCGGTAATGCAGGCTTCCCTGATAAGATCCGTGGGAGTGCCTGGAGGAGAATAATGATATTTATTCGCCATCACACGGAGATTGTGATCTCCACCATGCTCACCCTTCGGCCAGCCGATTCCTTTCACCTTGACCCCTTTCGGTTTAACAAAACCGCCGGGAACTCCGATGGCGCCAAGCAGTGCGGTCAGACAGCCCTGAGCGCGCATGCGCTGAAAGTCGTTACCATGCCAGCTCACATGACGACCCGGATGAACGGAAACATTCGGGGCGTTGGCGGCAAGCAGTTCAGCGACTTCCCGGATCTGTTTTTCAGGAACATCACAGATTCCGGCGGCCCAATCAAGTGAAGCATGAGAAATGCCTTTCTTGAATTTTTCAAACCCGACACAATGTTCGCCAACAAATTTTTTATCGTATTTATTTTTCTCAAGCAGGTAATTCATCACAGCCAACATGAAAGCGGTATCCGTACCGGGTTTAATCTGCACCCAGATATCGGATTTGGCGGCTGAAGCGGAATAACGGGGATCAAGCACGACAAGTTTTGCGCCGTTTTCAAGGCCTTTCAGATATCTTTTCAGGTGAGAAACATGAACGTTTTCACCAAGATGATCACCAACCAGGAAAATCACCTTGGCATTCGGCATGTCGACATTTTCACCCGGAGGTGTCCCGAAGGTAGCCATGTAACCGGTATCACGCAAACCACGGCATTGAAAAAAGGACGCTTCACTCACATTGTGAGTGCCTATAACGTTTTCCAGGTATTCCATGGGATATTTTGCCGATGCACCATGAGGAAACATGGCGATACCATGGGCTCCGTATTTGGTTTCAACGGCTTTCAGTTTGGTCGCGCATTCATCAAGGGCTTCTTCCCAGGTGATGCGTTTCCATTTTGGATTGCCTCTTTCACCAATATTTTTCATCGGATACTTCAAGCGATCCGGATCATAAAGCAGCTTGACACCAGCGTTTCCCCGTGCACAAATGGCAGAACCATTATCGATGCTCTTCGGATTCCCTTCGAGCTTGACAAGCATTTTATCTCTTACCTTCCCCACCAAATTACAACGCCAAAAACACATCTCACAGACACCGCCGGTCACCGTCTCCGTGCCGACCACACTACCCGGTGCCGTAAATTTGTTTGGTGCAAATCCTGTTTCCGCCGACACAACTTTGGCCAGCGGAATCGACGCAGCTGCCAAAGACGTTGTTTGCAGGAACTTGCGTCGTGTCATTTTGATAGACATATTTAAAGCCCCTCCCTCGTAAAAAAATCGATTAGTTTCATCACCACCCGATAATAGGGATGGTGAGCCTCCCGAGTAACCTTCTTCATGAAAATTGAAAACCAGGGGATAAAAAATTTATCGAGAAACTCTCTTTCCCCTTTTTCATCTTCTTGAGTAAGTAAAGCTAAAAATTCCAATTCGTAAACGATATGGTCAGGAAGATCATCTTCCTTTACCAGGGAAAACCCCTTTTCCCTGTAAAATTTCTTCGTAGCTTCAGCGATTCTGCTGCCGTAAAAAGTCCCATCACCCTTGTAATGGACAGATGCGTAGGGCGGTGCGATGACATGGGGAACTGCGTTGATGAAAAGACGTGTATGTTCAACCTGAATATCTTCTATAAAATCAAAAGACTCTTTTTGAGCCTTCCGCAATTCATCCTTTTCCACATTGAGCTGCAATTCAGAAAGAAGAGAGAGTAAAACCGAGAAGTATTGATCCGTAAACCAATCAGGTGTCGGATATCGCATCGCCTGGGCAAGAAAACGATAAACATCCACCATGGAATTTTCACCGTCATCTTTCATCATACATTTTCCACATAATCACCATTGGCAAGACCTATTTAAGCTAAATCTATCACAAAGTATGTATTCTTACAGGATTGGATAAATGGTGTCAACGACGATGTTACAAAAAACATGGCTGAGTGTCGCATGGCGAACACTATAAAAAAAATGTTCGCCATTCAGTCCGAACAACACAAATGTTCACACTATCGCTTCTCTGCTACAGTTTTTCCAGGAAATTAAAAATTTATGAAATCAATCAAGGTTCAAACGGACTGGAGACAAGGCTCATCTGTTTGATAATGCCGGATGGAAGTTTCGCCAGTTTCCCCTCCATGCTCACTGAGGCATGGACAGTGAATCCTTTAACCAGCAATCTATTTTCCTCGGTTTTCAGAACGTGATGATTAAAGCGCCATGAATAGGCTGAAATCTGCTGCATGGATGTTTTGACGGAAAGAAGATCATCATATCGAGCCGGCGCCTTGTAGCGCAGATAACTTTCCACTACCGGCAGAATGAACCCCTGTTCTTCTATTTGTCGGTAGGAACAGACATATTCCCGCATGAAGCTCGACCGACCAAGTTCAAAAAAGCGGAGATAGTTGGCGTTATAAACCACTCCTCCGGCATCAGTGTCACCATAGAGAACTCGGTAGAAGCACTGATGAACAGGGTCCCGAAGGTTGATCTTAAGGATGGACATTTTTACTCGAGTTTTTTATTTTTCAATCACGAAACGAAAAAACTTCTCTCCATTCACAAAATGAAGAGAGGACAAGGCACCGTTTTTCTCGCTATAACAGCTGATGTTTTTTTTCTCCGGATTGCGGGAATCAAAGAGGGCAATAGGAACCGGATCAGCCGCATGGGTTTTCAAGCTCAAAGGGGTAAGGTGATCCATGCATACCACCAGTCGAAAATCCGTTTCCTTTTCCTTGAGCATGGCATCCAAAATGGGGCGAACAATTTTATCGTCAAAATCCTCTATTGCCCTGATTTTTTCCTGAAGTAACCCCTGATGCCCGGTTTCATCAGGTGCTTCGACGTGAACAAGCACAAAATCTTTATCGTTGAGCGCTTTCAGTGCCGCATCGACCTTTCCCTGATAGTTGGTATCAAGATAGCCTGTTGCACCGGGAACATTAATGATGTCCATTCCCGCATAGACACCGATGCCCTTGAGGAGGTCAACCGCGGAAATCAGAGTACCAGTGATCCCGTAATTCTCCTGGAGAGTTGACATTTTAGGGGCTTTCCCCTGCCCCCAGAGCCAGACTCCGTTTGCAGGAAGCTTCCCTCGTTTCTCCCTTTTCTTGTTAACCGAATGCTTCTCCAGAATCTGACCCGCTTTTTTCATGAATTCCATCAGAATCGGCTGCAGTTCGTATTTCTTCCAGAATGATGTCACGTCCTGACCGGTATAATCATGGGGAGGGACAGTAACAAGCCCGGCCGGATTGCCACGATAAATAAAAAGATGCCGGTAACTGACCCCGGGATAGAGGGTAAATTTTTCACTGGAAATGGAATCGTTGATCGCTGAAATCAATTCCCTCGCTTCGCTTGTGTCAACATGGCCCCCGCTGTAATCAACCATGATGATCCTGTCACCTTCGTGACGCAGGTTAACCAGGTTGCAACGGAAGGCGGTCTCGTTCTCCTGCAGATCAACCCCAAGACTTGCCGCTTCCAAGGGAGAACGACCGGAGTAAACTTCTTCAGGCCTGTATCCGAGAAGAGACAGATTGGCCACATCGCTGCCGGGAGGAAAACCCTGGGGAACAGTTTGCACCTGCCCCAGAATGCCGTGTTGAGCGATAAAATCCATGGCCGGTGTTCGGGCGGCTTCCATGGGAGTTCTTCCATCCAGTTCATCAAGAGGGAAATCACCCATGCCGTCTCCAACCAGTATGACATATTTCATTTTATTCTTCATCGACAAGGATTCTGATCTTCACTGTTTCAGCAGTAGTGCTCTCAAGCGCATTGATCTCCTCCAGAGCTTTTCTCACCGAGGCTTCCTGCGCTTCATAGGTTCGCATGACGATTGGAACAGTTCCTTTTTTCTCCCTCCCCTTCTGGATGACCGATTCGATACTGATGTCGTATTTGCCGAGGATGCCGGAAATTTTCGACAGCACGCCAGGTTTGTCCAGGGTAGAAAACCTGAAATAATAGGGAAAACTGAGCTCTTCCAGGGGAGTAATGCGTCGCGGCGCAATATGTTTGTGCTGATAGGACAGACTGGGAACCCGATTGACTGCATTGCAGATGATGTTTCTGGAAATATCCACCACATCAGCCACAACCGCGCTGCCGGTCGGCATCTTGCCGGCGCCCTTGCCGTAAAGGAGTATGTTTTCAACCATGTCGCCGGTAAAATAGAAACCGTTGTATGCTCCATTGATGTTGGCCAGCATGTGTTTTTCCGGAACCATGGTCGGATGAACACGCGCCTCCACATGCTCACCGTGGTTGCGACTGACGGCAAGCAATTTGATGCGGTATCCGAATTCCCTGGCAAATTCGATGTCGATGGGCTCGATACGGGTAATCCCCTCACATATGACATCCTCAAGGCGCACATCCATACCGTAGGCCATGGTCATCAAGATGACAAGTTTGTGCGCCGTATCAATCCCTTCAACATCATAGGTTGGATCGGCTTCGGCATACCCTTTCTCCTGCGCCTCTTTCAGGACTTCTTCAAAGGGGGTTCCATGGTCGGTCATCTGGGTCAGGATATAATTGCCGGTGCCGTTCATGATTCCCATGATGGTCAGTATCTTATTGGCGACCAGACCTTCCTTGAGGGTTTTTATGAGCGGAATGCCCCCACCGACGCTGGCCTCAAAACCGATTTCCACGTTCTTTTCATGAGCAGCGGTAAAAATTTCCATTCCATGCTCGGAAAGAAGCGCCTTATTGGCGGTCACCACATGTTTCCCCTGGTTGATCGCCTCAAGAATGAATTTTTTCGCCAACGTTGTCCCGCCGATAAGCTCAACGACAATGTCAATCTCAGGATCATTTATGATATCCGCGGCATCTCTCGTCAATTCGGTGTCGCAAAATTGGGTCGGAAGACTTCCAACGGAAATATCCGCAACTTTTTTCAAGACAATGGATGTCCCGGTTCTTTTTTTTATGCGTTCAGCTTGATCATAAAGTACCTGAGCAGTCCCGCTGCCGACGGTTCCAAACCCTATAAGTCCTACCTTGATAGCTTTCATGTTTTCTGTAGCCTTACAATAAATTTGTCAAAATTAATAACCGCATTTTTAAAAAAAACAGAATTAATTACCCTTTTTCACGCTCTCTGTCAAAAAAATCCGCTAAAAAAAACAAAATCCATGGCAGAAATGGAACTTTTCTTGCAAGCTCTCGTCCTTTTACTCGACGAGACAGTTTCAACTTTCTATAAAAATTTCTTGAAATAGTAAAAAAAGGGTATATATAATACTGAGTTTTAATGAAACTGATAATAAGCTGATTTTCGAGGTTCCGATTGCGATGTCATATCATTTGTTTTTCTACCCGGGAATATCGTTATTACCCCTGTTTCATTAGAAGTTTCATTTTATCACTAACCAGTAACAAATATCCTCCCTTTTTTATCCGATTTAATCCACCTAGAGCTAATTATTATTAAGGAATTATTGTGCAAGAACTAAATATTTTCACCATGTTTTGGAATGCAGGACTGGTAGTTAAGTTTGTCATGATGCTTCTTCTCTTTTTTTCATTAATGTCCTGGTATATTGTTTTTCAAAAACAAATGCTCTTTAAGAAAGTCAAGACTGAATCAAAGCAGTTCCTTGATAAATTCTGGAGCAGTAAAACACTTGCCGAGGCATACAAGTCGGCGCTTGACGCCTCTCTCAGTCCCGAAGCCGCCATATTCAGGTCAGGCTATGCCGAACTGCAAAAAATCGGAAAACGCAAAACAAGCACCAACGGAGAACCTCAAACCCTTGAGATGTGTCTTGCCGGAATGGAAAACCTGAAAAGGGTTCTTAACAAGTCAGTGGACAAGGAAGCTTCGCTGTTGGGCGAATCCCTTTCTTTTCTCGCCACCACCGGAAGTTCCACGCCATTTATCGGACTCTTCGGCACCGTATGGGGAATCATGGCCTCTTTCAAGGAAATCGGCGCCCGTGGCTCAGCCTCTCTTGCAGTCGTCGCTCCCGGAATTTCTGAAGCACTCGTGGCCACAGCCGCAGGACTTGCGGTTGCGATACCGGCTGTAATTTTCTACAATTACTATTCGAGTCAAGTGGATGACTTTGAGGGCAACATGGCGAGTTTCGCCAGCGACTTCCTCAACCTCGTCGAAAGAGATCTTATTTCCCGCTGCTAAGGTAAAAAACCATGGGACCAATAGGTAAAAAGGGAAAACGGTCGGTTGTCGCAGAAATCAACGTCACTCCTCTGGTTGACGTGATGCTCGTACTGCTGATAATCTTCATGGTTACGGCCCCGATGATGACCGAGGGAGTAGATGTCAACCTTCCGGAAACCACTGCTAAACCGCTACGCCAGGATGAGCATCCGGTTATTATATCCATTGACGCAAAAGGGACAATATCACTCGGCAAGATCCAGGGAAACATTAATATCCTGAAGCAGGAGCTATACAAATTGGCACAAACCGATGCTGAGAAAACCATTCTTCTCAAGGCGGACAAAAATGTGCCGTACGGCATTGTTGCTGAAGTAATGGCAAGCGTCAAGGATGCCGGGTTCAACAAACTCGGCATGGTGACAAAACCGGAAGAAAAGAAACGTTGAGTCATGCCAATCGTCACGGATTTTTCAGATGAACGAAACCGCTTGGTCACCATAGAGCGTTTTGTTTCCGAACATAGAAAAAAAACACTTTTTTTCGCTGTGGGGATTCACCTGTTCGTCACGTTCATGCTGGCGTTTCCCCTGTCTTTTTTCAACTTTAACAAACACGAAGAAATCTACACGGTCAATCTTTTTGATGCAGTTGAGTCGCCACCGACCATCGATAATAAACCGCCACCACCACCTCCGCCGCCGGCAAAAGAGACTCCTCCTCCAAAAGTCACTCCGCCGGTCGAAAAAATAATTGAAAAGCCCATTGAAGAGCCGATAGCCAAACCGGTTATCACCGAAACGGTTCCACCGGTTCCGGTTCAATCTGAATCGACAGAACCGGCTGAAGTGATAAGCTTGAAACCACGACAGGTTAAAAAGGATTTAAAGCCGAAAAAACCGGCGGAAACGCCCAAGATTGAAGAGAAGAAAATCGATCAGGCCCTGGATCGTATTAAGGCGAATCTGAACAGACAAAAGGAAATGCAGAAAGCACGGGAAATGGAGGCTGAGGCCGCCGTTGCCGCTGATGAAGCTGTCGCCAAACTTCGCCAGGCCATCCGTTCCCAGCGTCCGTCCGGAAAAGGCGAAACCGTATCATCCACCGCGGAAAAATCAACCGCCTTGTCATCCACATCTACATCCGCGACCGGCTCAGGAAGCAACTCCGAACTTGATGCGGCTTTGAAACTTTATTACATTGCTGTTTCAAACAAAATTCATGAACACTGGATTTTACCTGCCCTGCAGGAATGGAAAAATGATTTAAAATCCGTCATAGTTGTGCATGTACAACGTGACGGAACCGTGACTGACCATTATTTTGAAGAAAAATCAGCCAATCCTTATTTTGATCAGTTTGTCGAAAAAACTCTGAAAGAATCGTTGCCGCTTCCGCCATTTCCCCCGGGAATAAACGAAGACAGTTTGGAAATCGGCCTCGTTTTTCATCCAAGCGGCATGGAATAACAATTAAACTCCCATAGACAATAACATGAAACATTTCAAAAAATACCTTTACTCCATTCTGTTTGCAGCGCTTTTTCTGTCTCTTGCCAATCCCGTTCCGGCTGCGAAAAGAGTCAATCTTGACATCACCGGCGCGGAGTCAAAAAAAGTGCCTGTTGCCGTTCCTTACTTCCAGGATCTGAACCATCCCGGTGAGATACAGAAAGCCGGTCGGGAACTGGCCATACTGACCGGAAAGGCCCTTGATTTTCACGGTTTCCTGAAAACGATTCCCCCTGAATCATATGGCGGCATGCAGGATGCTGACTGGACCACTCTCGGGGCGGATTATGTCATCTTGGGCCAATATGTCATCACTGGAGACAATGTCAATTTGGAACTGCGCCTGCAGAACGTGTCTGAAGGGAAAATGGTCCTCGGCCGCAAATTCAGCATGAACAGAAACCAAGGCAGAAAAACAGTGCTGAAGTACTGCGATCAGGTTGTTGAAAAACTGACGGGCAACCCGGGAGTCAGCACCACCAAAATCGCCTTTGTTTCGGATAGAACCGGCAACAAGGAAATTTATCTCACGGATATTTTTGGTGATTCCGTTCGACAGGTTACACGGCACAAATTTCTTTCTCTTGCACCACGCCTTTCTCCTGATGTATCCCGCATGGCTTACACTTCCTATCATCGAGGTAACGCTAATCTTTACATTACCGATCTTTCCCAGGACAAAACAACCAAGGCTATTTCCCGCAGAGTTGGACTCAATATGGCTCCGGCCTGGACCCAAGACGGACGTTCAATGATTATAACCTTGAGTAAAGACGGCAACCCGGACCTTTATCAGATGAACATAGCGGACGGCTCTGTCGTCAGGCGCCTGACGGCAAATGCCGGTATCAATGTTTCTCCAAATTTTTCACCGGACGGCAGCCAACTCGCCTTCGTTTCCGACCGCAGCGGTGAACCACAAGTCTACATCATGGATTACAATTCCGGATCCACCCGCAGACTGACTTATCAAGGCAATGAAAACACCACGCCAGCTTGGTCCCCGGATGGACAATGGATTGTTTATACAGCTCGTTATGAAGGTGCCTATCAGCTTTTCAAAATTTCTCCAAACGGTGGTGGCGCACCCACACAACTGACGTCTTCAGGTGGAGACCATGAAGCACCCAGCTGGTCTCCAGACTCAAGGCAGATCGTTTTCAGCCGGACTGTCGGCAATGCAAAAAAAATCTATGCAATCTTTCATAATGGCCAGGAAATGCGGCAGTTGTTCTCATTGGACGGAAACCAGATCACCCCGCAATGGTCCAACCGAATAAACTGATGAAACAGCTTTTTTTAATGGACTTACACTCAAGAGGTCACCAATGAAGAAATTTTTTTCCCGCTCCCTTATTTCGCTTATTGCCGCAGGCCTTCTACCCATGCTTTCAGGCTGTGTGACCGACCAGGATTTCCGTGGTCTCCAGCTTCAGTTCCGCAGTATGGACAACAGACTTGTTGAACTGGAAAATGAATTATCACAGCTTAAAAATAATGCCGGCACTTCGGTGGAAATAATGCGTAAGCAACAGGCAGGAATGGGAAGCAACATGGAAAAGTTAAACGCCGAATTGCTCCAGATCAAAGGTCAACTTGACGAATCCCGCCATCGTTATCGAAATCTGCAAGCGGAAAACCAGAAACTTCAGGAAGAAATATCCTTGCTGAATCAAAAAACAGAAGAACAGGCTGGGACTTTGCAGGAGAGGATCAGCACTGTCGAGTCAAGCACCAGTGAAATTGACACCCGTCTCGCCAACGTTCATACGAATCTGTCTGAAATGCAGGAAGAGCAGGCCAGAGCTGCGGCCCTTGCAGCCGAATTAGCGAGAAAAAAAGCGGAACTTGCCGGCAGAAGTACGCAGCCACACGAGATAACTCCGGTCAAAATCAAAAAATCCCCCAGTGCGGTTAGCAGCAGCGACCAGCAGGAGGTTCCCCAAACCGTCACGGCAATCCAACCCAATCAGACACAAGCCAAAACATCCGGCAACTCCAGCTATGATCAGGGACTGGACCTTTTTAAAGAAAAAAAATATAAAGAGGCGCAGGATGTTTTTGCCCAATTCGCAAAAAAACATCCAAACGATGAACTCGCCATAAATGCCAGATTCTGGATTGGCGACTGTCTTTTTAATCAGGATGAATTCGCCATGGCCATTCTCGAGTATCAGAACGTCATTGCCGATTATCCCAATCACGCTAAAGCTCCGGCAGCCCTTTTCAAACAGGGCATGGCTTTTGAAAAACTACAGGATGCGGAAACTGCCAAGATTGTTTACAATAAAATACTGGCTGAATATCCGGGCAGTGACCAGGTGGATGCTGCAAAAGGCAGGTTGGAGAAATTGGGAAATTAAATATCGAATCAGAAAAGTCTTAAAGACAATAAAAAAGGCCGGGGTATTCCCGGCCTTTTTTATTGGTGACTATATAAAGCGAATTGGAATAGCTCAGGGAGCTATTCCGAGTTCTTTTTCCTTTTCGTGAACAGCGAGCCTTGTTTTTATCGCCGTATCAGGGATAAGACTCATCGAGTCAATGCCGCACTCAACAAGGAATGTGGCAAATTCGGGAAAATCACTGGGCGCCTGACCACAGATGCCGATTTTCTTGCCGCGCCGTTTTGCCGTATCAATAACCATTTTCACCATGGTTTTGACGGCGTCATTGCGCTCATCAAAGATATGGGCAATCAGGTCGGAATCGCGGTCAAGACCGAGTGTGAGCTGGGTAAGGTCATTGGAACCGATAGAAAATCCGTCGAAAACATCGGCAAATGCATCAGCGGAAATTACGTTGCTTGGAATCTCACACATTACGTAGATCTCAAGACCGTTTTCACCCTGCACCAAACCGTTTTCCTTCATGACCTGAATGACTTTCTTGCCCTCTTCCGGTGTACGGCAGAAAGGCACCATCAATTTTATGTTGGTCAGTCCCATATCATTGCGGGCTTTCAACAAGGCCTGGCATTCCAGCTCGAAAGCAGGACGGTATTTCGGGTCATAGTAACGTGAGGCGCCACGCCAGCCGATCATCGGGTTGCTTTCCTCCGGCTCATAAAATTTACCGCCAACCAGATTGGCATATTCATTACTCTTGAAATCCGAAAGGCGAACAATAACATCTTTCGGGTAAAAACCGGCGCCGATCCGGCCGACACCTTCAGCAAGTTTGTCGATAAAGAACTGTTTTTTGTCATCAGGATAGGCACTGGTTCTTTTCTCTATTTCCGCAACCACATCTGCGACCTTGGTGTCGTTGGCCGCTTTCGCCTTAAGCGATTCAAAGTTGTATAAAGCAAGGGGGTGAATGCCGATGTGAGAGTTAATGATGAACTCTTCACGGGCCAGGCCGACACCCTCGTTGGGAATCTGTGATTCGGAAAATGCCTTCTCCGGAATACCGACATTCATCATAATTTTAGTACGGGTGGCCGGAACCGAATCAAGGTCAAGTTTTTCCACCTCAAAGTTAAGCAGCCCCTTGTATATATAGGCGGTTTCGCCTTCAGCACAGGAAACCGTCACCTCTGTGCCGGTCTTGATGATTTCCGAACCGTTTTCAGTGCCGATAACACAGGGAATACCAAGCTCGCGGGAGATGATGGCGGCGTGACAGGTGCGGCCACCACGATTGGTAACAATGGCGCCGGCGATTTTCATGATGGGTTCCCAGTCGGGATCGGTCATATCCGTAACCAGCACCTGGCCCTTTTTGAAGTCACCGATATGAGCAGTGTCTTTTATGACATGAGCAACACCCTGACCGATTTTTGTGCCAACCGCCTGTCCCTCAACGATGACCTCGCCCTTTTCCTTAAGGACATAGGTTTCCATGGTTTTCTTGCATGCCTGGGAATGAACGGTTTCAGGCCGGGCCTGGACGATGAAAAGCTTGCCGGTTCCAACGTTGACTCCGTCGCCATCCTTTGCCCACTCGATATCCATCCCTTTATTGTAATGATCCTCAATGATGCATGCCCATCGGGAAAGCTGGAGGATCTCGTCATCGGTAATGATATACATGCCGCGTTCGGCCGGAGTTGTGGGAATGTTTTTGACTGGCTCTTTTGTACTGGGGTCGTTATCATATATCATTTTTATCTCTTTACTGCCGACCCGTTTGCTGACAATAGGTTTTTTCCCCTCTTTTAAGGTGGGTTTAAAGACATAAAATTCGTCCGGGTTCACCGCACCCTGCACAACGTTTTCACCAAGCCCCCAGGCCCCGGTCAGAAAAACGGCATCTTTAAAGCCGCTCTCCGTGTCAATGGAAAACATAACGCCTGAAGAGGCGGAATCACTGCGCACCATTTTCTGGACAGTAATGGAAAGATAGACGTCAAACTGGCCGAATCCCTTGTCGTGTCGATAGGAAATGGCCCGGTTGGTAAAAAGGCTGGCAAAACATTTGCGACAGTTCTGAATAAGATTGTCATACCCATGAATATTAAGATACGTTTCCTGCTGCCCGGCAAATGAAGCGTCGGGCAGATCCTCGGCGGTCGCGGAAGAACGAACGGCAACATCAACATTCGGACCGTACTCGGCTTCCATTTTCTTATATGATTCTATAATCGCCTGACGCAGATCATCAGGGAATTCCGCGGTCCTGATGATATTACGCACCTTTTCTCCACGTTCGGAGAGATTTTTCATGTCATGGGTATCAAGATCGGCCAAAACCTCCCTGATTGACTTCTCGATTCCGGCTTTTTCCAACAGGTAGCGGTAGGCGTAAGCGGTAATGGCGAAGCCATGGGGAACGGCAACTCCTTTTGAAGTGAGTTTCTGATACATCTCTCCAAGAGAGGCGTTTTTTCCGCCGACCATCGGCACATCTTCAATCCCGATATCATCAAACCAGAGAATAAAGGCTTTATCGTGATTCTTTCCCATGTTTTCGCTCCTTACATAAGTTGACATGAATTGGCATTCAAAAGATTGACATACTGAATGTAGATTTTGAAACAGCTGAAGAATTTTTGCCCTCTCTATATAGCTAATCTTAGGTGCACGGTCAACAAAGAAGTCCTTTTGTCGCTGACGTTTTTAACTCAAACTTCCTTTTTTGCCCTTTTGAGAAAGCTTCCTTTTCATTTTTTTGCAGAAATGTTTATCCTCTGTCAAGACGTTTAATACAATCCTGCATTCTTTTGATCAGTTCATCAATTTGAGGTTTTGCCACCTGGTCATCAGCTCCGACGGATTCCCCTTTACGCCTCAATGCATCAGTAATCATTGAAGAAAAAAGAAGAAGGGGAATTTCCCTGTAAGCCGGTTGCTGTTTGACTCGCATACACAAATGATGCCCATCCATTCGTGGCATTTCAATATCGGAAATAATGGCCAGAATTTTTTTATCAACATCACCCTGTGCTCTTAGATCTTCAAGAAACTCAAAAGCCGCCCGACCATCCGGCTTCGGAACAACCTTGAATCCGGAACTCTGCAGTTTTTTTGTCAACTGCATGAGAACAACCCTTGAATCATCGACCACCAGAACGACCTTGTCATATTTTTCTTCAATCTTCCGGACATCCTCATCAACAAGATTTGATTTCATGACCATGCTCGAATCAATGGTGCCGACAATTCTCTCAAAGTCGATCATCTGTATAATAAGATTATCAACCTGACATATTCCGGTAATACTCTGGCTTGGTGCGATAAGCGGCGGAGGCGGCGTCATTTGTGACCAAGAAATACGGTACACCTTGTCAACTCCATGGGTGACAAAACCGAAAGGCTTGCCGTTTAGTTCCGCAACGATAACCACCCGTTTATTATCCCCGCCCTCGTAGTCCTCTGCCAGATAGGAAAACCACTCACAAAGATCAATTAAGGGGATGGTGTGGTTGCGAAGAAAAAAAACGCCCTTGACGCAGGACATGCTGTTCATCACTTCCGTTATCTCATCAGGATACGCGACAAGTTCTCTCACCTTTGCCGCATTGATCCCGTACGTGTTTTTATGGATCTTGTGCGTGTCGGGATCAATCCATTCGAGATAAAAAGTGATGACTTCCAGTTCATTTGTCCCGACTTCGAGCAAAATATTTCTTTTCGCCTGCCTGCTCATGGAGTTTCTCCACAATGATTCTGACTAAATAGGTTGAGAGCAAAATTCTTCTTTCAAGAAACACCAATGGTACTATTATAAGATATTTCTTTTTCAAAATACCAGAGACAAATGAACTGATGTATCCCGTGCTTGTCTTCAAACCGGCTCTATGCTATGTTCATAGACAAATTTCAGGAAAAGGAGTCTCTTTCATGAGAGAAAAAGTACAGGATGCGTTGGATCGAATCCGGCCCACCCTCCAGAAAGATGGGGGAGATGTGCTGCTTGTTGACGTGACGGATAACGGAATTGTAAAGGTGCAACTCACTGGAGCTTGCAAAGGTTGCCCCATGTCCCAGATAACCTTGAAAGAAGGGATTGAAAAATTTCTCAGATCAGAGGTGGAGGAAGTGACCGCAGTTGAGGCTGTCTGAATCTATTTATGATACTTTGTCCCGGCCTTGATGGAATAGGCCCGGTAGATTTGCTCAAGCAGCAACAGCCGTGCCATTTCATGGGTAAAGGTCATGGAGGAAAGACTGAGTACGAGATCAGCCCTTTTGACAACGGTCTCCGAAAGCCCTTCCGGGCCACCGATAATAAATGAAACAACCTGTTTCCCCTGATTTTCCCAGTCTCCAACAAGTTCAGCAAATTTCTCCGATGACACCTGTCTTCCCGCCGGATCAAGGACAACAAGAAAAGCCGATTTACTGCAGCTTTCCAGCAGAAGTTTTCCCTCTGTTTCCCGAGCCCGATCCGAATCAGCAATGCCTTTTTTTTCCTTGACCGCCTTGATCTCTATTTTGGCATAATGGCTGATGCGTCCGGCAAAATCTTCAATCCCGGTCCGCAGATAATCCTCTTTGGTTTTGCCCGGAGAAACAAGCTCCAGACGCATCAGCGATGGTCACCAGTTTTTTGTTGTTTGGAAAAAATCCGGCAAAACTCCTCATAGCCCAAATCAGTATTAATTCCCGGGCAGGAGGTACTGATCGCCTGAAAATTCGCAGGATCAGCAAGAATGCTGGGATGCAAGGGCCACTGTGTGCAGCGCCATGGCTTGCCGGGATGAATTGTGCACCCGTTATCAAAAAAAATGCAGTGGCCGTCGACAATTTTCATCTGGACCACATTCCCGATAACGCGAAGAAATTTTTTCTTCACCTCATCAACGGGCATCTTGAGATAGTCAACCATTCTTTGCAGATCGGCCTCATCAAGGGAAACGGTTGTTTCACCATGACAGCAGTAGCCGCACTGCTTACAATCAAAAATTTCTTTTTCCATGAAAATCCTGCTGATAAAAATTAATTATAATCTGTCTAAATTTACGCCCTGCCGGTAATTTCCCCAAAAATGCTGATGTCGATACCGTGTTTGGCGGTTATTTGTTCCCACATCCGCTTATAATCCAGCTCAAAAATATCCTCATAATCAGCCGGCAGAGCCAGCCAGCCATCATAGGAGAGCTCATTCTCAAGCTGTCCCGGAGCCCAACCGGAATAGCCCAGACAAAAACGGTAATCACGTGGCCCTCTGCTGATTGCAATATCGTGAAGAATCTTGGCATCCCTGGAAAGATGAATCTGGCTGTTTATTACCATAAATTCCTTGGCCATGTATTCACTCGAGTGAAGAATGAAAACCGCCTCGATATCCACCGGACCGCCGAAAAAAAGCGGGGGAAGAGATATATCAGGTACAGGAATGTCCATGCTTTCGTAAAGTGCCTCTAAGGTAACATCTTCAATGGGATCATTCAACACCAGTCCCATGGCCCCCTCTTCCGAGGTATGGTTGCACATATAGATGACCTTGCGGGCAAATCTTGGGTCTGGCATCTGAGGCGTGGCAATCAAAAAATATCCGGTAAGACTGTCCATTATTACTAACCGTTTTTGTTTGAAAGTTTTTCACAACTTGGTTCGAACTTATCAGAGAGAAAAAGTGTGTCAAGTTATGATATTAATCAGGGAAAAAATAATAGGGATTGTTTATGAAAATATGCTACACTTTTTATCGTAATAAAATATAAGTAAATGATGTGTTCACATTTTTTGTCTCTTCTGATGGCAATAGAAAGTTAAATTGAAAAAGGAACAGCATGACAATTGACATAACCCACGAACTTGACAAAGTCATAGCCTCTGATCACCATGATCCCTTTCTGGTGCTTGGTGTCCATGTACTCGAACATGATCCGAATTCCGCTATTATCCGCACCTTTCTTCCCCTTGCTGAATCAGTCCGGCTGGTGATTGGAGATGAAAAGCGGGATATGTATAAAATGAGGGATGAAGGGTTGTTTGAAATCGTCGTGCCCGACTATTCGACACCGTTCAATTATTTCTTTGAAGCAACATGCTACAATAATGTTATTCGCACCTATGTTGACCCGTATCGTTTCCTTCCCCAACTGTCCGAATACGACCGCCATCTTTTCAACCACGGCACCCACTACAAACTTTATGATAAACTCGGCGCTCATCCCGCTGTTATTGACGGCATAGAAGGCATCATATTCCGCGTCTGGGCGCCGGCTGCCCGCCGGGTCAGTGTTATCGGCAATTTCAACTACTGGGACGGCCGGGTCCACCAGATGCGGGTTCTTGGTTCATCCGGCATCTGGGAACTTTTTATCCCGGGAGTCTACCAGGGGGAAATCTACAAATACGAAATACGAACCCCGAAAAACGAAATTGTCGAAAAAGCCGATCCCTGTCAGCTCTACGCTGAAATCAGACCAAAGAGCGCCTCGGTTGTCTGGGATATCGACAATTACACATGGCAGGATCATGAATGGCTGGAGAAAAGAAAATCCTATAAACTTTATGACCGTCCCTTCTCGGTTTATGAAGTGCATCTCGGTTCATGGCAGCGCGATCCGGCAAATCCGGAACGATTTCTCTCATTCAGGGAACTGAGTCACAGTCTTGTCCCCTACGTGAAAAAAATGGGTTTTACCCATATAGAACTGATGCCGGTGATGGAGCACCCGCTGGACGAGTCCTGGGGGTACCAGACCACCGGCTACTTCGCCGTAACCAGCCGATTCGGCACTCCTCAGGATTTCATGTACTTCATCGACTGTTGTCACCAGAATGATATCGGCGTGATCCTCGACTGGGTACCATCACATTTCCCCACCGACGGTCACAGCCTCGCCCGATTTGACGGCACCGCCCTCTATGAACATGATGATCCCCGACAGGGTGCCCATCCAGAATGGCGAACCCTGATTTTCAACTATGCCCGCCGTGAAGTGGCAAACTTTCTCATTGCCAACGCCTTGTTCTGGCTTGAAAAATATCATATAGACGGTATCCGCGTCGATGCGGTTGCCTCCATGCTCTATCTTGATTATGGCAGAAAGGACGACAACTGGATACCAAACCGTTACGGCGGCAAGGAAAATCTCGAGGCCATTGAATTTATCAAGCATCTTAATGCCATCGTCTATCAAAGACACCCTGATGTGGCCATGATTGCCGAGGAGTCAACCAGTTTTTATGGAGTTTCCAAGCAGACGGACCAGGGAGGTCTGGGTTTCGGGTTCAAATGGAATATGGGTTGGATGAACGACATGCTCAACTATTTCAGTCGTGACCCCCTGTATCGAAAATTCCATCACAACAATCTGACTTTTTCCCTGCTCTATGCATTTTCGGAAAACTTCGTACTTCCCCTGTCTCATGATGAGGTGGTGCATGGTAAAAAGTCCCTGCTCTCAAAAATGCCAGGTGACAGATGGCAACAGTTCGCCAATCTGCGCCTGCTCTTCTTTTTTCTCTGGACCCATCCCGGCAAAAAACTTCTTTTCATGGGAGGCGAATTCGGCCAACTTTCCGAGTGGTACTGCAAGATAAGCCTTGACTGGCATCTCCCAGAACAGGAGGCCCTGCATAACCAGCTGCAATATTACGTCCAAAAACTAAACGAATTCTACAAAAGTCAACCGGCACTGTGGCAGGTCGATTTTGCCCATAACGGTTTTCAGTGGATGGATTTCAAGGATGTTGACAACTCCGTTATCGCGTACGCCCGTTTCGGAAAAAACCCTGCCGAACATGTGGTCTGCCTGCTCAACATGACACCGCAGGTACACCACCATTACAAGATCGGGGTTCCCGAGCTGACTGATTATCAGGAAATATTCTGCTCGGACGAAAGTTCGTTCGGGGGCAGCAATGTGAATAATCCGCAGGTAAAAACTCCTTATGCAGAACCTTTCGGACAGGCTCGATACCACATCAGGGTTACTGTTCCGCCTTTGTCAGGAATCATCTTCAAGCCGGTTCGAAAATAAAAGGCTCGCGCATCACATCAAAAAAGGAGAACAACACTCATGAGCCGCACACTCCAACCCTCCGGCGACAAGATGAAAAAGGTGATTCACTGGGTATGTGAAGAAATGCAAGAACATCCCGAAAAAAAACGGGATGTTCTTTACCATGAGGCAGAGATTCGTTTTGACCTCTCTCCCCTGGAATGCGAGTTTCTCAACACCCACTTTGCAAACGAAAAAAAAGACAGGAAGTGCTGAAAAAAGTTTCAGCCTCACAGGAAGTATTATAGTTTCCATCCCCAGAATTGGAGAAAGACGGCAAAGTTGCGCATATCGGAACTTTGCCGATTCCAGGGCTTCAGACTGGTATAAAAAACACTTTCCGAGGTCAATTCGTCCCCGTACTCCTTGTCGCATCCCACATTGAGATCAAGTGCCCACCAACTGATCAGCAGCATTTCCCACGGCTTGTAGGAACCTTTCACAAAACCCTTACGCCACCCTTCGGTTTCAAAAAAAGAGGTCTTTCCCCCATCCGGGAGAGGCAGTGAATAAAGTGAAGATATGGAGTCCAGCCTGAGTGAAATTGTCTCGTATCTCCGTTTGACTTCCGTTATTCCGGCAATTTCCAGGTCCATGACCCGGTGAGTGTCATCCCGCAGAAAAACCACAAGTTTCTGATCGAAAATCCGCTTCTCGTCATACCCAAGTTGAACGGGAATAGTCTCACCCCATAATTTCCTTTTCTGGTTGTTCCAGTCACCAGGATAGGCCGTTTCAGAAAGAAATGAAGTGGGAGTGATGACAAGATAGCACCCACAGGTATGAACCGTAGTCACCAGCAGGGGGTTCTTATTACTATCCAGTGTGACGATAACCAGCAGGCCCGTATTTTTCCCGGCAGTAAGATGCAATTGCGGCACTTCGGGGAAGTGAACGCGATAAACGAGATTGGTATAGTTCCCTTTTTCGGTGGAGAATCTCTGGGTATCGACATACATGACAGCCTCAGCCGGGTCGATGAAGACTTCCTCTCCTTTGCCTGTTCCTTCAAATTTCCGCACCGACGGCAGACCTATGCGATTATGGATGGCATGAATTGTTTGCGGCACAAAAAATGGCGCATAACGAGAAATAAGAGTCTGACCGTCTGCCGGAATGTATATACAGGCGGCTTGCTCAGGAATGCGATCCGGCAGACCGGCGCAGGAAGCAAGAAGGAGTGCGTACAATATCGCCAAAAAGGAAAAACATTGTTTTAATGCGGATCGTTCACACATAGTGTTCCGTTCATATTAATGCTTGTTTTCGTCATTTTTGTTCAGAAGAGGAATTTTCAAAAAATCAATCCCCTCTTTCCGCAGAAGATCCTCTTCAGCTTCGGTAACCACTCCTCTGATATTTTTTGGTTCTTCATTGCCATAATGAATCTTAAGGGATTTCACGGCAAATTCAGCACCCACGTCTTCAAAATTGTGCTCCACGAACTGCTGCAGATTACGCAGGGTATTTTCAACCGCCCGAGTCAGATTTTCTTCGTTAGTTACAGCTGACTTCCCCGATTGCAGGGATACCTCCCTGGTGGAACTTTTCGAATACATCACCGGGGAAAGAATTTTCCGTATACAATGAGAGACACCGCACTGAGGACAGCTGAGAAGGCCCTCTGCAACCTGATTCTCGAAATCATCATGGTCCTTGAACCATCCTTCAAAAAACAACCCGCATTCACATTGCAAATCAAAGGCAATCATATTGAAAACCACTCTTTATATCTGCCGCTGAGCTGGTTCCATGAATACTTACCGGTAAGCTCATTCCCCCTGCTCCGCCCAATCCTCTCCAGATGCAGCGCTTCTTTTAAACGATACAGAAAATCCTTCTCTTCATAAAGAAATTCCTTCGGAAAAAGTTCCGGATAGGACAACCTGTCCGGCAAGAGAGGCCTACAACCCGCCCTGACCGCCTCGATCACCGCAATACCGTAAAATTCATGACGAGCCGTGGAAACAACGATGTCCCCGTTGGCCAGCCACCGACAGTATTCTTTTTTGTCCTGAACAAACCCGACGTGAAGGATGCGATTGCCGAGCTTTGCAACTGCGTTGGCAAAAATTTCCGGCTGATGCTCAAAAGACTGACCAAGAAGTACAACGTTGAAATCAACCTGCTGTTCCTGAAGACAAAATAATGTCTCAAAAAAAAGTTCGGGATTTTTGTCGTGTTCCCATCGATGGTTCCAGACAATTACAGGTACTTTGCCATGGAGAGGAGGAAGAGAAAGGGCATCATCAAGGTCTCTGAAATCAACCGGGGGATAAAGCACTTCCGCTTTTGCGCGAATTGACGCCGTGATATCGATTTTCATGTCCGGAATTTTCCGACAGATATCCTCACAACCTGCCATGAATGTATCCATGTTGTAAAAGGAATTAAAGGCAGTCTTATTCGATGCTGCGGCGGTCAGCATGTTGGTCACGGCAAAATGCATGTCTCGTTTATCGTCAACCTGGACCGGATAGACAAACTGATTCTCATGATAGTAAGTCAGAATCGGCGCCTCATGCAGCCATGATGGTCCAAGTCCACGCAGCACAGCAACATCGACGAAAGTTGAGCAGAGAACAACGTCGTGCTCACGTGTTTTGGGTAAGATTCCAGCAAAATACGGGGCGGAAAATCTCATCCGCCATTTCCAGTTCCTGGCGGGGAGACAGCGAATATCAAAAACAAAAGGCAGGTGGGCGGCAAGTCCCGCCAGAAAACTCTGGTGAGACCCACCGTAATAGGGTTCAAGAACAAGTATTCTCAACTGGGGCAATGTCAATGAACCCGAAGCGAACTCATCTGTTCAGGGAACCCATTGCCTGCTTGAAGGCGACCCGCGAACGCTCGATAACCGAGTCTTCCACACAGAAAGCGAGGCGGATATAGCCCGGCATCCCGAAACCCCGACCCGGAACGCCGAGTATTTTATGTTGTTGCAGATGGGCGCAGAATTCCACGTCGTCAATCGGCGCCTTGGGGAAAATATAAAAGGCCCCTTTCGGCCGAATAAATTCAAACCCTGTTTCTTCTAGGATGTTGCAGAAAATTTCCCGGCGCTTGGCGTAGATTGATGTGTCCACCGTTACTCCCTGCAGTTCGGCGACAACCCGTTGCATAAGGGCCGGCGCGTTGACGAAACCGAGAATCCTGTTCGCCAGGGTCATGGCGCCCATGAGCTGAGGCTTATCCGTGATTTCCGGGTGGACGGCAATATAGCCGATGCGTTCTCCCGGCAGGGAAAGATCCTTGGAGTAGCTTGATACAACGATGCTGTCCCTGTAATTTTTGAAAATACTGGGAACAGCATAATCTTCATAAATTATTTTCCGGTATGGCTCGTCACTGATGAGAAATACGGCGTTTCCTGTTTTCTCCCGGCAACGGACAAGAACTTTGCCAAGTTCTTTGATGTCGCTTTCCGGATATATCTGCCCGGTGGGATTATTGGGACTGTTGATGATAAGCGCCTTTGTTTTCGGGGTGACGGCAGCCTCTATGGCGGCGAGGTCAAGGTTGAAGTCCTCCTTTGTCTGCACCACCACGGTTTTTCCGCCCTGATTATCCACATAAAATTTATATTCGACAAAAAAAGGCGCAAGGATTATCACTTCTTCTTCCGGGTTTAATATGGATTTCAACACGACATTCAATGCCCCTGCCGCGCCACAGGTCATGAGCATATCGTCTCCGGTGACGGTGACTTCCTGCTCACGGGTGATTTGCCCGGCAAGAGCCTCACGCACATGGGGATATCCACCGTTCGGCATATAACTGTGCATCCCGGGGCCTCTGTTTGCGGCAATCTTCTGCAGAGCCTGATCAAACTGGGCAGGTGGAGCGAGATCCGGATTACCCAGACTGAAATCAAAAACGTTTTCAGCGCCATACTGTTTTTTGAGCTTTGTCCCCTCTTCAAACATCTTGCGGATCCAGGAGGAAGCCTTGGCGAACTCATTCATTTTGGTTGATATGCTGCTCATAACAAATGATCCTTTTTATGATTGATTTAATTTTTTCTTTAAAAATTGATACGCGGCGTTGATCTCTTTCATCTTTTCTTCGGCAACCCCTTGAAATTCCTGGCCAAGATGGCCGACCTTGTCAGGATGATATTTCATACTGAGCTTGCGATAGGCCTTTTTAATCTCTTCAAACGATGCTCCAGACGACAGCCCCAGGACGTCATAATACTGCTGCTCCTGGTTCACCGTCGCATGGCGCCGATGAAGATATTTGCTCTGGATGGACCGCAGATCATAGGGGGAAAGTTCCAGGTACTCGGCAATATTTCGCGCCAGCTCAAGCTCCTGATCCGTCACGATCTCATTTGAGAAAAAGACCTGATAAACCAGTTCCACCAGAATCAGACGCGGCTCGTAGGCGAATGAACTCCTGAATCCGGCAAGCAGAGTTTCAAGGGAATCGGTGTTCTGCATTGCATCCTTGATCAATTCACCTACCCAGAACATCTGATTCTGATCGTAACGGAGATGGGAACGAAAAAAATTCTTGATGGTCTGCTGCTCGGCTCTGGTGATTTTCCCGTCAAACTGAGCGATTTTCACCAGAATATAAATCAGTGATGAAACAAAATTATTATGTGTTTCGGTCTGGCTTTTCTCATATTCGCTTACCTTGCGCCGGACATAATAGGAAAAGCCCCAGAAACCGATAAAAAGAAAAAGAAAAAAGAAAAGCCCACCCGCAAGGAGAATACCGATGAAATCAATGAGCAGCGGCGCACCACCGAAAGCAAGGAGAATAAGGGCCACCACCAAGAGGCAGCCGCCACACCCAGGCTGATTATGCTGTTGGTACTGGTATCTCATTTCTCGTTCTCTGCAAAAAGTGCCTCGACGAATTCATCTGCATCAAAGTCGCGAAGATCATCCATTTTCTCGCCTATGCCGATAAAACGAATGGGGATATTGAATTCACGACAGATATTCACGACAATTCCTCCTTTTGCGGTTCCGTCGAGTTTGGTCAGGGTAAGACCGGTGACACCGACAGCCTCACCGAAAAGGCGTGCCTGGGAAATGGCGTTCTGGCCGGTGGTGGCGTCAATGACCAACATGACCTCATGAGGAGAACCTGGGATTTTCTTATCCATCACCCGCTTGATTTTTTTCAGCTCCTCCATCAGGTTCACCTTGGTGTGAAGACGACCCGCCGTGTCGACAATCACCACGTCCACTTTTTTCTTCAGTGCATGGTCCATGGCATCATAAACAACGGCCGAAGGATCGGCGCCTGACTGCTGGGAAATGACGTCAACGCCAATCCTTTTGCCCCAGATCTGCAGCTGTTCTACAGCGGCGGCCCGGAAGGTGTCCCCCGCAACCAGCATAACGCTTCGCCCTGATTGCACGAACTTTCTGGCCATTTTGCCGATGGTCGTTGTCTTGCCCACGCCGTTGACCCCTACAACCATGATGATAAACGGTCCTTCTTTCGGCATGACCATTTCGGCGGCCTGATCGGAACTGTGAATAAAATCTGATATTTTTCCCTTAAGAACCTTTTTTAAAACCTGGGGATCGCTCAGTTCCTTTCGCGCCACTCTGGTTCTGGCATTTTCTATGAGTTCATGAGCGGTGGCAAAACCGAGATCAGCGGTGATGAGAATTTCCTCAAGATCATCCAGCAACTCCGGATCAATGACCTTTTTACCGAGAAAAAGCTCATCAACACGACTGACAAAAGAGGAGCGCGTCTTGGCCAGTCTATCCTTGAGGCGGCTGAAAAGACCGACTGGCTCCTCTGAAGGGGGAGGAACGGCCAAGGAAACAAACTTTTGCCGTTCTTCCGGTTTGATATCTTCAATCGTAACCGCTGGCAGATCGACATGCTCTTCTTCAGCTAAAGGGGCTTCCAGCGCAATTTTTTCCTCTGGAATATCCTCTTCTTTTTTGCCGAGTTTTAATTTTTTCTTAAACCAGCCAAGCATGTTGTTTCCTCAATGTTTTTCTGTAGGTATCAATTTTTCTTAAAGCTTACCAAGCATGACACCCGCCCACACACAGAGCGCCATAAGATAAAAATGGCTTTCAAGCCAGAATTCAAGCCGCATGCCCTGTACAAGCTTTCTGGTTTCATAGAGTCTCGTCAGCAGCAGCAAGGACAACACCGGAACAAGAAGCCACAGAACGCTTTTTTCAGTCAAACCGGAAAAAGCAAAAACCAGCAGCAGCAAGGCAAGAACTCCCATGCTGAAGTAAAGCAACCGTATCGAACCCTTTTCCCCGACACAGACAGGCAAGGTCTCCTTGCCGGCGATCCGGTCCCCCTGGACATCAAAAACATCATACAGAAGGGTACGGATAAAAACAAAAAGCACTATAAGCATAAAAATCGAAAAAGTCTGCGCGGAAAATGGATCTTTATTCAGAGTTGGAATCATTACAGTTGCAAAAGCCCATGCCAATGCGACAAAAAAAGTTTTTGACCCGGGAATCTCTTTCAACTTGCGAACATGAATAATGGAGGCCACAATTTTCGGGATAATTGGGACGTTGTAAAGGATGCCAAGCAGGCTCATGATAAGGAGAATGACAAACTGTGCTGCTCCCTGTTGTCGGGCGAGATAAAGAGAGAAAATAAGGGCGGCGACGGAAATAAAAATCAGGGGCAGGGAAAATTTTTTCCAGAACGATTCCTGAACCGGATCATTTATTCTCTCGCTTTTGAAATCGGTAAAACGGTTCGTGTTGTGCATGGCCAGCAGATAGCCGAAGGCAATAAAAAAATCGTTCATTTCCGGATCTCTGTTTTGCAGCAGACCGCAGACCACGGCGAGCACCCCTCCGGCCACGCCGACAAAAAGGTTTGAAGCCAGCAAAGCACGGATCAGACGAAAAAAAGAGGTTTTCAACAGCCCTTCATCACGAGCGGGACACGATTCAAGCGCCCTGACGATCCGATTTATCATCCAGGTCGGCGTGGACGCACCGGCAGTCACGGCGATACGGTTAAACTGGGAGATGACTTGAAAATCAAGATCCGTTTCCGTTTCAGCCATGAAAACCCGGCATCCCATTTCAGAGGCAATCTGGCCCAGCCGTTGGGTGTTGGCGCTCCCCCTGCCGCCGACAACCACCATGGCTGGAACTTTGCCGGCAAGATTGCGCACCTCGTCCTGGCGTTTGTGGGTGGAATCGCAGATGGTGTTGAAGAGTTTCCCATCGGGAAAACGGGCCAGAATTCCCTCGCTCAACCGCTGAAAGGCCATCTCATCCTGGGTGGTTTGACTGACGATGATATAGGGCCCGCTGATTCGCAGCAGTTCCACATCTTTTTCATCACTCACCACCTGCACATCCGGTTCGGCATACCCCATCAGCCCGACTACCTCGGCGTGATTCTTGTCGCCGATGATGATCGTTGTATAATGGTTTTCCTTGAATTTTTTGATGATGGCCTGCACTTTCACAACCCTTGGACAGGTGGCGTCCTTCACCTCGGCGCCCGCCGCCATCAGCTTCTGCTTGTGGGTCGGAGGAATTCCATGGGCGCGGATGATAACGGTGCCGTCCATCTTGTCGGGGATTTCAGTGAGTATGTCAACGCCCTGTTCCCGCAGCATTCCGAGCACCTGCGGATTGTGGATCAGAGGTCCGAAAGTGGTGATCTTCCCTTCCCCCTTATGGACGGTGTCCAGGGTTGTTTCCACCGCCCGGCGGACCCCCATGCAGAAACCTGCTTTTTTTGCCAGAATGACTTTCATGTTGATGTATGGCTTTTCCAGACACCATCTTCAAGAAGATAATGTGGACGGAAATGTTCTTTGTAGTTCATGGCCCCGACTTCTTTGATCAGGTACCCGAGATAAAGCGTTTGTATTTTGTTGCTTTTGCACAGATTGACAAGGTGCAGGATATTATACGTGCCGAGACTTCTTTTTTTCTCCAGGGGATCAAAGTAAAAATAAACCGCGTTCAGCCATTCGGCTCCCAGATCGATGATACTGACCCCGACAAGTTTTTTCCCGAGACGATATTCTATTTCGATGGTGGCACAGACTGAATTGGCAAAAAAAGTGCCGTAATAACCAACCGCAGAATTTCCCCGACCCGGGAATCGCTCATCAAGAAACTGTCCGCACAGGGAAAGCTTCTCTTCAGTGATGCGCAGCTCACCCATGGAAATCTCCAGATCCCCATTGCGGCGCAGCACCCTTTTCTGGTTGCGGTTCGGTGTAAATTCTTCCGGATTCAGCCTGATGGGAATGCACTTCCTGCAACCGGGGCAGACCATGGTGTAAATGGAATTGCCGTTACGCCGGAATCCCGCCTCAAGGAACTTCTGCATGAGGATATCAGGCAGCGACACAAACTGCTGCTGCCGGTAAACCGCTATCTGCTGCAGACCATAGGGGCATTCCACCGGGATATCATAAAAAAAAGGCAGATAGTGCTCGATGGAATAGACATCATGAGTGCTTTTGCGGTTGACCGACATTTTCTCCTTTCCGGTGTTTTGTTTTCATGCATCAAGCAGAGCTTCCCTCTCTGCCGAAATCATCATCAAAACGGATAATATCATCTTCACCAAGATAACTGCCGTTCTGCACCTCGATAAGTTCCAGGGGAATGACCCCGGGGTTCTCCAGTCGATGTTTTTCGCCACAGGGGATATAGGTCGACTGATTTTCCAGCACGAGATAATTTTTGTCACCGCAGGTGACTCCGGCGGTACCTTTTACCACCACCCAATGCTCTGAACGGTGGTGATGCATTTGCAGGGAAAGCTTGACACCGGGATTGACGGTTATTCTCTTGATCTTGAAATTGGTCTGTTCCTCAAGAATGGTATAACTCCCCCAGGGACGGTAGGCGGTCCGGTGCAGCAGGTATTCTTCCCTGTTTTCCCTTTTCAGGCGGGTGACGATCTTTTTTATATCCTGGGAACGACCAATGGGGGCGACGAGCACCGCATCGGCCGTATCAACCACCAGAATATTTTCCAGACCGATGACTGCAATCAGCCCGTGTTCGGAATGAATGAGGCAGTTATTCAAATCCTCGGCGATGACGTCGCCATGCAGGACATTGCCATGACCGTCCTTGGCCGATACATCCCACAACGCCTGCCAGGAACCGATATCACTCCAGTCAAGATCTGCCGGGATAACCGCAACATTTGCCGATTTTTCCATGATAGCGTAATCTATGGAGTCATCAGGACAGGACACCATTGCCTCTCTGTCAAAACGAAAAAAATGGTTGTCGATCGTCCCTTTTTCAAGCGCCTCGGACATGGAGGAAAAAATGGGCGGAGCAAGTCTCTCCATCTCAGACAGTATCGTTGATGCGGCAAAGGCAAACATGCCGCTGTTCCAGAAGTAGTTGCCGGCGGCAAGATACTTTTCGGCGGTCATTTGATCGGGTTTCTCCACAAAGGATTTCACCTGATTGCCTTCCCCTTTTTCAATATAGCCATAACCTGTTTCAGGTGCATGGGGTGTGATGCCGAAGGTGACCAGCCGTCCCTGCTCGGCAAGCTCCACCGCCTGCAGCACGGCATCATGAAAGGCATAGGTTTTTCGAATCAGATGGTCGGCCGGCAGAACAAGAAGGACCATATCTTCCTCGCTCCGCTGTCTGCAGTAAAGGGCTGCGGCGCAAATGGCCGGAGCGGTATTTCTGCCGACAGGTTCGAGCAGGATATCGATGTGCATCTTGAGGTTCAATTCGTTTATCTGATTTAAAGTGAGAAATCTGTGCTGTTCACCAATAACAACAACCGGCGGCAGACTGCCCGGCAGGGCTGAAACACGCTTGATAGTACTCTGCAGCAGTGAGCAGTCCTCGGTCAAACTGAGAAGCTGTTTGGGATAAAGCTCCCGGGAAAGGGGCCACAGACGGGAGCCGGTGCCTCCGGCAAGGATAACCGGTTGGATAAAGGGCATTTATTCCTCCATAATGTTCAGCTGCAACCTAGTAAAGAAAACAGCTTTTTCTGATTTCACCAAACTCACGCAGGTCATCCTGCCAGCTCTCTTCCACTTCGGCAACGGCGACACCTTCCGCCAATGCCATCCGTACCCCTTGAGAACCAAGAATCAAATCAAGGGGCAGTTTTTCAAATTCATATTCATAGGGCGGCTGTTTCAAGGCGAAATCTTCAGGATAAAGATTCATGATTGCCTGCAGCAAAGCAAGGCTGACCCTGTAAGGTCTGAACGCATTCTTATCCGTGACATGAATATGAAACCCTCTGCAGTCCTCACCCTGCCATTTGTTTGCGGTGGGCAGAAAAGAGATGGGGCGCAGATAACAACCCTCAAGCAGTGATTTGTCGATATTGTGAAGCAATTTTTCAGGATCAATAAAAGGGGCTCCGAAAAGTTCAAAAGGCAGGGTGGTCCCCCTGCCTTCGGAGATATTGGTTCCTTCCCAGATCACCTGCCCAGGATAGACTGCAGCTGTTGCAGGTGTCGGCATGTTTGGAGAGGGGAAAATCCAGGGAAGCCCGGTGTCGTCATGGGTCATCTCTCTCTGCCAGCCTGTCATCCGGATCACCTCATAATCAGCCTTTATCTTGAAATGATCATTAAAAAGAAGGCCGAGTTCGCCGAAGGTGAGGCCGTGACGCATGGGAATGGGATAAAGTCCGACAAAAGAACGCAGGTCGTCATCAACCAGATTCCCCTCAATGAGGTCCCCGCCGATTGGATTCGGCCGATCGAGCACCACCACTTTCTTGCCGAAACGGGCGGCCTGTTCAAGGCAGTAAGCAAGGGTATACATGAAGGTATAGACTCTGGTGCCCACGTCAACGATGTCAATGAGCAGGACGTCAAGATGATCAAACATCTTTTCCGTTGGTTTTCTCGTCTCCCCATAGAGGCTGAAGACCGGCAGGCCGGTTGCCTTGTCCCGCATATGGCCTGATTCAATCATATTATCCTGTTTTTCACAGAAAAAACCATGCTGGGGGGTAAAAAGGCAGGTAAGTTGCCCGGGAAAAGCTGATGCGACAAGATCACGGCTATGCCGGATTCGACTGTCAGTCGATGCCTGGTTACAGAGAAGCCCCAGCCTTTTCCCTTTCAGATTGGAAGGAGGATAAGCAACAAATTCTTCAATACCAAGGGTTACCATAGTTTTTGATTTCACAGGATTGATCGGGTATAGTTAACGTCTGTCCGGCAACTTTCCGGTTTTTGGGCAGATTCAACAAATTTCAGGAAAATGTTACCAAGTTATTACCGTGATTTAAACAAAGAAGGAACACTATAATGAAAATAGCGATCAGCGGCAAGGGCGGTGTTGGCAAGACGACGATTATGGCCCTGCTGGCACGACAGGCACAGAAAAGCGGCAGAAAGGTGCTGGTCATTGATGCCGATCCCAGTCCCCATATGGCACAGACCCTGGGAATTGACAACATTGCAGCTATCACTCCCATTGCCGACATGAAAAAGATGTTGACCGATCGCTCCGGCAAGGTGGAAGGATCGCCATTTTACAATATCAATCCCCAGGTTGATGACCTGCCGACAAAATTCATGCTGGAAAAAGAGGGCATCAAGCTCATGGTGCTTGGCGCCATCCAGACAGCTGAAGGCGGTTGCGCCTGCCCTGAAAATACTGTGCTCAAGCGCCTTCTCACCAAACTGATGCTTTCTCCGTCAGAAACCGTATTGCTTGACATGGAGGCGGGGGTCGAGCATCTCGGCCGCGGCACCATCGCCAAGGCCGACGCCCTGCTTATCGTGGTGATCCCTTCCCAGTCAAGTGTCCGCACCGCCGAAAAAATCCACAAACTTGCCATTGAATCAGGCATTGCCAAAATCTATTATGTCGGCAATCTTGTCGTGGACAAGAATGACGAAATCTTTCTCACTGAGTCCCTCGGCGCCGCCCCCCTTGCCTTTTTCCCCAACTCGGCGGGAATCAGGAAGGCTGAACGCGCAGGAAGCCTGATCACCGAGGCCGATGGATCAATGAACACAATAGCCATGAGCCTTATGCAGAAACTGACGGCGTTGTTATCAGGACAAAAAAATGAGCACATATAAAATCCATCCCATCGTCATGGGGACAAAGGTGTTTGACAAAGGAATGATGACTTATCAAAACGACTACGGAAAACCGTTTACCATCCCCATTTACTGCTGGTATCTGGAAGGTGGTGATAAAAAAATACTGGTCGACACCGGTGAGTTGCGCCCCATTCAGTCGGAGGATCGTGAAAAAAATATCGGCGGCGCCATTTACACCTTCGAAGAGGGGCTTGCCAGATGGGGACTGCAACCGGAAGACATTGACATCGTCATCCACACCCATCTTCACGCCGACCATTGTGAAAACGACTACAAGTGCGTCAACGCCAGATTTTTTGTCCATGAAAAAGAACTTGTTACGATCCACGACCCACACCCCCTCGATTACCGTTATGTGGAGGATTACATCTATGAAATCGAGGAGGGAAAACAGATCGAAGTGGTTTCAACGGACATGGAAATTGCCCCTGGAATCTCCGTCATGCATACCCCGGCCCATACCCTCGGCGGACTCACCGTATTTGTTGACACGGCCAAAGGCAGGGCGGCTATCACCGGTTTCTGCGTGATCAAGGAAAACTTCAATCCTCCTGCCGCGGTGCGGGCCATGGAACTTGAAGTGATTCCCCCCGGAACAAGCATCAACACTTACGCCGCTTATGACATGATGCTCAAAGTCCGGGATCTGGCTGATATTCTGTTGCCGCTGCATGAACCTGAATTTGCCTCGGTTGACACCATTGGTTGAAATTGTAATTTTCGTTCCTGCCGACATACCCGCAAATCTGCTTGACAAGTTTCCCCGGCAAAAGTATGAAACTGATAAACACATAAAAAATTGAACAATTCAAGATAATTATGTCGCAAATAGCATACAGTTAAATTAATGATGAGGAGAAAAAATGAACAAATCAACATCACAAAAAATCATCAAACCATTCCTGATTATCTTTTTGCTTGTCTCAATCTGGGTGCCCGGAGCCAAGGCGGCCATGGTGGGAACGGAATCCTTCACGATTTCCAGGGAGCAGGCCCTGAAGGCTGAACTTCAGGCGACCCTGGCCCGGGAGGAAATCCGCAGCGAACTCGTCGCCAGGGGAGTCGATCCGCTTCAGGTGGATGGCCGCATCGCCTCACTGACTGAGGAGGAACTTCGTCAGTTGCAGAGCCGGATCAATGACCTGCCGGCCGGCGCCGGAGTAATTGAGGTTATCGGAGTTGTTTTTCTGGTGCTGCTGATTCTGGAAATCGTCGGAGTCATCAATATTTTCAACAAAATTTGATCCCCTCTCCGAAAGTGAGTCTTTTTTTTCGGCTTATCTGCTGCCTTTTTTTTATTATCAGCGGATGCGCCAAGCACGTCCCGATTTTCACTGAAAATCCGCAAAGGGGTATCGAACTCGTCGATACCCCTTTTTTTACCCAGAAAGATCTGCAATGCGGCCCTGCTGCTCTGGCCATGGTTTTAAAAGGTTCGGGAATTGAGACGGATCCAGACCGTCTTACTCCCCAGATTTTTCTCCCTGAACGCCGGGGCACCCTGCAACTTGAGTTAGTGGCTGCGGTCCGGCGGCATGGACGCATTCCTTATGTTGTCGATTCAAAGCCGGATGCCCTTGTCGCCCAGCTCATGGAAGGCAGACCCGTGCTGATCCTCCAGGATCTCGGCGCGGGTCCGATTTCCCGTTATCATTATGCCGTTGTCGTCGGCATCCTGACGGGGAACAGGGTGGTTCTGCGTTCAGGACCGAAAAAAAGACTGATCATGGGCGAAGATCGTTTTGCCCGGTCATGGCAGAAAGCGGGTAGCTGGGGACTTGTCGTGCTCAGGCCCGATGAACTGCCCGACGGTGTCGATCCAGACCGGTATGTCAAGGCCGTTTCCGCATTTGAAAATATGGGACAATGGGAAGTGGCGGCACAGGGGTATCAGGCCGCGCTCGCACGCTGGCCGCATCACAAGGGGGCTCTTTTTGGACTTGGCAATGGATTTCTTGTCAGAAGAGAATATGGAACTGCTGAAAAGATTTATAAAAAAATTTTGGAAGAGCAGCCGGATAATCCGGCAGTGTTGAACAATCTGGCGGAGGCCTATTTCCGGCAGGGATTCAGCGAAGACGCCCTGACAGCTATTGATCATGCACTGTCGATAAAACCCCTGCCGCCGGATTTTGCCGAAGTGATGGAGCAGACGCGAAAAGAAATTCTTGACGCCTCCCCTGCTCCAGCATCGGAACAATAACCGAAAAACTCAGGGCTATCGTCCCCTTCTGCCTGATCCGCCGATGATCCTTTCGCTTTTTTTCAAACATTTATTGCTGAAATCATCAAATTCAACACAGTCCGTCAGGACAAAGGAGCCCTGATCGGAATAAAAAACACAACGGGTCTGGTAATGGCAGACGTTTTGAAATGAATCCCAGTGGCGGCACTCTTCAACACATTGCAGGCCCTTGTAAACGAAAATCGCCTTCTCGAAAAGGCATGTCTTCTTGAAATCATCCCAATATTGACATTCCCTGAGCTGGATGACTCCTGCGTCGGCGCTGCCGTCCTGACAGGTTACGGTGAGATCCCCTTCCCTATAGGATTCTCCCGTACGAAGTTGTACTTCCTTTGCAATAACGCCAGATGCAGACGTGAACAAGGAAAAACAGACCAAAATCAGTATGGAACATTTGAAGTAAAATGGAGTTGAATTCGTTAAAAGCATACCGTGACCTTGAAGTTGTATTTTGAAAAATAACCGTTTCTGGACAGATTAACGGCAAAACGGTTCGCAATCAAGACCCTGCAAATACCTCTGGGAGATTTCATGAGTGCTGCAACTTTATGACCGTTTTTGCCGTCTTTCAAACCAACAGGTACTATCTACCAAAATAACAAATGAGGAAAAAATGACAAAAACCTATTTGAAAACAAAACAAAAAATCGCCATATTCCTGCTCGCACTCTTCCTTCTTTCCCTTGCACCATCCACAGAGTCATTTGCGGACAAGGGACGGAAACACCACCGGGGCGGACCGCATTACCGGCATGGGCAGGTCATCGGCAAACTCCCCCATGGCTATAAAACCCTGCATGTGCGTAACAGCCCTTATTATATTTTTAATGGTATTTTTTACCGCCCAGCTCCATCAGGGTACATGGTTGTTTCAGCCCCGGTGGGCGCCATCATCGCGAGCCTGCCCCTTGGGCATTCACGAATCAGCATAGGCGGAGCCATTTATTTCACTTTCGGCGGCAACTACTACCGGCAGGCTCCCCAGGGGTATGTCGTGGTTGAAGCACCTCCGAATGTGATTGTCGAACCTGAACCGCAGGTTTACAGCAGTGTGCAGGTTGTCGTCAACAGGTTAAACGTCCGATCCGGCCCGGGCCAGGGACATCCTGTCGTCTTCCAGCTCCAGGGAGGAACAATGCTGACGGTCTTTGGCAGCGCGCCGGGTTGGTACTATGTGCAGCTGCCGAACGGCCAGTTCGGCTGGGTCATGGACCGTTTCACCAGAATGACCGGCCCTCCGCCGGCTGACGGATGATCCAGCCTTGAACCATCTCCATGCCGGCGGATATTGACGGTGATGCTTTTCAAAACAGATTGTTCTTTCTTAACTCGCATATAATGCGGCAGGGATAGAGAGCATCCGAAGTTCTCCAGAAACCGGCTTTTCTCCCTATTTGGGATGAATTACAGAAAAAAACAATTCCCGAAAAATCACCTTGACAAGTAACGCATATTGAAGTAGACAAATCTAACATCTCTATGCAGCCAATGGACCAGCGCTACCGGCCATGAAAGAACATGCTGAGCGCTCTTGCCGTCTTGGGTGATTTACAAATCAGCACAATCATCACTTGTCGGCTTTAGTGATCACTCAAATGTAAAATCTAAATGAAAAAAGGAGAAAATAATGAAAAAAAATTTTCCCTTGCTGGCAGTACCAGTGATGATTTTTCTTGCTTCAGAAAGCTATTCTCTAGAGGAGCCGAACACCATCTATGCGGGAGAAAATTGCCCTGAGACAATCCTCATGACAGAGTGCCCTGTGGTAAATCTTTCTGTTGATTGCCCCAATTCTGATCTGATAATTGATTGTCCCGACTTACCTGGTAACACAGTGTCCCTGAACTCTATTACGGCAAAAGACGTCACCATTTTGACTTCAAGTTCAATTATTTTACTCTCTGAGCCAAACACTCCAAGTACCACACCCGATCCAGGAAGCCTTTCGATTTTAAGCACAAGGGACGTTTCTATCAGCTCAGTCCCATTTTTCACAAATCAGGGCGCATCGCTAACAATTACAAGTATCGACTTTGGTGTTAATTCAATAAGCATTAATGGAGAGCTATTAACGCCTCCGGTTGTTTTGGTTCATCGTGAATTGGAGAATTCGTCCGTATGAGTTAGTGTACATCAACGGAGGAATTTACCATGCGCAAACAACGGAAAAACTACACAGGCAAGGAGAAGGTTTACATTCTCAAACGGCACCTGGTTGACCG
>JAZDEG010000021.1:0-85387 GCA_043809085.1 Pseudomonadota bacterium | reverse complement strand
GACGCTTCGAGAGTATGAAAAGCGCCTTTGGACGTCAGCTGACTGGAATAGAGATGGAACTCGAAAACCGGAAATTCTTCCGTGGCAAAGAGACCGTTGCCGGCCAGGAAACGGCCCAGTCGGGCAAGCGGGGTATCCTGCAACCTGGCCAGGGTGATGTGCGGGGAAAATTTGCGGCCCTCCGGGGCAAGCCCCATACCGAGGAGAACGTTCTCTATCCTGTTGCGCAGTCCGCTTACCTGCTCCACCGGCGCAATCCCGGCCCAGAGAACCCTGGGGGTCTTTCGGGGCGGGAAAAAACCCAACCCCTTGACCTGCAGAGAAAAAGCCGGCGCCTTGACGTCGGCAAGCCCCTCCTTGATATCCCGGAAGACCCCGCCGTCCACCTCGCCGATGAAGCGCAAGGTCAGGTGCATCTGTTCCGCCTGCACCCATCTGGCTCCCGGCACCCCGTAACAGATACCCTGCAGCCGGGCCGCGATGTCCGGCTGCAGATCAATGGCGGCAAACAAGCGGTACATTCTTCACCCTTTAGGCAGGCGCGGTCTGCTTATGCCTGTTGACAAGCGATCCATGATGGAATAGTTTTGCTTTTCATTATTATGGGATTATTATTCGTTTTTTCATAGTTTTTTCCAGCAGTTTCCCTTGGAGCAAGCCATGCTGAATGCCACGACCAGTGCAGTGCGCCGCCTCTGCGTCTCCATCGCCGCAGCCACCCAAGCCGAGGCGCTTGCCCTGGCCAAAGAGTCGGAACCGGTTGCCGATGTCATCGAAATCCGCCTGGACAGCATGGCAGACCCGGACATCCCGTCTTTCCTCGATGGCCTCGGCAAACCCCTGCTGTTCACCAACCGGCCCGCCTGGGAAGGCGGCAACTGCACGGGCGAGGAAAAGGCCAGAATCGCTCTGCTCAAAAAGGCTGCCGAAGCCGGGGCGGCCTATGTGGATATCGAACTCAACGCCGATCCCGCCCTGGCCACGGAGCTCATTACCACGGCAAGGGCCAATAACTGCCGGACCATTGTCTCCTGGCATGATTTTAAGTGTACCGCCTCCCGCCAGGCCCTGAGCGAAATCTTCCAGCGCCAATGCCGGAGCGGCGCTGATATCGGCAAGATCGTCACCACACCCCGCTGCTTTCAGGACGTGTTCCGGGTGCTTGCCCTGCAAGAACAGGCTGCCGAGCTGGGCTTTCCCCTCATCGCCTTCTGCATGGGCAAGACCGGCATGATCAGCCGGGTAGCCACCACCGATCTGGGCGGTTACATGACCTACGCCGCCCCGGACCATGGCCCGGCCACCGCTCCCGGTCAGCTGCCCGCCTCATCCCTGCGCCGCATTTTTACGGAACTTGGCCATGGGGATTAACGGCGCCACCGAGCTCTACGGCATCATGGGCAACCCGGTTGCCCACAGCCTGAGTCCGGCCATGCACAACGCCGCCTTTGCTGCCCTTGGCCTGAACAAGGCCTATCTTCCCTTTGCCGTGCAGGATGTCGGGCAGGCCATGACCGGGTTGCGGGCTCTCGGCATCAAGGGGATGAGCGTCACCATTCCCCACAAACAGGCGGTGCTGGAGTATCTCGACTCCCTCGATCCGGTGGCCGAAAAAATCGGCGCAGTGAACACCCTGGTCATCGACAACAACGCCATCCACGGGGCGAACACCGACTGGATCGGGGCCAACCGGGCCTTGAGCGAGAAGATCAGCCTCAAGGGCGCTTCGGTTCTGCTTCTCGGCGCAGGCGGCTCGGCACGGGCCATCGGCTTTGGCCTGCTTGAGGCCGGGGCCTCGCTCACCATTGCCAGCCGAACCCCGGAAAAAGGCCAGGCCCTGGCAAAGCTGCTCAGCTGCCCGTGGTTGCCCCTGGCCGAGGCCGCCAGAGCCACGGGTGATGCCTTGGTGAACGCCACCTCAATCGGCATGGCTCCCCAGCAGGAGCTGCTGCCCATTGCCCGGGAGGCCCTGGCCGACTTCGGGGTGGTCATGGACATCGTCTATGTTCCCCTGAAAACCCGCCTGTTGCAGGAAGCCGGGCAGGCGGGCTGCCAGACCATCGACGGCCTTGCCATGCTCCTCTATCAGGGCGCGGCCCAGTTTGAACTCTGGACCGGCCTGCAGGCCCCGGTGGAAGTGATGCGCCAAAGCCTGCTCACCAGCTTGGGCTGCAACTCTTAATGACCGCAACCACATGAGTAACTATCCAGCTCAATGCCGGAAATGACTCGAACCACCAAACCGTAACTATTCAGCAGTGCCCCAGGTTGCGGTAAGCGGGACGGCGAAGCGTACATCGGGTACGTGAGCCGGCCAGATCGCCGCAAGATGGGGTGCTGCTGGATAGTTACCCACATGAAAGAAATCCGCCCCCTTGCCGCAACCGACACCACCCTCACCGTACCCGGCTCAAAAAGCCTGACCCAGCGGGCCCTCATTGCCGCAGCCCTGGCCGACGGGGAAAGCATCCTGCAATACCCCCTGGCCAGCGAGGACACCGAATACACCTCCGCAGCCCTGGCGGCCATGGGCATCACCGTGACGCCCGGCCCGGAACAGTGGCTGGTCCGGGGCCGGGGCGGGGCCATCGCCACGCCGGCCCAGGAGATCTTCCTGGGCAACAACGGCACCGCCACCCGCTTTCTCACCTCGGTGGCGGCCCTGGGCCACGGAGAATTTACCATCAACGGTGACCGGCGCATGCACGAGCGGCCGATCAAGCCCCTGATGGAGGCCCTGGCCGGTTGGGGGGTCGAAATCCGCAGCATCCACGGCACGGGCTGCCCGCCGGTCGCCATCGCGGCGGCTGGGATCAAGGGCGGAAAAACCCTGCTGCCGGAGGGGAAAAGCAGCCAGTATCTCTCCTCCCTCCTGCTGGTCGCGCCCTATGCCGCACAGCCCGCCGAACTCCTGGTGGCAGGCGAGGTCCTGTCCAAACCCTATGTCACCATGACCCTGGCCGTGATGCGGGATTTCGGCATTGAGGTAACCGCCAATCCCGAACTCAACCACTTTCTCATCCCCCAGGGCTGCTACCAGGCCCGGAACTATGCGGTGGAAGGCGACGCCTCCAGCGCCTCCTACTTCTGGGCCGCCGCAGCGGTGACCGGCGGCAGGGTGACGGTGGCCAACGTGCCCTCGCCTTCTTTACAAGGGGATGCGGTTTTGGTGGATATCCTTGGCCGGATGGGCTGCACGGTGGAGCGAACCGGTGCGGGCATCACCGTGACCGGCGCAAAGGAGCTGCGCGGGATTGAGGTGGACATGGGCGACTGCCCGGACGTGGTCCCGACCCTGGCGGTGGTTGCCGCTTTCGCCAAGGGGCGGACGGTGATCAAGAACATCGCCCACCTGCGGATCAAGGAGTGCGACCGCCTCCATGTCATGGTCACGGAGCTGGCCAAGCTGGGGATCCGGGCAGAGGAGCGGGCTGACGCCATGATCATCGAAGGCAATGCCGACGGCACCCCTCTCCATGGCGCCGAGATCGACACCTACCACGACCACCGCATCGCCATGAGCTTTGCCGTGGCCGGGCTGCGGGTGCCGGGAGTGATGATCCGGGGAGAAGAATGCGTGGCCAAATCATTCCCTGATTTCTGGGAACGCTTCGAGCTGCTGTACCGCTGATCCCCATCCAGTGCGGCGAATACGTGCTCGCCTGCCCTGCGCCGGCAAGTTTTCTTTTTGACTTTCCCGATCCTGTCACATACTGATCCTGCTATGAAATTGTGGACACTCGGTTAAGTCATTATTAGAGACAATGACAGGAGGGAGCCATGAGTGTTCAACGCAGGAAATACGATCCAGATTTTAAACATAATGCAGTTCGTTTGTCAGAGGAGCCGGGCCGGACAGCCACCGAAGTGGCCGATAATCTCGGCATCACAAAAGATCTTCTCTATAGGTGGCGCCGAGAGCATCGCGCAAGAGAAGGGCTTGCCTTCCCTGGATATGGCCGCGAGCTCATGAGTCCTCACGAGCAGAGGATCAGGGAGCTTGAAAAGAAGCTCAAAGATGCCGAAATGGAGCGGGATATTCTAAAAAAAGCCATGGCCATCTTCAGCAGGGCACCGAAATGAAATATAAGTTCATAGAGAACAACCGCTCAGTATTTCCGGTGACGAAGATGTGCCATGTTTTTGATATTTCTCCGAGCGGATATTACCGTTGGCTCAAGGTTCCACTGTCGGATCAAAAGATCAAAAATGCAATACTTAAAAATCGAATCAAAGAGCTGTTTTTCCAGCATAAAGGGATGGTCGGCAGCCCAATCATAACAGCGGATCTCCGGGAAGACCAGGAGTTCTCAGATGTAAGCAGGAACCGGGTAGCTCGGCTCATGAAAGAAATGGGATTAAAATGCAAGACTGTTAAGAAATTCGTAGTGACCACCGATTCAAAACATAATGAGCCAGTTGCCCCCAATTTGCTCGATCGTCAATTTGCTGTTTCAACCCCAGACACCGTCTCTATGTCAGCGACATTACCTATTTGAAGGTTGGGAAAAAATGGCATTATCTCACAGTTTTTATTGATCTGTTTTCTCGGCTTGTTGTTGGCTGGGATCTCAGTGATTCCCTTGAGAGATTTTCAGCAATAAGAGCTCTCAATAAAGCGATATTGCGGCGCAGGCCCGGTCAGGGGCTAATGATCCATAGCGATCGAGGTGTTCAGTATGCCAGTGCTGATTTCAAAAAGGTCCTGCAAAAGCATGGCTTTATCCAAAGTATGAGCAGGAAAGGCAACTGCTGGGACAATGCGGTGGCAGAATCGTTTTTCCATTCGATCAAAACACAAATGCTTCATCATTGCACATTTCAGAATGTTGCCGAGGCCGAGCAATCCCTTTTTAACTACATTGAAATCTACTACACCCGCCAGAGAAAACATTCAACGAATGGTTATAAATCTCCCGCTCAATATGAACTGGAATGGTGGAATAACAGAAAAGCAGCTTAACTCAGACTCCACTTTTTGTGGCAAGATCATATTCGAAGTGGAATATTTAGGCCGTGGATCACAAGTCGCATGGTCAAGAGAGGGTACATTCACCTGAACACTTCAGTGCGAGTCGTTACATGAGGCTGCAGAATCGTAAACGATTGAAAAAAGCACATGCAAGTTTCTAGCTGGATCTTACTGATTTTTTTTTTTGCTTTCCTCATGAATCATCCCAGGCTATGCCGAATCGATTTTGCCCAAGAAGAAAAATCGAGTCCTGACCAAAGAGTGACAAAAATGAATCATCGGCCATATTGCATCGAAAACCTTGACATGTTTTCGGTCGGTGATGATAAATTTTGCAAAAAAATTTATCATTTCTTTTTTCCAGAAACACGCAGCCTTTGTCATCCGGGTGGACCATGTAAACTTTTCCCTTAACACTTGCCTCTTCAATAAGCTCATCAAGACTTTTTTTATGAAGCTCGCTGAGATGAAGATCAAATCCGACATGCCCCCCCATTTTTTTAATAAAATCAACTTCATCTACTTGCAGAACAATTTTCCGATATTTTTTACAACAGGTGCCGCACTGACGACATTCATGAAAAATCGTCTTGAGCGCTGAGTGATCGGGAAGAGATGACATAGGGTTTTCCTTACAGTGTCCAGAACTGACGCGTAGGATGATCATGGAGAATCTTGTCCGCGCGTTCCGAATGAATAATTCCCGGCAAGGCAAGTGTGTTCGACATCAGACTGTCTATGGTTTTCAGTACGGAATGTTCAAGAGAAATGGAGTTATACCCCCCTTCCAGAATAAAAAGCAGACGATTCTGACAAGAGTCATTGGAAAATTTTTTCAGCATCTCGGTTACCTTGCCGTACCATTCCGTCGTTAACATCGTTCTGCTGATCGAATCATCCTTGTGTCCGTCATATCCCGCCGACACAAGAATAATCTGCGGCATATATTGTTCAATAACGGCCCCGAGTATTTTCCCAGATAAGAAGGTGTATTCCACATCACCGAAATCAGCAAAAACCGGAATATTGATGTTAAAGCCCCTGCCCGCTTCCTTGCCGACCTCTTGCGGACTGCCGGTGAAAGGAAAAATTTTGTTTTGATGCAGTGAAAAGACCATGACCTGATCACTTTCATAAAAAATTTCCTGGGTGCCGTTACAGTGATGAATATCAAAATCAAAAATCAGGATACGATTAAGACCATATTGCTTTTGTAAGTATTTTGCCGTTATCGCAGCATTATTAAGGACACAAAAGCCCATTCCTCTTCCTGCTTCTGCATGATGGCCTGGCGGCCTGGTCAAAGCAAAACCGTAATCAATTTCACCATGCATAATTTGTTCTGCAAGCTCCAGACAACCTCCGGCGCCAAGTAACGCTGTCTGGAGTGTCATATCCATCAAGTATGTATCTTTATCATATGAGTAAGGATTATGGTTTACTGAATGTTCACGAATCTGTTTAACATAAAATTTGGAATGAACGGCGAACACTTCATCTTCCGTAGCTTCTCGTGGAAGAATAATTTTCAAATGTCCGTTATACTCAGGTGAAGAAAGAGCTCGATAGAGGCCACGTAATCGTTGAGGATTTTCATGTGAATGGATGTCGATTTTATGATCAAAAAACCTGTCATCCTTTATGATGCCGATTTTTTTATTCATAATGATACTTATATAAAGGGGCGGCATGATACTGTTTGCAAGACAAACGGTAGAGATGTCCTGTCCTCACAACATGCTGATCTTCATAGGTCAACGACTTAACGATTTCAAATCCAAGTTTTTGCAGGCATCGTTGTTGAGCGAAATTATCAATATCAGTATACATCTCAACCGAAGAAATCCTGACTGTATCAAACAAATGAATAATCAGGTACTTTTGAGCTTCTGTGCCATAGCCCATTAAGCGTTTATCAGGTAAAGCAATCTTGACAGCCATTACCGCGATATCATTTTTTTCAGGACGAAGCCAATAATGAATTGTGCCAATAGCAGCATGTTCACGCGCCTCTATGAGAAAAAAACGATTTTTCTCATTCCAGAAATAGTTTGCAGCAAATTGCTCCGTCACCTGCTCAATGGTCATTTTGTCCGGGGTAAGAAATTCACCATAGCATTTCTTGGATTGGCTCCAATCGACCAGGAGGGAGAGATCCTCCCTCCTGAGACGCCTGAGAAGTAATCTTCGTGTAAAAATTTTATCGTGAAAAATAGTCATATCTGGCAACTGCTGCCTATTCCGCTCTGTTAAAGATTGGAGATAGTTTCCTGCAGTGACTTACTGGAATTAACCAGACGTCCAAGGGCTTTGACCGTATCAGATACTGCGCCCTGCACTTCCTCTGTTCTGGCCTGATTTTCTCCTGCTGAGCCGACAATGCTGGTTATCTGTTCCCGTACACTCTTGCCTCGACCACTCAAATCACTGGCCTTGGTTCTCAAATCATCGACGGAGCCGGAAATGGAGACGATGCCCCCAGATATTTCTTCCATTGATTTCAAGGCCATATTAATGACCGTACCACCTTCATCAAGCATTTTCATGCCATCTTTCATGGCGGAAATGGTCTGGCGTGATTCGTTCTCAACAATCTTGACGATTCCGGAAATATCCACAGCAGACTTGGAGCTTTTTTCAGCAAGCTTTCTCACTTCATCGGCCACCACGGCAAATCCCCGGCCGGCATCACCTGCCCGGGCAGCTTCAATTGCTGCATTAAAGGCCAGCAGATTTGTCTGGGAGGCAATATCTTTAATGATATCAACAAAACTACTGATCTCTTCGAGTTGGGTTACGAGCTTGGCGACCATCTCATTGTTCTTTTGCATAGACTGGTTAATGTTACCAAGTTTTTGCCCGGCCTGAACTCCGGCATCTTTGCCGCTAGCTGCCTCATTCGCAACCTTGGCTGCCAAATCACCAACTTTGGTCGACATGCTCAACATCTCTTGGGAAGAATCGAGCATGTTTTTAATGGTTGATTCAGATTGATCAAGCAATTCAACTTCTTTGGCCAGAGAAGCGGTCATGGAATCCATACTTGCCTTAACATGTCCCATTTGCACCTGTGACGTCTGCACCAGATCATCCACTTCTATACTCGCTTCAGAAATCAACCGTTCAACTTCCGCTTCAGCCGTCACATCAATGATAAATTCGAGTGCACCTTTAACATTACCCTTGGCATCTTTTATCGGCGCCCCCGTATATTTTATAGGTATGGAAACACCAGGCCGTGGATTAACTACGGTCTGCTCATTAACTATGCTTCCAGTTCTCATGGCCTGCCCACAGGCGCATTTATCTGTTTTACAATGATCTGTCTTAAACAGATCATAGCACTTCTTGCCAATTACCTCATCGACCCGCATGCCGGTTACGCCGGCACCAGCCGGATTTATGTATGTTATGGTAAAATCAGTGTCAATGGACATAATCGGGGTCGGGATGGAGTTTAAATTTTCTATTTTTTCGTTTGCCTCATGACGCTGTTTTGCCTCCTCAGTAATATCGAGAATAAATTCCAATGCCCCGGTAATATTCCCCTTGGCATCCTTGATCGGAGCGCCGGTGTATTTAATAGGCACAATTATGCCCTCTTGTGGACGGGCAATGGTTTCTTCCGAAACAACGGCATCTTCACGCATGGCACGGCCACAGGCACATTTTTCCGTCTTGCAGTGCGGAGTTTTGAACAAATCGTAACACTTCCTGCCTACCACTTCATCGACCGTCATACCCGCCACCTTTGCCCCGGCTGGATTGACAAAGGTAATGTTGAAATCCGTGTCTATTGACATGATCGGCGTTGGAATTGCATTTAAGTTATCGATTTTTTGATTTGCCTCATGACGCTGTTTTGCCTCTTCTGTCACATCAAGAATAAACTCAAGAGCTCCCTTGATATTCCCCTTGGCATCCTTGATCGGCGCACCGGTGTATTTAATCGGTACGATCACCCCATCTTTAGGACGGGCTATAGTCTGTTCAGTAACGATGGCATCTTCGCGCATGGCACGGCCACAGGCACATTTTTCCGTTTTGCAATGGGGAGTCTTGAACAGATCGTAGCATTTTTTGCCAATGACCTCATCAACCGTCATACCCGCCACAGCCGCACCCGCCGGATTCATATAGGTAATGGTAAAATCCGTATCAATGGACATGATCGGCGTCGGAATGGCATTCAGGTTTTCGATCTTCTCGTCTGCCGCCTGCTTCTGTTTACTTTCATCTGTCACATCAAGAATAAATTCAAGAGCTCCCTTGATATTCCCCTTGGCATCCTTGATCGGCGCACCGGTGTATTTAATCGGCACGATCACCCCATCTCTTGGCCGGGCTATAGTCTGTTCAGTGACGATGGCATCTTCGCGCATGGCACGGCCACAGGCGCATTTCTTAGTTTTACAGTGTGGTGTTTTGAACAAATCGTAGCACTTCTTGCCAATGACCTCATCAGCCGTCATTCCCGCCACAGCCGCACCCGCCGGGTTCATATAGGTAATGGTAAAATCCGTATCAATGGACATGATCGGCGTCGGAATGGCATTCAGGTTTTCGATCTTCTCATCTGCAGCCTGCTTCTGCTGACTTTCTTCTGTAACATCGAGGATATACTCTAAAGCGCCTTTAATCTTGCCTTTAGCGTCCTTGATCGGCGCACCGGTGTATTTAATCGGCACGATCACCCCATCTCTTGGCCGGGCAATTGTCTGCTCGGTGACAACAGAATCTGTTTTCATTGCTCGGGCACAGGCACATTTTTCTGTTTTACAATGCGGCGTTTTAAAAAGGTCATAACACTTCTTGCCGATAACCTCGTCGACCGTAAGGCCTGCAACTGCTGCTCCGGCAGGATTCATAAAGGTAATAGCGAATGTCGTGTCAATTTCCATTATAGGTGTGGGTATGATATTAAAATCAGTTTCAATCTGCTGCAGCCTTGCTTCAAGATTTTTTGTGGCTGATTTATCTGTCATGGTAATAATGGTATCAGACCCTTTGCCGTTCATGGGTCTGGCCAATGAATCAAAATAACGAATGGAACCATCTTTCCCTTTCATGATAGATTCTGCAGAGACGGATTTGTGCAATCTTGAAGACTTGCCGGCTGGACAGTCTTTCGTGCCGCACAAATTGACATTACAAATTTCTTCACATGTCGCTTTATTAATGACGTTTTCCCTTTTTAAATTAAATTCCGATAAAAAAGACGTATTGGCATCGATGATCACATGATCTTTATTTACAACAAAACTTGGCTCAGGAATAAGGTCCAAACCGTTCATATTCATTTCCTTATTTTCTGTTACTGACGTTGCCATATCACCCTCCTGATATTGTATTGTTCTGCATTTTTCTTGAAACAAAACCGTTTTTGTTAAATTTCTACCGCAGTGTCGCCAACATCTTCCCGCAAACACGACAGATTATCTGCAATCGAATCGACTTGTTCTCGCACCTCAATATCGAGATGATTTTTCAGTATATTTTTCACATTCACGACAAAAACATGAGACTCCTTGTTATTGTTACCAAGAAATTCAATAACCCTATCAAGAGTATCTCTCCTCGGTTCCAAGCCGGCATTAATGGAAATTGGCGGAGGGTAGAATTGTTCCTGTTTATAAATGGTTACAATATCATCAACCTGCATTGCCACAAGTTGGGCGCCGGATTTACCAATAATGAGCTTGCCTCTATCAGTGACATTGCTGCGAGGCGCGTAATTATAAAATTTTCGTAGATTAATAACTGGGACAACGCGACCACGCAGATTGATAATAGCTTCGGATATCCCTGTTGCTTCCGGGATGGGAAGAAGCCTTTCATTTTCGATAATTTCCTGCACATCCTTTAATTCGATGGCAAAGTTCCTGCCTATGGAAAAAATCAGATAACAGTTTTCAGTTATGATATGACGTGATTGGCAAGCTGCGGGGAGCGAGTCTTCATGTTCTGATCCATCAAGTTGGGCCATTGAATCGATATTTGCTTTTTGTGCATCAATAAGAGAATTAACATCAAGCAGTATGATATTGCGATTACCCTCAAATTGACAAACACCCTTGACCTGTCTGTTTTCTTTTGATGGCATCGGCAGGATAACATCATCAGCAATTGTTATGATTTCTTTAATCTGATCAACAATGATGCCGAAGGTAAAATCCTGATTTTGCAAAACGAGAATTCTGTCGGCTGGACCAGGTTCACCCGGCTCTTCTTCTGGTCTGCCAAAGAGATAACTGCCGTTGAGGACAGCAATGGTGCGTCCACGTATCTGAAGACTCCCTTGTATAATTCCGTTTTTGAAAATATCATCAATTTCCGATACAAAGGCAATCTCTCGGGAATCATCCACGGATATTCCATATTCCTGACCACATGATGAAAAGACAACATAACGTGAATATATTTTTGTTGTCGGAGCATCGCTTCTTTCCGCTTGCGTTCCTGAAAACTTCTCCACATATGATTTATCTTCACCAAAAAGTTGCTCAAGATTAAGCAACTCGAGAACACGACTTCCATTATCCAGTTTTATAATATCTGAAATGGTGCGATCTTCTGAAAGCATGACAGAATCAAGCTTTTCAACTTTAGAGACGGGTACACGCAAAACATCTTTAATATCGTCAACAAGGAGTCCGAAACGGCCTTTACCCAAATCAATGACGGCAACTTTAGAATCTGCTGCATACCCAGTCTGATGAAAGCCAAAACGTTTTTTGAGATTTATTACAGGAATCACGTCTTCGCGTAGATGCATTAAGCCCTCGAGAAAACTGGCGCCTGACGGCAATGGTTTTATTGCGTTTTTCACTGTTGCCTCGACCACGTAATCGGCATTCAGGGCAATTTCCAGTCCCAGCTCTTTATCCAGCAGAAATGATGCAAAAAGTTGTTCTTGTTCCATACAGAATCCCTCTCTCGGCGTATTGACCAAACTTTATTTACAAACTGTCTAAACCCGCTGATATCGGAAGGCGCCACTTCACATAAGGCAACAAACAATTGAAAAATAAATCAGTTGAAGCCAATCACTCTATTTATTCTCAAGAAAACGGAAACATGTCTGCCACCCTCTTTAAATTGGATTTCTTCTGCAATCTCATTAATTAAAAAGTAGCCTCGATTTTCAATATGACGCGGATCGAGAGGTTCTTGTGACAAGTTCAGCCGCTGAAACTCAAAGCCATTGCCCTGGTCCTGAATAGTTATTTCAAAAAGATTAATTTCATCTACGGGCTTAATGGTGAAGTTGATTTTGCTTTTAGCTGAATCAAGACTGCCATGCTCAATTGCATTAAACAGAAGTTCACGAGCAACAATCTTAAAACCGGAAATACACGTGCAACCAAGTTCTGCCAAAAAATGGCAGGCATCATTAATTATTGGTTCAACAAGAGATTTCCGTGAACATAACTGATATGATATGCCTGAATCTTCGACTTGTATGGTGAACACAATAAAACTCTCCCAATTTGCTAAACAGCTTATAATAACCGCTCTGGCGGCAGCAGTTTTTATGCGCCTGTGAGCCGGCTTTATTTTCTTTTATGTAGGGTCTGCATTAGGAAGAAGCGTGCCAACAAAACAAAAAAGATGGCAACATCCTGAATATAAAGGGAATTCCCATGGCACCTTGGAAATTCAGATGAGATGGTATACTTCAACTTTTGTTTACTTACGCGGGGCAATAGGGCGGAAAGCCTTGGAGGGAAAGGGAAATTCGGAAGGAATAAGAAGAATAAACTTTTATTTAAAATTCAACTTATGTTGAGACAAAAAAAATGAATTTCCAGATAACTCGGAGAGGGAAAACCTGCTATTCAGTCAATCTCTTCAGACGCTGGCTCATTGCCTGGGGAGTGATCCCCAGCATGGCAGCGGCAATGCTCTGTTTATTGTTGGCTCGACGCATCGCCTCCTGAACCAGAGCCAGAGAGGCATCTTTTAAGGTTGGCAACTGACAGAACTGACATACCCAGTCACAGCCGTCTATGGTTTCTTGCCTGGTAAAATCCTCCTGTTCGCCAGTGGGGGAAGATTGAAAAAAAACCTTTTGCTTAATGAGCTCTATTGAAATTTTACGGGACGTCCTGCTGGTGCTGACCGCATCATAAACAATGGACTTGAATTCTCGAATATTACCAGGAAAGTGATAGGTCTGTAGAATGTTGACCAGTTCTGCGGAATATTCCGGTTTCCTGATGGCGAATTCATCAGCCGCCTCTTGGATAAAATAGTCCAGTAACAGTGGGATATCATCTTTTCTCTCTCGTAAGGGCGGAATATGAATATGATGGGTGTTCAGTCGATAATATAGGTCTTTTCTAAATTGACCGACCGCAACCGCTTTCTCAAAATTCTTATTGGTGGCAACAACAACGTGGGCGCTTGATGATTTCGCCTTATCAGCGCCCAGCGGAAAATACTCCCTGTTTTCTAAAAATCGTAAAAGTTTAATCTGAGATGTTTCCTTTAAATCACCAATCTCATCGAGAAACAAGGTGCCGTTCTCAGCCTGTTTGACAAGTCCGGGACGTTCGTGGTCAGCTCCGGTGAAAGCCCCTTTTATATGGCCAAAAAGGGTGTCGGAGAAAGTCTGATCATCAAGTCCGGCCACGTTAACCACTGTCATCGGCTTCTTGTTTTTTGTCAAATTATGGATTGATTGTGCAATTAATTCTTTTCCAGCACCGGTTTCTCCCGTTATAAGAATTGGTTGAAACCCTTCCGCAACGGCCTCACAGTATTTAAAAAGAGAAAACATCTTCCTGTTTTTCGTTACAATCTGAGCGAATGCTTCAGGAAATTTCAACTTATCATCGAGCACTTGACGAGTAAGATTGACGTTTTCCTGCCTCAGGTTATTGATTTCCAAACCACGGATGACAGAGGCTAACAACCTTTCTCTGGCAACAGGTTTGACAATATAATCAAAGGCGCCCGCCTTAAGACATTCAACCACAGACTCGACTTCATTAATGCCTGTGATAATTATGACGGGAATTTCAGGAAACAGCTGTTTGACTTGCTGCAAAATTTCCCGGCCAGAAACATATGGCATAATCAGATCAAGAAAGATCAACCGTACGTCAACCTCTTCTAAAACAGAAATCACATTCCTGCTATCCTGGCAGGTTATGACATTGTTGATACCCAAGGTCTGAAGAGTCACTTCAAAACTGACAAGTGTATTCGGTTCGTCATCAACAATTAAAACAGCGCTTGATTCGTTAAAGGGAAGCTTCATAGTATTTACCTTTTGTGACAAGAAGCATATCAAACATTAAAATCGCCAGGACTGTCCATCATATTGTAATATCGCTATTTCTGTAACCACAAAGAACCACGTTGATTTACTGATTCCTGGCTGAAATCCGGGGAAAAACCATGGAAACGGTGGTGCCTTTCCCAACTGCAGAGCTAAAAACCAGGCGTCCATTATGTTCCTCCATGATGGATAAGGATATAGACAAACCAAGCCCCATGCCCCCACTTTCACGTTTGGTGGTAAAAAACGGATCAAAAATATGTTTCAGATCCATCTCGGAAATGCCCTGTCCTTCATCAGTTACCTTGACAACAACCGTGTCATCATCTTTATCAAAAAAGGTGCTGATTCTCACTTTTTTGCCGGGATCAGGCAGTGACTGACAGGCATTTAATATGATATTGACAAGCACCTGTTCAAGTCGCTGAAAATTTCCCGGAAAACTGGGTATATCCTCTGTCATTTCAACATACAGGTGATGGGTGCTTTTTTTAATCAGATTATGGAGCAAAGTCGTCGAGGCCGTGACAATGTCGTTGACATCAATGTACTGCGTCATGTCTGTTACACCCTGCCGGGCGTAATCCCGTAAATTTTCAACAATATTTTTTATGCGCCTTGAACCATCATCAATACCATTCAACAATTTAGGGATATAGTCACGCATGCGGGAGAAGGGCAATCCTGCTATGAATATCTCCTCCTTATTGCGATGCACATCTTCAATAACAGGAAGAATATCCTCCCAGGCCTCTTTAAGTACAGGGGCATTCATCATGATAAAATTATTTGGATTATTAATTTCATGCGCCACTCCGGCTACCAGTGTCCCGAGGGAAATCATCTTGTCGGCCTGAATAAGCTGCTTTCTTTGAATTTCCTTGTCTTTTTCAGCCCTCATTCGGTCAGTAATATTTCTGACAACCCCCCTGAATCCTTTCAATCTGCTTGTTTCATCAAACAAGGGAATCCCTGAAATTTCTATAACAACCTCAGTTCCATCTTTATGGAGATGACGTTCTACAAGTCCTGAAAAGTATTTCTCTTGCAAAAGAATTGAATGTACCTTTTTTTCTTGTTCCATCTTCACCCCAGGAATCATTGAGTCAAAAACGCTTTTCATCAACATTTCATTGGGCGTATAGCCGAGAATGTCATAAACCCTTGGACTGCAGTAGGTGAAGTTCCCTTTGTCATCGGTTTCCCAGATCCACTCAGAACTTTCTTCAACAAGATTTCGAAAGCGTGTTTCACTTGTTTCAAGGGCAGCTTCCGCCTTTTTCTGATCAGTGATGTCCAGGCCAACCTGCAAAGAACCGGTAACAACTCCATCTTTATTTATTAAGGGAAAAGCATCAATGTGAACAATACGCCCGAGAGTCTGCTTTTCTTCGCTTATCTTCTTGCCTTGCATTTTAGCGGAAATGATAGGGCAATCAGGGCATGGCTCTTCATAGTTTGCCCATATCTGATAACAGTGTTTGCCTATCATCTCATCAATATCCATATTGACAAATTCAGCAGCAGCGCGATTGACCCACAAAATGCGCATGTCATTGTCATGGTAGACAACAAATTCATTCATTGTATCGAGAATCTGACGGAGACGTTCTTCGGTATCCCGCAACTTTTCTTCCGCCTTCATACGCATAACCCCGGGGCTGAATCTATTGGCCACAACATAGAGCAGAGAAACAAACTCCTCTGTCAGGGGACGTTGTTGAAAATCACACAACAAAAGAGAGCCTAAAAGATTTCCCTCAACGACAAGAGGCATTTCGCATACCATTTCCACCTTTATTTCCCGTAAAGGTGATGAGACAAATCGCTTATTTTCGGCAACATCAGTGATAGCATAAAAATCTCGCGAGTTGCCAATCTCTGGATCCAGAAATTCAACTTCTATTTCTTCATTTTTGAATTGATGCAGGCGACCTTTCTCGTCCCATATACCACCTATTTTCCTCTCACCACTTAGACGCTCATAAAACACGAGAAAGACCAAAGGAAAATCAAATATTCCACCGACAATTTCAGGAAATTTTTTATAAATTTCCTCAATTTTTTCCGTTGAAGCAAACATCTCGGACAGTGCTTCCACAGACTTACGCTTCTTTTCCTCTGCCTGTTTCAAGTGAATATCATGCAGCGATTTATTGCGCAGCTGATTGATTGAACCGGCCAACACATCCAACTCATCGAGCTTGTTATGTTTTACAGGAGCACGATCGAGTGCAAAAGGCAGCAAGGACTTTTTTTCATCAAAATTTTCACTGTATTTTGCCATGGCATACAAATGCCTGCCCACCAGAAACTCAAAAAGAAAAAACATCATGAAGGTAACAAAAAAAGCTTTGACTCCCTGAGTGATGAAAATGATAAAGGCCCTGTCGTACAAACGCTGATATATTTTATCGAGATTGATGACGACACGCAATTTACCCAATAAAATTAAATCGTTATTATAATTTCTGATCAAGGGGAAGGTATACGTCGTCGATCTCTTTGGCTGGGCGATTTCTTCTTTTTCAGTAATTATCTCATTTTGTAATTCAATGACGACATGGTGTATTTGCTGGTAACCCAAAAGACCATTAAGTTCATCATCCAGCAGGCTTTTATCATTTATCCACAGACTTTTGATGATTGTCGGTTTGTGGATATTTTCTATATGGTTAATGACACCATCAACATCTTCCAGATCCTGACGGTATTCGAGATAAAGCTCAAAACATGTGCCGATTAAGGTCAAAACTGAACTAACCACGATAATAGAAAAAATAAGCTTGACAACTAAGCGCCGCGGAAAGCTTAAATATTTTTTAATTTTTTCCAGCATTTTTATTTTGAAATGAGAAATTGAGATAATTCCTGATTAAAAATAGAGGAGTACGTGCCGTCTTTTTTCATTTTCTTTATAGCGGAGGCAAGCCGAGGCACAAGTTTTTCATGCCTCCTGTGTACATAAAGATACATCGCTTTTTTCTCAAGGGGAGGATCTATGGCATAAATATTCTTTAAGCCATTTTCTTTTATATAAACACGGCCTTTGGCCTTTTCATATAAAACAATATCGGCTCTGCCGTTTTGGAGAAGGGTAAAAAGTTGCCTGCCATCCACGACCTTGGTCAGACTTTTCACCTGCCCGACATTGTTCTCAAAAATTTTCCAGCCATTAATAAAAGCGACATTGTAAGATGCCAGACTATGCCAGCCGGCCAGTTTGATATTTTCTTTTTGAGCAAAAGCGACAAAAAATGAATCCCTGAGCTTTTCAGGAACCTGCAACAGATTCGGGTACATCACATCAATGCCGGCGATTCTGGGATAGTTTCCATCATCAATACCGGAATCCAGGTTAATAAGAGCACGTTCCGAGGGCAACAGAGAAAAACTTGGATTAATGCCTATTCTTTGAAATGCTTCCCTGACGATGAGATCGTCAGGGCCTGTAAAATCAGGGGAACCATAGGGAGGCTCTCCATTGGTACTTATCATTAAAGATGTGCCGGCAGCAACCGCGCAGATTGAAGTAAACAAAAGAAAGAAAAAAAAGAAAAAAACGCTTTTCACAATAAATTGCCTCACAAATAACCTGTATTGATTCCTTGTGAAATTAAAAAGCTGTCTTATAAAGAACTATCACAAAAAACACTGGAAGTGAAAGTGAAATTCAGGTAGGTGATCAGAGGAGAGGCTGGCGCCTCCGGGTTTGTCACGCTCCCCGGCCCACATTTTTCCAAAAACATTAAATTTCCGAAAAACAATCAGTAAACGGTCATACTCTGCTTTCCCAAAGAACTTTTCAAACAACTCCTGAACCACTTCACAAAAGAGGCTGAAAAGCTGCAATGGGAACATATTCACTCTCTTCCTTTAAACGGTCTCATCATCCACATTTTTCTTGTTCATGAGTTCGTCAAACCAAATTCTTTTTTCAATTTCAACATGTTATATCCTTCCCGCAATGAAACAAAGGCTAATTTTGCGTCCATTGCGTCAAATTGCCACATTTGCACACTTCCCATTCCGTGGTATTATATGATATTATATTGTTCATACACGAAGTCCTTCTATCCGAGAGACGCTTACTGTGCATCTATCCAAGAAAACAAAAGCTCCCAGGGACAGCGACGCAATTTTCACGGTAAACTCCGAATGGGAACTCACCTCATTCAATAAAGCGGCTGAAGAACTCTTCGGCCTTCAGGCCAAAGACCTCATCGGGAAAAACTGCCACGACATATTCGGCAGCGACAAACGATTCGCCGAACTTTTTTCCTCTCTTTGCCCTTCAGTCTCCGCCGGCAAAATCGTAACCGATTTTAATCTGGTCATTGAAAACACCTCTACCGGCAAGCTGACGGCGGTTCTGGCAACCGCCGTACCCATTCCGGACAAAACGGGAAAGCCATCCGGCGCCATTGTCATCTTTCAGGACTCCTCATCAAGTTCCATGTGCACCCGGATGGTAATCGACAGCATCGGCGACGGCGTGTTCACCGTTGATCGCAACTGGAAAATCACCTCGTTTAATGCCGCGGCCGAGGCTATAACCGGTTGGAAGCGGACTGACGCCATCGGACAATTCTGCGGCGACGTATTCCTGTCAAGCATCTGTGGCAAAAGTTGCGCAATCGCCCAGAGTCTCTACAGCGGCAAGCCGGTTACCAATCGCTCCATCACCATTGCCGACATCAACGGAACCCGCATCCCCATCAGCATTACAGCATCCCCGCTGACGGATCACGAAGGCAATATCATTGGCGGCGTTGAAACATTCCGAGATCTGTCCGCCATTACCCTGCTGCAGAAACAACTCAGCAACAGCTACACCTTTGACGAAATTATCAGCAAAAGTCCGTCCATGCAGAGGATATTCAAGATTTTGCCGGAAATCGCACGGAGCCCGAGCACCGTGCTCATTCTCGGCGAAAGCGGTACCGGCAAAGAACTTGTGGCACGAGCCATCTATCATGCCAGCAGCCGCAGCGACAAACCTTTCGTTGCCGTCAATTGCGGAGCCCTGCCTGACACCTTGCTCGAATCAGAACTTTTCGGATACAAGGCCGGCGCCTTTACCGATGCCAAACACGACAAGGCAGGACGTTTTGCGGCAGCAGAGCAAGGCACGCTTTTCCTCGATGAAATTGGAGATATTCCGCATTCTTTGCAGGTCAAACTCCTCCGGGTTCTTCAAAACAGGATATACGAACCCCTGGGATCCAATGCCCCGGTCAAGGCGGATGTACGCATCATCACCGCCACCAACCGCGATCTCCAGGAATCCGTTGCCAAAGGGATCTTCAGGGAAGATCTTTTCTATCGTCTTAATGTGGTGAAAATCCAACTGCCTCCGCTACGAGAACGCATGGAAGACATACCTCTGCTGATCGACCACTTTGTCAAGCTTTACAGCGCCCAGCAGGGAAAAGACATTGTCGGAATCTCCAGCGCCGCGCTCAACCTTCTCATGCGCCACGACTACCCTGGGAACATCCGGGAGCTTGAAAACATCATTGAATATGCATTTATTCTTTGCCAGGGTGGCTTTATCCTGCCCGAACACCTTCCTGAACCTTTTAATGTCCCAGTCATCAAAACCGGAGAGGGCAATGATTCCTCCCACCTGCAGACCCTGTCGGATATCGAAAAGCAGGCTATCTATATGGCCCTTGAACGCAACCAGTGGAAGCGGATGGCAACTTGCCGTGAATTAGGAATTTCCAAAGACACTTTGCGCAGAAAAATCTCCCGTTACAACCTGGAAAGCGAATTTGACAGACAACTTGACGATATTCCTGATGAATCTTCTTCCCTCCCTCCCTTTGACGAAACACCGACAGAGAGTGTTAAGCACTGATCAATACCTGCCCTTTCCCGTCTCATCCATTGCTCTGATATTCAAAAATCTCACATCGTACTTCATCTCACCATATATCCTTTCCCGGGAAGACCTACTGGACAAAAAACAACAAGGAGGGTAGAGTTGCCCATTCGCTTATTCTCTTATTCAACTTGATCACTTATTGCCAGCGGGGTTGCCAATGAGTATCCGCAAAAAAATTCTGGTCACCATCAGCCTCCTTTCCCTCTGTCTGACCCTGCTCTTTTATTTATTCTTTCTCAATATCGTCCTGGCCAACTTTGACAAGCTAGAAGAACATTTTGTCAGCAACAACATTGCCCGGGTAAAAGCCACCATATTGGAAGGGGCAAGCGCTCTTGATACCATAACTCATGACTGGGCAAGCTGGGACGACACATATCATTACATCCACAATCTCAACAAGGAGTATGAAGAGACAAACATTGTCCCTGACACCTTTACCTCCAGCGCCAAAATCGAGTTCCTTCTCTATTTTGACATTGATGGCAAATTACGGCACGGCTCTTACTATGATGCAGAACAGGAAGACCTGATCCCTGTCCCCTCGCAGATCCTTTCGCAACTTGCTGAAAAAAAACAGCTTTTTTATCACACTTCCCCCAATAGCCATTTCACCGGACTTGTCACGCTGGCCAACATGCCGCTACTCCTCTCCGCCCGCCCGATACTGCATAGCAACGGCGAAGGACCACCGAACGGCACCTTGATCATGATGCGGATATTGAACGATCAGAGAATCGAAACAGTCAAATCCATCACCAGCCTCAATTTCAGTATACACAACTTAAACACCCCTCTTCCTCACCCCGATTCCTTTGAAATTCTTGACACCCTGCTGCAAGACCCGGGAAAATTCATCGTCAAACCGCTCACCAATGACACCATTGCCGGTTACACCATTTTAGAAGACGTCTTGGACCATCCTCTTTTTCTGCTGCGGCTCGATCTTCCCAGAGAAATCCATATCCAGGGACACCGGACCATCAACTATCTGCTCTGGAGCTCCATCTTGACCAGTCTCATCTTTTGCCTGGTATTCTTTCTCATCCTTGACAGACTCCTGCTCAAAAGGCTGGCCCGGCTCAATCGCGAGGTGATCAGAATCAGCAAAACCGCCCAACCGGTTTCCCGGATACAGGTTGCCGGCACGGACGAACTGGCCAGTCTCTCCTTTTCCATCAATGAGATGCTTGACGCCTTAGACAAAAACCAACTGGAACTGAAGGAAAAAGAAATAAGACTTCGCACCATCGCCGAATTTACCCGGTCAGGGCTTTTTATCACCCAGGGTCCAAAACTGATCTACGTCAATTCCGTCATGGAATTGATAACCGGTTACACATCAGAAGAACTGTTCAGCATGAACTGGTGGGACATCTTCCATCCCGACTACCGAATATCCCTGCGCACCAAGATAATGGAATCGCAGAAAATCGGGGCCCCGCCGGAACAGTATGAAGTTATGACGGTCAAAAAAGACGGGACAGAGGCGTGGCTCGACCTGCGCATTAAGCACGTCACTTTCCAGGGTAATCCCGCAAGCTTCGGTGTCTGTACGGATCTTTAATATTTTTACCCGCGCATTTTTTGCCGTGAGCGCTACCCTAAAAAGAAAATCAAGCGCGCCCGACTTGTGGCAAAAAAATTGCATAATTACCCTCGTATGCCGTTTATTTGATAAAATGACTCGCTCCGGTAATGTTGGAACGCCATTCATATCTATTGACCTCTGACAAAAGGCCCGCCGATGCCCGAAAGTAAAAAAACGAAGAATCAACTATTAGAGGAAATAGCCCGGTTAAATCAATTGGTCCTCCAGATGGAGACGGAAGATTCCCCACCACCCATCGACGATTCCGACTGGACGCAAAGATGCGATTTTTTCAAATCCTTCATCGATGACCTGATTGAGCCCGTCATCGTCATAGACCCCGATTTCAATGTCAAATACGCCAATAAGGCAGCACATCAAGTTTCAGGTTCCGCTTCCTCCTGCACGTCGACAGGCCTATTCTGTCACAAACTTCTTTTCAACTCCGATGTTGAGTGTGAAAAAAGCGGACAGAACTGTCTGCTCAAAAAAATCATGGAACTGGGAACTCATGTCACGGTTGACCATGCGGTTGATTACAACAACGGCGAAAGGAAAATTTTTGAAATCCTGGGCTCACCTATTTGGAGCAATGTAGGCAAACTGCTCGGCATAGTCTCGACAATACGTGACGTTACCCAGCACCGCGTTGACCAGAAGATGCTGGAAAGCGGCCATGATTTTCTCGAACTCAGGGTGCAGGAAAGGACGTCGGAACTCATCGACCTGAATCAGGCGCTTCGGCAGGAAATCAAGGAACGACAGGAAACAGAAGAACGGCTCCGCTGGGCAAAGGAACAGGCAGAGCTGATCTACCAGGTCTCACCATGCGCAATTTTCACCGTAAATACTGATCGTTATGTCACATCCTGGAACAACAAAACCGAAGAAATCACCGGTTACACCTATGATGAAATAAAGGGCAGAAAATGCGACATTTTCTGTTCGGAAAAATGCAGACTATTTTCCGATGATGTCAAAAAACCTATCATCAATCGTGAATGCAACCTGATGACGAAAGACGGTCGCAGACTGACTATCACCAAAAGCGCCAATCTCCTGCATGACCCCCAGGGCATCGTCATCGGCGGTATTGAATCTTTCGAGGACATAACCGAAAGAAAAGAAATGGCAACCATGCTGCGGGCGGAAAGGGACAAATTCCACGGGATGATCACCGCCACCCGTCATGGATTACATATCCTGAATGCTCATTATGAAATTGAGTTCCAGAACGATGCATTGAAAAATATATTCGGCGACCAGATCGGCGCAAAATGTTATGCCGTCTACAAACAGCGCGATGAACCCTGCACCGACTGCCGAATGCACAGTGTCATTAAAAGTAATCTTATCGAACACGCTGACGACATCATTTTTCACAATCGCCATTACAGCCAGAGCTATGCCCCTTTCCGGGACATAGACGGTGAAACCAAATGCCTGGTCCTTCTCCAGGATGTAACCGTTGAAAAAGTGAACCGGGCGAAAGCCCTGCGCACCGCCCAACTCGCCTCCATCGGCGAACTTGCCGCCGGGGTGGCCCATGAAATAAACAACCCGATCAACGGTATCATCAATTACGCCCAGCTGCTTATTGACGACGCAGATCCAGACGAATCAAGAAATGCGCTCCTCCGACGATTGATCAACGAAGGAGAACGGGTGGCAGAAATTGTCAACAAACTCCTCGCTTTTGCCAGACAAAGAGATGATGACCAGCATCTTTTTGACAAGGTTGATATCCGGCAGGTCCTGGAAGACTCATTTAGTCTTTTCCAGCATCAGTTTACAAAAGAAGGCATCATCACTCGCGTTTCGATACCGGAAGAAATCCCTCATCTTTATATTCACCCCCACCAGTTGCAACAGGTGTTTGTCAATCTGCTCAGCAATGCCCGCCATGCATTGAATGAGAAATACAAACGAATCGATCCCAGTAAAATTCTCGAAATCAATGCTGATTTGCTGGATTCACATAATGGACGCATGGTCAGAATCATTTTCACCGACTATGGGATCGGAATTGAGGAAGAAGCCCTCAATATGGTCTTCAATCCCTTTTTTTCCACAAAAAAACCCGGGGAGGGAACGGGTTTGGGATTAAGCATCAGCCAGGGTCTTGTCCAAGGCTTCAAAGGACAGATTCACATTGAAAGCAGGATCGGGGAATACACCAAGGTTTTTATCGAACTTCCGGTCAGTTGAATAAAAGCAGGAGCAGACATGAAACTCCCAACCGTCATTAATGGAGAAAAATTTTTTTGCACCCCCCACGAGCAGGATCTATGGGTCTCCCTGAACAAGCAATACCAGTTTCTTTCATCGATCATTGATGAGGTAGTGGATCCGATTATCGTCATCGGCACAGATTTCAGAGTAAAATTCGCCAACCGTGCCGCCTGTAATTTTGCCCGTGACAATGCCTGCATTCATGCCACGGAGCCGTTCTGCTACAAGTTGATCTTTGATTCCGACCAGCCATGCTCCAAGGCCGGCAGAACGTGCCCGCTTATCATGGTACTGGAAAACGACACCACGGCAACCATTGAAATTGAATACACCATGCCCAATGGCGCGACCCGTTTTTTTGAGGTCCAGGCATCTCCGCTTACCAGCAGAGATGGTGAATTCTTTGGAATTGTTGAGTCATTTCGGGATGTCACGGACAGAAACAAATATGCCGACATCCTTGAGAAAGGACATTACGAACTGGAGCAAAGGGTATATGATCGCACCGAGGAGCTTTTGAAAAGTAATAGGATTCTCGCCGAACAGATTACCAGACGCCAGGAAATAGAGAAAATCCTCCGGGCTGAACGGGATAAATTCCATTCCATGCTTATGGCAATGAAACAGGGAATGCATATTCTCAACACGGATTTCACGATAGAATTCCAAAACGAAGTATTGCTTGATCTCCTTGGGGACACCATCGGCCGTTACTGCTTTGAAGTGTACAAACGCCGCCGCCAGCCTTGTGAACCCTGCCTCATGGCTGAAGCCATCAAAACGGGTCAGGTGCAGCGGGCTGAAGAACTGATGAGCAATAACCGTTATTTCAGCCAGAGCTATGCGCCTTTTCAGGATATCGACGGCAAAACCAAATGCCTTATCCTGTTCAACGACATCACCGAGGAAAAAGCCTATCAGGCAAAAAAAATCAGAACCAGTCAGCTTGCCTCCATCGGCGAATTGGCAGCCGGAGTGGCCCATGAAATCAACAATCCCATCAACGGTATTATCAATTACGCCCAGATCCTGCTTGACGATATCGGCCAGCGGGAGTCTATCCGACCGATTCTGAACCGGGTAATCAGTGAAGGAGAAAGGATTGCCGATATTGTCAGCAAACTTCTGTCATTTGCCCGCCAGGGAGACGATGACAGTCAACCGTTTACCGAGTCATATGTTCCTGAGATTATCGAAAATTCTCTCTCCCTCGTCCGCCACCAGCTCATCAAAGATGGCATAACTATTGCAAAGGCTATTCCGTCAGATGTTCCCACCGTTTGGGTCCATCCCCAACAGATGGAACAGGTTTTCATTAATCTGTTCAGTAACGCGCGTTACGCGCTAAATGAAAAATACAGCGGCAAACATAAAAACAAAGTGTTGGAAATTTCAACCAGCACTGAGGAACTGGCCGGAAAAACATACGTGAGAATTTCAATCAAGGATCACGGCCCCGGCATACCCGCTGAAATTATTGAGTTTGTCTGTAATCCATTTTTCTCGACAAAAAAATCCGGGGAGGGAACCGGGCTCGGCCTAAGCATCAGCCAGGGTCTTGTCAAAAACTTTCACGGCTTTTTGCGTATCAAAAGTGAACCCGGACAATTCACCAATATCATGGTGGATCTGCCCGCATATACAGGTGCTCAGCATGATGGACAGCAATGACAGAATCGCCTTGGACGAAGTGGCAAAAAAAAACAGCGCCATTTTAGTTGTTGACGATGAAGAAAGCCTGCGGCTGACATTTAAAATGTTCCTCAGCCGTGAAGGATATGGACCTGTTTCCACAGCGTCCTCTTATGATGAGGCATTGCAATTACTGCAGAAAGAGCATTTTGATCTCATTGTCAGCGATATTGTCATGGAAGGATCATCCGGCATCGATCTTCTGCGGCAAGTCAAGGAAATGGGCAAGAAATGTCCGGTGGTCATGGTCACAGGATACCCCAACATCAATTCAGCAGCTGAAGCGGTCCGCCTTGGCGCCTTTGACTATCTGGCAAAACCAGTCAAAAAAGATAATCTTCTGCGTACAGCCAGGATGGCGCTGCAGCAATACGCCCTTCACAAGGAAAACGAAAGGCTTTTTCTGGAAAAACAGCGATACCAGCACTATCTGGAAACAGTCTTCCGCAGCATCAAAGACCTTGTCGTCACTGTTGATGCTGAAATGATGATCATTGACATGAACAAGGAAGCACGCAAATGGCTTGAAAAAATCAGCCCCAACGCAGCCGCCGACGGGCGTATTGATGAATTACCCTGTTTTTCCGAAATTTTTGCCTTTGACGCGCAACAAGTTCTTGAAAAAGAGCTTGAAGTGGCGGAACACAGGGTCGAATTCGAGCTTGAAGGACACGGTGTCACGGTATTCAGGGTCAGCGCCGCACCACTCCTGACTTTCGACGGACAATTCCTCGGTGTTGTTCTCGTGGCAAGAGATGTAAGCCGACTGGAAGCCCTTGAGCAACGGGAAAGAAGAACAGGCCTCCACAGATTGATCGGCGCCAGCCGGGCCATGCAGACTGTATATACCCTGGTGGAAAATGTCGGCAAGGTGGACACAACCGTTCTCATCACCGGAGAAAGCGGCACCGGCAAGGAACTGGTTGCCGAAGCACTGCATGGGGAAAGCCCGAGAAAGGATATGCCCATGGTAAAGGTCGACTGTACCGCCATCCCAGAGAATCTTCTTGAAAGCGAATTGTTCGGCCACAAAAAAGGATCCTTCACCGGTGCCGACCGTGACAGGAAGGGCCGCATCCTTCTTGCGGACGGCGGCACCCTTTTTCTTGATGAAATCGGGGACATATCGCCCATGATGCAGCTTCGCCTGTTACGCTTTCTGCAGGAACGAACATTTTACCCCGTGGGAGAGGATAGACCGATTAAAGTTGATGTGCGAGTCATCACAGCAACGAATGCCGATCTGAAAGCACAGGTTATCGCCGGCAAATTCAGAGAAGACCTCTATTACCGGCTCAAGGTGGTGGATATTGTCCTCCCCCCATTGCGCGACCGTTATGAGGATATCCCCATATTGGTCAAAAAATTCATAGACCGTTTCGGCAAACGACTGGAAAAACCGATACACGGCATTTCCGACCAGGCTCTCGGTCAACTGACAAGGCACAGCTGGCCGGGCAATGTCCGTGAACTTGAGCATGTTGTAGAACGAGCCTGCGTTCTTTGTTCCGGCGGCACGATTACCTTGGCGAATCTTCCCTTGGAATTGCAGGATCTCGATGACGTGAAATCACTGAGCAAGGATTCCCTGTCCCATGTCCCAAGCGAACAATCTCTCATCAATGACAGCGATGACGAGGAAGAAAGAATTCTCAACACCTTAAAACTCACATACGGAAACAAAGCTCAAGCTGCCCGCATTCTCGGAATTGACAGAAGCACTCTCTACAGGAAAATACGCCAATTCGACATCGACCTTTCTCAACTTGATATAGCCCCCTGATGATTTGAGTCACAATAATGGTGCCGGATTTTGTGCCCGGCACCATTATTTGTGCTTTCACTCAAACGAACACCAACCATTTTATATTTTTACCGCTGGCGTTTCTTCTTTTCGTTCCATTCACCTTTTTAAGACGTAACGGGAACTATTCTTTTCATTATTGCAAGGCGCGAAGCTTGCAAGAGTTGAAAATAAACCCGGTTCTCGCCCTTACCAAGCAAACAATAACAGCGGAGGTGACAATGAAGTTTACTTTTCGCAACTTTCTCATACTAGCCATACTGGCAGTAGTCGTTGTGATCGGGCTTAATTTCTGGAAGGCGGAAAAGAAACTGCCTTATGTTGATTATTCCACCTTTATCGCGCAGTTAGCGGACAATGAAATTTCCAAAGTGACCATTGAAGGAGGAACTATTGAATCAACAGATAAATTTGGCCGGGAGTTTCAGACATATGCGCCGGATATCAGCGCAATTTTACCAAAAATTGAAGAGAAAGATATCACTATATCCACAAGACCTTCCTGGGACAAATCCTCATTTGCCTATTCGCCCCTGCTCTTTTTTATCATTATGGGAGGCTGGATGTACTTCATGGCAAGACAACAGAAAGGCGGTGCATTCAACAAAAACAAACAACAGATAACTCCAGAAAAACATCAGAACATCAGCTTCAATGATGTTGCAGGTATCCCGGAGGCAAAAGAAGAGCTCATCGAAACAGTCGAATTTCTGAAAAACTCAGACAAATTCACGAGATTAGGTGGAAGAATTCCCAAAGGAGTGTTGCTCCAGGGTCCTCCCGGAACCGGAAAAACATTGCTGGCAAAGGCTATTGCCGGGGAAGCCGGCGTTCCTTTTTACAGTATGAGTGGATCGGATTTTGTCGAAATGTTCGTCGGAGTTGGTGCGTCAAGGGTGCGCAACCTCTTTGAGCAGGCGAAAAAAAATGCCCCCTGCATCATCTTTATTGACGAGATTGATGCCGTTGGAAGAAGCAGAGGCGCGGCGGGTTCCCAGGGAGGTCAGGACGAACGCGAACAGACGTTAAACGCCCTGCTTGTAGAGATGGATGGTTTCAAATCCGGAGAAACGGTTATCATTGTCGCAGCCACCAACAGACCTGATGTATTGGATCCAGCACTTTTGCGCCCTGGCAGATTTGATCGTCAGGTCAACATCCTGCCTCCAGACGTTAAGGGAAGAGAAAAAATTCTCGAAGTGCATGCGCAGAAACTGAAAATGAACCCTGACACACATCTTGATCAAGTTGCAAAAAACACCCCGGGATTCACCGGCGCCGAACTCGCCAACCTGATGAACGAGTCTGCGCTTATGGCTGCGCGGAAAAACAAATCCGCCATTGAAATGAGCGACATTGAGGAAGCAAAGGATAAAATCCTCATGGGTGCGGAAAGAAAGGGAATGATCATCAGCCACCAGGAAAGAAAAGTCACCGCCTACCATGAGGCAGGACATGCAATCGTTGCCCATTTGCTCCCTGAAGCCGACCCGGTCCACAAAATCACCATTATCCCCAGAGGCCGTGCTTTGGGAGTCACCCAACAGATACCACTGGATGACCGCCACGCTTATTCCCGTGAATACCTGCGCAGCAGGGTCATGACCCTGCTGGGAGGCAGAACTGCGGAAGAAATCATATTTAATGAGTTCACCACGGGCGCAAGCAACGATCTCCAGTCTGCCACAAACATCGTGACAAAGATGGTGTGCGAATGGGGCATGAGCGATCTTCTCGGGCCCCGCGCCTATGTTGTGGCAGATGAAAGTTTCCTTCAAACAGGCGCCACCAAACGATCTTACAGCGAAAGCACGGCGCAGGCAATTGACGCGGAAATAAACGCTCTTATAGAAGAATGTTACCAGGAAACCATGATCATCCTTGAAGGGAAAATCGCCTATCTCCACAAACTTTCGGAAATCCTGCTTGAATCGGAAACCATTGATGCGGAAGAAGTCAATATCATATTGAAATGCAAGGAAATCAGCAAACTTAATGAAGAAATGCTACGCAAAAAACGGCTTGAAACATAAGCGATGCGTCGCCACACATGTGTAGCAACACATGTGTGGCGTGCAACACTTTGTGCAACACATTTCTGTGGCACACAAAACAAACAATGAGGACTTATTCATTTTTTTTTGCTTTTTATTGCATCTGTCACAACTGTCCGTTTTTTAGCAACACATAACATGATCGCATTGGCATTTTTTATGCAGATGGTGATGCCAAGTCATAGTACTGGCAAAATCCGGCATCTCACCACAAAAAAGAGCTTTTGGAAAGCCCTTATCCAGAGAGCCTGACTTTTTCATTCACTTTGAAAAGGAGAGAGGAAATGAGTTTGAAACCAAGAAAATTAATCGGCATTGCAGCAATAATAGCAATGGCAGCACCATTCATCCCACCGCTGAATGCCAGTGGCGAGGTGTTTGAAATGAACAGCCTTTCAAGTCTTTATGAGGGGGTGAGCTTTGATCATGACATGCACATTGAGGCAGCATCGGAAAACTGCGCAGCATGTCATCATCATACTGCAGGCACCCCGACCCAGGACCCGAACTGTATCCCCTGCCACAAAAACAGCGGCGAAGCAGCATCCGCAGCATGTAGCAGCTGCCATGAGGCAGAGCCATTTACCGCGGCAAATCTCGAGAAAACTTACAACACCCCATATCTCCACCATAAGGAGAAGCCTGGATTGGCGGCCGCTTTGCATCAGAACTGTCTCGGGTGCCACAGAGACACCGGCGGCCCTATGGGATGTCAGGATTGCCACACCATGACCGACAAGGGAGAAAAATACTACAATACGGGTAAATATGCTCCCAAACCAGGAAAAGAAACTGCACATCACTAAGATCAGGCCGGAATTGTCTTAACCCATAGGTGAAAATATGAAGAAAATCAACAGGAGAAATTTTATCAAGGGCAGCCTGGCAGGCGGTCTTACGGTTGCTGCAGCCGCTAAAACAGATAACGCCAAAGCCGCGGGTGGCACTTTTGGCGGATACGCTGATAGCATGGGAGTCCTTGTCGACATGACAAAATGTGTAGGCTGCCGAACATGCGAGGCAGCATGTAACAAAGAGCAGGGTCTGCCGGAACCGGACAAACCTTTTGACGACTACTCGGTTTTTGATGAGCACCGTCATGGGGGTTTGCCGCGCAGAACCACGGAAAAAGAATACACCATTGTTAATCGCTACAAAGTCGAAGGCCGGGAACAACCCATCTACAGAAAATTTCAGTGCAACCATTGCAATGAACCGGCATGCCTTACCTCCTGCTTTGTCAATGCATACAAGAAAACACCGGAAGGAGCGGTAATATATGACGCCACGGTATGCGTCGGCTGCCGCACCTGCATGATTGCCTGTCCTTTCTATGTCCCTTCCTACACCTATTCCAGCGCAATCAATCCGGTCGTAAAGAAATGCATCATGTGCTACGACACCCGACTCAAATTCGGTCGCCCTCCCGCATGTGTCGAGGCATGTCCCCAAGGCGTCATGACCTTCGGCAAAAGAAAGGATCTTATCGACCTTGCCCATAACACGATTGAATCCAAACCGGGGAAATATATCAATCACGTTTATGGGGAAACCGAAGTCGGCGGCACCTCCTGGATGTATCTTTCCGACGTTCCATTTGAAGATGTTGGTTTCGACACCCATCTCGGACCACAGCCTATTATCAACTATGTCAAGGATTTCCTGGCCATAGTTCCAATGGTACTGACAATCTGGCCTGCACTTTTTACAGGCTTTCATCTCCTGGCAACCAGGAAACAGGCAAACAAAGATGAGTCGAACAAGGCATAATCAGGAGGGACGGATATGAAAAACCTACAGGCGGAAGGCTATCAGCCTATTGATACACTCATAAAACCAAAAACAAACAACCCGTGGACTTTTAAGGAGAAACTTCTCCTCGGCCTGACGCCGGCCGAATATATGGCGCAACTCATTCGGAATCCTTTCAACTGGATATTGGCGGTTATTTACGCTGTCGGAATCCCCCTAACCATTGGTCGATTTATTTTCGGGCTGGGTTGGGCAACTCACTCTTCCTACGATTACCCATGGGGGCTTTTCCTTGGATGGGGACTGTTTGTCATGGTGCCTCTCTCGGCATCGGGCTTTATGCTCGGCACAACGGTGGAACTTTTCGGACGGAAAGACTTTAAGCCAATTGAGAGATTAGGTCTTCTGAATGGCCTCCTCGGCTACTTCTTTGCTGTCGTCTTTCTCCAGGTTGATCTTGGGCAGCCATGGCGGCTCGTTTACCCGATGTTTGTTTCCCTCGGGCCGGCAGCCGTCCTCTTTCTAGTCGCCTGGCACGTTGCAACCTATCTTTCCGTACAGGTTGCGGAACTTGTCCCGGCGGCCAGTGAATTGATGGGCTGGATAAAACCGAAAAAATTCATCAAAAGCATCGTTCTCGGTTTAACCATTTCAGGCATCATTCTGTCCACTCTGCACCAGGGCGCACTGGGCGCACTTTTCACCTATGCTCCGGGCAAGGTACATCCCCTTTGGTTTTCAGCCGCATTCCAATGGTTCCATTTCTTCTGTTCATCTATTTTCGCCGGTCTTTCCATGCTGATCGTCGTCAGTACGCTGAGCAAATGGTTTCTCAAATGGCGTTGCGACAAAAATTTTCTCGACAGCCTTGACCGCATTACTCTCGGAATAGCGAAAGGCGCATCCCTTGCCCTTATCACCTATCTCGTTATCAAGTTTATCGCCCTTGCCCATGACAACAATTGGAGCTACCTGCTGACCGGCTGGGGACAGTGGTATATCTTTGAGATAACCTTCGGCGTTCTTCTTCCCCTGGCCCTTTTCACTACCGCCATTCGTACAAATCGGGCTGGACTGGCGAGACTGGCAGCCTTTTGCGCGGTCTTCGGCATCGCCCTTAACCGGTTAAACACCGCTCTTATCAGCTTCAACTGGAACCTCTACCAGGAAATACCGCACTGGCGTGAAGCAGTTATCGCCGTTATGGTTTACGCGACCTATATCGTTGTCTACCGGGCTGTTCTTTACCGGCTGCCCATCCTTTATACATGGAAGGGAGATTCCAAATAAGATAAAAAGAATCTACTGGCGATTCATCCAATCCTAAACGGGCGGAGAAAACTCTCCGCCCGGTTTCCCCGGGCTGAACATGGCACTTCCATTGAAAAAAACCATATACGCCGTTTATCTGATTGTGATGATCGCCCTCGTCTCACTTCTCAGCTTGGGCATTCGCCAGTATCAGCTCTACCATCAACATGAATCAGTTATATCCAAGACGGAAAGCCTTATTTTTCAGTTTTCCATTATCAGGGAACATGTCGCAGACGCTCTGCTTGACTGCACGCAACTCAAGCTCAGCGGCATCTCGAACGAGATGGAAAAACTTAACAGCAATCTCAGCGAAATACTTGGCGACAGAAACATAAGCGACGAGTACAAACTCACTTTTTTAAACAGCATCGACCTTCCCGGCATCATCCTCCTTCTGCGAAAGATTGAAGCAGGCAACAACGAAACTGAAAGCATCCGCAACTTGAACAGAGAGATGAGGACCCTCGGTGAAAGACTCATCCTCTTCGACCGGCTGTTGGTCAACAACGCAAAGCAACGTCTTATCGGTTTTCAGAACATCATCATCGGCTCCACCGCCTTTGTCGTCTTCATGCTGGTCTCGGTACTGATGCTTTTTCACAGGCAACTGATCCTGCCTGTGCTGCAACTTGTCAGACACGGCTCCCAAGGTCCCATTGAACCTGATTTCGCCTTGCAGGTCAGTAATCCATCCCGGGAAATAACCGAACTCACCGGTGTTTACAAAGATCTCGCGGGACAGCTGCACGATCTCCGCATCGAGATGCAACAAAGACGTGACGCAGCGGAGCAGCTCGTCACCTCCATCAACGGATTTATCGTAAATATTGCAAACAGTGGAGAAATTATTGATATAACACCGGGAGTTTCCGACAAATTCCATCTCGACGCAAACGACACCGTGGGCCGTAACTGGCGTGAATTATTTGTATTGCCCGCAAATCTCGAGGCGGAGCATATGACGGACGCACAGCTTCTTGATCAACTTGCCGGATCAAACAGGGAGTGCACCCTTTCCCTTTCATCGGAACCGGAAAAGGAAGGCACACCACCTTTCGTGCGCTGCGGCTTTATAAAATTCTTCCCCAGGAACAGTAAGTCGCACTCTGTCTTCTGTCTTGGATTCGACCTTACCCGGGAATTAAGTGAGATAGCCGATCTGAAAAATTCACTGCGGGCAGAAAAAAACAAAAAGGTTGAGATGGTTCGCATCTCCCATCTGGCCATACTCGGTGAGCTGTCAACAGGTGTTGCTCATGAAGTGGCAAATCTCAGCAACGGCATCATCAATTATGCGCAAGTACTTGCCGATGCGGCCTGTGATCCGGATTTAGAAGTTGAGCGCGAGAAACTTTTCAAGAAAATCATTCTGGAAGGTGAAAAAATCGCAGGTCTCGCCCATAACCTGCTCGCCTATGGACAGGACGATGCCGATTCGCGTGAACTGGCTCATATCGGCGACGTGCTTCGTAATGCTCTGGCCCTGATGGCCCATTATTTCAGAATCGACGGAACAAAAATCGAAGTTGACCTGGCCACCATTCCTCCATGCAGAATCAACGGCCGGCAAATACAGCAGGTTTTTCTCAATATCTTAAACAATGCCAGAAGCGCGCTCAACGAAAGATATCCGCAGAAAGACGATCGAAAGAAACTGGAAATTAATGCGAAATCTGCAGAAAAAGACGGCAAAAAAATACTCCAGCTCATTTTTACCGATTATGGCACCGGGATCAGTGCAGAAAACATGACGAAAGTATTTGAACCTTCTTTTTCCACCAAACAAGCTTCCGAAGGCGTGGGCATGGGGCTGACGGTCAGCCGTGAGCTGGTGTCACTCCACAACGGCACCATTACGCTGGAAAGCAAACAAAACGATCACACATCCGTCATCATTGAAATTCCGGTCAGTTGATAACAAACAGATCGTCCGGAACAGCGCCGAGTTCAATCCTTTTGACCACCCTGTTGGAAGAAAGATCGATAACCACCACGGTGCCTCTGGATGTGTCTAGGACATAAAGCCACTGCCTGGAGCGAACGGCATCCATTGCAAAAGGACTGCCCCCTACCCTGATGTCACGGGACACACTCAATTGTCCCGGCCGGATAATCGAAATGGATCCCCCGCCGAAATTAGCGACATAGATCTGATTATTATTATAGACGAATCTTCTGGGCTTGTTTCCCACATTAAGGCGAGCCTTGCTTCTGCCTCCGGGCAACTCGAAAACAGACACCGCATTACTGGTGCTTTCGGCAACATAGAGATTATTGTTTTGCACCAGCAGACCCTCCGGACTGCCTCCCGTATCGATGGTTCCAACCGTGGCCAGGGTAACCGGATCCAGAAAAAACACCTTCTGGCCGTAACTGCTTGAAACAGCAAGCTGGTTTAATTCTTCCGAATAAAGCACATATTTCGGGCGCGATCCCAATCGCACCTGTGTTGAAATTATGCCGGACTGAAGGTTGAGGGACAGCAGATTATTGCCGGTTTCGTCCAGCAAATAGGCCCATTTCCCGTCGGGATTAACGGCCATGAAAGTCGGTTTTATGGTGAACGGCAGACGGATCTGATCAATCTCACGGTTAGATGTCAATTCCAGGACTTTAACAGCAGAATCCTGAGGCGCGAGCACATAGAGGCGGTTTCTTGCCACATCGGCGACGATGGAACCGGGTTTACCGCTTATGCCGATGGAACCGCAAACAACATTCGTATCCGTTCTGACAATATAGACAGTATCAAGGTCGGGGCAACTCACATAGGCAAGATCCGTGACAATGGGAATCCGCTGCAATCCGGCGTTCATTCTCGGCCGAAGAATGGCTGTGCCGTCGAGTGAGTTCTCCGTATCCCATGTCAGGAAAAGAGATGTGCTGTCATCCCGGCCAAGTGTCACATCAACCGGAAAACTAATCGTTGCCACCGGATTGTCGAGGGCAAGAAAAACCTGTTTGCCGTCACGTTCGATAGCAGCCTTTTCCATGGAAAAACGCAGGGCCTGATAAGTGCCGACCGGCAATCCGCCTCTTGCCAGCAGTATCTGGCCGCTGGCGCGTATTTCCCGACTCATCAACTCCTGCCTTGCCAGAGTCAGCGGATACCAGTTCCCGTCGGAAAGCACTTCAAGGGAGTTGATCTTCATCCATAAAAAAGGTCCTTCGAGTTCCTTGACCGCAGCAAATACGGTGAGCCTTGCTTCCCCCTTTTTTTCTTGGAAGTTGATCAGCGTCCCTTTCTGAGAGCCTCCGGAAACACCGGGTTGACATCCGGAAATGGCCACAACCGCCACATACAACAAAAAAGCACAAAAAAATGAACTACCCCGCCGCAAGCAACGGGGTATCTTTAAAAGCAATGAACGCCCCAAGGGGCGGAGTATTAAACTCAGGCTACGCAATAAAATAAATCCATTGAAACGCGTTTGCATGATTATTGTTCCGGTTGGCAATAGGAAATAAGCAGGACGTCAATCCTTTGTCGTATGACAAACCGCACAGCCATTATAACCGGCGGCCGGCCAGGCTTTATAATTCCAGCGAAGAATTCCCGCAAACTCTGTTCCATGGGCGCGATGGCATGACAGACACATGACAATCGCATCATCAGCCTCGGCATAAACAGCGCTGTTGATCGTGGTTGTTTTACTGATAGTTGCCACCGGAGAAATAACGCTGTATGAGGCGGTGCCAATACCGTCATCGCCGTTATACTTAACATATTCTGTTGAAGTGGATGCTCGTCCCATGTCAAAATTTGTCGGATGGCGCAGCCAGACACCGCTGCCGAAGGTCCCTGAAGCGACCTTACCGCTCCCCTGGTGAAAATCGCCATGACACCGGGCGCAGAGCTTGCCTATGGTGCCGCTGCCATCCTCGGTTTCATCGGCACGATCAACGCCATAATACTTATTATGACGAGCTGCCGTCGGCTGGTACTCAAATTCGTCGTCCTCCAATCCCTGAACAGAATTGAGAAAACGATAACTCTTTGCCAGTGAAGAGCCGTCTTTCCACACAGCCATATTATTGCTATGGTGGCTTCCAGACATGGAAGAAAGCTGTCCACTCACACCGGAATCACCATGGCACCCCAAGGAACCCGCACAGGTCAATTGCCCGACGAGCTCAGCTCCTCCCGGAGGAATGTTTCCCAAACGAGTGTCTCCGGTTACGATGCCGGCTACATTATGCCCCATGGCGTGCAGACCGGTACTGACCCAGTAAAAACTTCCCCCGGCCAAGGTGTTGCCTGTCGTTCCCGTGCTGCCATATGTTGGCGGATCAAATTGCAGCACATAAGGCGTTTGCCCAACACCTCCGCTATTCACTCCGAGATGACAGCCGATACAGCTGGTTTTCAGTAAGGCTTCGTTTGGATTTACAGAAGATTGCCATGAATCACCCGACAGGTCCGCTTCATATGCCACCGCTCCTCCGTCCTGGCTGTTGTGCATGGTATGGCAGTTGCCGCACTGCCCGGTCACCTTGGCAAGACATACTTCAGGAATCAGGGCGAGTGACAGGATAAAACAGATACCGGCAATCTTTCTTTTCTGCATGGCCCCCCCTTCTTATATCAGCGGCCGAAAATTTCCACGCGGCCATTGCCTTCCTCGGTTACGCACAAGCGCCCCCAGGGATCAAACAGGATTTCAATGGGATAATAAAGTTCACCCCTCGACCATCCTTTGCTCAAGAAAGCGTACTTAAAGACTCCCTGCGCATCGAAAACAGATATATTGGCTCCATGCCGGTCGAGAACATAAATATTCTCAGCCTGATCGACGGCCAGGGAAACAGGAAATTGCACCTGAGGTGATACCGAAAAACTCTTCTCAATGTTGCCGTTCCGGGAAAAGCGGTGCACCGTTTTATCCAGCTGATCCAGCGCCCACAATCCGTTCTTCACCAGTTTGAAATCAACAATACCGCCCTTGCAGTCAGCGCAGACAAACCATCTTTCAACCTTTAACTCTCTGCTCAGCACGGCTACCGCCCCACGGGACTTATCAAGCAAGTAGAAAGTTTTGTCCAGATAATCCATGCGATCCGCCAATAACTCCCGCCCGTTGTCCTGCAGCACATTAACCGTTATATTCTTGGCCTTGACGTCAATGCTTGTCAGACTGTTGCGCCCTTTCTCCACAACCCAGATGACATCCGACTCGTCCCGCACCATATCAAAGGGACTCTGCAGCTTGCCTTCCGCGCTGAAGGAATGAAGGAATGCGCCATCTCGGTCAAAGGACAGCAATCTGTTCCCACCGCTGTCCACCGCATAATACCGATCACGCTCGGCATCGACATAAAGAGCCGTCGGCATCTTCATCGCCTGTCCTGAATCAGAACCCTCCAAAGTCGCTTTCCAGGTCCATGCTCCTGCCGCAAAAGCCTCCGAGAAGCCAAAAACCATGGACAGGACCAGCAGAAAGAGGGTCAGGCTCAAAATCTTATTCATATACAGCATACAAGTGCCCTCATGATAACGATTGTGCTCGGACTCAAGCAGGGAAATCGACACCTGCCGCCATCGTTTGTTAATATTTCTTATGACACTGGACACAAAGATCCTTTGCTCCACTGAAGATAAGATGGTATTTGAAGTCAGAACCCATCGGCGTATGACAGCTGACACAGGTCACCATCTGATCAGACCGGGGATCTCGCACTTTTTCTCCAACCGGATGAGTAAACTTGCCCTGGGTTTCGTGGCAGCGAGTGCAAACGGTATTTCCATCCCCCTTCAGCATTGCCAGCTCATTTGACCCGTGCACTTCATGACACTCCGTACATACCCCGGAATCCTTGTGTCGAAAGATTTTCGCGTCATAATAGGCCATGGAGTCCACATGACAATTGCGGCAGACCTGACCTTGTCCGCCCTTGAGCATCTTGTTGTCATCAGCCGCATGGGGAGAATGACAGCGGGTGCATTTATTTTCAGCCGCTCCGGTCAAATGACTGTGATTGTGATGCATTTTTTCCGCAACACCACCATGACATCCCAGACAGACGGCGGTTCCGTCCTGTTGCCCGCCGGCACCGTGGCAATCATTGCATCCATTGGCAAAAGGAGCGTGTAACACATTGCGCACCAGACCCTTGCGATCACTGCCGTGGGGATTGTGGCAAGAAAGACAGTTTTCAACCCGGGAAGGGTAGTTCGGGTGTTGCCGGGAGATGTCCTGTGACTTATGACATGAAAAGCAGACCTTGTCCGGCTCATCCCTCAGCAACTGGCTGTGATCCGACTGATGGGGCCGATGACAGGAAAAACACTGACCCTGTCCATATGGGGCATGAGTATATTTAAATTTTTTCGGCAGTTTGTCGTGGCAGCTGAAACAGGTTTCCGTGAGTTGATCCCGCAACAGAGCGTTTCTGCTGCCGGCATGAGGCTCATGGCACGACAAACATTGCCCGGCGCGAACCGGCTGATGTACCGTGCCTTGGCTGAAGGCCTCCTCTTCCTTCTGGTGACAGGAATAGCAGAGTTCAGCGCCCTCTTTGTCCAGCAGTCCCTTGAAATGAGCGACGTGAGGATTATGACAACCACCGCATTGTCCCTTGCTGAGCGGTTGGTGAACAACCTTATTGGTAAACTGTTCTTTCTTGTGACACTCAAAACAAACTGTTTGCGCTGCCAGATGTCCGGGAAAAAGGAAGACAGCAAACCAGAAAATAAGCAGAATACGACAATGAGATATCATTCTTTTCCGCCCTCCCCGGGATGACATGGACGACACTGGCCCTGGGCAAATGGATTATGGCTGACGGGAAGCAACAGGCTCTTGGTCGGCCCGCCATGTGGATCATGGCAGCCCAGACAGGAATCACTTCCCGGACGAATTCCCTGATGCACGCCGATAAATCGCGCATCACTGATGGTGTGACATTCTGCGCATAACGCTCCACCTTTATTAATCAGTAATCCCGCCGTTGCCGAGCCATGGGGATCATGGCACGTTGTACAGTTTTCCTTTGCCGGCTGGTGGGCAACACCCTCCTGCCAGTATTTGGAAATCTCCTCATGGCAGGAAAGACAAAGATTAGGTTGATTTTTTTTCAGAATTTTCGGCTGTGCCGAGCCATGGGCGGCATGACAGGCCATACAGTTCAGACTCTCGACAGGCGCATGAACATGGGCGGAGTCCTTTATCCTGCTTTTCATATTGCCATGGCAGGAAAGGCACTTCTCGCCGGGATCAACCGTCATATTATATGCATAATCTCCCCCGTGGGGCAGATGACAGGTTCGGCAATCTTTTTTTGCAAAGGGATCATGGGGGATCACCTCCGCAGACTGTTTCTCAAGTGACTGATGGCAGGAAAAACATAATTTCCCTCCGGCCTCGGATTCCTTCAACAGCTTTGCCCGATCCCCCTGATGCGGGTTATGGCAGCCGCTGCAGTCGCCGTCGGCAAAAGGGGTATGAAGACTGAAGCCGCCCATTTCTTTAGCGCTCTGCTGATGACAGGCAAGACAGAGTGTCTTCTCGCTCTTAACCAATAACTTCTTCTCGATACTTTCATGAGGGTTATGACAATCCAGACATTTCCCTTGGGATACAGGGGGATGGGAAACCCTTCCCTGGCCGAATTTCTTGCGGTCATGGCAGGAATAACAAAGATCACCAACGTCCCCGGCCAGCAGCAATGCCTCACTATCTGACGCATGCCCGACATGGCAGGAAAGGCACTGTCCATTCTTATAGGGAGTATGGACACTTTTATTTGCTTCGTCCTTGTTCACCTGATGGCAGCCGACACAGGCTTGTTCAGGGGCTAAAGAAAGCATATCCCTGTGATCACTGGCATGGGGAGAATGGCAATCAAGACATTTCCCCTGGCCAAACGGCTCATGGATCTTTGTTTTCTTCCCGCCCAAACCGCTGTGGCAGGTCTGGCAGCTTGCATTTGCATCACCACCGTCCTTAAGCGCCATCTTGTCATCATTGTCTGCATCATGGCAACTACCGCATTCCCCCTTCACCATGGGTTGATGGGCAACAATGCGCAAAAGTGACGGGCCGTCCGAACTGTGGGGATTATGACACAGCATGCAACCGCCCTGAACGGGAAAACCATAATGGGTATCGCGGAAGGCTTTATCCGGGGTATGACAGGAAATACAGAGTCCGTCCGGTTCCTGTTTAAGCAGAAAACCGGTGTTTGATCCATGATTCACATGGCAGGTTGCGCAGCCCTCTTTTAGCGGAGCATGAACATTCTGCCGCAGAATAGCTTTGCCGTCATGGCAGGAAAAACAAAGTTCGGGACCGGCAATTTTCAGCAATCCCTCATTCGGACTGTTATGTACTTCGTGACAGTCAACACACTTACCATCTGAAACAGGCTGATGCACATGCTTCATTTTCGCTTCTTCCGCCTGTTTCCCGTGACAGATATAACACTGTTCAGGTGGATTCTGGCGCAGATAAACACCGCCGATCATACCATGGTGCAGATGGCATCCCTCACAATTATTGTCCAGAACCGGCTTATGAACAACGCCCTGCTTATAGGAAGCAGCCAGGTCTGCATGGCACTCAACGCAGTTTTTCCGGGGCTTTTTACTTGACTGCCCGGTAACGCAGGCAGAAACAAGACAACCGGCTAATGCAAGAACAAGCCAGAATTTAATTTTGCTTGCCGACATGAATATCACCGAACTCCTTTTTGAGTTTCTGCCAGGCACGGCTGCTGACTGTAACATCCGACCTCTCTTTCAGAACGGCCAGATATTTATTCCGTGCCTGCTCAAACTGTTGTTTTTCAACTTGGGCGGCAACCGTATCCTGCACATGATCAAGTGGCATGGGGGTGGCAGGAGTTTTCTTGACCAGTTTGATGATCGTATGATGTCCATTTATGAAAAAAGGTGAGCTCACCTCACCTGTGGTGAGCTTATCCAGCACCGCCCTTACTTTTGAATCAAGCTTGTCATACTCCATGTCCCGAACCGCAGGTTCGCTTGAATAATAGCGGGCCGCCACTGCAAAAAAATCGGTCCCTTTTTTAATCTCCCCGTACATCATGTTGATCAGATTCTCTTCGTCTTCAAGCAGGGCGATGGACACCATGGCCGGCCGGGAAAAACGATCAAGGTTGTCATTATAATACTTTTCCATATCCGCCTCAGAGACAATTATTTGTGGTTGAAAAAGCCGATTCTCAAGTTCTCTGATCAGACGATGCTGCCGGTAAAACTGATACAGAGGTTTTAGCGGGTCTTTCTCTTCGTAATGTTCATCCATCGCTCCACGGCTGGTGAGAGTCTGGGCAAGGACGCCGTCAAGAAGTTTTTTCTTGAATGCCTCATCACCGTCCACTTCATAGCCGTATTGATTACGAAACCCCATTTCCTTCCTGACCAGACCAAGAAAAACCCGGGCAGTATATGTTTCATTGTTCATGGAAATGAGAACCTGATCAAGAAGTTTTTCCTCCGGCTCCCTGATGTTTATTTTGTTGAAAAGCTCCCAGTCTATCTTGACCTGGTATTTTTTCTTCAATTCTTCAACAAGCTCCCCGGTCAACCGACTCTCCTGTTCATCACGAATTTCTTCCGTAATAACAGGCTTGAGCTTTTCAAAATCTTCCCCGTCATACCCCTTGCGTTCCATCAATTTCATGATGACATAACCTTTGCTCCAGGCAAAGGGAGAGGAGTTTTCGCCGACAGCCAGAGATTTACTCGCGGCCAGCCATTCGGGCTGGAGCTGACTTTCACGAAGCTGTTTTTCTTCAAAATACAAAGAATCGCTCTTTTCCTTCACAGCAGCATGGGCATAATCGGCAACATCGATTTTTTCCCCGGTAATTCTGGAATATGCCTGCTGAGCTGATGATTCATCATTGAAATAAAGCAACTGCAGGCGCAACCGGGGCAGATATTTCTCTTCATACCGTTTTTTTATCTCGCCATCGGAGATCTTGACCTTCCCGGCGATCTTATCACCCTGATAGATCAAAAGGGTTCGCGCTTTGAGAAAAACATCAATCTTGCGACGGAAGGTGGGTTCATTATAAAGCTCCATACTTTCCGCCTCCTGCACCAGCAGATGCCATTCCACAAAAGAGTCGGACGTGTCTGGAAATGGTGTTCCTTCTTCCTTCCAGTTAACCCACCAGTTCCTGAAATCATCATTGGTAAAATTCCGTCCATTAATAGTCGCCAGATTTTCCGAATCCCAGAACCATGCCTGCGCTGCATTCGGCACAAACACCATTGTCCAGAACATGAGAAATCCTGCAATCAAACCTATTCTCCGCATTTCTTCACTCCTTGTTCAGCCCACACTTCAAGTATCTCATCCGACATGATCCGACTGAGTTGAGTGACGGTATTTACCAGCCCGAAATGCATGATTTTCCGAAATTCCTTGCCTTCTCTCCGGTGATATGTAGTCCACAAAATTTCTCCCGTTTTCCCGTCATAAACCTTGATATCCACCGACAAAACGGGATTGACGAAATTGCCCCCCATTTTTTCTTCCATTTCCGTAATTCTTCCTCCTATCAGCAGATCCGCCTTGAGACGACTGCCGATCACCCGTAATTGATCAAGATCAGGCAACGCATTGGGATAAATGCGAAGTTCATTAAAAATATTCCGGACATCGCCCTCGGAGGCAATATCTATATCGGTATTGCGAATTATTCGCGATCCGAAAATCCGCTGAAAAACAACCTCTCCCTGATCAAAACGGCTCGCATTACCAAAGGGAAGCAATGCAACTTTGCAAACACCATTCCCCTGATAATCGATTTTTTTCTGCATCAACAGTCTGGATGGCCCGCAGGAGAAACAACAGAGCGCCGTTCCGGCCAAAAAACAAAAGAGACAAATTATACGAAAAATTCTCATTTTTTTCTCAATACCATCAGAATTCGGATATCCACTCTTCCTGCTTTTCTTTTTCAGCCTGCTCCTCGGGATGAACAAACTGCATGAGATTGTCAATTTTCTTCTGTGCACGGTTACCCAGCACATCTTTCATGATAATGAGACATTCAAGTTTTCGTTCTTCGGTTTTGGCCGGATAAGGGACAAGCAACGAAACAGGAAGATTTTCTCCCTGGTCCTGCATCACCATCTCTCCATCTGAATACATAACCTCGGCGCTCCAGAAACCGACAGGAAATCCATCTTCGTTCGCCAATTGAACGCCAATGCCGTCCGTGGCGATTGATGCCGTGATCTGGGGAGTGGGTGGATTGTTACGCAAAAAGACCTTCCGGGTTGCGGTTGCGACATTCTCCGCCCTGTCCCATACCTGAACGATAATTTCATACACCCCGTCGTCCGCCTTGCGTCCGTCCTGCCGTTTGCCTTTCCAGGTAAAACGCTTGGGAAGATTGCCTTTGCCCTCATTGCCGGCAATGGTCTCTCCGCCGGAATTCTTTACTTTCAAAGTCCAGCGCGATGCCGGTTCCGGATCCTGCCACAATGGGACAATGACAATACTCCCCTTGAACGTGACGGTATTCTGCACCTCCATCCCCTTCATCTTCAAAACCAACTTTGGCGCACTGTTGTCGATCTGATAACTGCCGACATAAAAAACCTGTTTATCGGCGGAGGGATAGACCAGAACAAGACTCACAGGGAGAGATCCGTTCAAATCCGGCGCAAACCAGGTAACGGAAAAATTATTGTCGGTTTTTTCAACAAGCTGCAAATAATTGTCATCGCCCACCATAAGCAACAATTGGGAAGGCGCCTCCTCCCCGCCGGAAAGGCAAAGCTTCACACTGCACTGAACCATGTCACCCGGTTTTACATGTCGAGGGGAAAGAGTTGTTTTTTCTATCAGTGCGCATTGTTTACCCGTCTCCTGTTCTATTATCGCCGGCCATGTTTTCAGGAGATCTTCAGCAAGAAAAGGAAGCAACTCATCCATGCTCTGCGGCTCGTTGAGCGCAAGAAAATTGGATATATCCGCCTTGCTTCGGCCGCCTGCTTCAGTCCAGATCACCTTCCCGTCACTGGTGCGGGCACAGGTGAGCACCATGCCGATGGCAGCCATGGGAAGCTCCTGGCGCTGGCTGATGGTGCCGTAAATAACCAGATCCGCCCCCAGTTCCTCCCGCAACTGAAAGATGTGGTTTGTCTCAATGAAACCAAGCCATCTCATGCGATTGCGTCCGAGAAAGTCGATCATGTCACGGGACGGGATAACGTTAAACCCTTTCTTTTCAAAACTCTTCTGAAGAAATTCGGTCAAGGCGAAATTGACGCCATTGCGTCCCTGGCTCAAATCTTCAACGGGCATGAGCGCAAGGGTGACCCCGTAAGCATTAACCGCCCCCAACAGAACCACGTACAGGACAGATATGATGAACAGTTTTTTATTCATGGGCAGAAAAATCAGCTTTTCGGGCCGGTTTCTTTCTTGTCATCATCAACCGGCTGCTCCGTTACCGGCAGGACTGTTTCCCCTCCGGCCTCGGCGGGTATAGTCCTCAACAGCTTGTCGACGAGTTTCGCGGCAACCATATAGCGGTCATCCGGTATGATACCGAACAGTCTCCCTATTATCGAATCTCCCGCATAATGACCGCTTCCCTGCCACAGGACAAGTCCCGATTTGACCTCGATCAGCCGCAGGGTAAGGCTCATTTGCGGGACAGAAACTGATCCGATCCGGTTATCTCCGGCAATATCAACCGAACCTATCATAAGCGCCTGTACGCTCAATCGCTGGCCCAGTCGGCTCAGCATCATCTGACTCACCGGGCTGCCGGCATCAACCGCCTCCTCATAGAGAACGCTGTCGACAATTCCCTTGTCAACCGCGTCAAAAAGATTCATTTCAAGAATCTTGGTGTTAATAACGTCCCGGGCCAGTTCAGACGCATATTTTTCATCAGTATTGTTCTGCAGAGGCAGAACCGCCACTCTTTTGACAAAATCAAGGGTGACATCTTCCCGGACAAAGGTGATCGTCTTCCTGCCGTTGCAACCACCAATTAACAAAACAACAATGAGTAGCAGGAAAAAATACGCTCTTCTTCTCATGAAATCAGTCCTTATCATTTTTTTTGACTTTAATCCGGTAAACAGCAAAATCAGTACCGGACATTCAATTGACCGCCAAAGGAAAAAAGGTTGGTATCCCGATCAGCAAAGGCAAGACGCCTTTCATCAAAAACACGAGATGAAAAACGGCTTTCATCACGTTCAACATAATTGGCGTATAAATCAAAGGAGAAAATCTTGTTGATCGTCCAACTGTAATTGGCATTGTAATTATCCGACCCCTCCTGATGGCTGTAACCGAAGCTTAACTGTGTTTTATACGTCGGCGCAATGGAAACCGTCATATTATAAAGAAACGGGGTTGAATCATCACTCTCCCAGGTCTGTGTTCCAGAGAAGCTCATGGCCAGAATATCGGAAGCCCGCCACGAAGCGATCAATCGAACTCCCCTGCTCCAGCTGTCGGTTTCACCCCGGCTGGTGGAATAAATACCGGCAAGTTCAGTTGTTAAACCTGGGGTCAACCTGGCTATAAAACGCAGGGTCTGACTGTAATCCTGACTCAATGCATCAATTTCCTCATCACGACTGGTAAAATAAATCAGATCAAGGGTTGAGGTCAGATCAGGGAAGAGAAGCGCGGTAAAATAGGCATTATAATTAAAACTGGTATCTGTCAGGGTATCATCTTCAAAACTTTCGCTGCGGGTAACGCCCAGATCCATATCAAGGGTCGTCAGCAGGCGGGACGCGCAACTTAGAGCATAGGAGCGGCTTCTATCTTCCGGATCGTCTTCTCCTTCCTGGCTTCTTGATTCGGATGCGCTCATCTTTGAGGAGAAAAAATCAGCCGGAATCCAGGAAAGATAGGCTGAATTGTATGTGCGGTCGATATCTTCCCCTAAAGCCGTTTCCCCGTCCTCCAGGGTAAGACTGTATCCGGTCGTCCACGCCTCTGTGATATTCCAGCTGATGCCGGTGTCTGCCGTATAATGGGTCGTTTCAATCAAGTTTTCGATTTTTTCGCCGGAGGTCCCGATTCTTCTGGAAAATGCCTCGACACGGGTGATGGTAAAATTTTCAATTGTGGGGATCTGCGTTTCCTCCAGCATGATATATCTGGCATGCTGTTCGGGAATCTCAAGCTCAAAGCGCTGTTGGATCCGATCATAAACCGGTTGCGGAGAAATGGTTTCCCCGGTCCAGGTCGCGCCGTCCATGCTCTGATAGACGGTCCACAGAAAAAGGGGAGCATCTGCGGAAATATCCTTGTCCGTATAGACATACAGCACATTAACCTGCTGGGAATCAACCTGCAGAGCAAGATTATAGCGTTTGTCCAATTCAACTGCAGGGAGAGAGGGATTCAATTCTCCCCATTCCGGAATTTCAGCCGCAGCAAAGTCGGCAATCCCTCGCACATTCGTTATCCGGACAGGCACCAAAGCAGTGCCGTCCCCACCGAGAACTGTGGAGAAATCCTGTTTGTTGGACGAGTACTGCCCCTGAAACGAGACATTAACCTTGTCCTGCCACAACGATTTATCGGAAGATAGCCGAAGATATTGATTGGTTGCGTTACTGGTGCTGTTTGCCACATAATCGTCAGTGACGTTATTATTGATGCTGTAGTAAATTTTACCAACGAGCAGATCCCAGTCCGCCATCAAATCGCTGTTGCTGCTTTTCGCATCGATCTGCGACGGATCCTCGTCATCCATGGCCATGGACTGTCCATACCCGAGCTGGATAACGGGAACGAAATCCTTCTGCCAGTTACTTCGCCAACGGCTCTGCCAGCTCTTGTTTTCCTGGTTTGAACTGTCGGAATTACGCATTTTCTGCATATTTCCGGATAGATCAAGGTAAAAAAGATCATTATTAAGCTGCAAATTGACAGTGGGCGAAATGGACTCGGTATCACGCTCCTCATCATAACTGGTGCTGTAGCGAACGGATTCATCGAGTCCCAGGATCGGTGTCAGAGACTGGTCAAAATTGAGGGTGGTATTCTGGTTGTAACGGGTTGAACCACCTTCGTCACCACTTTTATCATAGGCGGCGGTGCCGTTGAAGGTAAGAGGGTCGGCATGGACACAATCAGCCAGAAGCACAATAAGCAGCGCAAAAAGAATGGACACCATACTCCGTTTGGCAATTCCCACCGTCATGCGACTTGCTTACCCTTGGTTTTGTAACAGATTCGACATAGTATGAGCACCAGCTCAACCTCGGTTTATTGACGAATACTCAACGCAAAGGATCTGAGGCAGTGATACAAAAAAGGGATGAAAAAACAGGATAGAACATTGTATCTTGCAACTCTGCGTTAAAAAAACAACATTTTTTTACCATGCCACTAATCATCAACTAAAACAAAAAAAACAAATGAATACAAGCCCAATCACGCCAATGGTGAAGCACTATTCATTTTTTTTGCAAAAAAAATTCCGGCCCGGAAACGATTAGGAGGGAAGGGGTATCGTTTCCTGGCCGGAATTTATATCATAAGGCTAACTTTTTCCGTTAGCAATTTCTCTTATTCAATTAATTACGGCGCACAAATATGCGCGCTTTCAACAAATAGCTTTACACATCATCCTTTGTGGAATGACAGACAAAACAGCCGCAATCAGTCTGATTAGAAGCAGCATTCGCGGCATTACATTCCGTATAATCCCAGCGCAACATGTCCTTATAGGGAGACCCATGCACACGATGGCAGGATACGCAGTTGACAATCGCATCACCAGCTACGGTAATATCTGCAGTAACCAATTTATCGACAACACCGGCAGTCTCACTTTCAGTTGCAACCGGGGCCACAGGGTTATATGCGGTGCTCCCCTCGTTATACCCTGCATAATCCGCCTTGGTAATAACATTGTTCATGTCATAATCAGTGGGGTGACGAAGCCAGGCGGCGCCAAAACTGGCATCATCCGAGCCAAGCGTGTCATTTGCGGCCCCAGAATGGAAATTACCGTGGCATTCCGCACAGAGATAATTGATCGTCTGAGTAGCCAAACCGCTTGTGGGTTTTGTATCATCAGCCCTGTCAACCCCGAAATACTGGTTATGATCAGCACTCCCTACAGTCAACTCCCAATCACTATCTTCGGTGCCGATGATCCCATAGAGAAATCGGTAACTGGCCGCGGTTGATGAACCATCAATAGTTGAATCATCAGCATGATGGGCGCCTGTTATGGCGCTGAAATCATCAAGCCCACCAAGTACTGCGTCGGTATGCTTACCATGGCAACCATAGACACCGGCACAGGTCAACTGGGAGGCCCAAGTGACGGTTGCGGCAGTGGCAACTTGTGTATTGGCAATAAAACCGGCATTCCACCCGGGAGGCGTAAACGAACCAATTTCACCATCCTGAGCCGAAATACCAACGACATTATGCCCTCGGGTATCACCATCTACGGCAGCACCAAGAGAGTCGGTACCGGCAACCGTCACCCAATAAAAGGAACCACCGGCGGTTTCCGTTCCGGCACCCGGGAGCGGACCCATGATATAGGGAATATTTTTCCCATCGCCATTTGTTCCCGTGTGGCAGCCGACACAGCCATTGGCATTGGTGAGAGCCCCATATGGCCCACCGGCATCAACAGCAGCTCCATCCTGGCTGTTATGCATGGTGTGACAATTCACACAGGCGCCGGTGGCCTTGGAAAATGAAAGAGAGGGCAGAAGACACGCCACTCCAGCTACACCGACAAACAACGCCATTACCTTAATTTTTTTACCCATGAGTCCCTCCTGCTCGTTTTTTGCTTTACGCAACACGGTGAAAATAATTAGTATGTTTTTTCCAAAATGAAAATGCGGCAAATTGTCGCACCCCACCCCCATACTCTTTGTTTTCACTTGTTCCCACATTGTATTAATGTTGCACAAAGCAAGCCATTCGTCAATTATTTTGCGCTCTTTTTATCAGTTATTTTAAATCAATATTCGATACACGTGTAAAATATTTTTAAAAATTGCTGAGTCCTGCAAAAAATTCATCATCCCCAAGGAAAATGCTCTTTGGAACCTTTCATCATTATTCAATTTCAGGATCTCCACATCCAACCCGAATGTCGGAATCGATTACCAATTAATTGGTCGGGAACCACACATGATTCCATCCTCGTCCTTATTTCAGCCTTTCACCGGTGAAATCCAAGAAGCAAAAACACTATCATAAAAAAATTTAACACCTACCATTAAAAAAATTTAACCAATAAGCAGTTTTCTTAACTTTTTTTACGCACTGATCTGACAGAAATTACCGCCTGTTTCCTTCAGTCAACTTGAGCGGACAAATTTCAACCCCGCCCTGTATCCCTGCGGCTCCCTGCACGACCACATAACAACAGCTTTTTTGGGCATATTTTTTTGCGGGTTACTGGCGACATTGACCATCTGACCAAGCTCGAGTTCCCCATTCGTGCTGATTCCCATTCCAGTCTCACTGATGTTCAGCAGGCGCGCCTCCATGCTGTCCAAGGAAAGATTGCGTATTTCAAGCGTCATTGTTGCTTCATCGCCAAACTGCTCGCAGGAAAGCCTTTTTGCCAGCCGGCCATCAGATAATATGGTTGTGCTGTCACCTTCCATTTTCATCGTTGCTCCTAATAGAACACCCATTTTAATTATCTTTGCAGATGCAAGCTTCCCTAAGTAAATCCACACGAAACGATCAAGTTCATTCTGGATAACAAAAATAACACAGATAATCCGTCGTGAATATGCGGTGAATTGTCGCACCACAAAAAAAGTGTCTCAAAAATGTATCTCGATGAACAATTTCTACTGATTACATGTTAATCAGCGAATACAGATGTTAACCGAACAGGATAATGGGATATACGCTTCAGGATAACCAAAAGACTTCCACGGCGCTAGGCAGGTGGGGACTCCGGGAAAAAAGAAAAAGAGAACCCGAAAAAAATCTCCGGGTTCTCTTCGTTATTGATTACTTACCACGGCGAATATAAAATTTAAAAAATCCGGCACCGTCCTCAGCGCCTAGAAACTCATGTCCCGACCTTTCACACCACCCAGGCAGGTCATTTTTTGAGCCAGGATCCGTCCCTAACACCTCAAGAACCTCTCCGAGCTTAATTTTACCGATAAACTGCTTGGTTTTAAGCAACGGCATGGGACAGCTTAATCCTTTGGCATCCAACGTTAAATCAGCTTTCAAATCCATGAGCTCCTCCTTTTTGCTTTGTCATTTTTGATGAATAAATTGACAAGTTTACCTGAAATGTATTTAACACACATAATTACTTGACCGGATGTGGTAAAATGTCGCACATGCACTTTTTGATTCTCCGCTTTTAAGAACCGAAAGATGACAGTATTCCGCTTCATCACCGCGAGGAATTCAGTGAATCCAAATGACCCGAAAACCATAGCCGCCAACTTCTCCGGCACCAGCCAGAACCTCACATTCCGCTGGCTTCTTCGCCTGCGTTGGGCTACCATCGCCAGCCAGGGCGTGCTGGTTGTTATGGGGCTAAAAATCTTTCATCTTCCTGTTTCACTTACCCTGGCTTACCTGATCCTGTGCCTCGGCCTGGTGAGTAATATCCTTCTCCACGGCCTCCTGCGTTCGAAAAATGAAATTCCATGTTGGATACCTTCACTTGTCATGTCTTTGGACATCATATTGATGACCCTGCTGTTCTTCAATGTTGTCTCTATTTTCAACCCCTTGAACATTCTTTTTATAATTTACATTGTCCTTGGCGCGCTGCTGCTTGAAAAATCCTGCTCGTACGTTCTGGCAACCTTCACCCTTTTCTGTTATGCGATTTTTTTCTACTTTTCAAATCCAACCCCATTTGACCATTCTCTCCAGGGTTTTTCAAGCCTCATCGAATCAAACCCTGAATTAGTGGCGGTTTTCAGCAGTCAAATGGATGCGTATTTTCACAACCACAGTTATTTCATGTTTTTCGTCTTTTTCCTCATGGTCCTTCTCATCGTCTACCCCGTGGGACAAATCAAAAAAAACATGCAGGAACAGGATGCAATACTGAAGGAACTGGACGAAGAGAAGATGCGCAACGAAAAACTTGCATCGCTTGCCACATTTGCCGCCGGAGCGGCCCATGAGTTTTCCACGCCTCTTTCAACCATTGCAGTCGCCGCCGGAGAAATGCTCTTTCATTTCAAAAAACACGGAGGAGACAAAGGCTTGATCGACGATACCCGTCTCATCCGCGATCAGGTCTCCCGCTGCAAGGAAATCCTCTACCAGATGTCGGCAGACAGCGGTAAACTTCTTGGAGAAGCGGTTGACAAATTCAGCATTAAAGAGCTAGTGTATGAAGCCATGACATTGTTCAGCTTCGAAAATCTGCAACAGGTCAATTTTATTAACCAGGTGGGTGATCTCCAGATAGTGATGCCGGTTCGCACCTTGACTCGCACCATTCGCGAACTCATGAAAAATGCCCTCGATGCTTCTGGTCCGGGATCTCCTATTGACATCACGTGCCGCAAGGACGCAAATTTTCTTTATTTCGAAGTTGTTGATCATGGTTCCGGCATGGACCCCGATTTTCTCAAACGCGCCATTGAACCCTTTTACACAAGCAAACAACCCGGCAAAGGTATGGGGCTTGGCCTATATCTTGCTAAAATCATGGCCAACAGATTCGGCGGCGATTTGAAACTTATCTCGAAACAGGGTGAGGGGACAACGGCTGTTCTGACTTTTGCCCTCGAACGCATTGCAGCAAATTGATCAAATGCAGAGGAGAACGCATAGCCAATGGAAGCTATTCTTATCGTAGACGATGAAGATCTTTTTCGAAGCAGAATGCGCAAGGCTTTTGAGAATAGGGGATTCATCGTTTTTACTGCGGCAAATTACGATGAGGCCATTGAGATCATTGAACGCCACAAGCCGAAACTCGCTGTGGTTGACATGAAGATGCCCGGCAAATCCGGACTTGAACTGATCAGAGACGCGCTGCAGATTGATCCGGAGTTGAAAGCTGTGGTATTGACCGGCTACGGCAGTATTGCCACCGCGACGGACGCGGTCAAATTAGGGGCTGCATATTATCTTCCGAAACCGGCGGATGTGGGGGATATACTGAACGCATTCACACGCAGCCCTGAAGTGGAAATCGACGGCCCGCAGGAAGAATTTATGGCCCCGTCCCTTGCCAGGACGGAATGGGAGCATATTAACCGCGTTCTGTCCGATTGCGGAGGAAACATTTCGGAAACAGCGAAAAGGCTGGGCATTCACCGGCGAACCCTGCAGAGAAAACTCTACAAGTATCCCCCCGACAAATAATTCTCCCTACTTCGTCGACTTCTCGCTGGGTCCGAACAAGGAAACGCCGGCTTCATACTGTACATCCAGCACCTGTACTCTCTTATTAAAGAGATCGGCCACGATGAGATTCCCCTGTCTGTCCAAGTCCAGATCAGTGGGAAAATTAAACCAGCGCGGTGAGCCCCCAAATCCTCCGATTTCAAAAAGAAAACGTCCGGCAAAATTATAGAGCAGAACCGTGTGCCGCATATAATCAACAATATAGATACTCTCACGCTTCTCATCCACCGCCAGGGCGCGGGGGCGGCTCATCTTGCCCGAGGAACCGCCTTTCTGGCCAAAAGAAAAAAGAAATTTTTCCGCGGCATTATAAACATAGACCTTACTTGTTTCTTCGCTTAACAGGTAAATATGCCCCTTGGAATCGCATTCCACATCCGTCAACCGAACCGACCCTAACGGATCGACCACATCGCGGATTTCCTCATCGCCCTTCTTGACCGGTTTGAGAAATTCCGGCAGCCCCTCCATTTCCGCGGCCCTCTGGTCCAAGGGTTTGGTTGCGGACTCATCATCCACTTGCGGGGTGGCGGCTTGACCGGCTTCTCCGGTTGCCCCCTCTAAAGACTCCGCTTCAGACAAGGCTCTGTCGCCCTCCTTTACAAGCGGAGATTCCTCCTCAATCTGCACCCTGTCCTTGGGCTTAATCCAGCGAAGAAAATTCCCATCCCTGTCTAGAACAAGCGCTCCGGGTAAATTCGTCGGCACAATATAGATATTGCCTTGTATGCCAACGGAAACACGACCGGGGACAAGAAATTCGGCGCCAGGCATACCCTCGAAGGTGATTTCTTTTTCAAGAAAAAATGCGCCGTTAAAGATCGTCAGACGTGGAGGTTTTCCGGCAGACTGGCCCTGACAGACGAAAAGTCGGCCATCGCCGTCCACATAAAGACCGTTTGGCGCCTCCACCCCTCGTCCTGGTCCCAGTGAAATTTTCGGAAAGTAATCTGCCCCGTAAACGCTGATCCTTCCCTTGCCGCCGGTCACCACGTAGGTTTCATCCATCGTCTTGTCAAAAAAAACCGTGGAGGGAAACTGCAGCGGAGTCCCCTGATCGTCTTCCGTTATGATCGCAACCGCCTTAACAGGAACATACCATGGAGAGCCATCCTCCTGCTGAGCCCGAAGGGACGAGACAAAGAACACGAAAAAGATCACGCAGAAGGCAAAAGCCGTCATCATCGGCATTGCCGGACCAGGGAAAAAAAGTGATCTATTGCCGGTTGTTCTGCGCACGAAATTGATGAGTGGTCCGTATGAATTCATTATGAAAATCGAGAACGGTTCAAAATCCGCAACTAATTATGACACTTTGAACAAACGTGCCCTCCCAACAGGTCGCCGACCAGAAGATATTGGTAAACGGAACCATGGGGATTATGGCAACTCGCACAATTGAATTCCTTGCCCGGCTGGAGAGGATTTTCCGGCCCGGCAACGGGATGCCCGCCAACAGGATGACCTTTCACAACGCCGGCCAGACCGTTATGGCACCCGGTGCACAGTTCATTAACGGGCTTATACAACATGTACGGATTTTCGGAGGCATGGGAATCATGGCAGGCAACACAGCCCGTTCCATTAATAATGCCGTGCACCGTCATCCCCTCCACCTCGTTCGTCACAAATTTTTCCTTGTCCACATGGCAACTGACGCACAAATCCACCTTGCCGTCCGCCCAAAGCTGATAACGATTAGCGTCACCATGGGGGTTATGACACATGGAACAGACGCCGAAGCCGACCGGCTGATGAACGTGTGCCATTTTACTCCACACTCTCTCTTTTTCCACATGGCAGCGATAACAGAGGGCGGCATCCTTGCCCTTGGAGACGAAATATCTCCCGGCCTTGACATCCTGCGGATGGCATGTCTCGCACAGCAAACTCTCCGCCGGGCTGTGGTGCCAGGCTGTGTCCTCGAAAATTCTTCTGTGACAGGAGTAGCAGATAGCCGAATTCATCCCGAAGGGAAGCGATTTACCGGAAAACTCCTTGGGTAACTTTTCCACCTGGTGACACTGCCGGCATTCCTGATGCATGGTTCCGTTCCGGTGAAACATGTAAACACCTGGAACATCAAAATTGACATTGAGCACGGTGCGCATCGGCTTATATTCAAGGGCAATCTTGTTATTGCCGGGCGACAGGACGAAAACGTTGCTACCCGGATTAAGAGGGAGCTGAAAATGAACATAATACCTCTTTCCGCCGGAACGGACGGCCAGGGGGGCGATGTTTTTCGTTCCCGCTTTGATCCTGAGCTGATCCGCATCACTTTTATCTTCAACCTCAACAACGGCATAATAGGTTGGAATCCGGGCATAGACAATGTTGTTCGCCTCAGGCACCAGCACCTTGATTTCCCCGGCCGAGATCAACCCGGGCAAGAAAAAAAACAGTACGAAAAAAGTCAGCATACTATATGATACGTTTCTCATCTTTTTTGTAGAAGAAACCATTTTTCCCTACCCAGTGCGATTTTTCCATTTCACCTTGACGGAATCAAAGAATAGCTTTGAAATCCCGCCGTTACATGTTTCATCTTCACCTACCATTTTCATTTTCCATTGTCAACAATACCCCGTGTTCAGCACGGTAGTCCACCAGATTCTCTTTTTTTGCATATTTGCGGCATCAGGCTAAAGAATCGTCACGTAACATAATGTTTTTGCGTTGTTATTATTTTACGCTCAGGGCGCTCCGCGCATCGCCGAAAAAACAGAAATCAACCAAACCCGCACGCTCTGCGACAATTTGCCCTATTCCAACTCTATTTTTTTTTTGCTAAAGATATGTTCGATGATGCTCTAAACCCACATATTTTATTAATTTAATGAGGGGCGGAAAAAATGACTTCCCAATACGGCATGCTGAACAAAAGGAGATTCCCCAGATTTAAACCAAAAAAAGAAATGTATGTCCTCCATTACAATTTCGGCAAGGTTGTCGACATAGGCATGGGAGGCGTAGCATTTAATTATGTGGACAAAGAGTATCTGAATGAACCGCCTCCGGAAAGAGGTATTCTTTTCGGATATAATGATCATTATATGGATGAAATTCCATTCAAAACTGTATCCGATACCACCATTTCAAAATCAAGCACCAGCAAACCGGTCATCAAACAGAGAAGAATTCTCTTTGGCGATCTTACATCCGGCCAGATCCAGCAACTGGAACGATTTATCCTGGATAATGCCTCCATCCCGCAACTTACCCACGAAGCGATTATTAATGAAACGACAATGCTGAAACCGCAGACCGATATGTTTCATTTTTAAATAGCTAAACGAGATCATCATCAAAAAGAGCACGAATTCTTCGTGCTCTTTTTTTTCTGCAGCCTTATGGGAATCTCCATTTGAAAAATACGGCTCACCCTGATACATTTTCACCATAGAAACATAACGCCACTTTCTCATCTCAGCCGGGGTTTACCCATGACAGCGCAAACGAAGAGACGATATCGCTTTCTTTTCCCCTTCCTTTCCGCCATGGCGGTCATTATTATTTCGCAACCTCTCCACGCCGGCACCTATACCGATTCAGCACATGGAGGCAGCGGAACCGGAGTAAAACGAACGGTTTTGACGGATTACTGCAAAGGCAATTGCGCCCATTGCCATGAACAGCACGCCAGTATCGACGGCACGGAACCAACACCGTCTTCCGGCAGCGCCTCGCCTTTTGCCCTGTTTTCTCCGAACTTCAACCTTTCCGCCACAGTCAAGCCATATCTGCAAAGCGACAACTTCTGTTTTTACTGTCACACAAACACCTCGTCACTCCAGTCCGGCGGCATCGACAATAAGGATCATGCCGCCACCTTCGGCGGATACACGACGAATTCGCCACTGGGTATTTTTGAGGCGTTCAACCAGGCCTCATACCACAACCTGAAAGATATCGTGGTGTTTGCCGAACCGAAGTTCAGCTATTTCAAAGCCACATCCAACCCCTGCACCGGATGCCACAACCCGCATATTGCCCGGCGCAACAAGGCAAATGTCCAGAACCCAGACTTTACCGCCATTTCCAAACCATCCGACCATGACAACCTGTGGGGCAACGACGCCGCCGAAAGAATGAATGTGGCCACCAGCAACAAATACAAGGCACCCTATTATTACAACGCGACAACCACCTATGAACCCGGGGCGTTAGTGGTAAGCACCGGATTCTTGACCCCGGATTACAACGGATTCTGCACCGACTGCCATAATACAACCAACATCATCTACAGTACCAGTCTCGGTCGCAATCTGAAGCCGATCGACTGGAACAATGAAAAACACGGGAAAGGCGACGCCGACAGCTACATACGCGTACTAGCGCCTTATACCGCCGGCAGCGGCAGTCTCGGCTATGTCCTTTCCTGCCTCGATTGCCACGAACCGCATGGCTCGCCGAATTTGTTTCTCTTGCGAAGAGAAGTCAATGGCGTTTCTTTGAGCGGAACAATCACGAATGGAACAAACCTCGCATTTCTCTGCGAACGATGCCATGACAAAACGGCCGCCACGTGGGATAATATGCACCACTCCTATGACGACTATCCGTATAATAAAATGATGTGCGGCACCTGTCATGGCGGTTATCCGCAAAACTGCATGCGTTGCCACTTTCACGGGGCAATTACTGGCTCAGGTGGGGTCAACACCGCTACACGGGTCCCAAATATTCGACGCACCTTTTGAAAATGTTTTTCATTGCTGAACCTTTCTCACTATTCAGAGCATTCTCTCGCCCGTCCAGCGACAATGGTCTCACTGTATCAATCAATGCCGACTCTTTCCCACAGTTTCACCGGCAGCCTGTCGGCCCCTTCGGCATCACTCTTTTTCCGGCGCGGAAAACCGCCGGTCGCTTTAAAAGTCGCGAATTTTGCATCATCTCTACAATATCAGGGAGTTACGGCATGATCCGGAGTCGGCAAACTATTTTTGGCAAGCCGACAAAATTCTTGGCAATCCATTCAAAAATATTGCTTTTTTTTAAATATTGTGCGACTATTTCATCTATTTTCAGAAAATGAATTGTCATTCATGTTCTATTTTTTTAATATATAATGTGAATTGATGGTGACCGTCCTGCACGGCACAGCTGTTGATTTCCATTTTTGATTTTTTTTGGCGGTCGTGTACACATCGCACGACCGCCCTTAAATGATGCGCAACATTATAAGGTTATCGTCAGGATACTCCGTTACCAAGTACTTTTACGAAGCCATCAAATTTCAACATCGGGAGGATAAGGTAAGTGAAAACGCGGATAAAATGTAAGAGGAATCAATTGATAAGGCACTTGTTGACAGCTTTCGTCATCTTCCTGACAGCAGGAGCGCTCGCCCCTCTCGCTTCAGCAGCGGATGAGGCGCGTCCCACATTGAGCACAGACGACTGCGCCAAGTGTCATGATGCCGCCCCCAAGGCGATAGCAGAGCAGGGCATGAAACACAAGACCAGCATCACCTGCATCGACTGTCACCAGGGTCATCCTCCCAAGGACACGAACATTATTCCCCAGTGCAGCATGTGCCATTCCGGCAAGGAACATTACAAGCTTGAAAACTGCCTCCGCTGCCATACCAACCCGCATACCCCGCTGGTTATCACCCTGGCCGACGAGCATACCGATGCCTGTCTGACCTGTCATACCGAACAGATCGACCAGCTGCGGAAGCAACCGACAAAACATACGGAACTCTTCTGTACCACCTGTCATACAGCACATGGCGAAATCCCCAACTGCACCAACTGCCACAGCCCCCATTCAGATGACATGGTCCAGGCCGATTGTCTCACCTGCCACAAGGCGCATATGCCGATGCCGGTTACCTATCCGGACGACATCTCTTCCAAGTTCTGCGCTTCCTGCCATGACGTCGCGTACAATCTGTTGCAGGCCAGCCCGTATAAACATAAGGATGTCCCCTGTGCCGACTGCCATAAGGAAAAACACAAAATGGTGCCGCAATGCCAGGATTGCCACGGCGTTCCCCATCCGGATGCCATGATGAGCAAATTCCCCACATGCGGCGCATGCCACGGCATAGCCCATGACATAAAGAAATAGACTGGACAATTTCCCCGGGGCGGATAGACAACTTCCGCTCCGGGTACTTTACGTTTGAAACAAAAATTTGATGAACTCCGGAAAGTCTCCTGGAAAACATGAGGGGCAGACCAACTCAACGAGTTCCAGAGCCTGAAAAGGCGGTCGAAACTTTTCCCGAAGCCGCCAATTTCCAGAGCTCTCCAAATCAATTTTAACCAAGATAAGGATTTCATATGAAAAAGGAACGAAAGATTCTCTACAACGTCCTCTCTGTTTTTTTTATTTCTTCGGCTATTTCCTGCATGCCGATCAATGCCACTGAACTCGAAGCTGAAAAAGCAGCAAACCAGCAGACAGACAAGCCCACGGTAATGGCTCAGGCAGATGTCGCTGCTGCACAACCTGCTCCTGCTGCCGCGCCGATGACCATGCCCACCGGGAAACAAATTACCCCGGGTGGCGCATCCCTTTATGAGCAGGTTCCGCAGATGCTGACCGTTGCTCAATGCGCAACCTGTCACACCAACGTATTCAATAAAATACAGACCGAAGGAAAGGGACACCAGATCCATTGCCAGGATTGCCATGAACAGTTCCATTCATACAGCCCGGTAAAAAATAACTGGAATGACATCATGCCCAAGTGCAGTCAATGTCATATCGAGCCGCATGGACCCAGCTTTCCCAACTGCCTTACCTGCCACAGCAACCCCCATGCCCCGCTCAATGTTCCCATGAATGACATGCTTGGGGGACAGTGCGGCAATTGCCATACCGGCCCTTCAGGCCAACTGGCGGCGAAACCGAGCAAGCATACCATGGTTGCCTGTACCGAATGCCACCACACCAAACACGGCAATATTCCTTCCTGCATGGAATGCCATGAACCACATGTCCCGAACCAGCCGGTGGAAGCATGCCTTTCCTGCCATCCTGTTCATCAGCCGCTGCAGATCACCTATGGCGCCGGCATGGAAGACACCTGCGGTTCGTGCCATACCGCAGTATACAAAACCTGGAGCGGAACACCGAGCAAACACTCTGCGGTCGCCTGTTCCGACTGCCACGAGCAGCATGGCCAGATCCCCCAGTGCACCAAGTGTCATGAGCAACCACACGATCCCAAAATGCTGGAAAAATTCCCGCGCTGTCTCGATTGTCATATAGACGCGCACAATCCCCCGGTTAATAAATAATCACACTGTCAACCGATTGAATCATCAAAACAAAAGCCCCGTTTTTCGGGGCTTTTGTTTTGCTACCTCTTTTTACTTCCACGTTACAATCCGCCGGCTTGATTCTTCCTGTTTTTTATTGCGGAAAAAACCACATTGGGTAAAGATACCACAACGCAATTGAAATTTCTCTTTCCAAGATATTGACCCAGCGGGCCTTGAAACAATGCCATTTTCTTCCAACCTGAAAAGAAAAATTTTCACATACGTTGCCATTGCTGGCCTTGTTCCTCTCTTGATTCTCGCTTTTCAGAATTTCTTCTTCGGCAAAAAAGCCATAGAAAAACTGGAAACAGAACATATGAATTACGCTTTAAAATCCCGCATGCTCTGGTTGCGGGAATGGTCCCGCCACACCAAAAAAGAATTTTTCCGAATAGGCACCCTGCTCACCAACATCGACCATCAGATTACCCAGGACGACATCAAAACGCTGCAAGCCGCCGCACAAAACCTTTTTCATGGACATTCCAAGTTCCGTTCTCTGACAATTTACAGTCCTGACTGGACTATTATCCGCCGTTTGACCGAAACGCCCGACAATGACAACTATCCGCCAACCGATGAATTTAAACAAAAACTCATTGATTCGGGTGAACTTTTTATTGGCTCCCAATACACTACCTCGGAAAATAAACTGATTTTGCCCCTTGGCCAGACCATCATGGGGCGCACCGGGGAACCGCTTGCCTATCTCGTTGCCGAGATGGATACCGACAAATCCCTGGACCGGATTCTCGGTGACACATCTGATCTTGACAAAAGCGGAACCATGTATCTCATCAGTAATGGAGGTTCCCTGCTCTACCATAACGACCCTTATCACTCCGAGCCAAACTCCTGCTCCGAAGCATCCCTCGCCGATGACCTCCGCAAAGGTCCCTTCTGGACCTTACTGAAACGCCGCGACTGTTCCGGGGTCCCCGTTCTCTCCGTATCCGCCCCGATACCGGAAATGGATTGGGTTCTTGTGGTTCAAGTCGACAAGATGCAGGCCCTGAGAGAGCTGGAAAAGCACATGGGTATCGGTAGCGTAACAGCGCTTGCCGTTCTTCTCATTATTCTCATAATCTCATGGAGAAGCGCGAGTCGACTGGCCGATCCCCTTGACGAACTTTCCAGAGTCGCCCGTCACATCTCGTCAGGGAACCACCAGGAACGTTTACCGCAATTCAGGGACAGCTATCTCAACAATGTCGGAGAAGCATTCAACAGCATGCTGGATACCCTGGAAGCCAACAAAAAATCTATGATTCAGAGCATTTCCTTGAGCGCGGTGGGCAAACTCAGCTCCAGCATTGTTCATGAAATGCGCAATCCTCTTTCCTCCGTCAAAATCAATCTCCAGGCTTTGGCCCGTAAAGTGAAAGATGACCCTGCCTATTCGGAAATGGCATCCATAGCTCTTACCCAGGTCAAAAGACTGGAATCCATGTTCTCCGATCTTCTTCAGTTCAGCAAACCCATCGACTTGAACCCGGAGGAAGTTTCCTTCCCCAATCTTGCCGACGAGGCACGGGAAATTCTCACCCAAAAAGCCGCAGATAAAATTATATCCCTTGAAATCATTAATAATCTCGGCAACCGGCAAATCGTCGCCGACAAAAAACACCTCCTTCTTGCGTTAATTAACCTGATCGATAACGCCATCCAATGGTCCCCTCCTGAAAGTATTGTCCAGATCGTCGGCGACCCGGCCCCCGATCAGCCTGACGGTTTCGTCATAACGGTCAGAGACCAGGGTCCCGGCATCAATGAAGAATTTATTGAAAAGCTTTTTCAACCGTTTTACACAACGCGTGATACAGGGACCGGCCTTGGCCTGGCCAACGTGAAAAAAATCGTCGAATTTCATGGAGGCGCGGTGAACGCGGCAAACATCCTCACTGGTGGCGCACAATTTTCCATGATTTTTGAAAAAAGGCAGACTCCATGAGCAACATAGCCATTATTGATGATGACAAAGCTCTCTGCCGCAGTCTGCAGATCCAGCTTGAAGCAGCCGGACATTCAATCCACATCGCCCAAAACATGAATGACGGACTTGACCTCGCCTCTTCACACACCCTTGAAATCGTTTTGCTCGATGTCAATCTTCCCGACTTCAGCGGACTAAAAGGCTTGCCGCAGCTCCTCGAAAAAGACAAGGATATCAACGTCGTCATCATGACCGGCAATCCGGACAACAAGGCTGTCATCGAAGCAATGCGCAACGGAGCTTTTGATTATCTGCGGAAACCCCTTGATCTCGACGAGCTGTTCATGATGATCGACAAGGTGGAGTCCCGCAAAAAGAAACAAGAGACCATAGCCAAAGAAACAGAAAAACAACCATGTCCTTCGCCCGATGACATGATCGGCTCCCATCCAAAAATCATCGCACTTCTCAAACATATCGGCCTGCTCTCCCGCAACCGGGTCACGGTTCTCATTCGCGGCGAAAGCGGCACCGGCAAGGAGCTGGCGGCCCGCATCCTTCACCAGGCATCATCACCTGACCACCCTTTTGTCGCCATCAACTGTTCGGCAGTTGTTGCAACACTCCTTGAAAGCGAACTCTTCGGCTATGAGAAAGGAGCGTTTACCGGAGCGGAAAAAACAAAAATCGGGAAATTGGAATTTGCCGGCGCAGGCACTGTTTTCCTTGATGAAATCGGTGATATGCCTTTGAATCTGCAAAGCAAGCTGCTGCGTGTTCTGCAGGAAGAGGAATTTGTCCGGGTGGGGGGCCTGCAGACAATCCCCCTGAAAGCGCGCATCGTTACCGCCACCCATCGCAATCTGGAATCCATGGTGGCGGAAGGCGATTTCCGCCAGGATCTTTTTTACCGGCTCAATGTGTCGTCATTGCACATTCCTCCCCTGCGCGAACGCTCTGAGGATATCCCACTGCTCATCAACAGCCTTCTTCGTAAAATTTGTGCGAAACTGCAAAGTGATCACGTATCCATCAGCGAACAGGCCATGGATAAAATGATGGATTATGACTGGCCGGGCAACGTCAGGGAGCTCGAAAACGTTCTCACCCGGGCCGTTGCCCTTTCCCGTGACAACAGAATTCTTGCGGAAGACATTGAGTGGCAGACGCAGATGATGGCCTCGCAAAATTTAAACCCCTCAAGTGACTCATCCACCCTAGCCGAGGCGGAAAAACAGCACATCGAGTCAGCTCTGCTTCGCCATGACTGGAACATTACCCATACCGCCCAGAAACTCGCCATCTCACCCACCACACTTCGCAAAAAAATTTCCGACTTCAATATCAAAAAACAGGGGAGTTAAAAAAACATTTTTTCACTGTCAAATTTGACGCCACTTTTTTCAGACGATATAGATTTATTTATGAAAAAACGAAATAGAAACATCTTCTCCCTTATTCTTCTCATTCTCTTTTTTCCCGATTTATCGGCAGCCTATGACATAAACGACGACATCCAGATTCACGGATTTCTTTCCCAGGGATATCTCGACAGTTCAGGCAACAATTTTCTGGCCGACAGCAAGGGCGGCACCTGTCAGTTCAATGAAATAGGAGTCAACCTCAACGGTCGGATCAATCACAAATTGCGTTATGGCGCCCAGATACTTTCCCGTTCCTTGGGGGATTACGGCGACAACAGGATCCGTCTCGATTGGGGCCTGGTGGATTTCCATTCACAGGATTGGGCCGGCATTCGCCTCGGCAAAGTCAAAATCCCCATTGGATTCTACAATACCGAACGGGATTCCGATTTTCTCAGACCCATGATCTTCCTTCCCCAAAGTATTTACGATGAAACACGCCGCGACAACTGGCTGTCCCACTGGGGGGGTGAAATCTACGGCTCTCTGGCAACGGAATCAATCGGCGATTTTGACTATCAGCTCTTTTACGGCAGGGTGGAATACGACGATGATTCAGTGCTCCATGATGCAACTCTTACCAACATCAACAGCCGGCTCGCATCCATCGGAAATCCCCTTTTCCCCTCCGCCATTGACCGGTTCAACCGGAAAAACGACAATCTTTACGGTTTCAGCCTGATCTATGCCCCCCCTGTCGAAAATCTGCGACTGGGCTTCAGTTTTATCCGCCAGGAGGACGCATTCTCCAAATCCGGATTGGCATTGGGAAGCTACAGAACCAACAGCAACTTCGTCCTTTCCCTTGAATATATCCTGCAGAACTTCACGATATGCGCCGAGTATGGAGAAAACGACCGCACCCAGACCCTGCTCGACAGCACCACATTTGATGGACCCAATCAGTCATGGTATGTCATGCTGACCTATGCGTTAACAGACAAGCTAAGCTTTTCCGTCCTTTATGATGAATATTACAGAGACAAACATGATAAAAAATCTTCCTCTCATCTCAGCGGTCGCGCCAATCCGACCCCATGGCGCAAAGACTGGGGTTTCGGCGTCCGCTATGATTTTAACGAAAACTGGACAATGAAAGGGGAGTGGCATACAGTTGACGGAGCTGCTCTTCTTCAGGATTTTTTCAATTCTGAAGGAGTGGCAAGATACTGGCAGTATGGCGCACTTAAAATATCGTTCAACTTCTGATGGTGTGCATTTCTTCCATGAAAAGCAAGTTACGGTCCCTTTTTATCATGCTTCTTGCCATGTTTCTTTTCTCCGGCACACATTGCCAGGCCGCGGAATTTGTTCTTATTGTCAACACGAACAACCCCATCGACAGCCTCAGCAGAAGGAGTACGGAATTGATTTTTCTCGGCAAGAAAACCCGCTGGCTATCCGGGTTTCCCGTCCATGTGGCGGTCAACAATGAAAAGGATACCTATGACGCATTCTGTCGGGAGATACTCAATAAAACTCCGGGACAGTATCTTATCTATCGGAAAAAGATGCTTTTCACTGGTTCAGGAATTCCTCCGCAGGTCATGGAAAGTGACGATGAAATGATAAACTTCGTCTCTGGATCCAGGCTGGCAATCGGTTTCATCAAAACGGAATCCCTTGACTCCCGGGTAAAAAAGCTGACTATTTTTGAATAAAATTGATGATACAGTGAAAAAAACTCGATAACACAGACTGGCAATGAAGATTTTTAATAATATCAGAGCAAAAGTATGGGGTTGCGTGTGGATTGCCCTCTGTGCCTATCTGCTTGCCACTCTGGCCACATCAATCGCCAACATCCGTATTTCCGACAGTCTGACAATTCTTGAAGAAGTTCATTTTCCCCTGGCTTTGAAAGGCGAAAAGGCCTTCACCATGTTCAGCGAGCAGACTAAAAATTTTGAAAGCAGCCTGCTGACCGGGGAAAATGATGATCTCGTCAAGGCCGAACTCTTTCACAGCGAAATAATGGATCTGCTCAATGAGCAAATCCTGACAGCATCATCCCGCAACACATCGTCCTATCCAAAGCTGCTTGCCCTGCGGGACAGCTATGAGGACTACTACACACTGGCCATAGAACAATATCGGATTGCCTGCAACAGCGGTGATCCTTTCGCCCAGACCCAGCAAATGCTGCGCATCGGCAAACTGCGGGCTCATCTTATTAGCAATTTTCGAAACATAGCCGGCGAACTCACGCAAAGGGTTATCGATGAAATCACAAACAATAAGACAAGAGCCGCGGAAAACAGCCGATTGCTGCAGATCCTTTTTATAGCCGTTCTTCTCATCATCACCTGGGCGATTAATCATGTGGCCAACAACCAGCTCATCCGGCCGCTGAAACAGCTTAAAATGATGATTGACAATTTTTCCCGGGGGAAACAGATAACAAGGCCCGAGATCTGTAACGAGAAAGATGAAATCTGCCAGCTCGCCCTTTCATTCTGGGACATGACCGAAGAGTTGAAAAACATATCGGTGTCCAAGGAATATCTTGACAGCATCATCATGAATATGTCCGACAGTCTGATCGTTCTTGCCACCAACCACACCATCTCCCAGATCAACCAATCCGCCTTGAATCTGCTTTCCTTTGATGAAAAAGATATTCTCCACAAGCCCGTGCAGCGTATTCTCGCTCCATCAGGCACGTTTATCCACACTGTTTTTGATGAATTGAGCCAGGGAAAATCCATCACCAATATTGAACTCAATCTGAAATCAGGGGACAATGAAACAATTCCTGTTCTTTTTTCCGGCACTCCTTTCTACACCGAATCAGGACAGATTGAAGGAATCATCTGTCTGGCCCGTGATATCCGGGAACTCAAGGACGAACTGGTAACAAAGGAAAAAATATCCAATTATGACCCCCTTACCAGTCTGCCCAACCGCACCATCATGCAGGACAGACTTACCCATGCCCTCCAAAGCGCCAGACGCTACAACAAAATGGTGGCGATTCTTCTGCTGAATATCGACAACCTCGTTAAAGTCATCGACACCTACGGCCACGAAACCGGAGACCGGATCATCGTTGAAATGGCCAATGCCATCCGCGCCACGATCCGGGACACCGACACCCTGGCGCGGATGAAAAAGGACCAGTTTGCCGTCATTTTGGGCAGCCTTAACGATAGGAATGACGGGGACCTGGTGATTGAAAAAATCATCTCAAAGATTTCACACGAACCCCAGGTTTATGCCGCTGACCCCATTGTGGTCAATGCGGGCGTCGCCTACTTTCCCGACGACGGATCAAACGCTGTCAACCTGATTGAAAAATCAACCATCGCCTTATCCCGTTCTCGAAAAAATGTGCCTTGACGGTTTCATCAAAGCCTAAGTCACCAGAAACTGATCGCCCCGCTCACCAGATTCTGACCACCTCAACAGTATCACCTGAACGTCACAATTGCCGCTCACCTTTGCCAATTCTCCGTTTCCTGAAAAAGAAATAAACAAATTAAGCAAGTTACACTTCAACATCGCAACATTTCGCACAACTCTACTATGTGGCACCTGAAATGCATTGCGCTATTCCAGGTGCGGCAAATTGCCACACCTGAGCCACATGGGCGCTCCCTTTAGGGAGCTGACAATTTACAAATTGAAGATGGAGGATCGGCAAATGAAGAAGACGAGAAAACTTATTTCAGCAGCGGTTGCTTTAGGCGCACTGGCAACTTTCGGTGTTGCCGATGCCGGCATGATCACTGCGTGGAACCAAAGCAATGTTGTTCCCCGCCCCCCCACCAACATCACCAACCCGAACTTTGTCTTTGACCAGTACAGCTATGTTGAGCCGGGCTACCTGACCGATCCCATCACCGGCGCTGTTTCCGCGGGCGGATTCATGCCGAGCGGCTGGGCCAAATACAGCGTCGGCTCCGGAGCCATCGTCAATCGAACCGGCACCGTTGTCGGCGCCATGACCTGGAAAGAAAGAGACACCCAGGGGCCGGGCCTGTCCATCGTCAACGACGATGACCTCACCGGCGACAACTGCATCATGTCGGCCGGCTGGAATCCCGACTCAATCGTGGTACTCGACGGCAGCGGCAACGATATCACCGAAATGGACGACTGGTGGGGCATTGACCTGAAACAGTGCTCCGACCCATTCCAGTCAAGCAAACGTTTCAAATCAGTCAGTTACATGATTGACACCCCGATTGACCTGACCTTCAACGTTGCCAACAACGGCCAGACAGAGCAATACCGTTTGTTGATGAAATACGGCAACCAGACAGGCCAAAGGGCCACCGGCTTCAAAATGCAGCTCGGCTTTCTTGACGCCAACGGCAACTTCACCGAAGCAGGAAGCACCAGCGGCCTTTCCTTCTGCTCACGCAACGGCAACAACTACAACTATACCGTCCCGACCACAAGCGACATCATGAAACAGGGTGAGCTTGACGCCCTCATGGCCCACGGCCTCTTCGGCGCACCGGACCAGCACCATACCAGTTACGGCTACTTCAACCCGTACGTCCGCGCCACCTTCCTCATGACCGCCAATCAGACACATATCGTCGCCTCTCGAATGGCTGCCGTCCACACGGATCTGTTCGGGGAATGGCTGCCCTCCAACAAATTGAAAGGCGGTCTCTATTTTGACGATGACAACATTATTTACACCGACAATATCCTCATGGCAAACTGCACGGGCAACTTTAACGAGGAAGCGGGCCAGAGCGGCGTTGCCAATGCCGTATGCAACCAGACATGCGCCGACAACCTCGGCTGCGACGCCCCCTGGGTAACCTACCGCCAGTCCGTCAATGTCACCCAGAATGCCGACGGCACCTGGAATATACCTGCCGTAGTGGGAACCGATATCCGTAAGCCGGTAGCATTGACAACTGCCCAAATTGATGCAATCAAGGCCAATCCCGCCTGGGCTCCGGCTGACATCGACGACCTGGCCAATGTTAACATCAATACGTTCCTGAACGTAGGCTATCTTCCCTCCGGCAACTTCACACTGCGCGTCACCCCTACCTTTGACGCAAGTACGGCAACGACAGAGCCCGGCACCTCCGCTCCCACTGATTTCATTGTTACCCTCAGTGCTCCGAACACCGTCGTCCCTTAAATTCGACACTGTTTAACAGATGTATTAACTGACAATACAAGTATTTTTTTCAAAATATCGGAGGATACAAAATGAACCTGACAAAGATAATCACCCTGACGATTCTTCTCGCTTTCACCACCTCGTCAATAGCGATGGCCGCAACGACTGTTAGAAAGAATACAACCACCACCGTTTCCGCGGCAGTCAAGAACATCACCAATAAAACCGTCAGCAAGGCAGTCAAGATGAAGGCCTATGACCAGGCAGGAACCCAAGTCGCCAATCTGTGCAAGGTCGTTTCCCTTAAAAGCGGGAAAACCACCAATGTCAGCTTCTCCTGGAAAGCGCCGAACTATTTGACCGGCCTCTACTGGACACACAAGATTGAAAGCAGTTGCCCCTGATGACAGCGTTTGTACCGAAAACGATGAAAACAGTGATGACTACTGCACGTTGACAGACACAAATCACAACAGTGCGCATTCAATACAATGAATGTGCGGCAAACACCATCACTCCAGATGTTGACATCTAACGCCCCTCACCGGATTTACGCAGTTCCCGCCCCGGTGAGGGGCGCCCCCTCGAATACCACCCAGGAATTTCGGGCGGCAAGATAAACGGAATCATTAAGGCTGAACTACTGCCCGAACAACCCTTTTAACAGTCCGCGCCCCACATCCTCAATCACCTTTTTCTCAATCGCTCGGCTGTCGAAAGTTGCCTTCGGTTTCTGCAGAGTCCCTGTCATTTTCAGGTTGATCCTGGTTTGCCCCTGATCGTCGGCCAGATACTTGACAAGCGAAGTTTTTTGGGCAACTTTCTCGCTCATTTCAGGAGACAAGGTAATGGCAAGGGGAAGATCAAGAACAGCGTCAAGGCCGATTCTGCCATTGGCCTGCATATCGACATCCCGACCATCCATGCTGCTTGTCAGCAGCACATCCCCTTCACTGATCCGCAGATTGCCGCTGTAATCCTTGAAGTCCAGATTGCGCAGTTCATTTAGCCCCAGGGTATCGGCGATTGAATGAAAAATGGGGGAATTCTCAATGCGCCCATCTGCAAGCCTGAAATCCCCCGTCCCGTTCAACTGCTCCCGCAGCACGGGCCACTGGATTCCTGATCCTGAATAGGTGAGGTTCGTGGTCAGGCTTCCAAAGAGCTTTTCCCTGATCTTGGGGAAAAGAACCTGCTGCACCTTGGTAATCTGAATGTCTTTCACGTCAAGCTCTCCCTCATAGGACGGGCCGGGATGATTGAAATCTGCGACAAGCGTACTCGTCACCGTGCCTTCAGCAGTTTTTGCACTAAATTCATTGACAGTGAAAATATTTTTCTCAAGCCGATAAGTGAGATGAAGATCCGCCATCTCAAGTCCCTGATAATATGCCTTTGCAATATCCACCCGGCCGTGGGCAATTAAACCCGCAGGAATTTTATCACCGATTACCGGGGGAGGAGATTTGGGACCATTGCCAGGAGAGGATACAGTGCCGCCGCCGGCATTTTCCCTCTTTCCCTTTTCCTCTTTTTCGCCAAGGAGTGCGGCGAGTCCAAGCAGATTATCGACATTAAGCTGGGAACTCGCGAGATTAACCTCCACATCCGGTGTCTGCAGATAATTTTCGATGACAGCTGATATGGTCGCTTTTTCCTCCTGCATTGCGACATCGCAATTTATGGCAATCCGCTTCTGATCAAAATCCATTGTTCCCGTGAGCTGCGGTTCAACGCCCTGGTACCGGGCTTTGAGTTCATAACGCCCATCACCCTTGAAACGGAGCGCCAACAGGCCGCGAGACAGATCCATGCCGATATTCACATCGGCCACGGCCTCAACCGCCGGCAACTCCCCCATGTCGTCGGCAAAGACAAAGCGGGCATCACGTATTGAAATCCTGTCCATTGTCAAGGCAATGGGGAGGGCCGAAGGAGGGACAGTTGCCTCTGTTTTTTCAGGGTGCTCGTCTTTCTCTTTTTGAACGAGCATTGCAAGCGTCTCAAAATTGTAATTTCCATTTTTGTCACGATGAATCCGCAGAGCAGGTTTATCGAGACTGATGTCCGTCACCACCAGTTTTTTGCGCAGCAGAGGCATGAAATCATAACGGAGAGCAAATGTGCCGATTGAGGCAAAATCCTCTTTGCCGTCCACCTCTTTCACGGTGAAGTCAGAGACCTCTATTCCCCGAAACAGGCTGACATCAATGGCACCGATGGTGACATCACGGCCAAGGGCCTGCCGGGCCCGGGGCAGCAACATTTCCTCAATTTTCTCCCCGCTCAGATAATACCTGACAAAAATGGAGGAAGCACCTATGACCAGCAAAACAACAAGGATCAGACCGGCAATGACCTTAAAAACGGTTTTCATGGAAAAACTCCTTGGGAGTTGCTCAAAAACATCTGGAGCTATTAACGAAGCCAACACCCCTTTAGTATCAATGATCAGCTATAATTTTTCAATCGCTTTCCGGATTTCTTCCCATTGACCGGCAAGACGCTTGGCTGATACAGGGAATGATGTTTTCAATTCCTGGGCAAAAAGGGAAACCTTGAATTCTTCAAGCATGATGCCAAACTCGCGTACCAGTTTCCGCTGTTCCGTGGTGAGTTCAACGAGATCACTAATTTTTGCCAGCCTCTCCTGATGGACGGCAAGCTGTGCTGCCTTTTCGCTGTCTTTGGCCGGATTATGGGTTTTCCGTTCCATGCGGATACGGATCGCCTTGAGATACCGGGGGGTGCGATTCAGATCCGACTCGTCGATCCGGAGCAGGAAGCGACCGGGCAGGAGCTGGGCCACATCTTGCCTGAAAGAAGCGCAATCTTCCAGAGTGATGCCGAGTTTCGGCTTTGTCCGGCACTCCTTCTCCATCCCTCCAATATAATCAAGCAGCGCCCGTCTTTCCCGCAGAAGCTCAATGATCTGATCAACAAGCCTCCGGGCGGCCGGATAGAGTCCCTGTTTCTGAAACGCAGCAACTGTTTGCTCAAATTCTTCCCGGGTCGGCACAAAATCCCGCCTGCAGTGAAATATCGTGGTCAAAACAAATTGAAAAAGATCGCGGTTGAACTCTTCATGGGAGGCTATACCCTCATAAAGCGCCCAATGTGAGCGGGGAAGAGCGACATCTTTTTGAAGCGCCTTGCACTGCTTGACAAAGTGCAGTTCATAAAGAGCGCGCAGGCCGTGGACATTCTTTTCTCCGCGCTCCTCTTCCCCTGGAAAGAGGCGCAGGGCAACCCGCCCATCTTCTTCAACAAGCCCCGGATAAGCGTAACCGGAAAGCCTGCCGTTACGGTCCTTGACTGCAATACGCCGGGGTAATTCGGCAAAATCCCATTCCGTGACTGTTTCCCTTTCCCAGCTTTGGCGCAACTGGTCAAACCGGGGAGCGCTGCCGACCTGGGGCGAAATTCCGGCAAGGGCCGCATACTCGCGTCCCTGTTCCAATGTTTTTCCTTTCCCGTCCAGAAGCTCGTAACGAATCCTCAGATGGCGGGGAAGAGCGTCCCTGCCCCAAAGACTGCGTTCGACCCGCAGCCCGAAACGACGCCAGATAAGACCCTCCAGCTGCTCATAAAGCGATCCCTCGTAAAGGCGCAACTGACCGAACAGTTCTTGCGCTGTTTGTGGAATGGGAATCAGATTGCGGCGGATGGCCTTGGGCAGACCTTTCAGCAGAAGAACTATCTTTTCAAGCAGGAGCCCCGGTACCAGCCACTCGAATCTTTCCGGCTGAAGATGCCCGGCGAGATCAGCAGGTATCTTCACCGTCACTCCGTCTCTTTCCTCACCCGGTGTGAAGGAGTAGCTCAAGGGAAAAGTCAGTTCACCGCAATGCAGGGACTGCGGATAGTCGGCCAGTTCATCGGACTCGGGGGGGTGCCTGAGGATGTCCGATTCCCGCATCAGGAGAAAGTCGTCTTTTTTTTGCTTCACCAGTCGGGCAAGACCTGCCCGATCAAAGATATCCTCGGGCAGCCGTTTATCGTAAAAATCCGAGAGCAGAAAATCATCCACCAGAATATCACGGCGCCGCATACGGTCTTCGAGATCGGACAAACGGGTGATGAGCTGCCGGTTCTTATCAAGAAAGAGGAAATGGCCCCCAAGATCACCTTCAACCAGGGCTGACTGGATAAAAATCTGCCGGGCCTCCTTCGGATTGATCGGTCCGTAATTGACCTTCCGCCCCGCCTCGATGACAAGCCCGAACAAAGTCACCGTGGCAAGGGCCACCACCTTCCCCTGTTTTCTCTCCCAGTGAGGGGACGAATAGCTGTAGCGGCAGAGCCCCCCGGCCAGCGGTTCAAGCCACCCCGGTTCAATGGCCGCCACCGTTCGGGCGTAAAGGCGTGAGGTTTCGACCAGTTCGGCCGCCATGATCCACTGGCCAGCCCTATTGAACAGGCCTGAGCCTGGAAAGATCATCAACTCCTTATTCTGGCCGCCCTGGTAAATATTCTTTTCCTTTTTCAGGCCGATATTGCGCAGATTACCGGAAAGAACAGCCTGATGAATAGCGGCATACCCTTTGCCGTAATCCCGCTCCGGACCGGTCTCATCTTTTGCCAGACAGGAAGATTTGAGAAAAAGGTGCCCTCTTTTCTTGCTTCCCGCCGTGGCAAGCTGCGACCAGATCTGCTCATGGATATCACGCCATTCCCGTAACCGCTGAAAGGAAAGAAAATTCTTTTTGCAGAATCGCCCCAGGGCGGATTTGCTTTTCTCCTGACCTACCAGATGGTCATAATGGTCCCACAGATGGAGAAAAGAGACGAAGTCGGACTGTTTGGAGCGGAAACGACCATGGGCCTCATCCGCCTGTTTGGCGTTTTCCGCCGGTCTGATACGCGGATCCTGAATGCTGAGCGCTGCCGCGATGATCACCACCTCGCGCAGGCAGTTGTTTTCCCGGGCGGCCATAATCATGCGGCTGATGCGTGGATCAAGGGGAAGACGTGCCATCACCCTTCCCATGTCGGTCAGTCGCCGCTGGCGGTCCAGAGCGCCAAGCTCAATGAGAAGATTATACCCGTCATTGATGGCCCGGGGCATGGGCGGATCAATAAAGGGAAAACTCTTGGGACTGCCGAGATTCAAGGCAATCATACGAAGAATGACTTCGGCAAGATTTGAACGGACGATCTCCGGTGGGGTGAACTGGGGTCGGGCGAGGTAATACTCTTCGCTGTAAAGTCGGACGCAGATGCCCGGACCAACCCTGCCGCAGCGACCGGCCCGCTGATCACAACTTGCTCTCGACACGGCGGTGACCGGCAGTTTGGTGGTTCGTGCCCGCACATTGTAAGAAGATATGCGGGCAAGTCCGGTGTCGACGACAAAACGAATACCGGGTACGGTAACCGACGTTTCCGCAACATTGGTGCTGACCACAATTTTACGCGCCTGACTTTTACGGAAAATACGATTCTGGTCTGCACCGGAAAGCCGACCGAAGAGGGGCAGGATCTCAGGTTCCCGTTCCTTGATGCCGAGTCGCCCCGCATCATTTCTGAAACGTTTTCCCAGCATCTCAGCCGTATCACGGATATCCCGTTCGGTTGGCATGAAGACAAGCATATCCCCACCTCCATCCCTGCGGCAGATATCAAGAACGGCATCCACCGCCTGTTCTACATAGCCGATCTCAAGCGGTGACGATTCGTCACCCTCGGATACAGGCTTTTCCTGATAGCGAATTTCCACCGGATAGGTGCGACCGCAGACCTCAACAACAGGGGCATTGTCAAATGCGCGGGAGAATTTCTCCGTGTCAATGGTGGCGGAAGTGATGATAACCTTGAGATCGGCTCGCTTCCGCAGCAGTTTTTTCAGGATGCCCAGCAGGAAATCAATATTTAAGCTGCGCTCATGGGCCTCATCGATGATTATCGTGTCATAGGCCGTAAGCAGCGGATCTCCCTGGGTTTCGGCCAGGAGAATGCCGTCTGTCATGAACTTAATACGGGTGTCGGGGCCGGTCCGGTCAAGAAAACGAATCTTATAACCGACTAAAAACGCAGCCGGACCGAGCTCTTCACGAACCCGCTCAGCGACCGATGTGGCGGCAAGACGTCTGGGTTGGGTGCAGCCGATCAGTTTTGCCTTGCCCCGCCCCGCTTCCAGGCACATCTTGGGAATCTGGGTGCTTTTGCCGGAACCGGTGTCACCGGCAATGACCACTACCTGATTCGCCCTAATGGCCTCAACAATCCGATTTTTTTCCGCGGCAATGGGTAAATCAGCCGGATATGAAATTGTATCTGTCATGAAATAAAGAGATGAATATTTGCAACAAAATCAGAATATTGTTTATACAAAAAATCTTGTCGGCAACAGGGAAGACCAGATTATTTCTCAGCTTTTCCCGGAGAGTAACCGAAGATCCCATCGATTAAAACCCCTCATGAACAGGCAAGGCACCGGCCCTCAACCCTCCGGAAGAGCATAACCATCAAAAATCCGGCCTTGACCGTCAGAACGACATTTTTTACGGAGCTCCCATACTATTACACCAGTCAGGAAAAAATTGTCATAATTGACTGATGCGGATTGACAATTGACCGACGAAAATGGTTAATTGAAGGTCGGTACAATGTCGGCATAGCCTGCAAAACACCGAAAACCGGCAAAAAGACCGACACCTCCGCAACCAAGCTTGAACCGTATCCATCCTGTGATCGGATACGGCGAAACAAAATAACTGTTTACTCTCAATCCAGAGGACGCAACATGAAAATAGGACGTAACGATCCCTGCCCATGCGGCAGCGGTCAGAAGTATAAACGATGCTGTTATGGAAAAGTGGATTTCAAACCTGCACAGGGTCAGCCTCAACCGCAGATAACCCTGAAGAGCGAGATTGAAAAACTTCAGGAAATCGCCGTCAAGAAAGAAAAAATGGTAAAACCACTCGGTGTTTTCATTCTTCTTGCCACCGAGGATGGTGATGGATGGCTGCTGGAAATAAGTGAGATGGACGCTCTTCAGGTCGCTGACAAGGGAACAAAAATCGATGTGGATCTCGATGAAAATCCGGAAACCATCGAAATCAACTGGACTCATCGTTTTTCCGTCCGCAAGAAAAAATTTGTCACCACTGCCTATGCCGATGACAAGGAAACCATATGGGAGGACTATCCGGCCCATTCGATTTTTGCCGCCATCCAACGAGTTCGGAAAAAATTCCCCAAGGAACTGTTGAACAGCATTCATTTGAACGAAGAAGATATGTCCGTCGGCCGTGAGTAGAGCGCAATTTTCGCGGAGAGGACGGTGAAAAAACATTTCAGACATCAGGCTGCTCTTTTTTTTCGATGTCCGGCATGCTGGCGGCAATTTCCTCAACCGCCAGCATGCCATGCAGAACCATTTCTCTCCTCAACCTTCATCATTTCATTCCTCCCCGGATCATGAACCGTAAAGACGTTTTCACTGACATGATCGACGCCGTAGCGGTGATCGCGGGGAACTTTCGAATATTTCTGCGCAACAAAAACGAGATGTGAAACGGAATCAGATGGATCGTCGGTTTTTTCCCATGGTGGTCGTTATGGCCGCCATCTTCCTTCTCTCCCATACTCCGGGCGATGATCTCCCCGCAGCAGCGGCAGGCATGGATAAACTATGCCATGCAGCAGCTTACGGAGCACTTGCGGCCACCATGATCTACGCTGTTTATCCCCGCATCCGCGATATAAGTTTTTTTACGCCAGGGGCAGGTATTGTCCTTTTCTGCCTCTTCTACGGGATAACAGATGAATTTCACCAATCCTTTATTCCCGGACGGTTTCCAAGCTGGCAGGATATCGTTGCCGACGGCAGCGGTGCCTTACTGGTTGTTTTCTTCTGGCAGTGGTGGGGGAACAGGCGGCGGCGTGGCGGGATGAGGCCGGTTACCGGCGACCGCTGAGCGACCTCTTTTTTCCGGATCAAAATCTTCGAACTGCTCAAGATAGAGGCTGGCCAGACAGGCGCATTGCAGGGGGAAAAGCAGATACTGGAGAACAACCAGGGGTGGAATGACTGCCGAGGCGATGGCAATAACAAAAACCGGCACAACGGAAATCATCAGCAGAAAAACCAGATGCATAAAAAAACCCTTTTCATTCACCTTAACCCTGCTGGCCTGCATCGCCTCCTTTAATGAAAGTTTTTTCTCCGTCATCAAAGGCAGCACATACAACCACCACACCGACAGCACGATACCCGGCAATAAAAAGAAGAGGCAGCCGAGAAGAATGAGCAACCCCATGAAAAAAAGAGGGAAAAGCTCTCCAAACCGTTTCATTCCACTGAAAAGATCATTGAATTCGCATCTGTTCCCCGTCCTGAGCCACTGCAGCATAAGCAGCATATACCCACCCATGAGCGGCCCGGCAAGCAGTCCGAAAGTCACGGAACAGAGGAGCTGAATAAGCAGTCCTCCGACAAAAAGAACCACAAACTCTTCCTGCATCATTTCCATCATGTTCTGCAAATGTGCCTGAAAATTCATCGTCTCTCTCATTTTTTTACTGGACAATCATCTCTCCCTATCATATATTTAATTAAATACTTAAGCTTATCAAGTCAACAGGAGCTACTACCATGCCACTTTATGAATTTCGTTGCCAACAATGCAAAAATTTTTTCGAATCCCTTTTGACCTCAAGCTCGACAGAAGCGCTCACCGAGGTGAAATGCCCGAAGTGCGGCAGCCCTGACGTGAAAAAAGCCATTTCCGCATCATCTTTTCGACTTGCTTCCAGCAGTTCCGGTCCGATCAAACCCATGGGCGGCTGCGTTTCCAGGGGAGGATTCTCCTGAGCATGATGCCCTCGGCCGGTCGGCCGATATTTTCCTCCTCAACCCGGCAACGGAATCAGATTTCCCACTGGTTCCGTTGTTTTTTTAATCCCCGCCGCAAAACTTCATTTTGCCGTCAATCCACACCCGGCGTCATCAAAAATCAATCCTGAAACTGTACACCCCTTCTTCCAGCTGGCTTTCCATTTTGTAACCGGAATTATTGAAAATAGCCTGCATCCTCTTGTTTTCACGTAAAACCTCGGCAGTAAAGCCGGAAATACCATTGCGCTTGGCAATGGTGATTAGATGACGGAATAGAAATGAACCGATATGCCGGTTCTGCCACTTGTCACGTATGACAAATGCCACCTCCGCCCGATTGGTCCGTTCATCCAGATAATAGCGGCCCACAGCGATAATTTCATCCCCCGACGCCTCGGGCAGGGTGCCGACAATGGCGACATCCTTGCGGTGATCAATGTAGACAAAGTTTTTGATCTGGCTATGTTCAAAGCGCTTGCTCTGGGTCATGAAACGGTAATAAACGGTCTCCTGGGAGAGATCATAGAGCAGATCGCGCATGAGAGGCTCGTCCGTGGGATGAATGGGCCGGAAATTGATCTGGGTGCCGTTATCGAGGAGAAAAGATGTTTTCATCTCCTCCGAGGTAACCACCAGCTTGTCACCAAAGGAGGCAAATTCCTGCTTGATATATTTTGCCTCGATCGCCTCTTTCAGGAGCTGCTCCCTGAATTTCGGATGGGCGATACTGATCAGGGCCAGGGTCCTCTCCTGGATGTTTTTTCCGTGGAGATAAGCGATCCCGAATTCGGAAACAACATAATGGACTTCACCCCGGGAGGTGACCACCCCGGCTCCCGGACTCAGATGGGAGACGATGCGGGAACGCGTCTCCTCGTCTGCGGTGGAAGAGATGACGATTATCGGCTTCCCGCCCTTTGACCGAGCTGCCCCGCGATTAAAATCAACCTGGCCGCCGATGCCCGAATAAAATTTGCCGCTGTCGGAATCAGCGCACACCTGTCCGGTCAGATCAATCTCCAGCGCCATGTTGATGGACACCATTTTGCTCTGACGGCTGATGATATGAACATCATTGACATATTCCGTCGGCCGAAAGGAAAAGATCGGGTTGGCATTGACAAAATCATAGAGCTTCTGGGTCCCCATACAGAAACTGGCGACAATCTTGCCCTGGTCCGTGGTTTTTCGCGCTCCGGTCACCGCTCCTGATTCGATCAGTCTGATGACGGAATCGGTTATCACCTCGGTATGGATGCCAAGATCCTTTTTTTCAGTCAGATAGAACATGCAGGCTGCAGGAATACGACCGATGCCCGGGATACGGCCCAGGCCGAACTCAATGGTGGAGCCGTCTTCAACCAGGGAGGCAATGTGCTGACCAATCTTTTTGGTCACTTCGTTAACAGGTTTTGACGCCCTTTCAATAAGCGGGATATCTGCCGGCACCAGAATATCAAGGTCATAAATATCAAGCAGGGAATCACCATAGGTCCAGGGCATCTGCTTATTCACCTGGGCAATGACCAGGGAACCGTTTTCAGCGGCGCTCTTGACGATATCAACCGAAATGCCGAGGCTCACCTTGCCCAGCGTGTTCGGCTCGCTCACCTGGATCAGCACCACATCAAGGGGCAGCTTTCCAGACTTGAACAGTTCAGGAATATCGGAAAGCAGCATCGGCGTATAGCAGCCCATGCCTTCCTGGATCAATCCCCGCACATTCTGGCCGATAAAAAAGCTGTTCACCGTGAAACTGTCGGCAAATTTCGGATCGGCATAACGGGCATCCCCTTTGGTCAGGAGATGAACGATTTCCACATCAGCCAGGTCGGAGGCCCGGTCAGTCAAAGCATCGACTAAAAGCTGCGGCTCTCCGCAGCCGGTGCCGACAAAGACACGCTGCCCGTTTCTGATATGAGAGAGCGCTTTTTTAGGCGTGTTGATCATATCGGCGTATTTCTTCTGCCAATCCGGATCAAATTCAACTCTGGCTTGCTGCATCATATTTTTCAACCTCTCATTGGTCGTGTTGGTCTGACTGATGTTATTTCCATTTCTAAATCATTTGTATAACTTTGTCGGACAAGTCGTGTTCATCAAAGTGGGCCCAGAGTCATACGGGCATCTGCCACCACAGCTTCCGAACCGATCCCGCCGACAATGAAGGGATTAATATCAAGTTCAAGGATCTGCGGAAAATCCGTGGTCAACTGGCTGATTCGCTGGAGTCCACCGGCGATGGCATCGAGATCCACCCCCTTCTGGCCTCGTTTTCCTTTAAGAATTTCGTAGGAACGGGTGGCAAGCAACATCTGCATCGCTTCATCCGATGTTATGGGTGCAAGATAGAAAGTAACATCCTTCATAACCTCGACAAAAATACCGCCGAGGCCGAACATCAACATGGGACCGAACTGAGGATCCCGGCTCATGCCGATAATGACCTCAAGGCCCGGATCCATCATTTCCTCCACATAAACCCCCTTGATGTGGGCTTCAGGAGCCTTTTCTCTGATGCGAAGCATCATCAGATCATATGCATCGCGAACTTTTTCTGCCGATGCCAGATTGAGCTGCACCCCACCAAGATCCGACTTGTGAACCACATCCGGCGAAACGATCTTCATGGCGGCGGGGAAACCTATTCGCCTGGCTATCTCCACCGCCTCATCCGCGGTGGTGGCAAGCCTTCCATCGGGAATTTTAAACCCATAGGCCTCAAGAATGCTCTTCGACTTCACCTCGCTGAGTTGCAGACGACTCGTGCGCTGCTGACGGATAATGATGCGCTCCACCCTACGCCGGTTCACCGGGAAACGGGTAACGATACGCGGCGGCCTCTGTTTCCAGGAGGCATAGCCATACATGGCTTTCAATGCGGCCACCGCCCGTTCCGGTGAATCATAATCAGGCAGTCCAGCGGCGCCCAGTTCCCTGCGGCCAGGCATCACTCCTTCCCCGCCCATGAATGACGCAAAAACAGGTTTTTTCCCGTCAAGCTTGGCCGCAACGGCGCGGGCCGTCTCCGCCGGCCGGGTCATTGCCTGGGGGGTGAGGATGACAATAATGGCATCCACCGCGTCATCGGCCTGAGCCGCCTCAATGGCCGCGACGTAACGCTCGGGATCGGCATCTCCCAGCACGTCAATGGGATTGCTTGTGCTGGCCGCCCCCGGAAGTTTTTCCCTCAATGCGGAGGCAATATTGCGCTCAAGGTCCACTACTTCAAGACCTGCCTTTTCCACCGCATCGGCCACCATGGTTCCGGGCCCGCCTGCATTGGTGATGATGAGAACTCTTTTGCCCTTGGGCAGGGGTTGCATGGAAAAAGCGGTGACAAAATCAAAAAGGTCCTGGAAAGTATCGGCCCGAATGACGCCTGATCTCTTGAAAGCCGCGCCGTAAGCCGTATCCGCTCCGGCCAGAACTCCGGTATGGGATGCCGCAGCCTTCAGCCCCGCCGCGGTCGTGCCTGACTTAAGGATAATGACCGGTTTGGCCGAGGAGGCTTCTTCCGCCGCCTTGACGAAATCATCGCCACAACAGATGTCCTCCAGATAACCGGCAATCACCTTGGTCTGACTGTCCCTGGCCAGTGCCTTCAGCAGATCAACCTCGGACATTTCCGCCTTGTTGCCGATACTCACCACCTTGGAAAGCCCCATATGACGACCGGCGGCCTGATCAAGAATTGCGGTGCACAATGCGCCTGACTGAGAAATAACGGCGACTCCCCCCTTTTCAGGCATCATTCCGGCAAAAGAGGCATTCAAGTTGCTTTCCGTGTTTATCAACCCCAGACAATTAGGACCGAGCAGACGCACGTTGCGGTTGCGGCAGAGGGAAGCAATTTTCCGCTCCAGGGCAGCTCCCTCCTCACCTGTCTCCTTAAATCCGGCGGATATGACGATGATGCCGCCGCAACCGGCGTCAAGGGAATCTTTCACCGCAGCCTCGACATGAGAGCGCGGAACGACGATGACACTTAATTCCACCGTCGCGCCATACGCTTTCAGACTGGCATGACATTTGAGGCCAAGCACATCATCGGCTGATGGGTTGACCGGGATAATCGGCCCTTCGAAACCGCCATTGATAAGATTTGCCAGGATATCATGGCCGACCTTTCCCGGTGTACGGGAAGCGCCTATAACCGCTACACTTTTCGGAGAAAACAACGATTCTAACATGGAATCCCACCAGAGATTTCTGGGCAATAGCCGAACAGGGTTCGGCATGCCCTTGGTTAAATATTACCCAAGCTGTTTTTTTTTAGATAAGAAGATGATACATTTATTAAAGCCTAGGTCCAAGCAAAAGAATTTGTCAAACAAATATGATGCCACTTTTAAAAGTCTCGGAATGAAACAGGAAAAATCCGGTAAACAACCTCTCTTCACGACTCCCTCCAGATTTTTCATGGATCTGCTTCTTATTTTTTCCGGCAGCCTCCTCTGCGCTCTTGCCGTCAACAGCATCCTGATTCCCCACAACTTTGTCATGGGAGGGTTGACCGGTCTCTCAGTGCTCATCCACAAATTCGCTCCCTGGCTGAACGCGGGTTGGATTTATCTCCTTATGAATATCCCCCTTTTTGCCCTGGCCTGGGTGGCGGTGGGCCGTCGCTTCTTTTTTTACAGTGCGATCGGCACCCTCTCCCTGACCTTTGCCATGGCTTTTCTTCACATTCCCATCGATCTGCATGACAGAATGCTTGGCGCCCTGCTGGCCGGTCTGCTGGCCGGCGCTGGTGTCGGGATGACGTTCCGATCACCCGGCTCCCAGGGAGGTCTGGATATTCTTTCCATCATGCTGCTCAAACGTTTTTCCATCAGCATCGGCAGCACCATGCTCTTTGTCAACTGCTGCCTGCTCTTCCTGGTGGCGTATTCCTACTCGATTGAGGCCGTTCTCTACACCCTGGTTGTCCTTTTTGTCAGCTCAAGGGTTATCAGCGTCGTGGTCACCGGCCTCACCCAGCGAAAAGCGGTATTGATCATTTCTTCCAAGTGGCAGGAAATATCAAAAGAAATTCTCAAAGACATCAGACGCGGCGTTACCATACTCGAAGGAGAGGGTGGTTACAGCGGCAAAGAAGAACATATCATCTATACCGTGATCACATTCCGGGAGATCGGCCACATGAAACGGCTTATCCAGCAGATAGACGAAAATGCCTTTGTGGTGATCAGCGACACCCTTGAGGTGGTCAACTCCCGCATAGGCAATCAGCCCCACTGGTAATTTTCTCCGTTGTGGAACGGAGCATAACGTGTCGTTTATGTGGGGACTTAATGCGAAAAACGCCATAATATTGTCTGGGACATCCATTTATTTGGCGAAGAACAATTACCGTTGTCCCTTACGTATACTCAGAAAACATCTCAAGTTTTGGTGTGCTGTTCCAGACCAAGGGTTGCCCGAGGATATCTTTTGGAGCTGAATCCAGCCGGCATGTGAAATTATCGGGAGTTACCGACCTCTTTTATAGCCCCGCCAGCAACCTGCGCTGGAGGAGCGTTTGCATATCACGGCGACCATCAGCAATGAGGTAGACATAGATATTTGCTTTGACAATCCGATAGATGATGCGATAAGGCTTAAAGAAAATCTCCCGATAATCACGAATTCCCAAAGCCATCAGTTCTTTCGGGTACACTCCGCGCTCCGGCAATTCACTCAAGCTGATAAATTTTTTTTCAATCTCATCAAGCACATACTCCGCATTGTTTGCCGAGTCGTGTTCTGATATGTATGTGTAAATGTCTTTGAGATCAGCGGCAGCGTCTTCAGTCAGCAGAACTGTGAAAATCACTAGACCGATTCCTTTTTTTTACGAAGACGATTTATTGCTTCAGTAGCGGAAATTACTTTGCCTTCTTCAATCTGACGGCTCCCAAGGGCAAGAATTTTAAGCAAAGCCATGGTTTCTTGGGTTTCCTCGTAACTCTTGATACCTTGAATTACGACTTTAGCTTCTCCGTTTTGGGTAATGATAAGCGGGTCTCCTTTGTCTTCAAAATTTCGTATAATCTCGGCAGCATGTGCCTTTAAGTAGCTGATTGGCTTAATTTGGTCAGATAATCTCATTAGTCGCCTCCATGTAAAGGATGTAAGGCCATATTAAAACCAAATTTGGTCACATGTCAACGGGGTCTTTATTAAAGAAAGAAAAAAGCATAAAAACGACTATTTTTTCCTAAAATCGAATCTGCTTTCGGCAACTTCTTGCTTTACCAAAAAATGAATATGATGTTTTTTTTGGGGGCTGAAAAAATAACAGAAAGTCAAGTTTGACGACTTGTAACTTTCTGTTTTGTTTGTATTTTTACTCTTAAATGCGTGCTGAAATCAGGAAGAAGGTCAACCTGATGTTATGCGCGACAGGTAAGAATTGCCAATTCACATCGCAATTATATTGCTCACCAATTTAGATACACCTCTGTCATATTTTCCTTGCAAATTATTGCACCCGATAGAATAGTACCAATGGTCGCATCGGAAGTATTAATTATTTTGAGCGTGAAAAGCCAAAAACTGACTTGGCCCTTTTTCCTTATTCGACTTGAAATTTTGGTATGCATTTTGCTTTTATCGCTAACGCCACAAATATGGCTATTGATGGGACGAATTCCGTCCAGCTAATAACTTTTATGCATCAAAAATGTATCCTAAAAAATTCTATCCCATGAGGTGTGCATTATGGATCATGCTCTAAAATTCACCCTGTCTTATACTGGCAACGATGCGGATAGACATGAAATTGATTTTTATGATGTCTCACAAGCATTAATCGGATTTCAAAGATCCCTAGCACTCACTACTCACCTTGTCGTAAATGATAAAATAATTGTACAAGCTCCATCGCTCAAAGGCGCAAGGATATATGCACTGCCGGCAGAAGATGGCAGTTGGAAAATTACAGCCGGCATCATATTTACAACTGCAATTACTGGCCTATATCAACTTGGGACCGCACCAACAAATACACCTCTGGGCCATGTTGTTCATTCCGTTTATGATTACGTCATTTCAGAAAGTCTTGGGTTCCATGTAGATTACGAAAAGTCATTGGGACAACTTCAAGAAGAATACAAAGAAAAGCAGATTGAAATACCGGAAATAAAACAACATCAAGTTGATTCCCTAATTGAAAAATGTACTACGGCTGTAAAGGACATGCATAGGCCTATATGCAAAAATGAGTCAGCGAGCAATGCCTCAATTACATCAAATATTGGTGGCTATAAAATGCCAATCCAGGCAAATTTTTCTAAAGAAACATACGACTACATTCATGAAGTATATGTAAGTGAAGAGCTGCATGTTATAGAAGGTCAAATATCAAGTTATAACAGCAACACTTTCAAGGGTAGAATATACATAAAAGATATTGGTCGTCCCGTAAGTTTTAACCTAACTTCTGAAGCTAGACATTATGATTCCGTATCAATGATCACTAATAGTCTTGATGCAAATGCTGTGCGAAGGCATAAACCGGAATTGAGCACTATATATTGCCATGTTTACTTAAACACGAGTAGGTCTGGCTACCTTAAAAGTGTAACAATTACACATGTATCACTTAATGATCCAAGATAAATTGCATAACAAAAGTATCAATCAGACCGCGAGAACGGTGGCGGCGCTACGCGGTAAGTTCAATGGCGCGGTCTGGTTATACTAGGCATTGGGTTTCCAATACAAACGTCGGAGGATTTAATATTGTTTTGGTTCATCGTGAATTGGAGAATTCGTCCGTATGAGTTAGTGTACATCAACGGAGGAATTTACCATGCGCAAACAACGGAAAAACTACACAGGCAAGGAGAAGGTTTACATTCTCAAACGGCACCTGGTTGACCG
>JAZDEG010000020.1:0-76700 GCA_043809085.1 Pseudomonadota bacterium | reverse complement strand
GACATTCTCCCGCTCATCACAAGCCCCGGCAAGCGTGGACTCCAATTCGGCTATCGCGGCAAGGCGTTCAGCCGATTCCTTCTGCAGATTGTCACGCTCGGACAGCAGTGAAGCCAACTCAACCCGAACCGATGCCAGATTACCCTCCAGGGCTGCCCGCCTGGCCTCCGACTCGGGCAATTGCCGCCTGAATCCGGCAAGCTCTTCACTTCGCCGATCCAGCTCAGCGCGGACATTCTCCCGCTCATCACAAGCCCCGGCAAGCGTGGACTCCAATTCGGCTATCGCGGCAAGGCGTTCAGCCGATTCCTTCTGCAGATTGTCACGCTCGGACAGCAGTGAAGCCAACTCAACCCGAACCGATGCCAGATCACCCTCCAGGGCTGCCCGCCGTGCCTCCGACTCGGGCAATTGTTGCTTGAATCCGGCAAGCTCTTCACTTCGCTGATCCAGCTCAGCGCGGACATTATCCCGCTCATCACAGGCCCCGGCCAGCTTGGCCCGAACATCTGTCAATTCGTTTTTTACTGAACCAATATTATGATGGTATACCGAATATGTTTTGAGAATATCATGACTTAACAATGAGATATCAAACGACTCAGTCCCGGCAATGATTGCATTATTTTCAAATAAATGAATAAGACTCAACTGGGCTTGATTTAAACATGAACCGATTTCGCTTATATCATGACATGCGTGAAACAAATCTTTCGTGACAAATGCCGTCACCTCTTTTTCCGTAGGGCATCGTAAACCGGACACCCCTTCGACTTGCAGGTATTCCCCCAGTTTAACGACTTCTTCAAGGGGCGACTCGAGAACATCTTCATAGCGGATAATGATACGGGGAATACCGTGAGTATTGTTTAGCGCCGATACCAGGTAATGCTCCCAAAGTGCAATCCCCACATGCAATGGGATACCATTCCTTTTCTCCAAAGATCGCGCAACCTGTATAGGGTTTCTATAAACAAATACCACGACGGGAACCTCTAACAAACTGCGCCAGAATGGGAAAGTGAGGCACATTCGAGGATCTTTTATACACCAAGGTCGATGCGCATCAAGGCCAATAAGTATTTGCTGAACCTTCCGAGAAATCCCCAACCTTTGCTCATCAGATAATCCACAAAAATCCAGACCGGATATTTGATCCCATGCTCCACCTCCTAAACGCAATATCTCGTCATTGAGATCCATAACATCTTTACGTTCCCAAAAACCTTTGGGGTTGTCTTCCTGGGGAGACATGATCATGCCTTCAGGCGCAAAATAGGCTCCCATCATATTCAAAAGACGGGAAACACAAGAAGTTCCTGAACGATGCATTCCCAAAACAATCAACTGCATAACAGAATGGTCCCTTTATTGGGTTCATCGGGGAAATACAAGGAATGTAGCAAATAGTATTTGAATTGAAATTCTGACATGTTTTATATAGCAAGCAGGGATAAATTTCAAATACTACTCACTCATAGTATTTGCATAAAACACATTCATGTTCATTGACGATGCCCATCGGTCGTGTCCAACTCCGGAGCCGGACCCACATAATTTGTATCCGGTCCCGGCCCCGGATTTCCTGTATCCAGTTCCGGGCCAGCGCCATCATAAGTCCCAGTGTCAATTTCCGGCCCCTCCTCATCTCCAAAATCTATCCCTTCATCAGGCGGCGTCACCTCATTATCATCCAAAACATCCAACGGCCCTTCATCAAGATATGGATCATACGGCGCATCGAGATCATCACCTGAGAAACTTCCCTCGCCGGGCTCCTGCAAAGGAGAAACCAGCGGTTCTGCCGGTGAAGGTTCAGCTCCGGAGGGAGAAGCCTGTCTCTGACGAGATGAGGCTCCGGAGTCGACCGCTCTTCTATTCCTACGAATATCCCTCGCATCCCGAACCCGACGTGCCTTGTGAAATTCAGGATTCATATCCTCCCGGACAGGCTGAGCATGTTCAGGATGTATATTCTCCGGCAATGTCCTTACATGTTCTCGTTGCAATGACTCGCTTTTATTTGGCTGGTCGGTCGAAACGGAGGAATTCCGTGTCTCGTCCCTGGAAAAAATGTGGAATAAATCCGGATACAACAAGAAAAGGATGGATAAGAAAATCAGCAGGCAGATGACAAAAGGGTATGCATATCTTTGTATCAAAGGCTGCCAACGCAGCAACATTTCGCGAATTCCCAAAGTTTTATCCCCCAAATCCAATGAATCATCTTTCCCTCAACCTCTGCTGAAAACATTCCGGCTCAAGGGAGTTAAGCAAATCAAAAACGCAAGCCCTATTGGTTGGTCAACCAACCCTTACAATCACCCTTTAAAAAAGTATATACTGTATATGAAAAAATCACACCTTATGCTAATGCGAAAATAGTGCGACTTTAAAAAAACAAAATCCTGTTTGTGCCAAATGACACAAACAGGATTCTATTTTTCCCGGAAAAGAGGGGACAGAGTCAGTATTTGTTACCCAATACTACAGGCAAACGCCCATATACCCCTATTACCGTGTCGATTTACTGCACAATATCCCAACTCAGACTTAACCCGCCTACATTCTGGCTGGCTGTTTTCACATTGCCGTTCATGGTGTAGAGCCAAAGTTGACCGGTCGTGATGTTGCGGAGCAAAATATCACTCTTGCCGTCGGCAGTAAAATCCGATACCTGTTCTACCGACCAAACCGTATTCAACCCGCCGATATTCTGACTTGCTGTTACGGTGTTGCCGTTCATCGTATAAAGCCAGAGTTGACCGGTCGTGGTGTTACGAAGCAGGATATCGCTCTTCCCGTCACCCGTCAGGTCGGAAGAAGCCGCAACCCCCCAGGCAAGACTCAACCCCCCGACATTCTGGCTGGCTGTTACGGCGTTGCCGTTCATCGTAAAGAGCCACAACTGGCCGGTCGTGGTGTTACGAAGCAGAATATCGCTCTTCCCGTCACCGGTAAAATCCGCAACACCGGCTATCCCCCAGATGAGATTAAGTCCGCCGATGCTCTGGCTTGCTGTAACGGCAGAACCATTCATTGTGTAAAGCCAGAGCTGACCGGTCGTGGTATTACGAAGCAGGATATCAGCCTTCCCGTCTCCGGTCAAATCGGCAGTGCCTGCAACTGCCCAGACAAGACCCAGGGCTCCGACGCTCTGACTGGAAGAAATGACATTTCCGTTCATGGTGTTGAGCCACAACTGGCCCGTCGTTGTGTTGCGAAGCAAAATATCGTTCTTGCGGTCCCCTGAAAAATCGGCAATACCAGCCACCTGCCACACGAGATCCAGATTGCCGATGTTCTGGCTGGCAGAGACAACATTGCCGTTCATGGTGTAAAGCCACAACTGTCCATTGCTGACCTTGCGCAGCAAGATGTCCGACTTCCCGTCAGCTGTAAAATCATAAGGAACTGTTGCTACCGCAACCATCCCCGACAACCCTGAAACCAGAACAGGCGTGTTGCTTTCAACAAATGAATTGTCTCCTAACTGCCCATAGTCATTCGCCCCCCAGGCCCAGCCGGTGTCGTCTGATTTGACCGCAAGGGTGTGGGAGTCACCTCCAGCTATCGCAACTACACCTGTCAGTGAAACCTGGACAGGTATCAGACTGTCAACATAGGAGCCATCACCCAACATGCCAAAACCATTCCAACCCCACGCCCAAGCGGTGCCGTCTGATTTGACCGCAAGGCTGTGGTATCCGCCACCCGCAATTTTGCTCACCCCGGTCAACCCTGTAACCTGCACAGGTGTTGAGCTGGAAACAATCGAGTTGTTACCGAGCTCGCCATCTTCATTAAATCCCCAGGCCCAGACCGTTCCGTCTGATTTAAGAGCAAGGCTATGGTATATTCCAGAGGAAATCGCAATGACATTGGTCAACCCGGAAACCTGGACGGGTGTGGTACTTGGGTTTGTTGTCCCATCACCTAACTCACCGTCAAAATTATCGCCCCAGGCCCAGACCGTGCCGTCGGATTTAAGAGCAAGGCTGTGGGTGCTTCCGGCAGCAACTGCGGTCACCCCGGTCAACCCTGAGACCTGCACGGACGTTGCGCTAAATACACCCTCTCCTGAGTTACCATCCCCAAGCTGCCCATAGGTGTTATCACCCCAGGCCCAGACCGTGCCGTCAGATTTGACCGCCAGACTGTGATAGTCGCCTCCCGTTACCGCTGTCACTCCTGTCAATCCTGAAACTTGCACAGGCGTAGCACTCTCTGCAGCAAGCCCTGAATTCCCATCACCTAATTGACCGAAGAAACCATCACCCCAGGCCCAGACAGTGCCGTCGGATTTAATCACGAGGCTGTGATCCAATCCTCCCTCCACCGCTGTCACTCCTGTCAACCCTGAAACCTGAACAGGTATTGCGCTATCAACAAATGAGTTATTCCCCAGCTGGCCGAGGTAATTCGCTCCCCAGGTCCAGACTGTCCCGTCTTCCTTCGCGGCAAGACTGTGATACCCGCCGGCTGCCAGATAATTTGCCGACACCTGCGCCGGCAAAACACAAAACATGGCTGCAGCCACTATAAAGCCCATCATTTTAAATACTTTCATTCCTTTTTCCTCCTGTTTTTTATCTAAAAATCAGCAGATTTTTTTGCCGCCCAGCAAACAAGTTTCTTAATATTCAAGCACTGGCCGAACAAAACCATCCAAACTACCGATAACCCTTCCACCTCATTGCCTGAACAAACTATGACCTCACAAAAAACACTTTTTCTATATGACAAAATATACCACAATGTGGTTCCATTTTGTATCAAAAAAGATTACTTTTACCAATATAAATTCTGTTCACTCTTGGGCATTCAATATGCAAAACCCGCACCAGCACCAGACGCTATCAGTAATTTTTCTCAATTATCTGAAAAAATTAACTATTATGGAATTTTACAGGATATTGATTTGAAAATTCATGATAAGCATGGAAAAAAATGGGTGAAACAACCCTTCCAAGAATAAATTTGTGTGTGAAATAACCCAGAAAATTTAAACGAAAATTTAGCAGTAATACATGCCTTATAAAACAAGAGAAGAGTATGACAGGAAAAACCCCTGCCATACTCTTCAACATTTATGACAAAGAATTCCCTACTGCACCACCCAGTCGAGAGCAAGCCCACCTATGGAATCTCCGGCAGCAACAACGGCCCCATTGAGCTGATAGAGCCACAGTTGGCCCGTTGTCTTGTTACGCAGGAGGATATCCCCCTTGCCGTCTCCACCGAAGTCAGTGGTGTCCTCTATGACCCAGTCAAGGGAGAGCCCTGCCACCTTGGCGCTTGCCGAGATGACACTCCCGTTCATCTGATACTGCCAGATGACTCCGGATGACATGCTTCTGAGCAGAATATCCGCTTTCTTATCACCATTGAAGTCTGCTACTCCGGCAACATCCCAGTCAATGTTCAAGGAACCGACATTAGTGTTTACCTGGACAGTGAAGCCGTTCATCTGATACAGCCACAGCTGCCCCGTGTTCTTGTTGCGCAGCAGTATATCACCTTTACCGTCCCCGCCAAAATCACCTGTTCCAACGATTGCCCAGTCGAGCGATAGACCGGTGACCTTGTTGCTCGCTGAAACAACATTCCCATTCATCTGATACTGCCAGATAACCCCGGTTGATTTGCTCCGCAGCAGGATATCCGCCTTGGTATCACCGTTGAAATCAGCAATTCCGGCAACCTCCCAGTCAAGATCCAACGCCGTGACATTATTGCTTGATATGATCGTTGTTCCGTTCAGTTGATAGAGCCACAACTGCCCCGTTGTTTTGTAGCGCAGCAGGACATCGCCCTTGCCGTCGCCGCCAAAATCTCCCAGACCGACTACGCTCCAGTCATTGCTCAATCCCGTTAGCTTGGCGCTGGCAAGAATGGTGTTGCCGCTCATCTGGTATTCCCAGAGCAGTCCCGTAGACTGGCTCCGCAGCAGGATATCTGCTTTGCCATCACCGTTAAAATCGCTTGCAGGGTTACTACCGGTTTCTTCCTCGTTGGCTGACTCTCCTTCCGGAAAAACAGTCTGCCAGTCAAGAACCAAGGTCGCCACTGAGCCGCTGCCGGAAACTGTGTTGCCGTCCAGCTCATACAGCCAGAACTGACCGGTATTGCTGTTGCGGATCAATATATCCGCTTTTCCGTCGCCGTTATAATCTTCTATTGCGTCGATCTCCCAGCCAACCGGCAAGGTCACCACAGACCCGCTACCTGCGATTGCGGCACCGTTCATGGTATACAGCCACAGGCTGCGGGTGCCGACCTTGTACAGCAGGATATCAGCTTTCATGTCGCCATTAAAGTCGGCAACATCCTTTATGATCCAGTCAAGACTCAGCGCGCCGACATTGCTTGAGGAAAGAACACTTGTCCCGTCAAGCTGGTACATCCACAATTGGCCTGTCCCGCTGTTGCGTATCAGGATGTCGTTCTTTCCGTCTCCGTTAAAGTCCTCAACAGCCGCCACTGACCATGCGAAGCTCGCGGTTACTACCGCTCTGCTGTTTAATATCGTTGTGCCGTCAAGCTCAACCAGCCAGAAAGTGCCGACGCTTGTATTTCGAAGCAGGATATCAGTGTTGCCGTCACCGTTACAGTCCTTGGCGGCAACAAGCTCCCAGCCTGAAGTCATAACCGGGCCAGCACCAGCTGTGGTGATTGTGGCGCCATCCATGAGATACATCCAGGTCTGACCGGTGGTGGAGTTAAAGAGAAGGATATCCGACTTGCCGTCACCGTTGAAATCGGCGATGGAGAGAATCTGCCAAACAAGGCTCAGGGCGGTTACGTTGTTTGAAGAAGAGATGACATTGCCGCTCATACGATACATCCATAATTGCCCGGTTACCTGGTTGCGCAGCAGGATATCCGCTGTGCCGTCACCGTTAAAGTCGGCGATGGCGGCAATCTTCCAGTCTACCGAGACCGTGGTAATCTTGCCGCTTGTTGTAACAGTATTACCGTCCAGCAGCAGACTCCACAAAGTGCCCGTACTCTTGCTGCGCAGCAGGATATCACTCGTCCCATCGCCGTTCAAGTCGTTGGGGACCGAGTCCCTTGGCTTTGATGCCGGGTTCCAGGGATCAGTATCGACGAGGTATTCTTTATAATTACTGTAACCGTCATCATCAGAATCCAATGCCGCGTCAGAGCCATCAAGAGGATCAAGGTCATTGTCAATTTCCCAGTCATCCGGCATCCCGTCATTGTCGTCGTCCGGGTCTGTTGCATTCGGGATACCATCACCGTCGGTATCTAACGGACTCAGGGCAGCATTGATATCGTCGGTTACTGCGCCAATGGTTACCGTCACCCAAGTCGCATCTTCCCAGTTATAGGTATTATCGTAGTATTCACCCAGATAAGATTCGTCACCCCAATAATATATTTGAACACGATAATCACCGGGTGGCAGACCGGTGATCGTATAATTGCCGTTCTCATCCGCATATTCACCCTCACCCCAGCCGTTCTCGTCGGATTCCGCATAGACATAAACATCGGCTAAAGGCAAACCGGTATCATCGGCTGTAACAGTGCCGGCAATGGCGCCGCCAAGGCTCAACCCGGCATTGACTCCCCCCGTCTCCACGCCAGTGGCAACGGACACCAGGGTGGCATCATTCCAACTGGAGGCGTTATCGTAATATTCTCCAATGTAATTGTCATCATTACCATATATCCAAACACGATAGTCGCCCGTCCCCAGACCGGTGATCGTATAATTGCCGTTTGCATCTGTAAAAGCATAGCCCCAGTCACCTTCGTCTGATTCCGCAAAAACCTGGACACCAGCTAACGGCTGACCGGTATCATCAGCGGTGATTGTACCGGAGATGGAGCCAGCACTCATCAGTCCGGCATTAACCCCCCCGGTCACTACGCCACCGGTTACGGACACCAGAGTCGAATCGTCCCAGCTTAAGGTATTATCGTAATATTCTCCAATATATATACCATTCCCATCTACATAAAGACGATAATCTCCCGGGGGCAAACCGGTAATCGTATAATTGCCGTTTACATCTGTATAACCAAATCCCCTAACGCTTCCTCCGGATGAGTCATAAGCATAGATCTCAATGCCGACCAATGGCAACCCCGTATCATCGGCTATTATGGTGCCTGATATCGAACCGGCCAAAGCAAGACCGGCATTGATAGCACCGGTGTCGACACCACCAATGACGGTAACAGGGGATCGAAAAGACCAGTCATAAGTATTATTATATAATTCCGCTGCATAACTTACGCTGCCTGACACATAAACACTATATGTACCAGGTATGAGTCCAGAAACCGTATAATTGCCATTAATATCCGTATGCGTTCCTGTTCCGAACCAACTTTCTTCGGAGTATGCCACAACCCATATATCTGCCAGCGGCAATCCCGTATCATCGGCTGTAACCGTTCCGGATATTGAGCCTACCAATGCAAGACTGACATTCACCCCGCCGGTAACCTCTCCACCAACCACAGAGATACTTTCGGCAGAATACCAATTATAGGCATCATTGTAATACTCCCCAGCGTGCCATGTGTCACCAGCCACCCAAAGCCGATATGAACCGGGCATCAAGCCGGCAATGGTATAAATTCCATTACTATCCGTGGATGACTCCACTTCCCAGCCCTCAACCGAGGATGCGATAACCAAAACATTGGCTAAAGGCAATCCGGAATCCTGGGCGCTGATTGTGCCGGAGATGGAACCAGCTTTAATTTCATTTATAATGTCGATATCATACGTTGTGCCGCCTTCGAGTACTTCAACAGATTCCGTTGATAATCCGTAAAAATCCCCAATTGATCGTATGCCGTTGTCATCGGCATCCCATAAAGCAAAAAGATAGACATTTCTTCCTACCGGAAGGCCGGTTATTGTATAATTTCCCGGGCCGTCAAGCACGGTATCACCAAGCTTGCGGCTATTATAGGGATCGGGCCCGTCGAACGCCCGGATAAAAATTTTACCGGAACCATCATAAGAGCCACAACTGACGATTCCAGATATCGAAGAACTGTTTTGCGGGAGACGCAACAGAATATTATCGATATAATCAATGCCCCAGCCATTAATGGTGGTATTTCCTAAAGCAGTGCGACCTTCTGTTTCAATTTTTACTGTTCCGTCAAATTCGCTTAAAGGAATACGTGCCTCTACCACTGCTCCAACAGCCATGTCAGCGGGATCATCGGAAACAAGTTGCATGTTTCCATACCCATCAAAAGAATAGAGGCCATACTCACCCATATCAACCACGCTGAAAATATCATTCCATTCCCCACCCATATGGATTCCATACTGAAGGGAAGGCGATGCGGGCGGGTCATAGAGGGACAACATCCAGTAAATATTTTCGGAATCCATGGCCACTGACAGAGATTGAATGTCGGTTGCAGCAGGAGCGCCGTCAGCAACATCCTGTTCATCCAAACCAACAGGCAGAACTCCCGACCAATCGGCACTATTGCCATCCAGGGAGATAGAGGAGGATGAAGTAATGTCATAGACAACGGACCAACCGAGAATATCCGCCAACCCCATCTCGGAGGTGACTTCAGGGAAAAGATTATTGAAAAATGGCTGCGGAAATGTTCCACCAACTGCATCGCCGTCTTGATCAATAACGGGGAGAACTGCCCGAATGTCCAGAGGCGTTTTACTGGTGTTGCCAAACAGATAATTCAGGTCAACTAAGGCCTCTTCCTGAAGTGCGTCCTGGCTGCCGGTGAAAGTGCCGCTCAGTTGTTCCGCACAGGCCGCGCCCTGAATTTCGAAAAAAGTGCCGTTAATAATCTGAAATCCGCTCATTGTTCCGGTTAATGAAAAAGAGCGAGCACAAAGATCTCCGAAAGCAAGCTGCATGGTTACCGTGTCTCCGGAAACCTCAAAAGAATCCACCCAACCTTCCGCAGCAAAAAAGACATTATCATATTGCAGAGACTGGAACGTACCTTCCAGAAAGGCACCATCAATGTTTTTTGTAATGTTCAACTCCAACTGACGTCCATCCTGATCCGTCAAAATCCATGTTTCTATATTTGTCGATATCTGACGATTTTCATTTAAAGAAAGTTGCGCTTCGGATAATCCGTTGATGGCAAACCGGGCGGCCGCTACTTCTTCAGCGGAACCGAAAGAGAACAGATCATCGTCTTGCGCATCACTTTCATTACTGATAAAAACAAAAGCCTCCTTGGTGGTATCAATTGCCGCCATTAAAGAAGTTTTGGCCAAAAGAAGCTGTTCCGCGCCACCGGTGCGCAGGGCAAGAAAAGTATTATATCTATCAATAAGATCCCGCTGAACCTGGACAGCATCGGCGTTAATCTGCACAATAAAATCACGTATATTGATATCCATATCATAGGCGGTAAAAATCTGTATCGCCGTTTTGGCAGCCTGCAAAAGGGATTTGAAATACAAAACATCTCCCTTATCTATTTCGACTGGCAGATCCCCTGTTTCGGCTACGGTAAGAGTAGTTGTAAAATTTGTGGTCGTAATTGCATTGAGATTGCCAATTGACGCGTCCAGCAGGTTGACAAAATCTTCAGCCAAGAAAGAACGAAATTCTTCTCCTGCGGGGGTTGTATCTGGAGGGACGTAGATATCATAAAGTTTAGGAGGTTCATTGTAGGGAAATACTTCTATGCTGTCTGCCGCATTTCTAGAAAGCCCAAAAGATTCAAGAAGTTCACGGAAAGTTTCAATTTCAGATCCTTCACCCTGGGTTAAACCAAAAGCCAGTATACGTGTTACCGCATAAAACAATTGTGCTTCTTCGTCTAATGGATCATCTGCAACCGCATCTTTAAATTTTTCATGAGCGGCAAGAATACCGGAATAGCTTGGCACTGGTATAGAACTTGAACTGTCAAAAAACAGAATCCGTCCTTCATCGACAAGGGTCTCCGATACTGTTGACGCCATTGAATTGCCCGATAGCAACATAGCGGAAAACAACATAATAATAATGGTCAGCCTTGTTCTTAGATTTGCTCGCACTTTCCAGTTTCTCCTCAATTGCAGAAATTTATCTGATTTTAAATATTGATAAAAAAATTACAATGAAATCAATTTCAAAAAAACGTCTGAAACAAGATACATTCCCGTCATTTGTTGCTTTGACGTATTCAAGGTAAATTTTCTACTGACTTGAATTTTTGCTTCCTTGGGCAACAAGGTTAACCGGCTCGTCTTTAACACATTTGCACCACTGATCATCTGCACATCCCCTTCAAAAACAACAGTATGGTCCTCAATGTTCAATGAAGCCCGGGTTGCCGTCAAATGAGAGACACCACCTTGAGCATTATGGAAATTGTAACAAACCGGCTTCATCACCAACGACTCAAGCCTTTTAGCTCGCAAAAGATACTGAGGCATGTCAGGCAAATCCAAGGCCACTCCATGATTCCCCGACCGCTTCTCCTCTCCATCATCTGTTGGAGTCATGCCATACATGTTGATTTCAGCATTTTCCAGCAACGCTTCCTGAACAAGAGCAAATCGGATAAGCCCAACTTTCTTTTTCCGGACCCGAAAACTATCAGCTTTTATGGTTAATTTTGCTTCCCCTTCCAAACTCAAGTTATAGACCAAACCCCCCATCTGAATCCGAGGACTCGAAGGGTGATAGGAAAAAGTTGTTTTTCCCCCTTTCTCGTTCTCATCCTCATTGCGCACGGCTGAAAAAATAAGCCAAAAAATACAGAGAAAGATAACAGCTCCGCAAAACCAGAACCTTAATGTTTCATAAATAAAACTATTATTTTGTTTCAAAATTCACGGAAAATTATGGGATTATAAAACACCTGCTTCAATACACATTTTACATACCCAACTTATACATCTGAAAAAAAACCTGTCAAAACAATTTCCGCGCCGATAACAAATTGTTACCTCGACTCAACAAGCGTAAATTCTGAATGAAACATAATCGGTCGGGAAATCGCCTTGAACATCATTTAGACCCACGCCAGTTCGCCCAGAGAGATGCATCTCCGTTCTTCGGAAAGGAATGAATCTTACCGCGAGGTCTCCAATCCAGGTATGCGTTATACCCATATCAACATTGAACTGATCAGCCACTACTGGAGTGGTATCAGATTAAGAAGGGCTATGTCATTGACCATAGATCCTGTTGCAGATAATCCGGATGCGAGGGGATATCTCATGCGCACATCCGCCAAAGAATAGTAACGGTCCGACCAGAGACATCACCTTCAGCCGGAAATCGATGTCATTAATACTTTCAAAAACGCTCCCACACCATTTCCAGGACAGGAAGAAAAATTTTTCACGGAAAGGGACTCTCATGATTCATGCAAAATATACACCAAACACAAGAAACACCTCAACATACTGTTATCATTAAAAATACATAAAAATAGGCGAAACAAAAAACCAGAATAATCCGGAAACACGGATAAAATTCCGCATATCCGGCAAACAGAAGGCCTCTGACAAAGAAATAAGGAAGCACGCTTCATGGAAAGATAGACTCAATCCATACCGTAAAAAAGTCAAAAAAAAACCTCGTCGGCGTGAGCCGACGAGGTTTTTTACTCCAGGATATACTTTGGTTAGAAGTTGTACTTCATACCAATGCTGCCGGTGTGGGCATCAAATTCGTCTGCCAATTCCAGATCATAGTCAACATTCAGTGAAAGGTCTTCGGAAAGCAGGTATTTCATACCGATACCGATGTTATAACGATTCTGGTCAATGTCAATTCCTGCTGTATTGAAGAAAGCGGTTCCAGCATTAAAGCGGGCGGTTGTCATATGCTGCAGGTCATCCGAAAATTCATGGGTGTATTTGACATGACCTTTCAAGTGAAGCTGGTTACTGACAAAATACTCGCCTTTAACGCCAGCTGTGGCACTGAAGAAATCATCATTGGAACTTTTGACATCAAGCCCGAGACCTGACCCCTGATCACTCTCGGTGTAACTATCGGAATCAACACTTGAATGCTGCACGCCTACGATCGGAGTCAAAACAAAATTTTCATAAGGAATTTCGTATCCCATCTGCACATAGACCGTCCAAACATCTGCATCCGGCTCACCTATCGCCCTGTAGACATTGTCTCCATCTCTTATGTCACGGTCGCTGTCGGCATTATTGGCACTGTACATTACACCATAATCAATAAAAGTCTGGCCAAAGGAGTAGCTGGAGTAAAGACCAACATTCATGGTATCGATATCGGTGTTGGTGGTGATTCCTGAATCTACATCTGCATTGGCATAACCGGCATTAATACCAACCAGCCAGCTATCGGTAATATTGCGATCATATCCGAGCATGACCCCATATATGTTATATTCAAACCCTTTCTCATTTTTTATATCATCCTGATCTCCCCAACTCCCGACTGCAACACCCCAAACGCCTGGTTTCTTCACAACATTTGCAGCGCTGGTGGACCCGGCAGGGCCGACAGGAGCAAGGCCCATGTTCGCATAGGTTTGCCCGGAACGAAGAGTAGCCATACGGTCGGTGGTTGCGCCTGTGTTGACGCCTGTCATGGCTGATACTGCAACACTGGAAACAACGGAAGCCCCGGTATTGTTAGGATTTGTTGTCGCGACAAGAACCGCTATGTGCTCTGGAGTGGAACTAGAAGTACCCAGTGGAAGATTCGATGTATCCCATGCGGCCTGGGACACACCAACGCCGCCAACTGTCAACGCCATCCCTGCCAATGCCCCGATTGTTACCATTTTCTTTTTCATTACTTCATTCCCCCCATTCTTATTCATAATCAGAGTCTTCAACGACACTAACAACTTTTAAATTATCTTTAATAAAAGCATATAATAAAAATTATTTAATACCGTAACGATATAACAGTCAAGAAAAAACATTCGTTTGTCAGAAAATCATTTCTTCTCCAGAGGAACAACCTTTTGATAAAAATCAGCAAATTCCCGTGTCGCCCGTATTCCGTCTAAATCTTTGTCATAGCGAATTAAATCCCACCTGTTGAAATCATCCTTGCCAACCGCTCTTTCCAACCAGACAAGAGCCTCGTGCACCTTTCCAGCTTTGGCAAACTCGCAGGCCACATTGTAAGCAGGCCTTGCCTTGTCCGGAGATTTTTCCGCGTTGTCAATCATCATGGTCAAGGCATTGGACCAGTCCCTGTTTCTCTCCACCGTCCAGAAGGAGCAGACCGCAACCACAAGGAAAAAAGCGATCAGTTTCGGCAGCGGATACACTCGCCAAAATCTTTCGACCAGAAGGACAACGAGCAGGATAACGAGCATGGACGGAAGATATGTCCTCTGCTCAAAAACCAGATCAAGGGGAATGACCGTTGATTCAATGACCAGATTGCCGAAAAACCAGAGGATGCAGTACGAAAGAAGCGGCTCTCTGGAGGCGATACAAACCGCGACCAGAATCAGGCTCAGAATACAGAGGATCGACAGGAAAGTGGTCGAAGGCTGAAAAAGGGAATAGGAGACCGGGAAATCATAATCAAGATTTAATCGTGACGGATGCGGGAAAAAAAGCAGTCCGAGATAAAGCATGACCACCCTTGACTCAGTAAGCAGCCTTTGCCCCATGGTAAAAGGATAGGGCTCGTACCCCTTGGTGAGGATACCCGCAGGCAGAAACTGGGGAAAAAGAAAAAACAGCGCCCCTGTTGCGACAAGAATGGCGGCGAGAATGAATGACGCCGTGCGCAGCCACTTGCGGCTCATCTCCTGAAAAAAGAACCACTCATAAAGGAGGATGAAAAACGGCAATGTTGCGGCAATCTCTTTTGACCCCAGGGCAAAAAGCGCGCTCAGGCCGCAACAAGCAGAAAGCAACGTCCTTTTCACCGGTTGCCCGTCGGCAATTCGCGCCTGAACATAGCAGAGCATGGAAAGGATATAAAACATTGCCGCAAGTCCGTTCATTCTCTGGACAATGTACGATACAGTCTGGGTATGGAGCGGATTCACCATCCAAACCAACGCAACAACCAGGGCAAGATAGCGATTGTGTCCGTAACGGTCTTTCAGGGATGGAAGATTAATTGTGCTCTTGATGAAAAAATAAAGGAAAATACCGGTGGCTATATGGATCAGGATATTGACCACATGGTATCCGGCAACGGCATATTGATGGAAATAATAATTAAGCGCAAAGGAAACCATGGCCACCGGACGAGTGGTGAAAGCAGCTTTCGCCAGACCCCCAAGAGTCAATTCCTGCAGCCGGATAGCCGGGTTATTGGGAATAAGCCGGAGGTCATCAAAAAGAAACTCCCCGGTCAAGGTGTTCCCGTAAAGAAAAAAAACCAATACGGAGCACAGGGACAACAATCCCCACTCAACCGGAAGAGAGGGAGTATTATTTTTCCGAGATAAATCCATGCATTATGTCCATAAAAACTCAGGAATAAGGAGGGAACAGCATGATTGCAGAGTCCACTTCATACCCCAATCATAACAAGCCCCGCCGGAATGTTTGATTTTTTATTACACAAATGCTATTTGTGCCAGCAAAATCATATTAATTGCTGCTTGAAACATGGATGACGCAAATGCGAGTGCTGCACATCGGCAAGTTTTTCCCTCCCTCCCCCGGAGGCATAGAAAATTTCACCGGGGATCTTCTCCCCGCGCTCGCAAAACTGGGGGTCGAAACCTTTGCTCTGGTCCATCAGGACCGTTGCTGCGCCGGGGGCAACCAAGATGAACACTCGACCAATGTGACAGTACAAAGAGTCCACTGCTACGGACGCCTGTTCTATGCCCCGATCAGCCCCGGATTCCCCCGGGCCCTCCTGAATGCAATGCGGGATTTCAAACCGGACATCATCCATTTTCACCTGCCAAACACCTCTGCCTTCTGGGCACTGGGCCTGCCGGCCATGAAAAAAGTTCCCTGGATCATCCACTGGCATGCGGATGTGGTTTCCTCAAGACTTGATTGCCGACTGGCTCTTGCCTATCATCTTTATCGCCCCTTCGAGCAGCGCCTGCTTGCCAGGGCAAAAACGGTTATCTGCACATCAAAACGCTATCTTGAAAGCAGCGAATCATTGTCCCCATGGCGGAAGAAATGTGCAATCGTCCCCCTTGGCATCGACCTCACCCGGTATCAAATTGGCCGGGATCAAAATCCCTCTTCCCTGCATTTCCCGCCCCGTGCAAATGAATCACTGCGCAAATTTCTTGCAATCGGCAGATTAACTTACTACAAAGGTCACGAGATCCTGATCAAAGCGGCTGCCGAAGTTCAAGATGTCCAGATTATCATTGTCGGCCGGGGAGAGCAGCGACAAAAACTCGAAAAAATGATCCGAACCCTCAAGGTATCAGACAGGGTTCTGCTCTGCGACTATCTTCCCGACTCCGACCTCCACCGCCTGATCGAAAAGGCATATTGTGTCTGCCTTCCTTCAATTGAGAGAACGGAAGCCTTCGGACTCGTGCTTCTTGAAGCCATGCATTTCAAAAAACCGGTAATCGCCGGTGATGTGCCGGGATCGGGGATCGGCTGGGTGGTTGACAATGAAATAACAGGGCTGCTTTGCCCCCCCGGCGACCATAAGGCACTTGCCCTGGCAATTCGCCGGATGTCTGACAATCCTGACCTCGCTGAAAAAATTGGATCGGCCGGCAATGAAAAGCTCCATCAGCATTTTCAGATCAGCAATATTGCGCAGCAGATAAAAAACATTTATTCTACTCTAACGTAAAAATGCCTTTCCCGTGGCTCCGTCTTACCTTCCAACCCATAACCAAGGTGCAATAATTGAGCATCAGCATTCAGACAGGGCAAACACCGCTGGTAATCATTCCAGCCAAAAACGAAGAAACCACCGTGGCCCAGGTCGTCCGGGACGTGCTGCACTCTCTTCACTGCCATGTTGTGGTTATCGATGACGCAAGCAATGATCTGACGGCACGAGAAGCGGCAAAAGGCGGCGCCCATGTCCTTCCGCTTGCCGTACCATTGGGGGCCTGGGGCGCGCTCCAGGCAGGTTTCCGATATGCGGCACGACACAACTATCCGGTCGTTGTGACAATGGATGCCGATGGACAGCATACCCCGGACGAAATCAAAACCCTGCTCGACACCATGGAGCAGGAAAAATCCGATGTTGTTATCGGTTCTTTTACCGAAAGAGGGAGCTGGCAGCGTCAGCTGGCCTGGCGTTTTTTCAAAAAACTCACAGACCTCGACTTTGACGATCTGACTTCCGGATTCCGGGCATACAACAAGGAAGCGGTCGAACTTCTGGCCTCCCCTGACGCTACGCTTCTTGACTATCAGGATGTGGGGGTTTTGCTTCTCCTGCAAAAAAAAGGATTTGTCATCACCGAAATCAAGACCATCATGCTTCCGCGAACCACTGGTCATTCCAGGGTTTTCTCCACCTGGTTTGCTGTTTTCAAGTATTTGCTCCATTCCATCATTTTATCATTCTGCCGCAGGAACAACGGATTTCCAGATAAACGGCTCAGTCCGCTCTTTTCCTTTTTCAACAGGGAGACATAGTATCGTGATTCATTACCGATGGACATCGGCCGTTATCGGTGTGCTTATCTCTGTTGCACTTCTTTACCTCGTCAGAAGGGATCAGCTGCATCCACGCTATTCCCCCTGGTGGCTGCTGACGGCATGTGCAATTATTATATTCGGCACCATGCCTCAGCTCATTGATCTGATCGGCAAAAAACTGGGGGTCCATTATCCCCCCATACTGCTTATCGTTGTTGCGATCTGCTTGATGCTGCTGAAAATGCTGCTGATGGATATCGACAGGTCAAAAAGGGAACGGCAAGTGCGACGGCTTGCCCAGCGACTGGCAATTCTCGAAGGCGACCTGCAAAACTGCCGGCAACAGCATTCTCCGGTAGAAGGAAAAGAAAAACCTTCGCTCTTTGATGAAAGTTCCTGACAATTTTCAAACTGTTCCACGAAGAACAGAAATATCCCTCTTTGCAGCAATCCTGTCATTGGCTGCACTCTTCACACTTGCCGCCTGCGCTTCGTCACCCAATAATATTGTCTGGCATCAACAATATGAGCCTCTCGATACTGTTGATGCCTTGTCCTTTACCGAAAAGGCATTGAAAGACGCTGAAAACATTTTCGGGCCGCCGAAAATAAAAATCCGGCAGATCCATCTTCGCCACAGTGTGCCCCGCAAAAATCATGCCCTGCTGACCCGGGCCGACATCACGGATTGGCCTCATTTCATCAATCTGCTGTCAACCGCCTCACCCGACAACCCGGCTGCAAGAATCGGCTCCATGCTGGATGAGAACACCCGGCGGGCAATACATTTTTCCGCTGAAAAAAACAGTGCGAACATAATCAGACAGGTCACGATAATCGATGGTTTCAATCGGCTGATTCAAGAAAAAAACCTTTGCGGCTCTGAAGAATTTCCGTCGCAGCTGCCTGGCAACTCAATTTGCCAGGCAACAGAAGGAAAAACAAAGGAACCGGACCCACGCTTGCAGGAGACTCAAAACCGCCGACTGCTCAACTCAATATTTCCCTTCAGCATGGCACCCATGGCAGAAAAAAAATCAGCCTTGGCCGGGATTGAGTTATGCGAGTGTTACGACTGCATGAATGGCATCTTCATCATTTACGTATCCGTCTCCCCCTCTGATCCGCTTTTCTTCCCCCAATTAAGCCACGAGGCGCTCCATCTGCTTAATCCGTATCTTTATGATTGGTACATTGAAGGCCTCAGTAATGTTTTCTCGGAAAAATTCAGCAAGGAAAACGGATATTCATGGACTGCGGCTTACGATCATCTCAATGAGGTCCGCGAAAAGGACCCTTACGCGATATCGTATTTCATGATGCGTGAAATATCAGAAATTGCCGGAGAGCATCTTGGCAGTATCTTTGAGTATGCTGCCTGGTCAGATGGCAGGCAACGAAAAATGCATATCGATATCAACAGCTGGCTTGCAGCATTACCAGCTGATATCAATAAAAAAGTCAGGGGTATTATTGATTCGTCCGCATCATCTTTGAAAAAAAACAAGGGAAGCCGGAACAGCTTCATCATTCCTGAAAAATAAAGGCGCCGGCTTGAATGCAAACTGGAATTACTCGGTTGTGTTATAGGTATACGAGGTGACAACCCCACTCGGGTTAAAGCGCACCACTAGATCCCTGGTGCTGGACTCGGAAAAAGCAGCATACCGGTACTTGCCGTAGGTCCATGTCTTTTCGCCGTTTTCAATACCGACCCGCCAGGGCTCGCCAAACATCGCCCGGATGTCGTTCTGGGTCGTCTGGCCGATCTGGATTCTCGGAATCTGGGAAACGGGAAAATCCCGGCCCACGGTGGCGCAGCCCGGCAAGATGAGCGCTGCTGCCAGCAAAATCGCCATTACAAACCGCGGCAATGCAACGAAAACTCTTTTGAAACATGATGAATCAGGAAAAGTGTGGATCGTCATGGGTGTCGTCCTCATCGTATTTGTTCATTTAATCTCACGCAGCTTCTCTTCGGCAGGGCCTAAAAAAGGCTGAGGCGCTTCATCCCCGGAAATCTACTCCGAATCCACCTTCCTCAACAACAAAAAAGTCGGGCTGGGGAAAAATTTATCCGTGTCTCCGGGGCCACATCAAGAGACAGACCTCCCACAAACGGCGCACCATGCCTGCGCCAATTCCACCCATTGCCGCCTGCCATCGTTCCAGGGATCCCGTCGCCTGGGCATCATGCAGATAATGAGTATGCCAGCCGCAACGTTTTGCCTGTCGGCACAGCTCAATCTGCCAGAAAGACCCGGAAAGGCGGGGATGGATGCCATTGATCTCATCAAGCAGACAGCGATTGACAACCATGCCCGGTCCAGCGAACCAGTCCGCCTCGCCGCTCACATATTCCCCCCAACCCGAATCCGGCCTCCCGGGCAGAGGGGAGGAGGAAAAAAACAGTGAAAAAACAGAAGGAAACCTACGGGCCACCGGCTGGATACGTCCTGATTCATCCCGTATCTTCGGGCCAACGATACCGGCATCAGGCACCTCGTCGAGAAAATCGACAAGGGCGGCGAGACAACCATCCGCAATCACAGCCGACTGGTCCCACAGGGAAAAATAACGCCCCCGGGACCGTTCCAGAATCTCATTGACAAACCGGCCAGGCGGCCCTGCCCCATTATATTCCACAAGAGTAAGAGCAGGAAATTCTTCAGCCAATAGCGCGTCGTCACCAGTGGGGTCACTCACCGCGACGAAGGTTTCCAACCCCACATGGTCCGCCTTGCCGTAAAGGGCACCCAGGAAACGACGGATCAGCGCGGCCTGCCCCGGAGCCGCCACCAGAACGGAAAGATCAGGCTGCACCTCCACTGCGCAGTCCGCCTATCCAGCCAGCTTGATTTTCACGGACGGAAACAGGCTCAGGTCAGTGTGGGGTAGAAACAGGGCCGCCATGTAATGATTCATGAAATCCGGACTTTCACTGAGTTCCATGTTGGTTATCAACCTGCTCACCTCCGACCTTTCCCGGAAACGCTTATGATCATCAAGGCTGATCTGGGCGCCAAGCAGCGAACCGTTGCCCAGATAGAAAAATTTTTCGCGATCAAGGTCAGGAAGAAGACCGATGCTGATGGCCCGTTCAAGATCGATATACGCGCCGAAATTACCGGCCAGGATAATCCGGTCAAGGTCGGTGAACGTCATACCCACGGAGTCAAGCAGAGTCAGATATCCGGCATACATGGCCCCTTTGGCCCGGATCAGATTGTCAAGATCGACCTCGGTGATGACAATGTCATCACCGGTCAACGAATCCTTTGACCAGGCAAGAACATACTCGTAGCCGTCCAGCCCTTCCCGGATACGGGGATGCTCGATTGCGCGATTGAATTTCCCCTGCTGGTCCACCACGCCCGCCTCAAACAACTCGGAAACAATGCTGATCAGACCTGATCCGCAAATGCCCCGAGGCTTGGTGCGATCAATGGTGATGATCATCGGGTCATAGGTTTCGGGATGGATGTGAAAATTTTCAATGGCGCCGCTGCTGGCCCGCATGCCATGGCGGATTCCCCCACCCTCAAAAGCCGGGCCCGCCGAACAGGCGGTGCACATCATCCAGTCCTGGTTGCCCACCACAATTTCACCATTCGTGCCGATATCAATGAACAAGGTCAACTCCGAACTCTTGTGCATCTGACAGGCATGCACACCGGAGACGATATCGCCGCCGACGTAGCTTGCGATGGAGGGATAGAGAAAAAGACGCACCGAGGGATGGGCCATGACGCCAAGGCCTGCGGCACGGGTCAACGGAAACTGACTGCAGGTTGGAACATAGGGAGACTCACGGATGAATTTCGGATCAATCCCGAGGAGCAGATGGCTCATCACCGTGTTGCCGGCCGCCATGATATAGCTGATATCGCTTGGGCTGATTACCACCTTGCGGCAGACGGACTGGATGATTTCATTAATGGTATGCACCACCCTTTCCTGCAGGATGCGCAACCCTCCCGACCTCTGTGAATAGATAATGCGGGAAATGACATCCTCGCCGTAGGGAATCTGGCCGTTATAGGCCGACGACTCGGCCAGCACCTTGCCCGAATTGAGATCCATCAGGATGCCCCCCACCGTGGTGGTGCCGATGTCAACCGCCAGACCGTAAAGACGGTTCGTTGTGTTGCCCGGCTCAACCGCGATGATCCTGTCAGGCTCTTCGGATCGCTTGCCGCGCAGCATGAGGACGGTCACTTCCCATTTGGCCTCCCGTAGAATAAAAGGCAGCTCCTTCAGCATCTCCGGGTGATCGTAGGTCGGCTCCTTGCACTCGTAACAGCCTTTTCGGATGGCCCGGAGCAGGCGCTGGAGATCCGGAACGTTGTCTTCGATGGAGGGGGGGTCAAGCTTGAGAAACCGTTTTTCCACCGGCGGGTCCACGTCCCATTTACCGATCAGGTTTTCAAGGGACCTGGCGGAAATCGCCCGGGTGGTTTTCGGCTTGCGCTTCAGAGCCTTGCCGTCCTTCCCCATCTGAGCAGGGATTTCAACAACAACATCGCCGACAACCGACGCCTGGCAGGCCAGCCTGATTCCCTGATCATACTCGGCTGACTTCAGGTGCTGCCCCCGGTCGGCTGCCACCGTCCCTTCCTTGATCTTCACCTTGCACTTGCCGCAGACTCCGTCACCACCGCAGAATGCATGCAGATAGACTCCCGCCTTGGCCGCCGCGGCAAGAAGATTTTCACCATCCTCGACCGTGATGGTGGCCCGATCCGGCAAAAATGTAACTTTTTTCCCCATAGTGGTTTATCCCCTGTAAAATAACTGAAAACGGTTTGCTGACACAATATCAGCTAGGATGTTCTTGTCAAGAAACAAGAGCGGGAAAGACGGCTTCGACAAACTCATCTTCAATCTTTAAGTATTGAAAAAGGAGAGAATTATCTTGTCATGTCACGGAAGTCCCGTTAAAATGCCTTGATATGCCTGCGGTAAAACCGGAGGAGGAATCACTGACATTGAATTCAATTCTTAATTGTTTTTGGGATATAATCACTTACACAGGGAGGAAAGCATGGCGGACGACAAGATTCTTCACGTAACAGATGCGGATTTCGCGCAACAGATTCTCAAATCGGACATCCCGGCCCTGGTTGATTTTTGGGCTCCCTGGTGCGGCCCCTGCAAAGCCATTGGCCCCATGATCAACGAACTGGCAGGGGAGTATGCGGGCAAGGTGAAAATCGCCAAGATGAATGTTGACGAAAACCCTGAAACACCGGGAAAATATGGTATTCGCGCCATCCCGACTCTCATTTTTTTCAAAAACGGCGAGGTTGCCGATCAGATCACCGGTGCTGTCGGCAAAACCCAACTGAAAGCCATGCTTGACAAATAATGACAGCGACCGATTATCAACTGGTCATCGTCGGCGGGGGGCCCGCCGGACTAACGGCAGGCCTTTATGCCGCCCGGGCGAGACTGAATGTCGTGCTGCTGGAAAAAGGGGCGACCGGCGGGCAGGTTATGAACACTGACTGGGTTGACAATTATCCTGGTTTCCCGGAAGGACTTTCCGGATTCGATCTGGCTGAAAAATTTGCCGCCCAGGCTGCCCGTTTTGAACTGGTCACCCGGCTCGGCGAGGTTAAATCCATGGATCTGGCCGGTCCGGTCAAAAAAATAGTGCTGGATAACGGCGAAACCATCACCAGTCAGGCGATAATTATTGCCACCGGAGCCAGACCGAACCAGATTGATGTTCCCGGTGAAAAAGAGTTGACCGGCAAAGGGGTCTCCTACTGCGCCACCTGCGACGGCCCTTTTTACCGAGGACTTGAGATTGCCGTTGTCGGGGGTGGCAACACCGCGATCCAGGAAGCGATCCACCTCACCAAATTTGCCACCAAGGTCTTCGTCATACACCGCCGGGACGAATTGCGGGCGACAAAAATCGTCCAGGAAAAGGCCTTTGCCAATGACAAGATCGAATTCATCTGGGATTCAATTGTCACGGAAATTCACGGCAGCAAGGAAGTCGAAGAAATACTTCTGAAAAACGTCGTTACCGGTGAAGAATCAACACTTGCCGTCAAGGGTGTGTTTGTGCTCATCGGCACCCGGCCAAACAATGAAATGCTGCCTTTTGATCAATTGGAGAACGAAGACGGCTTTATCGTAACGGACAGGGAAATGAGAACCTCCCAGCCCGGAGTGATGGCGGCGGGAGACATCTGCAGCAAAGCGGTCCGCCAGATCGTCAACGCTGCGGGCGAAGGGGCGGTAGCCTGTCTTGCGGCCGAGGAATATCTCGGCTCGCTCAAATAAAACAAAAAGCGCGGCAAAGCTGATTTCCCCGCGCCTTCACTTGTCCCGGACAAACAACGATCCTTCCATGAATCTTATTTTACGCAATAACAATCTGTCGTTATGGCCGAAAAGGCTGCTTCTGCTCTTTGTCTGCGCATCCCTCCTTGTTCTGCCTGGATGCTCGGTTTATCGAGACATCAAGTCCATGTTCACTGATGGGGATACGGTACAGGCATCACCGGAATCCCTAGCCATGGACGCCCTGGACGAATTCAATCACGGTCAGTACAGCAGCGCGCTCAAGCTTTTCGGAGAAATCCAGGAACGCTTTCCCTTCAGCCGCTTCAGCCTGATGGCCGAACTGAAAACAGCAGACTGTCATTATCATCTGAGCCATTACGGTGAAGCAATCGCGGCCTACGAGGAATTCAGCAAAAATCACCCCACCAACGAGGCTTTGCCCTACGTTCTTTATCAGATCGGGATGTGTTATTATAAGCAGATAGATACAATCGACCGTGACCCCGGCCATGCCATCGAAGCGGAAAACGCCTTCAACAAATTGCTCAAAATATACCCGGTATCGCCTTATACGGAAGAAACAAAGGCCAAAATCAGCATTGTCCGCGATTTTCTCGCAAGCCACGAAATGTATGTGGCAACCTTTTACATCAAAACTGAAAAGTTTGAGCAGAGCAAGGCCAGGCTCCATTATCTCATGGACAACTATCCGGACAGCTCCATTGCTCCTGATGCAGAAAATCTTCTTGCCCAGCTTGAATCAGGACAACCGTTGAAAAGCAGCTGGCGGGATTGGGTTCCGGAAATCGGCCTGCCGGACTGGGCCACATTCAAGGATTTCGGAGCAGCGCCGCAGCCGCCGCAATAACCGAGGTCGGCAAATTCAACGGGGCCTTCATGTCTTTCTCCTGCAGGCACGAAGGCCTGTTACTACACCTCACCCTTATCTTTGTTTTTCCCCCATCCCTTATCGTAGCGTTCCTGTTCGCTGTAAACACACCCACAGTAGGGCTGCCGATAAAGCCCCATGCTTTTGGAGCGATCAATACCTTCCTGCCAGCCCATCCGGAAGTCCCGATAGTAAAACGGGATGCCGAAACGCTCTGCCAGCGCCTCTCCCTGTTTTCGGATCAATTCGTGATTCTGGTAACGGCTGTAAAGAAGAGTGGACGTAAAGGCATCCGCATTGACGGAAACAGCATGGAAAGCTGTGGCGACAAGGCGCATCTCGTAACAGAAACCACACCGCGCATCCTCGTGAAAGACAACCTGCCGGAGAAAAGAACGCAATCCATATTCGCGGTCAATGGCTACCTGAAAATTCTCATGCGTTGACAGCTCTTCCACGGCAGCGATACGTTGTTTGAATTCCCGGAATGGGTGGATGTTGGGGTTATGAAAAAAGCCGCTCACCGACATTCCCTCCCCTCTTAAAACATCAAGGGGATAGACGGCACACGGCCCACAGCAGACATGAAGAACGATTTTCACTCTTGCTCTACCTTGAAATTCTGCGGCTCGATGGCATATTTGTGGATTTTGTAATTGATGATGCGCAGGCTTGTTTCCAGAAGCTTGGCGGCCTGGGTCTGGTTTCCCCTGGCACTTTTCAGCGCGTCGACAATAAGTTCCCGCTCAAAATTCTCCACCGCAGCAGCAAGGGAAAGGGGATTGCGTTCATTCATGCTTTCCGAGCTCTGCAGCGTGGGAGGCAGATGGTAACTCTTCACGGCGTCTTCATCACAGATCAGCACTGCCCGCTCCATGCAATTCTGCAACTCCCGAACGTTCCCCGGCCAGTGATACTGCATGAGCAGATCAATGGCCGGGGTGGTGATGCGGGAGATCTTCTTTTCATTTTCCGTGCAGAACTTCTTGAGAAAGTATTCAGCCAGCAGCAGAATATCGGTTCGCCTTTCCCGGAGGGGAGGAAGATAAACAGGAAAGACGTTGAGGCGGTAATAAAAATCCTCGCGAAAGTTGCCGTCTTCAACCGCCTTTTCAAGATCCTTATGGGTGGCGGCAATCAACCGAACATTGCACTTGATCGGCCCGGTTCCCCCCAAACGCTGAAATTCCCTGTCCTGGACCACATTGAGCAGTTTCACCTGCACAGCATGAGTCAGATCACCGATTTCATCAAGGAAAATTGTACCCCCCTCAGCCTGTTCAAATCGTCCTTTTTTCAGACTGCTGGCACCTGTAAAGGCACCCTTCTCATGGCCGAACAGTTCACTTTCAAGCAGGGTTTCCGGCAAGGCGGAACAGTTCACCACAACAAAAGGTTTTTTTTCTCGCTTGCTGTTGTAATGGATTGCCTTGGCCACCAATGTTTTGCCCGTACCGGATTCTCCCCGCAGCAACACGGTGGCATTTGAATCCGCCACTCGAAAGATCATCTCGAACACTTCCTGCATGCGACTGCTGTTGCTGATGATATTGCCTATCTGATATTTGCCGCGCAGCTCCTTTTTTAAGAGTATATTTTCCCTTTCCAGCCTTTTCCGTTCTTCGCTCACAGCCAATATCCGGGTGACGGACTGGCCGATCAAGCCACTGATGATGGTGAGAAAACGCAGGTCCTTGTCAAAATCAAGTCCTTCACGATACTCCCTATCGACGCTCAGGGCGCCGATGGATTGCTGTCCCTGCTTAATGGGGACACAGACGAAGGAAACCATCTTCTGCTTGATATCGCCCCGGGATCTGGTTCTGTTGAGGAAAAGGGGTTCCTCGCTGATCTGTGGAACGACAATCGGAGCTCCACTTGCAACAACCCTGCCGGTGATCCCCTCACCAACGCGGTATTTCCCTCTTTTCCGGGCCTCGCCGGTCAAACCGAAGGCCACTTCGATTTCCAGGTTTGAGGTGGCTGGGTTAATGATGCTGACGGTGCCGTTTTGCATGCCTTTTTTTTCAGCCAGGATCTTCATGACCTGATGGAGACATTCCCGCAGATCGATGGACGAAGCAAGCACCTTTGTTATTTCATACAGGGTGGTGGTTTCTGCTAATTCATGTTCAGCTGTTTTCTGGTCCATTTTTTCACCGGCAATCGTATTCACACACAGCCCAACATGTTGGCATAGAGCAGGAAGAGACGGAAACACATGCTTGAAATGACAAAAGACGGCAACAGACTGCCGTTACTCGAAAACCAGGCAATATCCATGACAAAAGGACTTTTCCGGACCGACACGCCTGATGACACGGGCAGGGAATTAAAAAAAGATCCCGAATTATTTAATCAATTCGGCAGAGGGGAAGATCATGGTTACGTCTTTTTTGTTCAGGCTGAGAAACTTTGTCTTGGCGATGAGTTTTCCATCAACCAGGGTATAAATTGACGCTTCCGTCATGGGAAGCGTGTTCGAGTTGGATTCACTCATGAAATCGGTCAATCGTTCCTGGGGAAGCGTATAAATGGTTCCGACAATTTTCATCGTTGCGGTCAGAACAACTACCTCAATTGAATCTTTGTCAATTTTCACGTACATATAAAATCCCTCAATTCGACTTATTTGAAAGAATGGAACACTGCTGCCGATTAAGTTCCGAACCGTAAACTTTCCGATGAAAAATCCAAATCACCTCAATTGCAACAGGGTGAGCACAGCGAAAAGCCTGTCAGACAAATAACGTTGAGCCGGAAGGGGGATTTCGAAACAAGCATGACTCCCCGTCAGCCCCCCATGCAGCAACCGATCAGACTTTTTCACACGGGCATAAAATTCATTAAAACACTATCATTGACACCGTGAAATAGCAAGCTCTCTCACCAAAAAAACACCCTTTCTACCCTTCCGTGAAAGTGGACAAATAGCGTTCAACTTCATTAGTCCATATCCGGTACCCTCTTTCGGAAAGATGAACCCCATCCTCAAGGAAACACCTTTCTTCTCCGGACTCCCCGGCAACCAAACGAACATGGATGTCGAGGTAATCAGCGCCCCATTGACCGGCCGTTTTCCGCAGCAGATTATTGATGCGGAAAATCGCATCCGGAGAAAGCCAGGGAAGACGAAAGGGAATGAGACTTGTAACCACAAGCCGGCAGCAGGGCTTTTCCCTCCGGAACTTGGTCAGCATGGACTGATAATCCCCCACGAACCCATAATCCTCCATGACGATATTGTTGGCGCCAATCATAAACATAACGACATCCTTATTCTCGATATGGGTAAGTTCAGCAGTGATTCGGGCAAGCAATCCCTTCACCGTTTCTCCGGCAATCCCCCGGTTAACAACGAGAAGACCGGGAAAACGCTGCTGCCAGTTGTAAAATTGAAAAAGGGAGTCACCCAGCAAAACCACTTTCAACCGCCACCTCCATGGATGTTTTTAAAAAAAATCACATTGGACTGATAAAAAAATTTGCTTTTACTTAAATTGGTAACTATTATTAAATATAAGCACGATGAAATATCCCCTCACGTATTCTCATTTTTCATATATACACCCCAGGACGATTTAAACTAGACTAACAAGGAGGCAACATGGGCTTATTCCAAAAACTCGACTTCCAATCTGACAACCTGCCGGACATTGACTGGGATCTGCACCCGGCTGAGACTTTTGCCATCTTTGAAAGCTGGGGGGGCAAGGAACGCATAAAACATGCGTCAGAAAGATATTATTATTTCTTTATCGACACATGGGAAAATCCGCCGACTTTATGCCTCATGGAAAGAGGGATCAAGCACGCACGTGTCCTTGCCCGGATCAATGCCCCCCAAGAGCTGATCGACACCGCGGTCAAAAAACAAGGGAAAACTTTCGGCCTCGACAAAAGCTATGCCATTGATGATATCCTGAAGAAATGGCTCAAGGAAAATGTTGTCGACACCACAAATGACGGCATGGTCTTTCCCTGTGAAACCATTATCGAACAGAAAGCACCGGGAAGCGGCCTTCCGTCTGTCGATAGCCGGCTCCCCGACGACATGAAAAGCGCTGATCTCCCGAAAACCCCTGAACTGATAGGGGAAGATGATGTTCCCGCAATCATCAGACAAGGAAATTTCTTTGACAGTCAGCATAATCCATCAGGGGAATTCACCAATTTCCTGGTGGACAATGGCGATGGACTGACGGTTACCGACAAGACAACAGGAATCATGTGGCAACGGGGGGGATGTGACATAAACAGCATCCGCAAAATACAGGCCTATATCAGGCAGCTGAACGACGAAAAATTTGCCGGATATGACGACTGGCGGCTGCCGACCATGACAGAGGCATTGTCTCTTCTGGAGCCGCAAAAAAACAGCAATGGCCAGCATCTCAACCCATGTTTTTCCGAAGCACAGCCCTTTGTTTTCATCGATGGAAAAAGGGAGCCTGGCGGCTACTGGTTTTGTGATTTCAAACAGGGAACCATTTTCTGGGCATCGGGGACGATTCCCGGCGGCTTCGGGCGGCTCTGCCGCACGGTGTAGTTAATTCTGAATTTTCTTCATATCGGCATTCCAGGAATCATTCCGGTCGTCATCGCGCAGTGCAGCCGACAGCAGCGAAGCGGCAAAGGTGCCGGCTTGAATGCAAACTGGAATAATATCAGCCGAGCAGCTCCTGAACAAGCGTCACAATTTCATGATTGGTAAACGGCTTGTTCAGGCAGCCGCTCGCACCCAAGGGCCTTGTAAAAGGCAGGTAATCACAACCACTGCCGTTTCCCCCGGATATGGCAATCACCTTTACGGCAGGGAAATCACGTTTTATCTCTATTATTGTTTCCAGCCCTTCCTTTTCCGGCATGAAAATGTCGGTTATGACCAGATCAAAATGTTCATGGGAGAGCAACTTCAAACCGATTGAGCCGTTATCGGCGGTTTTCACCGAATGCCCCAGACCCTCCAGAAGCATTTTCAACAAATCTTGTATTTGTGTTTCATCATCGACAACAAGAATTTTCGCCATGCAGAAACTCCATTTCCATTTACTACCATCTTCTTTTGACAGCGCCATTGCCGCATATCCGCCCCAGAAACCATCTGAAGGCTATTTTATTTTCTCTCCGGTCAGAATATCAACAATGGACCCTTCCTGCTCCGGCCCAGCACATTTCCCCCCTGTGGAGGCCGGTTGGGGGTCACCTGCGGTCAAATCGGCGAGAACATCCACGTTCGCGGCGACGGCAGAAGGCTTTTCCTCTGCCGCCACAACCCGTTCGGTCATTCCGGAATGCTGTGCGGCACCGGCCGGCTCAGCAAGTTCACCATCCATAACGACCTGAGCAAGAGCGCCCAGAGCATCACTGACCTTTTCCATGCGCCGGGCAATTTCCGGATCCACTCCAAACATTGCGCCACGGGCTATACTGATTATTTCCAGACAGGCAAAAACATCCTCAATGCGCCTCAGATCGTACACATGATCACCGGTGCTATCCGTTCCCATCTCTCCCCCTCTTCTCTCTGAAAAAAACTGACACAGATCATTGACCGTAGACAGGGCGGACGGTCAAAATCAGGTTATTGCAGGTCATTCCCGCAATATTACCATGAAAAACGCTCGTTTTCCTTATTTTTTCTTCCAGGAAAACGACTTAAGATTGAAGAATCAACGTGCTCAGGAGAAAATCGATTTATGTGAATTTTCTTCACATAAAGAGAAGGTTGTATTATTGACGGAAATATGCGATAATTCCGTCCGTTGCCACGCGGAAAAAAGATACTCTGTTTAATTTTATTGCAGGATCCCGGGAGTCATGTCAGAGAAAAAAATTCTGGTTATCGAAGACAATGAGCTCAACCTGAAACTTGTCCATACTCTCCTTGAATTGGGCGGCTTTCTTGTACTTGAGGCAACCAATGCGGAAAAAGGCATCATGATCGCCAAGCAGGAACTGCCCGATCTTATCCTGATGGACATCCAACTGCCCGGCCTTGACGGGTTAAGTGCGGCGAAAGCCATTAAAAGCGACCCGCGCACCGCCCATATCCCTATCATTGCCGTCACCTCTTTTGCAATGGAAAGCGACGAAGAAAAAGCCCAAACCGCTGGTTGCACCGGCTACATAAGCAAACCCATCAACACCCGGACATTTGTCAATGATGTCATTCGGTTTCTGAACGAGGCACAATAATAATGAAAGACTTCTCGCCTCTCCCGACCCACACTTCCTTTGTTTTTGGGCGGGTTTTTTTTGTCCTTGCAATGCTGTTTTTGTTTCCCGGCAACAATGTCCACGGCAAGCCACTTCAGTATATTACCGCCCCTGAAGTCAAAAACATGATTGAAAACGATCCCAAGGTGGTCGTAATCAATGTCTTGAGTAAAATCGAATATGATGGACTGCGCATTCCCGGTTCAATCAATATCCCCGTAATCGACTTTCCCAAGACAAAATTATTGCCGGCCGACAAGTCGACCCCGCTGATCATCTACTGCATGGGCCTCGATTGACCATACAGTCCCCGTGCCGCAAGGATTGCGGCCGAACGTGGTTACGCCAATGTTTTTTGTTTCAAAGGCGGCATACCGGAGTGGCGGTCATTCAATTACCCCCTGGCTGTCAACCCGGATTACGCCTCCATCAAAGTCAACAAGATAAGTCCCAAGAAACTTTACTCAATGCTGGAAGCGGACAGCTCTCTTTACGTTCTGGATGTCCGCCCCATCGACTGCAACCTGGAAAAAATCTTTATTAAGGATACGCATATCTGCCCCATGGTTTATCTGGCGGACTGGCACAAAAACATCCCCAAAGACGCCGGCATCGTTATCAGCGACTGGACAAATAAAAAATCCATCCTTGCCGCCAAATTTCTGAGCAATCTCGGATATAACGTTATCGGTGTTCTCAAGGGAGGAATAGTCCGCTGGCGCGATGAAAAACTGCCTCTCGAGTATAGAGAGACCTCTTTGGCCCATGACAAGGATCTTTGCGAGAAAGAACGGCAACGATGAACAGACGAAAAAAAATATACGGATTTTTCATCTTTTTTTTCCTCGGGATGTTCTTGACGGCACACCCGGGGCACACTCAGGAGCGGGAAGACGAAACAGAAAATCAGGAAGAGCAATCCCTTGAAGGTTACAAAGAGATAGCGGCGTTTGAGCTCAAGCAGATGATGGACAGCGGCAGAAAGCTTGTCATCGTCAATGTTCTGAGTGAAATAGAATACGCCTTCCAGCACATTACCGGCTCCATCAATATCCCCATCACAAAAATGGCAAACACCAAGGACCTGCCGGTGGACAAGTCAATTCCGCTGATATTTCACTGCTTAAGCGACAGGTGAACTTACAGCAAGCGGGCCGCAAGGATTGCGGTGGCAAAAGGGCACACAGAGGTTTATTACTTGACCGGCGGCATTCCGGAATGGCGTTACTTCAATTACACCATGACAACCAGTGATGAATGGCAGCACATCAAAGTGGCAAAGCTTTCTCCGGATGAGTTTCAGAAAATTCTCAATAAAGATGCCAATATCTTTCTCCTGGACGTCAGGAGCCTGGACCGGCAGACCCTGAACCTGGACGATCTCAATTTCAAATTCGACAACTCCACCCTGGCGGGAAACTACATTAAAAACGCCCGGCATTGTCCCCTGGTTTTCCTTGAGGACAATTTTCACCTTATTCCAAAAAACCAAAAAATACTTATTACGGACTGGATCATGAAACAATCCACCATCGCCGCCAAATTTCTCACCATGCAGGGGTATAATGTGGTGGGAATCTTAAAAGGGGGAACCTCCCGCTGGCAGACGGAAGGATTTCCGCTGATTCAGGGCCAGAGCAGCCTGCAGAAAAGGCTTTCGTGCGAATAACCTGCAAGGTCCAACTTTGCATTATCGGCCAAAAGATGATCAATCGGAACATGCACCAATGATGCGCGCCACTCCTTCCCATCCCGCGCGGAAGGAACCCCACGAAAAGGGTCCTCGCCGAACCATTATCCGCAAACTCATCCTGCTTTTCATCCTGCTCATCGCCGTGATCATCGGCAATGCCATATACTCATCCATTCAGGAAACCAGGAAAGTAAACTTGCAGTTGAGTCAACAGCTGCAATCAAAGCTGATCATTGCCGAATCAATCCTCAGCTACGAACTCGACAAAATCGGCATGGTCTCGGGCATCATCAAGGAACAGAACCGTAAATTCATTGATTTTCTTGATTATGACAAGATTAAGCCGATAACGGTCATGCTGCAGACCATTGCGGCAAAGCACGATATCGACCTGATATTCCTTTTTGACGGGGACCTTAACCTTGTTTCCTGCAATCGTCTCGGCACGAACATTTCCCACCATTCGAAATACCAGATTTTCGTGCAGCATCCCGAACAGCATGTCTGTCTGACCGAAATTCCCGCCTCCATTCTCGCCCTGCAGGGCATGCCTCCGCAGATAAGTAACGGACAGCAGAAAATCATGGCGATCAAGTCCGTTGTCACCCTGCTTCACGACTCCGGCGACACCTATGGCCACATTGTCATGCTCAAGCTGATAAACGGCAACACCAGCCTCATCAAACACATGACGGAGATCGCCGGAGCGGAAATCACCCTTTTCAACCAGGACCATCAACCCTCCCTGACCAGCTTCACCGGCGACACCGTCCAGTTCCCCCTGGAAGACAGCTTAACCCACAATAACATATCCTACGCCACTAAAACCCAAAACCTCTCGAATCTTTTTGGCGAAAACATCGGCTACCTCACCATGGCCCTCGACAAACAGAGCTTTATCCAGCAGCGGCGACGACTGATAACCGCCAACCTGATTCCCTTCTTTGCCTCGGTGACGATCTCCATCGCCCTTTTTTTTCTGCTCAAAATGAGAGTTTTCAACAAAATCAACCAGTTGATAACCGCCCTCCATCAAGTGACGGAAAAAGAAGGTAACTTGAGCATCCGTGTCCCCGCCCCCAGGGAATGGGAAACCGCCATTGACGAAATGGAAAACATGACCATGGACTTCAATGTGATGATGGATACCCTGGAGGAGACCTACAATCAGCTGAGCAGGGCAAGACAGGAAGCGGAAGTTGCCAGTGTGGCCAAAAGCGAATTTCTGGCCAACATGAGTCATGAGTTACGAACTCCACTGAATGCCATCATTGGCTTTACCGAAGTGGTGCTGGACAAACATTTCGGAGAACTGAACGATACCCAATCGGATTACCTCAACAACGTCCTCCAGTCCAGCCGCCACCTCCTTTCCCTGATCAATGACATCCTTGATCTTTCCAAGGTTGAGGCGGGGAAACTGGAACTGCACCTTGAAAAATTTGATCTGGCCGAACTGCTTTCCCACAGTTTCATCATGGTCAAGGGCAAGGCTGACAAATCAAATATCACCCTTGCCCTTGATCTCGATCAAAACATTCCGCGACAAATTACAGCGGATGAACGCAAGCTCAAGCAGGTCATCTTCAACCTGTTGGCAAATGCCGTTAAATTCACTCCACAGGGCGGGCACATCATGATCAGGGTTGAAAGCTCGACACTATCGGAATGGCTCCGCCATTTGTCACCGAATGACACAGAAAAAACCGTACCTGCGGGCAATCTGATCAAAATTTCCGTGGTTGATACAGGAATAGGGATTGCAAAAAATGATTTACAGCGGATTTTCACCCCGTTTGAGCAGGTGGAAAGTTCGGTCAGCAGAAAATATCAGGGAACAGGGCTTGGACTTTCCCTGACCAGACGACTGGTGGAACTGCACCACGGCACGATCTGGGCGGAGAGCGAAGGAAACGGAACCGGCAGTACGTTCTCTTTGATCCTGCCGGTCTAGAAATTTGACAAACTTTAATACTTCTCCTCTTTCCACATTTCCGGACTGAAACTGACAACGCGGTTGCGGCCGTCCTCCTTGGCGCGATAGAGGGCGACATCGGCAAATTTAATCGCCTCCCAGAAGCCATCCGTATCGGTGGGGAACTCGCTCACGCCGATACTCAGGGTCTTCTTCAGGGTTCCGTCCGGTACGTTAATCACCGTTTCCTCCATGGTTTTCCGTATCTTCTCGGCAAGATCGAGAATATCCTTCCTGCTTTTCACATCAATCAGGAGAATGATAAATTCTTCGCCGCCATAACGGATCACCATATCGGAAGCCCTGACGCTGCTTTTTAATATCTCCGCTGTTTTGATCAACACCACATCACCGGTTTCATGGCCATAGGTGTCATTGACCTCTTTAAAGAAATCCATGTCGCACATGAGAATGCCCACCCTTGTCTGCCGGCGGATGGTGCTCGCCACCAGCGTGTCGGTATAGGATTCCAGGAAACGCCGGTTATAGAGATCGGTCATTGGGTCGCGCAGAGTTGTCTCTTGCAGAGCGGAGGCAAAGCGTTTGGCCTCTATGACAGGCGTGGCCTCCTTGATATACCGCGTCGCCCGCTGCACCAGATTTTCAAAATGCTCGCGACTTTCAGGGGAACTTTCCTTCTCATGGAGAAACTGCACAATACCGACAACCCGGCCGCCGGCAATCATCGGAATGCAATGGTGGTCGAGCCTTTCCTTATGGGGGAAAATCTTGCAGATATTGGGGAATTCCAGGGAGGAAATGGCATGACCGGTGCGCTTGGCCCGGCAGAAATTGGCATCGTCGAGTATTTCCGGGCTGCAGACATCCCTATATTCAGCGGCATAGGCAACAGACATCTTGTTCTTGCTGCCGGTCATCTCATAAATAAAAAGGCGGTCGAAATGATACCTGTCCCGCAGCAGGGCGGCCAGACGCTGATTGACCTCGGTTGTCGACTCCTCCTCTTCAATGATGCCCTTGAACGAATTAAGACTGAAAATATTATCCACCAGGGTGTTGAGCTGATTGGCAAGCTGGCCGACCTCGTCATGACTTTTAACTTCAATTCGCTGGGCAAGATCGCCCTCTCCCTTGGCGATAATTTTTATTTTATCGAGAATATCGCGCAGCGGCATGACAATGATGAGAATATAAAGAATGGTGGCGATGGAAAGGATGACGGCTATCATTATGCCCAGCCAAATGGAACGTGTCCTGGAGTGATCGATGATTTCTTCCAGGTCGCTGAAACGCGCGGCATACTGTTTATTGATTTCAACCGTCATTTCAATGACAAGTTCATACATCTCGTCGAGACTGCTCATCAGATCATCAAGATGCTCATCCTTCTTGGCCGACGGACCCATCCGCACCATATTGCCGATCAGATTCCCATATGCCTCGCTCAAGCTATGGTATTCATCATTGATATCGTCGGCAAGCTCGCGCATGACAGGATCATCGGGAGCCTTTACCGTGAAAACATCAAGGGTGCGACTCGACACCTTGGCCACATCGAGAACGGACCCGCCGTTTCGCAGCGATTTGACCATGGTGCCGATATCGTCAATCCGTTCCCTGTTGGCCCTGACATTACGGTTGTCTTCCTTGAGTTCCGGCTCGTTGAGAATATGAATCAAGGAGATCTTGAAACCATTGATGCTGCGCAGGATATATTGGCTGATTTTATACTCGGGAATGGAAACATCCCTGATGGCCATGTTCTGGGCGTCGATCTTATGCAGGGCAACCGTATTGATGATAATCAATACGGCAAAGCCGAAAAGCGAAACAACCAGCATGCCGATCAGCTTGCCGGTTATGCTGGTGTCGAGACATTTCTGGACAAAACAGCCGAGAGCACCTCCTGCTTTGCAGTCAAAAAGCCCCATAACAGAAAAATTCTTTTCCCCATGACCGTTTTTTTCTGGTGAAGACATGGCCGTTCCTGATTAATATGAATAAAAATATTATCACAATCTTTGCTTACTATTGCATATCACAAACTTTTTTCCAATGTCAAGAAGAGAGAAGCTGGTATTCCATTTACCACGATGTGTTGTTCAAGCGAGGCTCCAGATGAAAAAATATTTTAAAACAAGGAGGAACATCCATGAAAGTCGTTGCGTTCAGCGGCAGCGCCCGTAAGGGCGGAAATACCGCTCATCTTTTGAACCATGTCCTGACGAAACTTGAGCAGGAAGGGATATCCACCGAACTGATTGAACTTGCCGGCAGGCAGGTGCCGGGCTGTATCGCCTGTTACAAATGTTTTGAACGGAAAAACCAGCGCTGCGCGGTGGAAAGCGACATCATCAACGAGGCCATTGAAAAGATGACTGAGGCGGACGGCATCCTTCTCGGCTCCCCCACCTATTTTGCCGATGTTTCCGCCTCCATGAAGGGACTCATCGAACGCTGCGGCATGGTTTCAAGGGCCAACGGCGACATGTTCCAGCGCAAAGTCGGCGCCGGGGTGGTTGCCGTCCGCAGGGCCGGCGCATCCCATGTCTTCCACTCATTGAACAACTTCTTTACCATCGGTCAGATGATCATCGTCGGTTCATCCTACTGGAATATCGGCATCGGTCGGGAACCGGGAGAGGTGGAAAAGGACGAGGAAGGGATCAAAACCATGCATGACCTGGGAAGGAACATGGCCTGGCTGCTTAAAAAAATCAATGGGTAAGTGAACTTTCACAGACTCTCCATCGCCACCCAATGGTCCCGGGTGGCGGAAAGCACGCAGGCTTCGCAAACCGCAAGTGCGGCCAGCCCCTCCTCTCCGGAAACAGGGTTGGTCGCACGTCCGGAAAGAAAGGAATGCCAGTCGGCGAGCAGCGGCACAATGGTGCCCCCAAGGGGCGGGTGGCCCAGGGCTTCCCGCCTGCCGCCGCAGATAAAATCAAGTTGCCCGTGAATCTGATCACCGTGCAGTTCGCCGTCTATCCCGACAAACTCATAGCGCCCCGACCGGCCCCTGCCGGCCTTGGCTCCATTCACCACCCCAACCACGCCGTTTTCCATCTCGAGCTGCGCGGTGAAGAGGTCCTCCAGCCCGGGGTTGTGAACGCGGAACATGGATGCCCGCACCCTTTTTACCTCACAACCGGTGATAAAACGCAAAGCGTCAAACATATGCACCGCAGTCTGCAGAATGACCCCTCCTCCGGCAATTGCCGGATTCGCCTGCCAGGAATGGTTTGACGGTTCGAGCCGATGACTGGCGGAAAAACCGACAAGTCGTCCCACCCTGCCAAGCGAACGGCGGAGTGCGCGGATAACCGTGTTATACCGCAGGGTCTGTCCCACGGTGAGCGACAGACCGGCTTCACCAAACATGGCGACAATCCCGGCTCCGCTCCTGTAATCCATGGCCAACGGTTTTTCCATGAGCAACGGTTTCTTTTCCAATACGCAGCAACGGGCGATCTCCACATTCAGCACAGGCGGAGTGACGGCAATAACCGCCTCCACCTCCGGATCCCGGATAAGATCAGGCCAATCCGCATAATAACTGGTCAGCCACCCCTCAGCCTGTTCTTTGCCCTCTTCTCCCCTGCGGGATATGGCCGTGAGTTTAAGCTGCTCCGGCAGATCGTTGACGATATGCCGGGCATAGCGGGAGCCATGAATACCGGTGCCGATAATTCCTACTTTGATCATCCCGACTGCTCCCCCATTTGTAAAATTGTCGTTGCTTTTCGAAATTATAGCACATGTTATTCGTCATTAGGGTAAATATGCGGAGAATTTACCCGAACCCGACATTATCACAATGTTACATTTTTCTTGACGTTTCAAGCCGCTGGCGTCCATAATTAAAAGGTGCTTCTTCCCAATTTTTTCTCCGAACGGTGAAAACATGTCCTGCAGCAGAACCACACGCTTTCTTACCCTGGTTGTCCTGTTGCTTGCCCTTACCGGATTTCTTTCTGAAACGGCCTGGGCGCGGCCCAAACATGTCATTTTTATCCGCTATCCCATTGCTCCGGCCCATTTTACCGACGTCATCACTGAATTCAAAACCGCCATGACCCTGCGCGGGTTCATCGAAGGGCAACATGTCGAATATACCGACATTCTGACCAAAACCGCGAATCAGGACTCCATTCCCGAGGTCCAGGCGGCGGTGGAACGTTACAGGGACGAGGCCGACATGTTCATCACCTGCGGATGGGTTTCCATGCCTGTGCGGGAAATCCTGAAAACGACCACCGTGCCTCAGCTCTTTGTTCCCGTTCTTGAATCCGTTGCCCTGGAGATGCTGCCCTCTCTGAACACCCCGCCCGGAACCAACATTTCAGGCATCTACCTCATGTACCCGCCGGAAAAAATTCTGCGCATCGCCCGGCTTATCATGCCCGAGAGCCGCCGTTATGCCTATGTCTACGACTCCCGCATTCCCGCCGACCAGGTCTTTAAAAAAGCCTATGACAATCTTTCGTCGGAGGAGCGGCATGGCTTCACCATTTCCTTTCCCGACCTGGCCGACAGCGTAACTGCCGTGATCCGGCAACTTCAGGAGGAAAAAATTGAAGCCTACGGCGGCATTGTCGGCAGCTTTAAAAATCATGAATCACTGCTCGCCAGTGGCGTGCCGGTTGTAACCGCTCTGACTCTGGACATCGACCGGGGTTCAATCAAGGATTATGTTGGTTATGACATTATTGCCGGATTGTTCAACCCTTTCGGATTCTGCGGCACCCAAGCGGCGGCAATGACCGCTGATATTTTTGACGAGAAAAAAACCATTGCCCAGACCCTGCCGCAACAGGCCCGACAAGTCTCCTTCATCAACCTGAAGGCAGCAAGAAAAAGAAATCTGCCCATATCATTCGACGCGCTCGAAGCAGTCGACATTATCGTCAAATGAAAACAGCGAGAACAGGCCGGCAGAAATGACGAGGAAAAAAAACATCTTCTCCTCCATCCGGGGACTCTTCCTGCTGGTCATGTCGATGTTGATACTTGCCCTTTCACTGCCGCAGCTTTTCGCCGGCAGCAAACTGCTGGACGGGATCATTTTCCAGCTGGGAACCGAGTTGCTCGGGGAAAAACTGGAATCCTTGATCCAACCCATTGACCGGCGCTACGAAACCCTGCGCCGTGTCGGGCTTGAAGACAGCCAGAGCCACCTGGACGAGATCAAAACAGATGGTCTGGCAAAACTTGCCGCCACCCGATACAAAGAAACCGGCCGTGTATTCGTCGTCAACAGGGACCGAACCATTCTTCTTTCAGAATATTTTCAAAATAGCTCCGACCCGGAATTTTCCGCTTTTTTCACTCAACTGGCTTCCGACGGCAGGCACACCTTGTCTTATACCGTCAGCGACCGCAACATGCTGGCCGTCAGCCGTTACTATACACCCTGGCAAAGCTATATCGGCCTCTGCATCAGTTACGACGAACTCTTTGCCGCAAAAAATCTCTTTCTCCGCATCAGCCTGCTGGTTCTGGCATTGGCTTTAATCATCGCCCTTGCCTTCATGATCGCCATGCAGAAATTCATCATTTCCCCCATCATTAAACTTTCCCGCTTTGCCGAAAAAATTTCCCAGGGAGATTATCAGCAGGAAATCGGCGGAAAATCCATTCTTGAGCTCGCCACTCTCCAACACGACATCGCCATGATGGTCGAAACCCTCAAACAACAGATGGAGGACAAAACAAAGCAGCTGGAAATCATCCGGAAAAGGGAGCGCGAGCTTGACCAGGCTTTGACTGAGCTGCAACGCAGCGAAAATCGGTATCGCGCCATCTACAATGCACCCAGTGACGCGATTTTCATTCACAACGGTGAAACCGGTGAAATACTTGATGTCAACCAGACCATGCTCGACCTATACGGCTACACAAAAGAGGAGGCATTGAAGCTGACGGCCGAAACCGCCAGTTCGAATGTGGTGCCTTTTACTCCCCAGGAAGCCCTTCAGAAGATGCACGCCGCCATCGCGATCGGCCCCCAGCTCTTTGAATGGCATGCCAGAAAAAAAGACGGTTCCCTGTTCTGGGTTGAGGTTGCCCTGAAATCCGCCCGTTTCTACGGCAACCATGTTGTCATTGCCGTTGTGCGGAACATCAGCGACAGAAAAAAAGCGGAAAGAGCCCTGGCCGAGGAAAAGGAACGGTTGACCATAACCCTGCGAAGTATCGGGGACGGCGTCATCACGACCGATACCGAAGGCAGGGTGGTCTTGATCAACAAGGCAGCCGAGAATCTCACCGGCTGGCTTCAGGATGAAGCTCTTGGCAAGCCGCTTGGGGAAATTTTCGACATCATCAATGAAAAAAGCGGGAAAAAATGTGAAAATCCGGCGGAAAAGGTCCTTGCCACCGGCAATATCATTGAGCTTGCCAACCACACGGTACTCATCCACCGCAACGGCCAGCGCCGCCATATCGCAGACAGCGGCGCGCCCATCCGCGACCAGGAAAGCCGCATAATCGGCGTGGTCCTCGTCTTCCGTGACGTCACCGAAAAAATCCATTTCGCCGCGGAAATGCTCAAGGCAAAAAAACTTGAATCAATCGGGGTGCTTGCCGGGGGCATTGCCCATGATTTCAACAATATCCTGGCCGCCATCCTCGGCAACATCAATCTCGCAAAACTCCAGGTAAAGAATACGAATACGGCCCACCTGCTTGACCAGGCGGAAAAAGCATCCCTGCGCGCCAAAAACCTCACCCAGCAGTTGCTGACCTTTGCCAGAGGCGGAGCTCCGTTGCGCCAACCTACTTCCATTAGCGAGATCATTCGGGAATCAGCCACTTTTGTCCTGCGCGGCAGCAATGTCAGCTGCGCTTTTGACCTGGCCGACAACCTGTGGCTGGGGGACATCGACCCCGGCCAGATCAGCCAGGTGATCCAGAACATGGTTATCAATGCCCGCCAGGCCATGCCGGAAGGGGGAACAGTGGCAATCGCCTGCCGCAACAGAACAACTGTGCCTCATTCGAAAAATTCCGCCCCCACTGAATTTCTCGAAATCAGCATCAGTGATTCCGGCATCGGTATTCCGGGAAAATACCTTGATAAAATCTTTGATCCCTACTTTTCCAGGAAACAAGAGGGCACAGGCCTTGGTCTCGCCATCTGCCACTCCATTGTCGCCAATCATGGCGGTCGTATTGACGTAACATCTTTCCCCGGGAAAGGCACGAGTTTCACCATCCTGCTGCCCGCATCCAAGGAGGTGCTGCCACAGGAGCAAGCGAAAAAACCGAACTCCCCACCTGTCCGGAATGCGAAAATCCTCATCATGGATGATGAGGAAATTGTCCGCAGCGTCGTGATAAGCATGCTGGAACATCTTGGATTTGAAGGAGTGACGGCCGAAGACGGAGAAGAGGCGATTCGCCTTTATGGGGAAGCAGCAGAGACGGGGAAGCCCTTTGATGCCGTTGTCATGGATCTGACAATTCCCGGCGGCATGGGCGGAGAGCTGGCGGTCAAACATATCCTTGCCCTTGACGACAAGGCGAAAGTCGTCGTTTCCAGCGGCTATTCAAATGATCCGATCATGGCCGAATACCGGAACTACGGCTTCTGCGCGGCAATAAGCAAACCTTTCCAGATCGACGAACTCATCGACATCTTCAATAAAATTCTGAACGGCGCCCCCTGACCTCTTTTTCAGATAAAGCAATACGGATCCCTGTCCTGGAAGGGATTCAGACCCAAGCCATGCACCACGGCAAGACAGCCTCCACAGACGGGTCGAATGGCGCATGGCGCGCATTCAGCGGCCCCCGATCGATAACGGGCGGCCTGCTCGCCGTGGTAGATTTCGCTAATGGAATTTTGAAAAACATTGCCGATATGGGAAGGAAACTTCCGGCAGGCATGTGCCTCACCGTCCGGCAGAATGGAAATGAAATTAAATGCCGCGCCGCAGCCGTGACCGGCGCAGCCGCCGAACACCTGCATGTTTTCTTCCCGGCGGACAATATTAAGGAGATTATCCTTCAGACTGATAACAGGATTTCTCCGGGCAGCGGCAAGATACCGACGTAAAAATTCCTGAAACTCGTTTCTGTCCGCCGACTGCAGTTGCGCCCCTTCCCCCACCATGGCCAAGCGGTTGAAGGTAAAAAGATCAACCCGGTCACGCAGCAGCTCGGCCAGCGGCAGCACCTGCTCCATGTTAGCGCGGGTCAGGGTCAACATGACCATGGAGTAAATACCAAGCTCTTTAAGCAGACCAAGGAAACCGAGCACCCGCTCAAAATGGCCCGGGCCGCGGATATAATCATTATGTTCCTGCAATCCCTCCAGGCTCACCTGATAGAAAACGGGCTCGGCGATGGCCAGAATCTTTTCCAGGGTTGATCGCGGCGCCGGATTACCGAGAATAGCCGCCATCATATTCCGCTCAATCGCGCCCTGATAAAGTTCGAAAAAATGGGGGTATAACAGTGGGTTGCCGCCGGAAAAGGATACCTGTCCCTTGACGTGATGTTCGACACAGAAATTCCGGAGATCATCGAGAATGCGAAGCCCCTGTTCAAGGGGCAGGGCAATGCGGTCGCTTCTATCATAGCAGTGGCGGCAGTGGAGATCACAGGTCTGGGTGACATGCCATTGCAGGGTGAAAACCGGGGAGACCAGAAAACTTTCGTCAATGTTCCTGCCGGGGAAAAACGTTGAAGGATCTCGCCTGATCAGGGAAGGAGGGGCAAGAAGAATACCCTGCAGCTCCGCCTTTTCCAGGCAGCGGTCAATGACCCCCACCGCCACCCCGGCGGCCTTGGCAGCCTCAAAGGGACTGATCCCTTCCGCCACGATCTTCAGAGCAAGCAGATCATTTTCCCGGGCCGGACGAACCAGCACCTTCCCGCTCACAGGCCCCAGATAAACCAGAACAAATTCTTCTCCTGGAAGTGGCTGAACAATTGATTTCCCTCCTCTTTCCGGAAGCTGTAGCGCAAGATTTTTCCAGTCGAGACGCAGAAGCTGCAGGGAGGGGCTGACGATGAGTTTGTCAACGCCATCCGCCGACCCATCATCTCCCTTTTCCCGTACCAAAAAGACAGCATATTCAAGCCGGGCAAGATCAGCAAGATAGGGGGGAATTGCTAATCCGCTCCCTTTATCAAGGAGCATCTGGGGAAAATGTTCGGGAAGAACGCCGTCGGCCTGTTGACGCAGTTTTTTTTCCGTCTCTTCATCGAGTACGGTAAAACAGGCCGGAAAAATCTTTTTGAGTTTCATGAAGTGTCATGTCTTGCAGAAGGAATAAGAAATAAAAAATCCGGGAAAGGAGCAGGGAGGGTTCCCTGCTCCTCTAAAAAAAACGTTGCTGCGTGATACATATCTGCAGTGCCGACGGCACTGCTACTTTTTGGCGCCTCAGCCGCTGCCGCCGGTCGGAGCTTTTTTTTCTTCCTCTTCAGTGGCGGTTGCAGGTTTTTCCTCTACAGCGCCTTCCGTCTTTTCCGCAGACTCTTCCTGAGTGCTGACCGCACTCTCTTTTTTGCCGCCTCAGCCGCTGCCGGCAGCAGCCGGCGCCTGTTTCTCAGTGCTAACTGCACTGTCGTCTTTTGCGCCTCAGCCGCTGCCGCCAAAGGCGACGCCGCCGTTTAAGGGCATACCGCCCAACAGGCCGGCAATACCCACTCCCGCCAAGATTTTCTTCAATTCCTTACTATCCATTGCACGCCTCCATTTTTTGATTTTCCGCCCCATGGGACGTCTCCCGGAAAAACGCCCGCTCATGGGACAAGGGTAATCTCTCTTATTATCGAAATTTACTATACATGTGTCAAGATATATAAAAAAAACCTTACCTCCATAATGCAAGATCAGGAACCCTGTCCGCCCTTGAAGGAAGGCTGGACAAACATAATCTTCATGGTGTAAATTAATTTTTCGTTTTGCCCGTGAAATTTATCCCGAAAAACCGGCCTGAAAACAATGAACAATCTCCCACTCTGGATACCCGCATTAATAGCCGCCGTGGCCTTTCTGGTTCTGGCGGGATGGCTTTTGTCCGGAAATAAAAAGAGGCCCAAAAGGGCGAAATCCAAACAAACCCTGCCCGAAAAACCGAGAACGGTCCTTCCCCCGACGCAACACTCATCCGCCTTGCCCAGCGGCGATTTCGCCCATCTGCAGCTTGAAATCATCCGCCAGTCGCTCCAGCTCACCAGCGCGATTCTCTTGTGGAGCAACCGGGACGAACCGGAGATCAGGGTTCTCAGCGCGTCCAGCCTGCGCGACGATATTGTCCAGCATCCTTTTTCCAGGGGAAGCGGTTTTATAGGCGGGTTAAAAGATGACTGCGCCGAAATTTCAGTCTGCCCCGTACCCCGCAATCTCGTTATCCCCTATTTTTCCTCCCGCAGACAGGTCGGCGCTTTGCTTGGTCTCGCCATCCCGCTTTCGTCCTCCTCTGGCAGTGCGGGCCAGCCGGGCCTTGCCCCGATGGCCATCCTCTGCCTTGACAGGGAAGACGAAGAACCGTGGACTGATGCGGAACGAAACCTTGCATCTCTTTGCTGCAGCAAAATCAGCCAGGATCTCCATCTTTTTCATAAAATAGAGGAAATCAGCCGCAATAAACAGGTGATCCACCAGATTTGCCTGGGAATGCAGGACCTGAACCAGGTACTGGAACTGCAGGCGGTTTTCACGGCAACCATCAAAATGGTCAAAGAGGTGTCTTCAGCGGATTTCATCGCCGTCAGCCTGAAGGAAAACGACTTGCACCGCATCGTGAAGGCTGGAGGCACCAAAGCAGACCGTTTCGAGGGACTTGAATTCCCGGTTGATGACGGGTTGGTGGGTCAGGCCATCAAACTGCGGCGCTGGATGCCCTCCCATGACAACTATCAGGAGGAATTCCCTGTTTTCAGTAATGAGATGCGGATGGTGGGCCTGAAGTCCCTGCTTGTCCTGCCGCTGCTCAACGGAGACAACCAGGCCATCGGCGCTTTGACCGTAGCCGGAAAAAAAACGGGCATGTTCCCCGCTGACCGCCGGGAAATCCTCCAGGTCATCGTCAGTCAGGTCACAACAAAAATTGAACTGGCGAGAGCGCATGAAAAGATTTTCCATCTGGCCACCACCGACGGGCTGACCGAGCTCAGCAACCACCGCACCTTCCAGAACGCCTGTGACAATATGCTGAACCGCGCCCAACGCCAGTCCACTCCCCTCACCCTGGTCCTTTGCGATCTGGACCATTTCAAAATAATCAACGACACCTTCGGCCATCCAACAGGAGACCTTGTGCTGCAGCAGGTCGCCAGGGTGCTTGCCTCCTCCGTGCGCAAGGTTGACCTTGCCGCCCGTTACGGCGGGGAGGAATTTGCCCTGCTGCTTGAGGATTCCAACCACAACGGGGCGCGCATTCAGGTTGAAAGGGTTCGCCAGGCAATCAGCGATCTTGCCCTGATCCATGAGGGCAGACGGATCTCCGTCACCATGTCCTTTGGTCTCGCGGCCTATCCGGTTGACGCAGACAACAAAAACGACCTGATCCATCACGCTGATCAAGCCCTCTACCGGGCCAAGGCAGGTGGCCGCAACCGCACCGTCTGCTGGAGTGACTTGCAGTCCTCCCGCTGAAAGCAGCAATACACGTCTCATTTCCTGCTGGTTTTTCTCCGCCATTTATGCTAATTTGTCCAGTTGCCTGCAATCGGAAAAAAAATAACTTCTTGATCCCGGATTGCTGATTGAACGGACAGACATTTAGGGGTCGTTAAGAAATAACCATTACATTTTCATCTATTTCTTTACGACCCCTTATGCCGTTTACGAATTAAGAATGTTATAGTTATTTATTTACAACGGCTTAGGAGATCGCCATGAGCAATGAACCGGATAAAATCATTTACTCCATGATCGGAGTGAGCAAATATTACGACAAGAAGCCAGTTTTAAAAAACATCAACCTTTCCTACTTTTACGGAGCAAAAATCGGCGTTCTCGGCCTTAACGGTTCCGGGAAAAGTTCTTTGCTGCGCATCCTTGCAGGAACCGACCGTGAATTTGAAGGCAGAACTTCCATTTCGCCAGGACTCACAGTCGGCCTGCTGGAGCAGGAACCATCACTTGACCCAACCAAGACCGTAAAAGAAATTGTTGAAGAGGCGGTCCAGCAGACGGTTGACCTGCTGGCCGAATTCAACCGCATCAACGAAAAATTTGCCGAGCCGATGAGCGACGACGAGATGAATGACCTCATCACCAGACAGGGAGAGGTGCAGGAAAAACTCGACGCCCTTGATGCCTGGGAGCTTGACTCAAAACTTGAAATGGCCATGGACGCCCTGCGCTGCCCCCCTGGGGAAAGCAGGATCAATATACTTTCCGGCGGCGAGAAACGACGGGTCGCCCTCTGCCGTCTGCTGCTGCAGAAACCTGACATCCTGCTCCTTGACGAACCCACCAACCACCTTGACGCCGAGTCGGTGGCCTGGCTTGAACACCATCTCCAGCGCTACGAGGGAACAATCATCGCCGTCACCCATGACCGCTATTTCCTCGACAATGTGGCGGGCTGGATTCTTGAGCTTGACCGGGGGCAGGGCATTCCCTGGAAGGGAAACTACTCATCCTGGCTTGATCAGAAGTCAAAACGGCTGAAGCAGGAGGAAAAACAGGAAAGCGACCGGCAGAAGACCCTGCAGCGCGAACTTGAATGGATTAACATGAGCCCCAAGGGAAGGCACGCCAAATCCAAGGCCAGGATCAAATCATATGAGCAGTTGCTGAGCCAGGAGAACCAGAAGCGGGCCCGGGAACTGGAAATCTATATCCCCCCCGGACCCCGGCTGGGCAATGTGGTCATTGAGGCGGACAAGGTGCGCAAGGCATATGACGGCAAACTGCTGGTGGACGAGATGAGCTTTTCTCTTCCCCCCGGCGGCATCGTCGGCGTGATCGGCCCCAACGGGGCGGGCAAAACCACACTGTTTCGCATGATCACCGGCCAGGACCAGCCCGATTCCGGCGCCATCCGCCTGGGAGAAACGGTGAAGCTTGCCTATGTAGATCAGAGCCGGGATGACCTTGATCCTGAAAAAAGCATCTGGGAGGTGATCTCCGACGGCCTGGATGTTATTCCCCTGGGCAACAAGGAAGTCAACTCACGAGCCTATGTGGCCCGCTTTAATTTCTCCGGCACCGAGCAGCAGAAAAAAGTGGGACAACTGTCAGGCGGCCAGCGTAACCGGGTGCATCTGGCGCGGATGCTCAAGGAAGAGGCCAACGTCATCCTGCTCGACGAACCGACCAACGACCTTGACGTCAACACCCTGCGGGCGCTGGAAGAGGCGCTGGAGAATTTCGGCGGCTGCGCCGTGGTGATCAGCCATGACCGTTGGTTTCTGGACCGCATCGCCACCCACATTCTCGCCTTTGAGGGAGACAGCAAGGTTAGCTTCTTTGACGGCAACTACTCCGAATACGAAGCAGACCGCAAAAAACGGCTGGGAGCAGCGGCCGACCAGCCCCACCGCATCAAATACCGCCAGTTGACACGAGGGTAATCAACAGAAAAGAGAGCCCACCTGATAGACGACAACCGAAAGAAGAAAGGCGAAAAGCGTGTTGAATATCATGGAAAAAGCGCCCCATTTCCAGGAGCCGGCCTCCTTTGAGATACAGATGACCGTGACAAAGCAGGGTGCGTAATAGGAGATAAAGAGCAGCACGCTTAACGCCTTGACCGGATTCCAGCCGGGATCCTTTCCCAGGGTCTCGGCAAGGGAATCATCCCGCTGATTGTCCCCGCCCAAAGAGTAGGCGGTACCGAGGGTGGACAGAATGACCTCTTTTGCGGCAACACCGCCGATCAGGGCGATATTGGTGCGCCAGTCAAACCCGGCAAACGAGCTGACGCCTTCCAGGGCGGTACCGATCCGGCCTGCAGCCGAATAACGCAGCGTCTTTTTCGCCTCCGCCTGATCAATGGCCGTAAGCAGACGACTTCTCTCCGCCTGCTCCGCCTCAAGGATCATCATGTTTTCCCCTCCCACCACCATTGCCGGGAAAGCCGCCTCAACCTGTTGCCGCTGCAGGTTAAACTGCTCCTTTTCCCCCTCCGGCAGGCCGGGAAAGGTCATCATGGCCCAGATGAGGATGGAGAATCCAAGGATGACGGTTCCCGCCTTCTTGATATACTGCCAGGTTTTTTCCCAGGTGTGGATGAAAAGTCCGCGCAAGGTGGGGAAACGATAGGGCGGCAATTCGAGCACAAAAGGGGTGGATTCGCCACGGAGCACCGTCATGCGCAGAAATTTCGCCACCAGCAATGCCACCAGCCAGGAAAGCAGGGTGAAGAGGAACATGTACTGGGCCTGATTTTCCGAAAAAAACGCGCCGATAAAGAGCGCCAGCACCGGCAGCTTGGCCCCGCAGTTCATGAAGGGGGCGGTGAGCAGAGTCGCCATTCTCTCCTTGGGAGAACGAAGCGTCCTTGTGGCCATGACTCCGGGCACGGCGCAGCCGCCGGCAATACCGCCGGAAACGATATAGGCCATCACCGAACTACCGTTTAATCCGAAAATCCGGAAGATACGGTCCAGCATGAAGGCCACTCGGGCCAGATAGCCGGAATCCTCCAGAATGGCGATGCCGAAAAACATGAACATGATAAGCGGCACGAACCCGAGAACGCCCCCCACGCCGTCAATGATCCCCGCCACAATAAGTGATTTCAGGTAGCCGTCCGGCAGCAGGGTATCCACCGCAAAGGAAAGTTTGCCGAAAAGGATCTCCAGCCAGGCAACAGGAAGCTCGCTGTAGGTAAAGGTGAACGTGTAAAGGCCGAAAAGGACCAGCCCCATGAAAAGAGGGCCGAAAAAGCGGTTGGTCAAAACCTTGTCGATGCGGTCGGAGGTATAGAGCCTGTCCTTATCATACTTGTGGGCAATGACCCCTTTTTTGACGATCCCTTTGATATAGCCGTAGCGGTGATCCGCCACCATGGCTTCAGGATAGGTTTCCATGGTCTCACGCAGGTGGCGGGAGACGGTCTCAACCGCCTGTTCCAGCTCGGTGGAAAGGGCCGGATTTTCCATTCTGCCCCGCTCCAGAATCTGCTGGTCGTTTTCCAGATACTTGATCGCCACCCAGCGGGTAGGGTAGACGTCGGCAAGAAAATTCCCCTCCCTGATCTTTTCTTCCAGATCAAGCAGAGTTGAATCGAGATCCTCACCATAGGAAATACGCTTGGGATGCCACTCTTTTTTTCGAGCGGCGAGCCGAACCGTCTCCTCCATCAGCTGCCGTGTGCCGTAACCGCTGCGCGCGATGATCGGCACCACCGGCACACCAAGAAACTCGGAAAGCCGGTCGGCTTTTACCTCGATGCCCCTATCGCGGGCCGCGTCAATCATGTTGAGGGCAATGATGATAGGAATGCCCAGCTCAAAAAACTGAGTGGTCAGATAAAGATTTCTCTCCAGATTGGAGGCGTCGATAATGTTGACAATGACCTGCGGTTTCTCGAAAACAAGAAAATCGCGGGCAACCACCTCTTCCTCTGAATAGGCGGTGAGGGAATAGGTGCCGGGCAGATCGACAATATTGACCTTCTGCTCTTCCAGCAGATAGCTCCCCTCTTTTTTCTCGACAGTAACGCCGGGGTAGTTGCCGACATGCTGCCGTGAGCCGGTAAGGGCGTTGAACAGGGTCGTTTTTCCTGAGTTTGGATTGCCGGCCAGGGCGATTTTAATTGCTGAAACCATTTTTGCTGAACTCGCAATAAGAGAAGAAGAATCCCTTCAGCAGGCCACTATATTTCCTGCCGACAAAAAATGGCGGCAATTACTTGCCGCCTCCCGAATTTTTTTCATCCCCGCTATGGATCAATCCCATCGAGGATCGCCTATCGATCATAATTCTGAGTAATTCTTTGTTTTTCCTGACACGTACTCAAACTGTTTCATTTTCACCTATCTGCATGAAACGGCTCATGGCAGCAATTCCACTTCGATAAGGTCCGCCTCGTTGTTTCTTAAGGTGAGAACGCTGCCCAGGACCCGAAGGGCAACCGGATCATAAAGAGGCGCCCTGCCCTGTACGATGATCTCGGTTCCCGGCACAAGCCCCATATCACGTATACGTCGGCCAAGTTCGCCGCCCTGCTTCACCGCGGTAATCACCCCTTTCTGGTCTTTCTTCATGTTGCGCAACATTATCCGAGACATTTTTCACTTTCCTCCGCATCCGCATCCCGAACAATTTTTTATTGTATGCCCTTCTTCAGGCAACCCATTTCCGGTTTTCGTCTCGACGGAAGAGCAACCGGAAAGAGAAGAGCCGCCGTCAGGGGCCGATTCGCATTCACATGAACAAGAACACCCTGGAGCGGAACCTGAAACGAAAAATCTTTTTATCAGATAAAAGGCCGCCGCCGCCACAATTATAATCACCATAAGTGTATCAAATCGGATCATATTTTCTCCTCCGACGAAAAAATCATGTGCCCATAATAAAATTAGGCGTACCTAATTTTATCCATGAATAAAAATTAATGAATCGCCGCCCTCCTGTCAATGTTTTTTATCATAGTTCCCGTAAAGACGGTGATAGATTGCGCTGCGACGGCACTCGATCAAAATGAAGACTGTCAGCACGAGATGGATCGCCATGAACAGTTTGACGGGCAGAGTCAGAGTATCACGATAAAGCAAACCGTATACGGCATCACTCCATACACCGACAACCGTCAGCAGCTGTATGGGCCTTATAAAACGGCTGCAGATCACCGAGCGTTGCCGCCCGTTTTCAGAAAGTAATAATTTTCGACAGCATCCCATTGCAATTCCCCCTCAAAGAGGATTCATGCCCAGTATGACAAAAAAGACGAGGGATAAGTTCCCCTCCGCCACTCACGACATTCTTCGCATCTTTTTCATGAGCGAGGAAACAGCCGGGGAATAAAAGGAAAAAATCATGCCCAGCACCGTGGCACCGGTGGTCACCCAGAAGAGAACAAGATGAAGGGTGGGCTGGCGATGAAAAAAAAGGTCGAGCACGAACAGAATGACGCCAAGGTGGATGAGCGACGACCCCACCCGCAGCCAGTAACCGCTTTTCTCAAAATGCAGCGCCTCGCTGCCCATGAGGGCAAGAACGAGCACGACGACCTGCAACAGACACGAGGCCGCAAGAACAACAATCAACGCGGCCTTAACACTCCACAAGAGGGTAACGCCAATACCCGCTCCCGCAAGCAGTATGCAGAACCGGTTCAGCCAAACAGCCGGCAGCAGACGCTTCGGCACGCAGATGCCGAGCAGCAGCACAAGGCCGATGAGGAAAGGCGAGATCACCATGTTCATCCGGTTCATATAGGCGAGCTTGGCTCCGGGATCAAGCTGATGGATCTGGGCGAGCTTGAAATAAAACATGCCATAAATACAGACCAGCGAGATAACAAAGAGCACGGCAACTGTGGCCAGAATAAGATAAAAATCCCAGGATCCTTTTCGCGTGTTCATTCTCGCCCTCTTTCAGGAAACAAAACTGTGTTCGCCCGGAAAAAAGAACGAACTGAGGAAGGTAAAAAGCATGGCCAGAAAACAGAGGATGCCGAGCACTGAAGAGAAATACCACATGGATGGCCTGCCGACATAAAGCCGCGTATGGAGAAAGGTGCTGTAAATCGCCCACATCATGATGGAACTGCAGATCTTTGGATCCCACCACCAGTTCGGCCCCCAGGCCTGCAAGGCCCATGGGTAGCCGAGCAGCATCCCAAGGGTCAGAAGAAAAAAACCGAGTTTTGCGCAGTCGTAACCCAACTTTTCAATGTCAGGATTACGTTCCGCCAGCATGAAGAGAGACGTGACAAAAGTCACGGTGATGCAGGCGTAGGAGAGAAAGAGAAGGGGCGGATGAAACCACATGTAATGGGCATTGTAGTAAAACACCATTTTCGGATAAAGCTTCATGAAAAGACCGAAGCGCTGTCCGCCCATGCCGCTGCCGTCAAACCAGGGGCCGATCTCGTTGAAAAATTTAGGCAAGGGATCAAGAAAAGGATCGGCCAGCAGGAAAAGGATTGTCACCTGAATCGCCAGCAGCAGGGAAAGCGCCCCTCGCAACCGGTGATGGGAAAGACGGGAATGGACAACCAGCGCCATGATGGCGTAGCACATGACCCAGAAGAAGTATTTTTCATTCTCAAGCCAGAGGGGCAGCACATAGCGGGGCGGCTCCTGCTGGTTGTAAAACGGCAGGCCATATTCCGCGCCCTGATTCATGATCGCAAGCTGCTGGTTCAGCATCTCGGAAACAGAGCCGGGAAGCTCCAGGGCAAGATTGTGAAAAATCTGATAATGAAACCAGCCGGTCCAGGCAAATCCGCCAACAAACACCAAGGTAACGGCGCCAAGCAGCATGGCGCCGACGCGGGGAAGAAAAGGCAGCCGCCGGCAAAAGTTCACCGCCCCGACCATGCCTGCCATGCCGGCGAGAAAGAGCAGAACAAGGAGAAGAACGTGGCCGATCCGGCTATAGAGATGAACGGGCAGCAGGTTTTCCATGGTCACAGTTGGTTGTTTTCCGTAAGAGATTCACAAGGAGCAGGATATCGCAACTTGCAATGAAAGTCCATCGCCCCTTGCGACCCCCTGAAATATTTCAGGAGAATACACCCGTTCCCGTCAGGGCATAATTGACATTGTCTCATTGCGCTTCTTCCCGTATTATTTCATAATAACAACGGTAGCAAAATTTTCCCACGAGCGAGGCAATGAATCTACACGGCGACTTTGAAGGCTCTTTCCTGACCAATATCCTGCAGCTGCTATGCGACGATCACAACACGGGCATTTTACAGGTGACCTGCGGCCGGAAAATCTGCAAGGTTTTTTTCAAGGATGGGGCCATTGTCTATGCGCAAAGCTCGGAAAAGCGTGCCCGGCTTGGAGAAATGCTGCAACGGGACGGCATCATATCAGCAGCCCGTCTGCAGGAAAGCCTTAAGTACGCCACCCAAAACAAAAACGCCATCGGCAAGGTCCTCCTGGAAAAAGGCTATATTTCCCTCGATATCTTCAAGCAGTACAACAACCAACAGGTCGAGGATATCCTCTATTCAATCCTCTTCTGGAAAAAGGGCAAATTTGAATACCAGGACGCACCGTTACAATTTGACGGCATGATAATCACCCAGCTGAATCCCATGAAACTGATCCTGGAGGCGTCACGCCGCATCGATGAAATGTCGCTTCTGACCGAGATGATTGACAGCGACAGGGTCGTCTTCAAGAGGGTTTCCAGAAAAAAAAACAAGGAAGAAACAGTCTCCTTCAGTGAGGCCGAAAAAAATATTCTCTCCCTGGTAAACGGCGAACACACCGTGCGGGACATCGTCAACACCAGCCACTACGACGACTTCACCGCCCACAAGAGCCTTTACGCCCTCGTGACTTCGGGCCTGATCGAAAAAGTCGAAACAAAAAATGTCGCGGATAACGGTATTGATTTTGATTTCATCCTCACCATCTACACTGATATTCTCGCAGAAATCACATCGACCCTCGCCGCAGCAACGGGTGAAAGAATGAACCTGCTGCTCCGCCAGGTCAAGGGCAATCTGCCCCCGGCCCAGTCCCGGCTTCTTCAGGACTTTCACCTCAGCAGCTCGCAGGAAGTCAACCGCAATGCAATCCGCGAGGCATTCGGAAAGTCGGGAAACCACAGGATGCAGCAGAGCCTTCTGCTCATAGACAGCTTCAACGGCCTCTGCCATCATCTTCTGCTGCAGATTATTCCCCTGGTGGAGGAGCAACGGATCTATGATCTGATCGGAAAAATTGACAAAACCCTGGAAAAGATAAAACGATACCCCGGAAACCCCATGGAAAAAAACAAAATCATGAGCGATATGGGCAATGTCATGAATGACGCCATGAAACAGCTGCGGCATACTCCGGCAAAGCCGAGATCAAAAAATCTTTTTTCCCTGTTCGGCAAGAAATGATGCCGACACAGACGCTATAAAAGATCAACGGCGCATTTTCCCATAACCGCTTGAAGCAGCCATGAAAAGTTGCAGATCTCTCCTCCGGGAAAGGATTTTAGGATAAACAACCGAATTTCATTTTTTTTCAGGAAACAAATCCGGGTATTTATCTTCCATGCAATCCGGACAGATACTGTGGGTGAAATCCACCTCGGCATGAAGGCTGATATATGATTCAATCTGCTGCCAGTATCCTTCATCATTTCTGATTTTTTTGCACCAGGAACAGATAGGCAGCATCCCCCGCAGTTTTTTGACATCATCAATGGTCTTGCGGAGTTCCAGTATAAGGCGCTCCTTTTCCTGCTCCTGCCTTTTTCTTTCGGTAATATCAACCCCATATTCAATCATCTGCACAACCCGGCCATCCGGGGAAAAAATCGGATAGCCGTGCACCTCGACAAATTGCTCATCCCCTTGGCCATCGTAGTGGATATGCTCCATAACCACCGGCTTTCCGGTCTGCATCACCATCTGCAGAGGGCAGGAATGATCGTCACCCGCGGCGCAGGGTTTCAAGCTGCGGTGGGTCAGTTCATGACAGGTTATTCCGGGAATGAGCCCGGCCGGGGCCGCCAGCCTGTTTGCCTTGACAACGGTAAAATCCGCCACATTCACCACCAGAAAAGGATAGGGAAGTGATTCAACAACCGTTTCCAGGAAACTGTTCTGCCATTTGAGTTGCTCTTCCGCCTGTATCCGCTTCGTGACATCGGCCACATGCTCCACCACCCCGGTTATCGTGCCGTCACTGCTTTTGACCGGCGCGGCGGTGAGGTGAAACCATTTTTCCGGCCTGGCCACAGAAGGGAAAGGCACGGTGGCTGTTTGCTTTTGCCCTGTGGAAAGCGCGCGGATGGATGGACAGGAATCGCAGGGGGTCCCCCTTTTCTGAAACACAACATGACATTTCTTCCCGCAGATCTCCACGTTATCATCATAGAGCTCCTGAATGGCCGGGTTTATCTTGACAATTTTAAGATCAGCATCGAGAACATTGAGGCCGTCCTGGACCGCGCTGAAAATCGCTTCGAGAAAGTTCTTTTCCTGTTCAAGAGCACGGGACTGCTTGAATCGATGGGTGACATCGGTGAAGGTGACGGCAAAACCATTGACGGAGGTCTTATAGGCATTCCCTTCATAATACCGGTCAAGGGCCCGGCTGTAATGCTCAAAAGAATACGACTCCCCCGTTCGCACCACCCCAGCGTACCGGGTTATCCAGAAATCTTCTGTTTCGGGCAGTACCTGCTTCACTGTTTTGCCTACAATTTCCTCCCCCTGCAAACCGGTGAATTTCTCAAAGGCCCGGTTCACCCTGAGAAAACGGTAGTCAACCGGAGCGCCGTTTTCGTCATAGACCATTTCATGCAGCGCGATACCGTTGACAGATTCCCGGAAAAGAAGCTCATAGTCATCATCCTGATTTTCCTTCATGTTACTCTTCCATTCCGCTGCCTTTCGTGCTGTGCTGCAGGAAAAATTTTTCGTCCAGCAGCGGCAGTGCAATTGTAAAAGTCGCGCCATGCCCTTGTCGACTTACCACTGAAATTTCCCCCTGATGCTTGTAGACAATTTCCCGACATATACTCAAACCAAGACCGGTTCCCTTGCCTGTCACCTTGGTGGTGAAAAATGGCTCAAAAATTTGCTCCATCCGCTCCGACGGTATGCCGCAACCTGAATCGCTTATTGCCACAAAAGACGAACTGCCGTCACACCATGTTTTCACTGTAATTTCCCCATTTTTGTCAATGGCATGAGCCGCATTGACCAGCAGGTTCATGAATACCTGCTCGAGCTGCTGCGGCATGCAATACATCTTGGGCACCGCCCCGTATTCCTTCTGCATCGTGGCCTTGTATTTCAACTCATTCCACACCAAGGTGATGGCTTCATCGAGACAAGCATTGATATCCGCCAGTTCCACCCTGTTGTTGTCGGCCCGGCAGAAACTTTTCAGACCCCGTACCGTGTTGGCGATCCTGTCAAGCCCGCTCCGGCACTGGCCAATGAGATCAGGAAAATCGGAAAGGATATAATCAATCTTCAATCGTTTTTTATGATCAGCAATCTCTTCTTTCCTTCCCGTCTCAATACTCCCCTCCAGACTGTCAATAAAGGCGTTTATTTTCTCGCCATATTTCTCCAGAGTGGCTAGATTACTGGAAACAAAACCTGCCGGATTATTGATTTCATGGGCAACCCCCGCTGCCAATTGGCCGATGACGGCAAGCTTTTCACTCTGCAGCAGTTGAGCCCGAGCGCTGCGCAAATTTTCGCATGCCACCTCAAGCTCGTTATTTTTTTCTTCCAACGCCAATTCCGCCACTTTCCGCGCCGTAATATCCTGAGAAAACTCAATCATGTGTGTGAGTTCACCGTCTTCAGCAAAAACCGGATAGCCGTGGATTTCAATATAGCGTTTCGAATCGCTTCCTGAGGCGTGAACATGCTCGACAATAACATCTTTCTGACTTGTCAGAACGATTTTGAGCGGACAGATATGGTTGTCACCGGAACAGGGGGTATCGCTTCGGTGCGAAATCTCGTGGCAGGTTCGACCCACGGCCTGCCGGCTTGCCATATGAGCGGAATTGGCGGCTACTATCCGGTAGTTGGAAACATCAATTACATAAAAAGGTGTCGGGATCGCCTGGATGATTTTTTGCCAGAATTGTGCATTTTCAGAATCATTTTTTTTCATCCAGCACCTTTCTTACGGTTTGTGCCAGCTCAACCAAAGTGACCGGTTTCAGCAGCAGACTGTCAACCCCCAGTTCCTCCATGTTGTCACGGCTTATCACTTCACTGAATCCGGTGCAGACGATAATGGGGATATCGGAATGCATGGCCCGGACAGCTGCGGCGAAATCAGCGCCGGTGATAAGGGGCATGGTCATATCGGTGATGAGCAGGTCGTAGCGGTCCGGATGCTGGCGGAATGTTTCAAGCGCCTCCTTGCAGGATGTGAAGCCCTCGACTTTATAGCCCAGACTCTCCAGAATCCGCGCTTCGGACGCAACAACCTCCTTTTCATCATCAAGCAGCATGATGCGCTCGCTGCCTGCCGGAATCTGCGAGGTCCTGATGTCTTCTCCGCCAACATCCTGCTGGACAAAGGCGGGAAAATAGACATGAAAAACCGTTCCCTGGCCGGGCTCACTGTATACCGAGATATGACCGCCGATTCCCTTGACAATGCCGTGCACCACCGACAGTCCCAGCCCTGTGCCCTCTCCGGTTTTCTTGGTGGTAAAATAGGGCTCAAAAATTCTTTCCCTGGTGCGGGCGTCCATCCCGCTGCCGGTATCACTCACCACCAGACGGATATAACGGCCCGGGGCAAGGTCAATCTTATTTTCCAGTTCCTCCGCTCCCAGATCGATCGGGGCCAGGGAAACCGAGAGAATCCCGCCTTTCTCTTTCATGGCCTGGAAGGAATTGGTGCAGAGATTCATCACCACCTGGTGAATATGGGACGGATCCGCCATGACGAGTCCGCATTTCTCATCAATATCCGGCCTGAGCTCAATTGTCGCCGGAATGCTTGCCCGCAGAAGCTTCAAGGCCTCTTTGACCATCATCTTGATCTCAAGAGGAGATATCTCATGATCCGCCTGCCGGCTGAAGGTGAGAATCTGCCGGACCAGCTCCCTCGCCCGCACACTTCCCTTGATCACCTCGTCAATGTCTCCTCTGGCCTGGGACTCGGGCGGCAAGTCCATTTTCGCCAGTTCCGCAAAGCCCATGATGGCGGTGAGAATATTATTGAAATCATGGGCGATGCCGCCGGCCAGGGTGCCGATGGCCTCCATTTTCTGGGCCTGACGCAGCTGTTTTTCAAGCTTTATGTTTTCCGTAACATCCTTGGCGTAATGCACCACCTTGACCACCCCGCCCCCGCTGTCAAGGATCGGAGCGGCGGAAACGGCAAAGGTCTTGGCCAGATTTTCATGCTCGATGACATCAGAGTGAACAGCGCCGTCCTTCAATGCCCGCAGCTCTGGACAATTGGGACAGGGCACGGACGCGCCGCGGAAAACCTCATAGCAGTATCTGCCCACAAGCTCTTTCTCGGTGAGACCGAACGTCAGGCAGGTGGCACGATTGACCTTGGTGATGCGCATATCCTTATCCTGGACGGTGATGATTTCACCGATAGCGTCAAAAGTCCTGGAAAGCTCCTCCATGGCCTCGCGTGTTCTGATTTCATTTTCCTTGCGTTCGGTGATGTCGGTAAACGTCGCGATCACCGCGTCCGCCCCAACGCCCTTGCCGGCCAGGGGCGAGACGACAAAGGTATAATAACGGAGTCCGCCGGGGGTATCGATTGCCACTTCACAGGTCGCGACATCCTCTCCCCCCGTCACCCGCGCCAAAGCGTCCAGACAGCAATTCCCGTTATTTTTTATGACAACAACCTCATCAAATTTCCTGCCGCAATAATCCCCGGCTTGACCTTCGATAATTTTCTCGAATGCCCTGTTGGCTTTGACAATTTCTCCAGCCAAGGTCAGCTTCAGCATGCCGACGGGGCTTGCCTCAAAAAGGCGAGACAGATCTTCCCAGGCCGCGTGAATTTCCAGTCTCGCCTTTTCCAGGGAAACATCTCTCTTCCGCAGGCTGAAATAACTGGCGCCGATACCGATGAGCCCGATTCCAAAAAAGACAACATGCATCAGGACAGCAATCATGAAATGCGAACGACGAGCCGCGTCAAACGGCGCCATCTCAAGCCAGATGCTCATGCCTGCCATCAGGTCCCCCACCTGCAGCCCTTCCCCTGGCCGATTGCGGACGCAGGACTCCGTTGCACAAACCGGCGCCATATAGCGCAGATATCCCCCCCCCTTGTCAGTGACAAAGGCAAATGCTTCCGGGGCGCCCTTCTGAAGCAACTCCAGGGCCTCCTGCTCCCAGCTGTCGGCAGGACTCATATTCCCCTGCCCAACAACCGATTTCATGGATGGGGCAGGACGACCAGCAGATTTCCTGCCGTGTTTGAAGACAAACGAGATAAGACGCTGGGGAGTTACCAGGGTCAACTGCTTGCCAACCGGGGTCAGAACATCCCGGTCAGGGTGGTGGGCAAGAAGAGGATCGGGCGTGACGTCCGGGCTGACGGCGAGATAAAGGGAACCCTGACTGATAAGATAATCGCGGTATTTGAGATCTTTTTGAGCGCTCACCCGTGCTGAGGTGAGGGCAAGCGCATCCGCCGCCTCATTCCCATGCCGCAGAGACAGCGCAAGAGAAACGGCGAGGAGCAGAGTCAAACCGATGACCTGGGCTCCGATTATATAACGTAATTTTTTCTTTTGCTTCAGATAAACCTGCGGCATATTCCATCCTTTTCATAGCAAGATATGAATAGTATATGATTAATCTGCCGGACTGTCTGTAAGGAAAGTTTGACTTTCTCTCAAAAAAATTCGCCTGATTGGCGACGGATAAAAAACTGAAGAAAACTATTCAAGGGGGGTGATGCCATGCTGGATGGCGAATTTGACCAGCGATGGAATGTCATGCAGGGCAAGCTTGCTCATCAGCCTGCTACGGTAGGTTTCCACTGTTTTCTGGGAAAGAAAGAGAATTGCGGCAATTTCAATACTTGATTTACCCTCCACCACAAGCTGAAGAACTTCGCGCTCACGACGGCTCAGCTCTTCCAGGGGAGATTTGCTCCAACTTCTCGCCTGCAGATTGTCAATGTCCTGCTCGCGGATCTTTTGGCTAAGGTAGGTCTTGTTGCTGTGAGCGGACCGCACCGCGGCGATGAGCTCTTTTCCCGCCGACTCCTTCAACACGTAGCCAGTGGCGCCGGCCCGGAAAGCCCTGTGGATATGTTCGGTGGTGGAGTGAACGGAAAGTATCACTACCCTGACCTTAGGCCAACGCCGGCAGATTTCTTCAGTCGCCTCAATGCCGTTCATATCCGGCATGGCAATGTCCATCACCACCATGTCAGGCTGCAGCTCCTCCACCAGAGCCAGGGCCTGCCTCCCGGTTGCAGCCTCCCCCACCACCTCGATGAAAGATTCCCGCCCCAGAAGATGTCGGAGCCCTTCCCGGATAATGGCATGGTCATCAACAAGCAGCAGGCGCAGATTCATATTTTTACCCTGACCGTCACCGTTGTTCCCTGGCCGGGGACGGATTGTACGGAAAAATTTCCGCCTAGGGCCTCAACCCGTTCCCGCATGGAAACGATGCCCCACCCCGATCTGTTTTCTTCCGTCGGCAGACTGTTCCCTTCAAACCCGCGCCCGTCATCCCGGACAAGGAGCTCCACCCCGCTGTTTTTCCTCTCAAAAAAGATATGCGTTTCAGTGGCATCGGCATGCTTGGCGATATTGGTCAGCGCTTCCTGGGCAACCCGGAACAGAGACATTTCCCACGTATCCGACAGGCGAATATTCTCCTGCAACGCAAGCTCCACGGCAATACCCGTCCTCCGGGTGAAAATTTCCGCATACCAGCGCAAAGCGGCGGCAAGACCGTAATCATCGAGCACCGGCGGCCTGAGATCCGCCATCACATCCCGCATCCGATCCGTCATTTCCTCGACCAGGGTCAGCGAATCAGCAATTTTACCTTCTGAATCCCGTCGAACATCCTCAATTATACCATTGCGGATAATATTAAGATTAATGCCAAGGGCGGTGAGGCTCTGGCCGATGGTGTCATGCAGCTCTCTGGATATCCGCCGCCGCTCAGCCTCTTCGGTTTCCGTCAAACGGCAGGCAAGCTGCTGCATTCGCAGTATAGACCCTGCAAGCCGCTCCTCCGCCTCTTTTCTTTCCGTTATGTCGTTGAAAGTGATGATGACCCGGCCGTAATTTTCCTCAAAACCGGGCACCACGACCCAACGCAGCACACCATACAGCTTTTCCCCTGAAAGACTGTAAACAACAAAATCATGTTCAAGGGAGGAGGAACCCCGGGCGATTGCGGCCAGTCCCGGGATGGAAAAGGAAATGCTCTCCATACCTAGGATTTGATCAAGATTTTCTCTGAAATCCGCTTCGTTTGCCGCGCCGGTCAACTCCAGGGCGACATTGTTCAGCTCATGGATCTCCATCTGCAGCAGGCATGTTATCACGGCATCAGGATTCTTTTGAAAATAGTCCTTGAGATCGGTCACGCCCCTTTCCACTAAATCCCGCAGGAATTTCCTTATCCCCGAAAAATCCGCCACGCAGTTTGCGGTGGGGGTGTATTCAAACAGGGTGCGGTAATGATTTTCTCTTTCCAGCAGGGCGTGTTCCGTTTTTTTCCGCTCGGTGATATCCCTGGCAAAGGAAAGTATCGCCGGCTGCCCCTCATACTCTATCACCCGGGCGCTTATCTCGGTGGGGATGGCGCGGCCGTCCCCGGTGAGATGGACCGTCTCAAAATACCGACTTTTCAAACCGGGCAGAGCTTTGATATTGCCTTCAATTATCCGGGACTGACTGGCTGGATTGATGTCATGGGGCGTCATCCGCAGAAGTTCCGCGCGGCTGTACCCCAGCCTGCTGACGGCCACGTCATTGACATCGAGAAACCTGCCGTCCCGCCCGACAATAAAAATAGCGTCACTTGCGCTGTTATAGAGATCGCGGTATTTTTTTTCACCGGCCTCAAGGACATTCTTGGCATGATGCAGCTCATCCTCCATCTGCTTCCGTTCCTCAATCTCAGCGGCAAGGTGCTTATTTGCCAGGGAAAGCCTTTCCGCCTGAAGCCGATTGTCCAGTGCTTTTTTGTTCAGCAGATAACTCAGGCCGACTAGCAGGGAACTGAAAAGAAAAAAAACAAAGGGAATCAGCCGCCCCGCTTTTTCAATTGTTGCGGCATGAAAGCTGGATGCCGGGACAAAATACATCTCCCATTTTCGTCCTGCAAACGCGAGTCGGGAGATATAATTGGGGAACGCCTGCAGCCGTTCAATTTCCGGAACCAAAAGAGGCTCTTCGTCCCCCTGAATGCACCGATTGCAGCCGAGAAAAATCGGTGCCCCAGGTTCGGCGACATCAAAAACATAGACATGGTAGTCATGGGACAAGTCCGAAGGGAAAATCTTGCGCAGAATATCCTCGCCGTTAAAAACAGCCGCGTAATATCCTGCCGGAATGCCGACTTGCCCCGGAACGGAGAAAGAAAAGAAATTTTCATACGCCGGCAGAAACAAGGCAAAGTCAGGCAGGGCATTTTTGGCCGTTCCCGGCCGTATTGACAGAAAAACCGCGGAATGCGCCGAATCACGAACCTGGTCCGGAGCCCGCAGATCGCCGATTTCCGCAGCGAGATCATAGCCGAGCAGCGACTCGTTGCCGTTCAGAGGCTCCACACCGGCAACGGGAAAATATTCCTTCCTGACCGCGGCTGTTGTCGGCTTATCACCTCCCGGCCTTATTTCATAAATGGAAAAATCAGGCAAACCCTGATTCCGGCATGTCTGTTCGAAAACAGCGCGATTCTCATGGATAATACGCGGCGCCCATAAAATCTTCTGAAAAATTTTCCTCTCTTGAATCATCCGGCGGCAAGAGTCTGCAAAATTCTTCCTGTCAAATCGACCGGTCTGGGGCTGTGAAGAGCGCAAGTCCTGCAGGTCATCGATTGCCAGGGAGACAAGATTGTTAAAATGGCTGGAAAGGATTTGCGCTTCCCGGCCAAGGTGAAAGTAAACATGCTCTTTTTCCACATTTTTAATGTAAAAAAAGAAGCACAAGGCAACAAAAGCAGAAAAAAAGACTCCGGCAAGAGCAAAGTAGACGCCATGCCTGTGGCTGCGATGAAAGACTTCTGTGACGCCAGGGTGGTTACCGGGCATTATATGCAGAACTGTTCTGAAGTGACATGATAGCGTTCATCTCCCATCACATCAGACCATATTTATCCGTCCTGTTCAACTTAAAAAGCGCCTGGCGGCACAGTGTGACAGAGCCCTGAAACGATCAGGCAAAAGGGCGCGAAATCACTTTTTTCGGAAAGACAGTCTTTCTTCTCCGCTCACCTGATCAACAACAATATGATCCCCTTCCCTGATTTTTCCTTCAAGAATCTCCATGGCGAGCCCGTCCTGGATATAACGCTGCATCGCCCGTTTCAAAGGCCGGGCGCCGAAAGCAGGATTATAGCCGACGTTGATGATGAATTCACGAGCCGTGTCGGTCAGATCAATGGTGAATTTCTGATCCGCGAGCCTTTTACGGAGCAGGCCGACCTGGATATCAACGATCTGGGCCAGATCCTCCCTGGACAGTCCATGAAAGGTGATGATTTCATCAATGCGGTTGAGGAATTCCGGCTTGAACTGCCGGTGGAGAATTTCATCAATCCGCATTTTCATCTCATCCCGCCGCTCTTCGCCAAGCTCCATGATGAGCTGACTGCCCAGGTTTGATGTCATGATGAGAATGGTGTTCTTGAAATCAACCGTCCTGCCCTGACCGTCTGTCATCCTCCCGTCGTCCAGTATCTGCAGCAGTACGTTGAACACGTCGGGATGGGCCTTTTCAATCTCGTCAAAGAGAATGACCGAATACGGTTTACGCCGCACCGCCTCGGTCAGATAACCGCCTTCCTCGTAACCGACATAGCCGGGAGGGGCGCCGATGAGGCGCGCCACGGAATGTTTTTCCATGAATTCCGACATATCAAGGCGGATCATGGCCTGTTCACTGTCAAAAAGAAATCCCGCAAGGGTCCGGGCCAGTTCGGTTTTTCCAACTCCTGTGGGGCCAAGAAAAATAAACGATCCAAGCGGCCTGTTCGGGTCCTGCAGACCGGCCCTGGCCCTGCGGATGGCGTTAGCAATGGCGCTGATGGCCTCCCGCTGTCCCACCACCCTTTGAGCAAGCTGTTCATCGGCATGGACCAATTTTTCCTTCTCACCTTCGAGAAGCCTGTCCACCGGAATGCCGGTCCATTTGGCGACAACCGCGGCGATATCCTCCTCGGATACTTCCTCTTTCAGCATCCTGCGGTCCTTCTGGATCTCGGCCAGATGTACGTTTTCCTCTTCGAGCCGCCTTTCCAGATCCCTGATGCGGCCATAGCGTATTTCCGCCACCCGGCTCAGATCGCCGCTGCGCTCCGCCTGCTGCTCCTCCACCCGGGCCTCGTCGATCCCGGCCTTGACCTTGCGAATCTTCTGGATACTTTCCTTTTCAAGACTCCAGTGGCCCTTCATGCTCCGCAACTGTTCATTCAAGTCGGCAAGTTTCGCCTCAATCTTCTGCAGCAGTTCCCTGGAGGCGGCATCCTTTTCCTTTTTCAACGCCTCCCGCTCGATTTCAAGTTTGATGCGATGCCGCTCCACCTCATCGATCTCGGTGGGCATGCTGTCGATCTCGATCCGCAGGCGGGAGGCAGCCTCATCAATCAGGTCAATGGCCTTGTCCGGCAGAAACCGGTCGGAAATATAGCGTTTGGACAGGGTCACCGCAGCAACGGTTGCGGTGTCCTTGATCCGCACCCCGTGATGCACCTCATATTTTTCCTTGATACCCCGCAGAATGGCGATGGAATCCTCCACCGAAGGCTCCTGCACCAGAACCTGCTGGAAACGGCGCTCAAGGGCCGGGTCCTTTTCGATGCGACGATATTCCTTCAGGGTGGTGGCGCCGACGCAATGCAGCTCGCCCCGGGCCAGGGCGGGTTTCAGCATGTTCGAGGCGTCCATCGCCCCTTCCGCCGCCCCCGCTCCCACCAGGGTGTGGATTTCGTCGATAAAGAGAATGATCTCGCCCTGCCGCTTTTCCACCTCCTTCAGCACCGCCTTCAACCGGTCCTCAAACTCACCCCGGTATTTGGCGCCGGCAATCAGCGCCCCCATATCGAGTGCCATGACCTGCTTGTTACGCAATGTTTCCGGGATGTCGCCGCTGACAATGCGCTGGGCCAGTCCCTCGACAATGGCGGTTTTGCCCACCCCCGGTTCGCCGATGAGCACCGGATTATTCTTGGTGCGACGACTCAACACCTGCACCACCCGGCGCACTTCGTCATCCCGGCCGATAACCGGATCAAGCCGGCCCCGCTTGGCCAGATCGGTGAGGTTCTTGGCGTATTTTTCCAGGGCCTGATATTTCTCCTCGGGATTTGGGTCGGTCACCCGCTGGCTGCCGCGAATTTCAGCAAGCGCTTTCAGGAAGCTCTGCTTGCTCACGCCCCCCGCGCGCAAAACCTCCGCCCCCTTCCCTCCGCTCTCGCCGATGATGCAGAGAAAAAGATGCTCCTGGCTGACATATTCATCATGCATGGCCGCAGCTTCCTTAAAGGCCTGGTCCAGCAGAAGCCTCATCCTCTGGGAAGCATAGACCTGGCCGAACCCTGCGCCACTCACCTGGGGCAGCTTCTCCAAAACCTTTTCTACCTCAGCGCCAAGCTGAGCGGGATTTGCACCGATCTTCCGCAGCACCGGCGCGATCACGCCCTCCGATTGCTGCAGGAGAACGGAAAGAAGATGCTCGGGCATCATTTCCTGGTGTCCTTTCTGGCTTGCCAGGTTCTGGGCAGCCTGCAGGGCCTCCTGGGATTTCACGGTAAATTTATCAAACTGCATACACTAACTCCTCAGCCGGATACCCGGCTTTTACGATATAAAATTGATGTCCATTACTCCGGGGAAAAGGAGCAAAGAAAAAAATCACCCTAAAGAAAAAGAAACAACAGATGTTAGGCTTCAGTAAATACTTGTAAGTTCGCTCTTTATTATTGTCAAGCAGACGGTTTTTTTCCACTATCATTCCAAACGGGTGCCCCCGAAAACATCAAAATCCCCTTTTCGACATATACACGAAACTGATAAAATCCCGCCCGCGGCTGCTCGGCCCTCCACACCCGCATGGAGAAAAGAGGTTTCTCCATGGAACCATACGGGAATTTTCATCGTTATGAGTAAATATAAGAGAAAAAAGTACGCATTCCGGCGGGTGGAGTTGTGCAATTTTTTACTGACGGAGGAAAATTATGAAAAAAATTCTGAGCGCAGTTGTTTTCTGTTTTGCCCTGAGCGCAGCTCCCGCCTTTTCGCATCATCCCGCGGCGGACTATGTTGATGAAGAGATATACGCCATGATTGACGAAATGGTTTCCGAAACCCCTCACGCGGATATGGTTTTTGATGGTGACATGGGATCCATGGATCCGCAGGGGGGTGTTACCAGCGAAGAAACAATTGACGAGGTGACCATTACGACCAGACGGGTTCGTGACATTGAAAACATGATGGACGACGGGCTTCTGAGCTATGTGTCGCAGCTTGACGGCGATGTCTCGCTCACTCTTGATTTCAACGCGGACCGAAGTGTCACAATGACGATCATGCAGGTCGAGGAGTAATTCAGCAGCTTCTTGATTATTTGACGAGTGGAGCCGGAAAAAGTTTTTTCACGTGCACATGGCTGTCAGGCCATGGAGAAAATTCAAAAATCATTTTCAAAAGGAGTTACAATGAAAGCTGGGAAAAAAACACTATCCACCCTTGCCGTGCTCTCCACCCTTTCCCTTGCCGCCTTTTTCACGGCTCCCACTGTTGCCTGCGCGTATGAAGTGGAAATTGCCATTGCTCCCGGTGTGCTGATTATTGATGCTGATACTGCCTGCACCCTTGATTGTGACTACAGTGAATCGCTCACGGTGCATGCAGAGATTCTGTATAAAAATGTATGTAACACCACAGACCCTGATGCCCCTCCTTGTCTTGTGCAGTTGTGCTATAACACTTGCCTTGATTCCACGTCTGTTTTTGCGGACAGCAGAGGTGATCTGGTGGCGAAATTTTCAATCAGAGACGTGCTTGACATATTACCGGAAAATTACAATGCCGCTTATGACCTAACGCTTCAAGGTGACACACTTGCAGGTGACCGGTTTTCCGGAACGGATGAACTCTACCTGAAAGAGTACAACACAGAACCCACCAAAACCCCGATGGGACCAATGGGACCAGGCACCCATTCAAAGAAGTCCGAGTAACCAACGACACTTTTCCTCCTGCGGCAAAAAAATCGCCTTCGCCATCAGTTCCCCTCCGAAATTCTGATGGCGAAGGCGATGCTGCGAGGAAACATCCACAGCCTCATCCCCCCTGCCTGAAAAATCCCGGAAGTCCAGAAGAAAAACAGAGCGTAGCGTATTTGAATACAAATAACAGTAAGGCTTGAAAATTAACGGATGAAAAAAATGAGGGGGCTGTCGATTGGAAAGTGGGGGGGATCAGAGCTCCATGGAAACGCAGGAGGGCTGGAAATTATTCCTCTTCTTATTGACGGCTATTTTTTTCACATCCTCTTCAGCCGAATGAGACCTTTCGTTGTTCGCGACTGCCCCGGTTCCAACAAGATAATATGCGCAACGGCAATAATGCCCTGAGGAACAGTACATGATCTTGTATGAGGGAAGGGGGATAAAGACGCCGCCGGCCCTCATCAGACATTCGGTTTTTTCTTCTTCCCAGTAAGGGCAGGAAACAGTTATTTTTTTCAGCAGAGAAAGAGTCATGACTTTGTCCTTTTTTTAAAATTCTTCACTTGAAAATTAAAACGAAAAAAAAGGTGCAAAGGTTCCCTGGAAAACTAAGTAATTGCATATTCTTTTTTTTGATGAAAATAGGAATGGAATCAGTTCGCGAGCGGGCACAGAATACTTTCTTCTTTCACCGGGTACCCGCACCTGCCCTGAAAAATCAGGGCAGGTGCGGAGGAGACTGGTTTATTTTATTTATTTTTTCCCTGGAGGTGTTACGGGAGGAGGTACAGGAGGTGTCCCGCCACCGCCACTTGGCGGGGTCACGACTTCCTCGTCGAGGAACATCACCCGGCGGTACCAGGCGTCGCTTTCGATCACTTCGTGGAACTTGTTGACCTCTTCCTGATTCCAGATGGCATACAGAAAATCACCCCCCGGGCTTGCGGCCAGAGCTGCCTCGCCGGACAATACCTTACTGCTGCCTTCCAGCCAGTCGAAGAAGTCCCCTTCTCCATCACCGTCCGTATCAACCAGTTCGTAATCATCACCCCAGTTGAATGCCCGGCTGTAATAGAGATCCATAGGTTCAGCCTCGCCGAATTCCACCGTGTTGTTATCACCGGTTTCAAAGACGGCAAAGAATTTTGCTGGGTCGCGTTCGTCATCTTCATACAGAAAACTGCCGTCTGATTGAACAATACTGGTCTTCAGCGGCGAGGTCGAGGCGTACCGCGGATCAAGCACCGTTTCGCCGGTGCCGACAAGCTGGGAAACGTTGCGGGCCTGCTCAAAATCTCCCGCCCCGTAGGTGGTGCAGACCGGATATTCAGTTGCGCCACCAGCAGGCCCCATCCACTCGCAGGTGGTGGTTCCGTTAATTTCAATACCATCAACTTCATTATAGGGCGACACATTGGGCGTGGTGGTCCAGGTCTGGCCGCCATCAAAGGAACGGCGGATGTAGAGATTGTAATTATCATGACCCACGGTGTTGGCCAGCCAGTTTGGCGACCAGGCATAAAGGACCATGATGAAATCGCCGTCGATATAGCCCCGATGCCCCTTGGCCACATCATAGGGGTTTGCCCATGAGGTGTCGTCAAAGCTTCCCGGCTCCAACAAATCCCCGCCAAAGCTTGGTCCGGTCTGCTCCCAATCGACAACTTTCGCCAACGCATCTTCCGTCAATGACATGTCCACGTCATCAAAACGCTCGTTCCAGGGGAAGAGGTCAGCGCAGGCCTGGCCAACGGTACCATTGTTGCAGTTGACAATGGACGTTGCCGACATGTTGATGGCCTGATCCATGCAAAGGCCCCTGACATAACGCGGGTTGGAGCCATCCTCAAACTGCTTCACATTGCAAGCCATGTTTTCGTAGGCAAACGGGTTGTCTGTTGTTGGATCGAAGTCATCTGGCGCGACAAAACGGCGGGCCATGACATCGGCCGGACCGCCCTGGCGCTTGATGCCCTGTTTCCAGGTGGTGAAGGCCGATGTCCGTGAAGACCCGATCTGCGAGCCTTTCTGGGAAATCAGGCTGAATCGGCGGGCGATTTCCGTCTGGTAAAGCGTTGTATCAAGAGGTGAACCTTCGAATTCATAAATCGGATCCGGATCAATTTTCATGAAGTTGCCGTCTGCCACAAGAACAGGTGCGCCATCAACCGTCGGGATTGAATATCCAACCGGATAAATGGCCGGGGCATTGAGTATCATGCCCTGGGAAACAAGTTCGGGAGTGAACATGTCAAAGGTGTGATACCAGATGTTTTTCCCCATATCCATCTTGCCGACTTCGGCTGGAGTAAGAATCCCGGCATCGAACTCCTCCTCGCCCAGTCCCTTGGATTCCTCATAGGCGGTGATGACCCAGGCGCTGTCATTTACCCCGTCACCATCCTTATCATAGGCACGCAGATCGGTGCGTGCCCTGGTGGAAGCGATATTGCCGCGCAGCAGCCGGCCGTCCTCGGTAACACACATGTTTATTGTCTGATCCGGTCCCTCCGGGGTATCGGTTGTCACCTGTACCGTGCTGGCACATAATTCAGCCGTCCCGTTGCCGTTAAAGTCATGTGAGCAGTAGAGATCACTGTCACCCTGCTGACACATGGCGTTATCAGTCAAGCGCACCGGCATGGACATGGGAATCCCCGCCATGGGGGTTCCTGTTCCGGTATAGTCCGCCAAAGAAACAGGATTTCCATAAACCCCATCATCATCAACCAGAGCAAAATTATCCCATGAAATATAGGAATACCAGATATCGGTCTGGTGATGGGCCACGGCGCCGCTCCAGCCCTCGCCCGGCCCTTCCCCATCGCCGGGCCGCAAGCCTTCAGGGTCCTCCTGCCAGGTGACGACGAATCCGACACCTGCTTCCCCGGCAACCTCCATGCGGTGGACGTCCCGCACCCCGGAGGTGAGGCGCTCGGCCTGACGCCAGATAACGATTTTTTTTGTGCCTGCCGCATCATATTCACCAAGATCATTTACCGGCTCCAACGTTCCCCGGGCCGCCCACAGGCAGGAGTACGGCACCTCGCCCACAGTGGGGTAGCCCTCATCGGTGAAATCGGATGACCCTTGGGAACCACTGACCCCGAAGAGGTCGTTGAGGTACAAAGCATCGGTTGAGATGTCAAGTTCGCCAGCGATCGCCGTGCGCTGCCCATCATCCATGGCATAATTCGGCGCGCCGCCCCGGCAGTAGCGGCTGGCCCAGACGGCCATCACCCTGTCGCCGGCCACGGCGTCAAAGAGGCGGATGACGTCACCCGGATAGGCGGTGCCGTCTTTTAAGGTAAAGGAACTCTCGTCCCCTGACCTGGAAAGATTGGTCCGTTTCCAGCTGGCGCCTTCATCAAGGCTCACTGCGCCATAAATATCACGGTGTCCGTGACCGGAAAAGCCGCCGCCGTCCACCACTTCCTCCACATGGCCGTCACCGTAGAAGGCGATGAGCGGTTTGGCCATGTTGCGTGTTTCCACCACCGTTCCGTCAGCAGCCGTGTGTTCGATTGTAGCCGCCGCCAAATCCGAGGTCAGGGCCGGCACATAGAGAGAGAGCATCTTCATGCTGGCATGCTCGGTATGCAGGGCAGGAGTTTTTGAAACATTGGTGCGGGTAAGCAGGCCGTCATCGGCCATGGCGGGCACGGCCATGAGCAGCATGGCAAGTGTTGCGATATATCGTTTCATCTTCATGGTATTTTCCTCATTGTAATTTTTTTTCTCTGATCATTTCAATGCAACCGGCAGAAGGAGAAAGCACGTCTCTCCTTCTGCCTTTTCCCTTCTTACTCTTCCAGAGCAGGCTCGGCTTCAACCAACGGAGTGCCGACGTTTCTGGAGAACTTCGCCGGCATGATGCGCCGCATCCAGATGTCGCTACCCTCGATGCCCTCCTGGAGCCAGACCGCATAGAACCTGGAGCCGTCCGGGGTCATGCGGAGCTGCGCTTCCCCCTGCTCCGTGTCGCCCTTGGCCAGGCGGTCCCAGCGGGTTACTTCTTCGCCTGCGTTGTTGCCGTCGCTGTCCGGGTTCACCACCCAGGTGGCCTTGTGATACTGCTCGCCCTTGTCCTGGGAGAAACTGTAGAACAGATCAAGGGGGGCGGCGGCGTGGACATGCTCACCATCATCCTCCTCAACGTACCCAACTTCTTTCGGCAGATTCTCCGAGGTGCCATACGACATCCAGACAACGTTATCATCCTGGAAATCTTCCGGATAGCCGGTGGCAACCGGGGTAATGGCACTACCATCGGATTTATAGCCCGGCCCGACCTTCCATATCTGCCCCGGAGTCGCCACGATGCGCGGCTCTATTACGGTTTCCTTGTTATTCTTGAGCTGAGAGAGATTAACAGCCGGCTCGAATTGGCCGGCGCCGAAGAATGTTTCCTCGGTGTATTTTTCCCGGGTGATGTCGGCATCCTCGGTTTCACCCTCAAGATAAACCTTGTAGGTGTCGGTGTGAGTCACGCCCTGACCCGCCGGATCGGTGGTCCAGGTCTGGCCGCCGTCAAAGGAGCGCCTGACATAAAAATCATACTTGTCATGGGCGTTGCGGGAAGCAGCCCAGTTGGGAGTATAGGTGTAGCCGACGACCAGAAAATCACCCTGCAGGCCGCCGCGGTGGGCCCGGGCGTCCTCATAGGGGTTGGCTCCTGATTTATCGCCGAGATTTTCCGGCCGCTGCTCCCATTTGATGACCTTGGTCTGGTCACCCCGGGCATCGGGCTCGGCTGTCGGATTGATCCAGGTCGCCGTAGGTGTCACGGTGCTCAGGTTCTGGGCGCCTTTGACGCAGACCGTTTCGCCGTTGTCTGCGGTTTTCAACTCATCGCACACCATGTTGGCAAAGGCATAGGGGTTGCCGGTGGGTGACGCCACGATACGGCGCATCATGATGTCAGACGGCCTTCCCTTGCCCTCCTCGCCTTCCTTGTAGAGTACGACTGCCACGGTTTTGGAGGCACCTGCTTCACTTTTCGGCTGCAGAACAATCCTTGGACGCCTGGCATTCTCATAGGCCAGAACTTTCTTGCCCTGCCAGTCGAGGATGTCTTCGAGCATCATGTTGCCGGCAGCGTCATAAACAATGCTGCCGTCTTCATTATACACAGGTTTCTTGATATAGACCGGGTTGCCCAAATCGTCTGTTTCCGGATGATTGATGATGCTGCCCCGGTTAACAAGCTCCGGCTGAGAGAAGTCAAAGGAGTGGTAATGGGCGTTCTTGCCCTCGTCCGGGGTGTACTCGTCACCATATTCGCCGATCAGCGGATCATGATCCGGGGTGCCGAGCCCGGCGCCCTTGGTTTCATCATAAACCACGATGGCATAGGCGCTTTTCACATAAACGTTATATTCCGTTTCTGTCACAGTTGTGGTGGCGGGATTATCCCCCTGCACGGTTTCCCATTTATAATAGGGCTGCAGAAAGATATTGGGCCGGGACGCACCGGTGTTGCCGTCGAGCAGGCGGCCGTCAGCGGTAATACAGGCCCGTTTGGTCACGCCGTCATTGTTGACGAACTCATGAAAACCGGTGCAGAGTCCATCTACCATGTAGCCGTATCGGTGGGAACCACTGCCGTCATCGTTTGCATCGGCCTCCTCATAGGAAAGGGCCTCAGTGTTCACCAACGGAATCCACTTGCCATTTTCATCGGTCACGGGCAGTCCGTCTTCGCCAAGCTGCACCATGAGATTGTCGGTGTTGACCGCGTCATTGTCGGTCAAACGCACCGGCAATGACATGGGCGCCAGGGCCTTGGGTCGACCTTCAAAATCGTCGGAGAAGTCATGTTCCGGATCGCCTCCTATGACAAAATTTTCATCCTTGACGGCAAAATCCGCCCATGGAAGAAAGCTGTACCAGATGTCCGTTTTGTGACTGGTGGTGGCGCCGCCCCAACCGGGCCCAGGCCCCTTGGCATCACCGGGCTGCAGACCTTTGGGATCTTCCTGCCAGACCATGGCGAATCCGGAGCCGCCCGCTCCGGCCAGGAAAAGCTGGTAGGCGTCGCGGCGTCCGGAGGTCAACCGTTCCGGTTTGAAGTAGGTGATATCTCCAGTGACTTTGTCAATGACCACGCGGCAGGACCACAGGGCGCTGTATGGCATTTCCCCCACCAGGGGATAGCCATCCTCGGTATAATCGTGGGAGCGCTGCGGCCCCTTGACGCCCCAGATGTCATCCACGGCATAAGAGTCGTCATGGGGGTAGTCGGCTTCACAGGTTTCCACCCCGTCAACGGTCTTGCAGATCTGGCACGAATCAGCTACGCCGTCTTCATCGGTGTCCGGGCAGACATCGATACTGTAGCGCGGCTTGCCGCCGCGGGCATACTTTGAGGTCCAGGCCACCATGATATAGTTGCTTTTCACCGCAACCACCGGTTTTTTGCAGTTGCCGTAATGGACCTCGCCCCCTGCATCGGCAAATGAGGTACGATCCGCCATGCGGGAAAGATTCTTGCGTTTCCAGGTGGCGCCGTCGTCCCGGGAAATGGCGATCCAGACGTCATGGGCCCCGGTTATCGGATCGGCATCGGTGTAGGTGACGACAAGTGGCTTGGCCTTGTCCGGGTCACCTGTCTGTCCGGGGTCGATATCATTGCCGTTTTCGTCACGGTAGCCGATTTTCACTGGCGTGCCGTCGGCTTTCAGCGCCGGAACCCACACGCCCATGACATCCATTTTGGCCTTGGAGCTCGGCGACACAGGAGTCCTGGAGACGTTTTTACGGAACATGGCCCCTGACAGGGTGCTTTCCAGATGCTCTTTGGCCGCAACCGCATCAACCTCGACAAGGTTTGTGTTTGGATTTTCGACGCAGGCGTCAATAGTGCCATTGATCACGGTGCTTACCTGGGTGTCGTCCGTCCAGTCAAGGCCGGTGAGGCCATTTTGATTCATGGCGGTTTCAAGACACCCGGTGACATGTGTGGTGATAGTGATGCCGCCCTGGGTATCGCCGTCGGAGTCAAGGCTCTGGAGGAAGCGGGCCATGTTGATGACCCTGGGGTCATTGCTGTCACCTTCCTCGAAGATATCAATGGGTGATATTTTGTCGTCAGCATAGGGATTGCCGAGGTGAACCGGACCAACCCAGAGATCAACGCGTTCCCCTGGGAAATAGTCAAAGCCGCCATCAACATCGGTCATCCCTTCCTGGGTCGGCCCCTTGAAACGCATGCCCGCCACGGGAGAATCGATGAAATGGGCCTTTTTCGGATGGGCCATCTCATAGGTGACAAAGCCCCAGTGCTTTTCAAGCATGTCACTCAGGATACCGCTCTGCACATCAAGGGTAAAGCCCACCGGCGCAACAGGAACAACCTTGGTGCGAACATCCCGCTCCACCACGGTGTTTGCGCCGACAACCACTGTTTCATATTCCTCAGACTGCACTTCATACGCAGGGTTAAAGGTCCAGACATCCTTCTGGCTGATGATCATGCCGTTAACGTCGATCTGCACCATGTCGGCATGAACTGAAATGTTCTGGAAGCGAAGGTCCTCATAGGGTTCGCCCCAGGAAAACTGCATGGCTTCCTGAAAAGGCAACGCAAGACGGTACTCACTGATGGGAACTCCGTAAGACTCCCGATAGGTGAACGCCTCTACGATGGGCGTGCCGTCGGCGTTAACCGGAACCGGTTCTTCACCCACGTAAAGATCAACACCCCTGATCTTCCACCCCTGGTCCTGCCAGAGTTCAAAAAGCGGTGCGATTTTCACCTGCAGACTGTCCCTGGTGTTCCACACCTGCACCGTTCCGGTGTCGATGTATTCAACCAGGGTATTATCAACAAGCCGGGCGGAAAAAAGCTTTGCCTCCATCAGCCCGCCCGGGCCGAAATTTGATGCACCCAGGGCGCTCCCCCCCGTACAGAACAGACATGCCAGCACGCCCGCACCGTAAATCTTCAATTTCTTCTTCATTTATTCCTCCTTATTGGCCTCAGAACCTCACCTCCAGGCCGATGCAACATGATGACAAGATCGGCTCTCCTAAAGCCTGACATCTTCTCTCTTCACTCAATACTGCTTCTTTTGTTTCCCACTTGACATACTGAAATCACAAAAAATGCACTCAACAGCCAATTCTCACTTTTTCCCAACCCCTGTTTCTCCGGGTTCAGCGCAGTTGATATATCCCGGCGCGTTTGGGGCTTTCAGGTCATAGTGACAAAAACAGCAGTCTATTGTGCCGTCATCATTGATGGCTGGTGAGGGAACGTGGATCACAGGTTCTCCGTTTCCATCCAGAACTGAATTGTTTTTATAGGGAGCGTAATAATCATGGGCCTCGGCAATCCCCAAAGTGACAAATAAAAAAACACCAGTTGCAAAAACACACATCATTTTCTTCTTCATTTCTTCCTCCATTTCAAAAGATGTTTGACTTTTTTCCGCTACATTGTGGGGGTTAATTTTTTATTTTCCCAAGAAACAAAGCCTCGCAAAAAGAAATTTTTACCCAATAAACTATTTGAATTTATTAAAAATTTAAATTCGTAAACGCACATTGAACAAATCTGCAAATATAATGCCTAACAAAATAGGAAAATGAATGACTATTCATTTTCATACAAGGAAGTGCAAATGTTACAACTATTTATACATGGAAATATTTCTAAAAAAACAACCCACGTGGCCCAAATATTGCTACATTGTATTATCCGTACAGGCACTTGAATTCTACTTTTTCCGCTATTACGGAAAAACATGCGCATTCTTGTCTCATCAGCGAGACTATAATATTTTTTCTTATTTATTTTCAGCATGTTAAAGAACACAAGGCGGGTACAATTTTTTAAACCAGGATTCCGCAAATCGGGGCAGACTGCTTGGTTTATAAAATATATATACACATATCGGGATGCCAGTCAGGCAAGACACGTGACCGGTCGACCACAAACTGGCTGTCTGTCCAAGAAGGGGAGGGGGCGCAAAGCTGCGTTAGACAGGAGTTTAACCGCTAGACGAATTTTTCCACAAAAAATATTATAATTTCAAATTGCTACCTACCTTATCACTGTAAGACCCCTCAAATCTCCACATCCCTTTTCAATTTTTTCTTAAAAATTTTCAACAGATATGTAT
>JAZDEG010000019.1:0-40434 GCA_043809085.1 Pseudomonadota bacterium | reverse complement strand
ATTTCGGCTATTTTAACTGCAATTTTGCTGAATTTTACTTCTGATTTGACGATATCTTGCCGCAAAGAGCGGTGAACTAAAGGTAAAAAACCCATATTTTCAAGGTGTTACTTGAGTTTTGAAGGCAGTCTCGATTAAGTGTGGGACATGACAACTCAGGCAGAGGTGAAAAGTTCTGTTATTTTAGATAGTTGGACGATAAATATTTTGTGGAAACCCTCAAGAAATTAAAAACAAGTCACCCTGTAGGACTTTTCCTACAGACTCGTTAGCCCAAGTGGTGCAGCGATTTTTTTATCCAAATTGCGAACGGTGAATTATTATCGTACGTTAGCAAAGTTAACAGATTGGAGCAACATTTTCACCTAACAGCCTGTCCAAATTTCCCAGACCAGCTCTCTCCGACTTAATCTGGCATGTGCACCGTTGAAAGATAATGCGAACGTTGCTCATCAATGGCTTGCTTTTGCGCATAGTACTGCGCGGCGGCCTCGGCGATATTTCGTTGCGTTTGTGAAATAGCGAGATTGCGCGGATCCAGCGCGAGCAGTTCGGCGGCCGTCTTCGCATGATAGACCGCTTCGACAAATTCACGCCAAACGGAACCACACTTCACTGGTATCCGAAAATTCTGGTATTTGTCCCCGCTAAGAGTGAGTGGGCCAGGAATCGGCATATAGCAAAGACCGTCACCAAAGTACAGACCTAAGATCCCGTCTCGTACGGATCCGTTGGGTGATATGGTCTGATAGAAAAAATGCTGTTTGACCGTGGCAATCAGATCGAGTTCCCACAACTGGGGGCTCTCATATTTCCAAATACCCTGCGTCGGCTGCAAATCGGCGATCAGCTCCCGGCCTTCCTCAAGGCCGTCAACGCTGTACCTACGGATATAATCAAAACGCGACTGACTGGCCGGTGCCATCGATCGATGATCGAGCAAAAAGGACTTGCCGGTTTTCTTTTCGAAAGAGAAAATTTCCTGCTGAAACGCGAGCATTGGCGCGGGATCGTCGATCAGTCCATTGAGCGGCTTAGCAAGGAGCGCAGGCATTGCAGGATATGGGAACATCGCTGCAGCCTTCTGTTCCGGGGTTTCGGCTTGCCTTACCGGTACTGCTGGTGCAAACGACCCATTCTGCGATGCAGGAACGGCAGTTGAAAGAGAGCTGGGTGTGCTAACCGTCTGATCCGGCGACAGGTTCGCTGGATGGTAGTTAATCCAGAACCACCATCCAGTGCCAACCAACGCCGATGAGATGAGAACTTTGTAGTAGTGCCCTGCTATGTAAGCACCGAGCAGGCCGACAACTAAACCACTGAACCACTGACCATCATCCTCCAGCAGCCCCAATCCCCAGTAACCAGCGATCAAGAATCCAACGATCGCGAATAGGGGATTAGCTGGGCCCGATTGAGCCGGGCGGGATGCTTGCGAAGACCTAGTCTTGCCCGATTCAATTTGTCGTGGGCGACGATCAGCACGAGTGTGCCTCGGTGCGCGTTGCGCATTAAATGAGCGTTGTTCTGCAGCGGAATCGAACGCAGCTTGATCCTGTTGCCTCCGCCGCTGCTCATCTTCCTGCATTCGTCGCTTTTCTTCAGCCTGTGATCCCGCAGGGTCTTGATAACCATCGACGCTGCTAAATCCGCCGCCCGGGTGTTTTTCGTAGTCACTCATCGCAAGCCTTTGTTTGTGAAATCATCGGCGCCCAAGTTTAGTCAAAATCTGTAACTATAGTGGCGTTCTGCCCCGGAGGAAACATGAGTCCTTCCCGGCAATGACTAGGCTACGCCTTTAACCACAGGGCGAGGATGATGGTGAGAGATCGCTTTTTTAGCGGCGGGCAAATACAAAAAAGACCATACTCACCCCATCTACCGCTCAAAAAGCACCCACAACTCCGATTTTTTCCTAAATCCCGTTCTGAGAGGTTGAAGCATCAGCAACCAACCTGACTACAATACCGGCCACAAATCTAGGCGGCAACGCTTCCTATTTCCAGAACCTCTCAAAAAAAACAATTACTTTTTTGAGGAAAAACTGTCAACCTTAAAGAAATGCCCTGGGCAACTGACATCAAGAGGAGAATACAAAGACAGAAAAACGGCTCTGGGGCTCGTCAGTAAGAGCGGGCTGCAAATCAATAAAATTGAAATTCATAAAAATTCATTTCTTAAACGAATTTTAATTTGATAGAATCAAACTGTTATTGGCATAATACCATCAACTTTTTTGTTTTACGTGTATCCAGGGAACCGAGTTCATCACCTTGAAGAGAGAGCAAAATGGCCAGTGAATCAGCGGATATCGACAGAAGACGACACAAACGGTATGTCATGTGTGACGGCACTTACGCCTTTCTTCGCCCCCCTGCCAACAAAATCGGCCAGATAATCGATATCAGCATGTCAGGTCTCGCCTTCTGCTATTTTTCCACCAACGGCGCATCAAGGGATGCCCAGGGCCTTGACCTGTTGGTTGAGGAAGGACTTTGCCTGGAAGATATCCCCTATACCACGGTGAACGATTTTATCCTGCCCAACGAACAGCCTTTCAGCCAGATTACCATGCGCCGGCGCTGCATCAAATTCGGCTCATTGACCATCAAACACAAAGAACATCTGCAGCAACTCATTGACCGATACGGCCGCGAGGCCTGAAAAAAACCACTCACCCTCTTGTCATAACACATTCATCTTCTATTGTTGCCATAAGGAGTTTCCATGGTTCCCACAGAACAACCGTTATTTCTTTTCCCCGATCAGGAAAACCCAAACAGCGAGCATGCCGTTTTTCTCGCCGACGGTCAACTTTCCCCGGCTCTCGTCGCATTCACGGAAACAATAACCTGTTCATCGGGAGAGGCCTTCGAACTGCAGGACAGCCGCGCCTTTTATTATGTCCTGAAGGGAGTTATCGAGGTTTCCTACACGGCCCAGGACACCAAAATCACCGTTGCCTTACTGGGCGCAGGAAATTTCTTCGGAGAAATCGGTTTTTTTGACGGCGGATCACGGGTAAGAGATATCCGGGCCACCGAGGATGCAAAAATATGCAGGTTCGATCTTGCGGTTATTGAGCAGCTTTTCCATGTAAATCCCGCGCTATATGCGCGTCTGGTGACGATCCTGACTCAGGGGATCTGCGGTAAATTCCGTCGAATTCTGGAGGAAAACCAGCCGCTCATCAGTTATGCCGCATCGCTTTCGACCCGCAGAAAAAGCTTTTCCGAAACAAAACCGATGCCTTCCAACCTCCTCAAAAGCCCTATCTGGCATCAGATAAGCAGTGAAATCGAAACGGCCAAGGCAGAACTGTTCAACATCTCCTACCGTCTCCAGCAAGACAGCTCATCACAGAATCCGAACGAGGAAATCACCAGTGACTGCTTCAAGGTGCTGGATTCCATTAACGAAAATCTTGAATTTTACAAGGGAAAGATGCAATCCGACCAAGACAGGGATTTGCTCTGGGGCTATATCTTCAAGGAAATATTCCCCTACATCATGCGCAGCCGTTTTGTCGAAAGGGCTTACTATAAACCCAAAGGCTATGCCGGCGATTTCCTCATGATGGAGCATATCTACCGGAATCAGCCGGAAGGCGACGGTAAAGTGGGAAAAATAGTTGACGCCTGGTGCCTTCAGCGTCCGGGGGCCAAAGCCATCCGGGGCAGAAGAAAGCTGCTCAGCCAGCATCTCGCCTCCTTGAGCAGGGATTTTCTACAATCAACATCCCGCATCAGGGTAATGAATCTTGCCTGCGGCCCAAACAGGGAGTTGTTTGATTTTCTTGCCACCTGCGATTACAGCCAGGCAATTGAAGCGCTATGCGTGGATATCGACTCCGAGGCATTGCAGTTCACCAACCAGCATGTCAACATCTTCCCCCACAAGGCTTCCATCCGGCTCATGAACGAAAATCTGGTAAAGTGGTCGATGGGGCGGGTCAGCCATGAAATAGGCCGACAGCACATTATCTATTCAGCCGGACTTTGCGACTATCTCGACCGTCGCCTGTTTCAGGGCATGATTAAACGTTGCCACGAGCATCTTGAACCCGGCGGGAAAGTGATTCTCGGCAATTTCGCCCCCTATCCCGACCAGATTTTCATGGACGAAATCCTGCACTGGCACTTGATTTATCGAACCGAGGATCAGCTCCGGGATCTCTTTCAGGACACACCTTTTGCCGGCAAGGTGGAAATTCTTTCCGAATCCGAAGGAGTCAATCTCTTTGCCATGGCAACCAAAGAAACATGAAATGCAGCTCATTCCCCTGCAATATCAAACTGCCTTTAAAGAGGATACGGAAAAGCTTTTTCAACAGAGGGCGTCCATCTTTTTCTGGCTCGGCATTGTTTTTTTCCCTCTCTTTTCCCTGCTGGACTCCTTCGCAGCCAAGGAGCATTTCCGTCTTTTTCTGCTGTACCGCCTGATTTTCGCGGCTATTCTTCTCTGTTTTTATTTTATCGTCCGGAGTTTTGAAAAACATCTTCTCACGGCAGGGCTGACTTTTTTTGCCTATCTGCTTGGTGGTTTCACCATCACCCTGATGGTTCTCGACACCGGGGGTTACTCCTCATCCTACTATGTCGGTCTTCTGCTTATTTCAGTGGGCGGATTTGCCCTGCTCCCCCTGGATATCAAGGAGGCGACGATCGGCGGCCTTTCCCTTTACTGTGTCTATGCCCTTCCGGTTCTTTTCTTCAGCCAGCCGTCGCCGGAAGGGATGAAGATTTTTTTCAACAACAGTTTTTTCTTTCTGTCCGTCATTGCCGTCAGTCTGGTGCAGTGCAACGAAGAAACCAAGGCGCGGGTGCGCAAGTTCAACCTGAACATGAATTTGAAGGAGTTGAACGAGGATCTCTCATTTTACACCCACAACCTAAAGGATGAAGTCGAAAAAAGGGTGAAAAAGATAGAGGAGTCTGAACTCCGTTACCAGGAGCTCTATGAAAACATCCTCGACCCCATCGTCCTCATTGACCATAAGGGGAAAATCCTGCTGGCCAATCGTCACTTCTATGAATCCATCGGCCGCACTCCCCACGAAGTTGCCGGAAAATCCCTTTTCGACATCGTGCATCACGACAGCCACGGGGTAATAAAAAACACCATGCTGCCGCAACTTCTGCGCGGCGAGGCAGTACGGGATATCCAATGCATCATCAGGACAACCTCGGGCATACAACGCAATATGGAATGCAACGCGAGGGAAATATCCAAAAACGGCAATACACTCGGTTTTCAACTTGTCATCCGGGACATTACCGAAAGAAAAAAAATGGAGCAACGCCTCGTTGAATCATACCGGCTGGTGGACAAGTCCCGAACCACCGCTATCCTCGCCCTGGCCAAGCTTGCCGAATTCCGCGACAAGGACACGGGCAACCACCTGGAAAGAATCAGAGAATATTCACGCATCCTGGCCTGTGAAATTGCCCAACGCCTGAACTACCGGGATTATGTTACCCAGGAATATATCGATGACATCTACCTTTCGTCAATTCTTCACGACATAGGCAAAGTCGGCATACCCGACAATATACTTCTCAAAAGGGGAAAACTCAGTCACGAAGAGTTCGAGACCATGAAATGTCACTCGGTATATGGTGGCGATGCCTTAGAGGAAAGCGAAAAAATGACGGAAGGGCAATCCTTTCTCACCATCGGCAAACAGATCGCCTACTACCACCACGAAAAATGGGATGGTTCCGGGTACCCTTGCGGGTTGTCGGGTGATGCCATTCCTCTTTCGGCACGTATCGTCGCACTTGCGGATGTCTATGACGCTCTCACCTCCCGCCGCTGTTACAAACCGCCCTTCAGCCATGAGCAAGCACGGGAAATTATCGTCAAGGACAAGGGAAGCCATTTCGATCCCGATGTTGTTGACGCCTTTCTTGCACAAGAGGAAGCTTTTCAGCAGACAAGGGCGAAAATTCTGGTTCGCTAACAAAGCATCTGGGCTCTCCTGAAATCCCTTTCTTTTTCTGGATCAATTTTACTTATCTTCCGTAACTACAGAAAAGAACGTCTTTTCTCACTTCCATATACATTTTTTCCTTGATTTTTTTCCTCACTCCCCCTAGAGTATTATAAATTTGAATTTACAATTAATCAGACAGAATGAAGTATTCTGATCCTCAAGGGGTGTATTATGATCGGAGGCTTCCCGGCTAACCGTCGCACTATCCACCGCTTTCCTTTTCGTTTGCCGTTTACTCTCTCCTTCGGCGACAACATCAAAACCTACAGCGCGACCAGTATTGATTTAAATCATCTGGGGGCGCAGATTTCCACCCAGGCTGCGCTTTATCCCGGCCTCAAACTGCAACTTCACCCGGAAAGCCTGTCCGGCCACAAGGACCATCCAGCATCCGGAGAAGTCAAGTGGATTCAGACAGGGCCACACATGAACAGGTGCGGCATAATCTTTCACCAGGCGGTCAACTGGCTCGTGGCGCTTGACAAGGCGGCTCTGTCACTCCCCAACATTAATCAGTATGATGAGCACGCGGTTTCCGAATTCGTTTTAAACAGCATTAATGACGGGGTTTTCAGTGTTGACCGGCAATGGCGGATAACATCGTTCAATAAAGCAGCGGAAAAGCTGACCGGCTGGAAACGGCATGAAGTCATCGGCATGCCCTGCCGGGAAATATTCCGATCAAATGCCTGTGACAATTGCGTGCTGGCGGAAAGCATCAAGACCGGCGAACCGGTCTGCAATCGCTCTCTTTTCATTACCACCGCCGAAGGAAGAAGAATCCCGGTCAACATCAACACAACGCCGCTGAAAGACTCTCAGGGTCAGGTTGTCGGCGGAGTCCAGGTTTTCCGCAACGTTTCCACCGTACAGGGACGCGCCCTGATTCTCGATTCCATCGCTGACGGCGTCTTCACCGTCAATCGCCGCTGGGAGATCACCTCGTTTAACCGGGCGGCAGAACAAATTACCGGCATATCGGCGTCCGAGGCCATCGGCAAATCATGCAGCGATATTTTCAAGGCCAGCATTTGCGGTGAAACCTGCGCCATTGCCCACAGCATGTGTACGGGGAAACCAGAATCAAACCGCTCCATCACCATTCAAGGGGCAACAGGACGGCGAATTCCGGTGAGTATCTGCGCCGCCCCGCTGGTCGACAGTGAAGGAAATATCGTCGGCGGAGTTGAAAGTTTCCGCGACCTGAGTATTATCACCTCACTCCGCCAGAAACTGTCTCGCTATCAGGTCGGCGAAATCTTCAGCAAAAGCCCGACGATGCGTCGAATTTTCGACATACTTCCGGAAATAGCCCGCAGTGACAGCAATGTTTTGATTCTCGGAGAAAGCGGAACGGGAAAGGAGCTGATGGCCAAGGCGCTGCACGGCAAAAGCGACCGCCGAGACCATCCCTTTGTAGCGGTAAACTGCGGCGCATTGCCGGATACGCTTCTGGAATCCGAACTGTTCGGCTATAAAGCCGGAGCGTTCACCGATGCGAAAAAAGACCGCTCCGGCAGATTTGCCGCAGCGGAAAAAGGAACCCTCTTTCTCGACGAAATAGGGGACATCAATCCGGCGATTCAGGTAAAGCTCCTGCGAGTCATCCAGTCCAGACAGTATGAACCCCTTGGATCAACCACCCCGATTGATGCTGATGTCCGCATCATTGCCGCCACCAACCGAGATCTTGCCGTCCTCATGCAGGAAGGCATCTTCCGTGACGACCTCTATTACCGGCTGAATGTGGTCAAACTGCTGATCCCTCCCTTGCGTGAAAGACGGGAGGATATTCCCATTCTGATCGATCAGATCATTGAAAAATTCAACAGGGAGAGAGGCAAAGACATCGGCGGCATGTCGGACACCGCCATGGCCCTGCTCATGGGATACGACTTTCCCGGAAACGTCCGTGAACTGCAAAATATTATTGAATATTCCTTTATTCTCTGCGAGGGAGGCATGATCCGCCCGGAGCATCTCCCGGAACCGTTCAAACCAAAATCAGAAGAAGAGATACCGTGCTCCATTATCGATCGCCCCATGACCATGGAAGAGGCGGAAAAATTCATCATCCACCAGGCTCTGCAACGTAATAATTGGAAAAGGATGGCAACCTGCCGGGAACTGCAGATTTCAAAAGATACGCTCCGACGGAAAATTGACCGCTTCCAGATTGAAGCCCCTGAAGAGGATTTATTTCCGGAAGCGGAATCAGCGCAATTCGAAGCACTGCGGAACTGACTTCCCCTTCAGCACGGCAATTCCCAGAGGCCAACTTCCCTTCAGACGCAGCGAAAGGAGCTATAGGTTCAACAGCCTCAGCGTCGTATCCAGCATGCGATTAGCATATCCCCATTCATTGTCGAACCAGGCAAGCACTCGCGCCATTCGGGCCCCGCTCACCCGGGTCTGGCTGCCGTCAATGACGGCTGAACGGCTGTCCTGATTAAAATCGCAGGACACCAGCGGCTCTTCAGTATACCCCAAAACCCCCTGCAGAGAGTAAGATGCGGCATTCTTGAAAATTTCATTAACCCCCCTGGTGTCGATGTCCTGCGAAACAACAACCGTCAAGTCGATAACGGAAACATTGGTTGTCGGAACACGCATTGACGCCGATTGAAACCGGTCGGCAAGATGGGGCAAAATCCGACCCACCCCCCTGGCAAGCTCAGTGGATACCGGAACAATCGATTGCACCCCGCTGCGCGTCCGTCGAAGGTCATTACAGCAATGATAGGAATCGATGACAGGCTGATCATTCATCATGGAATGAATCGTCGTGATCATGCCATACTCAATGCCGAACGCATCATCAAGCACCTTGATGACAGGAGCGATACAGTTTGTCGTGCATGAGGCATTGGAGATAATTTTATGATCTTTCGTCAGGAGATGATCATTGACGCCATATACAATGGTGGCATCTAGGTCATCCCCGCCGGGACAGGAAAGAATTACCCTTCCGGCTCCACGATCTATATGGGATTCGAGTATGTTTCGCGCCGTATAGCAGCCCGAACATTCCAGAACGACATCAATCTCCATATCAGCCCAGCTAAGAGAGGAAAGCTCCCGGTGGGCAGTAACGGGAATGATATCCCCATTAACCCGTAAATGATTCTCTCCATGATCGACCTCCTCGGGGAAAAGCCCATAGGTGGAATCATACTTGGTGAGATATGCGACCTTCTCGACAGGTGAAATCTCGTTGATTGCCTTAATCCGAAATTTCTCCCTCCAGTCCGATTTATAATAAGCCCGGAGGATAGCCCGGCCGATCCTGCCATATCCGTTAATTGCAATAAGATGAGCCATATTCTAGACTTGCCCGTGATTGCAATGGAGAATAATACTGTTCATTTATTATTTCACCTGATGTTTGATTTTCATGAATGGTGAATATTGCAGTATTCTTTCAAAATTTCAACAATTTATATAAATACGGCGCCAGTTTCCCTTCTCATTTTTTCCTTTGATTGCACCGGAGACGGTCAATTTCCGATTCCTTCATTAATTGATCCCTCCCCTGCTGGATTTTCGGCAGATTTTCCGCTATGCTGAACTTGCAGATAGAAATCATTTCTCAGGAGTTATCAGATCATGATCAGCGGCACAGCGGAATTCGACACTATTTATCAGCAGGAACAGCGCGACCAGCTGCACCAGAGGGCGAATGTCGTTCTCTGGACCGCGGCTATCATGCTCCCTCTTTTTGCCATACTCGATTTCGTTGTTGTTCCCGACCATTTCAGACAATTTTTCATCTGGCGGTTGACGGCTTCTCTTTTCTGTCTGGTTGTCATCTTCCTCAACAAACGCGACACAGACCACCGTTATCCGGTTCTTTTCGGAATCCCCGCTTTTCTTGTTGCCGCCCTCACCCTTTCGCCCATGATAGTTCAACTGGGTGGCTACTCGTCTTTTTACTATGTCGGTTTCATTCTGATACTTGTCACGTTCACTGCCATTTTCCCCCTGTCCATGGGCCGGACTGCCGCCTTGGGCGTTACCCTTTACGCCATTTACGCGGTTCCCATTATTATCCTCACCCCCTATTCCAAAGAAGGTTTTCTTGATTTTCTCGCCAACTCATTTTTCTTTATTACATTCATCATTATCATTGTCGTGCAGAGCAGAGCGGAAAACCAGGCCAGGATAAATGAATTCAAGCTGCGCATGAAGGAAAAGGAGATGGCGGGACAGCTCTCTTTTTATGCCGACAAGCTGGAAAAAGAAGTCAAGAAAAGAACGGATGAACTCCAGACATCTGAAAAACGATATCGTGATTTATACGAAAACATCATTGACGATGTCATCCTCGTTGATCGGGATGGCAAAATCCTCATGGGCAGTCCGAAATTCTACAACAATCTGCGTATCTTCGACCATGATCAGGAAATTTATTTACTCCAATTGATTCACCACGACGATTTACCCCTGGTGCAAAGCGAACTGTTTGACAAGCTCATCCAGGGACAACAGGTAACCGGCTGCCAGTTTCGACTGACCGGGAGGGAGGGAATAATTTCAGATGTCGAATGCAACGCCACCGTCATCAGAAAGGAAGGCTTGCTTGTCGGTTTCCAGATGCTTCTCAGGGACATATCCACCCGCAAAAAGCTTGAGCAGGATATGCTGCATTCGTTGAAAACCCTGCAGGCAACGAGGTCCGCAACCATACTGGGGCTGGCAAAATTATCCGAATACCGGGACGTTGACCCCGGAAAACATCTGGAGCGGGTGCGGGAATACTGCCAGATCCTTGCAAAACATCTTGCCAAGAGAGAAAAGTACCGTGGACACATAACCGACCAATACATCGAAGACCTGTATCAATCTTCCATTCTCCATGATATCGGCAAGGTGGGAATACCGGATGAAACGCTGCTCAAGAGCGGTGTCCTCACCGCGGAGGAAAACGCAACAATCCGTCAGCATACCACCTATGGCGGCAATATCCTCAAGGCGGTTGATGCCCAGACCGACGAAAACTCTTTTTTATCCATGGCCAAAACCATCGCCTATTTCCATCATGAACACTGGGATGGCAGCGGTTACCCATACGGCCTCAGGGAGGAAGAAATTCCTCTTGCCGCCCGTATCGTTTCCCTGGCGGATTTCTACGACTCTCTGACCACCGAACTGAAATACCGACCGGCCTGTCTTCATGAAGAGGCGATCCGGATCATAACCGGAGAACGAAGTCGCCGGTTCGCGCCGGACATCGTCGATTCACTTCTTGAATGCCGGCATCTCTTTCCTGCCGTCCGAGAAAAATTCGCCTCGGATGTTTCTGAAAACAACCATCTCCTGCCATCACCATGTTACCGGCAAAAAAAACATCCCTCGGACGAAATCATGCCTGATTTTAAAGCACATTCAGAGTAATATAATGACGAATAGTCTTCGGCAGAATAAATGACTCCTTTTTTGTCCGGCGAAATCACGGAAAACCGAGGCCAAATACTGACCACTAATTTCATCAAAAAAAACATAAACGATATGCCACAAAAAAATAATGTCCATTCGGTTTCCCCAAAAACAGTGCTTGAGTTTCTCCAGAACACACTTCCTTTCAATGAACTGGAAAAAGACGACCTGACCAGGCTGGCCCGTCAGTGCATAATCGACTTTTTCCCCAAGAACACTCTGATTTTCAAACAGGATACAACAGAGGTGACCCATTTTTATCTCATCCAGAAGGGTGGGGTGAAAATTTATCTGAAAGATGAGGAAGGCGAAGTCACCTTGAAGGATTTCCGTGGTGAAGGGGAATATTTCGGAGCTCTGCCCCTTATCCAGAACACCACCGCCAACCTGAATGTGGAAACGGTGGAAGACACCTTTTGTTTTCTCTTCAGCAAGGAGTCGTTCATGGAGCTGCTTCATTCAGCTCCGAAAGTGACCAACTATTTCCTCCGCAGTATGAGCGAAAAACTGGTCCGGACCGCCTACAAGGAACTCAGACAACACCGTGTTTCCACCCGGACCGAGGGTTCACTGTATCTCTTCAGCGCCCAGGTCGGGGCAATCGTCAAGGGCGAACCGCAAACCATTCATATTGATGACACCGTGCAGAATGCCGCTATCCGCATGGCCCAGCTCCATATCGGTTCACTGCTGGTCAAAGACGGAAATGAAAACATTATCGGCATCGTCACCGACAAGGATCTTCGCACCCGGGTTGTGGCCCAGGGCCTTGATTATGAAACACGAATCAAATGGATCATGGCGTCGCCCGTCCAGACCATCCCTTCCCACGCTGTCTGCTTTGACGCACTGCTCCAGATGATGAGTAACCGCATCCATCATCTGGCCATTGAAAAACAGGGTAAAATCATCGGCGTTGTGACCACCCACGACATCATGGTGCTGCAGGGCACATCCCCTCTTTATCTGTTCCGGGAAATACTTGCCCAACGGAGGATAGAAGGTCTTTATCAACTTTCCGTGAAAGTCCCCCTCGTGGTCAGATCTCTTGTTGAGGAGGGCGCCAAGGCAAACAATATCACCCGAATGATCACCATTTTGAACGACCAGATTCTCGACCGAATCCTGACCCTGATGATCGAAAAAATGGGAGCGCCTCCCTCCAGGTTCAACTGGATTCTGATGGGAAGTGAAGGACGGCGGGAGCAGACATTTCGCACTGACCAGGACAATGCGCTCATCTATGAATTGCCGGAAGAAGAAAGCAAAAAACAGAACGCTCTGGAATATTACAGAATCTTTTCCGAAGAGATCATTGATCATCTGGTGGAATGCGGCTATCCCCGATGCCCCGGCAACATCATGGCATCCAACAGCGATCTGCGCCAGACCTTAAACGGCTGGATCAACTCATTTAACAACTGGATGCGCACCCCCGATCCCAAGGAAGTCCTGAACACCACCATTTTCTTTGATTTCCGTTCAGGTTATGGCGACGAAACCCTGGCCCGCAACCTGCGCAAACATCTGTGCGAGACGGCGCCCAGGCATGAAATATTTCTCACCCACCTGGCCAGATTCTGCCTTACCGTCCGTCCGCCCCTCTCCTTTTTCAAAAATTTTATCGTGGAAAAAGACGGTGAACACAAAAACAGGCTCAACCTCAAGGAAACCGGGCTGGTTCCCTTTGTCGATTTCGCCCGTCTCATGTCCCTCAAATACGGCATCGCCGAAAGCAACACCCTCGGCCGTCTCCAGCTGCTAAACGAACAAGGGCACATCTCCACTGATCTCTATTCCGAAACGGTTGAGGCATATGAGTTCCTCATGCAATTGCGCCTCATCAACCAGCTGCACATGATGGAGGAGGGCATGACTCCGAGCAACTACATTAATCCCGGTGATCTCTCTGACATTGAAAAGAAGACCCTCAAGGAATCTTTTGAAGTGATAAGAAAGATTCAGGCGAGCGTCAGCCAGCAGTTTCATTTACGGGAATTCTGAAAACGCCGAATCATATGGAATTCTGGCCCTTTGCCGGGAAAAAAGCAGATAAACACCATCCGATTTTCAGGCAGAACCATGACTGGTTCACGAATATTGATCAGGATCAGCCGTTGGAATGTTACAATTTCGTCGTTTTCGACACGGAACTGACCGGGTTGAGCCGCAAGGATGAAATCGTCTCCATCGGCGGTGTCCACGTGCGGGACCTGAAGATCATGGCGGGCGAAACATTCCATTCTTACATCCGACCACACACGATAAAAGATGCCACGGATAGCACACTGGTGCATCGTATAACTCCGGAACAGCTTATCCACGCCCCTCTCCTGAACGAAATCCTTCCCAGTTTCATCGAATTCTGCGGTCCTGCCCTGCTGGTTGGTCACTATGTCAGCCTCGATGTGGGTTTTCTCAACAAGGCTGCAAAAAAAATCTTCGGCAACACCATCAAAAACCCCTGCCTCGACACCATGCGTCTTGCCCAGGTGTATACCGAGACCTGCTGGGAAAATTACCATGACCAGTTCAACCTGCAGGTCTCCTTCAATCTGGCTGACCTCAGCAACGACTACGGACTGCCGGTCTTTCATCACCATGATGCCCTGCAGGACGCCCTGCAGACCGCCTATCTCTTTATTTATCTGGCAAAAAAACTAAAAAGCGCAGGACTGAGCACGTTGAAGGATCTTTTCAACGCGGGACAAAGCTGGAAAAGAATTTTTTAGGAAAATCGGTAGCATCCTGTCCGGACAATGATCGCTCAGTGCACCAAAAATCGCATCCGGCAAGGGGGTTCGACCAAATCGACCTCATTCTTGTTTTCCATAATATCAATGAATGAATGTTGTTTAGTGTGTACTTTCTGTCATGAACTACCCCGCCGCAAGCAGCGGGGTATCTTTATAAGCAATGAACACCCCAAGGGGCGGAGTATTAAACCCAGGCTACGCAATAAAAATCAAATTTGACCACGCTCTTGATTTACGGAAACAACACGCCAGAAACTGAACAGCTATTCATCAGATATTGCCACTTGACCTCCTTATTCCCTCTCCATATATTGTGTAAATTAATTTCTGTACATTTGTAATAACAATGGTTATCTTTCGTTGAAAAAAAGATAACCATTGCAAATGATGAACAAAAAAATTCGGTCTTTTTTGAAACAATGTTATAAATAAAAAAACTCCCTCCTTTCCAAAGAGTAATTAATACCAGGCACATCTATTGCATTCATTCCGACATTCATAACTTGAAAATTATCCCCACGGCTTAGGAAACTGAATTGATGAAAGTGGACAAAAATAACTACAGTGGAAGCGTACTTATCATTGATGATGACAAAGCGTTGTCACGCACCTTGCATATTCTGATGGAAAGTCAGGGATATATGGTGGAAACAGCATTATCAGCAGCCGAAGGTATGACGAGAACAACAGCAACCCTCCCTTCAGTAACCCTGGTCGACCTCCATCTGCCCGATGGCAATGGTTTGCACCTTCTCCATTCCATGCTGCAGGTTAATCCCACAGGAAAATTCATTTTAATGTCTGGTGACAGCGACATAGCCAAACTTATCAGCGAATCTCCCAACAAAGGCATTGATCTACTGAAAAAGCCCTTTGAAATTGATGATGTATTAAATCGCGTCGCGGAAAAAATGATGATTTGCTGAAAAACCTCATCTAAACATCTTCCCCTCCCGCCCCCTTGGGCATCCCTTTCTTTACATCCGACAATCTTTCCCGCTCTTCACTTTTTCTTCATAATCGCCGTTTATTTTTATCCTGAATTACAGATGCATACTCAATACAGCAAAATAAGTTTCTTCATTCTCACCGCATAGACGAATGCGCATGAATCGAATTTATTGCGTAGCCTGGGTTTAATACTCCGCCCCTTGGGGTGTGTTCATTGCTTATAAAGATACCCCGCTGCTTGCGGCGGGGTAGTTCATTACTATTTTCTTCCATGAAAAAAACAAATCACATTGAAAACTTCCTTTTCCAGCCTCTTCTCCTGCTGTTTCTTCTTCTCCTGGGGACGGCATTCGAATACAGCGGCCTTGATCTCTGGTGGGTTTCCCATTTCTATGATTTTCCTAGTCAGAACTGGTTGTTCAAGCATCACTGGTTTTTCGATTCCGTTATCCACACGGGAGGGCAATGGCTTGTCAAAATCATGGCTCTTATGTGGCTCATTGCCTTTATCATGACTTTTTTTCGCCAAAGCATGAAACCGTTCAGAAAAATACTTGTTTATTTCATTGTTGCCACCGCCGCCGGCCCCCTGCTGGTCAATCTCGGCAAACAGTTCACCCATATTTACACCCCCTGGGATCTGCAGATTTTTCATGGCGAACAGCCATACATCAGACTGTTCGACACAGTTCCTGACGGCGCGCCGGTGGGTCATGCGTTTCCCGCCGGCCATTCCTCCGGCGGCTTCGCCTTTCTGAGCCTTTATTTTCTCATGAAACACCACGACTCATTGTACAGCAGATATGGACTGTTCTTCGGATTATGTCTCGGGCTTGTTTTCGGGCTGGGCCAACAGGTTCGAGGCGCCCATTTTCCAAGTCATGATCTGTTTTCCCTGGCGATCTGCTGGGGCGCGGGCATGACGGTTTATTTTGCATTTTATCCGGACCAGTGGAGGATTTTTAAAAAATGCTAGCTTCCCTTTTCAGTTTCCCGAAGAGTCGTTTTTCCCCGCTCTTTCTGATTTATCTTGTCGCCGTCACGTGCTTTACCCTCCTGCGTATGGCGCTGATATTGAAAGAATGGCCGTTAATCGGGCACACCATTGCAAGCTTTCTCTATATATTCGGCATGGGGCTCGTCTATGACACCGCCTTACTCTCCTATTTTGCCATCCCCTTTGTGTTCCTTTTTCTCCTGTTGCCGAACAAATGGTTTCGAAGCCGCATTTTTAAAGCAGGCGTCCAAATCGGCGTTTTTGTCATTCTCAACGCTCTGCTCTTCAGTCTTGTTGCGGAATGGCTCTTCTGGGACGAATTCAGCGTCCGTTTTAATTTCATTGCCGTCGACTATCTCGTCTACCGCCGTGAAGTAACCGACAACATCATACAATCGTATCCCCTGCCCGCTATCCTGGGCGGGATCTTCTTTCTTTCCACCCTCCTCTTCCTGACCATTCGAAAGAAATTTCTCACGTCCATGGAATATTCGGAAATTCCTTTTAAACGACTGGCAACGGCCGGCATTCTTCTCCTTCTTCCCGTATTGTCCTTTCTTTACCTCCATCAAGGGCAGAATAATCGTTCAAACAATAACTACACCAACGAACTTGCGTCAAACGGCGCATATCAATTATTTGCCGCATTCCGCAATAACTCACTTGATTACAGGACATTCTACGCGTTGGGAAATGACCGTGAGCTATCGGAAAAACTCAGAACCGAAGTCATTGAAACAAACAGTTCCTTCACGGAAAACAAGCTTTACGACATAACCCGGCAGATTGATCCGAAACAGCCGGAACAAAAACTGAATGTCATCCTGATTTCTGTTGAAAGCCTGAGCGCCGAATATCTGTCCCGCTTCGGGAACAAGGACAATATCACCCCATTCCTGGATAAATTATTTCAGGAAGGGATGCTTTTCACTGATTTTTATGCCACCGGGACACGAACCGTTAGGGGACTCGAAGCAATTACACTTTCCCTGCCTCCCACCCCAGGCGGTTCCGTGGTGAAACGACCTGACAACGACCACATGTACAGTCTCGGCAAGGTATTTGCCGATCACGGCTATGATACTGCTTTTCTCTATGGCGGCCGCGGCTATTTTGACAACATGAATTCCTTTTTTTCCGGAAACGGCTACAGAACAATCGACCAGACCGATCTGGCAAAAAACGAGATCACCTTTGAGAACGCATGGGGAGTGGCGGATGAAAATCTCTACGGGCGGGCTCTCAGCGAGGCGGACAGGGATCATGCTGCCGGAAAACCTTTTTTCTTCCATATCATGACCACCAGCAATCACCGCCCGTACACCTATCCTGATGGGAAAATTGATATCTCTTCCGGCACCGGGCGGGCCGGCGCGGTCAAATATACTGATTACGCCTTGAGCCGACTTGTGGAAGAAGCGAAATCACGTCCCTGGTTTGACAACACCGTCTTCGTTATTGTGGCGGACCACTGCGCCGGCAGCGCCGGCAAGGTCGGCCTACCCATCGACAAATATCATATCCCCTTCTTCATTTACAGTCCCGGCCATGTGACTCCGCGTGAAATTACCACCCTGGCCAGCCAGATAGATATCGCCCCTACCCTGCTTTCCCTGCTCCACTTCTCCTACCGGAGCTTTTTTTTCGGCCGGGATATACTGACGCCAGATTTCCAACCCCGGGCTCTGATAGGCAATTACCAGAAACTTGGCTTCTTGAAAGAAAACAAGTTGCTTATTCTCTCGCCACGCCAGGAGATAGATGTCGTCACAGATGGTGGAGCAGGAAACCCCGTTATCAGCAAGGTGGAAGAATCAGACCCATTTGTTCAAGATTTGATGTCTTTTTATCAAGGGGCCGATTATGTTCTCAGAAAAAGATTGAACAGATGGCAGAAAAACAATAACGACAAAGGTTAATCCGAGCTTCCCATGAAATACCGTTCATCATATGACATACGGACTCCGGCAATATGGTTCAGGAATCCCGATCAGCTGCTGTCGACGGTTCGGTTACGAACTGATTTCACCTTTTCCGTCGGTTTTTTTATCCTGTTAAGCTGGTTCCACATGCTTTTTGAGACATATCCCTTCCTGCAAGCTGCGAACACAGGTTTAGACCTGCATCGGGAGACTGTCTTTCATTTCCTGGCCTGGAGCAGTTACAGTTTCATCTATTTACTGCCGGCCCTGGTCGGCAGCCTGCTGGTTCGCAGATTTTTCCCCGGCAGGCCTCTTGTCGTCATTTCCACGGCGTTGTTATTAACAACGTCAATCCTTTTGTTTATTCGCATCGATCAGATTATTTTCGATCTCTACCGATTTCACTTCAATGGTTTTGTGCTGAATCTGCTTTTGACGCCGGGCGGAATTGAATCGCTGGGTGGCGACAGCAGCTCATATCTCAGTTCCGCCATGATAGGCGTTCGACTCCTTGCCATCCAGGCCGTCTTGCTTTTTCTCATTTGCCTGTTCCAATTTTCACCGGTAAAATTTTCATGGCCGCGCTGGGCCGTTTCACTGCTGATCCTGGCAATGCTCATCGAACGAATAATATATGGCGTCAGCGACATCCAGAACTACGGAAACGTGCTTGACACCGCGAGAGTGTATCCTTTTTACACAACAACCACGTTCCGAACTTTTGCTGGAAAAATGGGCATCAAGACGGAACGGGAGAAAACATTCACCGCAAAACTTGACAGATCACGGCTTCAATACCCCTTGATCCCGGTTTCCTTCGACAAGGTGGAAAACCCTCCGAATATTGTCTGGCTGGTGGCAGAGTCACTGAGATGGGATCGCCTTACTCCGGAAATAATGCCCCATGTCTTTGAATTCAGCAGAAAATCGCAAAATTTCACCCATCACTACTCAAGCGGCAACGGAACCCGTGAAGGCATGTTCGGCATGTTTTACGGCTTGTATGGATCTTACTGGTCAAATTTTCTGCACGCCGAACAAAGCCCGCTCCTCATTGACCGCATTCAGAATCTCGACTACCAAATGCATTTTCGCACCAGTGCCCGCTTTTCCTATCCGGAGTTCGACAAAACCATTTTTGCCAATATTGATCGCCGGTTTCTCCATGAAAAAGAATTCAGCGGTCAACCATGGCAGATGGACGAAAGCAACACCAGCGCCCTCATCGATTTCATAAGCCGGCGGGATCAATCACGTCCTTTCATGGCCTTCATGTTTTTCGAATCAACCCATGCCCGCTATACGTTTCCCGACAGCGCACGGATCCGGACGCCAATACTCGAAAAGGTTGATTATGCCGATATGTCGCGGGAAAAATTGACCAAATACGCAACCCAGCTGAAAAACCGTTACACCAACGCTTCATACTGGGTGGACAGCCAGATGGGCCGTATTCTGACTTTTCTGAAAGATGACAAGTTACTCGACAACACGATTGTCATTGTGACAGGTGACCACGGAGAAGAATTCATGGAAAAAGGATTCTGGGGTCACAACTCAACCTTTGTCGATGAACAGGTGCGGACACCGCTGGTCGTCAGCATGCCTGATCTGCCGCAACAAACGATCGACCGACCTACCAGCCATATGGATGTCCCGGTGACATTGCTGAAGCGATTGGGCATCACCACTGACCCCGGGGAGTACTCCCTGGGACAGGATCTGTTCTCACGGCAGAAACGGGATTATATTGTCATGAGCGACAATCACAGCATCGGACTGCTGGCAGCCGACTTCAAATATCGTATTCCTTACGACAACAAGGGATTTACCAATTACAAGCTGACTGGACCGGACGACAGTCCGTATGAAGATGACCGCATTGCGGCTCTGCTGGCCGAGAACAGAAATATGATTATCGAGGCGATAGGGAACTGCTCCCTCTTTACACGTTAACCCTCAGCCATCTCGCACCGGCAGGCTGACGGTGACTCTTGTCCATCCTTCCTTGTCACTGCATATGACGATAATCCCTCCGTGGAGATCGACGATTTTCCTGGCAATGGTAAGGCCCAGCCCTGAACCTCCATAGAATGCGGATCTGGACTTTTCCACCCGGTAAAACTGTTCGAAAACGCGCTCGCAATCCGCCGGAGGAATTGTCTGCCCCGTATTTGCCACCACAAGCGAAATATGATCGTTTTCCCGTTGCCCCATAATCAGCAGCCGACCATTTTCAGCATCATTATAACGGATGGCGTTATCAATAAGATTAATCAGCAGGCGCTGTAATTTCTCATAATCGCCCTGCATGGGAAGCTCAGAGGGAAAATCTGTTTCCACCACTATCTTCGCTGCCGCGAGCATGTCCCGGTAATCCTCCAGAACCAATCCGATCAATGCGCCCAAATCAAATGAGCCCAAGGTCAATCTTTCATTCTGTTCCAGACGGGAAAGATCAAGCAGATTTCTGATGAGCTTGCTCATCCGCCGCATGGTGTAGAGTTGCCGTTCCATATCTTCACGCATCTCGCCTGAGAGATCGGAATGCATAAGAAGCTCTTCCTGGGTGATCATGAGGAGTGTAATCGGACTTTTCAGTTCATGGGATGCGCTGCCGACAAATTCTTTTTGCCTTTGGAAGGAATACTGAAGCCGATCAAACATCTCATTGAGAGATATGGCAAGGGTGCCGAGCTCATCACGTTTTTTGCCGACCGGAATACGCCGGTTCAGGGATTTTTCCCTGATCTCGCGCACCAGATGATTTATTGCAACCAGAGGATAGAGAATTCTGCCGGCGAGCTTGTAACTGATGGCAACAATAATCAGGGTACAGAGCATCATCCCGACGGCCAGTTCGCGCAGAACCTCAAGGAGTTCCTCTTCCAGTTCTTCTATGGGTTTGGCCATACGGATCGTGACCAGTCGTCCACCCAGCTCCCGTTTAAACACACGAACCCGGAACAGCACCTCATTTTCATCATCCTGGCCGATCCTGATCTTCTCGCGGGGAATGACCATTTCAACGTTATAATGCTTTTTTTCACGGGAGGGAATTTCAGCAAATAGGGTCAGGGCGGACTCATACAGAATATTTTTTTCCTGATCAGAGATCCTTATCCAGTAACGATCCGGGGAGAATGGCAACCTGGCTACGTCCAGTGACCATGGAGTGGTGGCGTCGTCTTGACCCTGTTCAAAAAGAGAATCGGCCATGTACAGCAATTCCCTATCAATCAACCGAACAGGTTCTTCAATGAGTTCAAGAAAAACAAATGCGGAAACAGAAACTGCGGCAAGCAGCGCGGTTCCTGAAATCCACAGGGTGATTTTCTGCCGTATCTTCATCCTGCTTTATCCGTCAATGATAAAACCAACCCCGCGGATGGTGCGGATGATGGATTCATCAGACGTCTTGATTTTATGGCGAAGATTTTTTACGTGCACATCTATGAAATTGGACATGGTAAAAGGATCAAAATCATCTCCCCAGACATGTTCAGCCAGATTAAAACGTGAAACGGCCCTGCCCTTATTGTAGAGGAGAAATTCAAGAATGGCGAATTCTTTGGCGGTCAACCCTATCTCCTCGCCATTCCTGGTGACAGTCCGGCTGACGGTGTTCAACACGATCGACCCGGAACTGAGAAGTGGATCACGCCCGCCTTTACGCCGCAGCATGGCCCTTATCCGGGCAAGCAGCTCGGCCATGGAAAAAGGTTTGGCCAGATAATCATCAGCGCCCAGATCCAGACCTCGAACCCTATCCCCTGTATCTCCTCGGGCAGTCAGCATGAGAACGGGCAGGTCGAGTCCGGCTTTCCTTATCTCTGCAAGCACGGCCAGCCCGTCAAGTTCCGGAAGCATGATATCAAGCAGCAGGAGATCGTAAGTGTCGTTCCAGATTTTATCCAGCGCCGATTCACCATCAGCCGCCTCTTCAACACGGTAATGCTGCTGCTCGAGAACTTTGCGCAGTTGATTGCGCAATTCCTGCTCGTCATCGACAATCAGAATGTTCATCGTTTCAATTTGCCGGCTGCAGGAACGTATTCAATTCCTTCATCGCGTTGACAACAACATCCTTATGGCCTTTCCAGAAAATATCAGAATCAGGGAGCGGTTTGTCATCTTTTGTGGTGAAACGGCTTTGACTGACAGCCTTATTGCTGAACGGGAAAACAGCCTTGAACTCATTGTCGATATAACTGATACGGGACCAGTCGGTGGCAATGGTAAACTTGCGTTCCGGCCCGGAAAGCAGATCATGTCCCTGACTGTATTTTTGCGCAGGGCTTTCCATGCCGAGCAGCGGCAGCACGGTGGGAGCGATGTCAAGATGGGAGGTCAGGCGGGTGATCACCTCGTGTTTCCGGCCGGGAACATGGAGAACCAGGGGCACACGAAGCTGCTCTTCCGTAAAATTGGAATTATGGCCCCAGTGACCTTTTTCAAGAAACTCCTCGCCATGGTCGCCGGTGATGATAACAATGGTTGAATCAAGCAACCCTTCACGTTCGAGGGAATCGAGCACCCTGCCGATCTGGGAATCAAGGTGATGGCACGAATTGATGTAACGGTTGAAAATAAGGTCGATATCTCTCTCCAGCTCCATGGTCGCATAATTGAAATCCGCCAGGTAATCTTTCTTGACCGCGTCTTCCGGAGGAAAATAATAACGGGCATGGGGTGACTCAAAAAACATGAATGTCATGAACGGACGGGAAGGATCGCGGCCTTTAATAAAAGAAATCATGTCCGTCACATTCTTCCTGTCCCGCTCCCAGCCGGCTCCTTCCTTTGCCTCGTGCAGAAACTCGGCATTCACCCCGGAAAAAATGGTTTTATCAAATTCAGGATAGGTGAAAGCTGCGCTGGTATACATACCGAGCTGATAGCCCTGCCGGATGATGGTGTCCATCAGCACGGGCCCGCGCCTTTCATCGAGAAACCGGAACCAATACGGGCCGTATAAGCCGTAAAACATGGTAAACATCCCCATGCGCGTACCGATCCCACCGCTGTAGTGATCTTTGAAGTCAAGAGCCGTCCGGGCAAAAGCTGATGCGGCAGGCATGATCTCGGGCGTAAGCATATCCGCCCGCCATGATTCCGCCACCAACCAGACAACGTTCAGGGATTTCTCCGGTTTTGTCACCGAAAGTGCGGCAAGGGGATAAACCAGACGACCACCCTGCTGCTCATGGGTGACATCGGGTTCTTTCTTCACTTCGTAACCGAAACGTTTGGCCAGACTTCTGAAAGTCAACGGTTGGTACAAAGGAAAAACCCAGGCTGCGTTGAGCACGGGAAGACGGTTCTGTATATTGCTCACCCCATACATGACGCTCTGTGCAACCGCCATGCAGACAATGACTGCCAGGAAATTTCTTCTGGTCAAAAACGGAAATACTTTCCCGGAAAGCTTCCGTCTGCTCCAGAGTGCATGAATTCCGGCTATAAGGATAACCTGGAGAACGACAAAGCCGCCGACAATGGCGGCGTAGGACATGGTTGACGTGTCGGATCCGCCCATGGACTCGATGCCGCCCGGAGTTGAAACGAGATTCCAGACAAAACCGTTAATATGAAAGCCGAAAAAACGAAAAATCAACTGGTCGACAAAAAGAATAATAGTTGTTGCGGAGGTGGTGAGCACGGCTATCGCATAAACAGTGCTTCTCGACCATTTGGAAATGACACGATTTCTGCTGTCCCATTTTTCCAGCAGCCAGTTGGCAAAACCGGTTACCAAAGCAGAGGGCAAAAGATAAAATGCTCCATACGATATGTAGGTGAACAAAGAAAAGGAAACAGTCCACGGGTCAACTAAATCGATCTGGCGGAGGTACCCTGAGCAGAGAATCAGCACCACAACAAATGTACTTGAAAAATAGAGCCGCAAGACCTTTGAACGGTCATTAATGTGCAATTTGGTTTTCATGAAAATACCTTGAGTATCAAAAAGAGGTTGGATGACGATTTTTTAAGCAGTTTAATGTAACATATGAAAATGAAGAATAAATGAAGAAAATAACGTGGAAAAAATTTTGGCGGCGTCGAAGCGACAATGCGACACGTTCCATGAATGGGAGCCGGTATTGACGAATGGATGGGGCTTGCGCTTGAGGGCTGCCGAAATGATCTTTTTCCGTATCTCCAAACTGCTCAATCTACCCTGGATCTCATGGTTATGAAGATGAGTCTGATGCCGACAAGAAAAGACGGATTAGGATATTAAAGTCATCCAAAGGGATGGAACCGGTCGAAAAAACATCGCAACAGTCCGGGAACACGTTAATTTTCTGTTCACCGCAAAGGTTCAGGGAATCAAAAAAAATCACTGCTGGCTCAGTTTTCTGATCTCCACTCTTCTGTTCAGTCTGCGATTTTCACGACTTGTATTGGGAACTGCGGGTTTGGTCTGACCGTGATAAACCACAACAAGCCTCTGGGGAGCGACACCGCACGTATTCAACAGATAGTCCCGCACCTTTTCGGCACGAATACGAGACAGCAGTATATTGTGCTCAGGAGGTCCGATATCATCGGTATGTCCGGCAATTTCCAACCGACTTTCAGGAACTTGCACGTCCTGTAATTCCCGGCAGACAATGCGATCGAGTTTTTCCTTTGCTTCGTCTGTAAGTTCATTGGCGCTTGACAGAAAACTGACCGACACCCAGGATTCATCCTCAATCTGTTGCGGAATAATTTCATCGCTCTCACCACTTTTCTCACCCTTTTGGCTCCCCTCGCCGGGCAGGGCAATTGATGCGTGTGCTGTAGATTCGGGGATATCTTGCACAGGTGGAGAGAGAACCGGCTCCGGTGCTGCGGCCCTAACTGCTGCGTCTTCATTCTTCTTGCCGGTGCCGCTTTTATCCAGCTGAATTGCCTTTTCATATGCCCTCTGCGCCCATATATTTTCAGGATCAAGCTGAATCCCTTTTTTCAAGGCATCAATCGCCTCCCTGTTTTTCTTGAGAACCAGATACACATCACCCATACCGACGTAGCTCTTGGCAAAATCAGGCTTAAGACGCACGGCATTCTGGTAATAGCGCAATGATTCCTCATATTTCCGCAGCCTCTCCAGATTATAGGCATAGAAATAATTCATCTGATAATCATCGGGGCATTGGACGATGGCCTGCTTCAGCAATTTTTGCCGCTCAATCAACCCCCGCAAACGACTCAACTCATCCAGTTGACTACCACAATCAGCTGCATCAGCTTTGATAACAGCAAAAGTCAAACCACAGAACAGGAAGAAGAGAAGGGAGAAAATCAAACATTTCTTATTTTTTGCCATTTGTCTCTCCTTGCTGTTTTTTCACCATGGCACGCCGGAGATGTTCAATTGTACGCGCCAGGATGCCTATCTCATCATCTGCTTCGTGCCTGAAACTCTCATGGAGGTTTTTCCCCTGACGTATCTCCTCTACCCGGTCACTGAGATACTCGATGGGCTGAATAACCCTGCGGTCCAGAAAAAGCACGAGCGCAAGCAAAGCAATAAAAAAACAACCGAGACCGATGAGAAAAAGGATGCCTGCCGACCGTTTGGCCGCAGCAAGTGCGTCCTGAATCGAGACATAGACAACATAGGCGGAAACGGTATCACCCAGTTTCCAGTGGTAGCCATTTCCCGTGCCGTAGATCTCAATCTGATCCCTGGGCGCATCAGCCGGCTCTCCATGACAGCGCAGACAGCCCTTGCCGTCGATCCTGATGGGGTAGGCCAGATAAAAATATCTCTCCCCCTCCTTGTCAATGGTGCCTTCCAGCTTCTGCAATCCCTCGTCCTTCCGGAAAGCGTCGATCATCTTGACTTCATCGTTGTCTGCCTTGTTGGGCGGATAAAGAGGATCTAGGGTTGCCTGCTTGAATTGATACCCCTTGTTGTTTTGCTCGAAAATGTCCCAAACCCCTCTGGACACAACAAATCCTGACATCAGTTCCGGATAAAAACGGTTCTCCTCAACAAGTTCCATGACAAGGGCGCGTTGCTGCGTCTTGAAATAAGTGCGTGCCGAGATGATATAGTTAAAGAGAAGCTGTCCTTTGTTTTTCGCCTCGACAATTGTGTTGCGTTCAGTGAGCTTATAACTTGCCAGACCGGTGACCATGGTCGCGAGGAGGCTGAAAATGCCCATCATCAAAATAACGCGCGCCCGTATACCCATTCATATTCTCCTGAAGGTGCAGCCAGAAACTCCGTCTCCGAGATGTTCGGGAACGAAGAGAAAAAAATCTGCCCTTGCCGCTGCTTCCGGCATTTCACCTTTCATAATTATTTGCCGCTTGTGAAGTATGTTTTTTGGTCATTTCTCAGGGGGGAGAAAGGAAAAAAAAGGCGCACATTGCCCCGATGAGGATAACAAGAAGGAAATAGACAAAAAAAATCCCCCACATCCCCCCCCTTTTTTTCCTGACATCGGAGAGATCAAGCGCTGTTTCTTCCTGCTTTTCATTCTGCTGCTCAATTGTTTGCGTGGAGGCTGGAGATGTCGTCTCTCCTGGATTCCCGGAAGGATCACTTTTTTCAGTTCCCGGTTTCCGGGACTGAAAAGACTGCATCTCATCTTCCTCATCGACATAGGGGGTAATCCGCAACTCTGCAGCGCATTCCCTGATGATCTCGAATCCGACTTTCTTTTTTCCTTCAACAAAACCGGTCAGTAAGGCCCTGTCACAGATGATGTTTATCAGGCGGGGAGCGCCCCGTGAAAAAAGAAACACCTCATGCACCGCTTCCGGGGTGAAAATTCCGGATTTGGCGCCAACAACCTGGAGGCGGTGAAGAATGTATTCACCTGTTTCCTTCTCGGAAAGAGCTTCCAGGGAATAGTTGATGGTAATTCTCTGCCTGATGGCCTTATTTTTCTTTTCCAGCAGGATATTGTTAAACTCACTCTGCCCGACAAAAAAGATGTTGAGCAGTTTGGCATGCTCTTTTTCGATATTCGAAAGGTGCCTGATTTCCTCAAGAAGGTCGTCGCTTAAACGCTGGGCCTCATCGGCAATAAGCAGCACCTGTTTGCCGGCCTCATGCGCCCGCTCCAGAAACTCGGTGAAAAGCAGAAGAAATTCGCCTTTTGACTGAAATGGTTTTTTAATGAAAAAAGCATCGGCAATGAAGCGATAAAAATCCATCACATCAAGCTTGGGGTCGGGAATTTTCGCAAGCAGAACCTGGGAACCGAGGCTTTTGATCAGCGCGTTGATAAGCGTTGTTTTTCCGGTACCCACATCTCCGGTGAGGAGAAGAAAACCCTTATCCTCAAGCACACCGTATTTGAGGGTGGCAAAGGCTTCCTTGTGCTTTTCTCCAAGCCAGAGAAAACGGGAATCGGTTGTTATCTGAAAAGGTTTTTCCTTGAGATTGTAGAAGGTTCGATACATATGGTTTATCATTTACCGGCATCATCAATTAATCGGCATTCCATGATTTCCCGGATCATCGGCATTGAGGCGACAACTTATGCCAAGTCACTGTTCATCATAAAAATTACACATCTTTAATTCCCCAGATATCCCGGGCATACTCCCTGATGGTCCTGTCACTGGAAAACTTGCCCATTCGCGCAACGTTCAGGATCGATTTTTCCGTCCACTTTTTCCGGTCACGGAATACACCGCTTATTTTTTCCTGGCAATCAATATAGGATTCCACATCATGCAGGAGAAGATATGGGTCATTTTCATTCATCAGATCATTGACAATGGGACGAAAAATTTCTCGATCACCATAACTGAACATACCCTCACTTATACTGTCAACAATTCGCTTCACCACCGGGCTTTTTTCATAAATGCTCCAGGGGGATCTGCTTTTGTTCTGTTTCTCGTATTCCGCTTCACCGGCGGTCATGCCGAAGATGAAGATGTTTTCCCGTCCCACCTCTTCCAGTATTTCGATGTTTGCCCCGTCAAGTGTTCCCACTGTGAGCGCACCGTTTAAGGCAAATTTCATATTGCCGGTTCCCGACGCCTCAGTGCCTGCTGTGGAGATCTGTTCAGAGAGATCGGCGGCCGGGATAATTTTTTCAGCCAAAGAGACATTATAGTTCGGGATAAAGGCCACCTTGAGTTTCCCCCCAACCCTGGGATCGCAGTTCACCACCTCGCCGATGGAATTTATCAGCTTGATAATCAACTTGGCCTTTCGATATGATGGGGCCGCCTTTCCGGCAAAAATAATGGTCCGCGGCGTTATGGGAATCCCTGGTTCATTGACAACGCGCAGATACAGGGAAATTACATGCAGGGCATTCAACAGTTGCCGCTTGTATTCATGAATACGTTTCACCTGAACATCAAACATGAAGTCAGGATTCACTTTGACCTCACAGACCTCTTCAATCAAACGCGCCAGCCGTTTTTTGTTATTAAGCTTGACCTCCCGCCATTTTTTCTGAAAATCACTGTCCCCGGCAAATTGCTCCAATTCTTTCAACCGGTCAAGATCAGTGACCCAGTCAGTACCGATTTTACCGGAAATGAGCCGGGCAAGCCCGGGATTGCACTTAAGCAGCCAGCGGCGGGGGGTGATGCCGTTTGTCTTGTTGTTGAATTTCCCAGGATAGAATTGGTGAAAATCGCTAAAAATCCTAGTTTTAAGGAGCTGGGTATGCAATTCGGCCACGCCGTTCACCGAATGACTGCCGACAATGGCCAGATGGGCCATGCGCACACGCTTTACCTCACCCTCGGCGATAATGGACATATCACGAAGCTTGCCCGTGTCGCCAGGATACATCTGCTCAACCTGTTCGAGAAAACGCCGATTGATTTCATAGATGATCTGCAGATGGCGCGGCAGAACACGTCCAAGAAGTTCCACCGACCAGGTTTCCAGCGCTTCCGGCATCAGGGTGTGATTGGTATAGGCAAAGGTCTTTTTACTGATATCCCAAGCCTTTTCCCAGCTCAACCCCTCAAGATCGAGCAGAATACGCATCAGCTCAGGTATGGCGATGGCCGGATGGGTATCGTTGAGCTGCACGGCGATTTCGTCACTGAAATGATCAAACGATATATTCTTTTTCTTGTAACGCCTTAATATGTCCTGAAAAGTGGCTGAAACGAAGAAATATTGCTGCTTGAGCCGCAACTCCTGGCCTTGACGTATATCATCCGACGGATAGAGAACTTTGGAAATTGTCTCCGACCTCACCTTGCTCTGCACCGCACCGATGTAATCCCCTGCATTAAAAAAGCCGAGATCAAGCTCACGGGAAGCACGGGCAGTCCAAAGCCGCATATTAATGACATGCTCATTTTTGAATCCGGGAACGAGCATATCACAGGCCATGGCCGTTACATCATCGGTTTCCACCCATTCTGATCGATAAAAACCGTTCTTATCGACGTAACTGTTGACCTTGCCGAAAAACTGGACGGGAAACACGTAGGAAGAACGTTCAAATTCCCAGGGTGTTCCATAACGCAGCCAGTTGTCCGGGGTTTCCACCTGATAACCGTTGATCAATTTCTGATAAAAAAGGCCATATTCATAACGGATACCATAACCATAGGCAGGGATTTTCAAGGTGGCGATGGAATCAAGAAAACAGGCGGCCAGACGACCGAGACCACCGTTGCCCAAGGCAGCATCCTCTTCGGTTTCCCTGATTTCCTCAAGATCATAGCCAAGCTGCTCAAGCGCCTTGGTGACCTCCCCCATCAGTCCCATATTGACAAGGGAATTACCCAAAGAACGGCCGACAAGAAATTCAAGTGAGAGATAGTAAACGCGCTTCCTTTTGGTGGCATAAAAATTTTTCTGGGTGGCAATCCATTTTTCCACCAGCACATCCCGCAGGGCGTAAGACAGGGCTTTGGTAACGTCCCTCGGACCGGCCCGCATGGGATCACGCCCCTGAAAACACAGCAGGTGATGCTGGATCCGCTGCTTGAACTGCTCGGCGGTCTTCAAACCAAAAATTGTCGCATATGCACTGTTGTCAGTGCTGTTCTTCTCTGCAATAGTCATAGCTCAGTCCATTTTTCCTTTTCTTTCCTGAGTGAGGATGCGGGGGTTCCATTTTTCACTTTCATGCTTTGCGGTATCTGTTGTTTTCCGGTCCCGCATGGGAAAAATTCTCACTAACAGACTACAATGCGGACCGAAAAAAAATCAAATAAATTCAACGGGAAGACAAAAAATCGTGCAGCCATGACAGGGCTTGGGAGCGGTTTTTTATGGTGCCCTCTACCTGAGCTTTCTCCGCCTCTCCGAGAATTTCCTTAAAAACCGGGCCCGGTTCAAATCCTGTGTCAATCAAATCCCTGCCGGTCAAGAGCGGCGGGCCGGCAAGAACAGGTTCAACCTGATTCCGACAAACATCAAGAACCTGGCCGAAGAGTCCGGCAAGCTCCGTCTCCATGCCGGGAGGTTTCCCCGGCCCCTGTCCGGCAAGACTGTCGGCCATGGCCAGCAGAAAAAGCCCTGAAAGATCTTTCCCAGAAGCCTTGCACAGTTTCAGGCAGGATTTTGGTGTGACGCTGCTTTTTCTCCTGACATTACACAAATGAAAAGGCCACATATGCAGGGAAATAAGACGCGCCACACCTTCCCGCTTTTCCCTGCTCCAACGCAATCGTTGGCCAATGTCTGAAAAAAGTTCTGCCCCAAGCCGGTCGTGGTTGTAAAATGTAATCCGTTCATCAGCAACTCGGACGGCCGCCGGTTTGCCAAGATCATGAAACAGTGCCGCCCATTTGAGCTGGAGCTTTTTTTTGCCTGTCCCTAGATAGCTGACAAGCTCATCTTCCTGCTCCGGATAAAATTTGGCGGGATACTCGACAATTTCCTCCATCCACTTGAGAGCTTCGAGATTATGGTCAATAACGTCAAGATGATGGCTGGGCGGCTGATCAACCCCGTCCCCCATCATGAGTTCCGGCAGAACAACATCGAGAACGCGCCATTCCTTCAGCAACTCTATCGCCGCAGATGCCCGACCGCTTGCCATCAGACAATCAAGTTCATAGGAGACCCGTTCCAATGCAACACCTGCCAGCAGTTCTCGATATTTCCCTACCCACTGCAATGTCTGCGGATCAATCCGGAATCCTGTTTCAGCAAAAAAACGAAATGCCCGGAGCAGACGCAGGGGATCGTCGATAAATGATTCAGGGAACAGGGCCCGGATCGTTTTCCTTGAAATATCCTCAACACCTCCGCCTGGGTCTATTATTGTCCGCGCCTTCAGGGCAACCGGCAGATCGGCACAAAAGGGAACGGCCAGGGAGTTCATGGTGAAATCCCGTTTCATCAGATCATCCCTGATATCAGCCGCACCATTACGGAAACCGGCAATATCGACAACACACCCATGCCAGACAACCCTGGCCGTTTTTTCCTTTTCATCAAGCAGAACAAAGGTCCCGCCGGTTTCCCGGGCAAGATCCCCGGCAAACTCAAGGGCACGACAAGAGACGGCAAGATCCAGATCCCGCGCAGCGACTCCGGTCAGCCAGTCGCGCACCGTGCCGCCCACCACATAGAGCTCAGCCTCATAGCGCTCGGCCAGGGAAGCAAGAATCTGCAGAAGTTCGTCGGGATATTTTTCCCCCTGAAGGAGAAATTCACAGTGGGACATTTAAGGATACGATTTCATCGCGGATGCGTTTGTAAAAATTCAGCAATATAAGGAAGCTGACTTGACCGCCCATCACAATTTGACACAGATATTCGCCAGGGTGGTTGACAGACGGCAACAGACATCATGGATATGAATGCTTTCCAGACTGAGAGATTCGATGATCACCTCTGTCTCCGGGGGCAGGCTGCCACAGAAACGCAGCCCCACGGATCGCGCCGTTTCCCGCACCGCGTCTTCGGCAAACTGCGGATAGCGGTGTGATTTCAGGACTATTTCCGCCTCATCCGGGCGTTTCAACAGATCCTGGGTCAGATGGAGGGCATTTTCCAGACAAGGAAGCATCTCATCATGGGAGGGAACATCGTTGGATCCACGCAGGGAAAGCCAGGTTAGAGATCTTTGGGAATGGGTCGGCATGGGACAGTCGCCACGGTAGGAAAAAACCTCGTGGTTGTATACCTGGGTGCAGGGGCAGGCGGTGATATGGCACACCCCGATGCCGTTGGACAAAAGAACACGAGGACCATCATCCCCCTGCTCCACCCAAGCTTCCACCTTCACCAGTAAAGGATCAACAGAAACATGCTGGCTGATTTTGGAACGGCGTAACAACGGACGTTTACCGGTGATAACAACCCGGGCGGCCTTGCCTCTCTGCCGTTCGAGGACCATTTCCCCAAGCAGACGGGTATAATCGCTCAACCGGGCAAATTTCCGGTCGTGCAGCTCGGCGATTGCCTGCTCCAACCGCGACATATGGATTCCCCTGATATGGGAGGGCAGATCAACCGTAATGGCCGCCTCAAAGGGGAGACGTCCCTCGGGAAGGTCAACCCATACGGTCTTTCCAGAAATACCCACTTCGTTCAAGTGAAGGGCGAAGGAGGGAGACTGTTCCGGCACGTCGGTTCCGGAGGTAATTACCTGTTGATGGGTTGCCCTGGAAATCAGGGGGGCTCCATGGTCGATACGGATTGTCTTTATCAAATCAAATCCTCATTACCAAAATTCAAAGTTCCAGGTCGAGTGTTTTCCTGCTGCACCACCCTGCTCATTTGACCTTATTCCCCGGTGGAAAACAGGCGGCAGCATCCTGAATCCGGCCATCCTGCACACATTCAATATAGTCCTGGGCCCGGGGAATCATGTCATCAAGATAGTGACCGATCTCCTTTTCCGTCGCCGTGGTCAAGGTCTGGCTGAAAAGACATTTTCTTTCCCCACCGCCCGTTGAGGGAAGCCCGAATTCTTCCAGCAGATGGCGGGTGGTCATCTCCTCGGCGAAATCATCATACACCGGATAACGGGCCGCCACGCCGAAACGTGCCGAGAATTTGGCAATTTTTTCCATGAAAACAGGCGTCTGCTCCGGATAATAACTCTGTTTTTTCGTATAGCCAGCGACCACGGTGGCTATAAGATGTTCGTTGCAATATAAAATCGCCTTGATGTGCATGGCAAGCTTGCAGGCAACGCATACCAGATTTTTCCCGCCATATCGGGGCATGAATTCCTCATAGCGGTCAAGCCACAATCCCTGAAAAAGGCGACCCATATCAAGCTCGACCAGTTGCGACTCCGGAATCTCCTGCGAATCAGGCACCCGCCGCGCCAGAATAGTCCGGGCCGTTTCATAACGATTACGGGTAAAATCAGGGAACCGTCCCATGCCGTTCAGCATATTGAGCAGATGAATACGTCGTGGTCTTGGCATATCCGGATGATGGCCGGCGGTTGCCAGGGCGTAAAGAGCCAGGGAATCCGTTCCGCCGGAAAAAAGTATGGCAAGTTCCTGTTTATGCATGATGTTCCTCATATTTTACCCGATAATGGGTGAAGAGTTCCCCACTTTTTTCCTGTCTGCAGGAAAGAAGCTCAAGTGCCAGAAACGGGCAACCAAGTGGATCAGACCCCTCAGTCAGGGACGGGGCACCTTCCCCGCCGAACAACTGCGGTGTTATGGTCACAAGAATTTCATCCACAACCCGTTCCCGCAACGCCCAGTAATTAAGTATCGCCCCACCCTCCACAAGAATCGATCCGGCACCCCTTTTTCCCAGTTCGCGGACAGCAGCGGCAATCGACAAGCCGCCATGAAAGGGCGGCAGCGCAATCACCTCAGCCCTGTTCCGCAAGCGTTCACAGAGATCTGCCTGTTTGTCCTCGCGGCAGAAAACCAGGGGTTTTGGTCCCTGTGCGAATATTTTTTTCCCCTCAATCGGAATATCCCCTGACATGGTGATAAAAGCCCGCAGTCGGCGTGACAATCCGGAATCGCTCCCTCTCATTTCCGGATTGCCATGGCGCAAGGTATTGCTACCCATGAGGCTGGCATCGGTTCCATCCCGCATGGATTCAAGAAAACGCCGGTCAACGGGGCTGCCCAATGGCGCAGGACTGATGCGGCCGCAAAGGGTCATTGCTCCGATCATGATAACTTTTCTCTCTCGCATATTTTCATTAAATCACATGTTCAGAGGCTTGTTAAAAAATTTCTTTCGCCAATTCCCTTTTTCAGGATATAAGCTTATGGCAAAAGCGCAATAACAAAGAGGAAACCGATGCACATATCACGTATCAACCTGCGACATATTGATTTCTCCGACGACACCTACTCCCTTTTGCCCCCCTACTGCGCCGAGGAAATCCCCTTGCCGCTGGTTGCGTCCATCAAACGTTGCGGCATTCTCCATGCGCCCATTGTCAAGGAAAAATCAGCTTCTTCGTTTGCCATCGTGGCCGGCAGAAAAAGATTGCGTACCGCCTTGGAACACTGTGCCGCAGTCACCTGCGACTGCATCAAACTGACTGAAAAAACAACGGAAACAGAGGCCCTTGGCATCTGCCTGGAAGAAGCGCTGCTGGGCAATCCCTTAAGTCCCATCCAACGGGCAACCTTTTTTCTCAAAGCACTTCAATGGATGGATGAAAAAGATCTTGCCGCGCGCTATCTGCCGATCATGAACCTGTCACCCTCCGTTTATCTTGTCCAACGCGACCTGAAACTGCTCGAACTTGAAGAACCGCTGGTTGTTGCCGTCCATGAAGAAATTCTGGAGGAAAAAGTCGCCTTTGAACTGACCAAACTTTCCTTCAGCGACCGTATGGCCCTTTTTGAAATGATAAACACCCTTCGTCTCAGTGTCGGCAATCAGAAGAAAATGGTCATCACCTGCCGGGAACTCGCCGCCCGGAAAAACACCACCATCAGCGAACTGTTAAGGTCTACTCAGGCCAGTGCCATTATCAATCATCCTGAAGCGAATGTGCCGCAAAAAACAGCCAATCTGATGAAATGGCTTTCCACCGAACGTTTTCCCCGCTTCAGTGAAGCTGAAAAAAAATTCCACCAGTTTGTTGCAGGACTTTCACTTCCCCCCGAGGCACGGCTTGAACACAGCCTCTCCTTTGAAAAAAACGAACTCATGTTCACCCTGCCCTGTGTTGATCATATCCAATTCACAAAAATATGGGAAAGAATCAAGGATCTCTTTCCCGCAGAGACAACCAAGGAATCACACTCATGAAAACTTTGCAGATACGTCGTGCTGTTTTTCTCCTTGTTCCCATTTTCCTTTTCTTTGCCGGAAACGCCTTGGCCGGGCCGGTGGTGCTTTTTGATCAGGCTCACGCCCAGCAGTTTCTGGTAGAAAAGGACCGGCCCCTGGACCTTTCCGGGCTGGCCGACGTTTTTATCGATCAGGGTGCGGAAATCCGTACATCTGACAAGCCTCTTTCCGATCAAACCCTGGGTGATGTTGATGTCCTTATCATCTCAGGTCCCTTTGCTCCCATTTCCACGGCTGAGGTGGTGGCGATCATGAAATTTGTCTACCGGGGTGGAAAGCTTGCTGTCATGGCCCATATCAGCCAACCTCTCATGAACCTGATGCCGCAATTGGGCATCGCCGTGTCTTCCGCCGCCGTCTCGGAACAGGAAAATGTCATCGGCGCCAATCCCAGGGATTTTCAAATAAAGGACCTCAGTCCCCATCCTCTGACTCGTGACCTGGAAAGCTTCAATGTGTATGGTGGCTGGGCGCTGCTTCACAAGAAAAAAGAAATCACCATTGTCGGCCGCACCAGTCCCAGGGCATGGGTTGATCTGAATCAGAACGGCGAGCTCAACGAAAAAGACGCGGTACAGTCTTTTTCAATGGCTCTGGCCGGAGAGGCCGGCAAGGGTTCGTTTGTGGTTTTTGGCGATGATGCCATCTTCCAGAATCAGTTCCTCAAGGACGGCAACCTGAAACTTGCCCGCAACATGGCTATCTGGTTCTGCGGCTCAGGCCGATCAATCTAGAGCATGTCCATCCGGCTCATCAAGCTGCTATGATGAGCCTGCAATGAAACACAAGCAACCATGACAAAGTAAAGTCAAAGAGGGAAACATTTCCCCTGCTTCATCACATCTTCAAGTCAATCTCTTCGATGTCGCAACCCAGAAGGTCAACGCTCTTCCAGCTATCGGTCAGCCGAGATTCCAGATTCAAAAGCAGCTTGACCGCTTCGGCTGCCTGCAGGGAGGCGACTGTTGCCACCGTGCAGGAAAGTACGGCTGTTTCCTTGACTTTATCACTCGCGGGGATATGGGGATAAATCTTTTTGATAAGGGATGTTTTTTTCTGCACGCCGATCTGACCGTACCAACCCTGTACTGCTCCGTGCACCAGCGGGATACCGGCAGTAAAACAAAAATCTGCCAATTCGTGCCGGTCGACAACTGAATCGAGACAATCTATCACCAGCTGTGCCTGTCGCAGATGTCCGATCACTTTGGCGGAAAAGCGCCTGGCCAGAGGAATGACGGTAACCGAGGGATTCACAGCGGCAGCCCGCCTTACTGCCGCCTCCACCTTTAACCGGCCCAGCTCATCAATGGTACAGAGCAGCTGGCGGTTAAGATTGTGGGCGGCAAATCTGTCCGGGTCAACCACGATAATTCGGCCGACCCCGAGCCGGATGAGCTCCTCGAAGACATGGCCGCCCAACCCACCGCAGCCTATTATCGCCACGGTGGAACCCAGCAGCCGGTGCTGCTCTATGGAAGAAAAAAGGCCTCGGTGACGAAGGTAGGCCTCGGGCCAGATGTCGTTTTCCAGAGCGGCTTGCTCCACCTGCGCCGGATTCATTTTATATTCCCCGGCCAGAGCCAGAACATCGGCAAATAAAAGGATATTGTCGATGGTTCGCTTTTGCAGCTCGGAAACAAGGTCCATCTCAACCTCCGCCGATGACCGGAAAAATTGCCAGCACATCCCCTGCCTTTACAGGGGTATCAAGTTCGCAGAGCCTGGAATTTATCATGGTGACGCCGACCTCATCCGCATCAATGCCGAGTGATGCGACGATGTCCGAAACAAGGGTTGCATCAGGATATTCCCTTTCTTCCAATTTGAACCGGTCCTGACGGAAGAAGGCAAAGAGCTTAACGGTTATTATCATGATTTTCCTCAATCCGCAGAAAAACTGTGTCTGACTGCCCAAGATAGTTTTGAAGTTCCTTTGTATTGATGGTTCTGTCATTATATCTGCAATCCACCATCTCGGCCAGAAGCTGCGGGCGATAGGCGATGAATTTCCGCAGCGTGTCGGTTTTCAGGAGACAGCCTTTTGCCAGTAGTTCACCTCCCCTTTCCCTGGCCACCATGTTGAAGAGCTTGAGCAGAACGGCAATCTTTTTGCTGTTCCGAAGATAATCATCATCTCCCCTCGCGGCAGTGGTCCGCAGGGCGGCATGAAAACTGTTTTTCCGAAAAATAGCGCCGGCAAGTCCGGGCATGGCGGCTGATATGGCAAGAACCGGGTTGCTGCCGGTAATCTTTGTCGTCAGATCGTCCACGGGCAGGCCGTTCAGGAAAATTGTTTCCACACGCTCGGCAATGTAAAGGGGGGTGAAACCCGGCAGGGAGGCGAGAAAATCCCCGACCGCCAGGGGATAATTGATTCCTATTATAATGCCTGCCTGCAAAAGAGTAGTGAACCTGTCAATGGCGTGCGGCTGGGAGAGAATCATCAGGCGAGGTATCTGCGCAGCTCTTTCGGCCATAATAAGAAAGTCGGCAAGGATGAAGAAATTTAATCAGCAGAAAAAAACCTGCTCCCCGCCTTTTTCAAAGATGGAGGAGAAAAAAAGGCGGGGAGCAGGGGTGAACAATATCCAATATTTTCGAATTTCCTAAAAATTCCAGAAGGTATCGATTTCCTCTCCCGTATAATCCCAGACAACATTATGGGGGGGCAGGGCCTCCAGGTTGAAGAACTCAGGCAACCTGTCATCCTCCTTGGTAAAACCTGCCGCCGTGTTAAAGTCATGTTCCGTTTTCAAAATATATTTCCCCAGGTTGACCACATCATCACCGGTAAGGGAAATGCCGAAACGGGCATTGATGAGTTCGATGAGGGCGGGCAGACATTCTGAGTTGTCCAGGGCGGCAAAGGCGATAAAGAGGCACATGCCGGTTGAGTCAATGGCCGCCGTGGCAATCTGCAGATTGCGTGACAGTTCCACCTGGCCTTCCCTGGCAAGCGGGTCAAGCTTGCCGCCGACACCCAGAATATTGGTGGCAATGGTATAACCCATGGTATGATCCGCCCCCTGGGTGGAGGTGGCGTAGGTAATACCGATTCCCTTGATTGCCCGTGGGTCATAGGCGGGAATCGCCTGATTTTTCACCACCGGCACCCGGGTGACGCCATAAGCGCGGCCCACGGCCCCTGCTCCGCCGCCGATGATACGGCCCAGCGGCGTACCCTTGGCAACATCTTCCCGCAGTATGCGCATCAACCCCTGACCGTCACCAAAGGCAAGCACACCCGCCTCCATGGCGACCCCGATGGCTACGGCTGTTTCAATGGAGTCAATGCCGATATCGTCAAGCAGGTGGTCGGCCTCGGCGATATGATCAAGATTATCCACGGCACAGTCAGCGCCAAGGGCCCAGATGGATTCGTATTCAAATCCGGATGTCTTATATTTCCTCTCGGTATCGTTATAGATCTGTGAGCATTGAATAACACAACCCTGATGGCAGTTATGCTTCGTCCTGCCGCCCCGCTCCTTGATGATGTCATGCATGGTCTCCCCGGAGATCTGCTCGTGGCAGTCAAACTGGCCCTGGGTGAAATTGCGGGTGGGCAGACCGCCGGACTCATTGATGATATTGACCAGGACGTTGGTGCCGTAAGTACCGAGCGCCTTGCTGACGGGATGGTCAACCAAGGCCTTGGCAAAGATTTTGTTTGCTTCCTTGAATTTCTCCGGGTCGGCAATTTCGACCTTGCTGTCCTGCGGGTCAATACTGATGAACTTGACCCGTTTTGATCCCATTACCGCGCCGAGGCCGCCGCGGCCGCAGGAGCGGAGCCGGCAATCCGGATCTTTCACGGAGACATTGGCTGCGCTCATTTTCATTTCTCCAGCCGGACCGATGGTGATGACCCCGATTTTTTTACCCAGCCGATCCGCCAGCGTTTCCACAACTTCAAAATTTCCTGCGCCGATCAGTTCCTCTTCCTTGCTAATGGTAATTTTACCCGGGGAGATAGAGACGCTGTACCACGCTTCATCTTTAGGCTGCCCTTCGAGGATCAACGCTTTGCAGCCAAGTTTTGCCAGAGACTGTGCGGCGGTACCGCCGGCGTTTGCTTCTTTGATGGTGCCGGTCAGCGGGCTTTTAGCACCGCAGGAAAGACGTCCGGAATTTGCAGCCGGAGTGCCGGAAAGAAGTCCAGGGGCAAAAACAAGTTTGTTGTTTGGCCCGAGAGGATGACAGGTGGGGGGAACCTCGGCCGCGACAATGGTTGATGTCAGGCCGCGTCCGCCGTGACCCGCCCAGGCGGCGGGCACTTCTTCGATGCTGGTTGTAAGATCCGTCATATTGACCCTGAAAATTTTATCCGCCATAGTATTGCTCCTTATCGATTTTGAGAAAGTTGAGGGAAAAAAGCGTGCGTATCATATGAAAGTCAGAAGGCCCTGTGATCAAGTCCTCCACAATTGAGCGGCAGCCCGCAACCTATAGTTTGGCAATTGTTTGAGCTGGACTCGGGTGAAAACGGGACCGTCAACGCACACATAGCTTCCAACGATATTGCAGCGGCCGCATATGCCACCCCGCACTTCATGCGTTTTTCCAGGATGGTGACAATCTGGTCATCCTGAAAACCGAGCTTTTCCAGGGCCTGCAGGGTAAATTTAATCATGATGGAGGCCCGCAGGTGACAGCAACACAGTTTTCAGGGCTTGGAGCTATGTCGAGCAGCACATTGGGGATAAGCCCGACTTTGTGCTGCCATCCTTCATAAGGGGCATCAATGGTTAGGTGAGTTTCGAGATCTTCACGTTCAAGCCAATATGGTATTTCATAATGATAGGCCATGTCAACTGGAGATCGAGCTCCGTAGAGCAAAGTGAGGTGGCATGATAAAAATGGACACTTTTTTAAGAGTGGATTAGATGCCCACGAGGAGGTGTTCAATGCCAAAGAAGAGGAAGAAATATACACAGGAATTCAGAGATTCCGCAGTTAAGCTGATTACGGAACAAGGCTATCAGATTACTGAAGCTGCTCGTAATCTCGGGGTTAATGCAACCATGCTGGGGCGTTGGAAGCGAGAGGCAGAGGGTGGCGAGGACGGCAGTCTTGATTCACCGAGTTTAAAGGCCCTTCAGGCTGAGCTGGCTCGCCTCCGGAAAGAAAACCACCGCTTAAAAATGGAGCGAGAAATATTAAAAAAAGCGGCCTTCTTTGCGAAC
>JAZDEG010000018.1:0-16705 GCA_043809085.1 Pseudomonadota bacterium | reverse complement strand
GTTCGCAAAGAAGGCCGCTTTTTTTAATATTTCTCGCTCCATTTTTAAGCGGTGGTTTTCTTTCCGGAGGCGAGCCAGCTCAGCCTGAAGGGCCTTTAAACTCGGTGAATCAAGACTGCCGTCCTCGCCACCCTCTGCCTCCCGCTTCCAACGCCCCAGCATGGTTGCATTAACCCCGAGATTACGAGCAGCTTCAGTAATCTGATAGCCTTGTTCCGTAATCAGCTTAACTGCGGAATCTCTGACTCTTCTTTGGCATTGAACACCTCCTCGTGGTCATCTAATCCACTCTTAAAAAAGTGTCCATTTTTATCATGCCACCTCACTCTGAATTGGCTTGATGGGCGCGAATGATGAGTGAATACACGGGGAGGGGAAAAGGAATAAAAGCTTATGAAAATTAAGGGGCTGTCGGACTTGTGGAATTTTGTTTAAATGACCCCCTTTCCCGCTTCTCGTGCGAAGCGGAAAGGGGATGCTGCAGTCAAGACCGAATTGGTTTAACGCAAGCCGGGAATTTGATAGGTGTGGATATAGTCGATGGTTTTCAAGTCGTCATCGGCCATTGTGGTAAAGCCTGATATGGCGGTTCCGGAATAATCCACCCCGGTTGTTCCATTGCCGAACACATTTTCAAAAATCGACATGTTTCGTTCCACCCATGTCCCAGGTGTGACAGCATCTTCAACAAGAATCCTGACGGTACCGTCATAGGTGGCTGGATAGCCGTCGCCCGGCCCCTCTGTACCCTCTGTAACATTTCCCCTGTTTCTGAATGTGTTTTGCCTGTTATATTGGATCATATTCGGAGCATAATTGAAATAAACCGGGTTTTGGGAATAATTGATGGCCCCATCGGCTGGTTCTCCGTTTTCATCATATTCGCTGTACCCAGCCACAAGATTGATTCCTAAAATGGAATTGAGGTAAACAATCTTGTCCATGGTCATTCTGCCTGTTTTGTCTGCTGCCGAGGCGACAAAGGTGGCGCTGAAAGCGAAATCGTCGTCAACGCAGAAGTCGGTTGCCAGTCTCGTCGTAATTCCGGATGATTCCATGCAACCTTCACAGGGCACAAGGGAAACGATCAGGTTGCCTTGTGCGTCATACGATGTCCAGTAGGTGGTGATGTTGGATGCGTCGACCAGATTGTCGAGACCGAATTCCTTCATATGTGCGATATCGATGGTGGGGCGCAATGATTGTGACGGTCCGTCTTCGAGTTCAAGCAGCTTCCACAGCGGGATGCCGCCATTGATTGATCTGTCTATGGCATCTCGTTCATCCGCCGGGGTTATCAGGTGCCCGTCTTTCATGAGTTTGATGTACAGCGCAAGGTTTTCCAACGGAGAGTCGATGGCCTTGGTTACGGTTTCTAGGTATAAGGCGGTTCCGTCAGGATTGGTAAGAAACTCGTCATAGACTTCGGTGGTCAGGAGCAGTCGGCCGGCGGCGTCGAGGGCGATGCTCTTGGCGTTGTTAAGGGCTCTGATTGCTTCATCAAATGCATGGTCTAGCACCGCATCGGGAGCCCGTCCCAGATTCAGACGACCAAATTCAACCTCCTGAACGAGGTCGGTATAATAAATATCTTTGTAATAGATGACACTGTTCCAGGTTTCTCCGTTGGTCAGAAATACGCTGTTTTCGACCTCACATTCAGTTCTTTCCCAGGTCGAGTCATATGTGATGACAAGAGGAAGATGGTTTACGGGAAGGCCTGTCTTGGTCGAGATGTCGCCCCATCGCACGGTGTCGGCCACCGGCTGCACGCATTGGCTTGGATATGGGGCAGGATAATAGATGTCACCGGTTAAGTCATTGATGACATATTCTCCGGTATCCTCATTGACAATGGTGTACCTGGCAAAACCTTCGGTCAATTTTGGTTCACCGCCGATTGCTGGGATTGTGTCCCAGGCCTGTTGCAATACCTGGTATGGTAATTCGGTGTCGGGGTCGATAATTGGATTGCCATCTTCGTCGATCCAGGCCCCCATGACAAGGATTGGTTCACCAGTCGAATCAACAGCCGGCACTTTTTTGTATTCCCCGCCCAGATAGCGGTCGATTACATAAAGATCACCGAAAAGCTCGCCTGCATTTGACATATTGTTGTCATCCAGTGGGCCGTCGGTTGCGGGTTCCTCCTCTGTGCTGCTCGGATTATTATCCGCCTCAACTATGATGGTGCCGGAACCACCCATATAGCCATTTCCTGCCAGTGCGTTCATTGTGCACCCAAGAAATAGTGCAATTGATGCGAAATACAGTGCGTGTTTCATAATACTCCTCCTTTTTCATCATTTTTCATGACGAGCATCTCCTTTTCATCATTTTTCCTGGTGACTCTTCCCTTGTTTGTTTCCCTGAAGATGTTTGCTCTTTAGGGAAAATTCTACTTATCATTTAATGTGAGTGTTTTTGGTTTTGGTACATTATGGAAAATAACACAATGAAAGCATGTGGTTAATAGTATAATTAATACGTCATTGTTAAGGGGGAAGTATTTGTAGTTTATGCAATTTTTGTACCGGAAAGAGTAGTGAAAGCAAGGTTGGAATCGTGTTTTAACATATTGATATGATACGTTTTATTTTGAAATTATTGAGAAGGTGACGAAGCTTGTCGGTGAGATTTTCCAGTTTTCCGGAAAATTTCCGGAAAACTGGAGCTCGGTGTGATTGTTCCATGACCACAGATGGGTAATTGTGCAGTTTGTTTTTTTGCTGGAACGGGGAAATTTTGATCATTAATTTTGCCGTTTTGATAGTTTGACTATGGCCTCACTGTGAGGCAACCACGAGCATTCTGGTTAATCTTGTCTTTCCGTAGGGTTTTATGGGTTGAGTTTTTTTGGGATATGTCCGAGCCATTAAAAAGGTTGCGTGTGCATGGGGAAATGGTTATTAATCAAGTTTCATTTCGGTTGATTTCTCATTATTTTGCTTTTTTGTTAGAGGAGAAAAATGTCAAACTATCTTTTTACTTCAGAGTCAGTCTCAGAAGGCCATCCCGATAAGGTTGCCGATCAGATATCCGATGCCATTCTCGATGGAATTTTGGAAAAGGACAAACATGCCAGGGTTGCCTGCGAGACCCTGGTGACCACTGGTATGGTCGTTATTGCCGGAGAGATTACCACCACTGCCTGGGTTGATATGCCCCAGGTGGTGCGTAATATGATCAAGGAAATCGGCTACAATTCTTCGGATATGGGTTTCGATTACCAGTCATGCGCGGTTCTGACCAGCATTGACAAGCAGTCTCCCGATATTGCCCTTGGCGTCAATGAGGGGTCCGGTCTTGATCTTGATCAGGGAGCCGGCGATCAGGGTCTTATGTTCGGTTATGCCAGTTCCGAGACCAGAGTGCTTATGCCCATGCCCATTACGTATGCCCACCGCCTGATGAAACGCCAGTCCGAAGCGCGCAAGACCGGGCTGCTTCCATGGTTGCGTCCTGACGCCAAAAGCCAGGTGACCATAGAATATGAGGACAGATGCCCGAAAAGAATTGAGGCGGTTGTTCTATCCACCCAACATGATCCAATGATTGATTATGAGGATCTGAAGGAAGCGGTGATGGAAGAAATCATCAAGCCGGTTCTTCCCGAAAAGATGCTGGACGGCAATACCAAATTTTATATCAACCCAACCGGCCGGTTTGTCATCGGTGGGCCGGTGGGGGACTGCGGGGTAACCGGCCGCAAAATTATCGTTGATACCTATGGCGGCATGGGGTCCCACGGCGGCGGCGCTTTTTCCGGAAAGGATCCGTCCAAGGTTGATCGTTCTTCGTCTTATATGGGACGTTATGTGGCGAAAAATATCGTTGCCGCAGGGCTTGCCGACGAGGTTGAAGTGCAGGTTGCCTATGCAATCGGTATTTCCAAACCTCTGTCCGTCAATGTCAACACATTCGGCACGGGCAAGATCAGCAACGAGAAAATCAGGGAACTGATCCTCGCACATTTTGATCTGCGGCCCAAAGCAATTATCCAGCAGCTTGATCTGCTGCGGCCGATTTATAGAAAGACGGCGGCTTATGGCCATTTCGGCCGTGAACGGGCCGAGTTTACCTGGGAAAAAACCGATAAGGCGGAAATTTTGCGTGATGCCGCCGGATTAAAAGGAAAGAAGTAATGACTGAATTTACCGATTATAAAGTAGCCGATATCGGTCTCGCCGAGTGGGGCCGTAAAGAGGTTGCCATTGCCGAAACTGAAATGCCCGGTCTGATGGCCGTCCGCAAGGAATATGCCGGCAAGAAGCCGCTTAAGGGCGCCCGCATCGCCGGCTGTCTGCACATGACCATCCAGACCGCGGTGTTGATGGAAACACTGGTTGAATTGGGTGCGGAAGTGCGCTGGTCTTCCTGTAATATTTTTTCCACTCAGGATCATGCCGCATCAGCCATGGCGGCTGCGAAAATTCCGGTTTTCGCCTGGAAGGGAGAGACCGAAGAGGAGTTCTGGTGGTGTATCGAACAGACCATTTTCGGGCCTGACGGCTGGCGTCCCAACATGATTCTTGACGATGGCGGGGATCTTACCGTGATCATGCATGAGAAATATCCGGAGTTGATGAAAGATGTGAAGGGAATCAGCGAGGAAACCACCACCGGTGTGCACCGTCTTTATGAAATGATGAAGAAGGGCAAGCTGCTCGCCCCGGCTTTTAACGTCAACGATTCAGTGACAAAGTCCAAATTCGACAACCTTTATGGTTGCCGGGAGTCACTGATCGACGGCATCAAGCGTGCAACGGATGTGATGATCGCCGGCAAGACCGCGGTTGTCTGCGGATACGGTGACGTGGGCAAGGGTTGCGCCCAGGCCCTGCGCGGTATGGGTGCCACGGTTCTCATCACCGAGATCGACCCCATCTGCGCCCTGCAGGCGTCAATGGAAGGATACCGGGTTGTCACCATGGAACAGGCCGCGCCGGTCGGTGAAATTTTTGTCACCGCCACCGGCAACGTCCATGTCATCAACAGAGCTCACATGGAAGCCATGAAGGATCAGGCGATCGTTTGCAATATCGGTCATTTTGACAGCGAAATCGATATTGCTTCCGTCCGCAACCTTCCCTGGGAAAACATCAAGCCCCAGGTGGATCATGTCATTTTCCCGGACGGCAAAAGAATTATCATCCTGGCCGAAGGCCGTCTGGTCAATCTCGGTTGCGCCACCGGCCACCCGAGCTTTGTCATGAGCAACTCCTTCACAAATCAGGTCATGGCCCAGATCGAGCTCTGGCAGAACAGCGCGTCCTTTGAGAAAAAGGTCTATTTTCTGCCCAAACATCTTGATGAAAAGGTGGCCCGTCTCCATCTGAGCAAGATCGGCGCCAACCTTTCCACTCTTACCAAGGAACAGGCTGAATATATCGGAGTCCCTGTGGAAGGCCCCTATAAGCCCGACTATTACCGTTATTAAGGGCGCACGATGTCTTCCGCCAATCTGCCTGAATTTATCACCTGGTTTCTCGACCCTGCCCACTATGATCATCCGGTGGATAGGGTTGAGCTTGTCCAGACCCATATTTCCTTTGTTCTGCTGGCCGGTGATTTTGTCTATAAAATCAAGAAACCGGTGAACTTCGGCTTTCTTGATTTCACTACCCTGGAAAAAAGGGAATATTTTTGCTGGCGTGAACTGGAGTTGAACAAGCGTCTCTGCCCGGAAATTTATCTTGACGTGGTCAAGGTCTGCCGGGATGGTGCGGGTTTTGCCTTTGGCTCAGGCGAGCCGGTTGAATACGGTGTCCGGATGAAAAGGATGGACGGCAGCCGGATGATGGGCGAGGTGATCAGGCGGGGGGAACTGAATGAGTCACATATCCTCTCCATTGTCGATACCCTGGTGCCTTTTTACGGAAAAGCCGCAGGAGGCCCGGAAATTGCCGAATTCGGTACGGCCCGGGCGGTTGCGGTCAATGTGTTGGAGAATTTCGAACAGACCCGGGATTTCATCGGCAAGGGAGCCCTGCATCAGCACCAGTTTGACGCCATAAACAGCTATGCCCGTTCTTTTCTGGAAAATGAATCGCTTTTTCTGGAGCGGAGCAGGGGACGGGTGAAAGATTGCCACGGTGATCTTTATTCCGCCAATATCTGCCTGGCTGATAAGGTTTACATCTTCGACTGTATCGAATTCAACGAGCGGTTCCGCTACTGTGACGTGGCAAGCGACGTGGCCTTTCTCGCCATGGATCTTGATTTTCATGGTCTCACGCCGCTTTCCGAGTTGTTTATTTCCCGTTTTGTCGAGGCAAGCGGCGACAGCGGGTTGCTTGAGGTTTTACCCTTCTACAAGTGTTACCGTGCCTATGTGAGGGGTAAGATAGGGCTTTTCACAGCCCATGCGCCGGAGGTGGATGATGCCACCCGTCAGACGGCGTTGCAGCAGGCGGAAAAGTACTTTCTGCTGGCGGAGAAGTATGCCGGCTAGTCTTTTTGTTTTCATGGGTCTGATTGGCAGCGGCAAGAGTACGCTGGCCCGGGCCTTTGCCGCTGAATTTTCCCTTTCCTGTTACAACACCGATATCGTCCGCAAGGAGCTGGCTGGAAAAGCCCCTGATTCCCGTCAGGGAGCCACTTTTAACCAGGGCATTTATTCTCCCGAATTCAGCCGTTTGACCTATGATGCGCTGCGGGATCATGCGAGAAATGAGCTTGATCTGGGGCGTTCCGTGGTGCTGGACGGATCCTATCAGAAACGGACGGAACGCGGGTTGCTCATTGAATGCACGGCCCAGTGCGGTGCGCCGATTTATTTTATTCTCTGCCAATGCGACGAGGGTGAAACAAAACGACGGCTCGACATCCGGGCCAAAGACCCTGGTGCTGTTTCAGACGGGACGTGGGAGATTTACCAGCAGCAGAAAAAAAGCATGGAATTTCCCCACGAAATTCCCGCTGCCGGTCTTCTGGTCATTGACAGCAGCCAGCCTGTTTCTTTTTTGCTGGCTGAGCTGAAAGACAAATTGGCTCATGCCCTGACGTAAGATTTTTCTCGAAACCTCATCTTAAAAACGTGCGGCGTATTGCAGCATAAGGGAATGGCCGCGGGAAGTGACATCGTCATTGTCCAGCCAGCCTTGTTCGTCGTCGAGATGAAAGAAGCGGAACATCAGCTCAAGGCTGCCTGTCTGGCTCACATTCCGTTTCACGCTGAATCCCAGTACATATTTCGTTCGCGTCCCTATGTAAAGGGGAGATGATTCATCATACTGGTTGTCGTCAACATAAAGCAGCTGGGCAAAAGGAGTGATGCTGTCCCTGTCGTTGAGGTTGTAGCGGAAAAGGAGATCAGCCACGTATTCATCTCCATAGCCTTCCCTGCTTTCCGTTTTCAATTCCCTGCTTGGCCCGCGAAATTCGCTTTTTCCTCTGAAGGTTCCTTTGACATCGAGCCGTGTTTCCCATTTTTCGGTCATATAGCGTGTTTCAGCGCCCAGCAGGAAAAAATCCGACTCGCGGTAGAAATCATCGTTGTCGATGGTGTCTTTGTTGTATGTCCCGTAATCTCCGTACAACCGGATCAGCCCATCCTCTGAGATGTAATAGCGGACTTCGCCTGTGATATAGGCGATATCGCCTGGGTCATAGTTACGGAATTCCCGGCTGTAGTCATATTCCCCTTTCCAGAGAAAACCTGCCCCGAGTCCGGCGCCCCAGGCCGACCACTCCTTGGTCATGCTGACATTGGGATTGATATTAAATCCCTCACCATGATCGACAATGGAAACCAGATCCGGATCCCTGATGATAAGCAGATCATCGTCGTCAAGATCTGTTTTACCCGTGGGACAGTTCAGATCAAGGCCAAAGAGGAAGTTGACCGGCAGTTTGTCCATTACGACATAGGAGAGGTTGACTTTTGTGTCGATCACTGAAGAAAGACTGGGGTTGCCGATTCCGCTTGTGTCGCTTTCAGTCCGGGTGAACGCGGTTATAACCCTGGCGGAAAAATCATCCATTTCCGTGCCCAGTTCAACCGGCACGAAGACCTGATTTCCTTTCGTGTCATTGTTGCTTTTCCACCAGTCGTAGTGCATTCCGCTTTGAAAAGTGATTTCAGAGGCGCAAACGTCGGCAACGTTCGTGCAGAGAAGCAGGGGGAAGAGAAGCGACATCCATCGTTTCATAATCAGCAGTCCTTGTTGGGAAATATTTCTATCATCATTTGCGTGAAATCAACAGGCATCAAAACAGCCGCATGGAATATCGGGCTCGATCTTGTTGGGGTTGTCCGGACACAGGTCAAGGCAATCCGGAGTGGAATCGCCGTCACTGTCGGTGTCAGCCACGCCGCAACCGCAGAGACCGGGCAACAGCTTCAAAGGGTCATTTGGGCAACTGTCGTTGCAGTCCAAGGTTCCATCCTGATCACGGTCAACATCAGCCACGCCGCAGCCGCAGACCCCGGGTTCGGTTTTCCGGGGGTCGGTGGGGCAGTAATCCGTCGTCATTATTATCAGTTCTTCTCTTGCGGCAATCTCTTCCGGGCTCCTAGTCCGTTTGACAGGATAAACCGGCGTTAAACTGTCGGTGTAGGAAGCCCGTTCCCTCACCTCTTTGAGGAATGATTTGCCCCGCCAGCGATTTCCTGTTTTTTTGTCAACGAGTCCGAGATCAGAAAGTTCCCGGAGCGCGTCCGCCGCCGGAGTAAGACCTGAGTCACGGGCCAGGGCTTTTTTGTAATGTTCCTGTGCTTTGCCATATTCCCCCCGGTCACTGAAATCGATTGCCTGGAAAAAGGCAAAAAGTGCCGCGTAATCAGATGAAAAAGGTTTTTGCAGCGCTGCTTTCTGGTCAGGGGGCAGCTTGATTCCCAGAGAGTCGGTAATGGCAAAGAGCAGCTCTTTTTCAATTCTGAATATCTCTTCCGCCATACCCTTTGAGCCGAAACTGTTGATGACGGATTCACGGGGAACATCAAGCAGGTCGGAGGCAACATCAAAAGAAAGGGATGCGTCCTGATTAAATTCTCCACCCACCAGATGCTTTGCCCGGACAAATCGGCCAATCGTGGGCGCACTTCCTTTCTCCACCAGTCCGGAAGTTCCAAAGCCGATTTCCTCAACGAGCGCCTGCAGGCGCACTCTCTCCAGGACCTGCAGCTCTTTGATCTGAGCCAGATCAGAGATCAGCATGACGGTCAGTCCTTTCTGCCAGGGATCGAATTCGCTGCGTTTGCTCAGATTCTGGAAATAGAGGACCGCCACCGTATTGTCACGAATGTCAGAGGCCAGGGATTTTTCCTGGGCAATGGCTTCCCTGGCCCAGGTTCTTAGGTCTTCCGTAACCACCTGGCCTGCGTGGGCTGCAAGTGAGCTGAGAAGTGAAATGAAGGTGAAGGAAAAAATAAAGGCAAGCAGTTTTTTGTACATAATGGCTCTTTTTTCGTCAATTAGTAGGTTGTTGCTGGTTGCTTAATTGGGAAGCCGGACGCTTTCCACCTGGTTTGTAAAGCCGGGGTCAAGGGCAATGGCTTTTTGAAAATAGGATTCCGCTTCTTTCCGGTCACCCCGGTCAAGGGCTGCAAGACCCCTTGAAAAGGAAAGGGCGGCATTCATGGTGTTTGAAGAGGCTGACGTCTGGGTTGACGCCAGTCGCTCCTGAAAGGCACCGGCAATCTTGTCGGCCAGTTTCTTTTCCAGCTGTAGAAATTGGTCCGAGGTGCCGCTTATCGACTCAGCGAGCATTGTTTCGCTTGTTTCCACATTCACCACCCTGGCATCAATACGGACCTGTTCGCTGATAACGACAAAGGAGCCAAAAACAACGGATCGCGCTCCCAGAAGTTTGCCGACGCGGATAGCCGTTGCCTGATCAATATAACCGCTCTGGCTCATGTCGATTTCCCCCAGCAGTTCCTGCATCCTGTTTCTTTCAATGATCTTGAGATGAGTTGCGGCGTGACGAAGGTCGGTTATCAGCATGGCGGCAAGTCCCCCGGTCAGGGGCTCGAATTCCGCATTGTTGGTAACAGCGTTATTTTCAAAAGGGAAAATTGCCAGAGGGCTTGGCAAGTCAATGGGCGGGGTTTGCGTGAGGGGCTTTTCGACGGGTTCCTGCATCCGGACATCAGCGCAGCCGCAGAGAAAAGAAATAACCGCCAGCAGACAGAAAGCACAGACAAGTGGCGCTTTGTGCATGGAATACTCCTTTCTGACATCAATGCAGGATAATGCTGCATTTCAGGAAAACAATCGATATGGTAAACTTTATTGAATGATAATTCATTTGCAGCATAACGACAAATAAATAGATTGCAAACGAAATTGTGTTCTCGTGGGCCGGTCCATTGGCTGCAATGTGAAAAGAATATCTGTCCCTGCAACAGATGTCGAAGGTATCATTTGGGAAAATAATTTTATCTAAAAATATTGACAGGTTGGTTATTTGGTTTGGTATGATGAAGAGGGAAACGTGTTCAGTCTGTTGATGTATGAACAGAGTTACATAAAAAGCAGGGAGAAGAGGAGTGCGGCAAGGGGATGTCTGATAAGGGAAAGCCTGGTAAAGCAGCGAACGGTCCGTATGGTGCAAAAACAACCGGCAAGGCCAAGAATGGTGATTACTGGCTGGCAAAGCAGGCGTGCGAGAAGAAAGGCGTGAAGCTTTTTTCGCAAACCATCTTTTATGACTGGTGCAAGGCGTGCGGCATCTGCATTGCCTTCTGTCCCAAGCATGTTTTTGGAGTGAGCGAGATCGGGAAGCCTGTGGTGGAAAAGACGGACGAGTGCATCGGGTGCCGGTTCTGTGAAATGCACTGCCCTGATTTTGCCATAACCATTACCGAGCGTTATCCAGATCGCAGGAAGAAAGGAAGGGGATAACCCATAAGTGTCCAGGTTGAAGAAACCGTAACGCAGGCTGGAGAAGAAGGTGAAAGACGAACAGGTCAGATCACAGCGTCAGGTATTGCAGGGCAATGAAGCGGTTGTTGCGGGGGCGCTGGCCGCCGGATGCCGTTTTTTTGCCGGTTACCCGATCACCCCTGCTTCGGAAATTTCGGAGCTGATGTCATTGCGTCTGCCGGCTGTCGGTGGAACCTTTATCCAGATGGAGGATGAAATCGCCTCCATGGGGGCGGTTATCGGAGCTTCTCTTGCCGGAGTTAAAAGTCTCACTGCAACAAGTGGCCCGGGGTTTTCCCTGATGCAGGAAAATCTTGGCTTTGCCTGTATTGCCGAGGTGCCGTGCGTGGTGGTCAATGTCATGCGGGGCGGTCCGAGTACCGGACTGCCCACCAGTCCGGCCCAGGGCGATGTCATGCAGGCCAGATGGGGGACTCATGGCGACCATCCGATCATCGTGCTGTCGCTGTCATCGGTCAGCGACTCTTTTGAGCTCACCGTTCAGGCCTTTAATCTTTCGGAAAAATACCGGGTGCCGGTGATCATCCTTTCCGATGAAGTGGTGGCCCATACCAGGGAGGCGGTGGAGCTGCCTGCGCCGGAGGAGGTGTTCGTTGTGGACAGAATCCGGCCCAGCGTACCGCCCGAATGGTATATCCCATACGAAGACAACAGTCGCGGCGTGCCGCCCATGGCCGACATGGGCAGCGGCTACCGGCATCATGTAACCGGCCTTGTTCATGATCCCAGAGGTTTTCCCACCCAGCGTCCGGACGAGGTTGATGCTTTCAACAGGCGTCAGTTCCGGAAAATCACCAATGGTTTTTATGAAATACAGATGACTCGGTCCTTCATGATGGATGATGCGGAGATTGCCGTCATTGCTTACGGATCTGTGTCGCGTTCGGCGCTCCGGGCCATCAGGGAAGCAAGGCGGCAGGGGATCAAGGCCGGGCTCCTGCAGCTTGTCACTCTTTTCCCCTTTCCGAAGAAAGACGTGGATCATGTGCTGCGGCAGTGCCGGGCCGTGCTGGTGCCGGAAATGAACATGGGGCAGTTGATCCGCGAGGTGAAGAGAGTCAATTTTTCCTCCAAGGTGCTGCGGCACAACCGGGTGGACGGGTTGATGATCACGCCTGAAGAGATATACAACCACCTTCTTTCCATGTGAGTGAATTATGGTAGAACGACTTTTAAGCGTACGGCATGATTATCTCCGCCATGACAAGAAATTCCCCCACGTCTGGTGTCCGGGATGCGGCAACGGAATTGTCCTTGGCTCATTGATCCGCGCCATTGACAAGCTTGATCTGGATAAGGATGATCTGGTGCTGGCGTCGGGAATCGGCTGTTCCGGAAGGTTGCCGGTTTATGTCGACTTCAACACCCTGCACACCACCCATGGACGGGCCCTGACGTTTGCCACCGGCATCAAGCTCGCCAACCCCCGTTTGCATGTGTTGGCCGTCATGGGCGACGGAGACGCCACCGCCATCGGCGGCAATCATTTTATTCATGCCGCCCGGCGCAATATCGATCTTACCGCGATCATCATCAATAACCAGATTTACGGCATGACCGGCGGTCAGTATTCACCCACCACTCCCTACGGTTCATTTGCCGCAACCGCCCAGCTTGGTCATATTGAGCAGTCCTTTTCCATTGCGGAACTCGCCGTCACCGCCGGCGCTTCTTTTGTTGCGCGAGGCAGCGTGTACCATGCAAAAATGCTGGACAAGCTGCTTGCCCAAGGCATCGCCAAGAAGGGGTTCAGTGTCATTGAAGTCATGTCCAACTGCCACACCCAGTTCGGCAGGAAAAACCAGATGGGCGATCCGGTAACCATGATGCGCTGGTTCAAGGAAAACGGAGTAACAAAGGAAAAGGCTGAAAATCTTTCTCCGGAAGAGATGGCAGGGAAATTTTCCATCGGGGTTCTGGTCGACAGGGATCTCCCCAATTACACGGATGAATACCAGAAGATTCGTGATCAGGCGGAACGGGGCTGATACTTTGTTGCCTGTGCGCCAGGGAAAGGGAACATGAAAGAGGAAAGATACGAAATCAGATTCGGCGGTTCCGGCGGCCAAGGTATTATTCTTGCCGCGGTCATCCTGGCCGAAGCTGCGGGAATATATGAAGGATACCATGTCTGCCAGACCCAGAGTTACGGCCCGGAGGCGCGGGGGGGCAAAAGCCGCGCCGAGGTGGTCATCAGCAATATGGAGATCGATTATCCCAAGGTGATCCAGATGGATCTTTTCCTTGCCATGAACCAGGCAGCGCTTGACGCCTATTTCTTTGATTTCAAGCCGGACGGCATTCTTCTTGCTGATGCCACCTTTGTCGAACAGGTGCCCACCAGCCGCTCCCTTGTACTTCCCTTTACCCGGATTGCCAGGGACCAGCTCGGGAACGCCCTGGTCGCAAACATCGTAGCCCTCGGCGCAGTCGGGATGCTATGCCGCAAGGTCTCGATGGAAAGCCTCGAAAAAGCGGTGGCCGCCAAGGTTCCGGAGAAATTCCTGGAGATTAACATGAAGGCGCTTCATGCCGGGGCCGAGGCCGCAGCCGGGGTGGATCTCTCCTTTTTGCCCCGTTCCATCATGTCCGAAGAAGAAGAGAAAGAGGTTTGAATCGATGGAGAGCGATTTTCACGTTTTTCACGAACTGATGTCGTGTAAAATTCGTGAGATCCTCCTGGTGGCAAGCCCATATGATGCCTTTATCATGGAGGAGGACGGCAATCTTGCCACCCGTATCATCGACGAATACCAGGGACTGAACCTGAGCCATCCCCCCAGGCTGCAGCGGGTCAGTTCAGCGGCGGAGGCTCTGGCGATTCTTGCGGGAAAAAAGTTTGATCTTGTCATCACCATGCCCCATATCAGTGATATGGATGTCTGGACCCTGGGGCGGGAAATAAAAAAAAATCATCCCAAGCTTCCAGTTGTCCTGCTGGCCCACGCCTTGCGCTCAGTCATGGTCAACCCGGAACAGCTCTGTTCTGAGTCCATTGATCATTTCTATATCTGGCAGTCCGACCCCTCCCTGCTGCTGGCCATAGTCAAGAATGTCGAAGACCATCTCAACGTGGCCAAAGACACGGAACAGGCCAGGGTTCGGGTGCTTCTCCTGGTGGAGGATTCACCCCATTATCTTTCCTACATGCTGCCGCTGATTTATAGTGAGGTGGTGAAGCAGACCCAGGCGGTGCTGACCGACAGTCTCAACTATGAACATCGATTGCTGAAAATGCGGGCGCGCCCGAAAATTCTTGCCGTTCGTAATTATGAAGAAGCGTGCCGGTTTTTTGAGCGTTACCGGGACTTTGTTTTCGGCGTCATTGCCGACGGACGGTTTCCTGTGGACGGCAGACATGACGACCGGGCAGGTCTCACCCTGCTTGGCAGGATCAGGGGGGAACTGCCTGATCTGCCGTTGCTTTTGATGAGTGCTCAATCGGATAACAGGGATGGGGCGCTTGCCATACCAGCGGTCTTTCTGGACAAGAATTCTCCGACACTCTCGGGTGAAATCCATGATTTTTTTCTCCACAGTCTCGGCTTCGGGGATTTTGTCTTCCGGCTGCCGGACGGGACGGTGACCGGCTGGGCCGGGAATCTCCACACCTTTGAAGAAAAAATCAGCACTATTCCTGAAGAATCGCTTCTCTACCATGCCTCCCGTAACCATTTTTCCAACTGGATCATGGCCCGCGCCGAAGTTGAGCTGGCCAGCCGTCTGCAGAAGATGAGGATTGCCGATTTTTCCTCTGCCGGCGAAATGCGGAAGCATCTTGTCGATTCCATCCATCAGCTCAGGAAGCGTCGGCAGCAGGGGATTATCGCTCAATTTTCCGCAAGCGATTTTGACCCCGGCATCATGGATTTTGTCAAGATCGGCAAAGGATCGCTGGGCGGCAAGGCAAGAGGGCTGGCTTTCATGGCCAACCAGCTGGCTCAGGCTGAACAGGATGGTGCACTTTCCGATTGCAGGATCAACTTGCCCCAAACCCTTGTCATCGCATCCGACGGGTATGATTCCTTTCTTGTCGAAAACAGGCTTTCCGAGGGCCGTGAGGATGAGACCGATGGTGCCATTGCGGAACGCTTTTTCCGAGCCGAGATGCCGGTCTGGCTCCTGGAGCAGCTGAAGGCATATCTTGCCCGGATGAACTGCCCTTTGTCCGTTCGCTCTTCGAGTCTCCTGGAGGATGCCCAGTACGCGCCTTACGCCGGACTTTACAGCACCTACATGCTGGCCAACAACCATCCGGATTTCAATGTTCGTCTTCAGCAGTTTCTTGCGGCGATTAAGCTTGTCTATGCCTCGACCTCTTTTGCCGGGCCGCGGGCCTTTTCACGGCGCACCGGCTCCCGGCAGTCGGGGCAGGACAAAATGGCGGTAATCGTCCAGCAGCTTATCGGCGGCACCTCTGGCGATTATTTCTATCCGGCGATTTCCGGCGTTGCCCAGTCCCGCAACTATTATCCTGTTGCCCCCATGCTGCCGGAAGAGGGCGTTGCCCATATCGCCCTCGGCTTCGGCAAGACCGTAGTTGAAGGAGAAAAGAGTCTGCGTTTTTCCCCCAGATATCCGAAAGTACTCCCCCAGTTTTCAACGGTGGATGACATCCTGACCAATGCCCAGCGCTTTTTCTACGCTCTTAAAATGGACGATTATCCCCTGGAGATTTCCTATGCAACCACGAGCAATCTGGTGAGGCGAGAGGTGAGTGAGGCTGCCGGGGAGTTTCCGGTTCAGTTTTTGTCCAGCTCATACAACGAGGAGGAACATCGCATCCGGGACGGCAGCAACGATGGGGCCATTATCCCCACCTTTGCCCAGATCCTCAAATATAATCTTTTTCCCTTGCCCGGAACTGTCGGCGCGGTTCTCGATATCGGCTGCAAAGGCATGGGTTGCCCGGTTGAAGTGGAATTTGCCGTTGATCTCAAGCAGGAAGATCCGGCTGCCGGTGATTTTTATTTCCTCCAGATGCGTCCCATGGCCGCAGGCCATGCCGAGCAGGAACTTTCCATCAGTCAAGATGAGGAAGCCCGCGCAGTTTGTTCTTCCGGTCAGGCCCTGGGCCACGGCATCTTTACCGATATGGCTGATATCGTCTACGTTGATCCGGCAACCTTTGATCCGGCCCGGACAAGGGAAATGGCACGCGAGATCAATCGGATAAACGGCCTGCTGCAGGATGATGGGCGGTCCTATCTTCTTGTCGGCCCCGGCCGCTGGGGCTCGGCCGACCGCTGGCTCGGTATCCCCGTGCAGTGGGAAGATATTTCCGGGGTGGGGGCGATAATTGAACTCCGCAACGGGCAGATCAAGGTTGATCCTTCCCAGGGGAGCCATTTTTTCCATAACATTACCTCCATGGGCATTCCCTACATCACAGTGACCGAAGGGGGTGACAGGATGGATTGGCAATGGCTGGGCAAACAGAAGGTTCTCAATAAATCATTTTTCCTCCGGCATGTTCGCTGTAAAAAACCGTTTTTTCTCAAGCTGAATGGCCGGGAATCACGGTGCGTTGTGTTGTCGGATGGATGATATGGAACTTTGGGGAAATATTGCGCAACGTGTCGTTGGTGCATCAAGTTTTTTTCTTGATGGAGAGTGTTTTGATGGAGTGGAAAGAGAAATATATATCGCCAGTGAGGGATCTGGGTGAGTTTGCGAGTTATACTCGAAAGTGGTGTTTGAGGGAGATTTGAAAAAATAAATGACGTATCCTGTTGGAAAAGTTCGCCAAAACTTAAATTCCAACAAAAAAGGATACGTCATGAACAACAGTAAAATTTTAGAACTGAAAAAGC
>JAZDEG010000017.1:0-6476 GCA_043809085.1 Pseudomonadota bacterium | reverse complement strand
TCCTTCACGGGGTTGCCCGGCAAACCAAACATGCCGGCCAAACGACAATAACCATCACCAGCGGACATGCCAGAAACGGCATGGTTCAAGCCGCATTGCGTGCATTGACGGGCTTTTTAAACAAACTCAGCAAAGGTGCGGAGCAGTTAGATTTTGGAACTCGAATGCTCTTTGTAACCAAGCAGGCATTTCGCTGCTTCTTGGGGTTGGCTGGACCAAATTTAGCATTGCCGCCTGCTCCAAGCTAATTTTCAACTGCCGTTTTTAGGATGATTAAAGACCCTAACAAAACAGCAACACTTCCTGATTCATTATAGTAGAATCATTATTTCTTTCTATTTGCATTTGGGGTAAAATGTGAAAAATCTATTTCTGATTACCATCGAACTTCAGTCAGTATTCGCTGTTAATTCCGAAAGATGCTGATAATGCTAAGTTTTTTAAATATTCATCCCGCGTAGAAAAGATATGCTCTCGGGCGGGACGCTTTCACAACTCCGTTAATCCGGCAATTTTACAGGATTTATAGAGTAATCTTGGATACTGGCTGAAGATTAGTGGTAATCAGAAATCTATTTGGTAAAGTTGACTAGTACTTTTCTTTATTGCTCACTGGGAAAATTGGTAAAATTTATCGAGTGACATATTCTGTTACCATGTGACAAACATATTTAACATTAAACACCGGCAGAAAGGAGTTTGCAACATGATCAACAAGGCCATTATTATCGGCAATCTGGGTACAGACCCGGAAATACGTTACACCCAGAGCGGCACGGCTATGGCAAATTTTTCCGTCGCCACAACGGAAAAATGGAAAGGGCAGGATGGCCAGATGCAGGAGCAGACCGAATGGCACCGCATCGTTGTTTTTTCCCGTCTCGCCGAAATCTGCGGCGAATATCTCTCAAAAGGATCAAAGGTGTACATTGAGGGGCGCATCCAGACCCGGTCATGGGAAGATAAAGACGGCAACAAACGTTACACCACTGAAATTGTTGCCCGGGACATGAAAATGCTTTCCCCCAAAGGCGGCGGCACGTCGACCGGAGGCCAATATGCTGACGATGGCCCCCCACCGGAACCAAGGCCGGGTGACGAAGTTCCTTTTTAGGACCTACCTTCACCATTAACGTAAATAAAAGCCTGTCAGCTCTTTCCTGATAGGCTTTTTTATTGCGTAGCCTGAGTTTAATACTCCGCCCCTTGGGGCGTTCATTGCTTTTTAAAGATACCCCGCTGCTTGCGGCGGGGGTATTTTATTTGGCAATTCTACACAGGCGGTTCACTTGACGCCGGGAAGTGCGGCGGCGCTGACGTGGAGGTTACTTGGCGGCGCAAGCGACCTTAATCGTTCAGCCTATAAGATTGCCACATCAAACGTCTCAATAAATCAAACAACCTGCCGGTTTACATTCTACTGTCGGTCTACCACCATTCCGCGCAGCGGTTCAGAGTGGTAGTTCTGTACTTTTATAGAAGTGTCAATTTGGTGGATAAAGGAATGTCTGGAAAATTGATTCGCCGTTTGACGTCACGCGTACAAATTGCTATATTGAAATAATGATCAAGAGCTTCAAGGATAAAAAGACTGAAAATATGCATAATGGACAGAGGATTCCTGCATTTCAGTCCTTCAGTCGACAAGCAGAAAAAAGTCTCCGTATTCTTGATGCCGCCGATACTCTTGACGCGCTCAAACATTTGCCAAGTAATCGCTATAAGGCCCTCGGTGGTGACCGGCAGGGTCAGCATAGCATTAGAATCAATGACCAATGGCGCATATGTTTTGAATGGCATGACAACGGCCCGCATAATGTGGAAATTGTAGACTATCATTGAAGGTGACATTTATGGCACGTACACCCATACATCCTGGTGAAATTCTTGCTGATGAACTTGCTGAGCTTAATGTGAAATCCTCGGAACTTGCCAGGGAAATTCAAGTTCCGGCCAACCGTATTTATCAAATCATTGCCGGTAAGCGAGCCGTCAGTGCTGACACCGCTCTTCGTCTCGGCAAGTGGTTTGGCACAGGTCCGCATATCTGGCTCAATCTGCAGCAAGCATACGATCTCGACTTGATCAGACAAGAACTTGCCCCTACCATCCATGAAATTAAAACACGTGTAGCTGCTTGATTTTTGCGTAGTCGAACCGATCCTTTGTATTCACATAAAATATCCCCCCTATTTGCTCTACTGACTTTCTATTACTGGGCCTGCGTTGGAAACTTCTTCACTTTTCATGAAAAGGGATTGTTTGACTTTTCTGACAGGCCCGAAATTTGTTTTGCTACTGGGCGGTTCGCCGATTGGGCCTGACGACGACATCCCTGGCCAAAAAATTCCATCTCACTCAACCCGCTGTCAGTATCGCCGTAAAACGTGGCGAGAAGATAGCGCTGGAAGGGGGATGTACTCTCGCCCAGACAGGTACTTATAATTTTATGGACGTCCCCTCTGGTGCCCCAGATATATACTTTGGAGCTGTCATCCTTGATGTGGACGGGAATAAGCTGGGTTTTTGGTATTCTCACCTGAAATGGGCGCCAATTAAACGAGATGAAGGCAGCAAGAGGGCAACCATCTATACCCCTGACACCACTTAAAACCTCAAGTGAAATAGAACACCGCGACTTTTGCACCCTGCTAAAAGGGAAAGACCACCAAGCCACATATTTACCAACACTAAAAAGAAATGGCAGGATCAAATGAATGAACCTGCCTTGCTGTGTCTGATTATGCCAGAGCAGATGTTAGGCTTTCTTTTTCCTACGTGCCCCGATGAATCCAGCCAAACCGGTGCCCATGAGAAGCATGGTGGCTGGTTCGGAAACAGGCGAAGCAGGATCAGCACCTAAACCTGTGTTAACAGCAGTTACACCTGGCTGAGCAATTAAAGCATAATTTACCATTGTTGAGTAGTATACAAGGTCACTAACGGTTCCATTGCTCATGTTAAAATAGTGTAAATATCCGTAGCCAGAAGGTTCCCAATAATTTTCAGCGAGAAGATCTTCGAAGGGCCCTGTCACTGCTAAAGTTGAAGTGTTTTGCAGTTAATCTGAATAGAGGTGCTCCATTTGGTCTGAGGGAGCTCATTCTCCTCCAACAAAAAAACGATAGCGGTCAGCGCATGTAGTTGGTCTGACTCCTTGTCCCGAACTTGTCAGCCATCTGAAATAAAAAGAACGTCATTTTTATTCATTATCAAAGTTTTCCGGGACACCCATTCCGGGGAAGTTCCTCTGTTTCTCGGAGGTCAGAGGTTTGCCGATTCATCGACAGACCTTTTTTTGTCTGTGCCATCAAATTTGTGAAAATTTTTGCTCATTATCATTTGATATCATGTAAAATGGGTTCTTGTGATTAAAGAGCTTTACTTGGAAAAAGCGACACCAGCAGTCGTTTTTGTTCCGCTCTCGCCCTATGGCAATTGGAAGCTGCGGAAAGGGGAAGCCTCATAGCCGGAAGGCAAAAAGGCATGATCCAGCAATCTTCCATTTGTGTCTGTCGCTTGATGACTTCACGCTGATGAATTTTTGTTATTAATACTTGTGTTGTCCTCCCTGAGTATAGTGAGGAGGATGCGAGATTTTATCTGATTTTCTCAAGGAGGATGAAAAAAGTGTCAAAAGTTGCATGCATTATTACATTGATGGCCGGCTTGATTGCGGTTCTGCCGGATATCGTCCTGGCAGCCGCAGGAGGTCATGGTGAAACCCTTAATCTCACGGCGCACTGGGCGGGCTATTCCGCTTTGATTATTTTCGCGGTGGCATATGGACTTGTCATGGCCGAGGAGTTCACCCATCTGCGCAAATCAAAACCGGTTCTGCTTGCCGCGGGCCTTATTTGGGGCATAATCGCCTATGTGTACGCAAGTAACGGGTTCAATCATGCTGCTGAAATAGCCGTTCGTCACAACATACTTGAATATGCCGAGCTTCTGCTCTTTCTGCTGGTTGCCATGACATACATCAATGCCATGGAGGAACGGCTTGTCTTTGAATCGTTGCGGGTCAAACTGGTATGCGCCGGATTTTCCTTCCGCAAGCTGTTCTGGATCACCGGGGCGCTGGCCTTTTTTATCTCACCGGTTGCTGATAACCTTACCACCGCTTTACTCATGTGTGCCGTGGTCATGGCCATCGGCAAGGACAATGCCAAATTCGTCAGTCTTTGCTGTATCAACATTGTCGTCGGCGCCAATGCCGGCGGCGCTTTCAGTCCTTTCGGAGACATCACGACCCTTATGGTCTGGCAGAAGGGTATTGTTGATTTCTGGACCTTTTTTGCCCTTTTTATTCCTGCTGTGGTTAACTGGTTGGTGCCGGCGGCCATCATGAGCTTTGCAGTGCCGAAAATGAATCCCACTGCATGCGAAGTGAATATCCGGATGAAACGGGGTGGTTTTGTCGTTATCGGACTGTTTCTGCTTACCATCTGCACGGCGGTAAGTTTTCATAATTTCCTTCATCTGCCGCCGATGCTGGGTATGATGACCGGGCTCGCTTATCTCAAATTTTATGGTTTTTATCTCAAGAAAACCCATAAGAAAGCGGGGGAGTCTCCGAAAAGGCGACGAGGTGAGACGGACGAGCAGCTCGGCGATACGGTAGCGTTTGATATTTTCAGGAATATCGCCAGAGCCGAATGGGATACCCTGATGTTTTTTTATGGCGTCATTCTCTGTGTAGGCGGCCTGGGCTTCATCGGTTACCTTGCCATGGCTTCGCACACCATGTACACCGGCTGGGGTGCAACCTATGCCAATATCATGGTCGGTATTCTTTCGGCAATCGTTGACAATATTCCGGTGATGTTCGCAGTGCTCACCATGAATCCCGAGATGAGCCAGGGGCAGTGGTTGTTGGTGACGTTAACTGCGGGGGTCGGCGGCAGTATGCTGTCCATAGGTTCGGCGGCCGGTGTTGCCCTCATGGGGCAGGCCCGTGGAATGTACACCTTTTTCGGGCATCTTAAATGGGCTCCGGTTATCGCCCTGGGTTATGGCGCCAGCATATATGTTCACTTTGTCGTCAATGCCGGCAGATTCTGATTTGTGCAGCCATTGTGCAAAGATTTTTCAGCGATTGAGACTGGATGAATAAAATGTGCAAACTGTTCATTTTTATTTATTTTGCACGATAAAAAGAAATAGATAGCTTTTGGGAGACATGTCGTGTAGGTTGATATTCGTAAGTGTGCAGAACATGTTTGTAGTATGAAATTACTAAAATGATAACCGCACAATCCTTGCAGAGAGGAAGTGCGGTTTTTTTGTTTGAACAAACTAACTGCCAACTGACTTGCCAACTTGGCAAGTCGGACAATTTTTCAAGTGGTTCCCATTCGGAGCCCTGTTTTTAAGGAGTCGTACAAAATGGCAGAAGGTACAGTTAAATGGTTTAATGATGCGAAGGGTTTTGGTTTTATTGAGCAGGACGGCGGCAAGGACGTATTCGTCCATCATTCCGCAATCCAGGCACAAGGATTCAAATCTCTTACAGAAGGCGCTCGTGTAAAATTCAATGTAGTTGATGGCCCGAAAGGCCCGGCTGCAGAGGATGTTGTTCAGCAGTAAGCCTTGTAATTGACCATTACGAAAACCCCGCAAATTGCGGGGTTTTTTTTTGCAAAACCGTCAAATCAAACATGCTGAACCCGTTGATCATCCCCGTTCCCGCAGGATTAATACGGTAAATCATCAAGAAAGAACCCGAACTCTTTCTTTCTCTTTTGTTTCATTTCACGTGGAAAAACAGATGAAAATGTATCAATATGTTGTCATCAGCAAGGGAGGACCGAAAGAAATATGGGTCTGTGAGCATTGCCGTAAAAAACATGCGGGACAGAGTTTTGACGGTAACTGGCGGCTGATTGACAAATGTATCAGCGACAGTATGCAATGTGCCATGTGTGATGCGGGACATGCAGTGATTGAAGGACAGGTTGGCTGATAGCGGAAAGTTTGGAAATTTGATGGGCCCGGAAAAATCTTTTTTTCACCGATAAAAACGGAGCAACGCCGTATACATAAAATCAAAGTCATACTGACAGAGAAATTCAACCTATAGGTATCCCCATTGGCAAGAAACAATTATTCATTTGATAAACGGCAGAAAGAAATAGCAAAGAAGAAAAAGAAAGAAGAAAAACTACAACGCAAACAGGAGAAAAAAGGCCAGCCAGAGGGCGATGTTGAGCAGGATCAGGAAAGCCTTCCCCTTACTGATGAATCATGATCTGCTCCGGTTGACTTAACTGACATCTTCCGTGTCAGTGGAACAGCCTGTTTTATATTTTATCAAGAACCTCCCGGATAACCTCTGGAGTTATAGTCAAATCTGGTGTTTCGGAAATTTCATTTAAGCGACGTTCCTGCTGAGTTCGGCCTCATCTATTTTTTCAATTCGTTCTCCATCCTTGAACTGAACTCCCTGTATTACATCTGCGAGGAGTTTAAATCCT
>JAZDEG010000016.1:0-20420 GCA_043809085.1 Pseudomonadota bacterium | reverse complement strand
GAAATCTGTCTTCTTGGCATAACCTTTGGTTGCCAGGACCTGAGTGATTGCTGCGGTCAATGTGGTTTTACCATGATCGATGTGACCAATTGTGCCAATATTTACATGGGGTTTATTCCGTTCAAACTTTTGCTTTGCCATGTCCAATCTCCTCAGACTGATTTAGATTTTTTTACAGGTGACAGGCCCAAATATTTTTCAATCAAATATGGAGCTCACGATCGGACTTGAACCGATGGCCTCTTCCTTACCAAGGAAGTGCTCTACCTGCTGAGCTACGTGAGCATGAGACTTAAAGTCGCGCTGTTTAAATTACTGCCTTACTATAATGGAGCGGGAAACGGGGCTCGAACCCGCGACCCTCAGCTTGGAAGGCTGATGCTCTACCAATTGAGCTATTCCCGCCTCAACGAACCCGATCAGGGGATCAAGTTCGGCATGAACAACTACCAATAAAAATGGTGGAGGGGGGAGGATTCGAACCTCCGAAGGCGTCGCCGACAGATTTACAGTCTGTTCCCTTTGGCCACTCGGGAACCCCTCCAAATTCACAATGGAATTTTGTATATTAACAGGAATTATAATAAATTTACAATGTTTTTTTTCATCTGGAGCTGGCGATGGGACTCGAACCCGCAACCTGCTGATTACAAATCAGCTGCTCTGCCAATTGAGCTACGCCAGCGAAAAGAAAACCGAAACACCGTAATCGCTTCACAGGCAAAAATCAACCTTTTTTTCACATTGTGTCAATTTGCCGATAAGGGAGTTCGCGCAAATTATTGTTGCGTGAGCCTCTCTAAAAAAACAGAATTTTCTGCTATACCGAAAATGACATTTCTGTGCTGAAGCAATTACGGTGTCTATTTACTAATCAAAAGATGTGGCGTGTTAAAAAAAACCAGCTCCCGTGCAGAGCCTGTACTCTGCCCAAACCAAACTCATTTGTAAAGTTAGTATTACCAAGTTCGGTCCAGAAATTCATCAGACCGTTTTATTGATCGCAGATTTTCTGTACGGACTGACCAGTCAATCCGTCAGCAGGTACAGTAATGCCTATTCCTTTTTTGAAACAAAGGCGCTCTCACGGTATATTTCAAAAGCCATGGCAAAGGTTCTATACACCATATGAGCCAGTTTTGTATAAGGCATATAGAGGAAAAGCATCAGAACGGTAACCAGGTGCAAATAGTAAAAAAAGTAAGCAAGCACTGGTACTCCGACCAGCCTGCCCAACTCGGCGCAAAGACCGGTAACACCCACTGCCATAATTTCCCAGATAAGAAACCAGTCATAAAAAGAACCGGTTGCTCCTGATTCAGCTTCAGCAGCGGAACGATTTGACCAGAGAACCCCTATGCCGAAAATCAAGGCAATGGCTGCTACGTTGGCCACTATTTTCACAGGATTCATCAAGCTCATGGGACCATGGAGCTGCGGAAAAAAGATCCCCAGGACATCCTGGGTAAAAGCACTGTATGCAGTAACAAAAAGAAGCGCGATAAACGCAAACATAAGCGGCAAATGGCCTGTTACACGATTGGAATTGGTCCCGCATTCACGGAACCGGGTATGGGCAATGATTTCTTTTACAGCGGGAACCAGAAATTGCTGAATAAACTGATTTACCGATGGTCGGTAAACGGCGCTCACATTGTACTGCTTTTCCATCGCTTCCCACATGGAAGACACGCCCCGGTATGCAGAATAGACGGCAAGTCCAAAGGCGGGAACCATGATGGCATCAATAAAAGTTACATTTTTTGTCAGCCATGGCCAATCCCAGTGTCCAAAAAAATGGCCGAATCCGTATGCAGCAAGATCCTCTGAAGAGGGAACATGCATTCCGCCGGAAATAATCCACATGACGAGGACTATCAATGCAGGAATCCCGATGATGAGCGGCAGATTCTTTGCGCTGCTGACCATTTTCGCCAGTCCGGACGGAAAACCGTAATGGGTATAGGCATAAGCCCTGATCGCACCCAGTACATCTCCAGGTTTTGCTCCTCGGGGGCAATAGGCGGTACAGTCACCACACTGATGGCAAAGCATGACATCTGGATCGGCAATCAATTTATCCTTGAGACCCCATTGTGCCCAGATCATTTCCTTTCGAGGGAATGGTTTCCCATCTTTGGAAAGAGGACAAACAACAGAACAGGTGGCACATTGATAACACTTCTTCAGCGTATCTCCACCGGCGCTTTTCATATACTTTATGAAGTCTAAATCAGGATTCACCTTCATCTCATTTCTCCTTTCTTGGTTATTTAACCAATAACCGGCACCGAATACACCGGCGTGAAAACTAACATTCCGGTAAGTTTAAGCTCATATAAAAAGTCGTTTGGCAACGCATAAACGTTACCAAACGACGATACGAAAAAACTAGAAGCCTTTGAACGGATTCGGACCAAGCCCGACAATCTCCTCAACGAATTCGTTAAGGATATCCGGAACCTTGTCGTAATCTGTAATGGCAATCTGGCGCATTGCGCAACGCTCTGGCTCAAGACCGAGAGATCCGAGGGTCTCACCGATATTTGCCATACGTTTGTCGGCGATTTCACTTCCTTTCACAAAATGACACTGGTAATCATCCCCATATTTACAACCAAGGAGGATGGCTCCGTCCATACCGGATGAAAGAGCGTCCTTGATCCAGGCCATATTGACCGAACCGAGGCAACGTACCGGAATAAAACGAACCAGGGCATTCAGGGAATGCTTCCTCATGGCAGCCATATCGAGCGCAGGGTAGGCATCGTTTTCACAGACAAGGGCAAGTATGCGAAGCTTGTCTTCGTCGTCATCCGGAACCTCTATGGCCTTGATCATGGAACCAATCATGTCGATATTGTAATTCTTGAAGCCGATAATACGCTCGGGACAGGCTCCCATGCAGGTACCGCAACGGCGGCAACGTGTGGGGTTTGGTTTCGGCGTACCCTTCTCATCATCGTCAAGGGCGCCGAACGGACACTCCTCTGTACAACGTTTACACTGGGTACATCTCTGAAAGAAGAATTCAGGGAATGTCTGGTCACCGGAGCGGGGATGTACGGCAACGCCACGATCAGCACATTCCATGGCCTGAATAGCCTTCAATGCGGCACCGGTTGCATCATCAATCGTTTCATCCATGGGCATGGCCTTGCGGACACCGCCACATGTGTAGACACCGGTACGACGGGTCTCGTAAGGAAAACAGATAAAATGCGAATCAGCGTATCCGTCAAAAAGGTCAAGATCAAGGAAAGCAGGCCCCTGACGATAAGCCAGGTTGACCGATGATTCGGTTTTAGTGGTCGGCACCATACCGGCAGCGAGAACAACCAGATCCACATCGAGGGTGAGATCTTCACCGAGAAGTGTGTCCTTTGCCATAACCGTGCAACCGTTACCTGCAGCTTCAACTTTCGTTACGGTGGCCTTGGTCAGGAAAATACCGTCATCCATTTGGATTCCCTTATAAAACATCTCCATATTGCCGGGAGTCCTCATGTGCTGGTAAAGGATATACGCCTTTGCATCTGCATTGGCCTCACGAACATATTTTGCCTGTTTCAGGGCAACCATGCTGGTGACGGAGTTGGCATAGGGGAAATCCATATCATGGGCTTCACCACCTGGGCTCTGAATAAATGCCACGGATTTAACACCGCCAAGCTTTCCTTCCTTCACCATTTTCTCAAACTCGGCATTTGTGACCACCTTGTCACTGTCTTTATATCCGAGATGCTCGTATTCACTGACATCGGCTGGAACCCAACCGGTTGCAAGAATGACCGCGCCATATTTTTCAGCGGCCGGATCCTCTGCCATGTAATTCTTCAGCCCGGCGTTGGGATCTTCCATCTGTCCCTTGGCGATGCGATCCTGTTCATCGACACCAACCTTGGCCGGAGCGTCCCACTCACTCTTGGTGCCGGCTGCTTTAAATGATGCGGAAAAATTACCCGGTGCACCGGCGATACGTGCGACCTCGGTACCTGTTTTGATGGTGATCTTATCATTCCCCTCAACTTCGGCAATCAAAGCGCTGATGGTGGGTTCTTCAAGCGTTGCGTAAGGAGCTTTCGTCGGAAACTGTTTTGTCCAGCCCAGCGCTTTACCTCCGACAACACCGGCTTTTTCAACGATGGTTACTTCGTATCCGGCCTTAACCGCTTCTTTCGCTGCGGTGAGTCCTGCGACACCGCCACCCATGACCAGAATTTTTCTGCTCATGGTGTCAAGCTTGAAAGGCTCGGGCATATCCGTTTTCTTTGCCTGAACGCACGCCATTCGGACATAATCCTGACCAACTTCCGTATAATATTCCTTGATCGTGTCTTCATCGCGGCTATCGGACGGCTGTTCCTTGCACCAGGCAGCCTGCTCACGGATGTTGCCGCGAATAGTGATCTTGTCATCACCAAAATCAAACTCATCCTGCATAACACGGGGAGAGCATGCGCAAACAACGACGACGTTCACTCCGTCAGCGTTGATATCACCTTCAATCATCTGCCGGCCGGCAGCACCGCAAAGCGCTTCATGGGTCTTTGCCTGCATGCCTTGTTCACCAGCGGCCTTTGTCAGGGCCTCTACATCGAGAGCCTCACCGATACCACAACCTGTGCAGATATATGCACCATATTTTTTATCCATTGACCTTCCTCCTACTTAGCTGCTTGAATAGCTTTCAGGGCTGCGGCGGTAGCACTCTGAGCGCTGGTTACAACATCAGCAGCTTTTTTTGCACAACCGGCAGAAAACATACCTTTGCCTTCATCACCCACAACAAATCCATTGCCGTCAACATCAAGGCCGAGGGCAGCAGCTTGCGATTTTATTGCAGGCTCCATTCCGGTTGCCAGGATGCAAAGATCAACTTGCTGCTTCACCTTATCGCCGGTAACTGCATTCTCGGCAACAAGGGTAACTCCATCCGCCTCCGGAATAATATCGGCTACTTTCCCTTTGATAAAGTGGGTATTAGGATCAGACATCAATTTTTCGCGGAACTTCTCATATTTACCCGGTGTGCGAAGATCAATGTAGAAAACATAGATTGGAGCCTCGGGATACCGCTCACGAATATAGGTGATCTGCTTCATGGAAGCCATGCAGCATATATAGGAACAAAATTCAAGATGATTTTCATCACGACTGCCGGCGCACTGCACAAAACCAAAACTGGCCGGCTCCTTGTTATCGCCGGGACGCAGGATCTTTCCAGCGGTGGGTCCATTGGGTGAAGCAAGACGCTCCATCTGCATATTGGTAATAATGGCATCACTCTCATTATATTTGAGATTATCCATTTTGGTGGGATCATAAGGATTCCAGCCCGTAGCCCAGACAATGGAAGAAACATTCAAGGTGAATGTCTTGGATGCCATCTCCGTTTCAATGGCATCATACTTACATACTTCCTTGATTTTCGCCAGGGTATCGGCGCTGCAGGCATTTTTATCCAGAACATATTTCATCGGAAAGGACATCTCATGGGGCCGATAAATGGCCTTGGTTTTGCCCATACCGAAGTTGAACTCATCAACACGCTCATCGGCGCACACTTCCGCACAGTCGCCGCATCCTGTACAGTTGTTGTTGACATAACGGGGAGATGTTTCGCAGGTAACTTCATAGCTGCCCGCAGAACCGGTTACGCTTTTCACCTGGGTCATGGTGTACATACGTATCTTACGATTGCTTTTTACCCGCTTGAAATTGATCTCAAGCCCACACGACGGTGGACAAAGTTTGGGAAAATACTGATTCAGCTGCGCGACGCGGCCTCCTAGGTAGGGATTTTTTTCTATCAGAAAAACATCTTTCCCAACCTCCGCGGCTTCCAGGGCAGCTGTTAATCCGCTGATGCCGCCACCAACGACCAGCACTGCTCCTGTACCGGATGCATTCTGTTCTGTCATGCCACTCCTCCATTAGTAGGGTTTATGTTTGGAAGTTTTAAGTGTTAAGATTTCCGTTTTAAACAAGAGCATGAAAGGACATATCTGTGATGGAGATGCCATGAGCCATACTTAAAACCGAAAACTTAACACTTAAACAAAATATGGTTTCTTCATTTACCAGAAAGTTTCCGGCAAATCAACGTTACAAGGGAATACATTATTTTTTTTCTCAAATCCCCTCCCCCATACTAAAATCTCCAGGCACCTCGACTCAGGTACCTGGAGATTTTATTTTCAAGACTTTTATTTGCTAATGCAAATTAGATCCACGGATCTGTCTCGATGATGTTGATGCAGTTAACCTTCTCACATTTCCACTCTTGGGTGTTCGGATCAAAGGTTGAGTTAACGAATACTTTCCAGTTCTCGTCATCACAGGTCGGGAAGTCTGATCTGTAATAGAAGCCCGGGTAGCGGCTTTCTTTACGGAACTCAATGTGACGGATATGGGCCTCTACACACCAGATACGATGGTAGTTTTCCCAAGCGCGCATAAGCTCATGCAGGTCGCCGGCTGCCATCAGGGCTGCATCTTCACGGAGCATCCGGAGAAGATCCAGGCAGATGTTCAGCAGTTTGCCGGAGGTCATGTAGTAGGTAGCAACACCGCCGCCGTATTCGTCGGTAGCTTTCATGAGTCTCATCATGATACCGGCAGGCTTGCAGTAGTTGGGGTTAACGTTGGCTGCGGTTGATGCGCCGACAAACTCAAGGTAACGTTTAACCGGTGCGTAGATCTCGTCAGCCAGTTCCTGAGCGGTCTGTTTCAACTCGGGCTTGAAGGAAGCATTGTCACGGCAGAATTTAACCATCTGCTTGGCAACGATACGACCCTCAGCATGGGAACCTGAGGAGAATTTATGTCCTGAAGCACCAACGCCGTCACCAGCGGTGAAGAGACCGTCAACAGTGGTCATCCTGTTGTAGCCCCATTTGTACTGATGAGAACGAGGACCGTCAACAGTCGGAACCCAATCTTCTGCAGGACCGGAGGTCCAGATACCACAGCAGCCTGAGTGAGAACCCAACATGTAGGGTTCGGTCGGCATGATCTCGGAACCTACTTTCTCAGGCTCGATGTTCATACCTGCCCACAGACCGGCCTGACCAACCGACATGTCAAGGAAGTCTTCCCAAGCTTCTGACTCGAGGTGTTTCCAGTATTTTTTAACTGCCTTCTCATCCATCCCTTTGGCGCGGCGATCATCAAGGAATGCGTTCAGAGCAACGTCGGTAGCCATGTAGATGGGGCCACGGCCAGCTTTCAGCTCGTTCAGCATCAGGTGGTTACGAAGACAGGTCGGGGTAACCGCAGAAGCTCCGTAAGGCATGAATTTCTCAAGCTCGCCTTTCACTGAGTCGCTGTTGGCATAGAACTCGCCAAGACCGTTCTGTACTTTGGCCTTGAAGAGAAGGAACCATGCACCAACCGGGCCGTAACCGTCTTTGAAACGGGCGGGGGTGAAGCGGTTTTCCATCATGGTCAGGGTGGCGCCAACCTGAGCACACATGGTGTAGGTAGAACCTGCGTTCCATACCGGGTACCAAGCGCGGCCTTTACCCTCACCGGTTGAACGGGGACGGAAGATGTTAACTGCACCACCGCATGCTACCAGAGCGGTTTTGCATTTGAAAACATGAACTTTATTTTCACGGGTTGAGAAACCAACCGCACCGGCGATCTGGTTCGGTTTGTTCTTGTCAAGCAGCATCTTAACGATGAAAATACGCTCAAGGCAGTTTTCCTCGCCGAGGGCGGTTTTTGCAGGCTCAGCAACGATGCACTTGTAGGACTCACCGTTGATCATGATCTGCCATTTACCGGTACGTACCGGCTCACCGCCTTCACGCAGTGTTTTTGCAGGCTGAGCACCGTCAAGGGTTTCGCCGTCTGCATCTTTCTTCCAGATGGGCAGACCCCACTCCTCAAAAAGTTTAACAGACTCGTCAACGTGACGGCCGAGGTCATAGACCAAGTCTTCACGGATAACGCCCATCAGGTCATTACGAACCATCTTCACGTAATTCTCAATGGGGTTGCTGCCGATGTAGGTATTGATTGCGGAAAGGCCCTGAGCAACAGCACCTGAACGCTCCATGGATGCTTTGTCAACCAGGGTGATCTTCATGCCTTCCGGCGCCCATTTTTTGATCTCGAACGCTGTACCGCAAGCAGCCATACCGCCACCAACGATCAGAACATCGCACTCATGCTCCTTGATTTCCGGGTTTGCAACGGCTGGCAGTTCGCCAAGTGGTTTATTAGGTAATGCCATATTCTATCTCCTTAAAATAGTCTTAAGTAAACAATGAACCTTAACTTAGAAACTTAATTATTTCGCAAGTTTGGTCGGCTGCGGCAGTGCAGACTCGAGGAGCAGACACTCGTCATCGAGGTTGGCGCCTCTTTGTCCGGGGTATGCATTGGCAGCGCCTTCAGCAGTTGTCCGGATGGGGAATTTGAAGCGTTTCAGGTTGCCATTGCGGAATTTAACCGTCCACATAATGGAGTCAGAGCTTCTCATCGGATGTACCTGGCCGCCCATCGGCACGAAGTCATCATAACCACGTACGAAAATAGCGCCCTGGGGGCAGATTTTAACACATGAGTAGCATTCCCAGCAAGCATCGGGCTCCTGGTTGTAGGCCCGCATCTCCTCTTTGTTGAGAACCATCAGGTCGTTGGGGCAGATGTACATACATGCTGTTTTGTCACCACCCTTGCAACCGTCACATTTGGAAGGATCTACATAGCTTGGCATTAATTTACCTCCTCAATTGGGTTGATTAGTTTGATTCCACAAAATGCGAAATCGGTTTTTTTAATATTACCAGTGCAAAAAACCAACGTAAAACCAGTGCTGATAAAAAATGAGGGGTCACTCATTTTCTGATCATTTGTTCTATAAATTTTCATCCTGCAAATGTCAAGAAAAAAAGTCTGGCAGAATTTTCACTTTTTCTGCCGGCCCGGATTCGCCGTTTTTTTTCAGTTTGACAAGCTTGTCCAAGATGATTAATTTCCGAGAGAATTGTGCAAGAACACAAAACTATATATACCGATAACAGAGGAATTACAATGACTGATACAGATAAAAATGTTTTTGGCTTTGACAAGAACCCTTCAAACATCCTCCCCCAGAAATATACACTGGACAGCAAAATAAAATTCCGCTGCCATCCCGGTGTTTCCTGCTTTACCGCCTGTTGCGGCAATATCAATATCATCCTCACCCCCTTCGACATTCTTCGCCTGAGAAAATATCTGAACCTGCCGGCTTCTGAGTTCCTGCTCAGATTTACAACCCCCATCTTTATCGAAAAAACAGATATGCCGGGGGTTAAAATCCACCTTGACGAAAACGGGCGCTGCCCCTTTGTCACTGATGAAGGATGCACCATCTATCCGGAACGACCTTCCGCCTGTCGTTATTACCCCGTGGGCATGGCCAATTTTCATGAAGGAGGCCAAGAGGGCGTTGACTCCGAAAGATTTTTCTTTCTTGTCAAGGAATCTCACTGCAAGGGTCATGATGAAGACAAGGAATGGACGATCCGGGAATGGCGGGAAGATCAGGGAGTCGACCTGTGCGATGAAATGAACAAGGAATGGCTCGAGCTCGTCATGCGGCGCAAATCCTTCGGTTTTCAGGCGACACTCAGCGAACAGGCCAAAAAGATTTTTTTCATGGTCAGCACCGACCTTGACAAATTCAAGGATTTCATCTTCAACAGTTCCTTCCTTGATATTTATGAAATCGACCAGGCTACCCTTGACACGATCAAAGAAGATGACATTGCCCTGCTGAGATTTTCCTTTAAATATCTTGCCTCCTCGCTTTTCGGCACCAAAGATCTCAAAATCAAGGAGGAAAAGATCAAGGCCAAATCTGCCGAAATGAAGGCAAAGCAGGCTGATAAAGAAAAAGATGCGATCCAGACTTTTGAGGAACTCAAGGCCGAGCGCGACAGGATGCAGGAAGAGCTTGAAAAGAAGAAGAAAAAATAGCCTTTTCCGTCGCATCACACACTAATAACAAAAGGGTGATGCAAAGTTTGCTCCACCCTTTTGTTATTTGCCGACAGGATCAGTCACCTCCGGCATCCTCCCATTTGACTTCATCGCTCATCTCCTATAAGATGATAGAGTTTGAAACAAGATACCATCCGATTTCAAACCACTCCATCTTTGTTACTCTTTAACTAAATTACCAAATTATCAACTGATACGAATGAACCCTTGAGGAACAATGATTCTTTCAATCGGCGAAATCGTCTGGGATATTTTCGGCGACAATAAAATCCTGGGCGGCGCTCCGCTCAATGTCGCCTACCATCTTTCAACCCTGGGCCAGGAGGTTTGCCTCATAAGCCGCATCGGCAGTGATCCCCTTGCTGATCTCGCAACTCAACAGATCGCCGCCATCGGTCTCGAAACCACATACGTCCAGCTTGACCTCGGTCTTCCTACCGGCCAGGTGACGGTGACCATTTCCAAACGGGGAGAACCCGCATTTGACATCGTTGCCCCTGCAGCCTGGGATGAAATTGATGCCGGCCTTTTACCCGGCGTTTTTACCGATAAACCGTATCATCTGGTTTTCGGCAGCCTCGCCCAACGCTCCCCCGGGAGCCGCGCCGCCATCCGTTCTCTCTGGAAGAAAGCATCCCTCCGCTTTTATGATGTCAACCTGCGTCCCCCTTTTACCTTGAAAGAGACGATTCTCGATTCCCTGTCAGCGGCGGACGTGGTGAAACTCAACGATGCCGAGCTTGACAAGGTCGCAGACTGGTCCGCCCTCCCTCCCGGCCCCCCGGAAAAGAGGGCAGCGGCTCTTTTCAGCCGCTGGAACCTTGTAGCCCTGGCTGTGACCCTTGGAGCAAAAGGGGCAATGCTCGTCAGCGATGACGGCATTTTCACCCATCCCGGTTTTCCGGTACAGGTGGCCGACACCGTCGGCGCTGGAGACGCCTTTTTCGCCACCCTTATTGACGGCATCATCAAAAAACTGCCCTGGCAGTCATGCCTTGAACGGGCGAACAAGCGCGGATCCTTTGTTGCGAGCCGACCCGGCGCAACACCTGCAATGGACAATTTCAAATTTTAACCCGGACAAAACGAAAAAATGAACAGATCAGGACTTTATCTCCAGCTTTTCAGCATTCACGGTCTCATCCGCGGTGAATCCCCCCAGCTCGGTTATGACGCCGATACGGGGGGCCAGGTCAAATATGTCCTGGAACTTGCCCGTGCCCTGGGCGACCATCCCGAGGTGAGCCAGGTGGACCTTTTCACCCGGTTGATCGAAGAAAAAAATCTTTCACCTATTTACTCCTCACCAATGGAACAGATCAGCAAAAATGCCCGTATTATCCGCATCCAGTGCGGCGGCAAAAAATATATCCGCAAGGAACTTCTCTGGCCCCATCTTGACGAATTCATCGACAAAACCCTGAAACTGATCAAGGCTCAGGCCCGCATCCCGGACATATTCCACGGCCATTATTCTGACGCAGGATATGTGGCCATGGAACTCGCAACAGCCTTCAACAAGCCATTTGTTTTTACCGGGCATTCCCTCGGCCGCAACAAAAGAACCAAACTGCTCGACAGCGGTCTTTCCAGATCCGAAATCAACAAGCGCTACAAAATGGAAAAACGGATCACTGTTGAAGAGGAAATAATCAGAAAGGCCCAGCTGATCATCACCAGCACCAGCCAGGAAATTGAAAAACAGTACGGTCTCTACAACAACTCGACCGGAAAGAATTATAGCGTAATTCCGCCCGGTATCGACCTTGACATCTTTTATCCCTATTATCACAGCCAGCTGGCCGCAAAGGAACAGAATGAGCCGAGCCGGCAGATACGCACAACCCTGCAGCGGGAACTGCAGCGATTCTGGTCCGATCCGCATAAACCTTTCATTCTGGCCCTCTGCCGTCCGGATCAGCGCAAAAACATCTCCGGCCTGATCGAGGCATACGGCACAGACCCCGATCTTCGCGCCATGGCCAACCTGGCAATATTTGCAGGTATCCGCAAGGACATCATGGATATGGAAGACAACGAGCGCAATGTACTGACCGACATGCTGCTCAAAATGGACTATTATGACCTCTACGGCAAGCTCGCCATTCCCAAAAAACATGATTTTGCCAGCGAGGTTCCCGAACTCTACCGTCTCTGCGCCGACAGCGGCGGAGTTTTCGTCAATCCAGCCATGGTCGAACCCTTCGGGCTGACTCTGATCGAGGCCTCCGCCTGCGGATTGCCGATCATTGCCACAAATGACGGCGGCCCGGTCGATATCGTTTCCAACTGCCAGAACGGCACCCTGGTTGATGTGACAAAACCGGAAAAAATTTCCGAAGCCATTAAGGAACTTCTTGTTGACCAGAAAAAATGGGAGACTTGCTCCCGCAACGGCATTAACGGCGTACGTAAACACTATTCCTGGACCTTTCACTGCGAACAGACCATCGCCCACATCAGAGAACTGCTGCCAAAAAACATTTCCAGCCATAAACCGGAATCAAAAAAAGCCGCTGCAAAAGAACCCTTCGGCAGCAGACTCACCGCGGTCAACAAACTTCTCATTACCGATGTGGACAATACCCTGGTGGGTGACAGCGAAAGCTTAAACGACCTGCTTGAACTGCTTGATAAAAACCGGGAAACCATCGGTTGGGGGGTTTCCACCGGGCGAAGCCTGGAAATGGCCCTGGACGTTATGACCGATCACAACATCCCTATTCCGGACATTCTGATCTGTTCGGTGGGCACGGAAATATATTACGGTCCAGGCCTGCGGATTGACAAGGGATGGCAGCAGCATCTCAAACACCGATGGAAACCGGAAGATATCAAAAACACCCTGTCAGATCTTGCTTTTCTCACCCCACAGGAAGGAGAGGGCCAACGGCGTTACAAGCTCAGCTATTACATGGAAGACAAGCCGGAACTGCTGGAAAAGGTTTTTCTGGCTCTGAAGGATGCCAGACTTCTCTGCAATGTCATCTTTTCCCACGGCCAGTTTCTTGATATCCTCCCCCACCGGGCCTCCAAGGGCAAGGCCATCAAATATCTCAAATACAAATGGGAGATAGCAGCGGAAGACATCATGGTGGCGGGCGACTCAGGCAATGACGAGGACATGCTGCGCAGCAAATGCTGCGGACTTGTTGTGGCCAACCACAGCAAAGAACTCGACCACCTGCAGGGTCAGCGCCGCATCTTTTTCAGCGGACACGACCATGCCGGAGGCATCATTGACGGCCTCACGCACTTCAAGTTCCTTTAAAAAACCCAAGGTACTGCCGCTGTTATCATTCTGATTCGAGGTAATGGCGATGATCTGCCCCAATGGCCCAGCAAACCGTGCGAACGACGTTTTTATGGCTCACTCAAAAACCATAATTGCCATTTCTCACAACCGAGGGCAATATCTCCACACTTCGATCCCGTTGTAAAAATGGCGTCCCTGCGACAAACAAATGCTGAGCATTGTCAGACCGAGTTGAAAAGGCCATTTCTCATATATATCTCGCTCGTCTTCCTATCGCTCCCCCTGATGCAGGGTTGCGCAATGCAAGGTTTGCGTCCATACTTCAATGCGGATGAAATTGCTCGAAACAACGGTTTTCAGAAGGAATACATTTCTTCTGAAATGTTTGACATAGCAATCTTCAGCCGCATTTCCTCACCAGGAGCCACCCTGACCGTATACATAGAAGGCGATGGCGCTGCCTGGTTTTCACGAAACAGACTCTCCCCTGACCCGACACCGCGCAACCCCCTTGTATTGCAGCTTGCCCTGTTTGACCCGTCTCCCAATATCGTATACATGGCCCGCCCCTGCCAATATGTTTTCAAAACGGGAAAAGCGAGGAACTGTCAACCAGCTCATTGGTCTTCACATCGATTTTCCGAAGAGATGATTGCCGCAGCCGATCAGACCCTGTCGATCCTGAAGGAAAAAACCAGGGCCAAAGAAATTCATCTTGTCGGATATTCAGGAGGGGGAGCGGTGGCTGTTCTTGTCGCAGCAAGGAGAAACGACATACGCACCATCCGGACGATTGCCGGGAACCTCGACCATAAGGAATTCTGCCTCCACCACAAGGTTACTCCCCTGTGGGGATCTTTAAATGCCTTTGATGCGGCGGAATCGATAAAGCATATTCCCCAAATCCATTTTGCCGGAGAAGGGGACCGTACTGTTCCAGCCGCAATTGCCAGGAGTTTTGTCCATGCGCAGTTCCCTCCCGAATGTTCGGAGGTTGTATCCGTAAGAGGCGCCAGCCATGACGACGGGTGGCGACAGCAATGGCCGTCTCTTTTACAGGTGGCATTCCCATGCGCACAAGCCTTGGAACAGAAACGAAAAGAAGACAATTCCGTTTTGCATCCCCGGTAAATTTCTTTGATTCCACGGAAAGAAAAATAGAGTAAAATAGCCCAGAAGAAGAAACAGCACTATTCTGAACGGGGTTGCTCTTGCAGCCGTTTCGACTTGACATTTCAGCCATGCAAGCGCAGTCCCGAAATTAATAATCAAACAAGGAGAAATTTCATGCGCAACAAAAGTTTCTGGATTGGATTACTGCTGGCAACCGTACTTTTTCTTGCAACCGGATTCGGTGGCGGCACTTCCAAATATTCAGCTTTTTTCTCAGGGAAAGGGTATTCCATATTGAACAATGAAACAGGGGTATTAAAAACATTTATTCCCGGGGAAAAAAACAATTTCTTCACCGTGGAAGTCAGTTATGAAAAAGAAACATTTAAGAGAAAAATCGGCCAGATAGAAAACAACGTAAAATAACGTCACCCGCCGCAGACGAGGTGTGGGGCCGCGCCCCCCGCGCCTCTTTGTCTGACCTTCAGTTCTTCTTCCGGACAGATTCCAAACCAAGCATCTTGCGGGTCTGCCCAGGAGTTGCAATCGGACGACCAAGCTCTCCCGCCACCCGGACAAGCCGGTCAACCAGCATTTTATTCGAAGCGACCGTTTTTCGCTGAATATCGTAAAACAGATTATCCTCGAGTCCGACACGAACATGGCCACCCATGACAATGGCTGTCGTATTCATGGATAATTGATACCGGCCAAGCCCGGCTGCCGCCCAAATCCAGCCATGGGGGAGATCACGAACAAGGTTGGCAAGGTCGAAAACTCTGGCGGGTGAAGCGCCAAGGGAGCCCAGGATAAAATTCACATAACACCTTTCCGGCAGAATCTTCTTTTTTACGAGATAAAAAGCATAATTCAACATCCCTGGACCAAAGACTTCAAGTTCCGGGATAATCCCCCTGTCCAGCATACATGTCGCCAGTTTCTGAATCGTTTCCGGCGAATTCACCGCAGCTTCCCGGGCAAAATTCATTGATCCCAGAGTAAGAGAGGCCATATCCGGTTTGCAGCCGTTTCTCAGGTCAAGAACCGCCGCCCTTTTCGCGAAATCAGCAAATTTCCTCCCGCTGGTGGTGACCCCTATTATGACGTCAGGATAATGTGCGCGAATCCCCTGGATTATAGGGGCATAGGCTGCCGCCTCCCAGGCCGCTTCTCCCTGGGGATCCCGGGCATGGAGATGCAGAATCGACGCTCCTGCCTCAATAACCGTACAGGCATCCTCGATGATCTCTTCACTGGTGACCGGCAAAAAAAGGTTCTCTTTTTTATGAGGAACCATCCCGGTCAGACAGGCGTTGATGATGAGCGGCGGCAAATCGCTGTTTGGAATCGGATCCATTTCCCCGAAAGGTTGTGTGGAGGAAGTCATGAAAAATCCTTTCGGCGCTATTCGTGCCAGAGCGACAAATCCGTTCGCAAAGTCGTCCACTGATTGATATCCGGACGACCGAATTCGTGAATTTTATCGAGTTTGCCGATTTCTTGATAACCGAAATGCTTCTTATACCAGGCAATGACTTCCGGACGATCGGCATTGGTCGTCAGAAAACGGATGTTTTTTTCTTGTAGTGCCAGCATGCGGCGCACCTGCAGAGCCCGTCCGACCCCCCACCCACGATATTCCGGCAAGACCGCCATTACCGTAGTTTTTGCTTCGGCTTCCGTCAAAACCTTATAGCCGCTCATGCCGATTATATCGCCTTCGGCCTCGGCAACAAAACAACAGTGAAGATCCAGTTCCGCCATCTCTTCCGAAGGAATATGATGCATGTTGGCGGTTTCAAGAACCTGTAAGATCGCAGGTAAATCAGCATCCCTTGCGCTGCGGAGCGAAAATTTCCGTTCCTCGTTTTCCCCAGAAGGCTCTTCTGTTTTATCCATGCACTCCCCCTGTAAAAATGAATAAATACGATGAAAATATTGGTAATTAAATCTAGCATATACTAGATTGAACAACAATAAATTATAATGACCCATACATTAATGAGGCGCCACCGCCTTCCGCTCAGGCACCTCTCTTTTTTCCGGATATATTGAATGCCGATGCCGTCGCAGCTTCATCTCGAATCCACTGTTCAGGGTATTTTCTGGCCTTCGATTCCTACCCCCCGGGCATCAGCCCATCTGGCCATGCAGTTCCAGATGGAACGCACCCAATGGCTTCCTCTGGAACAGATCAGAGCCAGACAATTGCAGCAACTTCAGTTCTTATGCCGTTATGCCTGCCAGGAGGTTCCATTCTATCAAAACAGGTTCAGGAACGGCAAGCTGCTCAGCAAGCCCTTGACCTGGGATATCTGGCGTTCACTGCCTTATTTAACCAGGGATGACATTCAAAAAGAAGGAGCCACCCTGCTCACCCGAAAAATGCCCCCGCGTCACGGCAGACCATTCAAGGTTTCAACCTCCGGGTCAACCGGTAAACCGGTGACTGTCTGGCATAACGATATGACAACTTTTTTCTGGCGGGCTTTTACCCTGCGCGAGCACTTCTGGCACCAGCGCGACTTTTCCGGCAAACTCGCGGCAATACGCTTTGTTGAGACTGAGGAGGCGACGATGCCTGACGGACTCAAGCTTGACGGATGGGGGGCTTCCACCGACATTGTCCTTAAAACCGGCCCCGCTGCAATTCTCACCATCCAGACTCCGGTTGACCAGCAGGCCGCCTGGCTGCTGCGGGAAAATCCGGAATATCTGCTCACCAACCCGACAAACGCCATGGCCCTGGCCCAACATTTCAGGGACAGCGGCAAAGAACTTCCTCGTCTTCTGGAAGTGCGAACCATGGGTGAAACACTTGCTCCCGAAACCGTGCAGACCTGCAAAGAAGTCTGGGGTGTCGAGGTCACCGACATATACAGCACCCGGGAAGTCGGCTATATCGCCCTCCAGTGCCCCGAGCACAGACGCTACCATGAGCAATCGGAAAATATCCTGGTCGAAATACTCCGTGATGATGGAACACCCTGCGCGCCGGGAGAGGTCGGCAAGGTGGTGATCACCAGCTTGATCAATTACGCCTGCCCGATTATTCGCTATGACGTCGGCGACTACGCCGAACAAGGTTCCCAATGTTCATGCGGCAGGGGATTGCCTGTGATTCAAAAAATCATGGGCCGCGTCCGCAATATCCTGAAGCTGCCGAACGGCCAATCCAACTGGCCGGTTTTCAATTACAAGGAGCTCGAAAAGACCGTGCCCTACCGTCAGATTCAGGTTATCCAGCATTCCTTGACCCAGCTTGAAGTTCGACTTGTCGTGGACGAACCGGTGAGTTTCAAGCAGGAAGAGAAAATGCAGACCATTATCCGCCAGGCCCTGCATTCGCCCTTTAACGTCTCATTCAGCTATCTGCCGGAAATTCCCAGAACCAAAGGCGGGAAATATGAGGAATTCTTTTCCCATGTCCGGTAATCTCACTATCTGACAACGCAGCATTTAAGCCATGATCTATCTACGCCAAGGAAGGGTGTCATGACCAGCACAAACAACAGCATAGGCCGGGCCGGATTCACTTCACAATACGGCCTGCACTCCCAGGAAAGACAGCAATATACCGAACGTGCCTTGAGCATTGTCGGGTCAAAAAAAATCGAGACCATCCGCTTGTCGTTTGCCGACCAGCACGGCATACTGCGCGGCAAAACCATCATGGCTGATGATTTTGCCAATGCCATTGAAAACGGCTGCAGCATAACCAGCACCCTGCTGCTGAAAGACACCTCGCACCGGACCGCCTTTCCCATATGGGCACAAGAAGGGGCTTTCGGATTAAAAGCCCTCATTGGCGGGGCTGATTTCATCATGGTGCCGGATCCGGAAACATTCCGCATTTTACCCTGGTCTCCCCATACCGGATGGGTGCTGTGCGATCTCTATTTCACCGATGGCGAACCGGTTCCCTTTTCAAGCCGACTGGTGTGCCGGCAGGCCCTGCAAACCCTGGCAACAGAAGGCTACGAATTCCATGCAGGGCTTGAGGTCGAATTTCATGTCCTCAAGATGATGGATCCATGCCTTCATCCCACTCAGGCAGGCCATCCTCCGGAACCTCCCCGGGCAGAACTGCTGGCCCGCGGCTACCAGTATCTGACGGAATTACGGACAGATGAACTGGAACCGGTGCTTGATCTCCTCCGTCGGACCGCGCTCAATCTCGGACTGCCGGTGCGTTCCGTTGAGGTGGAATTCGGCCCGAGCCAGGTTGAATTCACCTTTCATCCGGCCAGCGGACTTACCAATGCCGACAATATGGTCATGTTCCGTAACGCCGTGAAACAGGTCTGCCGCCGCAACGGGTATCATGCCACCTTCATGTGCCGCCCGGCCCTGCCCAATCTTTTTTCCAGCGGCTGGCACCTGCATCAGTCGCTGGTTGACAAAAAAACTGGAGGCAACGTTTTCATCCCTGAAAACCATCAGGATATTCTTTCCGCCACCGGGCGCCATTATGCCGGCGGCCTTCTGCAACATGCTGCGGCCTGCTGCGTCTTTACCACCCCGACCATCAACGGCTATAAGCGCTACAGACCATTTTCACTTGCACCCGACCGGATTGCCTGGGGATATGACAACCGGGGCGCCATGCTTCGGGCAATCGGCGGCAACAACAATCCAGCCACCCGCATTGAAAACCGGATCGGTGAACCTGCGGCAAACCCGTACCTCTATTTTGCGTCCCAGATTTATGCGGGTCTCGACGGCATAAAAACACAGGCTGACCCCGGCCCCCCCTGCAATACCCCGTATAGCATCGAGGCCCCGGTTCTCCCCCGGAACCTGCACGAAGCCGTCCGCGCCCTGCTGGCGAATACGACCATCAAAGAAGCCATGGGGCAGACATTTGTCGAATATATCGCAGCGATCAAGGATGCGGAAACAGCCCGTTTCATGTCCGAAGTGACGGACTGGGAACAGAAGGAATATTTTGAGATTTTCTAGATTTTTCCCATGGTGACCCTGCTGGCTCCAAAAAAATACACCCAGAGGACTCGAAAAGTATGCAGCGCATTGTCATTACCGGATCGCACTGTGTCGGGAAAACAACCCTGGTTCAGCAACTTTCCCAGAGATTACTGGACAGCGGCGTCACCGCCTCTGTTGCCGAAGAGCCCATCAAGGTTATTCTTGGCAACTTCCCAGATATTGCCAGGGACAAAGACAATCTCTACATCAGGCTCGCTGAAGAACATTTCAGACGGCTCCAACCCTTTGAGAGCGCCTGCCGCCTCTACGACAGAAGCCTCATTGACCTGCTCGCCTATTACCGGCTGGAAGGCCCGGGCAATCCCCATTTCGACGCAATGCTCAGCCAACTGCTGAAATGGTACAGCACCTTTATTGATCTTTTCATCTACCTGCCCATTGAAATTCCCTTGATTCCTGACGGACATCGCCCGGAAAGCGAAGGATACAGAAAAAAGGTGGACGTCATGCTGCACCGTGTCGCGGCGGAGGCTTCAATCTCCTGGCATCCCATCAGCGGCACCATGGAAGAGCGAGTCCACGCCGCCTTCAACCTGCTTGTAAAACACCTGCAACTTCCCTGACAGGATGCCCGGCCCAGCAAAAAAAATGCCCCGCTTGAAGGCGGGGCATTTTCTCCTATCTCAGGTCAGACAGATTAAAACTCGTAACGCAGTTTACCTGTGAAATTATGGGATTCAAAATCACCCCGGTCGATGTACTCGTAACCGACCCTGAAACTTGCCGGACACTCAACACCGCCGATGGTCAGGCCAAGGCCCAGATCAAAGGTGGTGCGGTCAGCGTCTGCACCCGTGGTGGTGAACGCATGGGTGCCGCCGACAAAGGTCGAGGTGGTTTCAATGTCATCGCCGATCAGGTCATAGTAAACCATGGCGCTGGCATCAGGGGTCAGCATGACGCAGTTCATGGTGAAGCTCTTCAACAGCTGCACGCCAAGTCCGAGATTGGCCATGTCGTAATCATCATGCTCGACGTTTAAGGCCATATACCCGCCTTTTTCCCTGTAATCATCAAACTTCACCTTGGTGTAGTCAAGTGACGC
>JAZDEG010000015.1:0-26544 GCA_043809085.1 Pseudomonadota bacterium | reverse complement strand
AATGGATACGTTGATGTTCGTCTATGGCGGCAATATTAGCCTCGGCATTCATGCCTTTATCAAAAACCAGGGTCAGCTCCGTCTTGCTGTCCCCCGCCGCATCCATGACCGCAAACAGCTCCTTTGCAATTTGCAAAAACAACTTCGAATCATGACGGTTGCCTTCGTATTCTCGATAGTAAAGGGGTAATCTGGTATCTCGCGATACCAGGAGAGCGACACCGACCTGGCGCAGCCAATCTCTACCTTCCTTGTTTTTGCCACGCTGGGCCAATTCCGATTCGGTGTCGCTGGCCATGAAGGTATAGTAGTTCGTGGTGTCAAACATGAAACAATCGGCTGTGCCGCTCTCCAGTTCACCAATCTTCTGAAAAAAACGAGTCGCTATCTCTGCCAGTTGACCGGCATCCACCCGGTCCCATTTCTTCCAGTATCTCTGCGAAGTGAGTGCCTTGGTATCAACCGGCCGAATCTGCTGTATCGCACTGGCGACAAACCAATCCGGCAAGGCACGTTTGGAACGAGAATCCACCATTCGATTCAGCACGGCATAAAGAAAATACTCCCCAACAGACGGCCCTTTTTCCTGAGTGGCATTCGGGACAATAGAATCAATAATCCCGGCGATATCGATATCATTATCAATCAAGTCCGCCAACCAGAGTGCCCCATCTCTTGGGCCTGAATTTTGACCAATAATCCATCCTGTTTCCCGGAAGCCATCTGCATAATACGCTCAGGTGACCCCAGGTAAACCTGATTAACGACCTTAGGCTTGCCGTCAACCCTGGCGATCTCCCTGATGTAGTAATAGGGTCTTCCGTTTTTCATTTTTTTGTGCAAGTGCGCCATGTAAAAATAATACAAATAGGGTCTTACAGCGACAAGATGGGTAACGGTTTGAAATTATAATACTTTTTGTGGAAAAATTCGTCTAGCGGTTAAACTCCTGTCTAAAATTCAATCATAATGTTTACGTTTTTATGTATAAATCAAACTATTTTTTTAGGTATTTAGTTTACGTTTTGTTAGTCAAATTTTAAATTTGGCTTCATGTTTACATTTTAGAAAAATTTTTTCTTTAAAGGGGAAAATACAGCTATTTTATGCCAAAAAAATACAATAAAATCGAATCAAACAAAAGTTCAAGGGTTGTGGGTGTTCATTTACTCACTAGTTTACATACAAATTAAAACAAATATAGGGGGTCGGGAAAGCAACTCATGCAGCTGCTGAGACATTTTGAAAAATTTTGATTTCACCGACCGGTGATCTTGGTTACTTTTTTCAGCAGCCAGGTTCTCCATGGTTGCCGCAGCAGTTTTGTCTGGTAATGATTTTGATGAAATTGTTTTGAAATAATAATTTGAGTTTTTTGTGAAAAGGGGCTGGTCCCTTCAAGTTGGCGAAAAAATCTTTGGGATTGGGATTTTTTGAATCGCACATTTTTTTGCTCCTCCATTTATTTTCACCACTTGGCTGGCCTAACGTCTTTTTTGCTTCATATCTAATTTATATATGCATGTCTTCGGAAAATTTCAATGCAGGAGAGGTGTAACCCTGAAAATACAATAAAATATTCGTTCAGGTTGAACTGAAACGTATACTTTCACAAGAGGGCGGGTTGATGGAATGGTTCCTGGAAAAGCCCGGTTTTTCCCCGTCAGAATAGAAGACCCCAATGAAATTCGCAATATCTATGGCAGTGGAAGGAAAAGTTATCTGTCTTGATTTGCAATAAGGGGTTACAATAAACTTTAAACAGATGCCCCCATCCGCCAACCCCGGAATAAAAAGCGCTATGACCGAAAAATCAATAAGAGAAGAGATTCCGGAACTTCTTGGTAGTCTGAATATGTCAGTCATGGAGGCTTACGGCAGACCCTACGGGTGATCAGGCCTCTCTTCTGCCGTTGACAGAGCAAAACGTGGCGGCAATAAGTCAGCTTGCCCTACAGCTTGAGGATTTTTTTTTGGCTGCCCGCGGGATTAAGGATGTGAATATGAATTTCATCTATGAAAAATGCACCTTTATTTTCGACCCTCTCCACTATTATTGGGAACAGGAGAAGATGCACCGGAAAATTTCGTTGCTCCTGGTCCTCCTTTTTCTGGGAAGCCTGCTTGCCATTGAACTCAACAGGCAGAGTATGCTGCCGGGCAATCTGTCCGCCTTTATCCCCCGCAACCATTTTTTTGCCATCCAGGCAGCATTCAGCGTTGTTTTGATTCTCGAGGTCATCAGTCTGATCTTTACCCTGCCCTGCTCATTTTCCAAGTCTGTGGGGAAACAGTTTGAAATCCTTTCCCTGATCCTGATGCGAAATGCTTTCAAGGAGTTGTCCCATTTTCCCGAACCCATCGTATACGTTGGCAATGAACAGGCTATACTGCATATTTTGTCAGACGGATTCGGGGCCTTGCTGGTTTTTGCCCTGCTCGGCTTTTACTATAGAATCCAGGCGAAAATCCAGGATGAAAAAGGCAAACCGGAGGATCTATTCAGCTTCGTTGCCGCCAAAAAAGGTATTGCCTTGATCCTGCTCGGTATTTTTATCTATATGGGCATCTCTACCATTGTCAGGGCAATCGCTGGCCAGGAAGTACCGGATTTCTTTCATGGTTTCTATACCCTGCTCATTATTACCGATATCCTGGTGGTGCTCCTGGCCCAGTGTTTTCAGCCGTCATATTACGCTGTATTCCGCAATTCAGGGTTTGCTTTATCGACCCTTATAATCCGCCTTGCCCTTGCCGCCCCGGCCTATTTTAATGTGCTGCTCGGCCTGGCCGCCGCAATCTTTGCCATCGCCATGACACTTATCAGTAACTTCCTTTTTACTTCCAAACTGCACAAACGATCAGATCAGTGTTAGGTCAAAATGCGGATACAGAGGATATGTCCGGCCCTTTCAAATAAAAATTGAGGGAGATTTCTTCTCAAGAAAAATCTCAAATCTCATCATTGTCTTCACCCTCTTTGCCGACAACCCGGCTGCGGAGGGCTCCTTCATGAAGCCTGATGTGCAGAACGTCTCCGCGTTCCACCTGGGTGGCGGAGTGGATGATTTTACCGTTATCTTCCCGGCTGACGATGGAGTAACCCCGGCCGAGCACGGCAAGAGGACTCACCGCGTCGAGCAGGGCCGCCGCCTTTTCCAGAGCCTTGCCCTTTCTTTCCATCTGGAGGCCGGTGTGTAAAATGAGTTTTTCCTCCAGTTTTTCCAGGGTTCTTTTTTGTTCGACAAGTTTTCCCACCGGACTGAAACGGGACAGAAGATTTTCCAGGTGGGTCAGCTTTTCTTTATGGCGATGAAGGATTGCGGTCATGGAGCCTGCCAGGGTGAGCTGGCTGTTGTCGAGTTGCAAGCGGAAATGGCTGAGACGGGTGGATGGATCGCCCAGCTGTTGTCTGGCAAACCGGGTGCGTTGGGAAAGAATCTCGATCTTCCTTTGCATAATGCTTATCAGCCGTTTTTTCTGGGTTTCCACGTGGAGACTGATGGCTTGTCTGTCAGGGAGAACGTCTTTTGCTGCCGCAGTCGGGGTAGGCGAACGATGGTCCGCCACAAAATCGGCAATGGTGAAGTCAACTTCATGGCCTATGGCGGAAACCACCGGCAGGTGCGAGGCAAAGATCGCCCGGGCCACTGTTTCTTCGTTAAAGGCCCACAGATCCTCAAGGGAGCCTCCGCCGCGGCAGAGTACGATGACTCCCTCTTCCCCCCTTTTGTTGATAATGTTCATCGTCTCGGCTATTTCCGCTGCCGCGCCTTCGCCCTGCACCTTGACCGGGTAAATTTCGATGGCAGCGGAAGGAAAGCGTGATTCTGCGATGTGGAGAAAATCATGGAGTGCGGCACCCCGGGGGGAGGTGACAAGAAAGATTTTTTCCGGGAGAAAGGGCAGCTTTTTTTTTCGGCTGATATCGAAAAGGCCCTCGTCGGCGAGCCTTTTTTTGAGATTCTCAAAGGCGATCTGCAGGGCGCCGGTGCCGTAGCTTTCAACGAAATCGGCGATGATCTGGTATTCCCCCCGCGGCTCGTAAACGGATATCCTGCCCCGGCAGACGACCTGACGGCCATCCTGCAGGGGTTCATCCAGATACCGCTGCTGGTTTTTGAAAAGAACAACGCGGATCTGGGCTTCCTGGTCTTTCAGGGTGAAATAGAGGTGACCGGAAAAAGGTCGTTTGAGATTTGAGATTTCGCCGGACACGGTGACAAAGGAGTATTCCGTTTCCAGCAGCCCCCGGATGGAACGGGTCAGTTCACCGACGGTCTGGACTTTGGTTGCATAAGGCGAAAGAGGCATCTGATTTATCCAAGTTCCGAAATATGGAAGTTTTTGCTCTGTTTCTGAAGAGGGAAAGAAGTGTTGCGTTGATTTTTTTTCCCCTGGGAAGTATAAATCGTTTTTTGGTAAACAATATTTGACCATGGTTTTGCTGCATGGACAAAGGCTCTGCTATCTTATTGGTTGCCGCTCAGACTTTCAAACAAAAAACCGATTTTGCCGTAAAAAGCCGTTTATTTTGGTTTGAACGGGAAGAAACACCCACCTGAAAAGGATTTGGACATGACGGAAGAACAGAAAAGCCCTTTTTTTAAACTGCACGTCGAAGAGGTTACCCAGGCAAAAAGAACCCTTCTTGATGAATTGAACCTGCCGCCCAAGGCAACAAGGTTTATCCGTGATAATGCCAAAATTCTCCAGAATTCTCTGGTGGGGGCGTTGGTTCTCATCTGTGCCTGGACATTTTACGATTATTACACGAGCAAGCAACGAAACGATTCCACCGCCATGCTGACCCAGGCCATTCAGTCCCAGGATCAGGAATTGCGTAAAAGCGGGCTTGATAAGGTAATTGCCGAGTATCCCCGCAGTGGGGCGGCTGTTTGGGGGAAAATCGCCCTTGCCCATGATCTGCTGGACAACAAGGAATACGGCAAGGCCAAAGAGTCGATCAGCGCCCTGCTTGCTTCTGTGGATAAAAAAGACCCGCTTTATCCTTTGCTGGTGCTTGATGTCGCCCAGGCCTGTGAATTTGGTGAGGATTACACAAATGCCCTGGCCCATTACGCCACGTTGCGCGAGATTGCCGGGTTTACCCTGCTTGGCTATCTCGGCGAAGCCCGTGTTTACGAGTTGACCAATGAAAACGGCAAGGCGCGGGAGACCTACGAAAAAATCAAGACACTGACCGACCTCAGCCCTTCCCAGCGGGAGTGGGTTGAAGATAAACTCACAGCCGCCGGAATGTAAAGCCATGGATGTCATCCGTTCGCTCCGGGAAATGAGTGCCTGGGCCGATACAATGCGGGGCAAGGGGAAAACCATCGCACTTGTTCCCACCATGGGTTTTTTTCATGACGGACATCTGGCTTTGATGCGCAAAGGAGCGGAGATCGCTGATGTGGTGGTTGTTTCGCTTTTTGTCAATCCCATGCAGTTCGGACCAAGTGAAGATCTGGGGTGTTATCCCCGCGCTTTTGAGCGCGATACGGAGCTTGCTCGAGAAGCAGGTGTTTCCATTCTTTTTGCTCCCACTCCTGAGGACGTTTATCCCAGGGGGTTTTCCACCAGGGTCGAAGTTGATGGTCTCACCGAAACCCTTTGCGGTGAGAGCAGGCCTGGTCATTTTGCCGGAGTCACCACCGTTGTGGCCAAACTTTTTCATATGGTGAAGCCACATTGCGCCGTTTTCGGGGAAAAGGATTTTCAACAGCTGGCGGTGATAAGGAAAATGGTGGCTGATTTGAACTGGGAGCTGGAAATCATTTCCCATCCCATTATCCGGGAAAAAGATGGGCTGGCAATGAGCTCCCGCAATACCTATCTTGATCCGGAAGAACGGGGGCGAGCCCTTTGTCTTTCCCGTTCATTACGGTTTGCCAGGGAAAAGGTCGCTGCAGGTGAAAAAAATCCCCTCAGGTTACGCGGGGAAGTGATTACATACCTGACGGGTTGTGGTAAAATGGAAATTGATTATGTTGCTGTTGTTGATTCGGATACTCTGTCTCCATCTGAACTGATTACCGGCAAATCCCTGCTTGCCCTGGCGGTGAAGATCGGCCGGACAAGGCTGATTGATAATGGGCTGTTGATGTTTTGACGGTTTTTCTGATTGTTTTGATGAATCCTGAAATTATAGATTCGCAAAAAAAGCGAAATGAGAATGGCTCAGTCGCGAGAATTGTCCAGGGATTGACTGGAGATTCACTGTGCCGTCGAAGGTAGAAATATGTTGAGATATATGTTGAAGTCAAAGCTTCACAAGGCCACGGTCACCCAATCCGAACTCATGTATGAAGGAAGTTTGACCATCGATAAGCTCCTGATGGAAGAGGCGGGTTTGTATCCTTACGAAAAGATCAAGGTGTACAATATATACAGCGGCGACCGGTTTGACACCTATGCCATTGAGGGTGAAGCAGGTTCAGGCGTCATCGGTCTCAACGGCGCGGCTGCCCGGAAAGGGCAGGTGGGTGACTTGATCATCATCGTCAGCTACGCTCTTTATACGGAAGAGGATCTGAAAAATTATGACTCCAAGGTCATCATTCTGGACAGTGAAAACAGGGTAAAAGAGAGGATACGGACCAATTTTTCCCAAAGCAGTCTCGTGCAGCATCTTTTCTGAAATATATCATGTATCTTCTTGTTGCTGCTACGGAATTTGAGATGGAGCCTGCCCGGAAATCCCTGGCCTCGTCCCGCAATGTCTCTTTTCTTGTCTCTGGAGTAGGACAGGTTGAGTCCGCATTTGCCCTGACCCGTTATCTCTCCCTCAATCAGGATATTTCCGTTGTTGTCAATCTGGGTGTTGCCGGGGCCTATCATGACTGCGGCCTGGATCTATTGCGCATCTGTCTTGCCGGCAAAGAGATTCTTGCTGATTTCGGCATCTGCTACCCTGACCGGATTGAATCCTTCTCATCTGATAATATGACGATCAGCAGGGAGTTTGATCTGAAAAACAAACTTTTCTTCGAATCACGCAAGATTCTCGAATATGATCATCTGCCGTTTGACTGCGGAACGTTTCTGACCGTCAGTTGTGTCAGCGGCACCGCCAGTCGGGGCAGTTATCTGAAGCAGACATTCGACGCCATCTGTGAAAACATGGAAGGCGCGGCGCTCGCCAGGGTGTGTCAGGGTTTTGGCGTCGACCTGCTGGAATTGCGCTGTATCAGCAATATGGTGGAAGATCGAGACCCATCCAGATGGCGGCTGCGGGAGGCCTGCGAAAATGTGGGAGATGCCGCAGCAAGAGTCATTCACGGCTTGAGTGATGTTGAATGGTCTTACCGCTGACGCCTCTCTACAAAAGACAACAACGCCGCGCTTTTTCCGGTTGATAAAATGCTGACCCTCGGTTTTTCTCCCTGCCCCAACGACACCTTTATTTTTCATGCCCTGGTGAACCGTCTGACGGGCCCCCTCTGTCCGGCTTTTGTCGATCCGATTCTGGCTGACGTCGAGACCCTGAATATGTGGTCCATGGAGTCGCGCCTGGATGTCACCAAGCTTTCCTTCCATGCCCTGGGGCATGTCCTGGATGACTATGTTCTGCTGCGTTCGGGCAGTGCTCTGGGGCGGGGCTGCGGACCGCTTCTGGTTTCACGGAAACCTTTTGATGCGGGGGATCTGTCCGGGAAGACAATCGCCATACCGGGCAGATACACCACCGCCGCCATGCTGCTGCAGCTTTTTTCCCAGGCGGATTATCGGCTTGTTCCCATGTCGTTTGAAAAAATCATGCCCAGTGTTGCCGGGGGAAAGGTGGATTGCGGGGTCATTATTCATGAGAGCCGTTTTACCTATATGTCGCACGGTCTCGTTTGTCTGCAGGATTTGGGGCAATGGTGGGAGGAAAGCAGCGGTCATCCCATCCCCCTGGGAGGAATAGCGGCACGGCGCGACCTGGGGCGTGATACCCTTCTTGCGGTTGAAAACTGCATAGCAAAAAGCGTTGAAAAGGCCTTTGCGGAGCCGGAAAAAAGCCGCGATTATGTAAAAAAATATGCCCAGGAGATGGATGAAGATGTTGTGGCAAGCCATATAAATCTCTACGTCAATCATTTTTCCCGTGACCTGGGGAAAGAAGGGATTGCTGCTGTTCAGGAATTTTTCCGCCGCGGTGTTGAAGCGCACATTTTTAAAATAAGTAAAAAGGAAATTTTCATATCTTAAAACATAACCGGGATTAAGTAAGTTATGTTGGATTTGGTAATTGTTATCAAATTTGTTGAAGTCTTTATGGATTTCGATTAATGGTGTATTACGGGCTTGACAATTTAAGGTCAGGGGCTATATTAATTTCCTGCTTAAATTTTGACGGTCGTGAGAAATTCCCCCATCGATTACAGTGCTGGATAATTCAAGGAATTATCGTCATGTAAATCCCAGTGTCGGGACTTTTTGTAAAGCTATTAATTTCTAGTAAATGTGAGATATTATTGTTTTTTTGTGGTTCCCTGTCCGATGGCCGTTTTGGTGAGTTCATTCATGTTTGTGGTTTCCTTATGATTCCACAGAATAATCAATAACAACAGCAGCAGGAAGATTTTATGAAAATTACAGGCGCACAGGCAGTATTGAAATGCTTGGAAGAACAGAAGGTGAGCACAATCTTCGGTTTTCCTGGAGGTGCGGTCATCGATCTCTACGATGAAATACTGGCTACCGATAAACTGACGCATGTCCTTGTCCGTCATGAACAGGCAGCTGTTCACGCAGCTGATGCCTTTGCAAGAGTCACCGGGGATGTTGGTGTTGCCCTGGTAACATCCGGACCCGGCGCGACAAACACGGTAACCGGCATTGCTTCCGCCTATCTGGATTCAATTCCAATCGTTGTCTTTACCGGGCAGGTTCCCACGGCCCTTATCGGTAATGACGCTTTCCAGGAGGTTGATATTGTCGGTATCACCAGGCCATGCACCAAGCATAATTATCTGGTCAAGGATGCCAAGGATCTTGTTGCCACTATCAGGGAGGCATTTCATATTGCCAGGACTGGAAGGCCCGGCCCGGTTCTGGTCGACCTGCCCAAGGACGTGCTTGCTGCCAGAATTACTTTCCCGGAAGCGCAGGATGTGAGAATGCGCACCTACCGGCCGACTTATGAGCCGCATCCGGGTCAGATAGAAAAGGCATGTCGGGCAATCATGCAGGCCAAAAAGCCGGTTCTCTATGCGGGTGGAGGGGTTATTCTCTCCAACGCCCACGAGGAATTAACCGAACTTGCCAGGAACCTTGACATCCCTGTAACCATGACCTTGATGGGACTCGGCGGCTATCCCGGAACCGATGAACTTTCCATGGGCATGCTGGGTATGCATGGAACCTATTACGCCAATATGGCTGTGGCGAACTGCGACGTTTTGATTGCCGTCGGCGCTCGTTTTGATGACAGGGTTACCGGTCGCATCGATGCCTTTGCGCCCCACGCGAAAATCATTCATATCGATATCGATCCAACCTCGATCAGTAAGAACGTCAAGGTTCATATTCCTATTGTCGCCGATTGTAAACATGCGCTGACCAGCATGAACAGTTGGTTTAAACGCACTACCGATTTCGATCTGAAGGCGGAGAAGGAAAAACATCAACCGTGGCTGCAGCAGATAAAGGAATGGAAAAACGCACATCCCCTTGGCTATGCGGAGAAAACCGATGTGATCAAGCCGCAGTTTGTCGTGCAGAAGCTCCATGAACTGACCGGCGGGAATGCCATCATTACCACCGAAGTCGGCCAGAATCAGATGTGGGCTGCTCAGTTTTATCATTTCAACCACCCCAGGGCCTTCATGACATCCGGCGGACTCGGTGTCATGGGGTATGGTTTTCCGGCGGCGATCGGTGCCCAGATGGCGGCACCTGACCGGACTGTTATCGATATTGCCGGCGACGGCAGCATCCAGATGAATATTCAGGAAATGGCCACGGCCATGCAGTATAAGCTGCCGGTCAAAATCGCTATTTTAAATAATAATTTTCTCGGTATGGTACGGCAGTGGCAGGAGCTTTTCTATGATAAGAAATACTCAGCGACGGTTCTTGATGTGGCCCCTGATTTTGTTCTTCTGGCCAGAGCATACGGAGCGGTAGGACTCAGGGCGACGAAACCGAGTGAGGTTGAGCCGGTAATCAAGGAAGCTCTTGCAACGAAGAATCTGGTGATTATGGATTTTGTAATCGACCGGGAGGAAGGGGTTTATCCCATGGTTCCCGCCGGAAAAGCGACAACTGAAATGCTTCTGGTGTAATACCGGAAATCAAGAGATAAAAAGGTAGGCTATCCCCATGAAACACACCATATCTGTACTTTTGCAAAACAAGCCCGGAGTTCTTTCCCGGGTGACCGGGCTCTTCAGCGGCCGGGGATTCAATATCGAAAGCTTATCCGTGGCGCCCACCCTGGAAAGGGACGTTTCCTGCCTGACCCTGGTAACCACGGGAGATAATGCGATTGTAGAACAGATCACCAAACAGCTTCATAAACTTATTGATGTCATTAAGGTAACCGATATCAGTGAAACGGACTATGTGGAGCGTGAAATGGCCCTCATTCGTGTGAAGGCTGAGCCGTCCACCAGAGCGGAAATCCTGAGGATATGTGATATCTTCAGAGGCCGGGTGGTCGATGTCAGCGCCAAAAGTTATGCGGTTGAGGTAACCGGCACCTGTGACAAGGTTCAGGCGATGATCGACATCCTGCGCCCCATCGGTATCCAGGAGATCGTCCGCACAGGAACCATTGCCATGACCCGCGCCAGTAAAAAGTTTTAATTTTCCCTCATTGTCCTGCTGGACGGCAGGGGAGGGAGGATTTGATTTCTTGAATGACATGGCAATAAACCGGTATCCCCAAAGGTACCGGTTTATTGCGTCAAGGAACGGGAAGAAGTGCTGAAGCATGCAGGCATAGAAACCTTTATGGAACTGCCGTCAAAAGTGGAAACAGCAAAAAAACACATCACTCTGCCGGCGTATTCCCGGGACCATTGAAAATGAAAGAACCACGAATTCCTGTTGCCAGGGAAGGCTACCCGTTTATTACCATTGCTGCCTTCGTTACCATAACTTTTGCCCTGCTCGATTATGATACCGTCGCTTTTTGTGTCATGGCGATTACCATTTTTGTTCTTTATTTTTTTCGGGATCCGGACCGGATCACCCCGGAAGCAGAGGATGTATTGGTTGCGCCGGCGGACGGGAAAGTTATTCTGGTGGAAAAGGTATTTGATGATAAATTTGTCAATGAACATGTTTACAAAATCAGCATCTTTATGAACATCTTCAATGTTCACGTGAACCGCAGCCCTTTTCCCGGAAAGGTTGAATCCGTCTCTTATTCACCCGGCCGTTTTTATTCCGCCAATACGGAACGAGGTGCGTTGGAAAACGAATATGGCGCAGTAACCATGACAACTACCTCCGGCTATCGTTTTGCCGTGGTTCAGGTTGCCGGACTCATTGCCCGGCGGATTGTCTGCTGGGCCGAGAAGGGGGATGCATTGAAACGGGGTGAACGTTTCGGGCTCATTCGGTTCGGTTCTCGTGTTGATCTCTATCTCCCCCAGGAAACCCAGGTTGAAGTTCGGGTCGGGCAGAAGGTCAAGGCCGGTGAAACAGTCCTCGGTTATCTTTCCTGAGAACCGCCATAAAGGTTCCTGTTTTGTGCTTTTTATTGATATTATATATAACGTCTGTGCAGGGGACTTGTCTGTTTCGGGCTGTTCCCCCAATTGCACAACCGGTTTTGAATAAAAGAGTTGCGAAGACAAGTGTATCGAAGCTCATGATTGTGACGGTTCAACATCCTATGATTATTGTTACTGAACCTCGGTTTTTCCCTTTCCTGGTTTTGTTTCGTTCTGTCCTATGCGGACCCCTTGCGGGGGTAATCCGGTAGGATGGTGAAACAGGGACAGTGTCTGAGAGAATGAACGTGTCTGACGGTGGACTGCTCAAGTCCATTGCGTCTGTTGAGGAAAGCATATGATAGAAAGCAACGTCAATTCCAGTAAGGATAAAGTTTACATATTTGATACCACTCTTCGGGATGGGGAACAATCCCCCGGAGCGACCATGAACATGCAGGAAAAATTCCGTCTGGCCCAGCAACTGGTAAAGCTTCAGGTGGATGTTATAGAGGCTGGATTTCCCGTTGCTTCGGTGGGTGATTTTGACTGTGTCAAAAATATCGCCGACAATATCAGAGGCGCTCAGATTGCGGGGCTTGCCCGATGTAACAAAAAAGATATTGACACCGCCTGGGAGGCTTTGAAAAAAGGAGAAAATTCCCGTATTCATACCTTTCTCGCCACGTCGGACATTCATCTGAAATATAAATTACGGATGTCCAGGGAGCAGATGCTTGATCTGGCGGTGGAATCGGTGAAGTATGCGGCGAAATACACGTCTAATGTGGAGTTTTCAGCAGAAGACGCGTCGCGCAGTGATCTTGATTTTGTCTGCCGGGTTTTTGAGGCGGTTATCAATGCCGGAGCCGTTGTCCTGAATTTTCCCGACACAACAGGGTATGCGCTGCCCGAAGAGTTTGGGGCGAAAATCCGTTATCTGATGGCAAATATTCCCAATATTGACAAAGCCATTTTGAGCGTTCATTGCCATAATGATCTTGGTCTGGCAGTCGCTAATTCACTGGCCGCCATCAATGCCGGAGCGAGACAGGTGGAGTGCACCATCAACGGTATCGGCGAGCGGGCCGGCAATACTGCCATGGAAGAGGTGGTCATGGCCTTGCGCACCCGGGCGGATCAGGTCAATGTACGCACCGATATCGTTACCGAGCATATTCACGCATCAAGCCGTATGGTCAGTGCGATAACAGGCATGATCGTTCAGCCCAACAAGGCCATTGTCGGTGCAAACGCTTTTTCCCATGAGTCGGGCATCCATCAGGATGGGATTCTCAAGGAGCGGACAACCTATGAGATCATGAATCCCTGTGATATCGGGCTTACCTCCGGTAATCTGGTCCTGGGGAAACACTCAGGCCGGCATGCCCTGCGGGAGCGGGTCAAGGGAATGGGATACCTCAACCTTACCGATGAGGAACTTAATCGGGTTTTTCTCAGGTTTAAGGAAATTGCCGACGTTAAGAAAGAAATGTTCGATGAGGATCTTGAGGCCATTTTGCTTGACGAGATCGTCCGTATCCCGGAAACCTATCAGCTTGTTTCGCTTGGCGCCATGAGCGGCAATAAAACCATGCCGACTGCTGCGGTGAAGCTCCTGGTTGAGGGCAAGGAGGTACAGGATGCGGCCATCGGTGTCGGTCCGATTGACAGCGCTTTCCGGACCATCGCCAGATTGACTGGCACCACCAGTAAACTCCTTTATTTTGCTGTCAGCTCCATCACCGGGGGCACCGATGCCCAGGGCGAAGTGATGGTGCGTATTGAAGATGATGGAAAAATTGTCATAGGCCAGGGCGCGGACCCGGATATTATCACTGCTGCTGCCAAGGCCTATTTAAATGCATTAAACCGCTTGGTTTATCTCAAAAAAGAAAGAAAAGAGAAAGGTTGATACATGAGTCGAGCAGAAGGATATAATGTTGCGGTGGCCGGAGCTACCGGTGCAGTTGGTGGCGCCATGCTGGATGTGCTTGAGCGCAGGAACTTTCCGCTGAAGGAGCTCAGGCTTCTCGCCTCCGAGCGTTCAGTCGGCAAAAAACTTGTTTTCAAGGGCAAGGAAATTCCTGTCCAATTGCTGGACAAGGATGCCTTTAAGGGCATTGATGTCGCTTTGTTTTCCGCCGGCGGAACCCGTTCCCTGGATTTCGCTCCGGCAGCTGCCGCCGCGGGCGCAATCGTGGTTGATAACTCAAGCGCTTTCCGAATGGATCCGGATATCCCTCTGGTTGTTCCCGAGGTGAACCCAGACGCCATCGCCCAGTACACCAAAAGAGGGATCATCGCCAACCCCAACTGTTCCACCATCCAGATGCTGGTGGCGCTCAAGCCGATTTATGACAAGGTGGGCATCAAGCGCATCGTTGTCTCCACTTATCAGGCGGTGTCCGGTACAGGCGCCAAGGCCATTGAAGAGCTGCAGAACCAGGCAAAGGCCTGGGCTGCCGGCGCAAAGATTGAAAAGTCGGTCTATCCGCACCAGATTCTTTTCAACTGTCTGCCCCATATTGACAGCTTCCTTGATAACGGCTACACCAAGGAAGAGATGAAAATGGTCAATGAGACGAGAAAAATCTTTGCTGACTCGGAAATCGCTGTTACCGCAACCACAGTAAGGGTACCTGTTTTTTATGGCCATTCCGAATCGGTTAACATTGAAACGCGGGAGAAAATCACCGCAGCCCAGGTAAAAGAGCTGCTGGCGGTTGCGCCTGGTGTGAAGCTTGTGGATAATCCCCAGCTCAGCCAGTATCCGCTTGCTCTTGACTGTCAGGGTAAATTTGAAACTCTGGTCGGCCGGATCAGGGAAGACGAGTCCATTGCCAACGGCATCAATATGTGGGTGGTGGCGGATAATATCCTCAAGGGAGCTGCGCTGAATGCCGTGCAGATTGCCGAGGTTCTGATCGATAAATATATCGACTAATGAAAACTTGCAAAATGCGAAACAGGTCTTATTTTTTTGTTTTGCATTTTGCTTTCAGGCCTTTCTGATGCGCATTATTTCCGGAACAGCCAGGGGACGCAGGCTTCATTCTCCCGGCGGCAGGAAAGGGGATATCCGGCCCACCTCAGACCGTGCCCGGGAGGCTATTTTCAGCATACTTGGTGATGCGGTTTTTGCGGCCAGGGTTCTTGATTTTTTTGCCGGAACCGGGGCCATGGGTCTGGAAGCGCTGAGCCGTGGGGCTGAGTCCGTTCTCTTTGTGGACAAAAGTCAGGCCTCCATCACCTTGTTGCAGAAAAATATCCAGTTGTGCGGCTTCTGGGATAAATCCGTTATTGTCAAAAGGGATTTGACCAGGGGCCTTTTTTTTTTACAGCCGTATATTCCCGAGGGAGGCTTTTCGCTGGTTTTTGTTGACCCTCCCTACAAAATGGAACTGGCCGCGAACATACTTTCTGAAATCGACAAGGCGAATCTGCTTCATCCCGACGGAATCGTGGTTGCCGAATCCCGGGCAGGCGACACTTTGCCCGATCGTATTTCCAGGTTTCGGCTCTACGACAAACGCTCTTATGGCGAGGCCGGTTTCTGGTTTTACGAGAAGCGTGATGAACAACTGAGCGAGGAAAAAAACAGTGAGCGATTATGAGCCTTTTGTAGCGCCTGACGTCAAGGAGACCATCGCCGTCTATCCGGGCACCTTTGATCCCATCACCATGGGACATCTCGACATTATTCAGCGGGCCCTGCATCTCTTTGACAAAGTGGTGGTGGCAATCGCCGTCAATGCATCCAAGAAACCGCTTTTTCCCCTGGAAGAAAGAATACAGATGATTCGCGACTGTTTCCCGGATAATGAGAAGCAGGTCGAGGTGGAAGCGGTAAAGGGGCTGCTGGTGGATTATGCCTATACCAAAGGCGCCAAGGCCATCGTGCGTGGTCTGCGGGCGGTTTCCGATTTTGACTATGAGTTTCAGCTTGCCTTGATGAACCGCCGCATTGAACGTGAAGTGGAGACTGTATTCTTGATGACGGGTTTTCGCTGGATCTACATCAGTTCAAGCATCATTAAAGAGGCGGCCCGCCATGGTGGTGATGTGAGCGGACTGGTGCCGGATCATGTCTGTGAGAAGCTGCGGCAATGTTTTATGGTGAATGAGTAAAAAAACAGGTTTTTCTATGAAAACACATATTTCCCGCCGAACATTTCTTCGGGCTTCAAGCCTTGGCTTCCTGTCGCTTTCCCTGACGGGAAATGAGGTTCACGCCTTTACAGGTGTTAGTGATACCGCATATCCTGTCCAGCCTGCGCAAACCGTGGTTCCCACGATCTGCGCCATGTGCCGGGCTCGTTGTCATGTTCAGGCAACGGTGGTCGAGGGGCGGGTGAAAAAGTTGGAGGGAAATCCCCAGAGTCCCTTGAATGAGAGGGCGATTTGCGCCCGTGGCCAGGCTGCGGTGCAGCTTCTCTATGACCCGGACCGCTTGAAATACCCTTTGCAGCGGGTTGGTGAACGGGGTGAAGGGAAGTGGAAACGGATCAGCTGGCAGCAGGCCTTTTCCGCGATTGTTTTCCAGATGAAAAAAAATCTCACGGCTTACGGTCCGGACAGTATTGCCCTGTTTGCCGGGGGACCATCCTCTTTTTATATCAAAAAGTTATTTATGGAAAACGGCATCACAAGAATCCATGACGCGGCCGTCAGCCACTGTGATGCAATCCGCAATAAAGCCTATGATGCCACATTCGGGTTTTTTCCCGGTGATCCGCCCCGGCACGATTATTCACGGAGCAAATGCATCGTTTTGCTTGGCAGCCATTTGGGTGAAAATATTCAGGTTCCGGAATTGCGGCAGGTGTTGTCGTCCCGGGAGCGAGGGACTGAACTGATTGTTGTTGATCCCCGTTTTTCATCAATTGCGGCCAAGTCCAGTCACTATCTTTCCGTCAAGCCCGGCACGGATACAGCCCTGCTCCTGGGCTGGATGCACCACATCGTTTTTCAGGAGTTGTACGACAAGGCATGGGTTGACCTTAATTGCCGGGGCTTTGATGAGCTGAAGGAACATCTGCGCAGCTATCCGGTAAACCGGGTGTCCGACATCACCGGCATTGACGGCGCTGATATCATCCGCACGGCTGAATTGATGGCTGCCAATGCCCCGGCTGTCATTGTCCACCCTGGGAGCCATCTCAGCTGGTACGGAAATGATGTTCAACGGGTGCGTGCCCAGACTCTGCTTGCCGCCCTGCTTGGTGCGGTGGGGCGTCCCGGATCACTGCAGCTGCCCTCCGCTTCACCACTGCCTGACAGCCTGGCCCAATTTTCCCGGGTAAAGGGCGAGGGTACTGCGTCTTTTTCCAGCATGATGAACGAGGTGCTTGAAAACAAAGTGAAAGTGGTTGGTTGCTGGGGCCAGAACCCTCTGCAGAACCATTCCTCCCCCTTCAAGACGGTGGAGGCATTCAAACGGGCTGATTTTGTTTTTTGCTGCGATGTGCTTCCCGGTGAAACAAGCCTTTACGCCGATATTATTCTGCCCGAGGCATCATTTCTGGAACGTTTCGACGTTCTTGAAACAGCCATGATCAATGAGACGCCTTTGGTCGCTTCCGCTTTTCCTGCGGTTCAACCGCAATTTGAAACCCGTGAGCCATACTGGATTGTAAAAAGCATGGCGGAACAGCTGGAACTCAAACATTCCTTTTCCCACATTGACGGCAAGTCGTTTCTTGACGGGCAGTTGGCCGGAGTTAATCTTACCCTGGACGGTCTCGCTGGTGCGGGGGGGCTGAAGGAGCTCGGTCGGCAACCGATGCCGGCGCAGGTTGTGGCCCATAATGAAGGAATCGGAACTGATACTGCAAATCCGCCGGAAAGTCCGCCTGCGCTCTTTCCAACAGCCGACGGCAAGGTGGCATTATATGCCTTGGATTTTGCCGGTAAGGGTTGGGATCCAATGCCTGTGTTCCAGGAGCCGGCACAGCCCCCTTCCGGTTTTTTACGGCTGCTCTATGGGCGCAGCCCTGTCCATACCCTTACCAGCACCATCAATAACGCCTGGCTGACCCATGAAACGATGGAAAATGAATTGTGGCTGAACAACGTTGTGGCGGGGCGTTTGGGCATCGCCGACGGGGACGGAATTTTTCTGGAAAACCAGGATGGAATACGCTCAGTCAAACCGATTCATGTGAAAGTAACGGAGGGTATCCGGCCGGACTGTGTTTATATGGTACATGGGTATGGCTGTCGCTCTTCACACCTCGAGATTGCCTTTAACAGAGGAGTGTCTGATACATCCCTGATGACGCGAAGCATTGAGGATCCTGTCAGCGGAACCCGAGGGATGCGGGTCAATTTTGTCCGCCTTCTGCCATTGAAGGCTTAGGTTTGAAAGAGGAAGCCCGCATGCTTGAGCGGAGAAGAGGCTTTCTCCGGGGCGGATGGAATTGGATCCGGCTTGCTGCCGTGGCCGCGCTTTGTTATCCTTTTTTTCGGTTTCTCAATTTCAATGTGCCGAAGAAACCCCGGCTGGTCAAGATTGAAAAGCAATTGAAACCAGGTGATGTCTACCTTGATCCGGAATTTGCGCTTTTCCGTGACGAAAAGGATGTATGGGCCGTTTCCCGCACCTGCACGCACCTCGGTTGCCGTCTCAATTACAGTGAAAAAGATCATCAGCTGATTTGCCCTTGCCATCAGAGCAAATTCTCGCCGCAAGGCGAGAGGATTGATGGTCCGGCCAAGAGAAATCTGCCGCTTTTTTCGGTGGAGAAGTTGAATGATCCCCAAAAAACAGGATATATTGTCTCTCTGTGATGCCGCGATGATGGTAAAGCGTTTTTTTTTCGAAACCAGATGGGGGGCAAAGAGTCTTGTCGCCCTCTATATCTCCGTCGTTTCCGGCATTGTGGTGGCTTGGCAGTATGCCCCTGAGAATCCGTTTTATTCGGCATCCTCCCTTGATCTGCTCATCCCCTTTGGCCTGTTCTGGCGTTCACTCCATTTTTATTCCAGCCAGATATTTTTTCTCCTGTCAATTATTCATCTTCTTGTTATTCTTTTTGGAACAGCACCGCGGCTGTCCCTGGGTAAATGGATATGGCTGAACGCCACCATGCCGGTTGCCCTGCTTCTGCTTTTCACCGGCTATGTTTTACGCGGGGATGCCACCGGTGAATCTGCCGGATTGATTGCGGAAAACATCTGCCTTGCCATTCCGGTGGTCGGCAAAATGATCAATTCACTTCTTTTTGCCATCAGCGAAGAGGGGATGAAAAGAGTTTATGCCAACCATGTCATCGGCCTTGCTGTTCTGTGGGTGATTTTCGCCTGGGATCATCTGCGTCGGTATCGGGTGCAGGTATCTGAACACGGTGGACTGATTGTCGCCATTCTTGGCGTTGCCGTTATGTGGAATGCACCCATGGAACCGATGCAGCTCGGGGTTTTCCATATTTCCGGGCCCTGGTTTTTTCTCGGTTTACAGGAGTTGCTTCGTTATGTTCAGCCCTTCTGGGCTGGTGTCGTCTTCCCCCTGTTTTTTTTGGTGGCCCAGGCATTTCTGGATGCTGGTCAGCCAGTGGGCAGGTGGGCGCGCTTTTTTGCCGGCGGCTGGCTTTTTTTCTATGGGATTGCAACCCTTGTTGCCTTGGGAAGATAATTTTTTATTGAGGATTCATGCATGGAGCGAATTATGAAAAAAACAATTGTCTCGCTGTCCGTCATACTGCTTCTGGCCACAGCCTGCGCTCAACCACAGAGCAAGACAGGTCAGGGCGGTCTCTATGGAGCCGCCGGTGGTGCGGTGGCGGGCGCCGCACTTGGTCAGGCAATCGGGCGTGATACGAAAGGAACGCTCTGGGGTGCGGCAATCGGCGCAGCCCTTGGCGGAGGGGCCGGTGCCGGTGTCGGCAGGATGATGGATAATCAGGAGAGGGATATGAGAACAGCCCTTGCCGAGTCCGAGGCAGCCAGCGTTCGCCGGGAGGGAGATCTCCTTTCAGTCATGTTCAAAAGCGATATGACTTTTGCTGTCGGCTCCGCTGTTGTGAACCCGGGTCTTTATGGGGAACTCGATCGTATTGCCACTATTATGGGCCAGTATCCGCAGACATTGATCAGGGTCGAAGGGCACACGGACAGTACAGGTTCGGAAGAGTACAATCTGAATTTGTCAAAAAGACGTGCCCAGGCAGTTGGGGATCTGCTGTTTCAACGGAATGTCGACAGATCCCGGGTTGAACTCGTCGGTTATGGTGAAAGTCTCCCGATAGCTTCAAATGACACGGAGGCGGGAAGGCAGATGAACAGACGGGTGGGAATCAAGATAGCCCCGACCCCTTCGCAGAATTGAGATGAAATGGTGTGATGGAGAGTTGATTCTGTGCCGTTCTCGAACCAGTCGAAGCTTCTATCCAAACAGGAGAGCCTTTGAGACATGGGAAACCTGCTTGACGCTAAATTCAGAATTGTAGATGCCAAGGACTGCCCTTTATATGAAGAAGGTGATGAGTTCAGCCTTTCCGGGGTGGCTCTGCACCCGCCTTCCGGGAAACCCGCCTGCCTGTTTCTGGCCCGTGAAATAACCGAGATTGTTGTTGAAAAAATGGAGGCGGATTCAGGAGACGGTTCGTCGAAGAAATTCCTGGATGAGAAAAAGGGCAAAAAAGAATTCAATTGCAGTGGCTGTACAGGACTCATCAAGTTTACCCATGTTCAGGAGACGAAGTTTTTTACTCCGCAGATGAGGATGCTTGCGGCGGTGGAAAGTCGTGATGAGACCCGCAGAATGGGATCGCTCTTCAGCATGATGAATACCTTCTCTTTTTTTCAAACCCTGGAGGAGGAGAGTCTGAAGGATATCTTTTCCTGCCTCACCCTGGTGAATTTCGCTGCGGGCAAGATAATCCTGCATCGCGGGCATCCGGGCCGGAATCTTTATTTTATCGTATCCGGCCGTGTCGGTGTTCTTGATGAGGGCGATAACACCATTGCCGTTTTGGGTCGCGGCGAGATTTTCGGAGAAATGAGTCTTTTCAGTGGCAAGCCGGCATGCGCCACCATTCGGGCTGAGGACCCTGTTAAGATTCTGATGCTGAGCGGCCGGGATCTGAGTCATATTCTGATTAAACACCCTTTCCTGCAGATGTCCTTCACCCGTCTTCTCGTGCAGAAGTTGTCTGCGACCAATGTCAGTCAGTCTGAAAAGGAGTCCATGGCCTTTTCCGGCCAGTTGCTTGAAGTGACTCCTTCTGAAATTTTCCAGATGCTGAATGAAAATATCAAGACCGGCGTGATTGAGTTTGAACTTGAAGGTTGCAAGGCGGCGGTTACCTTCAGCGAAGGCGAGGTGGTGAGGGCGATTTGGAAAAATCTTGATGGTCCCGAGGCCTTTTATCAAATCCTGAAAGAGCAGAAAGGCCGCTTCAAGTTTATTTCCTCCCTTTCTCTTGAAGAGATGGGTGCTCCTCCCATTGCCCCTTTTATGAAGCTGCTGATGGATGGATTGCGGAAGATTGACGAGGAAAACGAGCAGAACAGGATGCCGGAAGATGATGCTGAACAGTAATGTTCACACCAGCTTAATCCCGTACCGGAGGGGCAGGAAGAAACTCAACAGGCATGGATACATCTCCATGCCTGTTGAGTTTTCTGTTTGTTTAAAGGCGGCTGGTTTTGAAGGAAACGCCGCTCTCTCGTTGTGAGATGGGCTGACCGGGATTATCCAGAAGATGCAGCCCGTTTTTTCTATCATTTTTTTTACAAAACGGACTACATCTATTCATATTTGAATGATCCTGGTTGAACCGTCTAGTTCAGCATCTCGATTGTCGTCTTGCCGAACTGGTAAAACTGGTTCTGGATTTGGCAATCCGTTATCCAGTCATCACCGTCCGGTTTCCCGCTTGCCGCACAACCATTTGTTTTGTCAATAATATCTGTTTGCAGCTTTGATTTGGCCGCTGTAAACTTGCCTTTTGCTATCATATCCAGGACCTGGTTCAGCTTCATTGAAAAAACTTTTTTCATGTTTTTGCTCTTGAAGTTTTCTTCTGCAACACCGTCGAGGAGGTAGAGGTTGGTCCACATGGTGTAATCATCGGCTGTTGTGCACTTGTCGCCATTAAGGTCGCTCACCATATTGGAATCAGGCTCGCCCTGGCAGGTGTTGAAAGCCTCTGCCATGGCAGAGTAGTCATCCATGTTGACGACCAGATTGCCGGTAATGTCACCGGGCACCTTGGCATAGGTGATTTTTCTGAGCCAGATGTCGTGACCCTGGAAATGACTTTGTCCTTCCTCTTCGTCAATGGGCATGACCTGCTCATAAATACCATACAGCTTGGTTGCATCAGGTGAACAGGTTATCTGCACATCACCCTGTTCAGCATCCCCTTTGGCCAGCCAGTCAAATTCATCTATGCTTTCCGGATAAGCGGGATTGTCTTCCAGCGGAGCTACGCAAATTCCTTCACCGTCTGCATCCGTGCCGTTAAAGCCAGCCGGCGTGGGTTCGTCATTTTCATCCGGAATCGTCGGATCAAGACACGGCTGTGAGTCTGGAACATATTTAGGGTTGGCCTTGGTGATTTTCTCAAAGGTAAAATCACTGTCGGTGCCGTCCACTTTGACGGCCCGGGTAAAGGTCGCATCGAGAAAAACTTCCGCTTCCTTGACTTCCAGATCCTTGACCTGTGGTTCAGGGATGTTTTCCTGGGTGCCGATGGCGACAAAAAACATATTGTCATTGTGCTCATCTTCCGGTTCAACAGAATCTTTGTTGTAGGTTAACGTGCCATTTTCATATTTCCAAAGTCCTATCTTGACCGGCGGCAGATACACACGCGGGTCTGATGTTGTTTCCTTGTGGTTCTTGAGCTCGGAAACATTATGGGGCAGTGACCAGTTTTCGCCGCCATCTGTCGACCAGCGGACATAGTAGTCATAATGGTCATGGGCCTTTTTGGCGGCTGCCCAGTTGACACAATGGGCAAAGCCGATCAGGATGAACTTGCCGCGAATGGCAAGCCTGGTTGAAAAGACATTCTCATAGGGATTAAAATGGACGGAAGGGATACCGAACTCGTCTTCGTCAATGACCGGATAGCCATCGGCATCGAGAACAATCTGTCCAAATTCATCGAGCAACGGCAGTTTCCAGCCGCTTTCATCGTCGAGGTTGGCGTTGGTCCAGACAAACTCTTCAACCTTCGGCGTTTTATGGCCCTTGTGATCCACATCATAATCCGGGTTGTCATAAGCGGTAATTGCCGTAGTCGGCACACAGGTCGGATCTTCAACATCCGCGCAGGTCAGGTATGGCAGCGGCAACGGTTTGTATGCAAGCGGAGTTGCGCTGCTCATGTTCCAGACACGCGAGGTGCCGTCTGCCTTTTTGACGATATTCTCCGGGGCAAAGCCGCCCTTGAACAACTGAAGCATGGCATCTGCCGGGGCGCCCTGGCCACCGAGACCCTGCTTGTAAAACAGGCCGAGGGTGATTTCTTCCCCCGGAATCTGGCTGTCGTAAATGCTGCCCGGCACAACCCGTACACGGCGGGCATTTTCATAGTTGCCAAGGGAGTTCGGGACATTGACCAGGTAGCCGTGATCAATTGTTTTCGGTTCGTCAAACTTGAAATACTGGTAAAACATGTTTTTCCCCTGGCGATCACGTTTCTCATGATCACTTATAACAATATCAGAGGGGTCCTGATCGGGGGAACAGCCGGTTGTCGGATCCGCCACTGCGTCTGCTGAGGTGCCAAGGCATTGATCAATGCGGTCAGCTACGCCGTCATTGTCCAGATCCTTGGTGCCGTATGGCAGGTGACAGCCGATACAGTCGAGGGTCGGCTGGTGCCAGCCGGGCAGATGGGTGGGCAGGGCATAGTAGCCATCAGGATCGGTCACTGCGGCATCGCGCGAATACATGCCTCTCCCTTCATAGAATTTAACACATTTGGTTTCGCTTCCAATTGTGGCCACGCTGCCGTCTTCGTTCAGCGTATAGGGCCAGTAGCCGGTTACAGCGTCGTCCCAAGTGGCGCCTTTCGAGGTGCAGGTGGTCTCATCAAAAACAGGGATTATCCTGTCTCTCGGCACAACATGGTTATAGTGACAGCTGACACAGTCACCATTGTTAAAGGGGCCGAGATAATCAGTTATAGCACCGGTTGCAGCATCAACCGCCAGAACCTCGAGGGGAACCGGGGCAAGCTGCTCAGGGGCCTTGGTCACTTTTTCAGTGCTGCCGGCGCCTTCACCCTTTGTTTCCTCATAGGCCATGACGGCCAGGGTTTCTCCCTTCCAGTTGGTCAGGGCGATATTGGCCCGGGATGCTCCGGTGTTGCCGTCCAAGACTTCGCCGGTCCAGACAACCTGGGTACCGCTTATGAAAGCCTTGCCATCGGTGATCGCAACGGCAGTGGTATTGTCACCAAGAACAGTGGCAGGATTTGTGATGTCAACCCAGCTGCCGTTAAGGCAGTAGTTGGCATAATCATAGGCCGGATCCGCAGAATCAACATACTTGCCGTCCTTGTCCATCCTGGGGTTTGCGGCATAGTTGTTACAGAATGGCAGGCCGACATGCTTGGTTTTGATCACGCCGTAAACAAAGGTGTCTTTCGCTCCACCGCAGCGCGGGCAAACCCAGTCATCTCCCAGACCATCCCAGCTCTCGGGCTGTCTGGTGGTGCCGCCTTCGTATGTATAGGTACATGAGGCCACCGGTTCATCGATAATGGCCGGATCATGCAAGTGACCCCAGACATCAGTCGGGGTGCGGTCTTTACAGACATCATTATCCGTCACCCGAACCGGCGGGCTCATGGCATGCAGGGCATGGGGCTTGGTGGCTTTTTCAAATTCGGCTGCACCATGTCCGCAATCAAAAATCCAATCTTCCGGCAGGTCGGTGAATTTGATCGGATCACCATTTTCATCAAGATGCTGGAAGGGATCATAGACGTAACCGCAGGTGCAGATGTAGCTGGTATTGCCGCCGGTATCACCGGTTGGGGTAGGCACGGCATCGTCACCGCCCTCACTTGGCACGAATTCCGTGTCAATATCGTCAAATTTATCCCAGCTGATATAGCTGTACCAGATATCCGTCTTGTGGTTGACACAGGAACCCGACATGCCTGCTCCCGGTCCCCGGCCCTTGCCTGTTTTGAGACCTTCCTTGTCTTCCTGCCAGGAAACGGCGAATCCCCCTGTGCCTGCTTTAGGGTTATAGCTCGCATCAAAGACAGGTTCAAAGCCGGCGGTAAAATTCTGGTAAGCATCACGACGGCCGACGCTCAACTGTTCGGCCTTGTACCAGGTGACTGTCCCGAAATTGGGATTATCTATGATCGTGGTTGACCCGTCTGCGTTGGTAATAGTCATTTTCGGGTTCATTTCAAGGACGCCGCGGGCGGCCATGACACAACTGAAAGGCCTTTCGCCGAGATCCGGCCGTGGTTCGTCGTCACCCTTGACATCGAGGTAATCGACAGACGCCTGGCTGCCCATGACTTGGTAAATATCGTTTTCTGCAAGCATATCCCAGGGGTTGCCGCTGCGGCAGTATTTGTCCACCCAGGTCACAAGGGCGTAGGGACCGGCAACGGCAATATTGGCTTTTTCCGAATCGCCCGGGTATTGGACGCCATTGGCAAGGGTGAATGAGGATTTGGTTGCGGTGCGGGAAATATTCTTTCTTTTCCAGGTGGCTCCGTCATCAAGTGAGACCGCGGTGTAGATATCGCGGACCAGCCGCTTTCCTCCAGGGACAAGAGTGCCGTGTTCGTCGGTCTCCATATAATCGGGCACGCTGTTGAATTCCGTCCCTGCAACCTCCTGGTCATAGGTTATGATGATCGGTTTCACCCTGGCCGGTTTACAGTCAGTGAGCGCGCTTGTCGGATCACCCGGAACGGTATAACAAACAGCTTCCGGGCCACAGGGGATGAGGAGGCTTTTTGAATCTGCGGCTTCGGTATTGACGCACAGTTTTTCACCTTTAGTGTTCTGCGCATCGACATAGACCGGCATAACCGTTACCAGGCCGCCTGTTGACGGCATTTCCTCTTCTTTGGATACATTTTTCCTGAAGATATCCCGGGAGACAGAGGCGTCATTTACTTCAGCTGTCAGGGTGAATTCGGGGAATGTCTCATTGAAAATAACAGAAACGGTTATTGTTTCATTCGGCTCAAAAAGACCGGTATCCGTGGTAAGGGAGTAATAGGGAGTCGGATTTGCCCCGTCTTCACCCATGATGCCGTCGCTGTTAACGGGAAAAGGCGTGTCATTAATCGTCAGAACGAGCAGGCGCAGGTCGCCGAAGATTGCTTCGGTGGTCAGGTTTTTCAGGGTAACTTTTATCGTGGTTGTGTCATCAACTTGCGGGGTAGTTTCCTGTGTGACGGAAACATTTGTGTCAGGGAGTGGTACCCAGTCCGCCAAGGCCGGCCCAGTGAGGCACAGAATAACCACCCACGCCGTCAGTATTGGAATAAAAGAATACAGGCATCTTTTCATCTTCATTTACGGTTCCTCTCTTCAGTGTTTTTTTGTCAATTCTCCTCCCGGAATGTGGTTCAAACCCATGCAGAATCCGGAGATCCCCTGATCAGTGTTAAATTGATGCTTTTCATCATGTTTTTCTCCTTTTTGACAAGATGATTCAACAGGGCCTCTTTGAATTCTTTTGAAAATCAGAAGCTGTTAAGTTTTTATTGATAGCCGTATCAGTGCGATGGTTGCCGGACTGGTGCATGTTGCCTTGAGTTATAGTCAAATCTGGTGTTTCGGAAATTTCATTTAAGCGACGTTCCTGCTGAGTTCGGCCTCATCTATTTTTTCAATTCGTTCTCCATCCTTGAACTGAACTCCCTGTATTACATCTGCGAGGAGTTTAAATCCT
>JAZDEG010000014.1:0-37682 GCA_043809085.1 Pseudomonadota bacterium | reverse complement strand
TAGTCAAGGTTAACGGAGCGTAGCGGAGTTACCCGCAGGGCTCGATCTTGACTAACCTATCCAATATGCTACTCCTTGCAACTGTGGTCAAGTGAGTCTAATTTACAGATAAAGGTGTCTCATTTCCATTGACATGTTCCGATGCAACTCTTTTTCCGTGTTAATTTGCTCAGTAACATCTCTGAAGACAAGTACGACCCCAACAATATTACCAAGAGCGTCAAGAATCGGAGCGCCGCTGTCGGCAATGCTCAACTCCTTGCCGTCTTTTGCAATCAAAACCGTGTGATTCGCCAGACCGACAATCTGTCCGCTGCTGATAACTTTTGTTACTGGATTTTCACATATTTCCCTGGTTTTCTCATTGACAATGCGAAAGACTTCCGCCAATGGACGCCCGGAAACTTCTTCACTGCTCCAACCGGTAAGTTTCTCGGCAACCTTGTTCAACAGAACAATTTTGCCGGAAACATCGGTGGTGATGACGCCGTCGCCGATACTTCGCAAGGTCACGGCCAATCGTTCTTTTTCAGCTGACAATTCAGCCTCGGCGCGTTTCTTTTCCGAAATGTCTGTGGCAATTTCCAGCCGCACTATGCGGCCGTCAGACCATTTTATTGCCCTGTCCTGTATATAGAACCACTGTCCGGAAATCGTGTTTTGAAACTCCCACGCATACATTCCTCCAGGCTTGCCTTCCCCGTTCAGAAGATATTTGTTGGTACAAAAGGAGCAGGGTCCGCTTTGACCCAGCTGCAGACTCTGCCAGCAGATTTTGCCGGTAACGTCTCCAAACATCTTTCGCCCATGCTCGTTGATGAACAAGACTTCATAGGTATCCATGTCTGCTACATAGACAATTGCATCCTGGCTGTCCATCAGCAGGCGAAATCGTGCTTCGTTCTCAACCAGGATCCTCTGGCTCGCCCCCAGGGCCACGGCCATATCGTGAAAAGCCTTGGTCAGCGTCAAAAATTCGTCGGACTTGCCAGAGAGTTCACTGCGCGCTTCCAGGTCTCCCTGGGCAAATTTTCGAGCCAAAACCAAAAGACTCTGTATAGGGGAAATTAACGTGTTTTTACCAATCAGCCAGGAAATGAAAAGCGCCATCACCGTGGCCATGAGCATAAGCAGCAAGTTTCTGACCAGGACAGCATTGGCCGGCGCAAGGATCCGGGCCTCGGGAATACCAGCCCATACATAGAGATATGGAGGGTCTTCGGGGGTGAGCCGAACCGGCTCAAAGGCAAATATTCGACGCGCTCCGTCAGACCCGACGCCGATGAATATCCCCTTCCCCCGGGTTTGCCGTGCTGTCTCCCAGGCATCAGACTGAATCGGTTCCCCGACGGGATTGGTTTCTTCCCGATGAGGATAGTAAAAAAGCCTGATTCCCTTGTGATCGGTTACAGCGACAAATGATTTTTCAGGCAAGTTTGCGACATCATGCAAATCTGAAAAATCGGCGAGCTTGATGGCCATGGTCAAAACAGCCTTGGGTCTTCCCTTGTCATCAAGCACGGGATAGGCAAAGGCAAAGGCAGGAACAAATGATCCCACCCTGGATACGATATATTCACCAACAACAAAATCTTTCTTCTCCAGGGCCTCGCGAAAATGTTTTCGATCAGCCAGATTCGTTTCGGTAAAGGTTCTGCCCGCAGCTAAAACCTTACCGTCGAGAGCCGTTAAGGTAATATTGTTATACACGGGATTTTGTTCAAGTACTGACCTGAAAACATCACCGCTTGCCTGAAGATCCAAGTCCTGGATTGCAGGCATCAGGGACAGAGTAGAAAGAATCAGTCGGGTGAAACGGGTAATTTCTTCCTGAGACTCAGCCATGGTGCGGGTCAACAGCAGGACATCCCGCTCAGCGCTTTCGATGGAATGGCGCCGCTGTTCCATTCCCGTATAAAAAAGAATAAACAAGGCCGGCAAAACAGCAAGCAGCACCAGAAACGCAAGTTTATTGCTTATTGAACCAAGGTTTATCAATTTTGTCCCCAACCTGAAGCGACTTTCAAAGGATATGCGTTGCGCACGCTTTTAACATGCTGTTCTCCTTATATAATTAATCCTGAAAAAGTCTATTTTCATACCCATCAAGAAAGAATAAGGACGAAAAACACGAAACAATGGGTATCCATCAGCAAATCGTATCTGCGTTCCTTTGTTGAAAATATCCTTTCGTCCTTCGATTTCACAACATTATCAGTTCATGGTCGCATGAAATCTTAAATCAAGTCAACAAAAAGCTATGGAAAAAGAATGAATAAACTTGCAAGGATCATTATTGAATTTGCCCGAAAAACCCCTATACCGACCGGCAGCGAGATCCATCAGGAAAATATTTCTTTTGATATTGACGACCTGGAGTGAAAAGAAGACAAAATGAAATGCGTCCTGAAACTTGACACCTCATTTTCAAGATAAAAACCATAATCGGACAGGAGAATAATTTCTCAAGGTTCCCATAAACAGCAGGGGCGGATTCGCAGGCGGTAAGCTCAAAACCGTCTCGCCTCGTTTCACCCTTTTATTTATTCATAAAAAGCCTGGAAAATCACGTGAGAGGAATGGCGGCTGTCTTGCCGCTGATTCCGCGTTTCAACACCTCGCGGTTGTAGGAGGCTATCACATCGCGCCTTTTCAGCATCCCCACCACCCAGCGCGCATCCTGATTTTCAACAACGGGAATTTCTTCAATGCCCTTGACAGTAAACAGGGTCATGGCGGTATAAAGATCATCATCAGGAGTCAGAGTGATGACATCACGGGCGCAGATATTGCCGACACTGGCGTTGACCCGTTGTTCCTCGTCGTGAAGAATGGTTTTCACGTCTTGCAGGGAGATGATGCCCACCATCTGCCCGGCATTGGAGCCGGAATCGGACAGAACAGGGAAATAGAAACTGTCTCCGGCCATGCTGAAAATCTTGAGCAGGTGGTTGACATTGGCGGATTCACTGATAAACCCGACGTCTTCGGTCATGGCCTTGCCGACTTTGATTGACCGCATGATTGCCGTTTCCCGGCCATCGTGGATATCGATTCCATCCCGGGTGAAATCCACCGTGTCGATTGAGTCGCGGTTTAATTTTTTTGAAACAACCGTGCCGATAATACTGGCCAGCATGATGGGGACGATGATCAGATAATTGCCGGTCATCTCAAAAAGAAGGAAAATAGCCGTTACCGGGGCATGGGTCACCGCACCGAGAAAGGCGCCGATACCTACCGCGGCATAGGCGCCGCTTGAGGCGATGGTCCCGTCGGGCAGCAGGAAATTTGCCACCCCGCCGAAGGTGCCGCCGAGCACTGCGCCGATAAACAGCGATGGCGCAAACACTCCGCCGGCCCCTCCTGATCCGAGGGTGATGGCGGTGGAAACAATCTTCAGAAAAACAAGCAGCAACATGACCCAGACAATGCCGTTACCTTGCAGCACGTCGCCGATATACCCGTATCCGTTGCCCATGACCTGAGGCATAAAGATGCCGATGGTGCCGACAATGAAGGCGCCGAGCACCGGCTTGATATACATATTAAGCGGAATGTCGTCGAACTTGTCCCGCATCCAGTAAAAAATGCGGATATGCAGAACAGCGACAATGCCCACCAGAATACCCATGAGAATATAAAGCGGAATTTCAAGCAGAGGGTTGACCAGCTGGTAATCAGGTACAGGAAAGGCGGGGGTTTCGCCATAGGTGGCCCGGGAGACAACGGTTGCCATGGCTGACGAGATGACGAGCGCGGAAAAGGAGGTCATCTCGTAGGTGCCGAGCAGGACAATTTCCGAGGCGAAAAAAACACCGGCAATGGGCGCATTGAACATGGCGGCGATTCCGCCTGCGCACCCGGCGCCGATATAGACTTTCATCCTGTCGCCCGATACCCGGAAAAATTGTCCCACCTGGGAACCGATGGCCCCGCCAACCTGGGCAATCGGCCCCTCAACTCCAGCCGATCCGCCGGTACCGATGGTCAGAGAGGTTGAAATCGTCTTGAGCAAAATGGTACGGAATTTGATTTTCCCCCCCTGCAGATTGACCTTTCGCAAAAACTTGGTAAAGCCGTAACCGTTCACCTCACCGGGGAAAAAATAGGAAAACGGGATGAGCAGCACCATGCCAAACATAGGCAGCAGGGGCAGAAAAAGCAGCCGCAGCCCGCCATCGCCCACCAGCATTTCATACCCCGTCTGGAAAATATAGTGATGAACGAGCTCTTCGGTTGAACGGAACAGAATATTGGCAAGACCTGCGGCAAGCCCGATAAAAGAGGCAATGACCACCATCAGGGCGTTTTCGCCGGGAGAAAATGTTTTGATGAGCTGTCTGATCATTGCTTTTGCGGAATATCGCAACCAAGCTGTCCGGCCTGGCTCAAAAAATAGTCATCCGTCATACCGGCGATGAAATCACAGACAATCACGGCAGGAACATTCTTCTCAACATACTCAGGGTTCATCTTCCTGACATATTCGGCAAAAAAGGTGGGCTTTCCCAGTCCGTTTGCCATTTCATCAAGATAGGACTCAAAAAGCCGGACATAACAGGAACGAATCTTTTCCTGATCTTTTTTTATCCGTGGATTCAGATAGATACGATCATAGTTGAATCTTTTCAACTCCCGCAATGCGTCAGAAACATTGCTGCTGAATGACACGGCTCCATTGGCGCTGTTTTTCAGCAGATCGGTCACAAGGTTATGGACAATCTTGCCGTTGGTTTCGCCAAGCAAATCCCGGCAATGGGGTGGAATATCCCCCCGGGTGATGATACCGAGTTCAATGGCATCCTCAATGTCACGGCCGATATAACTGACGGTGTCGGCAAAGCGGACCACGCAGGCCTCAAGGGTCATGGGAACAAGAGGCAGTTTCGGATCAACCGATTTTCTTTTCAGCTTATCGTCGAATTCAGCAAAGGAGGAAAGCGGCAGAGGGGCAAGTTTCCTGTCATGCACTTCCCCGTCATGACAGAGAATGCCGTCCAGGGTCTGCAGGGTCAGATTCACCCCCCTTCCCTTTCGCTCGATCCGCTCGAGGAATCGGACACTCTGCAGATTATGCTGAAATGAGGGGAGCCCGTTTTTGCGGCACAGATCATCAAGCACCTTTTCTCCATCGTGGCCGAAAGGAGGATGGCCGATATCATGGCCAAGGGCCACCGCTTCAATGAGATCTTCGTTCAGGGCAAGCACCCTGCCGATGGTTCGGGCGATTTTTGACACGAGTTGCACATGCAGCACCCGGTGGGTGATATGGTCGTTCTTGACCATGTAAAACACCTGGGTTTTGTCGATATAACGGGTATATGAACGGGAATGAAGAATCCGGTCGGTATCCACGGCAAAAGCAGGCCGATGCCCTTCCAGATATTCGGGCCAGCGCCGCAGCGAATTTATGCTCTTTTCCGCATGGGAGCCGAGATACTGTTCTTCCCGCGCAGCAAGTATTTCTTTTATCTCAAGCAAATAAGGGTCATTTTGCATAACTGCTTCATCCGGTTCCGCACTTCATTTCATAAGAATTTCACGCAAATAAACATGAAAAGAGATACTCTTGTTATCCTTTTTTCCCCATCAGTCAACAATTAATCCACGAAAACGCAGAAGATGTCATTCATGTTGTTTTTTGCAAAAAAACAAATGACGAGCCGGGTTTCTTTATTGTACAATTCTAACGTATTGTAAAAAAAAGATAATTATAAAAAATTTCCAAAGAATCCATTCAATCAGCCGTTACTTTTACATCATGGAGACCCTTTATGACTGTAAGCGCATCAGATTTCAACAAAGCACTTGAAGTCGGCCGTCCACCTAATATCGTCAAGCTCTTTCCCCATTCCCGCGCCTTGCTGGTCAGCGGCAAATATATCGACCGCGCCCTGTCGGCCAAGGGAAAAGCCATGACCATCGCGGCAAACGGCCGCAATAACTTCATCATCCGGGGAGCATTGATGGCGGCGCAAAAGGCCAATGCCGCCCTGATCATCGAAATCGCCCGATCCGAGGGCGGCGCCAATGCCTATTGCCCGACAAATTACTGGAACATGGCCCGACAGGTCGATCAGGCATGCAATGAGCTGAATATCACAGTTCCGGTGGCCATCCATGCCGATCATTACGGCATCAAAAAGGAAAAGGATCTGCCCTTTGCCTGCACGGAAATCCCCACCATCTTTGAGGCAGGCATTACATCCATCGCCATCGATGCCTCCCACATGCCGGATGACAAGAACCTGCTCGCTAATATTGAACTGAACAGATTCATTCCCGCTTGGGCCGGTCTGGAAACCGAAGTTGGTGAGATCAAGGGAAGTCAGGGGCTTTCCTCCATCCCGGAGGCACGATTTCTCATCCAGGGCCTCAACGCCCACAGTATCCACCCGAACTGGATTGCCTTGAACAACGGCACGACCCATGGAATCGAATCAAGCGGCCAGGGAATCCAGGTCGGTCTCACCGCTGAGATACATGAGGCTCTTGCTCCTTATAAAGTGAACGGCGCACAACACGGCACATCAGGCAACAGCTCGGATCGGCTGCGGGAAATCGCCCAGAACACCCGTACCACCAAAGCCAATGTTGCCACGGCTCTGCAGATGATTTCCTGGGGCCTTGAAGTCAATGATTACGGCAATGCCATTCTTGACAACGACGGTAATTTCATCAAGGTCAAAGGTGAAGGGGTGACCGAGGAAATGTGGCAGTCCATGGTCGCCTATGCCAATGAGAAAGGCTTAAAAGGGGGTGGTTACAAGAGCCTGAATCTGCCCTTTGAACCAAAACTGCTCGGCCAGCCTGCTGAAATCCGGGCCAGGATGTGCAAAAGGGTGGAGGATTTTATCTATACCATGCTTGTCGATGTCTTTAACGCGACGGACACAGCAGCCCTCGGCATTCAGGCCATTCTTCAGAAAGGTTCGTACGATCCTGGTCCCAATGCGGAACGGATTGAAAATCCGGATGACTGGACGAAGGAAAAAATCATCGCACGGGCAGCAGAACTCGACACCGACAAAGGACCTGCAGGCGAATTTGATGACTGAGCCGTTATAGCAAACAATACACAATAGCGTGAAGACAGAAGGGGCCGCAACGAAATGGGTATTTCGCAAAGGCCCCTCAACAAAAAAGGGAACAGGTGTATGTGTCATGCCTGTTCCCTTTTTTATATAAAGCGTATCACCGCCCAGAAGCGGTCATCAGGTTTTTTTCAGGACGGCGCCGATCTCCTTCACCTTGTCAACTTCCTGTTTCAGGGCGGACACTTCCTTAACGCCAGGCACACTTTCCTCCGCCTCTTTCAGGCCTTTCTTAAAGGAAGAAATTCCCTTCCCCAGTCCCGCACCAATCTCAGGCAACTTCTTGCCGCCAAAAACAAGAAATGCGATGCCGAGTATGACGATCAATTCCGGTGTTCCAAGTCCAAACATATAATCCTCCCTGTCACCCTTTTGTTACTTCCAAACTTCCGGGATAATGTTCCCGCAAAACAGAATAGTATCAGGCATCTTTGTTGTCTGGTTCATCAATCTTTTTCGACTCTTCATCCTTGGTGGCATTTTTAAAATTCTTTATCCCTTTGCCGATCCCCGAGCCTATCTCAGGCAGTTTTCCTGCCCCGAAAATAATGACTATGATCACCAGTATGATGATCAGTTCCGGCATACCAAGTCCAAACATAATGAACCTCTCCTGTTAAATAACCCATAAAAAAAGCAGTATAATTTTTTTTAAGACCGTTTTAACAGCCCCAATTACACTTATTACCGCAAAGCAGGGCGAACCGCAAAGGAAAAAATCAGCTTCCCCCCGTCAACCCGGCGGCAATCTCATTCACCATGGCCATGATTTCCCCCTCATCGAGCCCGGTTAATTTTCTATCCCGCATGACAAATCTGCCGTTTATCATGGAATGAATCACGTCGCTTCCCTTGACCGCGTAAACAAGATGCGATGTCAGATGATAAAGCGGAGTCAGGTGCGGTTTATTCAGATCAACCACGATAATATCGGCTTTTTTCCCCGCCTCAAGACTACCGATGTCGTTCTCCGCCCCAAGCACCCGGGCACCACCCATGGTGGCCATGTGAAGCGTCTCTCCGGCGTTCATCACAGTGGGATCAAGCCGGTTGACCTTATGCAGTTTTGCCGCCATGTCCATTTCAGCAAACAAATCCACATCATTGTTGCTGGCGCTGCCATCGGTGCCGAGTCCAACGGTTACTCCGGCAGCCAGCAGTTCGGGAATGGGCGCCACTCCCGATGCAAGTTTCATGTTACTCTCCGGACAATGGGCCACCTTGACCTTTCTTTCAGAAAGCAGAGTGATCTCGTCTCCCGTCAGCCATACGCAATGATCGGCAATGACACGGCCATCAAGAATCCCCAGGCTTTCAAGGTGGCCAACCGGCCTTTTGCCATAACGTTCCAGCACCGTTTTCACCTCATCCTCGGTTTCCGAAAGATGGATGACGTAAGGGCAATCATGTTTATCCGCCACCTCCTTCAACCGGACAAGCAGATCAGGAGCGCAGGTGTAAACGGCATGGGGATCAACGGTGACGGACACAAGAGGGTGATTTTGAAATGCCGAAAACATATCCTCCACATAGCGGTAACCATTGGCAAGCTCTCCATAACAGGGGGAGGGAAAATCATAAAGCACTTCACCCACCCAGGCGCGCATTCCGCTCTTCGCAGCCGCACGGGCCACATCCCCGGCAAAAAGATACATATCGCAAAAGGAGGTCGTGCCCGACTTGATCATCTCCACCATGGAAAGCAGAGAAGCGTGATAAACCATGTCGCCGGTCAATTTGCCTTCCACCGGAAAAATATGCTCCTGCAACCAGGTCATGAGCGGCAGATCATCGGCAAGCCCCCGCATGCAGGACATTGCCGCATGGGTATGGACATTAACAAGCCCAGGCATGATCACCCCATTTTCCATCTCCACTTTTTCGGTGGGATCAAAGCCGTCAAGCAACTCCGGAGCAGGGCCGACTGCAACAATACGGTCTCCGCAGACTGCCACCGCTCCCCGGGGGATGACCGTGTTGCCTTTATCCATGGTCAACACCCTGCCCACCAAAAGCATGTCACATTTTTTCATTTCCTGTTCTTTCATGCGCCTTTCATCCACCTCATCAAAAGCTCAACCTTGTCTTAAATTTCCTGCAGAATCGACTGAATCAGACGGACAAAATCTTTTCCGCTTCTTTCCGCCTGAAGAAGAATGTCTTCGATCCGGATGGGTTGAAAATTATCCGGATCGTTGACATTGGACACCATGGAGACCCCAAGAACCCGCAGCCCGGCATGCACCGCAACCAGCACTTCAGGCACGGTGGACATGCCCACCGCGTCTGCGCCGCACATCCGCAGAAATCTGGTTTCTGCGGGGGTTTCCAGACTGGGGCCGGGAATGGCGACATAGGTGCCGGAAACGACATTGGTCAGATCAAGCCCGGTTGCGCAGCCAATGGCAAGATCTATAAGCGCCGGATCATAAATACGGGAACAATCGGGAAACCGTGGGCCCCATTCATCTACGTTTGGACCGCGCAGGGGATTGTCGGGAATAAAATTGAGATGATCGTTCATGATCATCAGGGTGCCCGGTTTATAGTCGGGATTGAGACCGCCGGAAGCGTTGGAAACCAGTATCAATTCAGCGCCGAGCAGCGAAAGAACCCGCACCGGGAATGTCAGCTCCCGGGTGGAATAGCCTTCATAAAAATGGAAACGACCCTGCAAAACGGCAATCTTCTTTCCCCCCAGAGAACCGCAAATGAGATTCCCGGCATGACTGGTGACTGTTGATCTGGGGAAATGGGGAATGGACTCATAGGGAAGCCGGAATTTTTCTTCCACATGGTCAGCCAAACTTCCCAGTCCGGTGCCGAGGACAACTATGACCTGCGGCAGGCCGGGCAGTCGCTGACGCAAAAAAGCAACGGCTTCTTCAACCTTCTGCTGGTAATCAAGAAATTGGTCCATCTGCCTACCGATCTATCTTGGTAAATTTAGAACCCTCAATGGTGAGGTTGTACATCAATCCCTTGTTACTGAAAACAAATCCGACAATAGGATCCTTGATATCAATGGTGTTGATGTCTTCGCCTACTCCCCATTTGACCAAAGCCACCGACCCGTCGACACCTGCCTTCCATCCGGAACTTTTCCTGAATTGCTCCAACGACTGTGAGGTCATAAACACAACAACAACCGACTTTGCCTGAGCCCCGAGTTGAAAACCGATGGAAGCGGCAGCGGTGTTATAATAAGCAACGGTTTTGCCGCCAACCTGCAATGCACCCTCCCCGTATTCACCGCCGATGCCGATGCCGGCTTTCAGCACACTCGGAAAAACGAGTACCCCCGAGCCCTTGCGCAGAAACTCATCCCCGCCGGTGATTTCTTCGCGGAATCTGTTTAATGTCCCGTTCACACCGATATTAATCTCCTGGGCCGAGGCGGCGGATGCGAAATCCGGCGCAACTAGAATGATTGTCAGAAAAAACGCAAACAAGACGGGAAACCGGCAAAACCAGCGGATGACCTTCCTCATGATTTCTCCTTATGAAGGGGATAAAAAAATTATGCGGCGTTGGAGCATGGCTGAGAAAATTGTTCTTTTTGCAGTGGCAGAGAGACGGTGAAAACGGTTCCCTGAAGAGGGTCGCTGACAAAAGAGATCGTCCCGCCATAATCCTTCTCAACGATCTGCCGGCAGGAAACAAGCCCAAGACCGGAGCCTGTTTCTTTGGTTGTGAAATGGGAGTCAAAAATTTTTCCGGCAAGTGTCGACGGAATGCCGCAACCACGGTCTTTAACCTTAATCACCGCTTCACCGTCTCCCCCCTGGACAAACAGATCAATCTCACCGCCAGGCTTGCTTGCCTGGGCGGCGTTAACCAAAAGATTCAAAAGGACACAACGAATCTGCAGCTTGGAGAAATGGAAATCCGGCACATCCTTGCCCAAATCCACAGCAATTCTTTTATCCTTAAGATCAGGATGGGTAATAAAATCAGACTCCGCCATTTCCTTTATCATCTCCTGGAGGGAATGAAGTCCTGGCTTATGAGGCTCAATGAAATGTTTCATATTGGCCAGGGACTGTTCAACCAGGCAGGTCAGATTATTTCTCGCCATTTTCATGAAATGCAGATAGCGCTGCCGAACGATTTCATTATCGTTGGGGAGATTATCCAGCAGCTGAAAGACGGAAAGAATATTCTTCATATCGTGGATAAAAATATTGGTATACTCAAACTCCCGGGCGAGAACTTCATTGTCAAGACGGATCCTGCGGCTGAAAATTTTCATGAGGGTCATGAGAGAATCCGGGTTGCCACCCAGGTACTTTTTGAAAATGGGAAACGGAACTCTGAGCAGAAGGCTTTTTGCGCCAACCTTGACCGTTGCCGAACGAGGCTCCCTGTCAATGATCGACATCATCCCGACATAATCAACCGGGTGCAGCTCACAGATAAGCCTTTTCGCTTTATAGACAGCAAGCTTGCCTTGCAGCAAAACGAAAAAATCTTCCGCATGATTGCCTTCGGTAAACAATATTGCGCCGGGATCAAGGATAACTTCCTCACAATCAAAGAGAAACCCCTCCCTCTCTTCATCCGACAACGGTGCGAATAACTCTTCCTGTTGCAGGGTTTTTATTTTTTCTTCAAAGATCATGGTTGTGAAAGTTTATCCTTGCAGAAGATCCATCATGGACTGTTTATTCATGTTACCGGTCTGAACTGCGGCAAAGGCTGAAGCCTTGCCCAAAACCTTCATTTTGGCAAAATTGATCGATTCTTCGGCAAAATCAAGGTCACTGACCTGCGATTCACCGGCAGCAACATTTATTCTGGTAAGGGTGAGATTGTTCATGGTGGAAACGAGCTGATTCTGGACAGAACCGATCTCGCCGCGAATCCCGTTGATATCGGCAAGAGCAGCATCAGCTATTGACAGAGCCTGACTTGCTCCTTCGGACGTAAGGACATTGATATCGGTCAAACTACCATCTGCATTCCCAAGTATGTCGGGAGATGCCTGGCCGATATTCAGGGCAACAGTTTCACCACTGGAAATGCCAATCTGAAAGGCTTTATTTGTAAATTGACCGGAAAAAAGATTCTGCCCGTTATATGAAGTATTCTGGGCAATACCGTTCAAAGCGGACAACGCCTTATTGATATCCGCCTGCAGTGCCTGTCTCGACGCAAAACTCTGAGAATCATTAGCGGCCTGCAACGCCTTTTCCCTGATTGCCATAACCAGACCGGCGGACTCCTCCAAAGCGCCGTCGGCAACCTGGGTAATGGAGACGGCATCAACAGCGTTACGGATTGACTGACCAAGCCCCAGAAACTGACTTTCAAGAGAAGCGGCAATCGCCATTCCGGATGCATCATCTGCTGCCTTGTTGATTCGCTTCCCCGACGACAAACGGACAAGCGAATCGGTCAGAGATTTCTGGCTTTCCCGCATATACAAAAAGGCCTTATTGAAACCGACACCACTTACACTCGCCATTTTGCCACCTCCTTGATGATGAAATTATACTCTACTATAACGCATCAAAGAACCATGAAACAAGAAGAAGCGGCAGAGAAAGTAAAGAATCCGGACCCTCAGGGCCCGGATTCTTTACTGTTTTCATAAAACATTTCCTCAAATGCCAATCAAAAAAGGCCGCAGCGTAAACTGCGGCCTGCTGCTGTTTATGCAACATTTACAATCAATTAGCAATCAGGGTTCAACCACCAAAATCATAGTCAAAAAGTTGGTCTGAATTTCCAGGGAATGCCTCATTTTTTGAAAATGATGCCGCATGCATCTCCTCCCCATAGGGCTCTTCAACTCTATGACATGCGGTCATCATATCACAGAGACGATCATCAAGCTCCGTCATAATAATATTCAACCCCTGGATCTGAGGAAATACTCTATATTTGTCGATGGACGGTATGCTGTCAATCTCGCTCGAAAGTTTATGAAGCTTTTCGCTCAAAACCTCCAATTCTTCAGAAACGTGAGAACAATAATTTAAACTTGCCATTATATACCTCCCTATCTTTAGAGATATCAAAAAAATTTTCAAACAATGATTGAATATAAAGCCATCGCTATCTTTTTTGTCAGGGGAACACCCCTTTATTAAATAATAAGTATTATTATTTAAAATTCAATAACATTCAAAATAGAAAAATTTACAATTTCTTTTGACGAGTGTCTGGTCTACAATAGCGATGTGATTCCATCTTCAGAATATTTTGCAGCCTTGGCGAGAATCATCGATAAAAAATGGGGGACGTAGGCCGTACTTTGCCGGGGAACGCGAAATAAACAAAGGCAAGAGCCGGCAAAAGTCGTTACTGAACATGAATGCCGTATCGTCGGCGTCGTGTTGGAAAAAGCAAAAAGATACGTTCAGATGATAACCACTGTGCAAAAACAGCTTTCAGAATATCAGGGGAAATAATGGACAATGCAATTGCCGGCGGAATGGCCGGACTCGGAATAATCTATGTCTTTTTTATTATCGCGGCTGCAGTGTTGGCCTTCTTTGTGCCGTTTTTTATCTTCAGAATCCGCAATGAAACAATAAAAACAAACAAAAAACTCGACCAGATCATTGATCTGCTTTCTAGACAACATACACCAAACAAAATAACTGAAGGCCAAGGGGAACTGGACACAAACAAAGGGTTTGTCCCTTGTCCCTCATGTAATCTGAAAAACAGAGCAACAGACCCGCATTGCTATCAATGCGGCTATACACTCACCTGATTTGACAACTTTCGCCAACTCGACATACGTATGAATATGATGGAAGAAACGGGAAAATGCACGGATTAAAAAAAATTCCGCTAATCATACGAGGGGAAACGGCTCAAGGACACCTAAAGCGAGGGAGAAACGATCGAGATTCTGTGCATCCTGCGATACGCGCCATGCATTTGCAACGCAACTGATCAACAAGGTGGACTGGTCTGTCATCAATCTCGGAGATGGTTGGAACACACATCAAAAGAGCTGCACAACAGACCGTTGCGAGACTGTCTGATCCTGATCAACATCGGACAACAAAGAAAAAAATCTAAAAACAACCCGTAGCTACTGATTTAAAAAATGGTCGGGACGAGAGGATTCGAACCTCCGACCCTAGCGTCCCGAACGCTATGCTCTACCAGGCTGAGCCACGTCCCGACCCAATAACAGAAGAAAACGCGAAGAAATATGTTTCAATTTCTCCGCGTTATAAATACTACGTGCTGCATGATGTAAAGAAAAAATTCGAATAATAATACGGCTGGCTGCAAAAAGTCGAATGTGAATTGGCAGCTAACTAAACGAGAAGTTTCTTACTTAACAGCATCAGCAAGCTTACTTCCGGCTTTGAAACGGGCGACTTTTCTTGAGGGAATTTTAATGGCTGCACCGGTCTGGGGATTGCGACCCTGTCTGGCTGCCCTTTCTGAAACAGAAAAGGTACCAAAACCAACCAGTGTCACTTTATCGCCTTTTGCCATGGCGTCAGTAACTGCGTCAAGGAATGCTGTTAAAGATTTCTCTGCTGCAGCTTTGCTGATCCCTGCAGCAGAAGCCATGCTGTCAACCAATTCACTCTTATTCATAATCCTTCCTCCTCATGAATACTTAATAGATGAATCAACACAAACGTTAGTGCCGATTTAACCAAACACTATTAGATTGTCAAACAAAAAAAGAACTGCTTTTTCCTAAAAATCAAGAACTGCATTCCCCAAATGCAACCCACAACAGAAAATAATGTACTCGTTCACCCAGAAAGATCAAGAAAAACTTTGGCATAATTGAGTTTTGCCAGAATTTCCAGAAAATCCTCCCGCAACGGTAATTGGGCTAGACGATACCTATCTCCTTGAAAAAGTGTAACAAAAGCAGATGCACCATCAAGTCTTACCCGGCAACCGCGAAACCCTCTTTTTTCAAGGTATGACTCCGCATCTTTCACTACCCCTAAAAGCTCAGCAGAGAGAGGAACTCCGGCGACTATCCTGGCAGCAAGACAGGACTCAGTGGGAAGGTCCCAACTTGCGAGGGATAATTCCTTGCTGATGCTTCGGATTTCATCCTTAGCCAGACCGGATTCAACCAGAGGCATGCGGATGCCAAGCTCTTTGATGGCCTGCAGGCCGGGACGATCCCGGGACAAATCGTCAACATTGGTGCCGTCCACCAAAACGGCGGCTTGCGGCAATAGGGAAAGAAAGTGGGAATAAACCCTCTTTTTACACAGATAACAGCGATCCGGTCCGTTTACAGTAAAATCACTCCAGGAAAGAGGATCAAAATCCACTATGCTCAGCGTGACGCCAAACTGACGACAGCATTCAACAACTCGGGCTTCAACTCCGGATTTTTGCAACGATGATCGGGCGAAAAAGGCAAGAGCAGCCTCGCCGTGAACAACGGATGCGGCCTTGAGCAGCAAGGTGCTGTCAACTCCACCGGAAAAAGCAACAGCGACGCTATGGCGCCCGCTGAACCAGTCAAGAAGACAACGATATTTATCTTTTTCAACAGTCAAGGCAACGAAAAGATCCTTAGCCTTATCCGAGCAGAAAAACTACTTTGACGGCAATGTCTGGACCGGTTCCTGCAGGAGAAAACCGCCCTTTTCGATCCATTTCTTTAACGTCATGGCGATTTCCCGGGCACGAACAACACTGGATAAAGGAGCTGTTGGAACTTCCTTGCCGTTCACTTCAATTGTGCCGCTTTTCAGCTGGGCATAGGTCACTTCGCCATAGTTACGGGCAACGCCCTGGGGATAGTCATTTGCATAATCCACCACCTGTGTCACCAGATCGGCATCGGACACTCCGGTGAATCGCGCCATCTCCTCATTCAGCACCGGAATAGGGATCCCGATTCCAACCGCCATGGTGACGCCGTAGCCCTGCATACTGATGCCTTTGAGCCAGCGGGAATTCATCTGCTTCATATCGCCATAGACCATTATCGTTCCCGAAGGCCGGCATGGCGTCCCATTTTCAAGTCGCAGGGCGGCAGGATTATGCTGGGTGCCGTGCCAGCCCACATATCCAACGCCGCCACCCAGAAAAATCCGTGTGCCAAGACCGATGGTTTTATAATAGGGGTCATTCAGGAGAGGACTCAACTCGCCGGCGCTGCAGTAATTGGCATTCTTGCCGAATGGCCTGAGCGTGCCCATATATGTATAAATCGTCTTATTGGAAAGATTGACGGCGCAATTGTAATTCTGGTAACAGTTTCTGGGATTCATCAGCATGGCATAGGGAAGATCCTGCAAGGTGATCTCCTTTTCCAATCCCCTGTTCGGATAACAGTCCGTGCCGTAGCCGATCGCCTTCAGAAAGACCTTTTTGCCGGCCACCAGGTCTTCCAGCACGTGCCCTCCCCCATAACGAAATTCACCGGGAAACACCTTGTTCAGCGGATCGTCCTCGGGCAGTTCCGCCGCGCCGATATACACGTCAACCGCAGCAAGACCGGCATATGCGGGAACGTTGTTGAACCAGACTTTTGACGCCTTGATCGTTGGCTTGGAATGACCAAAATTGATAAAGGCCCCGGATGAGCACATGGGAGCAAACGTTCCCGTGGTGACCACATCAACTTTTTTTGCCGCACCTTCCGGCCCGTGCTCCCTGACAATGGAAACCATCTCTTCGGCGGTTACCACCACCGCCTCACCGGCCTTGATTCGGGCGTTGATTTCCTCGTACGTTTTCTGAACTTTAAATTTTCCCATCTGGTTTCAACCTGATTCCTTAACAATCAATAAAAAAACAATTTTCCGCAAAGCCCATCATTCCATGACGGAAACAACCTTATGTCCGGCTTTTTCCAGCGATTCGACAATCGGTGCCGGATCACATCTCTCCAACCGGAAATAATGAACCTTCCTTCTGGCAGCATGACTTTCAATGGCAACGCTGATAATTTCACCACCCAGCTCATTGATGATCCGGGTGACGTCCTCAAGCCCGCCCTTTTTATCCACAACAACATCAATACGGGTAGATGCCTTGAAAAGACCGAGCACTTCGATAAAGGCGGAAAGAAGATCAGAGGCGGTAATAATGCCAACCAGCTTTTTTTTGTCAAGAACAGGGAGTCCCCCGATCTTGTAATCATGAATGAGCCGCGCGGCTGTTTCAATGCTGGCATTCGCATTAACGGTTATGGGATTAAGCACCATCACCTGGTGAACAGGGATTTTTTCCACCATGGAAAGAAAAGAGAACTGACGCAGATCACTTTCCGTAATAAAACCGACAAGCTGATCATCTTCCACAACCGGCAGATGGCGGATGGAGTGCTTCTTCATCAAATCGGAGGCCTCCTGCAAAAGTGCCGTCCGGTGGATGGTCTTCGGATCGGTTTTCATCCAGTTCTTTATTTTCATTGTCATCTCATCCTCATTAATCAACCCGTCTTTCTGCCCACTCCACATCCTCCACAGGCAGCACCTCCATTTAAAAAATGTTTTTAACACTAGAGCACTTTTTACATTTTTTCAAGTTAGAAGAATCCGCAAGCCTCTTTTTCGCTTTCAATCTCCCCGGTTTTGCTTTATTACTGTTCTTTCCAAATCTTATCCAGACTCTGTGCAATGAAAAACACCAACAACAATTCAGAAAAAACAGCGATCATGCCCACCAACACTCAAGCACCCATAATCAATGTCCGCAACCGGATAGACGCCATAGATGATACCATCCTGAAATTACTGAAGGAACGACTGCAATGCGCCCGGGAAATCGGCCTTCTGAAATCGAAAGACAACAGGGCCAAATGGGACCCTCTGCGGGAACGACAGATTTATGACCGCTTGACCAGAGATAATAATGGTGAATTCCCCCAGGAAGCGCTTTTCAGCATCTTCCACGAAATCATCACCACTTGCCGACTCTCTCAGAAACCGGTGGAGGTGGCCTATCTTGGTCCGGAGGCGACTTTTTCCCATCTGGCCGCAGTCAAATATTTCGGGCAATCAGCCGATTACCGACCGATTGAGACCATTGAGGACACATTTTACGAGGTGGAACGGGGCCGGGTGCAATACGGCATTGTCCCCGTGGAAAACTCCATTGAAGGGTCCGTCACATCCTCCCTGGATGCCTTCATGAAATGCAAGGTAAAAATCTGCGGCGAAGAATATCTCGACATCACTCATCACCTTGTAAACCATTCCGGTGACATTAAAGATATCAAGCTGATCGCTTCCCATTCCCAACCATTGGCCCAGTGCCGCCAATGGCTCCGGAAACAGTTGCCCAACGTGCCGACCCAAGCCGTTTTCAGCACCGCCCTGGCTGCCCAGATGGCTGCCGAAGACCACAGCGTCGCCGCCATTGCCAGTTCCCTTGCCATAAAAAAATACCAGTTGCAGCTGGTGGTCAAGGGAATCGAAGACTATCGGGGAAACACTACCCGTTTTGTTCTGATAGGCAAGGAATCTCCATCCAAAAGCGGTCGGGACAAAACATCCCTTCTTCTCGGACTCCTTGATCGCCCTGGCGCCTTAAACGACACCCTGGCCATCCTCGCCAGACGCAATATCAACCTCACCAGAATCGAATCAAGACCGGTGAAGGGCGAGCCGGGCAAATATCTCTTTTTCATCGACATGCTCGGCCATTACATGGACGGCGTCATCACCGAGGCATGTGAAAGGCTGCAGGAAAGCTGCTCCTATTTCGAATGGCTGGGTTCATACCCCCAGGCAAGGCAATCAGTATCAACCGCCAATCCGTGACATCCTTCCCTGGCAACTGACCTGTTCCGAGCCAAGCAGGGTATGGCTTTTCGGTTTGTTCAAAATGGTATGCATCAAAGCCTGCCTGACGTCTTCGTCGCTGCCTCCGCTCCGCAAAATAGCCTTGATATCGGTTTCGAGATCCGACAGAAGACAAGAACGCAGTTTTCCTTCCGAGGTCAGACGCAGGCGGTTGCATTTATCACAGAATTTATGGCTGATGGGACTGATAAAACCAACCGTTCCCTTGGGTTTCACGCCCTCTGCTCCGTATACCTTCTTAAAACGATAAATACGAGCCGGGCCATCCATGTGGTGGGAATAGGCCTCTTCCAGTTCGCCAAGCGCACTGATCCGCTGCCTGATTTCATCAGAGGAAATATATTTATCCCTCCCCCATATGGTCGATTCCCCGATAGGCATGAATTCGATGAAACGGACCTGCAGATCTTTCTTCAGGGAAAGCCTCGCAAAATCAAGAAGCTCGTCATCATTAACACCGCGGAGTACAACCATATTAAGCTTGACCGGCCAAAAACCAATGGTTTGCACCCATTGAATACCTTCCCACACCTGATCAAAAAGGTCACGCCCCGTTATCCGGGCAAAACGGTCTCTCTTCAAGGTATCGAGGCTGATATTTAATTTTCGGATGCCTGCGGCAAAAAGAGCTTCGCCATATGTCTTCAGCATGACACCGTTGGTTGTCAGACGGATATCCTGCAAATCCGGAATCGCCGCCAGCCGATCGATAAAGGAAATAACGTTTTTCCGCACCAACGGTTCGCCACCGGTGAGACGCACTTTCCGGATGCCGAGTCCCACAGCCAGGGAAATGACCCGCAGCAATTCCTCGTAACTCAGCAGCTCACCGCAGGCCAGTTTCTCATCGATCTCCTTCGGAGTGCAGTAAACACAGCGAAGATTACACTGGTCGGTGAGGGAGACCCGCAGGTAGGAAATAGATCTGGCAAAAAGATCAACAAGAGGGCTTCCTTGAGGCACTCCCACTGCTGCTTTTTCTTGCCCTTCATGCACTATTTCAGGAGTATTTTCTGTCATAATATGTCAATATAATTTCTGGTGTCATCCTTCTCCAACAACGACAACAATGCATTCACGCATCCCAATTTACCAAATATCACCGTTTTCTTCATGATTATATTAGGGATAGAAAGTTCATGTGACGAAACAGCCGCAGCGATCATGGAAAATGACGAACGCCTGCTGGCCAATGTCGTCAGTTCACAGATCGAACTCCATCGCAGATACGGTGGGGTTGTACCGGAACTTGCTTCTCGCCGGCATCTGGAAGATATTTATCCGGTGGTTGACGAGGCGCTTCATCAGGCCGGGCTCACCCTGGATCAGCTGGATGGACTGGCCATCACTCAGGGTCCCGGACTTATCGGCTCGCTTCTTGTCGGTCTTTCATTTGCCAAAGCCCTTGCCATGGTCAAAAAAATCCCCTATGTGGGGGTGGATCACATGGAAGGCCATCTTTTTTCGGTCTTTTTAGGCGAAGAAAAACCGGAATTCCCCTTTATCGCCCTTATCGCCTCAGGGGGCCATTCCTCCCTTTTCCATGTGTCCGATCGTTACAACTTCAATCTGATCGGCAGGACACGCGATGACGCAGCCGGGGAAGCATTTGACAAGGTGGCAAAAATTCTCGGCCTTCCCTATCCGGGCGGCCCGATCATTTCTACTCTTTCAGAAAAAGGCGACTCGGATGCCATCCCGTTTCCAAGGGCCTGGCTCGACCCGGACAGCCTTGATTTCAGCTTCAGCGGCATCAAAACGTCTGTTGCCAATTACGTCAAGCAAAATAAGCTACTAACATCTGAATATGGGATTGAGCAGGATAGAAATCAAGAAATTGCCGATATATGCGCCTCGTTTCAGGAAGCCGTCATTGATGTTTTGACGGGGAAGACCATCAGGGCGGCTCGCCGCTTTGCTGTCAGCAACATCGTTTTGGCTGGTGGAGTAGCGTCGAACCCAAGATTGCGTGAAATCATGCTCACTGAAGGGCAGAAAAACGGTTTCCAGGTTTTCATGCCACCCCGGCAATTCTGTACCGACAATGCCGCCATGATCGCCCTGGCAGGATTTCATCGTTTTCAGCAATCCGCGGTTACAACCTACGACATGGATGTTTACTCCCGCAGCCCTTTAATAACGGCCTAATGAAACGGTTTTTCCGCTACTACTACCTGAAATTCCTCCGTCTGCAGGGAGACCCCAGGGAGATTGCCCGTGGTGTCGCGGTGGGTGTTTTTTTCGGTATCACTCCAACCATACCGCTGCACACAGTTCTCATTATTTTCTTTGCGATTTTTCTCCGGGCCAGCAAACTTGCCGGCATCCTTGCCGGCTGCGTGGTGAGCAACCCGTTGACCTTCTTTTTTCAATATTATTTATCATGGCGCATCGGCACCACTCTTCTGCCCTACGAACTTTCCTGGCAGCGCATCCATGAATTAATGGCTGTTATTTCCGGTCATTCAGGTTTTCGGGAAACCTGGGCGGAAATCACCAAACTCGGCTGGGACGCTGTTATCGTTATGGTTGGAGGGGGGACAATCCTCGCTCTTCCTTTCAGTGTTGCCAGCTATTTTCTCTCACTTTATTTTTATCAATCCCTGCGCAGAACAAAGCAGCGGCTGCGTTCGGAAAGAATGGCCCTTTATGAGTATCCAGACGATCAAACAGATTCTGAAAAATGAAAAACTTGCCCCCTCAAAAAAACTGGGGCAGAATTTTCTTGTTCACCGGCAGACAGCTGAAAGAATAGTTGACCTTTCCGGGGTGACGAAAAATGACACCGTAGTCGAACTCGGCGTTGGCCTTGGCTCCCTGACCGGCCCCCTTTCGCAAAAAGCCCACCATGTCATCGGAATTGAGATTGACTCAGGCATTATCGAGTGGCAGCAGACCGAGGGGAATCTGGCCGATAACGTCACCTTGATCCACCAGGACCTTTTAAAGGCGGACTTCGGCGAGTTAGCCGTCCAATGCGGCGGACGCTTGAAAATAGTCGCCAACCTACCCTACTCCATATCCAACCCCCTTCTTTTCAAGCTCCTTGACAACTACCACTCCATGGCTTGGGCAGTGCTCATGCTGCAGAAAGAGGTGGCCATGCGCCTTATTGCCTCCCCAGGAACAAAAGAGTACGGCATCATCTCTGTTCTCATGGCAGGGGCGGCAGGGGTTAAGAAGCTGCTCGATGTCGGGCCCGGCCAGTTTCATCCACGACCCAAGGTTGATTCGGTGGTGGTTAAAATCACCTTTGACCCTGTTCCGCAACGTGTTCTATCATTGCCTCCCCATGACAAAAAACTCCTCCGCAAAATAGTCAAGACAGCTTTTCAGCAACGCCGCAAAACCCTGCTCAATGCCCTTTCCGCATCCCCACTTCCCGGGCAAAACAAGCAAACCATTCAGCTTGCCTTGAACCGGGCGGAAATCGAACCGTCGATCAGAGCCGAAAAACTGACCATTGAGCAGTATGTCACCCTGACGCAAGAGATGGGAAGAACTGACCAGCAGAGATAATTCAATGCAGAACTTTGTCCTCCATAACCAGACAAAAATCCTCTTCGGTGCCGGAAATCTTGCGGAAATTGGTCGTGAAAGCGCAGCGTTCGGCAAGAAAGCGCTTCTGGTCTATGGCCAGGAGAGTATCAGAAAAAACGGTGTCCTTGACCAGATTACCGCTTCCCTTGACGAAGCCGGGCTTGCCATCATTGCACATGGCGGCGTCCAATCCAACCCCATCCTTTCTCATGTCAGGGAGGGAATAGCCAAGGCCCGTGATAACAAAATCGAGGTGATCATCGCGGCCGGAGGCGGCAGTGTCATCGACAGCGCCAAGGCCATCTCCGCCGGTGCCCTTGCAGAACACGACGTCTGGCAATTTTTCAAGGCAAAAAAAAGCATCAGGCAAACCCTGCCGCTCACCTGTGTTCTTACCCTGGCTGCAGCAGGATCGGAAATGAACGGCGGCATGGTGATTACAAATGAAAAAACCATGCAGAAATTCGGGATTGGCAATCGCCTTCTGAACCCCAGGGTCTCCATTCTCGACCCGACCCTGACCTTCACCGTGCCGGCCGACTACACGGCCTATGGGGCCATAGACGCCATCGCCCATATTCTCGAATTCTACTTCACCACCAAAGATCCTTCAACCCCGGTTCAGGACCGATTCATGGAAGGGTTGGTGATCAACATCATGGAAAGCTGCGACAAGGTACTCAAGAAACCCGATGATTACCAGGGACGGGCAGATCTCATGTGGTGTGCGACCCTGGCGTTAAACGGCTGGACCGCAGCCGGGCTTGGCATGGTCGGGTTTCCCATGCACATGATTGAACACTCCCTGAGCGCTCTTTATAATATCCCACACGGTGCGGGGCTTTCCATCATCATGCCCGCCTGGATGCGCTATCACTCCCGAACTCATCCAAAAAAATTCGTCCAGTTCGGACAACGGGTTTTCGGACTCGCCGGAGATGACCTTTCCATTGTTGATCATGGCATTGAACTGCTCAAAGGGTGGTTTATTCAAGCCTCATGCCCCACGACACTTGGAGAGGTCGGCATTGACGTCCGAAATATTCCGAAAATTGCCGAAAATGCGCTTGATCTGGCCAAAATATGGCGTTTGAAAGAGTACGATAAAGAAAGTATCATGGATATCCTCGCAGAGTGCCGTTAAAAAAAAATCATTTGTTCCCTTTCTTTTTTTGTTTTTTTTTTGTAAAGACAGTCTCTGGTTTCGATTAAAATTTCAATCAGGCTGTTTCGTCTCTCATTCCATTTCCGAGCCAGAAAGAACACGTAAAAACGCACAAAAGCAGCATTTAACAGTTTAAACGCCATTCAACCGGATAAAAATTGGAATTTCCCCAAGCAGTCAACAACAGACCGCAGACAGTCGACAGTAAAAACAGGAACAAAGATTTACCATGGCAGACACAAAAGCAAGCAAATCAGAACCCATTAAGCATCACGACGACGAATTTCTTTATGAACAGGCAGTATTGCGGATGCGCCGTGAAATCGCCAAGGGGAAGACCTTTTCCCAGGCGTGTGAGGTGCTGAAAGAGATGGACGAGAATCTCCGTCCGATTATCCAGGAAGACCTTTTAAAAATCATCATTGCGGAACAACATTTCGGTCAAGGGCGCGGAATCGACGATGTCGCCCTTTTCCTCGACCTCCCTTACGACACAGTCGAGGCATCCCGGGCCAAAATCATCTCCGAATTCGACGAAATGTTTTCCGGCCAACTCAGCAGCAGCGGCAGCAAGTTGACCCATTAACCGTTGCCCCATAACGATTATCACCCTTGACTGTGCCGCCTATTTGCTCCATGGAAAAAATCATTATTTTTCAACAGGCCGGATCAGGTGATGCGAAAATAAAGGGGATCCGCAAATACGGATCAAACCTTGACATCACCCGCATTTTTGATCTCCCCGGTGGTCTTCCAGAGTTTATTGATGATCCAGCACCGTTCTTTCCAGACGACTTCCAGGCGGATCTGGTAATCAGCTTTCTGAAACATCCCGACCTGCTCGACTATCTTGCCGATTTGTGCAGGAAAAAAAGAATACCCCTCATTGCTTCGGGCAAAAAAAGCAGCAAGGCCATCACTCCCGTCACCTGCTGCTCTCTGGGGCGATTGCCTGGACTGGGAGGATACGGGGAACTGTTCGGTATTCCTGAATACGAGGTTACCTTGCAGGACAACAAAATAATTGATTTACGGGTAGTGCGGGGCGCGTCATGCGGGGCAAGCTGGGAGGTCAGAGAAAAAATCATCGGTTTGACTACGGATCAGGCGCTCGAATGTTTCGCCAGGGAGGTTCAGTATCTCTGCCCCACCGACCCGAGCAACTTTGATCCGGTTACCGGAAAAAGCGCACTGCATATTGCCGGTAATGTCCATGTCAACGCCCTGGAAAAAGCAATCAGACAGGCTGAAGACAACCGGTAACTCAATTAAGCAGATTCAAGCAACAGCTATTCGTCAGAATCAGTTTATTCCTTTTCCCGCCAGATTTTGGCGCCAACTCCGGAAAGTTTGCCCACAAGATCGTCATACCCCCTGTCAAGATGATAGACGCGGGAAATTTCCGTCCGCCCTTGCGCGGCGAGCCCGGCAATAACCAGCGAAGCGCTGGCACGGAGATCGGTGGCCATCACCCGAGCGCCGGTCAACTTTCCGTTTCCTTTGACAATGGCCTTGCCGCCGTCAACCCTGATGTCGGCGCCCATCCTCCGCAATTCAGCAACGTGCATGAAACGATTTTCAAAAATATTTTCATGAATGACGCTCAATCCTTCGGTGAACGTCATCAATGCCATTATCTGCGCCTGCAAATCCGTGGCAAATCCGGGATAGGGCATAGTTTTGATATCAACATTTTTGAGCGGTCCGGAACGGATAACCCGAATCGAATTCTTTCCTTCTTCAAGGTGGAGTCCGGCGTGACGAAGTTTCTCAAAAAGGGAAGGAAGATGAGATGGATTGCAGTTGGTGAGAGTCAGGTCCCCGCCGGCAGCACCAACGGCAATAAGATAGGTTCCTGTTTCTATTCGGTCGGGAATGATTTCAATTTCTGTCGGATGAAGTTCAGCCACTCCGTGGATTATGAGTTTGTCCGTATTGCGGCCCTCAATTTTTGCACCCATCCCGGTCAACATGTCGATGAGGTTACCGATTTCAGGCTCCCGGGCGGCATTCTTGATCACCGTCGTCCCTTCACCAAGGGCCGCAGCCATCAGAATATTTTCCGTTCCGGTAACAGACGGAATATCAAAATAAACCGTCCCTCCCCGCAGTTTGCCGGTGATATGGGCATCAACATAGCCCTCCTCAAGTTCGAGCTGTGCCCCGAGCTTCTGAAACCCCTGCATATGAAAGTCAATGGGCCGTGCGCCGATGGCGCAACCGCCGGGCAACGAGACCCTGGCTCGACCCAATCGTGCCAGCAACGGCCCGAGAACAAGCACCGAAGCGCGCATGGTTTTCACCAGGTCGTAGGAAGCCTCAAACTTCGTGACATTGTCTGAATTGACCCGTAAAACATTATTATCAAGCCTTTCATAGGACGCCCCCAGACTTTCCAGAAGCTGCAGGATCGTTCTGATATCACGGAGTTCCGGAACATTATAAATCGTGTGCACACCCGGGCAAAGCAATGTTGCGGCAATAATCGGCAGAGCGCCATTTTTCGCTCCGCTTATCTTGATCTCACCGTGCAGACTTCTGCCGCCTTCTATAATTATTTTATCCATTATGACCGCCTTGCGTGAAAAATTCTCGGCAACCCCGCATAATCCTCATACACAGTGAGACCGTCAAATTCGGGAAACGAAGAAAAAAGATCCATGACAAGCATACCCTGATCTGCTCCGATCTCCATAAAAAACCGTCCGCCTGATTTAAGCACGCTTGCAACCTGACCGGCAAAACCGGCAATTACCTCCATCCCCTTTTCTCCTCCGTCAAGGGCGAGACGAGGTTCGAAACAGCTCACTTCAGGCTGCAGCGTTTCGAATGATTCCCGTGCGACATAAGGGGGGTTGGTGATGACAAGATCAAAAAAAGGCTGTGGACGAATGGCGGACAACCAGTCAGAGGCAATAAAAGAAATATTCTCCGCAACACCATGACGTTTGGCATTACGGAGGGCAACCTTCTGGGCAGCCCGGGAGACATCAAGACCGTAGACAGAAGAACCAGGTAATTCCAATGCAAGAACAATGGGGATAACACCGCTGCCGGTACCCATATCTAGGAGAGATATGCCCGCCACATCCAGACCTTCCCCCTTTATTACCTGGAGAACAATATCAAGCAGAAGTTCTGTTTCAGGCCGAGGTATCAAGACGTCACTGTTGACATAAAAGGGTAAAGACCAGAATTCCTGCTCCTCTAAAATATAGGCAAGAGGCTCCCGTTCAAGCCTCCTTTTCAGATTCTCGGCAAAACGATCCGCTACGGAATCAGAAATATCTGCTTCATGGAGAAACAGCTGGGCGCGGGAAAGACCAAGCAAATGACCGACAAGAAGGCCGGCCTCTATATCGGCGTCAGGAATGCCGACTTCTTTCAGTCGTTGAATCCCAAACTGATAAAGATCAAGGGTTTTCATGCGAACATGTGCCGGAAAAAACCAGCGAAATAAATTGGTTGAACAGGGAAGAGGGAGTGCCGATTGACGAAATCGTCTGATTGATTCGATCCTTCATCAACAAATTACTGCAGTCTTTTCAGAGATTCGGCCTGATTATGGGCAATTAAGGGCTCAATGACGCCGTTCAGTTTACCGAGCATGATATCATCAAGTTTATAGAGCGTCAGATTAATACGATGATCCGTCATGCGTCCCTGAGGAAAATTATAGGTACGAATCCGCTCACTGCGGTCCCCTGATCCGACCTGAATCTTCCGCTGCTCGGAAATACGATCATGCTGTTCCTGCTGGATCTGGTCAAGCAGCCTGGCGCGCAAAACTTTCAGCGCCTTCGCCTTATTTTTGTGCTGGGATTTCTCATCCTGACAGGTGGCAACCAGACCGGTGGGGAGATGGGTGACTCGGACGGCGGAATCAGTGGTATTGACACTCTGGCCGCCTGGTCCGGAAGAACGGAAAACGTCGAAACGCAACTCGTTAGGTTCAATATGCAGTTCAACCTCTTCCACTTCGGGAATAACGGCAACCGTCACCGCCGACGTGTGTATTCTTCCCTGAGCCTCTGTTGCAGGAACCCTCTGCACCCGGTGCACACCGGATTCATATTTGAGCTGACTGTATACCTGCTCGCCACTGATAAGAGCTATGATTTCCTTGAAGCCGCCAATACCGATGGGATTGCTGTTCATCACCTCGACACGCCAGTTCTGCAGTTCCGCATATTTTGAATACATGCGAAAAAGATCGCTGACAAAAAGGGCTGCTTCGTCACCACCGGTGCCTGCCCGGATCTCAAGAAGAATATTTTTTTCGTCATTGGGATCCTTGGGAAGCAAGGTGATGCGCATATTTTTTTCAAGCTGCCTGGCCCTGGCGTTCAACTCTGCTATATCGTTTTTTGCCAGTTCCCGCATTTCTTCATCATCTTCCTGATGAAGAAGATTCTGGCTCTCAGCCAGATCCAGTGTCACCTTTTTGTATTGGGTATACAACTGATGAAGTTTCGCAACCCGGGAATGTTCCCTTGCCACCCTTCTGTACTCGCTTTGATCAGCGAGCACTGCCGGGTCGGAAAGCATTCCCTCAAGCTCCGCAAGCTTTTCGTCAATATCATCAAACTGGGCGAACATAGAAGGGGAAATTGGGGAAAACCGATTATTTATTCAGAGTTTTCCCGTATTTCTTCAAGAATTTCTCAACACGGCCAGTTGTGTCAATGAGTTTCTGCTTGCCGGTAAAAAAAGGATGGCAAGCCGAACAAATCTCAACTTTCATCTCAGTCTCTACGCTGCCGATGGCTACTTCATTTCCGCATGCGCAAACGGCATTAAATTTATGATATTCAGGATGGATATCTTTTTTCATCTCAAAACCTCCAAAAATTGTATATGCTGAAATCGTATTACCGTCGGCCGCAACAAAACGCCGACTTTTCAAACGGGGAACAGCTGAATATAAACGACATACTTTTTTTTGCAATCATAATTACAACGAAGCGAATCCATTTTTATCCAGGTCCGCATTCTTTATCCGTTCATCAGATCAAAAAAATCCTGGTTTGTCTTTGTTCCCTTCATCTTATCAAGCATAAACTCCATGGCGTCGGCAGCTTTCATGTTGGAAAGAAGCTTACGGAGAATCCAGGTACGGTTGATGACGTCAGGAGCAAGAAGCAGATCTTCCTTCCGGGTACCCGACTTATTCATGTCCATTGCCGGGAAGAGACGGCGGTCGGCCATTTTCCGGTCAAGGACGATTTCCATATTACCCGTGCCCTTGAACTCCTCAAAAATAACCTCATCCATGCGACTGCCGGTTTCAATCAAAGCGGATGCAATTATCGACAGACTGCCTCCCTCTTCTATGTTACGGGCGGCACCGAAAAAACGTTTCGGCCGGTGCAGGGCGTTGGAGTCGACACCACCTGAAAGAATTTTTCCGCTCGAAGGCATGACGGTGTTGTATGCCCGGGCAAGTCGGGTGAGACTGTCAAGCAGGATAACCACATCAAATTTATGCTCAACCAGTCTTTTGGCTTTTTGAAGCACCATCTCCGCCACCTGAATATGACGCTGGGGCGGCTCATCAAAAGTTGAACTGATCACCTCGGCCTTAACGCTTCGCGCCATGTCGGTGACCTCTTCGGGCCGCTCGTCAATGAGCAGAACGATGAGAATGATCTCTTTATGGTTCTGGGTTATGCTGTTGGCAATATCCTTCAACAGAACCGTCTTGCCGGTCCGGGGGGGGGCAACAATCAGGCCGCGCTGTCCCTTGCCGATGGGAGACATCATATCCATCATGCGCATAGAATAGTTATCAGGGTCACACTCCAGCACGATCCGCTCTTCCGGATGAAGGGGGGTCAGGTTGGCAAAGATGGTTTTATTCTTGGCATTTTCCGGGGGCTGGTAGTTGACGCTCTCCACTTTCAGAAGAGCAAAATAACGCTCCCCTTCCTTGGGTGAACGGACGAGACCGTCGATGCTGTCGCCGGTACGCAAGTTCAGCCGCCGGATCTGTGACGGAGAAACATAAATGTCGTCAGGACCTGGCAGATAGTTAAAATCTGGAGACCGAAGAAAGCCGAATCCATCCGGCAGAACCTCAAGTACGCCATTTCCCCGGACCACACCGTTTTTTTCCATTTCTTTGGTTTTGGTCTGGATAATTGCAAAGATCAATTCCTGCTTTCGCATCGCGCTGAAACCTTCGACACCAAGCTCTTTGGCCAACTTGGTCAATTCATTGATCTTCATTACTTTTAAATCGGTTAAATTCATCTGCCTTTTTTTCTCCTCAACACATTGTGACGGTTCGGCACAAGCCGCTTACCCGCCGGTTCATATTTTAAAATTTTCAGGTATCTGAAAAATTGTATTTTATTCCGACCTCAGCCGTATGCTCAGATTATCATCATCAAAGTGAGGTTGATTTTTCCTTGCAAATTGCCTTGATCGAAAATTCACTTTATTCAAATGGTCCTGCAGACTGAAAGCGAATTCACCGGTTTTGCCGGAAGGTTGGCTTTCTGCGCCTGCAACGATTTTCAAGACGGTACACTTTTTGGGTTTTCGAAACGAGCCGGTATAAGCCTTCTTACTGCCGGGCAAAATCCGTTTTCAAAGATACGAAAGATGAATCAGACAAGAATTGAACCTTAGCAATGCAGGGCAACGAGGTTAGAAAATGTCAGACACGACACATCTTGCGCAGCGGATTAAACCCGTTAACAAATAGAATATATAAAAAATAGAAATTATAGATATGCTAGATTATTTCTGTGAAAGTAAAATGATTCGATAAATTCAGAAAATGAAACAGAACGATTACGATCTTAACGAACTATAAATTTGTCGTACGTGGAAGGATCAGGGATATTATTGATAATTGCTGTATTTCTCAAATACTGTCAAGATTTTTTTTCATACTTTTTGAAGTTCCAGTTTCCCTTTTCCCCAAAGAAATTCCCCAAGATGCAAGAGCTGAATACAAGAATCACTCCACAAGCCGCTATTGTCCACCACATGATCCGCTCGCAGAGCCTTTTCCCGAAGAGGCCATTGGGAACAAATCGACCTTTCCGCCTGTTCACGCGGGACACCGTCACGGGCAACAACTCTTTCAATACATTTTTCCGGGGCCGCGTAGACGACAATCACAGTGGCAAACATATTCCGCCATTCCGCCTCATAAAGAAGCGGCACATCAATAAGAAAATGATACTGCCCGAACTCACGATTTGCATGATGAATTTTCTCAAAAAGAGCCTGGTGTACCAGGGGATGCATTTTATTATTAACCTGTTCACGCAGTTCGTTATCCGCAAAAAGCGCTTCCCGGAAAAGAGGTTTATTGAGAGTTTGATCCTCATTCAGAAAAGCCCCTAATTCGCGAACCACCCGCCAGCAGGACTGTTGCGGCTCAAGCAGTTCATGCACGACCCGGTCTGCGCTGAAACATGAGATTGCAAACCTCCGGCAGAGGAAACGAGCAGCAGAACTCTTGCCTGACCCCATGCCGCCTGTGAGTCCGGTTACATGTAATTTTCCCAAAGCAACTTTCTCACTTATTTTTCTTTCAAGATAAAGACCACTTGTTTACTATAAAACAGTTTTTTTAGGATGGAGAACTAACTCCCGCCGCAGGACAAAACCCAAACGCAACCGGAGAATCATGAAAAACGAACCGGAATTACACCTCACCTGTATTTTCTGCGGCGGCAGGGCTGCAATAAAAGGGCGCTGAAGCAGTGCCCGGGTAGTCTGCACGGCGTGCGGCATGGAAACAAAAGTTGATCGTTACAGTGAACAGATCAAGGATTGTCAGGATGACGCCTGCCGTTTCTTCACCGATACCTCCGACACGGCCTGAAACCTTAACCTCCAAGCACAGGAAAAAGCTGCTTCAAACCGCTTGCAATAAACTCGACTCCTACTGCGGTCATAATAAGTCCCATGATCCTGGTGACAACATTTATCCCTGTTTTCCCGAGCATTTTCGCCAAACTCGGGGCAATCCGCAAAATAAGCCAGGTAAGCCCTGCCAGCAGAATAATCTCAACAAACAGAACAGTATAATGCAAGGGGGTGGAATCGCGCTGGGCATAGAGAATGACCGTGCTGATAGCGCCCGGGCCGGCAAGAAGCGGAGTGCCGAGGGGAACGACCGCCACGGTATCACGGTCTGCGGAATCATGGATCTCCTCCTCTGTCTGCTTCACCCTGCTGACCGCGGCATGCAGCATTGAAATTGCCATGAGCAAAATGAGAATACCGCCTCCCACTTTGAACGAGCCGACGGTTATCCCGAAAAATCGCAGGATGATTTCTCCACTGAACAGAACAAGCAGCAGAATAATTGCCACGGAAAATGCGGCCGTCTGCGCCGTCTTATGACGCGCACTCTCACTTTGCTCCACTGTCAGGTTGATAAATATCGGCACAACACCGACCGGATTGACGATGGCAACAAGTGCGGCAAAAAATTTCAGATAATCATTCCAGTTTCCGCTTTCCAAGGCATCACCAACATTCACAGTCGAGCAATAGATCATCCGGGAGAACACCCCTATCTCCTCCACCAGACCACCTCACAAACTCTCCACCCCCTTCTTCCCTTGCTTCTCTCTTTCAATGATTCCCGCGGTCATGACAAACTGCATCGCCTTTTCCAGGGAAATATCGAGCGGCTCAAGCATCGATCGGGGAACCAGTGCTGTATAACCGCCGATCTGATAACTCAAGGGAAAGTAGACCGCCACCCTTTCCTGGCCCAGTGAAGAACTGAGAAACGAGACATCATCTTTTGTGACAAATCCGATCAGTTTTACCCCCGTACCCCCCAACGTGACGGAAACGACCTGACGTGGCCCCCTTTCTTTCCCCTGGGAAAGAAAGGTCAGAAAATCCCGCACAGCGCCGTAAATACTTTTTATAAAAGGCACACGGCATATTACTCCTTCCACCCACGCCACCACCTTGCGGGCAAAAAAGTTTTCCATCATGAATCCGACCATCAGCACTATTATAATACCGACGACAAGCCCCATTCCGGGACGGTACCAGCCATGTGGCAGGGCAATCTGCAACAATCCCCCCAGAACATGCTCAGCCGTTGTCATGAGCCACACAAGAAGATACAGCGTCGCTGCGATCGGCAGAATCGCCATGACGCCTTTTAATAGAATTTTATTTAATTTCATAAAGATATACGCAAAAGACCAAGATCAGGATTAGAGCCCGAAAAGCAAAGAAATATTCGATTTTCCAGACAGTATCGGAAATCAACACACCACTTCCTCATAATAACCTCAAGCCCATTAACATCCGTCGACACGGTTACCAGTGGCTGTCTCAGAAACAGGAAGATCTACTGTGGCAACCGTCGGTTCACCCGGCTTGCTCGACAGAGAAAGATAACCGTTGTGATCACGTATCAGCCCTTTACTGATGCTGAGCCCCAGCCCCGTGCCCTCACCCGGTGGTTTTGTTGTGAAAAGCGTATCGAAAATGTGGTCGACAACATCCTGGGAAATACCTGAACCCCAATCGCTTACAGTCGTTCTGATAAAATCCCTCCCCTCCTGTTTGACAACAATGCTCGTGATCTCGATGCGCTTCTCAGGACTTTGCCCAGGGTATTTCTGATTCAAGGCATAACTTGCATTGGTCAACAGATTAACAAAGACCTGCTGCAACTGCTGGGGATTCCCCTTGAGAAAGGGCAGGTCTGCCGGCACATTGACAGTCAGTTGGATGCCATCCTTATGCAGTTGATGCATGAGCAACGAAAGGCTGTCTTTGATGACGTCGCCTGGTTTTATGTGCTCAACGATTTCATCACGTTGTCGGGCAAAAGAAAGAAGATTCTTGACAATGATCGAGATGCGTTCCCCTTCCTTGATAATACGTCCCATGATGTCTTTATGGATGGTATCCGCTTCATCTTTTTCTTCATGATCATCCATGAGAATCTGGGTATAATTAATAATTCCATTGATAGGATTATTAATTTCGTGAGCCACCCCGGCCGCAAGCTCCCCTATGGCCGCAAGCTGCCCTGTGCGAAGGGCCTCCTCTTTTCTTATTTTTTCCTGGGTGATGTCCCGCACGGTTATGATGAGGTGATGGTTTGGGCCAAGAATCATTTCACTGAAAGAAATCTGCACGGGAAATGTTGAACCGTCTTTGCGTCTCCCTGTCAACTCCTTCTGGCTGCCCATGGCTTTTTTCATATCAAAGTGAAAATCGTGTTGTTTCCCCACATTCCAGTCGGCGCTTTCCGGAAACTCTATGAGCCGGTCAAGGTTGCGCCCGACGATCTCTGGTGACTCATAGCCGAACATGTTGAGGGCTGCGCTGTTAAGTGTTTCGATGTTTCCGTCCTGGTCCATTGTTATGAGGCCATCCAGCATATTGTCAATGATGGAACGGGTTTTCGCTTCAGCCTGTTCCCGCTCCAGCATGGATTGCCTGATCCGACAGGAACCGAGGAAGATACCGATTAAACCCAAGCCGAGAAGGATGGCGTGGGCCAGGGAAAACATGAAGACATCTTTCTTGTAAATGGAGAAAAGGAGTGACATCGGCACGGAAACACTGATACCGCCACGGATATCATCCACATCGTATCCTTGCGAGGAATGGCATTTCAGACATCCAATTTCAGTTACCAGGGGACGCATCAAACGCAGGTAGGGTTCTCCATCAATCTCTTCAATGGAACTCACCTCCGTAACCCCTTCCTCAAACTGGTCCAGAGCATTGGTTTCCCATGTGTCAGCAGCATTTTCCGAACGAATGGGATCAAGGCTGGTAATGTGCCCATGGACACCGGAAAGCGGAGTCTGCATTTCATAAACCTGCCGGATCATGTATTCAGGATTGACAAGTGTGAGCGACTTACCTAATGAGGTAGTTCCTTCATATTCAGGAACATGCTGCAAATAAGGATTTGGCTTGGTTCTTTGGGTTATCGGCACAAAGACCCCGTCATGCTCAGTGGCCCATCGGTAATACACCAGATCCTTCTGGTATATTGTCCTGGCCTCGTTGAGCGCGACCTGCAGAACTTCCTGCTTCTGCCTGACAATATTCCAGCCGAGCGAAAAAACGACTATGATCGACCAGAAAGCCGCAATAAACCAGACATAAGGCCCCAGACCGGGTGACATTGAATCACTGCTGAAGTTTTCTTCCTGGATATTGTTTTCAAGGAGCGTACAAAGAAGAATAGTCAAAACGCACATTATACTGCCAGTGACAAAGTGCTCCTGGTCAAAATAAGGAATTTCGGGATGGAGAAAAAAATCAACAACAGCATCCAGATTACCCGCCAAAACGGCCATCAGGAAATAAGCAAAAAATCGGACACGTTTTTTTGATGTATGCAAAAATCCATAGAGTTTATTTTTTCTTCTCATACTCTGGCATCCTCGTTCAATGATGTTCCCGATGTCCCATTTCTCTTCATTTGCAAAATCTTTTTTTTAAATTGAGCGATTCACCATTTTTAAGCAACAAAATAAGCGTAACGAAATGAATTGCTCGCAATTTGACGCCCAAAAATTAATTGCTACCAGAAAAATGAAAAAATCTCTACGCTACAAAGTGATTATAAAAAGAAAAGGACTCAAGACCAGAATGACATGACTTTTTTTGCTTCTGATAAGGATGGTGGGCGCGTGTGGACATTTGTCACCACAGCCTCATACGGACTGGGGGTTGAAAAACTGTTGTTTCTCCAACTACTTTACGTTATATAAGGGCCATCACATTGCCCTCGTAGCTCAGGGGATAGAGCACAGGATTCCTAATCCTGGAGTCGCAGGTTCGATTCCTGCCGGGGGCACCAGAAAACAACAAAGGACTTTCAAGCGATATCAGCTTGTTAGTCCTTTTTTTGTGTCTTTTTTTTTACTTCAATAGCTTTGTTTAAAGTGTATGGCGAGGCCTTCTTTTTTTAGCATTTTCTCAAAAAAAACATCGCTCTGGCGCCCACTTTTTCCAAGCTATTTCAGATCACAGTAAAGGTGAATTCTCTTGAATCCTTGACATTATCACTCTGAATTTCGCTTATGACGACATATGTTCCTTTCTCGGCATTTGCAGGAAGATGCAGTGGGATTGAGGAAGTCCAGGTCCCATCAGGGCGTGTCACCTTAACTTCCGGCCTGCCGACTTGAATGCCGTTATGCATGATCGTCCTGGTTTCCGTGATGTTTGTCTGTACATCGGGAGATGGATTAAGGATTGCGTAAGTCATGTTGAGTTCCACGGTTTGCCCCGGTGAAATCCTTTTAGGTACTGAAGAGACATCCTCCAGCGTGAGCACGGTCCCATAAGCAGATTTGTAGTTGTATGTTTGTTGGGTTTCATCACGACTTTTCTTCTGGTCATACCCATAATGACCGATTGCGCCGCCCACCAAGGCGCCTGCAAGGGCACCAAGGACAGCACTTTTGGTGTCTTTACCAAGAAGTGCACCTGCAACAGCTCCTGTGGCCGCACCGACACCAACACCTGTTGCTGCCCCTTTATGTTCTTCAGGAATGGTTGCACAACTCGACAACATCGACATGAAAAAGATTACCAACACACCACTGACAAGAAAATTACTCCTCATGGCTTTTCCTCCTTTTTTGAATTTCAACAGACTCAAATCGATAGGGCAAAATAATGAGAATTCATTAAAGTCAATCACATTCCAATCAAAAACACAACTGTCTGTTAGCATCCGAGCCAAAAGACTTATCTAAAGCTGAAATATCAAATAATTCTGGAAAGAAACATCTGTTTTTGGTCAACAAAAACGGGAGGTGAGCAAATAGTTTTTTTGGGGACTTTTAGTACCAAGGTACAATGGACTTTCTTTATGAGCTTGTCTTATTATATAAAATGAACTACCCCGCCGCAAGCAGCGGGGTATCTTTAAAAGCAATGAACGCCCCAAGGGGCGGAGTATTAAACTCAGGCTACCAATAAAAAGCCTCTATGCTCATTTTACATAATCAACCACTTTCAGGGAGAAAACCATGGCCATCACAGAAACGACGGGAAATACGCCAGTAGGTAAGGTTTTTATAATTTACGGCAAGGTAAAAGCTGTCGCTGCTGACGGAACAGAACGTGTACTTGGACCTAATAGCCCTGTTTACGCAAATGAAAGAATCGTTACTGAAAGCGATGGCAGAGTTTCCATCATTTTTAATGATGCAGCCCAGACGCATCTGGACATTGGTCGGATGTCCGATGTTTCCATTGATGAGGATGTCTATACGAACGAACCACCTGCCACCCTTGCAGAAGTCACCACAGATGTTAAAGAAATTCAGGCGGCTCTTGAAACCGAAGAATTTGACCCCACTGTTGAGCTGGAACCTCCTGCGGCCGGTGAACCCGGTGTTGCCGATGGTGGTGGCGGACATCCTGTCGTCAAATTTGACCTGACCGGAGAAGAGGTAACCCCGGATAGCGGTGCTGAGACAACAGGTCCGACTTTTAACTTTCTCGTACCTGAAGATGTACCTCCGCTCCCTGAAGAGGGGGGGGATACTCCTCCGAATATTATTAATACTCCTCCGGAAGTAGGAACCTCTGAATCAGCGCTTTCAGAAGAAGGCTTACCCGGTGGAACCGCTGACACTATTGGAATTCCAGCTGACACTACAGATGCAATAACTGCTAGTGGCCAGGTCCCCATTCATGATGCCGACGGCGACAATCTAACGGTGACTTTAAGTGGTCAGCCAGAGGATGGCGCCTTAACATCAGGCGGTGTTGGAATTAATTGGACTGGAAGTGGAACGAATACTTTAGTTGGTACCGCTGGCTCCAATACCATAGTCACTATTACCATAGACAACCAAGGGCATTACACGATAGTCCTTTCCGGACCGATTGATCATCCGGATACCACTGGTGAAGATATTCTATCCGTTTCTCTAAATGTGAATGTTAGTGATGGAATTGATACTGCAAAGGGTACATTGATTCTCAATTTCGAGGATGATAACCCCACCGTTGTCGTAACTGCCACCGGCGAGGGCGAAGTGATACTCACCACCCAGGATGCAGAGACAGACGGCGATCCAACCGATACCGATACTGCTGTCAGCACGGCTGATTTCAGCGGCGTCTTCA